>NZ_MWOK01000046.1 GCF_012932145.1 Acidovorax sp. SRB_14 | reverse complement strand
GGGCGCCGGCCAGCGCCACCGCCGCGTAGGCGCCCGCCTGCCAGAGCAGCGGCTGGCATACCTGCAGCAGCGCACCGGCGACGCAGCCCAGCAGTGCCGTCGGCAGCAGCCAGGCGCGCTGCGGCAGCGGCGCTGCGGGAGGCAGAGCGGGCGACAGGGCATCCATGGCCGCCATGCTAAGCGCAGCCCGTCCCCTGCCCTGCCGTCCGGCCGGGCCAGCGCCTGTGTAACACTTGCACGCTGCCCCGGCACGCGGGCTGCGGCAGCCCTTCGGCCGGAGCGCAACTCCGCCCACGGACGGGGCCTTTCATTCACCGAGCCAAGGAAGACCATGAGCGTTTACGACCAACTTGCAGCCCTGAACATCACCCTGCCCCCGGTGTCCACGCCGGCGGCGGCCTATGTGCCCTATGTGCAGACCGGCAACCTGGTGTTCCTGAGCGGCCACATCGCGCGCAAGGACGGCAAGCCCTGGGTGGCCCAGCTGGGCCGCGACATCACGACCGAAGAGGCCAAGGGCGCCGCGCGCGCGGTGGCCATCGACCTCATGGGCACGCTGCACGCGGCCACCGGCGGCGACCTCAACCGCGTCCAGCGCATCGTCAAGCTCATGAGCCTGGTCAATTCGACGGCCGACTACACCGAACAGCACCTCGTGACCAACGGCGCCAGCGAGCTGCTGGGCCAGGTGTTTGGCGAGCGCGGCCAGCACGCGCGCAGCGCCTTCGGCGTGGCGCAGATTCCCCTGGGCGCCTGCGTGGAGATCGAACTGATCGCCGAACTGGCCTGACGCTCAAAATGAAAAAGGGCGGCACGCTGGCCGCCCGGGGGTGCTGGCAGCGCGGCACCGCGCTGCAGCGTCAGAAGCTCTCCCACTCATCGTCGGCCCCGACCACGGCGGCCGGGCGCGCCGCGGCAGGCGGCACGGGCG
>NZ_MWOK01000027.1 GCF_012932145.1 Acidovorax sp. SRB_14 | reverse complement strand
GGCCCCGGCAGCGCCGCGCCGCCGCCCACCGCATCGGTGCCGGCGGCCGCCACCGCGGCGCTGTGCCGCGTTGCCGCCGTGGCCTCCATGCCGGCCGGTGCGCCGCGGTCGTCGGAATACACCTTCGTGAACTCGGCGCCAAGCAGGAAGATCTGCGCCGCGTAATAGACCCACGCCAGCAGCACCACCAGCGAGCCGGCGGCAGCAAAGGACTCGTTGACGCCGCTCTTGCCCAGGTACAGGCCGATGAAGAACTTGCCCACCTCGAACAGCACCGCCGTCACCAGCGCCCCCACCCAGACGTCGCGCCAGGCAATGGGCACCGAGGGCATGAACTTGAAGATCATGGCGAACAGCACCGTGGTCACGGCCACCGACAGCGCCATGTTGATGCCCTGCAGCAGCACCTCCCAGCCCGGCAGCAGTCCGCCGGCCCAGCTGCCAAAGGCCGAGATGCCGGCGCTGACCGACAGCGACACCATGAGCAGGAACGCCAGCCCCAGGATCAGCCCGAACGAGAGAATGCGCGCGCGCAGCACGGCCCAGACCCCGCTGGGCTTTTGCTTTTCGGGCACATGCCAGATGCGGTCGAGCGCGCTTTGCAGCTCGGCGAACACCGTGGTGGCGCCCACCAGCAGCACGCCCACGCTGATCAGCCCGGCGACGAGTCCCTTGGCCGGCGCGCTGGCGCTCTTGATGAGGCCCTGCACGGCCACGGCGCCCTCGTGCCCGATGAGGCCCTGCAACTGGCCGACGATCTCGCCCTGCACCGCCTCGCGGCCGAACACCGCGCCGGCCACGGCAATCACGATCACCAGCAGCGGCGCGAGCGAGAACACCGTGTAGTACGAAATGGCCGCGCCCATGCTGGGCGCAAAGTCGTCGAGCCAAGCCACGACGGCCCGGCGGCACAGGGCGAACAGGTGTTTGAAGTCAAGGCGCATGGCGGCGGTGGGCACAAGAACAAGGAGGGCCAGGCCCGACTGTGCCCAGCGCCGCGCCGCCGCGGTGCGCGCTGCGGGCGACAGCGCGTGTAGGCCAAAGCCGCTTGCGCGTGCGGCGCTGCGCCGGCGGCTGCGGTCGCCGGGCGTGCTTGCTCCTGAAAAAAGAGCTGTCAGCGCTTGTGCCACAAGGGCTGGAGGACGATTTGGCTGGAAGGTGGGTGGCCGGGGCGGCGCCCGGGGCGCGCTGCCCCGGCAAAAAAAAGCCGCCCGCGCGGTGCGGGCGGCTGCGGTCAGAGGGCAGGCCGGGCGCTCAGCGGGCGGCGACCACGCGCACCATGTCCAGGCACTTGTTCGAGTAGCCCCATTCGTTGTCGTACCAGGCGACGATCTTGACGAAGGTGTCGTCGAGCGCAATGCCGGCCTCGGCGTCGAACACGCTGGTGCAGCTCTCGCCGCGGAAGTCGGTGGCCACCACCTTGTCTTCGGTGTAGCCGAGGATGCCCTTGAGGGCGCCTTCGGACTGCGCCTTCATCTCGGCGCAGATCTCGGCGTAGGTCGCGGGCTTGTCGAGCTCCACGGTCAGGTCGACCACCGACACGTCGGAGGTCGGCACGCGGAACGACATGCCCGTGAGCTTCTTGTTGAGCGCAGGAATCACCACGCCCACGGCCTTGGCGGCGCCGGTGCTGCTGGGGATGATGTTTTCGAGGATGCCGCGGCCGCCGCGCCAGTCCTTGTTGCTCGGGCCGTCCACGGTCTTTTGCGTGGCGGTCGCCGCGTGCACCGTGGTCATCAGGCCGCGCTTGATGCCCCACTTGTCGTTGAGCACCTTGGCCACGGGGGCCAGGCAGTTGGTGGTGCAGCTGGCGTTGCTGATGATGGGCTGGCCGGCGTAGCTCTGGCAGTTGACGCCGTGCACGAACATCGGCGTGTCGTCCTTTGACGGGGCCGACATGATGACCTTCTTGGCGCCCGCGTCGATGTGCTTCTGCGCGGTGTCCTTGGTCAGGAACAGGCCCGTGGCTTCGATGACGATGTCGGCGCCGACCTCGTTCCACTTCAGGGCGGCCGGGTCGCGCTCCTGCGTCAGGCGGATCTTCTTGCCGTTGACGATCAGGT
Source organism: Acidovorax sp. SRB_14 (assembly GCF_012932145.1). Taxonomy (GTDB): domain Bacteria; phylum Pseudomonadota; class Gammaproteobacteria; order Burkholderiales; family Burkholderiaceae_C; genus Simplicispira. The sequence continues at coordinate 40,970 of NZ_MWOK01000027.1, read as the reverse complement.
GGTTGCCTTCGACCGCGACCTCGCCCTGGAAGCGGCCGTGCACGCTGTCGTACTTGAGCATGTAGGCCAGGTAGTCGGGTTCGAGCAGGTCGTTGATGCCCACGACTTCGATGTCGCTGAAGTTCTGCACGGCAGCGCGGAACACCATGCGGCCGATGCGGCCGAAGCCGTTGATGCCAATCTTGATCGTCATAGCTCTATCTCTCCAAGGTTGATTGCCAAATTCACTTGCGCTTGAGCGCCGCCTGCACGGTGGCCGCCACGTTCTCTTCGGTGAAGCCGAAGTGCGCGAACAGCACGGGCGCGGGCGCCGATTCGCCGAAGCTGTCGATGCCGACCACGGCGGCGCAGCCGTACTTCCACCAGAAGTCGGTCACACCCATCTCCACGGCGATGCGCGGAAGGCCCGCGGGCAGGACGGACTTCTTGTACTTCACGTCTTCGCGGTCGAAGGTGGTCGTGCTGGGCATGGAGACGACGCGCACGGGGATCTTCTTGGCGGCCAGCAGGCGCTGCGCCTTGAGCGCCAGCTGCACTTCGGAGCCGGTGGCGATCAGGACCGCGCGGGCCTTCTTCTTGAGGCCGACGTCGCTCGGCTCGGAGAGCACATAGGCGCCGCGGCTGATGTCGCCCAGGTCGCGCTTGGGCGCGTAGGGCAGGTTCTGGCGCGAGAGCAACAGCGCCGTGGGCTTGTTGCGGTTGGTCAGCGCCACGCTCCAGGCGACGGCGGTCTCGGCCGTGTCGGCGGGGCGCCAGACGTCCAGGCCCGGGATCAGGCGCAGGCTCGCGGCGTGCTCGATCGACTGGTGCGTCGGGCCGTCCTCGCCGAGGCCGATGGAGTCGTGCGTGAACACGTGCACCACGCGCAGCTTCATCAGCGCGGCCATGCGGATGGCGTTGCGGCTGTAGTCGCTGAACGTCAGGAAGGTGCCGCCGTAGGGGATGAAGCCGCCGTGCAGCGCCACGCCGTTCATGATCGCGGCCATGCCGAACTCGCGCACGCCGTAGTTGATGTGGCGGCCGATCTGGCCGTCTTCGGTGCGCACCACGGCGCCCTGCGCATCCATGCGCAGCGCCGGCGTGCTCTTGGTGTTGGTGAGGTTGGAGCCCGTGAGGTCGGCGCTGCCGCCGAGCAGCTCGGGCAGGGCGGCCGTGAAGGCTTCGAGCGCTAGCTGGCTGGCCTTGCGGCTGGCGACGGTGGCGCCTTCGGTGTGGGCCTTGACCACGGTGTCCACGGCGGTCTGCGCAAACTCCTGGGGCAGGTCGCCGCGCATGCGGCGCGTGAATTCGAACGCCAGCTCGGGGAAGGCGGCCTCGTAGGCGGCAAAGCGCAGCGTCCAATCGGTTTCGGCAGCCAGGCCGGCGGCCTTGGCGTCCCAGTCGGCATAGGCGGACTCGGGAATCGCGAAGGGTTCGTGCGACCAACCCAGCGCGGCGCGGGTGAGGTTGATTTCCTCGGCGCCCAGCGGTTCGCCATGGGCCTTGGCGGTGTTGGCGCGGTTCGGGCTGCCTTTGCCGATGGCGGTCTTGCAGACGATCAGCGTGGGGTTGTCGCTGCTGGCCTTGGCCGTGGCGATCGCGGCGGCCACGGCCTCCACGTCGTGCCCATCGACCGCGTCGACCACGTTCCAGCCGCAGGCGGCGAAGCGCTGGGGCGTGTTGTCGATGAACCAGGGAGCGACCTGGCCGTCGATGCTGATGCCGTTGTCGTCATACAGCGCGATCAGCTTGTTCAGCCGCCAGGCGCCGGCCAGCGCGATGGCCTCGTGGCTGATGCCTTCCATCAGGCAGCCGTCGCCCAGGAACACGTAGGTGTGGTGGTCGACCACCGTGTGGCCCTTGCGGTTGAACTCGGCGGCCAGCAGCTTTTCGGCCAGCGCAAAGCCCACGGCGTTGGTCAGGCCCTGGCCCAGCGGGCCGGTGGTGGTCTCCACGCCAGGGGTGATGCCATGCTCGGGGTGGCCGGCGGTCTTGCTGTGCAACTGGCGGAAGTTCTTCAACTCGGCCAGGGGCAGGTCGTAGCCCGTGAGGTGCAGCAGCGCATACAGCAGCATCGAGGCGTGGCCGTTGGACAGGATGAAGCGGTCGCGGTCGAACCACTGCGGGTTCGTGGGGTTGTGCTTGAGGTGCCGGCCCCACAGCGCCACGGCCATGTCCGCCATGCCCATGGGGGCTCCGGGGTGGCCGGAATTGGCTTGTTGAACGGCATCCATTGCGAGTGCGCGGATCGCATTCGCCATTTGTTGAGAGTGGGCCATGGGGGCGGTTCCGGTCAGGAAGAAGAGGGAAAACCCGAGATTTTAACGGGGCCGCCCGCGCGGCCTGTCGGCAAGGGCCATGCACTACAGTGCCGTCCCATGCCCCGCCCCACCGCTTCGACCACCCCAGACCCCCGCGCAGCGCACCTTCCAGCCACTGCCGCCGCACCCCCCGCCCTGCTGCTGGCCGCCGGCCGCGGCGAGCGCATGCGCCCACTGACCGACACCACGCCCAAGCCCCTGCTGCGCGTGCAGGGCCAGCCGCTCTTAGAGTGGCATCTGCAGGCGCTGGCGCGCGCCGGCGTGCCGCGCGTGGTCATCAACACGGCATGGCTGGGCGCGCAGATCAGCAGCCATTTCGGCAGCCATTTCAGCCTCCAGCCCTTTACAGACAAGGGTGGGCAGCTGTCGATTTCGTATTCGCACGAAGGCCTGGATTTCGGCGCCGCGCTCGAGACTGCGGGCGGCATCGCGCGCGCGCTGCCGCAGCTGGGCAGCATCTTCTGGCTGGCCGCGGGCGACGTGTTCGCGCCCGACTTCGGCTTCGAGAGCGCCGCCGCGCAGGCCTTTGCGGCCAGCGACCGGCTGGCCCACCTGTGGCTGGTGCCCAACCCGGCGCAGCACCCGCGCGGCGACTTCGGCCTCTCGCCCGAGGGCCTGGCGCTGAACCTGCCCGCGGACGACCCGGCACCGCGCTACACCTACAGCACCCTCGCGCTGCTGCGCGCCGAGCTGTTCGCGCCGCCGTGGTGCGACATCCCGGCCGGCAACCCGGGCGGCGTGGCGGCCCCGCTGGCGCCGCTGCTGCGCCGCGCCATGGACGCGGGCCGCGTCAGCGCCGCGCTCTACCCCGGGCGTTGGGTCGATGTGGGCACGCCCGAGCGGCTCGCCGCGCTCAATGCGCGCTCCTGATATGTGAGCTGCTTGCGCTTGTCCAACTTCGTTTTGCGACTCGAAACCGTCCGAAATCGAGGATGTGCCAACGCACAGCGCTTCTTTTTTCATAGCTTTGCCGCGCCCGCCGCCGGGCCGCGTGCGCCGTCTGCCCCATGAGCCTTGCCCAATACCTGCTGTTCTTTTGCCTCGTCGCGCTGGCCACGTTCTGCCAGAACCTCACCGGCTTTGCCTTCGGGCTGATCCTGGTGGGCCTGGCCGGCGCCACGCAGCTGATGCCGATCGCCGACGCGGCCAACGTCGCCTGCCTGCTGTCGCTGGTCAACGGCGTGGCCTACCTGCGCAACCACCCGTTCTCGCCGCAGTGGCGCCTGCTGCGGCCCATGCTGGCCAGCAGCGTGGTCGGCGTGGCCGGCGGCCTTGTGCTGCTGTCCTGGCTCAGCGGCCATGCGCTCAACGGCCTGCGCCTGCTGCTGGGCGTGGCGATCGTGGGCTGCGCCGTGGCCTTGCTGTTGCAAAAGCAGGTGCGCACGCAGATGTCGGGGCCGGCCTCGCTGTGGGGCGCGGGCGTGCTCTCGGGGCTGCTCGGCGGGCTGTTCGCGACGCCCGGGCCACCGATGGTCTACCACCTCTACCGCCAGCCGCTCGACCGCCTGCTGGTGCGCCAGTGCCTGTTCGTGATGTTCATCACCTGCACCGTGCTGCGCCTGGGCGTGGTCGTGGCCACAGGGGACTTGCGCTGGGAACTGGTGCTGGTCGCCGCGCTGGCCTTTCCGGTGGTCACGCTCGTGACCTGGCTGCACGCCCGGCACCCGCCGGCCCTGCCGCAGCGCCTGGTGGAATGGCTGGTGTGCCTGCTGCTCATGCTGGCGGGCGGCAGCATGCTGGCCTCGGCGCTGTAAGAACGTTCTGAAGGCGCTGCCGGCGCCGGCCGGGGCCGCGCAGTACGATAGCGCATGACCTCTGTTTACGCCCAACGCCGCGCGCGCCTGGCCACCCAGCTCGGACCCCAAGGCATCGCCCTCATTCCCACGGCTCCCGAGCGCCAGCGCAACCGCGACAGCGACTTCTTGTACCGCCACGACAGCTACTTCTACTACCTGACGGGCTTCACCGAGCCCAACGCGTGGCTGGTGCTCACGGGCGACGGCCACAGCACGCTGTTCTGCCAGCCCAAGGACCTGGAGCGCGAAATCTGGGACGGCTACCGGCTGGGCCCCGAAGCGGCGCTGGAGGCGCTCGGCGTGGACGCGGCGCTGCCCGTGGGCGAACTCGACCAGCGCCTGCCGCGCTTGCTCGAAAACCACGCCTGCGTCTGGTACCCGTTTGCCACGCACGCCGGCCTCGCCGCGCGCGTCGACGCCTGGTTGCAGCCGGTGCGTGCGCGCGTGCGTTTCGGCGCGCTGTGCCCGCCGCAGCAGAGCGACCTGTGCGTGCCGCTCGACGAGATGCGCCTGGTCAAGGACGCACACGAGCAGGACCTGATGCGCCGCGCCGCGCAGATCAGCGCCGGCGCCCACATCCGCGCCATGCAGCGCAGCGCCGCGATGCTGCGCTCCGGCGAAGACGTGCGCGAGTACCACCTCGACGCCGAGCTGCTGCACGAATTCCGCCAGCGCGGCGCGCAGCACACGGCCTATGGTTCCATCGTCGCCGCCGGCGCCAACGCCTGCGTGCTGCACTACAGAGCCGACGCCGCGCCCGTGCGCAGCGGTGACCTCGTGCTGATCGACGCGGGCTGTGAGCTCGACGGCTACGCCAGCGACATCACGCGCACCTTCCCGGCCAACGGCCGCTTCACGGGCCCGCAGCGCGCGCTCTACGAGCTGGTGCTGGCGAGCCAGCAGGCCGCGGTGGCCGCCACGCGCGCCGGCGCGCGCTTCACCGATCCGCACGAGGCCACCGTCGCCGTGCTCGCGCAGGGCCTGCTCGACCTGGGTCTGCTCGACAAGAGCCGGGTCGGCACGGCGCAGGACGTGATCGCCAGCCGCGCCTACTTCCCGTTCTACATGCACCGCACCGGCCACTGGCTCGGCATGGACGTGCACGACTGCGGAAGCTACGTCGAGCCGTCCGAGGTCGGCCAGACGAGCGAGCGACGCGACCCGCTCTCGGGCGAGACCATCACCGACCGCCCCAGCCGCATCCTGCGCGCCGGCATGGCGCTGACCATCGAGCCGGGCCTGTACGTGCGCCCCGCGCCCGGCGTGCCCGAGGCCTTCCACCACCTGGGCATCCGCATCGAGGACGATGCCATCGTCACCGACGCGGGCTGCGAGCTCATCAGCCGCGGCGTGCCGGTGGAGCCGGACGAGATCGAGGCGCTGATGCGCTGAGGGGCCGCACCCCAGGACCAGGCCGTGCGCGGCTGACCGGCCAACAAGAAACCCCGCAGTGCGGGGTTTCGGGGTGGGCAGCGCAGCTGATGGGCTGCGCCTTGCAAGGCGGGCTTACTGCGCGTACATGCGCTTGGCGTCGTCCACGCACTTGGACTTTGCGTCGCCCGACATCGCGTCACAGCGCTCCTTGGCGGCCTTGTAGTCGGCCTCGCGCTTCTCGGCGGCGGCGTCCTTGCGGGCTGCCGAGACGGCGGCGCCCTTTTCAGCCGCGGTGTTGGCGGGCTGGGCCTGGGCCTTGGCGACCTTGGCGTTCTCGACCGCACTCACGTGCGCTGCCTTGGCGTCTTTCTTGCACACGTCCTTGGCATTGCCGGTCTGGTCGTCGCAGCGTTCCTTGGCCACGTCGTAGTCGGCATCGGCCTTGGCGACACGGGCCTTGTACTGGGTGCTGTCGCTGGGCTTGTACTCGGCTTCAAGTTCGGCCTTGGCGACCTTTTCGTGGCCCTTGGCTTCTTTCATGCAGATGTCCTTGGCATTGGCCTTCAAGGCATCGCATTTCTGTTTGTTGACCTTGTAGTCGGCCGTGATGCGGTCTTTGGCGGCCGAGTATTCGGCCGGCTGCATGGCCATCGAGGCTGTCGCTACCAGGCTGGCAGCCACCAATGCGAGCAGATTGCGGGTATGGGTCATGGGATTCTCCTGAGCGCCAGGGGCGCAGACGGGCGCCGGCGAAAGACATCTGCCGGCGCGGGGCGGCATTCAGTCGTCGAAGCGGAAGTCGGGGTTGCGCTGTTGCCAGTCCTTGAGCTGCGTTTCAGCGACGTCGCGGGCAATGCCCTGGCGCTCTTGCAGCTTGCCCAGAAACTGGTCGCGCTTGCCGGCCACCACGTCCAGGTCGTCGTCGGTGAGCTTGCCCCACTGCTCTTTGATCTTGCCGGTGAATTGCTTCCAGTTGCCCTTGATGCGGTCTTCATTCATGGTCCGAATCCTCCGAAATTTTCGCTTCTGCCATCCACCCGTTGTGTGTGGAACCACTGCGTGATGCGATGGAGAAACTGTACGGCGGCACCCTGGGTCGGTGCGTAGGCGGCGCGGGGCAGTGCGCGTCAGTGACCGCCTACGTGGGTGTAGGACCGAAGTGAGCGCTTCAGTGGCCGCCCTGCTCGAGCCACTGCGCGATGTCCTGCGCGGCCTGCGCCGCGGCCTCGGCCAGGGCGCGCGTGCCGCCGGCGGCATCGGCGCTGGTGGCGGGGTGCTGCACGGTGAACAGGCGCTGGCCGAGCAGGCTCTCGCCGAGCACCGACGAGCCGGTGAGCGTGGCGCGCAGGCGCACCACGGCGGCGCTGGCGCCGGGGCTGGTGAAGACCTGGCTGAATTCCTCGATCTCCACGCGCAGCACGTCCGGCAGGCGCCCGTCCGCGCCGGGCACGATGGCCAGCGCGTCGCCGGCGCGCAGCACGGCGCGGCGCTGGCCCAGCTCGCTGCGCAGCGCCTGCTGCACCAGCTGCGCTGGCGGCTGGCTCCAGCGCGCCAGCTGGTAGGGGCGCAGCTGGCGCGCATCGGCATAGGCCAGGCGGTAGACCACGGCGGTGTTGCCCTCGTTGGCGCCCACGCCTTCGACCTCGGCCAGGGCCAGCGCCGGCAGCGGCGCACGTTGCCCGGCAGGCGCGGCGGCGGGCGCGGCGGCGCCCGGTCCGAAGTCGTAGAGCATCGGGCGCGCCGGTGGCGTCGGCAGCGCCGAGCACCCGGCCAGAGAAATCAAGGCAAAACCCAGTGCAGCGCCCGCCAGTCTTGCGGGTGGAGCTATGAAATTTGATGTGGACATGGAGGCCTCCTCAAGGCGCTGGGGCCGGGGCGGAAAAACCGGGCTCGCCCGGGCCGGGCAGGGTGCTGCCGGCGCCGTAGATCAGCGCCTGCGGGTTGTCGGTCACGCCGGTCGCGGCGCGCCCGAGCTGGCGCGCCGCGCGCGCGGCGGCGTCGCCGGCGCGCTCGATGCGCGGCAGCGTGCGCGCGTTGAAGCGCTCGACCGTGCGCACCGCGGCGCGTGCGCCCTCGCCGGCCTGGGCAATGGCGCCGTCAGGCGCGTTCAGGCGCTGCGCGGTGCGGCCGATCTCGGCGGCCATGCCCGAGACGTCGGTGCCCGCCGCCTGCAGCGCGGCCAGCGTGCGGCCGGCGTCGTGCGCCAGCGCGGGCAGGGTGGCCAGCGCGGGGTCGAGCTTCTGCGTCACTGTCGCGTCCAGGTGCTGGGCCAGCGTGTTCACGCCGCCGGCCGCCGCGCCGAGGTTGGCGATGGCGGCGCTGACCAGTTTCTGGTTGTCGTCGCTGAGCAGCTGGTTGATGCGGCGCGTGGCCTCTTCGACCTGCGCCAGAATTTCAGGGCCCTGGTCGGCCAGCTGGCTGAACGGCGAAGAGCGCAGCGGCAGGCGCGGCAGGCCGCTGGCGCCGGGCGGCAGCGCGGGCTGCGGCTCGCCGGCATCGTCGAGCAGCACATAGGCCAGCCCCGTGATGCCCTGGTAGCCGAGCACGGCGAAGGTGGTGGGCGTGAGCGGCGTGCCGTCGTCGACCGCGATGCGGATCAGCACGTTGCCGCTGACCTGCGGGTCAAAGCCGATGTGCGTGACCTTGCCCACGGCCACGCCCTTGTAGCGCACGGCGGCCTGCGGCTGCAGGCCGCTCACGCCTTCGCGGCTGGAGAGTTCGTACAGGTGGTAGCTGCCGTTGTCCCGCGTGAGCCATATCGCCAGCGCCGCCACCATGGCGGCGACGAACACCACAAAAATGCCGGCCGCGAGGGCGTGGGATTTGTTTTCCATCAGCGTTCCTTGTCTGGCGTGGCGGGCGCCATGGCCCGGCGGCCGCGCTCACCCAGAAAAAATTGCTCCACGAACGGGTGCGGGAAATGCGCCACCTCCCGCGGCAGCCCGGTGGTGATGACTTTCTTGTCGGCCAGCACGGCCACGCGCGTGGCGAGCGCAAACAGCGTGTCGAGGTCGTGCGTGACCATCACCATGGTCAGGCCCAGCGTGGCGTGCAGTTCGCGCAGCAGGGTGCAGAACTCGTCCGCGCCATTCGGGTCGAGCCCGGCCGTGGGCTCATCGAGCAAGAGCAGCGGCGGGTCCATGATGAGCGCGCGCGCCAGCGCCACGCGCTTGACCATGCCGCCCGAGAGATCGGCCGGCATGCGCGTGGCGTGCTCGGGCAGCAGGCCCACCATCTGCAGCTTGACCATCGCGGCGTCGCAGACCAGCGCGGGCGGCAGCGTGCCCTGCTCGCGCAGCGCGAAGGCGATGTTGTCGATCACGTTGAAGGCCGAGAACAGCGCGCCGTGCTGGAACAGCATGCCGACGCGGCTGGCCGCGCCCTCGCCGCCCATCTCGGACGCCGGCCGTCCCAGCACCGCGACGCGGCCGCGCGTGGGGCGTTCCAGGCCCAGCATCTGGCGCAGCAGCACCGTTTTGCCCGTGCCCGAGCCGCCGACCAGACCCAGCATCTCGCCGCGCCGCACGCTGAGGTCCAGATCCTGGTGCACGGCAAAGGCCTCGTCGCCCTTGCCGAACACGGTCGACAGGCCGGCGATGTCGACCACCGGTGCCGCATCGGCTGCGGCAGGGGCCGGCAGTGGCGCGGGGGCGGGGTCGGTCGCGTCCACGTCAGATCCCCACGTTCTTGAAGGCGACGGCGAACAGCGCATCGACCACGATGACCATGGTGATCGAGTTCACCACCGAGGCCGTCGTGCCCGCGCCCAGGCTTTGCGTGTTGGGCTGGACGCGCAGGCCCCAGTGGCAGCCGATGAGCGCGATCAGCACGCCGAACACCACCGACTTGGACAGCGCCAGCGCCAGGTTGGCTGCATCGACGGCGCGCGGCAGCGCCTGCGCGAAGTAGGCCGGCGACACGTCCATGGCCACGTCGGCCGCGAGCATGCCGCCGGCCAGCGCCGCCAGCGTGGTCCACACGGCGATCAACGGCATCGCCAGCGCGAGCGCCAGCGCGCGCGGCAGCACCAGGCGAAAGCCGTGCGCGATGCCCATCACGCGCATCGCATCGAGCTCTTCGGTCACGCGCATGACGCCGATCTGCGCCGTGATGGCCGAGCCCGAGCGCCCGGCCACCAGGATCGCCGCCAGCATCGGGCCGAGCTCGCGGATCAGCGAGATGCCGAGGATGTTGACGATGAAGGATTCGGCGCCGAACTGGCGCAGCTGCAGGCTCATCAGGTAGGCCAGCACCACGCCGATCAGGAAGCCCACCAGCGCCGTGATCGGCAGCGCGGTCGCGCCCATGCGGTAGAGGTGGCCCGAAATGTCGCGCCAGGGCCCGCGGCGCGGCGCGCGCAGCAGCCGCAGCAGGTCGAGCGCCAGCTGGCCCACCAGCACCAGCAGGTGGCGCGCATGGTCCACGCCGTGCAGCACCAGCACGCCGAGCCGGTCCACCTGGTCGGCCGTGCGCCAGGGCTCGGCCGGCGGCGCGGTGGTGCTGTAGCGCTCGGCGCGCTCGAGCAGCGCGCGCTGGCCGGGCGTGAGCGCCAGGCGCTGCGGCCAGGCGCGGCCCCAGTGGTTCCACAGCAGCTGTGCGCCGACATGGTCGAGCCACTGCAGCCCGCGCAGGTCCCAGCCCAGGTCCGGCTGCGCCGGCAGGCCGGCGAGCTGGCGCGAGAGCGTGCGCCATTGCGCGCGCGAGCCCATCTCGGCCGCGCCCCAGCGCCCCTGCAGCAGCGCGCACGGACCCTCGGGCGTGTCGGCGCGGGTGATGCGGGGCGGGCTGTCGGGCATGGGCAAGGGATGGGGCAAGGGCTGGGGCCATGGTAGCGGCACCGGCAGGGGCGTTTGAAAATGAAGCCAGGGCGCAGGATAGGCCAAGCCCGGCCCGCGCGTGCAAAGCACCGCACGCCAGAAAATAACATCAAAAAGTACGCCAGCGCAATACAGGCAAGCGCCAATAGCTCATTTTTTTATAGCAAAACACAATCCTTGTCGGGGCGACTGCGGGCCGCACCGCACAATGCACGGCGCAGGCCGCACAGACGGCACCCACACCGGAGACTCCATGGGCGACACCACTTTCGACTTCGTCATCATCGGCGGCGGCACGGCCGGTGCGCTGCTGGCCAACCGCCTCAGCGCCGACCCGCGCCGGCGCGTGCTGCTCGTCGAGGCCGGCCGGCGCGACGACTACCACTGGATCCATATCCCCGTGGGCTACCTGTACTGCATCGGCAACCCGCGCACCGACTGGCTCTACCAGACCGAACCCGACGCGGGCCTCAACGGCCGCAGCCTGCGCTACCCGCGCGGCAAGACGCTGGGCGGCTGCAGCAGCATCAACGGCATGATCTACATGCGCGGCCAGGCGCGCGACTACGACCAGTGGGCGCAGCTCACCGGCGACGACACCTGGCGCTGGGACAATGTGCTGCCGGCGTTTCGCCGCCACGAAGACCACTGGCGCCTGGACCAGCCCGACGGCGAGAGCGAAGACTTCAAGCGCCTGCACGGCAGCAAGAGCACCGGCGGCAAGGGCGAGTGGCGGGTCGAGAAGCAGCGCCTGCGCTGGGACGTGCTCGACGCGTTCGCGCAGGCCGCGCAGCAGGCCGGCATTCCGGCCACCGACGACTTCAACGGCGGCACCAACGAGGGCGTGGGCTACTTCGAGGTCAACCAGAAGGCCGGCTGGCGCTGGAACACGGCCAAGGCGTTCCTGCGCCCGCTCTGCTATGGCCGGCCGAACTTCGAGATGTGGACCTCGGCCCAGGCCAGCCGGCTGGTATTCGAGACCCAGGGCGACGGCAGCCGCCGCTGCACCGGCGTGCAGGTGTGGACGGGGCAGGAGATGGTCACCGCGCATGCGCAGTGCGAAGTGATCCTGAGCGCCGGCGCCATCAACTCGCCGCAGCTGCTGCAGCTCTCGGGCATCGGCCCGGCGGCGCTGCTGCAGGGGCACGGCATCGAGGTCGTGCAGGACGCGCCCGGCGTCGGCGCCAACCTGCAGGACCACCTGCAGATCCGCGCGGTGTTCAAGGTGCAGGGCGTGCCCACGCTCAACACCCTGGCCGGCTCGCTGCTGGGCAAGGCCAGGATCGGCCTCGAATACGCGCTCAAGCGCAGCGGCCCGATGAGCATGGCGCCGTCGCAGCTCGGCGCCTTCACGCGCAGCAGCCCCGCGTTCGAGCATCCCAATCTCGAATACCACGTGCAGCCGCTCTCGCTCGACGCGTTCGGCGAGCCGCTGCACCGCTTCCCGGCGTTCACCGCGAGCGTCTGCAACCTGAACCCGACGAGCCGCGGCACGGTGCAGGTCCGGAGCCCGCGTTTCGAAGACGCGCCGGCCATCGCGCCCCATTACCTCTCCACGCCCGAAGACCGCCAGGTCGCGGCCGACAGCCTGCGCGTCACGCGCCGCATCGTCGCGCAGCCGGCGCTCGCCGCGTACCAGCCCGAAGAATGGAAACCCGGCGTGCAGTTCCAGAGCGACGACGAGCTCGCGCGCCTGGCCGGCGACATCGCCACGACCATCTTCCACCCGGTGGGCACGACGAAGATGGGCCGCGACGGCGACCCGATGGCGGTGCTCGATGCGCAGCTGCGCGTGCGCGATGGCCGCGGCGGCGTGGTGGCCGGCCTGCGCGTGGTCGACGCCGGTGCCATGCCCACCATCACCAGCGGCAACACCAACGCGCCCACGCTGATGCTGGCCGAGAAGGCGGCGCAGTGGATCCGCGCCGCACACCCGACGTAACGCGGCACCGCCGGGGGCGGGAAATTCCCTATACGCGGCGGCGGCCCCTGCCACTACAGTCTCCGAACTCGACAGCGCACTGCGGTGCGCCCAACGAGGGGCCGAGGAGACAACCTACAGCCAGAACCACATTCCCAAGCATCCGCCATGAGATGCCGTTTTGCCAAGGCGCCGACCCTGTGTCGGCGCCTTTTTTTTGGCCGCGGCTTCCGGGGGTTCCGGCCGCTGCGCCCTGTGCAGCGCCGCACCGCACTGGTAAAACGATAGCAAACGCGGTGCGACAATTGCGCCATGGAATGGATTGTTGTCACGCTGGCCTCGCTGCTGGCCGGTTTCGTGGATGCCATCGTCGGCGGCGGCGGGCTGATCCTGCTGCCCGCCCTGTTTGCCACCTTCCCCAGCGCGCCGCCGGCCACGCTGCTGGGCACCAACAAGAGCGCGTCGGTCTGGGGCACGGCCATGGCGACCTGGCAGTACAGCCGCCGCGTGCAGGTCCGCTGGCGCGCCATGCTGCCCGCGGCCTTCGCCGGCTTCGCGGGCGCTTTTGCCGGCGCCTGGGCCGTCACCGTGCTCTCGCCCGATTTCCTGCGCAAGCTCCTGCCGCTCGTGCTGCTGGCCGTGCTGGCCTACACGCTGGCCAAGAAGGAACTGGGCCGCCACCACACGCCGCGCTTTGCCGGCCGCGCCGAATGGGTTGCCGCCAGCCTGATCGGCGTGAGCATCGGCTTCTACGACGGCTTCTTCGGGCCCGGCACCGGCAGCTTCTTCGTGTTCCTGTTTGTGCGCCTGCTCGGCTACGACTTCCTCAACGCCTCGGCGTCGGCCAAGCTGCTCAACGTCGCCACCAACGTCGCGGCGCTGATCCTGTTCTCGCTCAAGGGCCACATCTGGTGGCACTTCGCGCTGCCGCTGGCCGTGGCCAACGTGGTCGGCAGCGTGCTGGGCACGCACATGGCGCTCAAGCACGGCACCGGGTTTGTCCGCGGCATTTTCATCTTCGTGGTCAGCGTGCTGATCCTCAAGACGGGCTACGATGCCTTTTTGCGTTAAGAACGTGTTGACGATTTCTACGGGGTCGCGCAAGTCTCTTTTCGGGATGGGATGCAAGGCGCGGTGCGCAGCCCATAGCCCCGCTATGGGCAAGCATCGCAACGCCGCAGACCGCCCGAAAAGACGCTTGCCCTGCGGGTTGGGGTGAAATCGGGCGATTGAGCTGCCCCATCCCTTGCATGGGCACGAGCCCATGCGGCGTGATCTGCGCAACCCCAACGCGACCCCGTAGAAATCGTCAACACGTTCTAAGCCACCGATGGAGGCCTCGTGTCCCTGCAGCAATCCGTCACCCTCATCGGGGCGCCCACCGACATAGGCGCCAGCGTCCTGGGCGCGAGCATCGGCCCCGACGCCCTGCGCATTGCCGGCATTGCCCAGGCCCTGCGCGCGCACGGCCTCGACGTGGCCGACCGCGGCAACCTCACCGGCCCGCCCAACCCGCAGCAGGCGCCGCAGGGCGGCTTTCGCCACCTGCCTGAAGTTACGGCCTGGAACGAGGCGGTGTTCGCCGCCGTGTTCGCCGAACTGGCGGCCGGGCGGCTGCCCTTGCTCATGGGCGGCGACCACTGCTTGGCGATCGGCTCGATCAGCGCCGTGGCGCAGCACTGCCGCCAGCAGGGCAAGCGCCTGAAGGTGCTGTGGTTCGACGCCCATGCCGACGCCAACACGCCGGGCACCTCGCCCAGCGGCAACTTGCACGGCATGCCCGTGGCCTGCCTGCTCGGCCACGGGCCGCAGTGCCTGACGCAGCTGGGCGGCGCCACGGCCCTGGCGCCCGCGCAGCTCAGCCTGATCGGCGTGCGCAGCGTGGATGCGGCCGAGAAGCGCTTCGTCAACGCGCTCGGCATCGAGGTCTACGACATGCGCTACATCGACGAGTTCGGCGTGCGCAGCGTGATGGAGCAGGTGCTCATGGGGGTGGACGGCACGACGCACCTGCATGTGAGCTTCGACATGGACTGCCTGGACCCGGCGATTGCGCCCGGCGTGGGCACGGCCGTGCGCGGCGGCCCGACCTACCGCGAAACCCAGCTGTTCATGGAAATGCTGGCCGACTGCGGCGCGCTCGGTTCGCTCGACCTGGTGGAGCTGAACCCGGCGCTGGACGTCCGCAACCAGACGGCCGAACTGGCCGTGGACCTGCTCGAGAGCCTGTTTGGCAAGTCCACGCTGATGCGCGCCGCCTGATGCGCGCAGCACGCATCCGGGCCTTGGGCGGTCGGCATATGCATATAGCGGCAATTTATAATTCGCGCAGTTTTCGGGGCATCGCGGCCCCGATCTGCAGGGCCTGCGCACGTTTCTTGGCTCCGGCTGCGCGGATCGCGGGCCGGTTTTTTTGTACCTGAAACCCACCAATGACAGGATCACCCATGAAGCTCTTCAAGTTGCTTGCCGCCGCCGTGGCCTTGTGCGCCGCCTTTTCCGCCCAGTCGCGCACGCTCGAAGCCATCCAGAAGGACGGCAAGATCCTTGTTGCCACCGAGGGCCAGTTCGCCCCGTTCAACTACTTCCAGGGCACGACGCTTGCGGGCTTCGAAGTGGATGTGGCCGAGCTCGTGGCCAAGAAGATGGGCCTGAAGATCCAGTGGAAGACGATCGGCTTCGACGCCCTGTTGACCGGCCTCAAGCAGGACCGCTGGGACCTGGTGATCGCCTCGCACGGCATCACCGAAGAGCGCGCCAAGGCCGTCACGTTCACGGCGCCGCACTACTGCTCGGGCGGCATCGTGATCGCCATGGACCCGGCCATCCGCAGCGCCAAGGACCTGGCGGGCAAGACGGTGGCGGTGCAGACCGGCACCAGCTACCTCGAGAACGTGCAAAAGGTCGCCGCGCTCAAGGAGGTCAAGAACTTCCCGACCGACGTGGATGCGCGCAGCGCGCTGGTGTCCAAGCGCGTGGACGCCTGGGTGACCGACCGCTTCGTCGCCAAGGAAGTGATCGCCAAGAACCCCAACGCGGGCTTCAAGCTCGGCGAGATGGTGTTCATCGAGCGCATTGCCGCCGCCGTTGCCAAGGGCAACACCGGCTTGGCCGACGCCTGGAACAAGGCGCTCGCCGCCACCATGGCCGACGGCAGCTACGCCGCCGTGTCGCAGAAATACTTCCACGAAGACGTGCGCTGCCATTGAGCAGGGACGCTTGACGCCACTCCATGCTCATCGCACTTTGGCCGCACCACTGGAGCCGCCAGCAACGCAGCAACGCCACGCTGGTTTCGGCCCTCCTCCTGATGGTGCTCGCGCTGGCCCTGCTGGGCCGGCTGCTCTCGTTCCTTCCTGAGCCCATCGGCTCCAACGCCCAGGCGTTTTCCGACGGCGCGCGCACCACGCTGTGGCTGACGCTGATCAGCGGCAGCCTCGGGCTGGTGCTGGGCACCAGCGCCGCGCTCGCGCGCACCTCGCCCTGGCGGGCGCTGCGCTGGGTGGCCAGCTTCTATATCTGGGTCATCCGCGGCACGCCGCTGCTGGTGCAGATCCTGTTCGTCTACTTTGCGCTGCCGGCGCTGGTGCCGGGGCTGAACCTGCCCGACTTCGCCGCTGCCGTGCTGGCGCTGGGCCTGAACGTCGGCGCCTACAACTCGGAAGCCGTGCGCGCCGGCCTGCTGGCCGTGCCGCGCGGCCAGACCGAGGCTGCGCGCGCGCTGGGCCTGGGGCGCGTGCATGTGTTCTTCGACGTGGTGTTCCCGCAGGCCTTCAAGATCTCGCTGCCGCCGCTGGTGAGCAACTTCGTCGCCCTGCTCAAGGACTCGTCGCTGGCCTACGCCATCGGCGTGGTCGAGCTGACCAACGTCGGCAACCGCATCCAGTCGGCGACGTTCCAGCCGATCGCCACGCTCTCGACCGTGGCCGTGACCTACCTGCTGCTGACCACGCTGGTGACGCAAATCTCCAACGCGGTCGAATACCGCTTCGACGTGGAAGGCCGTGCCCCATGAGCGCACCCACGCCCTACATCGTCGCCGAGCACGTGTGCAAGTCGTTTGGCCCGCACCAGGTGCTGCGCGACGTCTCGACGCACTTCAACACCGGCGAGGTCACCGCCATCATCGGCGCCTCAGGCTCGGGCAAGAGCACCCTGCTGCGCGCCATCAACCGCCTCGAACCGCACGACAGCGGCAGCATCCGCATCGACGGCGTGGAGGTCACCGACGACCCGCGCACCCTGCAGCTGCAGCGCTGCGAGGTCGGCATGGTGTTCCAGCAGTTCAACCTGTTCGGCCACCTGAGCGCGCTCGACAACGTGACGCTGGCGCCGCGGCGCATCCGCCACACCGCGCGCGCCCAGGCCAACGCGCAGGCCATGGCCCTGCTGCGCCGCGTGGGCATGCACGAGCATGCGCACAAGTACCCGTGGCAGCTATCGGGCGGCCAGCAGCAGCGTGTGGCCATTGCGCGCGCGCTGGCGATGGCGCCCAAGGTCATGCTGTTCGACGAGCCCACGTCCGCGCTCGACCCCGAGATGGTGCAAGAGGTGCTCGACGTGATGCGCGAGCTGGCACGCGGCGGCATGACCATGGTCGTCGTGACGCACGAGATGGGCTTTGCGCGCGAGGTGGCCGACCGCGTGCTGTTCTTCGACCAGGGCCGGATCGCCCACGACGCGCCGCCCGCGGACTTCTTCAACAACCCTGGCAACGACCGCATCCGCGCCTTCATCGGGCGGCTGGGCGCCTGATGTGTTGCTCTTGATCCAGGAGCTGCCAGCGCTCTGTATGTGGACGCTTCCGCATCTTTTGATGCCGAAATCACCAACCCTAGCGCGCCGGCAGCTCCTGTTTTTGAACGATCCACATGCACACTGAACGCCAGGGCCTGGCGGCCCTGCTGGTCGTGGTGGCTGTATGGGGCACCACCTTTCCCGCGATGAAGATGCTGTCCGCGCACCTCGATGCGCTGCAGATCATCTGGGCGCGCTTTGCCATCGCCCTCGTGGTGCTGGCGCCGCTGCTGCGCGGCCTGCGCGCGCGCGAGCGCCGCTGGGGCCTGTTGCTGGGCCTGCTGCTGTTCCTGGCGTTCTGGCTGCAGATCGAGGGCCTGGCGCGCACCAGCAGCAACCGCAACGCCTTTGTGACCGGGCTCAACGTACTGGTGGTGCCGCTGATCGCCATGGCGCTGCTGGGACGGCGCTACGGCTGGGCGCTGTGGGCCGCGTGTGCGCTGGCGCTGGCCGGCATGGTGCTCATGTTCCATGAGAACGAGCCCTGGAATCTGGGCGACACGCTGACCCTGGCCAGCACGCTGTTCTATGCCATCTACATCCTGGCGCTGGAGGAATGCGCGCGCCGCACCGCGCACGCGCCGCTGCGCGCCACGCGGCTGGCGGCCGTGCAGGCGGTGGTGATGTGCGTGGCCGCCGGGACGCTGGTGCTGGCGCGCCACGGCGGCGCGGCGCCGACGCTGCAGGCCCTCGCCGCGCTGCACGGCGAGGCGCTGGTCGCGCTGGTGTATCTGGGGCTGGTGGCCAGTGTGCTGGTGGTCACCCTGCAGGCCTGGGGCCAGCAGCGCGTGGATGCGATGCGCAGCGCCATCGTCTTCGGCCTGGAGCCGGTGTTCGCCGCCGCCACTGCCTGGGCACTGATCGGCGAGCGGCTGGGCGCGGCCGGTCTGGCCGGCGCAGCGCTGATCGTGGCGGCCCTGATCCTGAGCCAGTGGCAGCCGCCGCGCGCCGCACCGGCGGCCACGGCCTGAACGCGCCGCCTGCCCGCGGCGCTCAGTGCGCCGCGACCGCGGGCAGCGGCACGTCCTGCGCGCGGCGCGGCGTGCCGATGGGCGGGCCGCCCTGCCCCTTGGCGACGGCGGCCAGATCCTCCTCGCTCGGGTACTGGCCGAGCAGCCAGTAGTCGAACACGCGCCGCACGATGGGCGCGGCCGCGGCAGAGCCAAAGCCCGCGTTTTCCACGATCAAGGCCACCGCGATCTTGGGGTCTTCCACGGGCGCGAAGGCGATGAACAGCGAGTGGTCGCGCTGGTATTCGGTCAG
This sequence comes from Acidovorax sp. SRB_14, assembly GCF_012932145.1. Taxonomy (GTDB): domain Bacteria; phylum Pseudomonadota; class Gammaproteobacteria; order Burkholderiales; family Burkholderiaceae_C; genus Simplicispira. The sequence goes on along the minus strand of NZ_MWOK01000027.1, from coordinate 22,702 downwards.
CAGCCTGGCGTTGTATTTCACGTTTTGCCCGAGGCTGATGGCCTGGGCCGTGCCCGTCTTGCCGCCCGAGGTGTAGGGGGCGCCGGCGAACACGCGCCGGCCCGTGCCGGCCTCGTTCACCGCCTTGAGCGCATTGAGGACGACCTCCACGTGCCGCCGCTCGTAGCCCAGGGGCTTGCCCGGGGGCTGCGCCACCTTGGTGACGGCGCCCGTGATCGGGTCTTTGATCGCCTTGATCAGGTGCGGGCGGTAGCGCGTGCCGCCGTTGGCCAGCGTCGCCTGGGCCATGGCCAGCTGCAGCATGGTGAAGTTGTTGTAGCCCTGGCCGATGCCCAGCGACACCGTCTCGCCCGAGTACCAGCGCTTGGCCTCCGGACGCTTATAGGCATTTCGCTTCCACTCGGTGCTGGGCAGCACGCCGCGCAGCTCGCCGCCCAGGTCGATGCCCGTGATCTGCCCGAAGCCCAGCGGCGCCATGAAGTCGTGGATGGCGTCCACGCCCATCTCCACGGCCAGCGAATAGAAGTAGGTGTTGCTCGAATACTGGATGGCGCGGTGCATGTCCACGCCGCCCAGGCCGCCCTCGTGGCTGCGGAAGTTCCGCCCCCCGTAGCTGTAGTAGCCGGGGTCGTTCACCACCACGTTCGCGCCACGCTTGCCCAGCTCCAGCGCCGCCAGCGCCATGAAGGGCTTGTAAGTGGAGCCCGGCGGGTAGGTGCCGCGCAGCGCACGGTTCAGCAGCGGCTTGTTGATCGACTCGTTGAGCGCCTGCCAGTTTTCCTGGTCGATGCCATCGACGAACAGGTTGGGGTCAAACGTGGGCTTGGACGCCAGCGCCAGCACCTCGCCGTTCCTCGGGTCCAGCGCCACCAGCGCGCCGCGGCGCTCGCCGTAGAGGTCCTCCACCATCTTCTGCAGCTTGATGTCCAGCGACAGCATCACGGTGTGGCCCGGCGAGGCCGGGAAGCTGTTGAGCCGGCGCACCGCGCGCCCGCCGGCCGAGGTCTCCATCTGTTCGACACCCGTGAGGCCGTGCAGCTGCGCCTCGTAGCTTTGTTCCACGCCGAGCTTGCCGATGTGGTCGGTGCCGCGGTAGTTGGCCTCTTCGTCCGACTCCTGGATCGCGGCTTTTTCTTTCTGGTTGATGCGCCCGATGTAGCCGATCGCGTGGCTCGCCACCTCGCCCAGCGGGTAGTTGCGAAACAGCCGCGCCTTCACGTCGACGCCCGGAAAGCGGTAGCGCTGCGCCGTGAAGCGCGCCACCTCCTCGTCGGTCAGGCGCGTGCGGATGGGCAGCGACTCGAAGTTGCGCGACTCGTCCATGAGGCGCTTGAACTTGCGCCGGTCGCGCGGCTGGATGTCCACCACCTCGGCCAGCGCATTGAGGGTGTCTTCGAGCGCGCCGGCCTTGGACGGCGTGATCTCGAGCGTGTAGGCGGCATAGTTGGTCGCCAGCACGACGCCGTTGCGGTCCAGGATGAGTCCGCGGTTGGGCACGATGGGCACGATGGCCGTGCGGTTGCTCTCGGCCTGCTCGGCCAGGTCCTCGTGGCGCACCACCTGCAAGAAGAACAGGCGCGCCACCAGCAGGCAAAACGCCAGGAACACCACCGCGCCGACCACGACGGCGCGCAGCCGAAAGCGCGAGGCGTCTGCCTCCGTGTTGCGCAGCTCGGTCATGGCTGGCGCCTTGGCAGGAGAGCGCTGCGGTCCATGGTCACAGCGGCCGGTTCTGGTCGCGGTCCGGTGGGCGGCGCTGGGGTGCCAGCAGCACCCAGCTGACCAGTGGCCACAGCAGGGCCTCGGCCACGGGCGCCGCCAGCAGGCTCCAGCCCGGAAACAGCCCGCCCGAGAGCAGCCGCACCAGCAGCTGCAGCGCGTGCGCCACCGCGAACAGGCCGGTCATCTGCAGCGCCTGCGGCCAGACGCCAAACCACAGCACGCGCCGGTGCGTGAGGTGCGTGCCGTACATCAGCGCCGCGTAGGCCAGCGCGTGCTGCCCGAGCAGGGCCGCCTCGTGCACGTCCATGCACAGGCCCAGCACAAACGCCACGCCCATGCCCACCCGCGCGGGCTGGTGCACGCCCCAGAACGCCAGCAGGACCATCAGCACGTCGGGCATCCACGGCACGCGCCCCAGCGGCAGCATGTTGAACGCCAACGCGGCCGCCAGGCTGGCCGCAATGAACACCGGGTTGACCGGCAGCAGCAGGGGCTGCCCGCGCGGCATGATCATGGCCGGCCTCCCTGGGCCGTGGCCGCGGCGGGGTGGGGCAGGCGCCTCATTTGCGGCCCTTCTTGGCCGGAACGGACGGCGCCGGCGCGGGCCGCGGGGGCACCTGTCCGGTCACGGGGGTGAGCAGCATGACGTGGCGCGCGCCATCGATCTGGGCCATGGGCTTGCAGTAAATGCGGGCGAAGGCCGAGTCGGCGCGGCGCTCCACGCGGACCACGCGGGCCACCGGCAGGCCGGGCGGGTACACGCCGTCCATGCCGCTGGTGGTCAGCATGTCGCCCTCCTGCACATCGGCATTGGCCGACATGAAGCGCAGCTCCATGCCGCCGCCGTGGCTGGCGACCGGGTCGCCATACGCGACGCCGCGCGCGCCGGTGCGGATGTTGAGCACCGGGATGGCCTGGTCGCGGTCCACCAGCAGCGTCACCTCGCTGAGGAAAGGGTGCACGCGCGTGACCTGGCCCAGGATGCCGGACTCGTCGAGCACCGGCGCGCCCAGCTCGACGCCTTCCATCTGGCCGCGGTCCACCACCACGCGGCGGGTGTAGGGGTCCGGGGCGTCATAGAGGATCTGCGCCGCCTGGGACGGTGCGTCCAGGCGTGCGCGCAGCGCCAGCAGGTTGCGCAAGCGCGCGTTCTCTTGCAGCAGCTGGTCGGCCTGGGTGGCGCGCTGCGACTGGAGCACCAGCGCCGCGCGCGCCGCATCGGCTTCGGCCTGGGCGCTTTGCAGGGACTGGAAGTAGCCGGCGCCCAGGTGGGCCCACTCCACCGGGCGCAGCATCAGCCACTGCACCGGGTAAAGCACGGTGGCCACCGCCTGGCGCAGCGGGCCGGTGACCTGGAAGCGTGCGTCGGCCACCATCAAAAACAGCGCCAACGCGCTGTACAGGACGATCTGCGACAAGGCCGACGGCCCCTGCCGGAGAAAGGAAGGGGTGGTGCGGTCCAGTGTGCCCAGCGGCATGGCAGGGGCGCTCAGTCAGCGCCGCGCACGGCCATGGCCAGCGCGTGCTCGGCGGGAGACAAGACAGGAACGGTCATGCGGTCGCGCGGTGCAGGGGGGCTATCCACAGGCCCCGGTGCTTCATTCGCTGGTGAAGATGCCGCCCGAGCGGTCCATGCGCTCCAGCGCAATGCCGCAGCCGCGCACCACGCAGGTCAGCGGGTCTTCGGCCACCAGCACGGGCAGGCCGGTTTCCTCGGCCAGCAGGCGGTCCAGGTCGCTCAGCAGCGCGCCACCCCCCGTGAGCATCATGCCGCGCTCGGCGATGTCGGCGCCCAACTCGGGCGGGGTCTGTTCGAGCGCGTTCTTGACCGCAGAGACGATCTGGTTGAGCGGCTCGGTCAGCGCTTCGAGCACTTCGTTGGAGGAAATGGTGAAGCTGCGCGGCACGCCTTCGCTGAGGTTGCGGCCACGCACTTCCATCTCCTTGACCTCGGAGCCCGGGAAGGCCGAGCCGATGTTCTTCTTGATGGCCTCGGCCGTGGGCTCGCCGATCAGCATGCCGTAGTTGCGGCGGATGTAGCTGATGATGGCCTCGTCGAACTTGTCGCCGCCCACGCGCACGCTGCCCTTGTAGACCATGCCGCCGAGCGAAATCACGCCGACTTCGGTCGTGCCGCCGCCAATGTCGACCACCATGGAGCCCGAGGCCTCGGACACCGGCAGGCCCGCGCCGATGCCGGCGGCCATGGGTTCCTCGATCAGGTAGACGGCGGTGGCGCCAGCGGCTTCGGCCGCGTCCTTGATGGCGCGGCGCTCGACCTGCGTCGAGCCGCAAGGCACGCAGATGATGATGCGCGGGCTGGGGGTGAGCAGGGTGCGCGGGTGCACCATCTTGATGAACTGCTTGATCATCTGCTCGGTGATGATGAAGTCGGCGATCACGCCATCTTTCATCGGGCGGATGGCCTCGATGTTGCCGGGCACCTTGCCGAGCATGGCCTTGGCCTCGCGGCCCACGGCCTGGATGACTTTCTTGCCGTGGGGACCGCCTTCATGGCGGATCGCGACGACCGAAGGTTCGTCGAGCACGATGCCCTTGTCGCGGGCGAAGATCAGGGTGTTGGCGGTGCCAAGGTCGATGGCGAGATCGGTGGAGAAATACCGACGGAAAGCTCCGAACATTCAAAAATCCTCTCGGGCACAGCATGCACGTCGGCCTGCCATCGCCGGGTTTTGGGGGTCAAAATGGGCTCTTTTTCGCACAATGACCGGCGGTTTCGAGGCTATTGCGGCAAAGGCGGGATAATAACGCATCCCCTGTGATTGCCTCTCGCTGGCCTGTGCCAGGTCACAGCTTTACATCCGGTTTCTGACGCGTTTTCTTTCCCATGGCATTGACCCCCCAGGACATCGATCGCATCGCCCATCTGGCGCGGCTGGAACTCAGCCCCGCAGAAAGTGGGCGCATGCTCGTTCAGTTGAACGGCTTTTTCGACACCGTCGAGCAAATGCGCGCGGTCGACACCGGGGGCATCGAGCCCCTGGCGCACCCGGTGGCGACCATCCAGAGCGTGGCCTTGCGCCTGCGCGCGGACGTGGCCAGCGAGCCCGACCAGCGCGAAGCCAACCAGCGCAGCGCCCCGGCCGTCGAGCGGGGCCTGTTTCTGGTGCCCAAAGTGATCGAATGAGCCCCGCATGACTTCAACCCAACCCCCCCTGCACGCGCTCGGCGTTGCCGCCCTCGCGGCCGCGCTGCGCGAGAAGCGCGTGAGCGCCACCGAAACGGCCCAGCATTTTCTGGCGCGCGCGCGCAGCCACCAGTCGCTGGGCGCCTTTGTCGCCATCGACGAAGCCGCCACGCTGGCCCAGGCGCGCGCGGCCGACGCGCGCATCGCCGCAGGCACGGCCGGCCCGCTCGAGGGCGTGCCGCTCGCGCACAAGGACATTTTCGTCACGCGCGACTTTCCCACCACGGCCGGCTCGCGCATGCTGGTGGGCTACCGCTCGCCGTTCGACGCCACCGTGGTCACGCGCCTGGCCGAGGCCGGCGCCGTGACGCTCGGCAAGCTCAATTGCGACGAGTTCGCGATGGGTTCGGCCAACGAGAACTCGGCCGTGGCGCCCGTGGGCTTTGGTGCGCCCGCGCCGGTGCGCAACCCCTGGGACACCGCGCGCATCCCCGGCGGGTCGTCCGGCGGCAGCGCCGTCGCCGTGGCCGCGCGCCTCGTGCCGGCCGCGACCGGCACCGACACCGGCGGCTCGATCCGCCAGCCGGCCAGCTTTTGCGGCATCACCGGCATCAAACCCACCTACGGCCGGGCGTCGCGCTATGGCATGGTGGCCTTTGCCTCCAGCCTCGACCAGGCCGGCCCCATGGCGCACAGCGCCGAAGACTGCGCGCTGCTGCTGAGCACCATGTGCGGCCCCGATCTGGACCGCGACTCGACATCGCTCGACATGCCCTCCGAGGACTTCAGCCGCACGCTGAACGATCCGCTCGACGGCCTGCGCATCGGCATTCCCAAAGAGTTCTTTGGCGGCGGCCTGGCCCCCGATGTGCGTGGCGCCGTCGATGCCGCGCTGGGCGAATACGAAAAGCTGGGCGCCCGGCTCGTGCCCATCAGCCTGCCGCGCACCGAGCTGTCGATTCCGGTCTACTACATCATTGCCCCGGCCGAGGCCAGCTCGAACCTGAGCCGCTTTGACGGCGTGAAGTTCGGCCACCGCGCCCGCGACTTCACCGACCTCGAAGACATGTACAAGAAGACCCGTGCCGAAGGTTTCGGCGACGAGGTCAAGCGCCGCATCATGACCGGTGCCTACGTGCTCTCGCACGGCTACTACGACGCCTACTACCTGCAGGCGCAAAAAATCCGCCGCATGATCGCCGACGACTTCCAGCGCGCCTTCCAGGACTGCGACCTGATCGCCGGCCCGGTGGCGCCCACCGTGGCCTGGAAGCTGGGAGAGCACGGCAGCGACCCGCTGGCCGATTATCTCGCCGACATCTTCACGCTGCCGGCGTCCCTGGCAGGCCTGCCGGGCATGAGCATTCCGGCCGGCTTTGGCGCCGGCGGCATGCCCGTCGGCCTGCAGCTGATCGGAAACTACTTCGCCGAAGCCCGGCTGTTGAACGCGGCGCACCGCTTCCAGCAGGCCACCGACTTCCACCTGCAACAGCCGCAGGGTGCCCAGCCATGACCACCGCCAAACTCATCCAGGGCTACGAAGTCGTGATCGGCTTCGAGACCCACGCCCAGCTTGCCACGCAGAGCAAGATCTTCAGTCGCGCCTCCACGGCCTTTGGCGCCGAGCCCAACACCCAGGCCTGCGCCGTCGACCTGGCGCTGCCCGGCACGCTGCCGGTGATGAACCGCGAGGCCGTCGCCTGTGCTATCAAATTGGGACTGGCCGTCGGCTCCACCATTGCGCCGGTGAGCATTTTCGCGCGCAAGAATTACTTCTACCCGGACCTGCCCAAGGGCTACCAGATCAGCCAGTTCGAGATCCCGGTGGTGCAGGGCGGCGAGCTCTCGTTCCTGCTCGGCGAAGAGAAGAAAACCGTGCGCCTGGTGCGCGCCCACCTCGAAGAAGACGCCGGCAAGTCGCTGCACGAGGAATTCCACGGCATGAGCGGCATCGACCTCAACCGCGCCGGCACGCCGCTGCTCGAGATCGTGACCGAGCCCGACATGCGCTCGTCCGAAGAGGCAGTCGCCTATGCGCGCGAGCTGCACAAGCTCGTGACCTGGATCGGTGTCTGCGACGGCAACATGCAGGAAGGCTCGTTCCGCTGCGACGCCAACGTTTCGGTGCGCAAGCCGGGCCAGCCGCTGGGCACGCGCCGTGAGATCAAGAACCTGAACTCGTTCAAGAACATGCAGCAGGCGATCGACTACGAGATCCGCTGGCAGATCGAAGAGATCGAGGACGGCCGCGCGATCCAGCAGGCCACCGTGCTGTTCAACCCCGACACGGGCGAGACGCGCGCCATGCGCACCAAGGAAGACGCGGCCGACTACCGCTACTTCCCCGACCCCGACCTGCCACCGCTGGTGGTGGCGCCCGAATGGGTCGAGCGCGTGCGTGCCGAGATGGCCGAGCTGCCGCGCGTGATGGCCGCGCGTTTCGTGCAGGACTACGGCCTGCCCGAGTACGACGCCACGATCCTCACGCAGAGCAAGGCCATGGCGGCGTATTTCGAGCAGGCCGCGCGCGCCAGCGGCCAGGCCAAGCTGGCCAGCAACTGGATCATGGGCGAGGTCTCGCGCCGGTTGAACCTGCAGGATGCGGGCATCGACGCCGCCCCCGTCAGCGCCGCGCAGCTGGGCCACTTGGTCGGGCGCATTGCCGACGGCACCGTCTCCAACAATGCCGCGCGGCAGGTGTTCGAAGCGCTGTGGAGCGGCGACGCCGCGGACGTGGACGCCGTCATCGAGGCCAAGGGCCTCAAGCAGATGAACGACACCGGCGCGCTCGAGAAGATCGTCGACGAGGTGATCGCCGCCAACCCCGGCAACGTCGAGCAGTTCAAGGCCGGCAAGGACAAGGCGTTCAATGCGCTGGTCGGCCAGGTCATGAAGGCCAGCAAGGGCAAGGCCAATCCGCAGCAGGCCACCGACCTGCTGCGCGCGCGCCTGGGCGGCTGAGAGCAACCAGGGGAACGTGGTGCAGGCCGGGCGCCTGCGCCCCCGCCACGGTCAGCGCAGCGCGGGTGCGAGCGCAGAAGCCGCCGCATCGGCTGCGGGCAACGTGCCCAGCGGCACATTCTGCGCCGCCCACAGGCGCCTGAGCTGCGCCAGTTCGGCGTTGAAGCGCTGGTTCACACGGCCTTTTTCCTGCTCCTGCGCGGCCAGAAAGCGCTGCTGCTCTTGGACGCCTTCGTCGTTCTCGGCGAGCTGCCGGCGCAGTTTCATCGGCGCCTTGGCCGGGTCCTTGCGGTAGAACTCCATCTCCTGGTCGAGCGCTTTGCGCTGCTGGCGCAGCGCGAGAATGCGCGTGGAGGCCGCGTCGCTGACCTCGTCCACCAGCGCCAGGGCCGCCATGCGCTCGGCGTCGTGCGCGGCCTGGTCGGGGTAGCGCGCCACCAGCACGCGCTCGCGGCGGCGCTCTTCCTGGAGGCGGTGGAGCTCTTCCTGCGCCTTGCGGCGCTGCACGTCGAGGGCGGCGCGCTCATGGTCCGTCAGGGTCGGGCCGATGACGCGGCGCACCGTGCCCGACGGCCCCAGTTCGCGCTGCTCGCGGTCGATGCACTCGCTGATCGGGCGGTCGGACGTGAGCTTGCGCCCGGCTTTGTCCACACAGGTGTAGATGCTGGCGGGCGTCTGCGCTGGCTGCTGCGCCGCCGCGGCCATGCACAGGCCCGCCAGAAGCGCGCCGGCCATGGCCCGGGTCCATGCCGGGCGGCACAGTTTGCTGTTCAATGGGTGGGTCCTTCCTCGTTGACGCCATAGCGCTGGCGGTAGGCCAGCACCCGTTCGTGGTGTGCGGCCATCTCGCCGCCGCCCTCGCTGTGCGCGAGGTAATGCAATAAGTCTGCCAGCGTGGCGATCGCACACACCTGCAGGCCCAGCTGGCCGCGCACGTACTGCACCGCGCTGTGTGCCACGTCGCGGCCATTCTCCGTGGCCATCTCCTGGCGATCGAGCGCAATCGCCATCGCGTGGGGCGTGGCGCCCGCCGCCTCGATCAGCGCAATCGATTCGCGCGCGGCCGTGCCGGCCGACATCACGTCGTCGATGATCAGCACCCGCCCGTGCAGCGGCGCGCCCACCAGCGTGCCGCCCTCGCCATGGTCCTTGGCCTCCTTGCGGTTGTAGGCAAACGGCACATTGCGGCCCTGGCGCGCCAGCTCCACCGCCACCGTGGCGGCCAGCGGAATGCCCTTGTAGGCCGGGCCGAACACCATGTCGAACTCGGTGCCGCTGGCCAGCAGCGCTTTTGCATAGAATTCGGCCAGCCGACCCATCTTCGCGCCGTCGTCGAACAGACCCGCGTTGAAGAAATACGGGCTCATGCGCCCCGCCTTGGTCTTGAATTCGCCAAAGCGCAACACCCCCGACTCCACGGCAAAACGCACAAAATCCTGCGCCAAACGGTCCTGCTCTGCTGACTGCGCGCTACCAACCATGGGAAATTCCTTGTTCAAGTTAACCAGCCTCAACCTCAACGGCATCCGCTCCGCCACCAGCAAGGGCGTGGAAGCCTGGATTGCCGCAACACGGCCGGATTGTATTTGCGTGCAGGAGGTCAAGGCCCAGGCGGCCGATGTGCAGGGCAAGTTCGAACGGCTCGCGGGCCTGCAGGGGCATTTCCATTTTGCGCAGAAAAAGGGCTATTCGGGCGTCGGCATCTACACGCGCCACGAGCCCAGCGACGTGCACATCGGCTACGGCTCGCCCGAGTTCGACGCCGAGGGGCGCTACCTCGAGCTGCGCTTTGACACGCCGGCGCGCAAGCTCTCCATCATCAGCGCCTACTTCCCGAGCGGCTCGTCGGGCGAGGAGCGCCAGCTGGCCAAGTTCCGCTTCCTCGACGAGTTCCACCCGCACCTGATGCGCGCCAAGGCCGAGCGCGAATTCATCCTCTGCGGCGACATCAACATCGCGCACCAGCAGATCGACCTGAAGAACTGGCGCAGCAACCAGAAGAACAGCGGCTTCCTGCCCGAGGAGCGCGCCTGGATGACAAAGTTGTTGCACACAAGCGATGACAGCGGCGGCCTGGTCGACGTTTACCGCCATCTGCGGCCCGACGCCACCGACACCGCCTACACCTGGTGGAGCAACCGCGGCCAGGCCTATGCCAAGAACGTCGGCTGGCGCCTCGACTACCACCTGGCGACGCCCGCCGTCGCCGCGCTGGCGCGCAGCGAACACATCTACAAGGACGAGAAATTCTCGGACCATGCGCCCATCACGCTGGAGTACGACTTCATGCTGTGAGTTGGCGGGGTGCCGGGGGTTTCCAATAAAAACAGCGTGTAACGCTTGCCCAGCAAGCGCTACACGCTATCAAAACAGGAATGAGCCTGGTGCGCCGGCGCTCAGCGCCCGAGTTCCTGGGCGCTGATCCCCGCAATGCCCCAGTTCTCCTTGGGCACGTCGTGGATCCACACGCGCACGTTTTCCTTGGGGGCACCGACGGCTTGGTGCAGGGCCTCTGTGACCTTTTCGATCACGGCTTTCTTCTGCTCGGTGGTGCGGCCTTCGATCATGTAAATCTGGGCAAATGGCATGGTGGCTTCCTTGAATGTCGTCGCCCGGGGTCAGTCGAGCTTGATGCCCAGCTTGCGAATCAGCTCGCCCCAGCGCACGTTCTCGGTGCGCATGAAGTCCGCAAACTGCGCCGGTGTCTGCACGCGGATGTCGGCCGAGATGGCATCGAACGCGCTGATGGCCTCGGGCATCTTCGAGCCGTCGCGCCAGGCGGCCTGGAGCTTGTCCACGATGGCGCGCGGCGTGCCCGCGGGCGCGACCAGTCCGAACCAGGTCTCGACCTCGAAGCCCGGGTAGCCCGACTCGGCAATCGTCGGCACCTCTGGCAGCGCGCGCGAGCGCTTGGCCGATGTCACGGCGATCGGCTTGAGCTTGCCGGCCTTGATGTGCTGCAGCGTGGTGGCCAGCGAGCTTTCCATGCTCATCATGACCATGCCCGAGAGCAGGTCCGGCACGATCTGGCTGGAGCCTTTGTACGGCACGCTGGTGAGCTGGATGCCCGCCGTCGCCTGCAGCAGTTCGGCCGCCAGGTGGTTGCTGGTGCCGATGCCCGAGGTCGCGTAGTTGAGCTTGCCCGGGTTGGCCTTGGCATAGGCCACCAGGCCCTTGAGGTCGTTGAACGGCGCGGTCGGGTGCACGACGATGGCGCACGGCGAAGTGCCCACGAGCGAGATCGGCGCAAAGTCCTTCTCGACCGAGAACGGCACCTTGGCGTACAGGTGTGGCGCAATGGCCAGGCTGCTGATCGCCGACAGGCCGATGGTGTAGCCATCGGTGGCCGCCTTGGCGACGGCCTCGGTGCCGATGTTGCCGCCCGCGCCGGCCTTGTTTTCGACCACGAAGGGCTGGCCCAGCTTCTCGGCCATGACCTTGGCCGCCGTGCGGCCCATCACGTCGGTCGGTCCGCCCGGCGGAAACGGCACGATCAGCCTGACCGGTTTGGAGGGCCAGGCGTCCTGCGCCCAGGTGGCCAGCGGGGCCGACAGGGCGGCGCCCACGCCGGCGGCGATGATTTGTCTCCGTTGCATTTTTCTGCCTTTCTTTTCTATCACACAAAACGAACCGACACGCTGCCCAGGTTCTGGATGCGCAGCGTGATGTTGTCGCCCGCCTGCACCGACACCGCCTCGGTGATGCCGCCCGAGAGCACCAGCGAGCCGGCCGGCAGCGACTGGCCGCGCCGGCCCAGGTGGTTGACCAGCATGGCGACGGCGGCGGCAGGGTGCCCGAGCACCGCGGCGCCGGCGCCCAGCGCCACGGCCTGGCCGTTTTTCTCGAGCACCACGCCGAGCGTGCGCAGGTCCACGTCGCGCGCCGATGCAATGCGGCCGCCGACCACGAAGCGCGCGGCCGAGGTGTTGTCGGCCACCACGCTCTTGAGGTCGAATTTGAAATCGCGGTAGCGGCTGTCGATGACCTCGATGCCGGGCAGCACCACGTCGCTGGCGGCCAGCACGGCGCCGATGTGGCAGCCGGGGCCCTTGAGCTCGGTGCGCGTGATGAAGCAGATCTCGGGCTCGACCTTGGGATGGATCAGGTCGCTGACCTGGATCTCGGCGCCTTCGGCCACGACGAACTCGTCGACCAGGAAGCCGAACACCGGGTCGGTCACGCCCATCTGCTGCATCTTGGCGTGCGAGGTCAGGCCCGCCTTGTAGCCGACCACGCGGGCGCCGCGCGCGCGCTTGCGCGCCAGGATGCGGTCCTGCACGGCGTAGGCGTCGTCCCAGTCCATGTCGGGGTGCGAGTCCGTGATCTTGAGCGTGTCTTGCGCCTGGAGCTGGCAGTTTTCCAGCAGTTCGGCAAGCTGGTCGAGGGTGGATGCGTTCAATGCCATGTTCTTGTCCTTCAAGCCACTTGCAGTCCGCGCGCCTTGGCCAGCGTGAGCGCGGTGTCTTCGATCATGTCTTCCTGGCCGCCGACCATGCCGCGGCGGCCCATCTCGACGAGGATTTCGCGCGCCGGCACGCCGTACTTCACGCTCGCACGCTTGGCGAACAGCAGGAACGAGCCGTACACGCCCGCATAGCCGAGCGTGAGCGCGTCGCGGTCGATGCGGATCGGGAAGTCCATGATCGGCACCACCAGGTCTTCGGCCACGTCCTGGATCTTGAAGACGTCGACGCCGGTTGCGATGCCCATGCGGTCGCACACGGCCACCAGCACTTCCATCGGCGTGTTGCCGGCACCGGCGCCCAGGCCCGCGGCGGCCGCGTCGATGCGGCTGCAGCCCACCTCGATGGCGGCCAGGCTGTTGGCCACGCCCATGGCCAGGTTGTGGTGGCCATGAAAGCCCAGCTCGGTGTCGGGCTTCAGGGCCTGGCGCACGGCGCCGAGCTTTTCCGTCACGTCGTGCGGCAGCATGTGGCCGGCCGAGTCGGTGATGTAGATGCAGTTGGCGCCATAGCTTTCCATGAGCTTGGCCTGCGTGACCAGGCCCTCGGCACTGTTCATGTGGCTCATCATCAAAAAGCCCACGGTGTCCATGCCGAGCTGGCGCGCCATGCCGATGTGCTGCTCGCTGACGTCGGCCTCGGTGCAGTGCGTGGCCACGCGGATGGTGTGCACGCCCAGGTCGTACGCCATGCGCAAGTGGTCGACGGTGCCGATGCCGGGGATCAGCAGGGCCGAGACCTTGGCGTTCTTCATCAGCGGAACCACCGCGCCGAGGTATTCCTCGTCGGTGTGCGCGGGAAAGCCGTAGTTCACCGAGCTGCCGCCCAGGCCGTCGCCATGGGTGACCTCGATCAGCGGCATGCCCGCAGCGTCCAGGCCGCAGGCGATGGTCTTCATCTGTTCCAGCGTCATCAGGTGGCGCTTGGGGTGCATGCCGTCGCGCAGCGTCATGTCGTGCAGGCGGACTTTTTTGCCTTGGAGTGTGTTGGTCATGTGCGGTCTCTTTACGCGGGCACAGGTTCAAGCGTGAGCGAACCGGCCAGGATTTCTTCGGCGAACATCTCGGCCGTGCGGGCGGCGGCGGCGGTCATGATGTCCAGGTTGCCGGCGTACTTGGGCAGGTAGTCGCCCAGGCCCTCGACCTCGAGGAACACGCTCACGCGCTTGCCGTCGAACACCGGGCCATTGACCAGGCGGTAGCCGGGCACGTACTTCTGCACTTCGCGGATCATGTCGTGGATGGACGCCGTGATGGCGGCCTGGTCGGGCTCTTCCTCGGTCAGGCAGTGCACGGTGTCGCGCATGATCAGCGGCGGCTCGGCCGGGTTGACGATGATGATGGCCTTGCCCTTCTTGGCGCCGCCCACCTGCTCGACCGCACCGGCCGTGGTGCGGGTGAATTCGTCGATGTTCTTGCGCGTGCCGGGGCCGACCGACTTGGACGACACGGTGGCCACGATTTCGCCATAGGCCACGGCCTGCACGCGGGAAACCGCCGCGACCATGGGAATCGTGGCCTGGCCGCCGCAGGTGACCATGTTGACGTTCATTGCGCCCTGGCCCAGGTGCTCCTTGAGGTTGACCGGCGGCACGCAAAACGGGCCGATGGACGCGGGCGTGAGGTCGATCATCAGCGCGCCCTGCTCGTTTACCTTGCGCGAATTTTCCGCGTGCACGTAGGCGCTGGTGGCGTCAAAGACGATCTGCACGCCGTCGGCTTTCATGTGCGGGATGAGGCCGTCGACCCCGTCCGAGGCGGTCTTGATGCCCATTTCACGGGCGCGCTTGAGGCCATCGGACTCCGGGTCGATGCCGACCATCCACACGGGTTCGAGCACGCTGCTCCTCTGCAGCTTGGCCAGCAGGTCGGTGCCGATGTTGCCGGGCCCGATCAGGGCGCATTTGATTTTTCGGGACATGGGAGTTTTTCCTTCAGACGAAACGAACGGAGCAGCCGCCGATGCCGCCCATGGTCACGCGCAGGTTGTCGCCGGCCGTGACCGGGACCATGATGCCGAGCGAGCCCGAGAGCACGACCTCGCCGGCTTCGAGCGCGATGCCGTGCGCGCCCAGCGTGTTGGCCAGCCAGGCCACGGCATTGGCCGGGTGGCCCAGGGCGGCGGCGCCGGCGCCGGTGGCGACGATCTCGCCGTTCTTCTCCAGCACCATGCCGACGGTGGCCAGGTCGACGTCGCGCGGATCGACCAGCCGGTCGCCCAGCACGAACACGCCGCAGCTGGCGTTGTCGGCCACGGTGTCCTGGATTTGGATCTTCCAGTCCTGGATGCGCGAATCGACGATCTCGAAGCAGGCCATCACGCCCTCGGTGGCGGCCAGCACATCGGCGGCGGTGACGCCGGGGCCCTTCAGGGTCTTCTTCAGGATGAAGGCGATCTCGCCCTCGGCCTTGGGCTGGATCAGGGTGTTGGCGGGGATGGCCTGGCCTTCGTTGTAGACCATGGCGTCGGTGAGCCAGCCGAAGTCGGGCTGGAACACGCCGAGCATGTTCATCACGGCGGCGCTGGTCACGCCGATCTTCTTGCCGACCACGCGCTCGCCGGCGGCCAGGCGGCGCGCGAGCATGCGCTGCTGGATCGCGTAGGCGTGTTCGATGGTGATGTCGGGGTGCCGGCTGGTGAGCGGCGCCACCGTGCGGCGCGCCTGCAGCGCTTCGTAGAGCTCGTCACCCAGGGATTCGATCTGTGTGGTGTTCATGATTACTATTGATTTAATAGCTATCAGCGCTTACCCAGTAAGCGCCAGAAGCCTTTTTTATTCAAATTCAGAGCTTGATACAGACGTTCTGGAGTTCGGTGTAGAACTCCAGCGAATGCACGCCGCCCTCGCGGCCGATGCCCGATTGCTTGGAGCCGCCGAACGGCGTGCGCAGGTCGCGCAGGAACCAGCTGTTGACCCAGGAGATGCCGACCTCCATGCGCTGCGCGACGCGGTGCGCGCGCGACAGGTCCTTGGTCCAGATGGCGGTCGCCAAGCCGTAGACGTTGTCGTTGGCCTTTTCCAGCACCTCGTCTTCGCTGTCGAACGGCGCGATGTGGCAGCAGGGGCCGAAGATTTCTTCCTGGATCACGCGCGCCGTCTCGGGCAGGCCGGTCCAGATCGTGGGCTGCACCCAGCAGCCGTCCTGCAGCTCGCCGGGCATGTCGGGCACGCCGCCGCCGGTGACCACGGTGGCGCCCTCGGCCACGGCCAGTGCGTAGTACGACAGCACCTTGGCCTGGTGCTCCTTGCTGATCAGCGGGCCCAGCTTGGTGGCGGTGTCTTCGGGCACGCCGATCTTCCAGCCCTCGACCTGCTTCTTCAGCTCGGCGACGAACTTGTCGAAGATCGGGCGCTCGATATACACCCGCTCGGTGCCCAGGCAGACCTGGCCGCTGTTGACGAAGGCCGAGCGCAGCGTGCCCTCGATGGCGGCGTCGAAATCGGCGTCGGCAAAGACGATGGCGGCGTTCTTGCCGCCCATCTCCAGGCTCACGGGGCGCGCGCCATTGGCGGCCGCCTTCATGATGACTTCGCCGGTGCGGGTTTCGCCCGTGAAGGTGATCGCATCGACGCCCGGGTGCGTGGTCAGGAATTCACCGGCCGAGCCGGGGCCGAAACCGTGCACCACGTTGTAGACGCCCTTGGGGATACCGACCTTGTTCATCACCTCGCCGAGCAGCGCCGCGGTGCGCGGGGTTTCCTCGGATGGCTTGACCACCACCGTGTTGCCGCAGGCCAGCGCCGGGCCGACCTTCCAGGTCATCAGAAGCAGCGGCAGGTTCCACGGGCAGATCACGCCGACCACACCGACGGGCTTGCGGTAGCCGTAGTTGATCGCGCCCCGGCCGTCGGGCGTTGCCATCTCGAAGAACTCGGTGGGCACGTTCTTCACGACGTCGGCAAACACCTTGAAGTTGGCGGCGCCGCGCGGAATGTCGATGTGCGAAGCGAGGCTCCTGGGCTTGCCGGTGTCGGCGCACTCGGCTTCGAGGAATTCATCGAAGCGGCGCGTGATCTCGGCCACCAGGGCTTCGAGCAACTCGACGCGTTTGGCCAGCGGCATCGCGCCCCACGGGCCCTTGAGTGCGGCGCGCGCGGCGGCCACGGCGGCATCGACCTCGGGCTTGCCGGCCTCGGCCACCTGGCCGATGACGGCGTTGGTGGTGGGCGTGCGGTTGTCGAACCACTTGTTGGTGGCGACGAATTCGCCGTTGATGAAGTTCAGGATCTTGGGCTCTAGCATGTCACTCTCTCTTGGTCGGAAGGGGCCGCGCTGGTTCAGCCCTGGGCCGGTTTGTCCTGCGGCGCCTGCTGCTCGCGCTGGGCGATATTGGCGAGGATTTCGGCGCCCCGGTTGGCGGCCGACAGGCCGCGGAACAGGAAGCACAGGTTGATCGTGTCCTGCATCTCGTGCCAGGAGGCACCGGCGCGGCGCGCCGCAATGCCGTGAAGGATGGCCGCGTCGCTCGCGTCCATCAGCAGCATGCCGAACAGCATCAGCTGCGCCGTCTTGGTGTCGAAGCTTTTCGGGTACATGCCGTGGGCGCGCATCTGCTCCTGCAGGTCCAGCATCGTCGGGTCGAGTGCGCCGGTCACGTTCAGGCGCGCCTCGATGCGGGGCGGCACGAAGCCGAGCAGCTCCTGGTAGATCTGGCCGCGCTCTTCGCGGCTGGCCACGGGGTCGGCGTATTCGCCCATGGCTTTGCGGACGGTATCGACGTTGACGCGGGGAGGGATCATGGAAGTCTTTCGGTGGTGGAACGCAAGGGGAGGCCGGCGCGGGTGCGGCGCGCGGTCATTCGGGCGTGATCTTGGCTTCGCGCACCATGGCGCCCCAGCGCTTGATCTCGCCGTTCACGAAGGTGCGAAAGCGCTCGCCCTGCAGCGACTGGATCTGCACGCCGTTGGCACGCAGCGCATCCTGCACCGGCTTTTGCGCCATTACGCGCGCAAAAGCGGCATTGAGTTCCTGCACGATGGCAGCGGGCGTGCCCTTGGGAACGAACACGCCGGCCCAGGTGGCGGCTTCCACGCTGGGCAGGCCGAGCTCGGCAAAAGTCGGCACATCGGGCAGCGCAAAGTGGCGCTCGGGCGCGGCCACCGCGAGGGCGCGCAACTTGCCGGCGCGCACATTTGGCAAGGCCACGGAGATGGTGTCGAACATCATGTTCGTGTTGCCGCCCAGCAGGTCCATCGATGCCGGCGCGCCGCCCTTGTAGGGCACATGCACGAGCTGCACCTTGGCGGCCTTTTCGAACATCACGCCGGCCAGGTGCAGCGAGGTGCCGGCGCCGGCCGAGCCGTAGGTCAGCTTGCCCGGCTCGCGCCGCGCTGCCTCGATCAGCTCGGGGACCGAGCGCGCGCCCTGCGCCGCGTTGACCACCAGCACATTCGGCACCGCGCCCCACAGCGAGATGGGCTCGAAATCGGCCGCCGCGTCGTAGGGCAGGCTGGCAAACATCGCAGGATTGGCGCCGTGCGTGGCCGAGGTGCCCACCAGCAGCGTGTAGCCGTCCGCAGGTGCCTTGGCCACCAGCGCGGCGCCGATGTTGCCGGCGGCGCCCGGCTTGTTGTCGACGATCACGGTCTGGCCGAGCTCGCGGCCCAGCGCGTCGGCGACCGGGCGTGCCATCGCATCGATCGCGCCGCCTGCGGCAAATGGCACCACCATCTTCACCGGGCGCTGGGCGTATTTCGGCGCCTGCGCATGCACGCTGCCCCATACCAAGCTGCCTGCCAGCAGTACCGCGGCGCAAAGGCCGTTGGGTCGGGAAAAAGTCCGGTGTGTCGCCATGTGTCTTGTCTCGCTGGTGTTGTGGTGGATGCCGCTGCTGCCACACGGGCCAGCCCTGTTTCGGGCAGTTATCGCAGCGGTCTGGCGCAAAGATACGGTACCGCCTGCGATACTGTCCAATACCTTATTCTCTAAAATCAATACCTTTAAGGTATTCACAAACGGGGTAAAAACATGGACCTGCGGCAGATGAAGTACTTCCAGGCCCTCTGTGAAGAGCTGAACTTCACGCGGGCCGCAGAGCGCTTGCACATGGCGCAGCCGCCCCTGACGCGGCAGATCCGCGGCCTGGAAGACGAGCTCGGCACCCCGCTGTTCGTGCGCACCGCCAAGGGCGTCGAGTTGACCGCCGCCGGCCAGACGCTGCGGGACGAGGTGCCCAACATCCTGGCTTTGGCGCTGCGTGCGCGCGAACGCGCGCAGCGCGCCGGGCAGGGCCTGATCGGCCAGCTCGACGTGGGCATCTTCGGCTCGGGCGTGCTCGACGTGATCCCGCGGCTGCTGGCGGCCTTCCACCGGGCGCGGCCCGAGGTGCGCATCGAACTGCACAACCTCACGAAGGCCGAGCAATTGCAGGCGCTGCGCGAGCGCCGCATCACCATCGGCTTCAACCGGCTGGTGGCCCCAGAGCCCGGCCTGGAGGTGCTGGCCGTGTTGCAGGAAACGCTGGTGGTCGGCCTGCCAGAGACGCATCCGCTGTGTGCACGGCCAGAGATCACGCTGCGCGATCTCGATGGCGAGCCGATGATCGTCTACCCCAACGCCCCGCTGCCCGGCCTGGCGCAGGAGGTGGCCACGGCGTTTCACCGCGAGGGCATCCGCCTGAACGTGGTGCAGGCCGTGGAGGATGTGCTGACCTGCGTGGCCCTGGTGGCGGGCGGCTTTGGCAGCTGCATCACCACCCAGTCGGCCACCAGCCTGCGCTTGCCGGGCGTGGTCTACCGGCCGCTGCGCTCGCGCTACCTGCGCGACATCGAACTCAGCTGCCTGTACCGCAGCGATGACACCTCGCCCGTGCTGTCGGCCTTCCTGGACGTGGTGCGCGCGTTTGCCGACAAGCAACACATCGGCGAGACCCCGGGCGGGCGTGGGTGAACCACTGCCTCCCTGGACGCATGCGCAGCGGTGGTACGCTGCTGAAACCCGTTTGCATTCAACGCGATTTGAGACGGTGCTGTGCTCTGCGCAACATGCCGCCAGCACCGTTTTCAAGTCATGTGTTGAAGTGTGAAGCTTTCTTGTCCGCTCCCTGCCAGCCCATGCTCCAGTACCTCACCGTCCCCGTCACCCCGTTCCAGCAGAACTGCTCCATCGTCTGGTGCGACGCCACCCTGAAGGCCGCCGTCATCGATCCCGGTGGCGACCTCGACACCCTGCTCGGCGAAGTCGCGCGCCTGGGCCTCGCGCTCGAACAGATCTGGCTCACGCACGCCCACATCGACCATGCGGGCGGCACGGGCGAACTGGCCGAGCGCCTGTGCTTGCCCATCGTCGGCCCGCACCCGGGCGACCAGTTCTGGATCGACGGCCTGCCGCAGCAAAGCGCGATGTTCGGCTTTCCGCCCGCGCAGCCCTTCACGCCCACGCGCTGGCTGCACGACGGCGACAGCGTGCAGATCGGCGATGAGACGCTGCAGGTGCGCCACTGCCCGGGCCACACGCCCGGCCATGTGGTGTTCCATGCGCCACAGACCGGGCGCGCGTTTGTCGGCGACGTGCTGTTTGCCGGCAGCATCGGCCGCACCGATTTTCCGCAGGGCAACCACCAGCAGCTGATCGACAGCATCACCGGCCGCCTGTGGCCGATGGGCGACGCCACGGTGTTCATTCCGGGCCACGGCCCCGAGAGCACGTTCGGGCGCGAGCGCGCCAGCAACCCGTACGTGGGCGGAACCTGACGGGTTCTGTGCTTCTGGTTTGATAGCTGCTGGCGCTTGTCCACCAAGCGTTTGGAGCCCAAAAGACGCTCAGTCGCGCGGGCCGCACCGGCGCCGCGCAGGCACCGGCGCCCGCAGCGGCCGTCTTATTTCTCGACGAACGCGCGCTCGATCACGAAGTCGCCTGGGCGCGTGGTGTTGCCTTCCTCGAAGTCGGCATGCTCGAGCAGGTGCTTGAGGTCGTGCAGCATCTCGGGGCTGCCGCAGAGCATCACGCGGTCGGTGACCGGGTCGAGCGGCGGCAGGCCCAGGTCGGCAAACAGCTTGCCGCTCTTGATCAGGTCGGTGATGCGGCCCTGGTGGCGGAACGGCTCGCGCGTCACCGTCGGGTAGTACTTGAGCTGGGCCGTGACCATCTCGCCGAGCAGCTCGTGCTGGGGCAGCTCCTGCGTCAGGTAGTCGTGGTAGGCCAGTTCGTTGGCGTGGCGCACGCCATGCACCAGCACCACTTCCTCGAACTTCTCATAGGTCTCGGGGTCGCGGATTACGCTCAGGAACGGCGCCAGGCCCGTGCCGGTGGACAGCATGTACAGGCGTTTGCCGGGCAGCAGATAGTCGATCAGCAGCGTGCCCGTGGGCTTCTTGCCGACGACGATGGTGTCGCCCACCTGGATGTGCTGCAGCTTGGAGGTGAGCGGGCCGTCGGGCACCTTGATGCTGAGGAACTCGAGGTGCTCCTCGTAGTTGGCGCTGACGATGCTGTAGGCGCGCAGCAGCGGCTTGTCGTTGACCTTGAGCCCGATCATCGTGAAGTGGCCGTTGGAGAACCGCAGCGCGGTGTCGCGGGTGGTGGTGAAGCTGAAAAGCCGGTCGGTCCAGTGGTGGACCGACAGCACGCGTTCTTCAAGAAATGCGCTCATGGTGGGTAGGCTGAGGGTGTGAGAAACAGATTCCGGCGGCTGGGTGGCGCGCCGGGGCCGGCAAGACTGGCCCCGCAGTGCGCTGCCTGGTGCCCAGCAGCGTCTTCGCGCGTATTGTCCCGTAAAGCGCGATCGGCGCTGACCGGAGGGCCGCATGGCTTGATGTGCGGCAAGGAAAAGGCCGGCGCGCGGGTGCGCCCGCGCCGCCAGGCGCTAGGCGCACTCACTGCGCCACATAACTGCCCGACTTCCCGCCGTGTTTTTCCTCGACGCGCACGCCATGGATCGACATGCCGCGGTCCACGGCCTTGCACATGTCGTAGATGGTGAGCAGGGCGACCTGCACGGCCGTGAGGGCTTCCATTTCTACGCCGGTGGGGCCGACGGTTTCCACCGTGGCGGTACACAATATGCCTGTCGCGCCCGGCTGGCGTGCGCTGGCAGCCTCGAATTCAATAGCGACGCGGGTCAGCGCGAGCGGGTGGCACAGCGGGATCAGATCGCTGGTCTTCTTGGCGCCCTGGATGCCGGCGATGCGCGCGATGCCGAGCACGTCGCCCTTCTTGGCAGTGCCGGCCTCGATCAGCGCCAGGGTGGCGGGCAGCATTTCGATGCGGCCGCTGGCGATGGCGGTGCGGTGGGTGGCGGCCTTGGCGGCAACGTCGACCATGTGGGCCTGGCCCTGGGCGTCAAAGTGGGTGAGTGCGGACATGGGGTGGTAACCGGGTGAATCGGTGGGGAAACATTCGGGGGACGGGGCATCATACGTTCATGCCGACACACCAGCGCACACCGAATGGTCTTGGGTCCGACGCCGCCATGGCCCCGCCACGTTTCAGGCCGAAATGGCCTCTGGCCCTTGCTGCATCTGTCCTAGCAGCTTCTTTATTGATAGCATCTGGCGCGCTGCTGCCGGTGCCCGCGCGCGCCCAGGCCAGCCTGCCCACGCTCGGCGACGGCGGCGACATGACCGTGAGCGCCGAGCGCCGGCTCGGCGACCGCATCATCCGCGAGCTTTACCGCGACCCCGACTACATCGACGACCCGGTGCTGGTCGAGTATGTGCAGGGCCTGTGGCTGTCGCTGCTGGACGCGGCGCGCGCGCGCGGCGAGCTCTCGCCCGAAATCGACGAGCGCTTTGCATGGGAGGTGCTGCTCGGGCGCGACCGCACGGTGAACGCGTTCGCGCTGCCCGGCGGCTACCTCGGCGTGCACCTGGGCCTGATCGGCGTGGTCACCAGCCGCGACGAGCTCGCCTCGGTGCTGGCACACGAGCTCAGCCACGTCACGCAGCGCCACATCTCGCGCCTGATGTCGCAGCAAAGCCGCCAGACGCCCTGGATGCTGGGCGCCATGGTGCTGGGCGCATTGGCCGCCAGCAAGAGCCCGAACGCCGCGCAGGCCCTGGTGGTGGGCGGGCAGGCCGTGGCGATGCAGAACCAGCTCAATTTCTCGCGCGACATGGAGCGCGAGGCCGACCGCATCGGCTACGGCCTGATGGCGCCGGCCGGCTTTGCGCCGCAGGGCTTCGTCAGCATGTTCGACAAGCTGCAGCAGGCCAACCGCCTCAACGACAACGGCTCCTGGCCCTACCTGCGCAGCCACCCGCTGACCACGCAGCGCATCGCCGACATGCACGCGCGCTTGCCGCCGGGCAGCAGCACGGCGACGCCCGCGCCGACGCTCGAGCATGCCATGGTGGCGGCGCGCGCGCGCGTGCTCTCCCGGCCCGGCGTCGACGTGCTGCGCCAGTGGCTGGCCGAGCCGCAGGGCCCGGGCTTTGCGGCGCTGGGGCCGGTGCGCCAGGCCGGGGCGC
>NZ_MWOK01000035.1 GCF_012932145.1 Acidovorax sp. SRB_14 | reverse complement strand
TGCGGCGCACTTTGCCGCGCAGGCGCTGGCGCCGGCGCTCGAGGGCCGAGACATCCGCGTGACGGGCGTGGTCGCGGCCATGCCGCAGCCCATCGCGGCCGGCCTGCGCCTGCGGCTGGCGGTGGAGTCGGCGCAGCTCGACGGTGCCGCCGTGCGCGTGCCGCCCCTGATCGACCTGGGCTGGTATGCGGGCGTGTGGCGCGATGCCCCCGACCCGGCACAGGCGCAGCGCCCGCCGCCGCCGCTGCGCGCGGGCGAGCGCTGGCAGCTGACGGTGCGCCTGAAGGCGCCGCACGGCGAGCGCAATCCGCACGGCTTCGACTATGAGCTGTGGCTGTGGGAGCAGGGCGTGCAGGCCACGGGCTATGTGCGCGCCGGTGCGCGCGACCTGCCGCCGCAGCGCCTGGGCGCCACCGCGCAGGCCCCGGTCGAGCAGCTGCGCCAGGCGGTGCGCGACGCCATCATCGCGCGCCTGGCGGCCGATGCGACCGACGCGCGCGCCGTGCGCGTGGCCGGCGTGGTGGCCGCCCTGGTGACGGGCGACCAGCGCGCCATCGACCGCGCCGACTGGGACGTGTTCCGCGCCACCGGGGTCGCGCACCTGATGAGCATTTCAGGGCTGCACATCACCTTGTTTGCCTGGCTGGCCGCCGCAGCCGTGCAGTGGCTCTGGCGCCGTTCGCCGCGCCTGTGCCTGGCGTGGCCCGCGCCCTCGGCGGCGCTGGTGTGCGGCGTGGCGCTGGCAGGGGCGTATGCGCTGTTCAGCGGCTGGGGCGTGCCGGCCCAGCGCACCGTGGCCATGCTGGGCGCCGCGGCGCTGCTGCGCCTGAGCGGGCGCCGCTGGCCCTGGCCCCTGGTGTGGCTGCTGACCTGCGCGGTGGTGGTGGTGCCCGACCCGTGGGCGCTGTGGCAGCCCGGCTTCTGGCTCAGCTTTGTCGCCGTGGCGGTGTTGTTTGCTACGGATTCTGGAGCTGTTGAAGCACGTCCATTGGGCATTTGGGGCCGATTTCATGCTTTGCTGCGCGAACAGTGGGTGGTCACGCTGGCGCTCACGCCGCTGACGCTGCTGCTGTTCGGCCAGGTCTCTCTGGTGGGCCTGGCGGCCAACCTGCTGGCGATTCCGTGGGTGACGCTGGTGGTCACGCCGCTGGCCTTCCTGGGCGTGCTCTGGGCGCCGCTGTGGCATGCGGCGGGCTGGGGCGTGCAGGCACTGGCCGTGCTGCTGCAGTGGCTGGCTGCGCTGCCGGCGGCCACCGTCCGGGTGGCGGCGGCGCCGCTGTGGGCGGGCCTGGCCGGGGTGGCGGGCGGCGTGCTGCTGGCCCTGCGCCTGCCGTGGCGGGTGCGCGCGCTGGGCCTGCCGCTGCTGCTGCCGGTGCTGCTGTGGCAGGCGCCGCGCCCCGCGCACGGCGAGTTCGAACTGCTCGCGGCCGACGTGGGCCAGGGCAATGCGGTGCTGGTGCGCACGGCCACGCACACCCTGCTGTACGACGCCGGACCGCGCTACAACCAGACCAGCGACGCCGGCGGGCGCGTGCTGGTGCCGCTGCTGCGCGCTTTGGGCGAGCGCGTCGACACCCTCATGCTGAGCCACCGCGACAGCGACCACACCGGCGGCGCGGCGGCGGTGCTGGCGACCCAGCCCCAGGCGCTGCTCACCGGATCGATCGACGGCGAGCACGCCGTGCAGGCACTGCGGCCGGTGCTGCCCTGCCTGGCGGGCCAGCGCTGGCACTGGGATGGCGTGGAGTTCGCGGTGCTGCACCCGCTGCCTGCCATGGCGGCGGGCGAAGGCGCGCGCGCCGTGCCCGCCAACGCGCAAAGCTGCGTGCTGCGCATCGCGGCGGCCGGCGGCGCGGCCGCGCTGCTGGCCGGAGACATCGAAAAGGCGCAGGAGCATGCGCTGCTGGCGCGCAACGCCGCCGTGGCGGCCGATGTGCTGCTGGTGCCGCACCATGGCAGCAAGACCTCGTCAAGCGCGGAGTTTCTGGACGCCGTGCGGCCGCGCGCCGCGCTGGTGCAGGCGGCCTACCGCAGCCGCTTTGGCCACCCGGCGCCCGAGGTGGTGCAGCGCTACCGCGAACGCGGCATTGCCGTGGTCGATTCGGCCGGCTGCGGCGCGGCGCGCTGGCGCTCGGCGCAGGCCGCGCAGGTGCAGTGCGAGCGCGCGCTGCAGCCGCGCTATTGGCAGCACCGTGCGCCGCCGCCCTGAGCGCGGCCTAGCCGCCGCTGCGCCGCTGCTCGCGCAGCATGAACAGGTAGAGGCTCTCGACCTTGGCGCGTGCCCACGGCGTCTTGCGCAAAAACTTCAGGCTCGACGCCACGCTCGGGTCGCTTTGAAAGCAGCGCACCGGAATGCGCTCGCCCAGGCCCTGCCAGCCAAAGTAGTCGGCCAGCGCCGTGACCATGGCTTCCAGCGTCACGCCGTGCAAGGGGTTGCGCGCTTGCGCGGGTGGCACGGATGGAGGGGCTGGCGTGGGAGCATTCATGGCCGCAAGCATATCGGGATAATGGCCCGCTTCGATCCACTTCACACCACAGGCAGGCAAGGCATGGCACAGCAAACCGCAGGGCATTTGATCGTTGAGTGTTTGATCGCGCAGGGGGTGGACACCGCCTTCGGCGTGCCGGGCGAGAGCTATCTCGATGTGCTCGACGGCCTGCATGCACACCGCGACCGCATCCGCTTCGTCACCTGCCGCCAGGAGGGCGGCGCCGCCTTCATGGCCGAGGCCTACGGCAAGCTCACGGGCCGCCCCGGCGTGTGCATGGTCACGCGCGGCCCCGGCGCCACCAACGCCGCGATCGGCGTGCATACGGCCTTCCAGGATTCGACCCCGATGGTGCTGCTGGTCGGCGACGTCGGCAGCGAGATGCGCGACCGCGAAGCGTTTCAGGAGGTCGACTTCGGCACGTTCTTCGGCCCCGGCACGCGCGGCATGGCCAAGCGCGTCGAGCGCATCGACGACGCGCGCCGCATCCCCGAGTACATCGCGCGCGCCTTTGCGACGGCGCTCAACGGCCGGCCCGGCCCCGTGGTGCTGGTGCTGCCCGAAGACATGCTGGTGCAGCAGGTCGATGCCGTGCCCCTGCCGCGCGCAGAGCCGGTTGAGAGTGGTATCGGCCCGCAGCGCTTGCTGGATCTGCGCGAAATGCTATTGAAAGCAGAGTGCCCCTTCGTCATCGCCGGCGGCAGCGGCTGGACGCCGGCCGCCGCGCAGGCGCTGCAGGCGTTTGCCGAGCAGTGGCAACTGCCTGTGGGCAACGCGTTCCGCTTCCAGGACACGTTCGACAACCACCACCCGCTGTATGCGGGCGACGTGGGCATCGGCATCAACCCCAAGCTCGCCGCGCGCATCCAGCAGGCCGATCTGGTCGTCGCCATCGGCCCGCGGCTGGGCGAGATGACGACCGGCGGCTACACGCTGCTCAAGGCACCGCGCCCGGCGCAGAAGCTCATCCACATCCATGCCAGCGCCGACGAGCTGGGCCGCGTCTACCAGGCCGACCTGGCCGTGTGCGCCACCATGCCCGCGGCCGCGCAGGCGCTGGCCGGCCTGCAGCCGCCCGCCAGCGTGCCCTGGGCGGCGTGGGCGCAGGCCGCCCAGGCCGACTACCAGGCCAACCTGGCGCCCCAGGCACTGCCCGGGCTCGATGCCTCGCAGCCCGGCGTGGTCGACATGCCAGCCATCGTCGCCACGCTGCAGCGGCACCTGCCAGCCGATGCGCTCATCACCAACGGCGCCGGCAACTTCGCCAGCTGGGTGCACCGCTACTTCCGCTACCACGGCATCGCCAAAGGGCACAAGACGCAGCTGGCGCCGACCAACGGCGCCATGGGCTACGGCGTGCCGGCCGGCATCGCGGCGAGCATCGCCACGGGCCGCACGGTGTTCACGATCGCGGGCGACGGCGACTTCCTGATGAACGGGCAAGAGCTCGCGACGGCGGTGCAGCACGGCGGCAAGAGCATCATCGTGCTGCTCAACAACGGCATGTACGGCACGATCCGCATGCACCAGGAGCGCGAGTACCCGCACCACATCAGCGGCTCGGCGCTGCACAACCCCGACTTCTGCGCGCTGGCCCGGGCCTATGGCTACGCGGCCGAGCAGGTCACGCGCACCGAAGACTTCGAAGCGGCCCTGCTGCGAGCGTTGGCGGCGCCCACGGGCACACTGATCGAGATTCCACTGAGCCAGGAAATCATCAGCACGCGCGGCACGCTCAGCGGCATCACGCAGGCGGCGCTGGCGCGCTGAGCCCGCGGCACGCGGGGCCGCGCAGGCACAAAAAAGCGGGCCGGAGCCCGCGGGTGCCTGGCGCGGCGGCGCGCCTTATTCGACGTCGCCCATCTGCGACTGCAGGTAGTTGGGCAGGCCGACCTTGCCGATCAGATCGATCTGGGTCTCGAGGAAGTCGATGTGCTCCTCGGTGTCGTCGAGGATCTTCTGCAGCAGGTCGCGCGAGACGTAGTCGCGCACGGCCTCGCAGTGCGCGATGCCGTCCTTGATGGTCGCCTGGGCGCCCTGTTCCGAGCGCAGGTCGCAGGCCAGGATCTCTGGCACGTCTTCGCCCACCTGGAGCTTCGCCAGGTCCTGCAGGTTGGGCAGGCCGTCGAGCATGAAGATGCGGTCCATCAGCCAGTCGGCGTGCTTCATCTCGCCGATCGATTCCTCGTATTCCTTCTTGGCCAGCTTGTCGAAGCCCCAGTGCTTGAGCATGCGGTAGTGCAAGAAGTACTGGTTGATGGCCGTGAGTTCGTTCTTGAGCTGGGCCTGAAGGTGGCCGATCACCTGTGCGTCACCTTTCATGGGGACTCCTTGTTCTGCGATGGAAAGCGGCCATTGTCATCGCTGCCTGGAGGGGCGGCAAGCAATGGACCTGCGTGGGTCAGCCCATCGGTGCCTGAGCCGTTCCCATGCATCGCAGACATGCCGGGAACTTTTGATAGTTAAACAGTATCGTACTGATTCATTCAATTGATTGGATCAATCATTCTGTGTGACCTAGACTCAGTCCTGTGTTCATTCCATCCAACGAAAGGAAACTCCAATGTCCCTGATCAACACCGAAGTCAAGCCGTTCAAAACCACCGCTTTTCACAATGGCAAGTTTATTGACGTCACGGAGCAGTCCTTCAAGGGCAAGTGGTCCGTGGTGATCTTCATGCCCGCGGCCTTCACCTTCAACTGCCCGACCGAAGTGGAAGACGCGGCCGACAACTACGCTGAATTCCAGAAGGCCGGTGCCGAGGTGTACATCGTCACCACCGACACGCACTTCTCGCACAAGGTGTGGCACGAAACCTCGCCCGCCGTGGGCAAGGCCAAGTTCCCGCTGGTGGGTGACCCCACGCACCAGCTGACCCACGCTTTTGACGTGCACATCGAAGAAGAAGGCTTGGCGCTGCGCGGCACCTTCGTGATCAACCCCGACGGCATCATCAAGACGATGGAAGTGCACTCCAACGAAATCGCCCGCGATGTGAAGGAAACCCTGCGCAAGCTCAAGGCCGCCCAGTACACCGCCGCCCACCCCGGTGAAGTCTGCCCCGCCAAGTGGAACGAAGGCGCCAAGACCATCGCTCCGTCGCTGGACCTGGTCGGCAAGATCTAAGCTGCGCACCCCTGCGTTGCCGTTGAACTGACAAGACGCCCGGGTGCCTGGCGCCCGGGCATTTTTTTGCCCAAAAACATCCCACAAGGAGCCCTGACATGCTGGACGACAACCTCAAAACCCAACTCAAAGCCTATCTGGAACGCCTGACCCGCCCGGTCGAGCTGGTGGCTTCGCTGGACGACAGTGAGGCTTCGCGCGAGCTGCAGGCGCTGCTGCAGGACATCCAGGGCCTGTCCGACCAGGTCAGCGTGGTCGAGAAGAAGGCCGACGGCGCCGAGCGCGCGCCCGTGTTCCTCATCACCAACCCCGGCCAGGACAGCGGCGTGCGCTTTGCAGGCGTGCCGCTGGGCCATGAATTCACGTCGCTCGTGCTGGCGCTGCTGCACGTGGGCGGCCACCCGTCCAAGGAGCCTGCCGAGCTGCAGGAGCAGATCAAGGACCTCGACGGCGAATTCCACTTCGAAACCTATTACTCGCTGAGCTGCCACAACTGCCCCGACGTGGTGCAGGCGCTGAACCTGATGAGCGTGCTCAACCCGCGCATCACGCACACCGCCATCGACGGCGGCGTGTTCCAGCAAGAGATCGCCGAGCGCGAGATCATGGCCGTGCCCACCGTGTTCTTGAACGGTGAGCGCTTCGGCCAAGGCCGCATGGAACTGGGCGAGATCGTCGCCAAGATCGACAAGGGCGCCGTCGCGCGCGAAGCCGCCAAGCTCGGCGCCAAGGATCCGTTCGATGTGCTCATCGTCGGCGGTGGCCCGGCCGGCGCCGCAGCGGCGGTGTATGCCGCGCGCAAGGGCATCCGCACCGGCGTGGCCGCCGAGCGCTTTGGCGGCCAGGTGCTCGACACCGTGGACATCGAGAACTACATCTCGGTGCAAAAGACCGTGGGCCCGCAGTTCGCCGCCGCGCTCGAGCGCCATGTGGGCGACTACGCGGTGGACATCATGAACCTGCAGCGCGCTGCCGCATTGGTGCCCGCCAGCGCCGATGGCGGACTGATCGAGGTCCAGCTCGAGAGCGGCGCCACGCTGCGTTCCCGCACCGTGATCCTGTCCACCGGCGCGCGCTGGCGCAACATGAACGTGGCGGGCGAAGAGCAGTACCGCACCAAGGGTGTGACCTATTGCCCGCACTGCGATGGCCCGCTGTTCAAGGGCAAGCGCGTGGCGGTGATCGGCGGTGGCAACTCGGGTGTCGAGGCCGCCATCGACCTGGCCGGCATCGTGGCCCATGTCACGCTGCTGGAATTCGCCGGCGAGCTCAAGGCCGACGCCGTGCTGCAGCGCAAGCTCAAGAGCCTGCCCAACGTCGATGTGATCGTGAATGCGCAGACCACGGAAGTGAATGGCGACGGCAGCCGCGTCACCGGCATCACCTACAAGGACCGCACGAACGACGAGAGCAAGCAGATCGCGCTCGAAGGCATCTTCGTGCAGATCGGCCTGCTGCCCAACACCGACTGGCTCAAGGGCACGGTCGAGCTGAGCCGGCACGGCGAGATCATGGTGGATGCGCATGGCCGCACCAACCTGCCGGGCGTGTTCGCCGCGGGCGACTGCACCACGGTGCCGTTCAAGCAGATCGTGATCGCCGCGGGCGACGGTTCCAAGGCCGCGCTGAGCGCGTTCGACCACCTGATCCGCACCAGCGCGCCGGCTTAAGTTTCAAGCCAAATCGGGCTCTGGCGCTTATGCAGTAAGCGCTGTTAGCTATAAAATTTAAAGCGGTGGAGCTGCGACAAACAGCTCCGCCGCTTTTGTTTTCAGGGAAAGGCTGGCTTCGGCCAAAAGCGACCATACGCGAACGTCCGATGTGCGGTAGCCTTTCCTTACACGCATCTCGATGACCTAATTTCGATGAATCCTGACCAACTCAAGCACATATTCTTCCCCCACACAGAGAAGCAGACAGAGGCAGTCAAGGCGGATGGCCTCCGCTTCGCGTACTACACGACGGCGGCCACGGCGTATAGCATCATCCGTAACAACGAGCTGTGGATGCGAAACACCTCAACCATGAATGACTACCTCGAAGTCGCGCATGGCTTTGACTGCCTGAATGCAGCCATCAAGTCACCAGAGGGGGTAACGCTCATGGCAGCAATTGATGAGCTCTTTCCTGGCTTGAGCCAACAAGCCATTGGCCACTTCAACGGCTGGCTTCCCCACTTCAGGCAGGACACCTACATCACCTGTGTCTCGGAGCACCTCCCTCACGAGGACAACAACGGTCGTCTTTCGATGTGGCGGGCTTACGGCGGGAGCTCAGGGGTCGCCCTCGTGTTCAAGCCTGATGCGCTATTCAAGCCCGAGGATGTGGGTGTCTATGCGAGCCCGGTGGCTTACTGGACCCCAGGACAAGTGCAGCAGGAGATGGCCCTGATTGCAGGCAGAGTCCGAGAGCACCCCGCACTCGTTGGCGCTGCTGGTTCCGCGTCCATTCAGAACGTGCTGTTCAATATGTTTAGGTTTGCAGTCCTTTGCATCAAGCATCCAGGGTTTGCCGAAGAACGCGAATGGCGACTCATCACCTGCCCAGCCCTGGAAAAGTCACCTCTCTTGCAACAGACCGTCGAGGTAGTGCGGGGCACCCCGCAGCTAGTTCAACACATCCGCCTAAAAGATGTGCCCGAGCACGGCATCCACAATCTGACCTTGGCGGCCCTGTTGGATCGAGTCGTCATTGGCCCGTGCGATTACCCGGACGCGACTTACAAGGCCATGATCCAACTCTTGAAGGAGGCTGGCTTTAAGGAGCCCAGCAAACTCGTTCACGTCTCTGATATCCCGCTGAGGGTTGCGAGCGCGTGACTTGAAGAGCGCAGCGACGATGTTTGGTCGGCTACATTGACAGGCGCGACCTGCTCTGCACTTTTTCGCAGGCCTAGGACTTAGGAATCAATTGCGCCCTGTAGGCCTTCTTCTCGAAGAACTCTTGGAGTTGACCGTGGTGCTCGGGTAAACCCAGTGCAACCAGGCAAACTAGGATAAAAGGATCGTGCCAATGGTTCATCGCAGAACGTCACGTTTTTGGCCCTCGACCCGCGATGGCTTAAGGACAGCTATGGGTCGGAAGCCGCCCCATAGCCGATTGACGGACGAGTCCCCGGCACCACCAGATTTTGGAACAACGCCCCTTCAGGAGCGGTCGCAGAGGCTGCCAAAAAGCTCATCTATTGATAGCTGATTGCGCAGATTGGGTAAGGCCTGAGGCCGATTTTTACCTAAAATTCCTTGGATTTACATGGGGTGCCGCACGCTCGCAGCGTGCGTTTTCGCGCAACTCGCCACTCGTCAGCCTGTGGCCCTCCCGAGGCGCCGCCGTGTCAGTAGCTCAACCGCTCAGGCCTTACTTCCTGCAGGATGGTGGTGGCGATCTCTTCAATTGACTTGTGCGTGGACGACAGCCAGCGGATGCCGGCGCGGCGCATCATGGCTTCGGCCTCGGCCACCTCGTGGCGGCAGTTCTGCAGGCTGGCATAGCGCGAGTCGGGGCGCCGTTCGGTGCGGATCTCCGACAGGCGCTCGGGGCTGATGGTCAGGCCGAAGATCTTCTTGCGGTAGGGCACCAGCGCTGGCGGCAGCTGGCGGCGTTCGAAGTCCTCGGGGATCAGCGGGTAGTTGGCGGCCTTGAGGCCGTGCTGCATTGCCAGGTACAGGCTGGTGGGCGTCTTGCCGCTGCGGGAGACGCCCACCAGGATCACGTCGGCCTCTTCGAGGTTGCGGTGGCTCTGGCCGTCGTCGTGCGCCAAGCTGTAGTTGATGGCCTCGATGCGGTCCTGGTACTCCTTGTTCTTGCTGATGTCCGAGAAGCGCCCGACGCGGTGGTGCGACTTGATGCCCAGCTCCATCTCCAGCGGGTGCACGAAGGTGCCGAACATGTCCAGCAGCATGCCCTTGCAGCCCTGCTGGATCACCTTGAGCACTTCCATGTTCACCAGCGTCGTGAAGACGATCGGCTTGTTGCCTTCGAGCTCGGCCGTGTGGTTGATCTGGCGCACCACCTGGTGCGCCTTGTCCACGGTGTCGGTGAACGGCAGGCGCACGCGGCGCGGCACCAGCTCGAACTGCGCCAGAATGGCATTGCCGAAGGTTTCGGCGGTGATGCCGGTGCCGTCCGAGACGAAGAAAACGGTGCGTTGGTGCGTGGTCATGGTGCGCGGGAGGAAGCCTACAATTGCGCCGATTATCCGAATTCCCGCCATGCAACCCCACCACCCACAAGCACAACGACAAAGTTGGTGCTGCTGCATGGCCGCTTGCCCGCTCCTCCAGACGGGCGCCAGCACCGAACCGCTTTCAACTTCTGGAGCTTCCCCATGTCTGCACTTTTCAGCCCGACCGCCCTGGTCGTACCGTTTGAAAACCTGAGAATGACCGACGTCGAGTCGGTCGGTGGCAAAAATGCCTCGCTCGGCGAGATGATTTCGCAACTGCCCGAGGGCGTGCGCGTGCCCACGGGCTTTGCCACCACGGCACACGCGTTCCGCGAGTTCCTGGCCTTTGAGGGCTTGGCCGACAAGATCAGCGCCAAGCTTGCCGCGCTCGATACGGAAGACGTGCGCGCGCTCGCCGCCGTGGGCGCCGAGATCCGCGCCATGGTCGAGGCCCAGCCGTTCCCGGCCGACCTGCAGCAGGCCATCGGCGAAGCGTTTGCGACCCTGTCCGCCGGCAACCCGCAGGCCAGCTTTGCGGTGCGCTCGTCCGCCACGGCCGAAGACCTTCCCGACGCCTCGTTCGCCGGCCAGCAGGAGACCTTCCTCAACGTCGTCGGCATCGACGACGTGCTGCACAAGATGAAAGAGGTGTTTGCCTCGCTCTACAACGACCGCGCCATCAGCTACCGCGTGCACAAGGGCTTCGAGCACGACGTGGTCGCGCTGTCGGCCGGCGTGCAGCGCATGGTGCGCTCCGACCTGGGCGCGGCCGGCGTGATGTTCACCATCGACACCGAGTCGGGCTTTGAAGACGTGGTGTTCATCACCAGCAGCTACGGCCTGGGCGAGACCGTGGTGCAGGGCGCCGTCAACCCCGACGAGTTCTACGTGCACAAGCCCATGCTGCGCGCGGGCAACAAGGCTGTGATCCGGCGAAACCTGGGCAGCAAGCTGATCCAGATGGTGTTTGCCAGCCCGCAAGAAAAAGCCGCCGAGGGCAAGCTCATCAAGACCGTGGACGTGCCCGCCGAGCAGCGCAACCGCTATTCGCTGACCGATGCCGATGTCGAGCAGCTGGCGCGCTACGCGCTGGTGATCGAGCAGCACTACGGCCGCCCGATGGACATCGAGTGGGGCAAGGACGGCCAGGACGGCCAGCTCTACATCCTGCAGGCCCGCCCCGAGACCGTGAAGAGCCAGTCCAAGGGCCAAGCCGAGCTGCGCTACAAGCTCAAGGGCACGGGCCAGGTCCTCGCCGAGGGCCGCGCGATTGGCCAGAAGATCGGCACCGGCCCGGTGCGCCTGGTGCACAGCATCGCCGAGATGGACAAGGTCCAGCCCGGCGACGTGCTGGTCACCGACATGACCGACCCGAACTGGGAGCCGGTGATGAAGCGCGCCAGCGCCATCGTTACCAACCGCGGCGGGCGCACCTGCCACGCCGCCATCATCGCGCGCGAGCTGGGCATCCCGGCCGTGGTGGGCTGCGGCCACGCCACCGAGCACCTGAAGGACGGCACGCTGGTGACGGTGAGCTGCGCCGAGGGCGATACCGGCCACATCTATGACGGCCTGCTGGAGACCGAGGTGACCGAGGTGCAGCGCGGCGAGATGCCACCCATTGCCACCAAGATCATGATGAACGTGGGCAACCCGCAGCTGGCCTTCGACTTCTGCCAGTTGCCCAACGAAGGCGTGGGCCTGGCGCGGCTCGAATTCATCATCAACAACAACATCGGCGTGCACCCCAAGGCCATCCTGGACTACCCCGCCGTCGATGCCGACCTGAAGAAGGCCGTCGAGTCCGTGGCCCGGGGCCATGCCAGCCCGCGCGCCTTCTATGTGGACAAGGTCGCCGAGGGCGTGGCGACGATTGCCGCCGCCTTCTGGCCCAAGCCGGTGATCGTCCGCCTGTCGGACTTCAAGAGCAACGAATACCGCAAGCTGATCGGCGGCAGCCGCTACGAGCCCGAGGAAGAAAACCCGATGCTGGGCTTCCGCGGCGCGGCGCGCTACGTCAGCCAGGAATTCGGCGAGGCCTTCGCCATGGAGTGCGAGGCCTTGAAGCGCGTGCGCAACGAGATGGGCCTGACCAACGTGCAGATCATGGTGCCCTTCGTGCGCACGCTGGGCCAGGCCGAGCGCGTCACGCAGCTGCTGGCGCAGCACGGCCTGCCGCGCGGCCAGAACGGTCTCAAGCTCATCATGATGTGCGAGATCCCGAGCAACGCCATCCTGGCCGAGCCGTTCCTCGCGTTCTTCGACGGCTTCTCCATCGGCTCCAACGACCTGACCCAGCTCACGCTGGGCCTGGACCGCGATTCGGGCCTGGAGCTGCTGGCGGCCGACTTCGACGAGCGCGATCCGGCCGTGCAGGCGCTGATCCACCTGGCGATCAAGGCCTGCCGGGCCCAGGACAAGTACATCGGCATCTGCGGCCAAGGCCCCAGCGACCACCCCGACTTTGCCCAGTGGCTGGCGGCTGAAGGCATCTCGTCGATTTCGCTCAACCCCGACAGCGTGATTGCCACCTGGCAGCAGCTGGCCGGCTGAGTCCGCGAGAGCCGCATGCGCGCCGTGCCCAGCGCCGACGACGAAGGGCAGGAGGCGCGGCCGTTCCCGCCCGACCTGCACGACGTGCGGCACCTCAAGCTCAAGGCCGCGCTGCTGCTGGTGTGGGCGGCCGTGTCGTTCGGCGCCACCTTCTTCGCACGCGACCTGTCGCTGTCGTGGGGCGGTTGGCAGCTGGGCTACTGGATGGCCTCGCAGGGCACGGTGCTGGTGTTCATTGCCATCGTGGTGGTCTATGCCTGGGCCATGAGCCGTTTTGAGCGCGCCGATGAAGCCGCTGCCGCACCCGCACCGGGCCGGGAAGGCGCCGATGGGTGAGGCCGGCACCGGCGCCAGCTACCTGCGGCGCCTGCACCGCATCCTGGCGCTCTATGTGCTGGGGGTGCTGGGTTTTCTGGCGTTGATGGCCTGGGCTGAGCACAGCGGCCTGTCGCGCCAGTGGATCGGGCCCATCTTCCTGTTCCTCACCGTCATGGTCTATGCCGCCATCGGCGTGTATGGCCGCACGACCGATCCCGAGGAGTACTACGTCGCGGGCCGGCGCATTCCGCCGATGTACAACGGCATGGCCGCGGCGGCCGACTGGATGAGCGCGGCCTCGTTCATCAGCCTGTCGGGCGCGCTCTACCTGCAGGGCTTCTCGGGCACGCCCGGGCATGCAGGCGGGCTGGCCTATCTGCTGGGCTGGACCGGCGGCTTTTGCCTGGTGGCCCTGCTGATCGCGCCGCACCTGCGGGCGATGAAGCTCTACACGATTCCCGATTTTTTCCAGGTGCGTTTCGGCGGGCGCTGGCCGCGCGTGATCGCCGCACTGGCCGCCGTGCTATGTTCGTTCACCTATGTGGTGGCGCAGATCTACGGCGTGGGCCTGATCGCGTCGCGCCTCACGGGCGTGCAGTTCGAGATCGGCATCATGCTCGGGCTGGGCGGCGTGCTGCTGTGCTCGTTCCTGGGGGGCATGCGCGCCATCACCTGGACGCAGGTGGCGCAGTACGTCGTGCTCCTGCTGGCGTTCCTGATCCCGGTGTCCTGGCTGGCCTACAAGCAGCTGGGCAACCCGGTGGCGCCGCTGGTCTATGGCGCGCAGATCGGCAAGATCGCCGACCTCGAAACGCAGCTGCTGAACTCGCCGGCCGAGCACCAGGTGATTGCCGCCTACCTGCAGCGTGCGCGCGATTTCAAGGCGCGCCTGCAGGACGTGGACGCGGCGCTGGAGCGCCAGCGGGCCGAGCTGCAAGAGCGCCTGCACCGGCTGCGTGCGCAGAACGCCGACGTCGGCCTGATCGTCATGGCCAGCCGCGAGCTGGCCGCGATGCCGCGCGACGCCGCCACCGCGCGCGAGCAGTGGACGCGGCAGATGCGCGACAACTACGAACGCGCGCGCCCGCTGGGCGGCCTGCCGCGGCACAGCCAGGCCTACGTGGGCGACCCGGACGGCACCGCGCAGGAGCGCGCCGACTACGAGAACACGCGGCGCAACTTCCTGGCGGTGATGTTCTGCCTGATGGTGGGCACGGCCGGGCTGCCGCACCTGCTCACGCGCTACTACACCGCGCCGTCGGTGGCGGATGCGCGCACCTCGGTGGCCTGGTCGCTGTTCTTCATCGCGCTGCTGTACCTCAGCGCGCCCGCGCTGGCGGTGCTGGTGAAGTTCGAGGTCATGAACAACCTGGCGGGCAGCAGCTTCGACGCGCTGCCCACCTGGATGGCGCAGTGGGCCCACGTCGACGGCGCGCTGCTGTCGGTGGAAGACGTGAACGGCGACGGCATCGTGCAGTTTTCCGAGATCCGCCTGGGCGCCGACCTCATCATGCTGGCCACGCCCGAGATCGGCGGCCTGCCCTATGTGGTGTCGGGGCTGGTCGCGGCGGGGGGGCTCGCGGCGGCGCTGTCCACCGCCGACGGGCTGCTGCTGACCATCAGCAACGCGCTGGTGCGCGACCTGTATTTCCAGTCGCGCCCGCGCGCCGCCTCGCCCGAGCAGCGCGTGATCCTGACCAAGTTCACGCTGCTGGCGGTGGCGCTGGCGGCGGCCTTCGTGGCGGCGCTCAAGCCCTCGGACATCCTTCCCATGGTGTCGGCCTCGTTCTCCCTGGCCGCGTCCGCCTTCGTGCCGGTGATGGTGCTGGGCATCTTCTGGCGCGGCACGACCCGGCCGGGCGCGGTCGCCGGCATGCTCTGCGGCCTGGGTGTGGCGGTGTACTACATGCTCTCGCATGTGCCGGCGCTGCAGTGGCTACCGCGCTGGCTGATGGCCGATGGCCTGTGGTTTGGCATCCAGCCCATTTCGGCCGGGGTGTTCGGCGTGCCGGCGGGGCTGGTGTCGGCCTGGCTGGTCAGCTGGATGACGCGGCCGGTGGCGCCGCAGCCGCAGGTGCGGCTGGAGATGTGAGCGCCGGGGCAGGGCGCTGCCTATGGATAGACCCGATGTGCAAAGGCCGCGCTAGCTGACAATCTCGGCGGCACGCCACCGCAGACCACCCCGTACAGGAGGATCGATGCTACTTGTCAAAACCACGTCGGGCCAGCAGGCGCTCAAGGAGCGCCACGGCGTGCTCAGCGCGCGCCAGCGCACCGCGTTCATCCTGTTCGATGGCAAGCGCGCCACCGCCGAGGTGCTGGCCGCCACTGCCGCGATGGGCATCACGCACAGCGATGTGGAGGCCATGCTCGAGCAGGGCCTGCTGGCGCCCGCGGCGGGCAGCGCCGCAGCGGCGCCCCCGGGCGGCCCGGGCAGCGGGCGCTCGGACCAGGACCGCTACCAGGCGGCCTACCCGATCGCCATCGAGATCACGGCCGCACTGGGTTTGCGCGGCTTCCGGCTGAACCTGGCGGTCGAAGGCACGGGCGGCTACGAAGCGCTGGCCGCCCTGGCACCCCGGATCCGCGAGGCCGTGGGCGAGGCGCCGTTCGCCCGCCTGGAGCGGGCCTTGTTCGCCTGACCCCTTGCCAATCCCGCGGGCACGTTGTCGGCGCCGCTTGCCACTTGCCGAGTGTGGGTGACGGTCCGTGCTGCGCCGCCGCGTTCACGCAAGGCCTTGGAAGGGAACGGGCGCGCAGCGCACAACAAAAAAGCGGCCCGAAGCCGCTTGTTTGTTGCCGAAGGGGAGAGGGCGCTGGTTCAGCGGCCCACCTGGAGCAGCTCCACGTCGAACTTCAGCGTGGCGTTGGGCGGGATCACGCCACCGGCGCCGCGCGCCCCGTAGCCCAGGGCCGCAGGGATGATCAGGGTGCGCTGGCCGCCCACCTTCATGCCCTGCACGCCTTCGTCCCAGCCCTTGATCACCATGCCGGCGCCCAGGCCGAAGGCAAAGGCGTCGTTGCGGTCGCGGCTGGAGTCGAACTTGGCGCCCTGCACGCCGTCGTTGTAGAGCCAGCCGGTGTAGTGCACCGTCACTTGCTGGCCCTTGGTGGCTTCAGCGCCTTCGCCCACAGTGGTGTCTTCGTACTGCAGGCCCGAGGCCGTGGTGGTGAATGCCATGAAAAATCCTTGTCTTGAATGCTATTGAATAAAGAGCTGTCAGCGCTTTCCAGCCATGCGTTACAGGCCTTTTTGATGCAAAAAAAGCAGGCGCTGGCGGTGCCGCTTACTTCTTGGCGCGGCCGGCCACCCAGCGGGTGGCAAAGGCCTGCACGTCGGAGAGGCGCTTGAGCAAGTCCGAGCCCGGTGCGGTGACGGTGTAGCCGTCGCTGCCGTGGTCCACCAGGCCCGCTTCGCGCAGCTCCTTGATGCGGGTGTTGAGCGTGTTGGGCGTGATGCCCCCGACGCTGTCCTGCAGCAGGCGAAAGGTTTGCGGGTGGCCGTCTCGCAGTGCCCACAGCACGCGCAAGGCGTAGCGGCACTCGAGCCGTTCAAACAGTTGGTTGATGGCGGCGTTCTCTTTGGAGCTCATGAAGCTTCTCCTTGCGCAATGGGGACTCAAAGGCGGTTCAGCGCCAGCGGCTGGGCGCTTGGGGCGCCCGGCGCACTATAGCGCCGAATCT
This sequence comes from Acidovorax sp. SRB_14, assembly GCF_012932145.1. Lineage (GTDB taxonomy): Bacteria > Pseudomonadota > Gammaproteobacteria > Burkholderiales > Burkholderiaceae_C > Simplicispira. Next base: position 7,790 of record NZ_MWOK01000035.1, on the reverse strand, counting down.
ATTTTGCTACAAGTTTAATAGCTCAAGATGCATGCCTGTCATGCGCCAAGCCGGCAAACTGCATAGCCTCCGCGAAAGTGTTGCCGGACCGCCACGGTCGGGGAGTTCAGGGGCGGCCCGCGCCGAGCAGGTGCTCCACCAGCAGCTGCGCGGCCGGCGCCAGCGCTTCGGCGCTGCGAAAGCAGATGGCAAAGCGCCGCTGCGCCCAGGCGTCCGACAGCGGCACCACGCGCACGTCGGCGGTCGCGGCAAAGGGCTCGGCCACCTCGCGCGGCACCACGCTGATGGCCAGGTTGGCGCGCACCACGCGCAGGGCCGCATCGAAGTTGGACACCAGCACGCGGTGCGCCAGGGTTTTGCCTTCCACCGCCGCCGCGCGCGCCAGCAGCACCTGCACGGCGCTGAGCGCCGGCATGCTGACGAATTCGTGCTCCAGCACATCGGTGAAGCGCACCGAGGGCAGTTGGGCCACGGGGTGGGACGCGTGCGCCACGATGGCCAGGTGGTCGCTGCGGTAGGGGCGCGTCTGCAGCCCCTGCAGGTCGGCCGCGTCCCAGCAGATGCCGATGGACGCGCTGCCTTCGTGGATGCCGCGCACCACCTCGGGGCTCACGCGCTCTTCCATGCTGATCTGGATGTCGCGGTGCGCCGGGTTCTGCAGGAAGGCGGCCACGTCGTCGGCCAGCGATTCGGCCATCACGGAGGCCGTGACCAGCATGCGCACATGGCCCCGGATGCCAGTGGCATAGGCGGCCATGTCGCGCTCGATCTGCCCGGCGCTCGCGAGCATGGTGCGCGCGTGTTCGAGCAGGGTTTCGCCGGCCGGCGTGGGGGCCACGCCCCGGCGCCGGCGCACCAGCAGCGGCGTACCCACGGTGCTCTCGAGCTGGGCCAGGCGCTTGCTGATGGCCGAACCGACGATGGCCTCCTGTTCGGCCACGCGGGCGATGTTGCGGCTGTCGCAGACGGCCACGAACAGGCGCAGGGTCAGCAGATCGAGGTCGCGCATGGCCCGGCGTGGGAAAAGTGATGAATTTCCATTTGGGAAGCATAGAGGTTCCGGAATAGATTTTCTCAATCCAAATGGAATTTCTAGAATGGCGCCTGCTGCTTTTCTGGAGACCCGCATGCCCCCCAACCCATCCTGCCCGCCCCGCAGCGCCGTGGTGCGCGAAGTGGGGCTGCGCGACGGTCTGCAGAGCATTGCCACCATCGTGCCGACCGCACACAAGATCGCGTGGATCGATGCCGCCTATGCGGCCGGCCAGCGGGAGATCGAGGTGGGCTCGTTCGTCCCCGCGCGCCTGCTGCCCCAACTGGCCGACACCGCCGAGGTGCTGGCCCACGCCAAGACGCTGCCCGGACTGTGCGCCTCGGTGCTGGTGCCGAACCTGAAGGGGGCCGAGCGCGCCCTCGACTGCGCTGCCGACCTGCTGGTCGTGCCCTTGTCGGCCAGCCACGCCCACAGCCTGGCGAACCTGCGCAAGACGCCCGACGAGGTGGTGGCCGAGGTGGCGCGCATCCGCGCGCTGCGCGACGCCAGCGGCAGCCGCACCGTGATCGAAGGTGGCGTGGGCACGGCCTTTGGCTGCACGCTGCAAGGCGAGGTGGCCGAATCCGAGGTGCTGCGGCTCTTGCAGGCCTTGCTCGACGCCGGCGCCGACCGCGTGAGCCTGGCCGACACCGTGGGCTATGCCGACCCGGCCGGCGTGCAGCGCCTGTTCGAGAAGGCCCGCGTCCTGGTGGGCGAGCGCCTGGCCTGCGCGCATTTCCACGACACCCGCGGCATGGGCCTGGCCAATTGCTACGCTGCCTGGCAGACCGGCATCACGCGCTTCGACGCATGCCTCGCCGGCATCGGCGGCTGCCCGCACGCTCCGGGCGCCAGCGGCAACGTCGCCACCGAAGACCTGGCTTTCATGCTCGAGCGCATGGTTGTGGCCACGGGCCTGGATGTCCCCGCGCTGCTGGCACTGCGCCAGCGCGTGCAGGGCTGGCTGGCCGGCGAGACGCTGCACGGCACCCTGTGGCAGGCGGGCTTGCCCCGCCATCTTGCTGACGCTGCGCAGCCCCTGGCGCCGGCGAGCGCTTGATACCCGTACCCTTGTCTCCATGAATTCCTCTGCCGTGTCCTCTTCTCCTGCTTCCGCTTCCGCGAGCGGCGCCGCTGCCGTGTCCCGGCCCCTGCCGCTGGCCGGCATCCGTGTCGTGGAGTTTTCCCACATGGTCATGGGCCCGACCTGTGGCATGGTGCTGGCCGATCTGGGCGCCGATGTCATCAAGGTCGAGCCCGTGGACGGCGACCGCACGCGCCATTTGCTGGGCGCAGGGGCGGGTTTTTTCCCGATGTTCAACCGCAACAAGAAAAGCGTGGCCATCGACCTGCGCCATGCGCAGGGCCTGGAGGTGGCGCTGCGCCTGGCCGGCACGGCCGATGTCGTGGTGCAGAACTTCAAGCCGGGCGTGATGGCCAAGTACGGCCTGGACCATGCGGCGCTCGCCCGGCTCAACCCCGGCCTGGTCTATGTGAACCACACCGGATTTCTGCCCGGCCCCTACGAGCACCGCACGGCGCTCGACGAGGTGGTGCAGATGATGGGCGGCCTGGCCTACATGACGGGGCGCCCGGGCGACCCGCTGCGCGCCGGCACCAGCGTCAACGACATCATGGGCGGCATGTTCGGTGCCATCGGCGCCATGGCCGCGCTGATGCAGCGCAGCGTGACGGGGCGGGGGCAGGAGATCGACTCGGCGCTGTTCGAGAACAACGTCTTCCTGGTGGGCCAGCACATGATGCAGTACGCCGTGACCGGCCAGCCCGCCGCGCCGATGCCCGACCGCATCTCGTCGTGGGCGGTGTACGACGTGTTCAGCGTCAAGGACGGCGGGCAGATTTTCCTGGCGGCCGTGAGCGATGCGCAGTGGACCACCTTCTGCGACGCCATGGGCTATGCCGACCTGAAAGCCGACCCGGCCCTGGCGCTGAACAACGACCGCGTGCGCGCCCGCCCCACGCTGCTGCCCGAGCTGCGCCGGCGCCTGGCCGAGCACACGGCCCAGGAGCTGTCGGCGGTCTTCGAGCGGCACGGGCTGCCGTTCGCGCCGATTTCCCGGCCGGAAGAGCTGTTCGACGACCCGCACCTGCAGGCCACCGGCGGCCTGGCCGAGATCACGCTGCCCGACGGCGAGCGCGCCGGGCAGACCGCGCGCACCACCTTGCTGCCGCTGCGCATGGGGGGCGAGCGCATGGGCGTGCGCCTGGACCCGCCGACCCTTGGCCAGCACACGCAGGAACTGCTGGCAGGCCTGGGCTACACGCCCGAGCAGACGCAGGCGCTGCGCGCGGCCTCGGCCATTGCCTGACGGATCGGTATTTACACTTCCGGGCGCAAGCGCAGCGGCAGTCTGCGCAGCCCTTCACCACGACCCCACCTGGAGACAACCATGCCCTCGCTTCCCCCGCCACCGACCGCCCTGTCACCGCGCGCGCGCCTGACGCGCCGCCACGCCATTGCCTTGGGCGCTGTCGCCCTGGGCGCGCCGGCGCTGGCCCTTGCGCAGCTGGGCGACAAGCCCCTGCGCATCCTCCTGCCGCTGTCCGCCGGCTCGGGCGCGGACGGGGCCGTGCGCGCCATCAGCAACAGCCTGGCCAAGGCGCTGGGCCATCCGGTGGTGATCGAGAACCTGCCCGGCGCGGGCGGCATCACCGGCACGACGCAGATCGTGCGCGCCGCCAAGGACGGGTCGGTGATCGGCGTGGTGTCGAACAACCACGTGGTCAATCCGAGCGTCTACAAGAACATCCCGTTCGACTCCATCGAAGACATCACGCCGATCACTGTGATCGGCGCGACGCCCTTCGTGCTCGTGGCGCATCCGTCGGTCCCGGCGCGGAACGTGAAGGAGCTGATCGCCCTCGCCAAGGCCCGGCCGGGCGTGCTGAACTACGGGTCCTCGGGCAATGGCACCATCCTGCACCTGGGCGCTGCGATGTTCGTGGACCAGGCGCAGATCGACGTGAAGCACATTCCCTACCGCGGCATGGGCCCGTTGATGAACGACATCCTGGGCGGGCAGGTGCAGCTCGGCGTCGTGGCGGTGGCGCCCGCCGCCGCGCACATCAAGAGCGGCACGCTGCGTGCCATCGGCGTGAGCACCGCCACGCGGGTGCCGTCGCTGCCCGAGGTGCCGACCATCGCCGAGCAGGGCCTGCCGCGCTACGAGCTGGAGGGCTGGATCGCCGCCATCGCGCCCGCCGGCACGCCCAAGGCCGAGGTGGCCCGGTTGTACAACGGCTTCAAGGCCGCGCTGGCCATGCCCGAGGCCCGCGATGCCCTGGTGGCGCAGGGCTACGAGATCAAGCTCATGCCGCCAGAGCCGTCGGCCGCCTTCTTCCGCAGCGAGCTCGCGCGCATGACGCAGGTGGTCAAGAACGCCAACGTGAAGATGGATTGATGCTCCTAAAACAGGAGCTATCAGCGCAGAATGGGTCTGCGCTGGAGGCCTAAAACGCTTCAAATTTCCCGCGGCTGCGGCCGCGCATGAAAAAAGCCCTGCCGCGGGAGCGGACAGGGCTTTTTATTGGGGGGAGGGCCGAGGCCCAGGCCCCGTGCGCTTACAGCGAGTCGATGAAGCTGCGCAGCTTGTCGGAGCGGCTCGGATGCTTGAGCTTGCGCAGCGCCTTGGCTTCGATCTGGCGGATGCGCTCGCGCGTCACGTCGAACTGCTTGCCGACTTCCTCGAGCGTGTGGTCGCTGGTCATCTCGATGCCGAAGCGCATGCGCAGCACCTTGGCCTCGCGCGGCGTGAGGCCGTCGAGGATGTCCTTGACCACGTCGCGCAGGCCGGCCTGCATCGCCGCTTCGATCGGAGCCGTGTTGGCGCCGTCCTCGATGAAGTCGCCCAGGTGGCTGTCGTCGTCGTCGCCGATGGGAGTTTCCATCGAGATCGGCTCCTTGGCGATCTTCATGATCTTGCGGATCTTGTCCTCGGGGATCTCCATCTTCTCGGCCAGCACGGACGCATCGGGCTCGAAGCCGAACTCCTGCAGGTGCTGGCGCGAGATGCGGTTCATCTTGTTGATGGTCTCGATCATGTGCACCGGGATGCGGATGGTGCGCGCCTGGTCGGCGATCGAGCGCGTGATGGCCTGGCGGATCCACCAGGTGGCATAGGTCGAGAACTTGTAGCCGCGGCGGTATTCGAACTTGTCCACCGCCTTCATCAGGCCGATGTTGCCTTCCTGGATCAGGTCGAGGAACTGCAGGCCGCGGTTGGTGTACTTCTTGGCGATCGAGATCACCAGGCGCAGGTTGGCCTCGATCATCTCCTTCTTGGCGCCGCGCGAGGTCGACTCGCCCGCGTTCATGCGCTTGTTGATGCCCTTGAGCTCGGCCAGCGGCACCACCACGCGCGACTGGATGTCGGCGAGCTTTTGCTGCAGGTCCTGGATCGGCGGGATGTTGCGCGACATCACGGTGCTCCAGGGCTTGCCCGCGGACGCCTGCTTCTCGACCCACTGCTGGTTGAGCAGGTTGGCGGGGAAGTCCTTGATGAAGAGTTCCTGGGGCATGCCGCACTTGTCCACGATGATGCGGCGCAGTTCGCGCTCTTTCTTGCGCACGTCGTCGACCTGGGCGCGCACCGTGTCGCACAGCTTCTCGATGGTCTTGGCCGTGAAGCGGATGGTCATGAGCTGTTCGCTCAGCGCGTGCTGCGCCTTCAGGTAGGCCGGCGTGCCGTAGCCTTCCTTGTCGTAGATCTTGTGGATCTTCTCGAACATCTCGCGCATCTTGTCGAAGCGGCGCAGCGCCTCGCTCTTGAGCTCTTCGAGCTTCTTGGTCAGCGCCTTGGAGCCGCCCTTGCCGTCGTCGTCGTCTTCCTCGTCGAATTCGTCGAAGTCTTCCTCGGCCACATAGTCGTCGGCCTCGTTGGGGTTGGTGAAGCCGTCGACGATGGTGGTGATGACGACCTTGCCTTCGCGGATCTCCTCGCCCATGTTGAGGATCTCGGCAATGGTGGCGGGCGATCCGCTGATCGCCTCCATCATGTCCATCAGGCCGCCTTCGATGCGCTTGGCGATTTCGATTTCGCCTTCGCGCGTGAGCAGCTCCACGGTGCCCATCTCGCGCATGTACATGCGCACCGGGTCGGTGGTGCGGCCGAATTCGCTGTCCACGGTGGACAGGGCGGCTTCGGCGGCTTCCTCGGCCTCTTCCTCGGTGGCCGCGGTCTGCGCGGTGTTGGTGACCAGCAGGGTCTCGGCGTCGGGGGTCTGCTCGTACACCGCCACGCCCAGGTCGTTGAGCATGGAGATCACGACCTCGAGCGTTTCGGCATCGACCAGCTTGTCGGGCAGGTGGTCGTTGATTTCCCCGTGCGTGAGGTAGCCGCGCGTCTTGCCCAGCTTGATCAGGGTCTTGAGGCGCTGGCGGCGCTTGGCCATGTCTTCCTCGGACAGGACGGTCTCGTCCAGGCCGAATTCCTTCATCAGCGCGCGCTCCTTGGCCTTGCTGATCTTCATGCGCAGGGGCTTGACCTTCTCGGCCGGAGCGGCTGCGGTGGTCTCGGCTTCGGCCTCGGGTTCGCCCTCCAGGTCCGCTTCGATGTCGGACAGGTCGGTGTCGTCCCCAGCGTCATCGCCCGCGCCCGCCTTGGGCTTGCGCCCGCGCTTGGCCGGTGTCTTGGCGGCCGCGGTGGCCGCGCCGGCGGCCTTGGCGGGGCGGCCAGGGCGCTTCTTCGGCGCTTCGTCGGTGGCGGCAGCGTCGTCCGCTGCACGGGCGGGCTTGGCGCGGGCAGATTTTTTCAACAATTCATCGGCGGCTTTGGTCAGCTCGGCAGAACTTTTCACGGGCACAGTTTTGACTTTCTTGGTCACCGGAGTGTCTGGCGCGACCGCTTTGGCGGCGGCGGCCTTGGCCGGGGACTTCTTGGCGGTTGCAGGAGATGTCTTGGCGGCGGTGCCTGGGACGGACTTGGGCAGCTTCGCGGACTTTTGAGCGGGCATGGTGCAACCTCAAAATCAAAATCAAACACAAAGAAAACACAAGCGCCACGGGCGTCGGCGCGGGTGGCACGGCAAAGGCCGGGCCTTTGCGGTTGGAGGGGTCACCCTCAGCGGCAAGATGTCTGGGCGAACATTTGGGGTGCAGTCCTTGCGGTGTAAAGGGCGGTTGTGCGTGTGTGTCACGGTGGCCCGGTCCGGAGGTGTTGCTGTCGCTCTTGCCGACATAAACCCTAAATTATACCGACCGCGCCAATTTCAAGAGGGCAGCTGCCCCAGTTTTTCAAGTGCCACGCGCCGCGCCTGGAGTTCACGGTAGCGCTGCAGCGCGCCCGGATCGGTGCGCGCCGCCTGCAGCGCCTCGGTTTCCTGCTGGCGCAGCTGCTCGGCGAGCATGCGGTTGAGCAGGCCGCGCAACTCCATGCGCAGTTCGCGCGCGTCGCCTTCGGTCTGGGCGTGCGAGCCGGTCATCACGCGCTCGGCGATGGCCTCGCAGGCGTGGCCGCGCAGGCTCTCGCGCAGCACCGCCCAGGGCTGGGTGCCGTGTTCGTGGAACTGGCCCTCGATCCAGGCAAACAGCGGGCCGTGCGGCGGCGGCAGGGCGCAGAGGGTGGCCTGGTCTTCGTGCGCGAGCGTGTCGAGGAAATCCATGTGCGACAGCAACAGGCGCGCGGCGTGGTCGGCGCGGCTGGCCGGCGCTGCGCGCGGGCCACGCGGTTCGCTCTCCCACGCCGGCGCCGGGGGCGCGCCGCCATAGCCGCCGCTGCCACGGCGGGGAAAGCGCGGG
>NZ_MWOK01000048.1 GCF_012932145.1 Acidovorax sp. SRB_14 | reverse complement strand
AGAGAAAGTCACCAAAGAGAAGGCGACCCGAAGTCTGCGACCCCAGCGCTGCGCGCTGGGGCAACCTGCGGTGCTCGCTTCAGGCGGGGTCCGCGTGAACTCGCTTCGCTCAGACAGCACGCGTCCCTTGCCCGCCTGAAGCTGCGCTCCTCGGCGCAGCCACGCGGGCTGGGGAGCCGAAACATCCATATGGGCCATCGCTGCGCTCGGCCCCCATTTGTGCGCGCTTTCGCTGCGCCCCGCCAGGCCGAGCGCAGCGATGGCCCGGGTGGCTGTTCGGGTGTTGGTCTGCTGGGCTCTCCCGCCCCTCTGTCCGTGCCGAGGAGCGCAGCGCCGGGCGGAAAAAGGGCCGCGCGCTGTTTGAGCGCAGCGATTTTGCGCGGACCCCGCCCGGCGCGAGCACCGCAGGCTGCCCGCAGCAACGCTGCGGGACACGGACAGTGGGGTCGCCCTTTCTTTGGTGACTTTCTTTCGGCGAAGCGAAAGAAAGT
>NZ_MWOK01000018.1 GCF_012932145.1 Acidovorax sp. SRB_14 | reverse complement strand
CGGTGCGCAGCAGGGCGCGGGCGACCTGGCCGGGCCGCTGCAGAGCTGGGTGGCCACACACCCGCGCGACGCCAGCGCCTGGCAGACGCTCGCCGGTGTGTGGCAGGCGCAGGGCCAGGGCCTGCGCGCCGTGCGCGCCGAGGCCGAGGCGCACGCGGCGCGCTACGACTATGCGGCGGCGGTGGACCGTTTCAAGGCCGGTCAGGACTTAGCGCGCAAGAGCAGCATGGCCGGTGATTTTGTCGAGGCGTCGATCATCGACACGCGGCTGCGCGCGGTCGAATCACTGCTTCGAGAACAGGCCGCCGAGCGCTGACTCGATCACCAGGCCCAGCACCGAGTACATCAGCGAGCCCAGCAGCGCGGCGCCAAAGCCGCGCACGTGAAAACCGTCGAGCACGCCGGCCGCGGCCCAGAACATCAGCGCGTTGATGACGAACAGGAACAGGCCGAGCGTGACGATGGTGACCGGCAGCGTCAGCACCACCAGCACGGGGCGCAGCACGACGTTGAAGAGGCCGATCACGAAGGCGGCGATCAGCGCGGCCGTGAAGCTTTTGACCTCCACGCCGCTGTAGAGATAGGCCACCAGCAGCAGCGCTGCGGCGCTGAGCAACCACTTGAGAATGAGCTTCATGGCGGGAAAGCATAGCGCATGCCTAGCACGCCACGGGCACAGGGTGCCGCGCCTGGGCGCGGCCGGTGCGGGCGTGCGGCCGGGCGCAAAAACAGGGACCGCAGTCCCTGTGTTTGGAGCATCGGGCCCGGGGCCGCAAAGGCTGCGCGCCCTTCACAGCCCCTGGCCAGAGGCCAGCGGCTTCAGAGCGCAGGCGTGCGACCGGCCGCGGCCGCAGCGTGCCGCGAGGCGATCCACTTGCCCAGAGCCAGCACGATCAGCGCACCCGCAATACCGGCGCCGTACTTGATCCAGTCGTTGGCCTGGTCGATCTTCAGCATCCAGGGCAGGGTCTCGGTCACGGCCACGGCGGGGTCGGAGACGGCCATGGTGCCGGCGATCCAGCCCAGCAGCATGCCGCCGAAGGTGATGATGGCCGGGAAGCGGTCCATGAGCTTGATGACCAGCTGGCTGCCCCAGACGATGATCGGGATGCTGATCACGAGGCCGAAGATGACCAGCGGCATCTCGTGGTGGTCGGCCGCGCCCTGGGCCGCGCCGGCGATCGCGATCACGTTGTCGATGCTCATCACCAGGTCGGCAATGATGATGGTCTTGATGGCGGCGAGCAGCTTGTCGCTGGCGGTGATGTTGCTGTGGTCGTCGTCCGGATCGGGTGCCAGCAGCTTGACGCCGATCCACACCAGCAGCGCCGCGCCGGCGAGCTTGAGGAACGGGATGGCCAGCAGCGTGAGAGCGAAGTAGATCAGCACGACGCGCAGGACGATGGCGCCGGCCGTGCCCCACAGGATGCCCTTGGTGCGTTGCTGCGCCGGCAGCTTGCGGCAGGCCAGGGCGATGACGACGGCGTTGTCGCCGCCGAGCAGGATGTCGATCATCACGATTTGACCGACCGCGACCCAGAATTCTGGGGTCATGAATTGTTCCATGGAGTCCTCTTGGTTTCCGTATCAATGCAGCGTGCCGGCCGGGTCGATGGCGTGCTGCACCCGGATGGGTGGCTCCAGGGAGCGTTGCGGATGCCTTCGACCAAACCTGCGCGGGTTCAGATCGAAGGTCTTGCTCAGCGGCACAGTGTGTGCACCGCCCGACAGGCCGGAAGCGCTTGCGGCGCTCCGTATTGACGACCTGCCGATACCCAGGCCGTGCGGCCGGGGCGGGAGCTACTCCCCTTCGGGCCGCGATTAAAGCACTGCGCGCCCCGGTTTGGCAAGCGCCCAGGGCTTTAACCTTTTGCCAGGCTTGAAGTCAAACAGGCCGCAAACCCTTTGCGGTAAAGCGCGTGCAGCTATGCATTTGAGAGTGCAACAAAGCGCGCGCGGCACGCCGGTATCATGGCTGCCCATGGCCGCATTCCACATCACCGACATCGAGGCCGCCATCAACCACTGGCGCGCGCGCGCGCCGTCGCCCGACGGCATCACGCTGGCGCCGCAGCTGGCCGCGCTGGCCGAGGTCTATGCGCGGCTGGTCTATGGCCACCGCGACGAAATCGACGAACGCGAGGTGCCGGCCCCGGCGCTGCAGGCCTGGGCCGCCTGGTACGAGACCACGCCCGACACGCCCTGCATCGCCATCTGCTCGACCAGCCAGGGCGACGACTGGTGCAAGGGCTGCGGGCGCAGCTTCGAGGAGGTGCAGCTGTGGCCTGGCATGCGCCCCATCGAAAAGCGCGCCACCTGGCGCCGCATCACGCAGCAGGGCACGGCGTGGCGCTTCACGCGCTATGCCGAGCGCGCCGCCGAGGGGGCCCCGGCATAAGGGAGCGCAGGCCCGGTGCCGGCGCGGGCCGGTGCATCGCAAACCATGGCGCAAGCGCTTGCCTGGCAGGCGCCGGACGCTGTTCACAAAGGAGCCCGTCTGTGCAGCGCTTGACCCAGGCCCCCAATGCCGCTCTGGCCACCCTGTGGGCCGACCTGCTGTGCGAGGCCGGCATGCCGGCCACCGTGCAGCGCCAGTACCTGGGCGCGGCCGCCGGCCACCTGCCGCCGCACGAATGCCTGCCCGAGATCTGGCTGGAGCACGGCGAGCACCTGGAGCGGGCGCGCACGCTGCTCGACGACCTGCACCACCTGCCCCAGCGCCTGTGGCACTGCCGCTGCGGCGAAACCGTTGAAGGTGGCTTCGAGCAGTGCTGGCACTGCGGCGCACTGATGCCGCGGTAACGTTTATTTTGATAGCTGCCAGTGCTTGTCCAGCAGGCGTTTGCGGCCGATTTGCCTGATTTCTTACTTCCAGCGCACTGGCTCCAGGTGCACGCTGCCCTGCGTGCTGCTGAGCGTGAGCGCGCCCTCCTGCACCGTGGCCTGCAGCTGCATGCTGCGCTCGGCCAGCTGCGCGAGCTGCTGCGAGGCCTCGGACGGGATGCGCCAGACCTGCAGCTTTTCCAGGCGCGAGAGCTTGGTTTCGATGCCCTTCCACCAGACCTCGGCGGCGTGGTGGAAGGCGTAGGCCACCACCGCATCGGCCTTGCTGCAGGCCTTGGTGAGCGGCTTGTCCTCGGGCTGGCCGACCTCGATCCACAGGCGCTTGCGGCCGGTGAAGTCGGTCAGCGAGGCGTCCGGGTCGTCCGGGTCGGACAGGCCGGCGCCGAACGCCAGCGTGCCGTCACCGTGGCAGGTGTCCTGCAGCGCGTGCGCGTGGAGGGCCAGCGCGGCCAGCCGCACCATCATGCGTTCGTCGGTCTCGCTGGGGTGGCGCGCCAGGGTCAGCGCGTGGTCGGCGTAGTAGCCGTGGTCGATGTCGGCGATCTGCAGGTTCGCCTTGAAGATGGTGGATTTGATGGCCATGGTCTATCAAAAATAAGAGCTGCCAACGCAAGTCCTTGCTTGCTTTGGCAGCTCTAGATATCGGAAAAAGCCACACAGCAAGCGCTGGCAGCTATGATTTTTATACTCGGCGCGCCAGCTCCGCCGCCATGCCGGTGTAGCTGCCCGGCGTCATGGCCAGCAGGCGGGTTTTCTCGGCCTCGGGGATGTCGAGCGAGCGGATCAGGCCGTGCAGGTCGGCGGCCGTGACGGTCTGGCCGCGCGTGACTTCCTTGAGCTTTTCGTAGGCGCCCTGCACGCCATAGCGGCGCATCACGGTCTGGATCGGCTCGGCCAGCACCTCCCAGGCGGCGTCGAGGTCGCCCGCCAGCGCCTGCTCGTTGAGTTCGAGCTTGTTCAGGCCAGTGAGCAGCGAGCTGTAGGCCAGCGTGGCGTAGCCCAGCGCCACACCGATGTTGCGCAGCACCGTGCTGTCGGTCAGGTCGCGCTGCCAGCGGCTGATCGGCAGCTTCTCCGACAGGTGCTTGAGCAGCGCGTTGGCCAGTCCCAGGTTGCCTTCGGCGTTCTCGAAGTCGATCGGGTTGACCTTGTGCGGCATGGTCGACGAGCCGATCTCGCCGGCCTTCAGACGCTGCTTGAAGTAGCCCAGGCTCACATAGCCCCAGATGTCGCGCGCGAGGTCGATCAGGATGGTGTTGGCGCGCGCCACGGCGTCGAACAGCTCGGCCATGTAGTCGTGCGGCTCGATCTGGATGCTGTAAGGCTGGAACGTCAAACCCAGGCCCATGGGCTCGTGGGTTTCAACGACGTGCTTGCTAAAAGTTTCCCAGTCGAAATCGGGCCAGGCCGACAGGTGGGCGTTGTAGTTGCCCACGGCGCCGTTCATCTTGGCCATGATCTTCACGGCGGCGATGCGGTCGCAGGCGGCCTGCAGGCGCACCACCACGTTGGCCAGCTCTTTGCCCACGGTCGTGGGGCTGGCCGTCTGGCCGTGCGTGCGGCTGAGCATGGGCACGGCGGCGTGCAGGTGGGCCATCTCGCGCAGCTTGAGCACGATGCGGTCCAGGCCCGGCAGCACGACCTGGTCGCGGCCGGCGCGCAGCTGCAGCGCGTGGCTGGTGTTGTTGATGTCTTCGCTGGTGCAGGCGAAGTGCACGAACTCGGCGGCCTTTTCGAGCTCGGGGCGGGCCTCGAACTTGCTCTTGATCCAGTATTCGACCGCCTTGACGTCGTGGTTCGTGGTGCGCTCGAACTCCTTGATGGCGGCGCAGTCGGCCTCGGAGAAGTTCTTCACCAGGCCCAGCAGGTAGGCGCGCGCGCCCGTGGTCAGCGGTTTGAACTCGGCAAAGCCGGCGTCGGAGAGCGCGATGAACCAGGCGACCTCGACTTGCACGCGCCGGTGCATGTAGCCGTGCTCGCTCATGATGGGGCGCAGGGTAGAGAGTTTGGCGGCGTAGCGGCCGTCCAGCGGCGACAGGGCGTTAAGGGTCGAGAGGCTCATGGGCGCCGATTGTAGGTGGCGCTGCGGCCCGGCGCGGTCTGGCTAGAATCAGCGCCCCAGCGCCGCCGTGGCCCCGAGCACGAGAAGAAACACTATGAAACTGATTGGAACGACCACCAGCCCCTACGTGCGGAAAGTGCGCGTGGTGATGGCCGAGAAAAAGCTCGACTACGCCTTCGTGCTCGACAACGTCTGGGACCAGGACACGGCGATCGCCGCATCCAATCCGCTGGGCAAGGTGCCGTGCCTGGTGATGGAGGGCGGTGAGGCGGTGTTCGATTCGCGCGTCATCGTCGAATACCTGGACACGCTCTCGCCCGTGGGCAAGCTGATTGCGCAGCAGGGGCGCGAGCGCGCCGACATCAAGACTTGGGAAGCCCTGGCCGACGGCGTGCTAGATGCGGCCATTCTGGTGCGCCTGGAGCAGACATTCGCCGGCCGCACCGAGAGCGAGCGCAGCCAAGCCTGGATCGATCGGCAACTGGGCAAGGTCGACGCCGGGCTGCGCGCCATGGCGCAGGGACTGGGCGACAAGCCATTTTGCAGCGGCATCCACCTGAGCCTGGCCGACATTGCCGTGGGCTGTGCGCTCGAATGGCTGGATTTTCGATTTCCGCAGATCGCCTGGCGTGCCGAGCACCCGAACCTCGCGCGCCTGGCCGACAAGCTGGCCCAGCGGCCGAGCTTTGCGGAGACCCGGCCCGCCTGAAGCGGCGGGCGCACCCCTCTGCTGGCCCTGGGGTGCAGGCGGTGGAAGAAAAATGCTGCGATGCGTCCCGAAGTGAAGAAGAGAGGGAGGGAGGAGGAGCACTCCGGGATTTTCAGTTGGGCACAGAGCCCAAAGGCATCGCAACAAGAAAACGGTGGGGACGCCTCGCATCCCACGGTTGGTCGACCGGGAATTTTTGCAGAAGTTCCGACACGGCGGGGTTGCAAAACATCGAAAGAAGTAACCAGTTTCGGCCCGCGGGCGCCGGCCGCGGCCGCGGCCACGCCCGCGCCCGCGCGTCAGACCATGGCCAGCAGGCGGTCGAGTGACAGGTTGACGCGCACATCGCGCTGCGCGACGGCCCCGGTGATTTTCCAGGCCGCCTGCGCCGTGTCGCGCGGGATCATTTCGCCGGTGGGCAGGCCTTCGCGGTTGAGCAGCACCGCCACGCGCGGCGTGGTGGCCGTGGCGCCGCGCTTGAGCACCACGCCGACCTCGTGGCTGGCCAGGCGGACAAAGGCGCCGGGCGGGTAGATGCCCAGTGTTTTGACGATGGCGGCGCCGGCCTCGTCGACCTGTTGTGCCTCGTCGTAATAGCAGGCCTGCATCGCCGCAGTCACCGGCATGGGCGCGCGCGTGGCGCGCGGCGCCATGCGCGCGGCAAAAATGTCGGTGCGCTGGAGCAGCCGCGCCAGCTGCTGCGCTTCGCTCTTGGCCGCCAGGGGCCCGGGCGAGCGGTGGTGGTGCAAGCGCACTGCCTCCAGCCACACCGGGTCGTTCACGCCGAGCTGGCGCAGCAGGCTCTCGGAGCGCAGCGCATGGCCCTCCACGGCGGCGATCTGCTGCGCGTCCAGCGGCTCGGTTTGCTGGGCCAACTGGTCTTGCAGCGCGGTCATGGCAATGTTCATGCTCAGGGCCGCGCGGCCCACCCGCAGCACCTGGGCTTCGCTCCATTGCAGCGTGGCGCGGGCCACGACCATGCCCACGCAGCCCACCAGCAGGCCGTGCGTGGCGCTGTACAGGTCGGTCTCCTGCGCCGAGAGGTGTACCAGCGCCAGCAGGCTGGCATCGGGGGCCTGCTGGCAGCGCTGTGCCAGGCACGCGTGCAGCGCCGTGAAACGAGCGCCGAAGTCGCCCAGCTGCGGCGAGCGCAGCAGCTGCGTGGCGCGCAGCTGCAGTTCGGGCCAGTCGGGCAGGCCTTGGCCCGGCGCGGCGCTGGCCGCTTGCGCGGTGGCCGCCATTTGCATCGATGCGATCTGGCCCAGCGGTTTTTGCGACAGCAGCATGCGCTGCAGCTGCGCCAGGTAGGCACGGTGGCTGTCGCCCGACTCGTCGGTGTCCACGCACAGGTCGACGCCGCGCCGCACCAGGGCGTCGAGCTCGGCCCGCGTGCGGATGACGTAGCCTTTGTGCGCGAGCACGGCGCCGCTGGCGCCGCGCAGCACGAAGGGCAGCGGCTGGCCCAGCTGGAGGCTGTCGATGTTGAGGGGCAGAAGGTTCATGGCGGTCGCTGAATTATCCCGGGCTTCAGGCCTGTGAAGGCCGGCACAGCGGGGGGAAATCGGGGCCTGTTCAAGGCACCGCGCCGGCGCCAAACACCGCGGCCCACAGAGCCAGCACCGCGCCGCGCTCGGCCAGCAGCGTGGCGGGGTCGACTTCGAGCGAGGCCTCGTCCAGGCGCGCCTTGTGCTGCACGCTGCGCAGCCGGCGGTAGGCGTCGGCGGCGGCGTTGCCGACGCCGGCCGGCAGCAGGCCGGTCTGCTCGGCGCGCTGCAGCAGCGCGATGTTGCCGACGTTGCCCAGCAGCTCGCGGTGCGCGGCCGAGTGGGCCAGCACCAGGTACTGCACGGCGAACTCGGCATCGACCATGCCGCCGGGGCTGTGCTTGACGTCAAAGCGCTCGCTGCGCACCGCGTGGGCGGCGCGCACGCGTTCGCGCATGGCCACGATCTCCTGGCGCAGCGCCGCAGGGTCGCGCGGGGCGCTGATGACGGCCTCGCGCACGGCGTCAAAGCGCGCGCGCAGCCCCAGGCCGCCGCCGGGCAGGGCGGGCGCCTCGCCCTCGGTGGCGGGCGTGGCCAGGTCCTCCGTGCCCAGCACAAAGCGCGCGCGCGTCATGGCCTGGTGCTCCCAGGTCCAGGCGGTGTTGCTGCCGCGCTGCTGCTGGTAGTTGGCATAAGCGTCAAAGCTGGTGACCAACAGGCCCGAGTTGCCGTTGGGGCGCAGCGCGGTGTCGATCTCGAACAGGTCCCCCTCGCCGGTCTTGACCGCCAGCCAGTTGATGAGCTTGCGCACAAAGGCGGCATAGACCTCGGGGGCGCGCTCGTCGTCGTCGTCGAACACGAACACGATGTCCAGGTCGCTGCCGTAGCCGAGCTCTTTGCCGCCGAGCTTGCCGTACCCAATGATCGCGAACTGCGGCGGGTCGCGGTGGCGGCTCTTGAGGCGACTCCAGCACCAGCGTGCGGTCACGCGCAGCACGCTGTCGGCCAGGGCGCTGAGGTCGTCGGCCACCTGCTCGACCGTCAGGCGCCCTTCCACGTCGCGGGCCAGGGTGCGGAACACCTCGGCGTGGTGGGCGCGGCGCAGCAGGTTGAGCAGGGTTTCGTCGTCGTCTTCCTGGGTGGAGCGCAGCGAGGCCAGGCGCCGCTGCAGGTCGCGCTCGAAATCGGCCGCGCTGAAGCGTTCGGACAGCAGCGAATGGCCGGCGAGCTCGTCGATCACCCCCGGGTGCTGGAGCAGGTAGCGCGCCGGCCAGCGCGCGGCGCCCAGCAGGTGCAGCAGCTGCTCGTGCACGGCCGGGCGCTCAAGCAGCAAGGCCAGATAGCTTTCGCGGCGCAGCAGCGGTTCGAGCCAGTTGACAAGGCGCACGGCAGCTTCTTCGCTCGCGTGCCCTTCGCGCAGCCACTGGGCGGTGCGCTGCACCAGCCGGAACAGGCGCGCGCGCGCCTCCTCGCGCAGCGCACCCACGCGCGGGTGGGTGCGCCATTCGGCGACACGCTCGCGCAACAGCGGTGGCAACTGATCGAGCAGCGTCTCCAGTTCGGTGGGGGCGGCGCTGCCGGACTGGCGGCCAGCGCAGCCGCCGCCCTGGCATTGTTTCTGGCCATTGCCGCCCAGCAGGGTGTCGAACTCCTGGGCCACCAGCTCGCGGTGGGCGTCGAGCTGGTGCAGGAAGGCGCAGCAATCGGCGTAGCCCAAAGTGTGGGCAATCCAGGCCAGGTCGTCGTCGCGCGTGGGCAGCACATGGGTCTGCTGGTCGTCCAGGTACTGGATGCGGTGCTCGACGCGGCGCAGAAAGGTGTAGGCCTCGGCCAGCGCCTGCGCGGTCTCGGCCGGCATCAGCCCGGCCTGCGCCAAGCGCGCCAGGGCTTCGAGCGTGGGGCGTCGGCGCAGCTCGGGAAACTGGCCGCCGCGCACCACCTGCAGCAGCTGCACGGTGAATTCGATCTCGCGGATGCCGCCGCGCGAGAGCTTGACGTCGTTGGCGCGCTCGGGGTGGCCGGCGCTGCGCTTGGCCGCATGGTCGCGGATCTGCCGGTGCAGTGCGCGCAGGGCGTCGAAGACGCTGTAGTCGAGGTAGCGGCGGAACACGAAGGGCAGGACCACGCCGCGCAGCGCCTGGACCTGGGGGCTGGCGATGCAGCTCAGGGGGGCGACCACGCGGCTCTTGAGCCAGGCAAAGCGCTCCCATTCGCGCCCCTGCGTCTGCATGTATTCCTCCAGCGCCGCCAGTGAAATCGCGGGCGGCCCCGAGTTGCCGTTGGGGCGAAGCGCCAGATCGACGCGGAACACGAAGCCGTGCTCGGTGGTGTCGCCGATCAGGCTGTAGATGGCTTTGACGGCGCGCGCGAAGTATTCGTGGTTCGAGAGGCGCCCGCGTCCGTCGGGCGTGCCCTCGGTGTCGCCATCGTGCTCGTAGACGTAGATCAGGTCGATGTCGCTCGACACATTGAGCTCGCGCGCGCCGAGCTTGCCCATGCCGATGACCCACATCTGCACGCCCTGCCCCTGCGGGCCGCGCGGCGTGCCATGGCGGGCGTCGAGGTCGGCGCGGGCCTGCTGGCAGGCGCGGTCCAGCGCCAGTTCGGCCAGCTCCGTCACGGCCTGGGTGACGGCCGCCAGCGGTGCCTGGGCATCGCAGTCCAGGCGCAGCAGCCGCTCCATCACCAGCTGGCGCAGGATGCGCAGCGCCGTGCCGGTGTCGTGCCCGGCCTCGGTCAGGCGCGCGAGTGCCTGTTCCATGGTGGCGCGCACCGGAACGCCGTCGGGCAGCAGGGCCAGGTGCGTGCTGTAGCGGCGGTGCAGGCGCTGGAAAAAGCGCGAATGCGAAGCGGGGCCGGAGGCGGCGTCGGTGCTGTCAAGAAGGGCTGTCTGCATGGCCTGCGCGGCGGGACTGAGCCGCATGTAAAACGACATGGAAGTGCAAGAACGTCAGCACGCGCCCACCCGCACAGCGGCTGCGGGTGATAATTCTTGCCACGCCAAGCCTGCCATGAACGAAGCCCCGATCCACCCCACACGCCTGCTCAAATCTGCGGCGTGGCTGGCGCGGTGGTCTCTGGGTTTGCTGCTGGCCCTGGCACTGGTGCTGGCTATCGGCTGGGGCGCGCTTCACGGCTGGATTGTGCCGCGTATCGGGGAGTTTCGCGTTCCGCTGGAAACCCTGGCCGCACGCGCGCTGGGGGTACCGGTGCGCATCGGTTCGATCTCGGCGCGCAGCGAGGGGTTGATCCCTGCGGTCGAGCTCGGCGACGTCGCCTTGCTCGATGCCCAGGGCCGCGCGGCGCTGCGCCTGCCGCGCGTGGTCCTGGCCGTGTCGCCGCGCTCGCTGTGGCGCCTGGGCTTCGAGCAGCTCTACATCGAAAGCCCCGAACTCGATGTCCGCCGCACTGGCGACGGACGCATTGTGGTCGCCGGGCTCCCGTTCTCGCCGGCCGCGCCCGGTGACACCAGTGCCGCCGACTGGTTGTTTGCCCAGACCGAGGTGGTGGTGCGCGGCGGCACCTTGCGCTGGACCGACGAATTGCGTGGCGCCCCGCCGCTGGCGCTGGGCCAGATGGATCTGCTGCTGCGCAACCGCGGCTGGCGCCACAGCCTGCGCATCGACGCCACGCCGCCGCCGGAGTGGGGCGAACGCTTCACCGTCAGCGGCCAGTTTCGCCAACCCCTGCTGAGCACGCGCAGCGGCGATTGGCAGCGCTGGAGCGGCCAGCTGTTTGGCAGCTTTGCGCGCGTCGACCTGTCGCGCCTGCGCGCCCATGCCGATCTGGGCATTGCGCTGGAGCGCGGCCACGGCGCCCTGCGGGCCTGGGTGGATGTGGAGCGCGGGCAACCGGTGGGCGGCGTGGCCGATGTCGCCCTGGCCGATGTCAGTGCCACGCTGGGCGCGCACCTGCAGCCGCTCGCGCTGCCGTCGGTGCAGGGGCGTCTGGGGGGGCACAGGCTGCTCGGCGGTTTCGAATTTTTCACGCAGGGGCTGCAGTTCGTGACCGATGACGGCCTGCGCTGGCCCGGGGGCAACCTGCGCCTGCAGGTCACCGGCCAGGGCCAGGGCCAGCCCGAACGCGAGCGGGGCGAATTCCACGCCGATCGCCTGGACCTGGCAGCGCTGGCGCGCATTGCCGCGCGCTTGCCGCTCACGGAGGCCGTCCACGGCCTCTTGCAGGGCTATGCCCCCAGGGGCCTGGTGGAAACCGTGGAGGCCCATTGGCGCGGACCCTGGGATGCGCCGCAGGGCTACCAGCTGCGCGGCCGGGTGGCCGGGCTGGCCCTGGCCGATGCGCTGGTGCCCGCAGGCCAGGGCATGCCGGCGCCCGCGTTGGGTTTGCGCGGCGCCACGGTGGACGTGGACCTGACGCAGTCCGCCGGCAAGGCCACGGTGGTGGTCGCCGACGGCGCGCTGGTGCTGCCGCACGTGTTCGAAGACCCGCTGCTGCAGCTGGACCACCTGCGCAGCGAGGTGCGCTGGCAGGTGGACGGCGAACGCATCGCCGTGCAGGTCGGCGACACACGCTTTGGCAATGCCGATGCGCAGGGCGAGCTGCGCGCCACCTGGCACACCAGCGACCCCGCACGCTCGGGCAGCCGCTCGCGTTTTCCGGGCGTTCTCGACCTGACCGGCACGCTCGACCGTGCCAATGGCGCGCGCGTGCACCGCTATCTGCCGCTGGAGATTCCGGCGGACGCGCGCCACTACGTGCGCGACGCCGTGCTGGCGGGCACGGCGAGCGCGGTGCGCTTTCGCGTCAAGGGCGACCTGCACGACATGCCGTTCGACAACCCGCGGCAGGGCGAATTCCGCATTGCCGCACGGGTCAAGGACGTGACCTACGCCTTTGTCCCGCGCAGCCTGCAGACGGCGGGCGAACTGCCGTGGCCCGCCCTGACGCAACTGGGCGGCGAACTGGTGTTCGAGCGCTCGTCCATGCGCGTCAACGGGGCCAGCGGGGCCTTCTCGGGCACGCGCCAGACGCAGCTGAGCAAGGTCCAGGCCCACATCCCCGACCTGTCGCACACCGTGGTGTCGGTGGGCGCCGACGCGCGCGGGCCGCTGGCGGAACTGCTGGGCGTGCTGTCGGGCTCGCCCCTGGGCGCGATGACCGGCCACGCGCTGGACCAGGCCCGCGGCAGCGGCAACGCCCAGCTGCGCCTGGACCTGAGCCTGCCGATCGATGCACTGCACACGGCGAAGGTGCGCGGCAGCGTCACCCTGGCCGGCAACGACGTGCGCATCACGCCCGACACGCCGCTGCTGGCGCGTGCGCGCGGCGCAGTGCAGTTCACCGAGAGCGGTTTTGCACTGCAAGGCGTGCAGGCCCGTGCCCTCGGCGGCGACGTGCGGCTCGAAGGCGGCATGCGGGCGCTGCCGGCGGGTGCGCCAGCGAGCGAGAGCGCGCTGCAGCTGCGTGCCCAGGGCCTGGCCACGGCCGAAGGCCTGCAGCAGGCCAGCGAACTGGGCTTGGTGGCGCAGCTGGCGCACAAGGCCTCGGGCAGCACGCCGTACACCGTGGCCCTGGCGATGCGCCGGGGCGTCCCCGAGCTGCAAGTGGCCACCACGCTGCAGGGTCTGGCGCTGGCGCTGCCCGCGCCCCTGGCCAAGAGTGCCGACAGCGCGCTGCCCGTGCGTTTTGAAACCCAGCTCACGCGCGAGGCCCTGGCCACCGCGGCGCCCCCTGCCAAGGCCGCGCCGCTGCACGACCTGTTCACGCTCGACCTGGGGCGCCTGGGGTCGGTCCAGTATGTGCGCGATCTTTCCGGTCCCCAGCCGCAGGTGCTGCGCGGCGCCATCGCCATGGGCCTGCCGCCGGGCGAGACCGCACCGCTGCCGCCGCGTGGCGTCGTCGCCAATCTCCAGCTGGAGCGGGTCGATGTCGACGCCTGGGAAGCCGTGCTGCTGCCCAAGGCCGCCGCTGCGGCGCCGGCCGCGGAGGCAGCGGCGGCGGCCCATTCGGATTATTTGCCCACGCAGCTCGCGCTGCGGGCGCGCGAATTGGCCTTTCAGGGCCGCAGCCTGCACGCGGTGACCGTGGGGGGCTCGCGCGAAGGCACGGTCTGGCGCGCCAACCTCGACGCCACCGAGCTCGACGGCTACCTGGAATACCGCCAGGCCGGCACACCCGACAGCCCCGCCGGGCGCCTGTTTGCGCGGCTGTCGCGCTTGACGGTGCCGCAGAGCGCGGCCTCGCAGGTGGATGCCCTGCTGGAGGAGCCGCCGGGCAGCCTGCCGGCACTGGACATCGTGGTCGATGACTTCGAGCTGCGCGGGCGCAAGTGGGGCCGTCTCGAAATCGAGGCCCTCAACCGCGGTGGCGTCGGCGCGCAGCGCGAGTGGCGGCTGAGCAAGTTCAACATGGACACGCCCGAGGCCACGCTCACGGCCAGCGGCAGCTGGGCCCTGCTCCATGCCGCGTTGCCGGCGCCGGGCGCGGCGCGCACGTCGCAGCGGCGCACGCTGCTCGACTTCCAGCTGGACATCCGGGACTCGGGCGAACTGCTGCGCCGTTTCGGCATGGCCGACGTGGTGCGCCGTGGCAAGGGGCGGCTGCAGGGACAGGTCGCCTGGCAGGGCGCGCCGCTCAGCCTCGACTACCCCTCAATGACCGGCCAGGTCCACCTTGACGTGGAGGCGGGCCAGTTCCTCAAGGCCGATCCGGGGCTGGCCAAGCTGCTGGGCGTGCTGAGCCTGCAGTCGCTGCCGCGCCGCCTCACGCTCGACTTCCGCGATGTCTTCAGCGACGGGTTTGCCTTCGACTTCGTGCGCGGCGATGTGCGCATCGACCACGGTGTCGCGACCACCAACAACCTGCAGATGAAGGGCGTCAATGCGGCCGTGCTGATGGAGGGGCGCGCCGACATCGCGCACGAGACGCAGGATTTGCACGTCGTCGTGGTGCCCGAGATCAATGCGATGACGGCGTCCCTCGTGGCCACCGCCATCAACCCGGTGATCGGGCTGGGCAGCTTCCTGGCGCAGGTGTTCCTGCGCGGCCCACTGATCGCGGCGGCCACCCAGGAGTTCCGCATCGACGGCACCTGGGCCGACCCGCGCGTGCAGCGCCTGCCGCGGCGCGGCCGCTCCGACAATGCGGGCGCCGCGGCGCCGCCGGTCCGCACCCCCCACCCACCTGGAGATCCGTCATGAAAGTGGCTGCAGTGCAAATGGTTTCAGGCCCGCGTGTGGCTGACAACCTGGCGGCGGCGCGCGGCCTGCTCGAACGCGCCGCCGCCGAAGGCGCCGAGCTGGCGGTGCTGCCCGAATACTTTTGCGCCATGGGCATGCGCGACACCGACAAGCTGGCGCTGGCCGAAACCCTGGGCGAAGGGCCCGTGCAGCACTTTTTGGCCCACACTGCGCGCGCTCTGAACCTGTGGCTGGTGGGCGGCACGCTGCCCATGGCCTGTGCGGACGCGCAGCGCGTGCGCAATACCTCGCTGGTGTATTCGCCGGCGGGCGAGTGCGTGGCACGCTACGACAAGATCCACCTGTTTCGCTTCGACAACGGGCGCGAGCAGTACGACGAGGGCCGGGCCATCGAGGCGGGCGACGCGCCAGTGCAATTTCGCCTGGCGGCGCGCGACGGGCGTGCGTGGTGCGTCGGGTTGAGCGTGTGCTACGACCTGCGCTTTCCCGAGCTGTTCCGCAGCCACGCGCGCGCCGGTGCCGACCTGCTGCTCGTGCCCAGCGCCTTCACCGTTCCCACGGGCCAGGCGCACTGGGAGCTGCTGCTGCGCGCGCGCGCGGTGGAGAACCAGGCCTATGTGCTGGCGCCGGCCCAGGGCGGCGTGCACGAGAACGGGCGCCGCACCTGGGGCCATAGCATGCTGGTCGATCCCTGGGGCGACGTGCTGGCCGTGCAGGCACAGGACCCGGGCGTGGTGGTCGGGACGGTCGACGCGGGGCGTTTGCAGCAGGTGCGTGCACAGCTGCCGGCGCTGGCGCACCGCGTCTTGTGAAAGCGGCCGTGGTCCGTTGGGCGTGGCGCCGTTGGCAGGGCGCGTGGCGGCGCTGGTCGCTGTGGACGCTGCTGGTGGCGCTGGTGGCCGCCATGCTGGTCACCGTCGTGTGGCTGGCGGGGCGCTACGAGGCCAGCGTGGTGCAGAGCCAGCTCGAACGCGATACCGCCGATGCGGTGGCAGACCTGCGGACCGCGCTGGCGCGCAACCTGCAAAACATCCAGGCCCTGCAGGGGCTGGCCCCGGGCGGGTCGCAGTGGCAGGTGCAGGCGGGCGCCCTGCTGCGCGAGCACCGTGAGCTGGTCGGCATCGAATGGCGCGACAGGGCGCTGAACGTACATGCGCAGGCCCAGAGCCCGTTCTTCTCGACCCGAGGCGAGCGCGGCAACAGCGACGGCGCGCATTCGGACACGGCCCTGGCATGTGCCAACGCGGGGCGCCTGAGCGGCGCGGCCTACTCCAGCAGCTACTTCCA
Organism: Acidovorax sp. SRB_14; assembly: GCF_012932145.1. Lineage (GTDB taxonomy): Bacteria > Pseudomonadota > Gammaproteobacteria > Burkholderiales > Burkholderiaceae_C > Simplicispira. Next base: position 43,079 of record NZ_MWOK01000018.1, on the reverse strand, counting down.
GCCGCAGGGCGCGGGCCTGGGCGTGGAGATGATGGAGCTGTGCCTGCCGCTGTCCACCGCGGGGCGCGCCAGCGGCTACCTAGTGGTCACCTATTCACTGCAGAACATGCTGACCGAATTGGTGGGCCACAACCTGACGCGTCGCCAGGAAGTGTCGTTCACCGAAGCCGATGGCACCCGCCTGGCGATGGTGGGCGCGGCGCGGCGCGGCACGCGCATGTTCACCGCGCAGCAGCTGCTCGACCTGCCCGGCAACACCCTGGTGCTGCGCTTGGACGGCTGGCACGCCGCCCCCAGCCTGTTCCCGAACGTGCTCACGGCGCTGGTGACCGCGATGTCGATCGCCCTCGTCACCGTGGTCGCGATGCTGGTGCGCGACAACCGCCGGCGCCTCAGCGCCGAGCGCGAGCTGGGCGACGCGCTGGCGTTCCGCAAGGCCATGGAGGATTCGCTCGTCACCGGCCTGCGTGCGCGCGACCTGCAGGGGCGCATCACCTACGTGAATCCGGCCTTTTGCGAGATGGTGGGGTTCAGCCCGGCGGAGTTGCTGGGCCAGAGCTCGCAGGCGCCCTATTGGCCGCCCGAACTGGCGGAAGAGTATTGGCACCGCCAGGCGGTGCGGCTGGCCGGCACCGCGCCGCCGCGCGAAGGCTTCGACTCGGTGTTCATGCGCAAGGACGGCACGCGCTTTCCCGTGCTCATCATCGAGGCGCCGCTCATCAACGCCGTGGGCCAGCACACGGGCTGGATGAGCGCCTTCATCGACATCAGCGAGCAGCGCCGGGTCGAAGAGCTCTCGCGCGCCTCGCAGGAGCGCCTGCAGGCCACCGCGCGCCTGGCGACGGTGGGCGAGATGGCCTCGCTGCTGAGCCACGAACTCAACCAGCCGCTGGCGGCCATCTCCAGCTATGCCACCGGAACCCTGAACCTGCTGGAAGTGGGGCCGGGCAGCGACAGCGCCGCCCTGCAGGCGGTCCTGCAGGACGCGCGCACGGCCATGCAGCGCATTGCCCACCAGGCCGAACGTGCCGGCCGGGTCATCAAGAGCGTGCACGACTTCGTGCGCCGGCGCGACCAGGCGCGCGAAGCCGTGCCCGCGCAGGAGCTGCTGGGCGACGTGCTGCCGCTGGTGCACCTGCAGGCGCGCAAGCTCGGCGTGCGCGTGCAGGTGGCGCTGGAGCCGGGCCTGCAGCCGGTGCTGTGCGACCGCATCATGGTCGAGCAGGTGCTGCTCAACCTCACGCGCAATGCCATGCAGGCCATGGACGATCCGGCCATCGCCGTGCGCGTGCTGGACATCCGGGTGCGCCGCGCCGGATCGAACGCGCACAGCGGTTGGCTGGAGTTTTCGGTGGCCGACTGCGGCAGCGGCATCACGGACGACACTGCGCGGCAGCTGTTCACGCCGTTTTTCACGACACGCCCCGAAGGCATGGGCCTGGGCCTGAGCCTGTGCCGCACGGTGGTCGAGCAGCACGGCGGGTTTCTGGGCTACGGCCCGCACACGCCGCGTGGTACGGTCTTTACCTTTACCCTCCCGTTCGCCAGGCCCGCGCCAGAGACGCATTGACCATGCAACCCATCACCGACGCCACCGTATTCATCGTCGACGACGACGCCAGCGTGCGCGAGGCACTGGCGTGGCTGCTGCGCTCGCGCCGCCTGCACAGCGAATCGTTTGACAGCGCCGAGGCGTTCGAGGCCAGCATGGCGCAGCGCACGCCGCAGCGCTCCCCGTGCTGCCTGCTGCTCGATGTGCGCATGCCGGGCATGAGCGGCCTGGCCTTGTTCGATGCCTTGGTGGAGCGCGGTGCGGTGGCCGCCATGCCGGTGATTTTCCTGACCGGCCATGCCGATGTGCCCACCGCCGTCGACACGGTCAAGCGCGGCGCGTTCGACTTCTGCGAAAAACCGTTCTCGGACAACGTCCTGGTCGACCGCGTGGAGCAGGCGCTGGCGCTGTCGGCCCAGCACATGGCCCAGCTGCATGCGCGCGACGACCTGCGCGCGCGCCTGGCCGACCTGACCGAGCGCGAGCGCGCCGTCATGGGCTGCGTGGTCGAGGGCTTGCCCAACAAGCTGATTGCCGATCAGCTCGACATCAGCGTGCGCACAGTGGAAGTGCACCGTGCGCGCGTGTTCGACAAGATGCAGGTCAAGTCGGCCGTCGAACTGGCCAACCTGCTGCGCGACAGCCACTGATGCCCGCGGCGGGCCGTGGTGTCGCGCGGGCGATCTCAGCGCGGGCGTTCACCCACGAAGATTTCGACGCGGCGGTTGCGCGAGCGGCCGTCTGCCGTGTTGTTGCTGGCGATGGGCTGGTACGAGCCCTGGCCTTCGACCTGGACGCGCGAGCCGTTGACGCCGCGTGCCGTGAGGTAGTTGCGCGTGCTGTTGGCGCGCTCCACGGAGAGCGGGTTGTTGATCGCATCGCTGCCGGTGTTGTCGGTGTGGCCGACGATGCGCACATCGGTGGCCGGGTTGTTGCGCAGGCTGGCGGCAAAGCGGTCGAGGACCGGGGCAAAGTTGCCCTTGATGTCGGAGCGGCCGACGTCAAACGAGATGTCGCTCGGGATGTCGAGCTTGAGCTGGTTGTCGGCAGTCTGCGACACCGCGACGCCCGTGCCCTGCGCGGCCTGCTCCATCTCGCGCTTCTGGCGCTCCATGTTCTGCGACCAGATGTAGGTGCCAATGCCCCCCACCGCTGCGCCGGCGATGGCGCCCGTGCCGGCCTTGCCGCCGGTGGCCGAGCTCAGCACCGCGCCGGCCAGCGCGCCCACGCCGGCGCCGGTGGCGGTGCGGCGCTGGGTGTCCGACATGTTCATGTCGGCGCAGCCGGTGATCAGCAATGCCGCTGCTGCGGCGCCCAAGACGATGTGTTTGCGCATAGGAATACTCCTTGTAGGTGGAAGGGTCCGCCCTCCCGGCAGCCCCCTGCGCCGATTATGCGAAGCGTTGTTACAACTGAAGTATCGGCATGTAAGCCACTCGGTTGTAGGACAAGCCCGCATCGCCCGCCGCTCAGGGCGGCGGCAGGCGCTGGTCCTCGGTCGGGGGCGGGGCCTTGAGCTCGCCGCCCTTGCGCCCCGAAAACATCGTCCACCAGACGATCAGCACCAGAACCACGAGCGCCAACAGCGCTTCAAGCAAAATCAGACCCATGAAACTTGCACTCCTGCGCCATGCCGTAACAGCCCTGATTGTAGGAACGCTGGCCGCCTGCTCCACCACCCCGCTGCCCACCGCCGGACCCGCCGCGCCTGCCGTGCCCAGCGCCGCGCCGCCCGCGGACAGCGGCGCCGTTGGCGCTGCGCCCATCGCCCAACCCGGCAGCCGCTGGGTGCCGGTGCGCTGGGAGGACCTGCCCGGGTTTTCGGAGGACGCCCTGCACGAGGCCTGGAACGCCTGGGTGCGCAGCTGCGAGCGCCCGCCGCCGGCCTTTGCGCCGCTGTGCCCGCAGGTGCGCCGCCTGAGCCTGGGCAGCGCCGACGAGCAGCGCGCCTGGATGTTCGCGCGCCTGCAGCCCTACCGCGTCGAAGCCGCCAGCGGCAGCGCCGACGGCCTGCTGACCGGCTACTACGAGCCGCAGCTCGACGCCGCGCGCCAGCCGGGCAAGGGCTACACCGTGCCGCTATACCGCGTGCCCGCGGGCCTGGCGGCGCGCAAGCCCTGGTACACGCGCCAGCAGATTGACACCCTGCCCGAGGCGCAGGCGCAGCTCGCCGACCGCGCGATCGCCTGGCTGGCCGACCCGGTCGACGCCATGGTGCTGCACATCCAGGGGTCGGGGCGGCTGCGCATCACCGAGCCCGACGGCAGCACGCGCTTGGTGCGCCTGGCGTTTGCCGGCACCAACGAGCAGCCCTACAAGAGCGTCGGCCGCTGGCTGCTCGACCAGGGCTTGGTGCGCGACGCCACCTGGCCCGGCATCAGCGCCTGGATCTCGGCCAACCCGGGCCGCGTGAACGAGCTGCTGTGGAGCAACCCGCGCTACGTGTTCTTCCGCGAGGAGCCGCTCGATGCGCTCGATGCGCAGTTCGGCCCCAAGGGCGCGCAGGGCGTGGCGCTCACGCCGGGCCGCTCGATCGCCGTGGACCGGCAGAGCATTCCCTATGGCACGCCGGTGTGGATGGCCTCGAGCGGCCCGGCCGGGCAGTTCCAGCGCCTGGTGCTGGCGCAGGACACGGGCAGCGCCATCGTCGGCGCGGTGCGCGCCGACTACTTCACCGGCTGGGGCCCGGAGGCGGGCGAGGTGGCCGGCCGGCTCAAGCAGGGGCTGCGGCTGTGGGCGCTGTGGCCGCGCTGAAAGGGCGGCTGCACACCGCACTGCAAAAAAGTGAGCTGCCAGCGCTTGCTGTAGCTTGTTCTTACACTGTTTATATTTGAAACGCTGAGCGGGCGCGCGCAGCCAGCTCCCGTTTCGATAGTGGCAGCGCGGCGTCAGCGGTCTTGTTCGACCAGGTAGCGCGCGACGACCGGCGGCGCATCGCCGGTGTGGAATGCCAGCTTGCGCTCGCGCAGCGCCACGTCGGAGGCCGTCACGCGGTCGAAGCGGCGCAGGTGCTCGGTCCACGATTCGTCGGTGACCTGCTCGACGTAGCGTGCCGGGTCCGAGAGGTCGTGCTGCAGCTGCCACGACAGCGCGCCCTGGCGCAGGCGGCTGCGCCGGCTCTCCTGCATCAGCTTGCGGAAATCGGCGGCCCGGTCGGGGTGGATGAAGTACTCGATGGTGACGACCACCTTGCCCGAGTCGGGCGGCGTGCGCGCCACCGGCGCCTTGAAGGCCTGCGACGGGCTCAGGTCCTCCTCGATGTGGCGGTCGGCCACCACGCGTTGCACCAGCGCCATGGCGGCCACGCCCGTCAGCGCCGCCATGGCCAGGCTCACGTTCACGCTCGTGAGCGTCGCCACCTGGCCCCACACCGCCGCGCCCAGCGCCGTGGCGCCCATGATGGCCATCTGGTAGATCGACATGCCGCGCGCGCGCACCCAGTTGGGCAGCGCGAGCTGGGCCGACACGCTCAGCGAGTTGGCCGTGGTGATCCACGCCATGCCGCCGAGCACCATGGCCGGCACCGCGACGTAGACGTTCGGCGCGACGGCCATGACGGCGGTCGACGCAGCCTGCAGCAGCGCGCCGCGGAACACCAGCACATCGCGCGGCATGGCCTGGCGCAGCCGGGGCAGGAACATCGCCGCGGCGATGGCACCCGCGCCCATCGACGCCAGCAGCAGCGTGAACGTGCCCGCGCCGCCGCCGTCGAGTCCCTTGGCCACCAGCGGCAGCAGCGCCAGCATGGCGGTCGCGTGCAGGAAGAAGATGGCGATGCGCCACAGCACGCCGCGCATGCGCGGCGACTGGCGCACGAACTGCAGGCCCACGCGCATGGCGCTGGAGAGCTTTTCGCGCCCGAGCGGGCTCGGCACGTGCGTGCGGCGCCAGCGCATGATGACCAGGCCCGAGGCGACCGACAGCACGGCGTTGAGCACGAACACCCAGGCGCTGCCCACGCTGGCGATGATCGCGCCGGCCAGCAGCGGTCCGATGATGCGCGAGGCATTCATCGCCACGCCGTTGAGCGCGAGCGCCGCCGGCAGCTGCGGGCGGCTGACCAGCTCGGGCACGATGGCCGAGAACACCGGCCAGCGCATCGCTAGGCCGATGCCGTTGGCAAACGTCAGCGCCAGCAGCAGCGGCGCCGTCATGCCGCCGGCCAGCACGGCCCCGCAGAGCACCAGCGCCACGGCGGCCACCCAGAACTGCGTGGCGATGAAGTAGCGCCGCCGATCCAGGATGTCGGCGAGCGCGCCGCTGGGCAGGCCGAGCAGGAACACCGGCAGCGTCGAGGCCGACTGCACCAGCGCCACCAGCATGGGCGAGGTGGTGAGCGTGGTCATGAGCCAGGCGGCGGCGACGTCGTTCATCCACATGCAGGTGTTGGCGGCCATCCAGGTGAGCCAGAGCATGCGGAACACCGGGCGCGAGAGCGGCGCCAGCGGCGAGAGTTCGGCGCGTTCGGCGGTGTCGTGCGCCAGCTGCGCGGCCACTGCTGCTTCTGTGTGGTCGGCCGTGGCCGACGCGGTGGCGGCGACGGAATCGGGGGCGGAGGCGGGGTGCGGCATGGGGGGCATGAGGGCTCATTGTGCGCAACTGCGGCGCGGGGCGCTGGCGGGCCTGCCGGTGCCACGTCCGGCGCTCGGGAATGCGGCGTGGCGCACGCTAACAGCCAAATTGGCCTCCAGCCCTTGTCCAGTCAGCGCTGACAGCTATCGAAACAGGAGTCAGCGCGGGCCCGGCAGCCCGAGGTGCGCGAGCGGCAGCGCGCCGCTGGCCTTGACCTCGCCGAGCGAGAAGCTGGTGTGCATGTCCTTCACGTTGGGCAGGTTCAGCAGCACCTCGCGCGCGAACTGCGAAAAGCTCTCGAGGTCGCGCGCCACCACCTGCAGCTCGAAGGTGCCGGTGCCGCTGATGTAGTGGCACGAGACGACCTCGGGAATCTGCCGGATGGCCTCTTCCATCGCGCGCGTCAGGCCGCCGGTGCTGCGGTCGGCGTCCAGCCGCACGAAGGCCAGCACGCCGAGGCCGATCTTGTGGCGGTCGATCTCGGCGCGGTAGCCCAAGATGTAGCCGGCCTGCTCGAGCGCGCGCACGCGGCGCCAGCAGGGCGCCGCCGACAGCCCCACGCGCTGCGCCAGCTCGGCGTTGGTCAGGCGCGCATCGGCCTGCAGCTCGTGCAGGATGGCGAGGTCGAATTTGTCGATTTGGTTCATTTTTGGCGTTCTCCGAGAAAGAATCTTGCCATGGGTGCCCAAACGGCGGCAAAGAAAGCAAAGATTTTCCACGCGATCCCCCCTAAACTGGCTGGCCGTGGAGCGCCCGCCCAGAGGCGCCTTTCGTGACCCCCGCCGATGGAGACAAACCCATGAACGCCCCTTTGCCCGAGCACGTCCGCCAGGCCCTCGAAACCGTCTCGCTCGACGACAAATATGCGCTGCCGCAGGGCCGCGCCTTCATGAGCGGCGTGCAGGCCCTGGTGCGCCTGCCCATGCTGCAGCGCCAGCGCGACGCCGCCGCGGGGCTGAACACCGCCGGCTTCATCAGCGGCTACCGCGGCAGCCCGCTGGGCACCTATGACCAGTCGCTGTGGGCCGCCCGGAAGCACCTGGCAGACAACCACATCGTCTTCCAGCCCGGCGTGAACGAGGAGCTGGGCGCCACCGCGGTCTGGGGCACGCAGCAACTCGACCTGTACCCGCAGAGCAAGAAGTACGACGGTGTCTTCGGCATCTGGTACGGCAAGGGCCCGGGCGTGGACCGGTGTTCGGACGTGTTCAAGCACGCCAACATGGCGGGAACGGCGCAGCACGGCGGCGTGATCGCGATTGCCGGCGACGACCACATCAGCAAGAGCAGCACTGCGCCGCACCAGAGCGACCACATCTTCAAGGCGTGCGGCACGCCGGTGTTCTTCCCGAGCAATGTGCAGGACATCCTCGACATGGGCCTGCACGCGTTTGCCATGAGCCGCTTCTCGGGCCTGTGGTCGGGCATGAAGACGATCCAGGAGGTCGTCGAGTCGTCCGCCAGCATCTCGATCGACCCCGAGCGCGTGAAGATCATCACGCCCGACGACTTCGCGATGCCGCCTGGCGGCCTGCACATCCGCTGGCCCGACGCGCCGCTCGAGCAGGAGGCGCGCCTGATGGACTACAAGTGGTACGCCGCGCTGGCCTACATCCGCGCCAATAAGCTCAACTACAACGTGATCGCAGGGCCGCACGACCGCTTCGGCCTGATCGCCAGCGGCAAGGCCTTCAACGACACGCGCCAGGCGCTGGTCGACCTGGGGCTGGACGATGCCACCTGCCGCCAGCTCGGCATCCGCCTGCACAAGGTCAACGTGGTCTGGCCGCTCGAAGCCACGATCACGCGCGATTTCGCCCAGGGCCTGCAGGAGATCCTGGTGGTCGAGGAAAAGCGCCAGGTCATCGAATACCAGATCAAGGAAGAGCTCTACAACTGGCGCGCCGATGTGCGCCCGACGGTGCTGGGCAAGTTCGACGAGCAGGAGGGCGACGCCTCGGGCGGCGAATGGTCGGTGCCCAACCCGGGCCAGAACTGGCTGCTGCGCGCCAAGGCCGACCTGACGCCGGCGCTGATTGCGCGCGCCATCGCCAAACGCCTGCACAAGCTCGGCGTGCCGCAGGAGATTGCCGCGCGCATGGACGCGCGCCTGGCCATCCTCGACGCCAAGGAGCGCGCGCTGACCGAGGTCGGGGGCGAGGCCGGCGAGCGCGCGCCCTGGTTCTGCAGCGGCTGCCCGCACAACACCAGCACGCGCGTGCCCGAGGGCTCGCGTGCGGTGGCCGGCATCGGCTGCCACTACATGGCGCTGTGGATGGACCGCTCGACCAGCACCTTCACGCAGATGGGCGGCGAGGGCGTGACCTGGGTCGGCCAGGCACCGTTCACGAAGGACGCGCACGTGTTCGCCAACCTGGGCGACGGCACCTACTTCCACAGCGGCCTGCTGGCGATCCGCCAAGCAATAGCGGCCGGCGTCAACATCACCTACAAGATCCTCTACAACGACGCCGTCGCCATGACCGGCGGCCAGCAGGTCGGCGAGCGGCCCGAGGGCCACTCGGTGCTGCAGATCATGAACAGCGTCAAGGCCGAGGGCGCGGCACGGACCGTGATCGTGACCGATGAGCCGCAAAAGTACGACGGCGCGCCGCTGGCCGAGGGCGTCACGGTGCACCACCGCAGCGACCTCGACCGCATCCAGCGCGAGCTGCGCGAGGTGCCCGGCTGCACGGTGCTGATCTACGACCAGACCTGCGCCACCGAGAAGCGCCGGCGCAGGAAGCGCGGCACGCTGGCCACGCCGAACAAGACCGTGGTCATCAACGAGCTGGTGTGCGAGGGCTGCGGCGACTGCTCGGTCCAGTCGAACTGCCTGTCGGTCGAGCCGGTGGAGACACCGTTCGGCCGCAAGCGCCGCATCAACCAGAGCACCTGCAACAAGGACTATTCCTGCGTCAACGGCTTCTGCCCGAGCTTTGTCACGGTCGAGGGCGGAACGCTGAAAAAGCCCAAGAAGGAAAAGAAGGGCGACCTGGCCAGCCTGCCCGCCATCCCCGAGCCCGTGCTGCCGGTGGCCGATGCCGCCTGGGGCATCGTGACCGGCGGCGTCGGCGGCACGGGCGTGATCACCATCGGCTCGCTGCTGGGCATGGCCGCGCACCTCGACGGCAAGGGCGTGGTCACGCAGGACGCGGGGGGCCTGGCGCAAAAGGGCGGCGCCACCTGGAGCCATGTCCAGATCGCCAACCGCCCCGAGTCCCTCTACACGACCAAAGTCGACATGGCCAAGGCCGACCTGGTGATTGGCTGCGATCCGATCGTGGCCGCCCACAAGGCCACGCTGGCCGTGATGCAGCCCGGACGCACCTATGTGGCGCTGAACTCGCACGGCACGCCGACGGCGGCGTTTGTCACCAACCCGGACTGGCAGTTTCCGGGCGGCCAGTGCGAGAGCGCCATCGCGGCGGCCGTGGGCGCCGACCGCGTGGGCAGCTTCGACGCCGAGCAGGTGGCGGTGCAGGCGCTGGGCGACAGCATCTACACCAACCCGCTGATGCTCGGCTACGCCTGGCAGAAGGGCCGCGTGCCGCTGTCGCATGCGTCGCTGATGCGCGCCATGGAACTCAACGGCGTGCAGGTGGACAACAACAAGGCCGCCTTCGAGTGGGGCCGGCGCTGCGCGCACGACCTGCCGGCCGTGCTGGCGCTGCTGCAGCCCGCGCAGGTGATCGCGTTCGTCAAGAAGCCGTCTCTCGCCGACACGCTGGCGCTGCGCACCGGCTTCCTTACCGGCTACCAGAACGCCGCCTATGCGGCCGAGTACCAGGCCTTCGTCGAGAAGGTGCAGGCGGCCGAAGCGCCGCTCGGCCGTGGCACGCGCCTGGCCGAGGCCGTGGCGCGCTCGCTGTTCAAGCTGATGGCCTACAAGGACGAGTACGAGGTCGCGCGCCTGCACACCGACCCGGCCTTCACCGAGAAGATCGCCAGCATGTTCGAGGGCGATTACAAGATCGTCCACCACCTGGCGCCGCCCCTGACCGCGAAGAAAAACGACAAGGGCGAGCTCGTCAAGCAGCCGTTCGGCCCGTGGGTGCGCAACGCCTTCGGCATGCTGGCCAGGATGAAAGGCCTGCGCGGCACGGCCCTGGACCTGTTCGGCAAGACCGCCGAGCGCCGGATGGAGCGCGCGCTGGTCCAGGAGTACCGCGCCTGCATCGAGGCCCTGCTGCATGCGCTCACCGCCGAGCGCCTGGCGCTGGCCGTCGAGATCGCGTCCATCCCCGAGGACATCCGCGGCTACGGCCACGTCAAGGAGCGGCACCTGCACGCCGCGCGCGCCAAGTGGGAGGGCCTGCTGGCGCAGTGGAACAGCCCCGCGCCCGCGCGCGCGGCGGCCTGAGTGCCGGGCGGCGCCGCGCCGCCCGCGCCCCCCGGGCCGCCCCGGCGGTGCGACCGCTGCCTTGCGGGCGCCGCCGGGGTTTATTTTTGCTATCAATAGAGTAGCTATGAGCGCTTGATGGGTAAGCTTTTGGCGCTGTTTTGGTGGATATTTCGTGCGCCAGGGCCGTGCCGGACCGGCCCCGGAATACCCCGTGCGTGCGCCGGGGGATACGCGGCAGGCGCCGCATACAATCTGCCTTTTCCGTCCAGGCAGGCGCTGTGGTGCAGGCCGGGTCAGGTGTTTCTTTTTTGACCCTTCTGTTGGGAGTTTGCCGTGTTCATTTCTTCAGCCTTTGCCCAGACCGCCCCTGCAGCCGCCGCCGGCGGCGGCGACATGATGTCGTCCCTCACCGGCATGCTGCCGCTGGTCCTGATGTTCGTGGTGCTGTACTTCGTCATGATCCGCCCGCAAATGAAGCGCCAGAAAGAGCACCGCGCCATGGTCGAGGCGATCGCCAAGGGCGACGAGGTCGTGGTCGGCGGCGGCATGCTGGGCCGGGTTTCGCGCCTGTCCGAGCAGTACCTGCACGTGGAAATCGCCAATGGCGTCGAAGTGCAGGTGCAGCGCTCGGCCGTGGTGCAGGTGCTGCCCAGGGGCACCATCAAGTAAATCGCCGCTGCCCCTTCGCTGGCGCGCCCCGCGGGGCGCCCGCTTTCATTGTTCCTGAGGTTAAAGCGCGATCATGAACCGTTACCCGGTCTGGAAGTACGCGATCATTGTGGTCGCGCTGCTGGTGGGGGTCTTGTACACCCTGCCCAATTTCTTTGGTGAAGCCCCGGCCGTGCAGGTGTCTTCGGTCAAGGCCACCGTCAAGGTGGACGCCGCGCTGCAGCAGCGCGTGCAGGAGGCGCTGGACGCCGCCGGCGTGCAGCCCGACCTGATCGGCCTGGATGGCGGCTCGGTGCGCGCGCGCTTTGACACGCCCGACAACCAGCTCAAGGCCAAGGACGCGATCCAGAAGGCCCTGGTGCCCGATCCGGAGGATCCACAGTACATCGTGGCGCTCAACCTGGTCTCGCGCTCGCCCGCCTGGCTCACGGCGCTGCATGCCGCGCCCATGTACCTGGGCCTGGACCTGCGCGGTGGCGTGCACTTCATGCTGCAGGTGGACATGCAGACCGCGCTGACCAAGAAGGCCGAGTCGTATGCGGGCGACATCCGCACGGCGCTGCGCGACAAGAACATCCGCCATGGCGGCATCGGCCGCGACGGCCAGACCATCGACATCAAGGTGCGCGACGAGGCCATGCTGGCGGCCGCGCGCAACCTGATCGCCGACCAGTTCCCGGACCTGGCGGTCACCTCCAGCCCCGACGGCGAGGGCATGCGCCTGCGCGCCGCGATCAAGCCCGAGGCGCTGCGCAAGGTGCAGGAGCAGGCGCTCAAGCAGAACATGGTCACGCTGCACAACCGCATCAACGAGCTCGGCGTGGCCGAGCCCGTGATCCAGCAGCAGGGGCTGGACCGCATCGTCGTGCAGCTGCCGGGCGTGCAGGACACGGCCAAGGCCAAGGACATTCTGGGCCGCACGGCCACCCTCGAAGTGCGCATGGTCGACGAGGGATCGGACGCCCGTGCCGCCGAGCTGGGCTCGGGCCCGGTGCCGTTCGGCGACGAAAAATACCTCGACCGCAACGGCCAGGCCGTGATCGTCAAGAAGCAGGTCGTGCTCACGGGCGAGAACCTGACCGACGCCCAGCCCGGCTTTGACAGCCAGACCCAGGAACCCACCGTGAACCTCACGCTGGACGCCAAGGGCTCGCGCATCTTCAAGGACATCACGCGCGAGAACGTCGGCAAGCGCATGGCCATCGTGCTGTTTGAAAAGGGCAAGGGCGAAGTGGTGACGGCACCTGTGATCCGCTCCGAGATCGGCGGCGGGCGCGTGCAGATCTCGGGCCGCATGACCTCCATGGAGGCCAACGACACGGCGCTGCTGTTGCGCGCGGGATCGCTCGCCGCGCCGATGGAAATCATCGAGGAATACACCATCGGCCCGAGCCTGGGCGCAGACAACATTGACCGCGGTATCCACAGCGTGGTCTGGGGCATGGTCGTCATTGCCGCCTTCATGTGCATCTACTACGCGCTGTTCGGGGTGTTCTCGACCGTGGCGCTGTCCGTGAACGTGCTGCTGCTGATGGCCATCCTGTCGATGCTGCAGGCCACGCTCACGCTGCCCGGCATCGCCGCCATGGCCCTGGCCATCGGTGTGGCCATCGACTCGAACGTGCTGATCAACGAGCGCATCCGCGAGGAGCTGCGCGCGGGCGCCACGCCGCAGGCCGCCATCCATGCGGGCTACGAGCGCGCCTGGGCCACCATCCTGGACTCGAACGTGACCACGCTGATCGCGGGCCTGGCACTGCTGGCCTTCGGCTCGGGCCCGGTGCGCGGCTTTGCGGTGGTGCACTGCATCGGCATCCTGACCAGCATGTTCTCTGCCGTGTTCTTCTCGCGCGGCCTGGTGAACCTCTGGTACGGTCGCCAGAAAAAGCTCAAGAGCGTGTCCATCGGCCAGGTCTGGAAGCCTGAAGACGCATCGCAGTTGCGTTCTGTCGCCGCCCGTGGCGATAACAACTAACGAAAGGGAAAGACATGGAGTTTTTCCGCATCCGCAAAGACATTCCGTTCATGAAGTACGCGTTGGTGCTCAACGCGATCTCCTTCATCACCTTCGCGCTGGCGGTCTTCTTCCTGGTCACGCGCGGCCTGCACCTGTCGGTGGAGTTCACGGGCGGCACGGTCATGGAAGTGGCCTACACGCAGACGGCCGACATCGGCAAGGTGCGCGACACGGTCTCGTCCCTGGGCTACACCGACGTGGTGGTGCAGAGCTTCGGCACCTCGCGCGACGTGATGATCCGCCTGCCCGTGCAAAAGGGCGTCACATCGGCGCAGCAAAGCGAGCAAGTGCTCACGGCCCTCAAGGCCGGCGACCCGCAGGTGACGCTGCGCCGTACCGAGTTCGTCGGTCCGCAGGTGGGCGAGGAGCTGGTGCACGGCGGCCTCATGGCGCTGGGCATGGTGGTGCTGGGCATCGTGATCTACCTGGCCTTGCGGTTTGAGTGGAAGTTCGGTGTCGCCGCCATCGTTGCCAACCTGCACGACGTGGTCATCATCCTGGGCTTCTTTGCGTTCTTCCAGTGGGAGTTCTCGCTGTCGGTGCTGGCTGGCGTGCTGGCGGTGCTGGGCTATTCGGTGAACGAGTCGGTGGTGATCTTCGACCGTATCCGCGAAGCCTTCCGCAAGTTCCGCAAACTCAGCACGCACGAGGTGATCGACCATGCCATCACCTCGACCATGAGCCGCACCATCATCACGCACGCGTCGACCGAGGCCATGGTGCTGTCCATGTTCTTCTTCGGCGGTCCCAGCCTGCACTATTTCGCGTTGGCGCTGACCATCGGCATCCTGTTCGGTATCTACTCCTCGGTGTTCGTGGCGGCGTCGCTGGCCATGTGGCTCGGCGTCAAGCGCGAAGACCTTGTCAAGACCGTGCGCAAGGACGAGGGCGACCCCAGCGATCCGAACGCGGGTGCCACCGTATAGCCGGGCAAGCGCGCTCGGTACTAATATCCGGCCATGCACACCTCGGCCCCGCCCCCCACCCAGCACAGGCTCGCGGGGGCGGTGCGCCGGCAGTTTGTCGAAGGCTTGGCGTCCGGCCTGGCGGGGCTGGACAAGGCCTTGCTGGAGTTCTTGGCCACGCTAATGTCCCAGACGGGCACGCAGCGCCAGATGCAGGAGCGGCGCGATGCCTGGATGGAGTACCAGGCACACCGCGCCGCCTGGGTGCAGGCCCTGGGCAGCGCCTGGCGTGTGGAGGCCCTCGCCGCGCCTGCTGCGGCCCCCACCACCCGCCGTGGTTTGCCGGCCGACACGGGCTTCGAACTGCTCAGCGACGACGTCGTCGAAAACAAGATCCTGGCTTCGCGCATCGCGCTGACCGTGATGGAGCAGGTCAGTACCGCGTTCGACGCACTGCGGCTGCGGCTGCGTGCGCTCGAAGGCCGCGAGTTGCCCGACAGCGACATGCTGCGCCCCGAGGCGCTGAGCCTGGCGCTGGTCGAGCAATGGGTGCAGGCCGGGCTGCAGCGCGCCGACCTGCAGCGTGTGGTGGACCCCTTGCAGCGGGAACTGGCGGCGCTGGTGCAAGGCCTCTACCAGGCGGGCAACGATTTTCTGGCCGCGCAGGGCGTGGCACCGCAGCAGGATCTGAGGGTGCGCGTCAGCCACGCGGCCGTGCCACCGTCCCGCAGTGGACAGGACAGCCTGGCGTCGCAGGCGCTGGCGCAGTCGCAGGAGGCTGTCAGCACGGCACGCGGGCCGGCGCCGGCGCACCTGTCGCAGATGGGCATGGTGGCCGCCCCCGGCCTCACACCCCTGGCGCGCGCGCGCCAGCGGGCCTTGAGCGTCATGGGCCAGCTGCGGCGGCTGCTCACCGAGCCGTCCATGGGCTACGACATGGTGCACGCAGCGCCCGCGTCGGCCGCTTTGGCGCATGCGCTGGCAGTGCACCGGGTGCAGGCCGAAACCTACTACAGCACGGTCGGCACGCTGGTGGAAGATTACAGCCCGGCCGCGGTCGTGCAGCTGGCCGGGACGGTGCGTGAGCGCTCCGCCCAGCTCAAGAAGGCAGCGGCCACGGACAGCGAGAAGGCCATCATTGAAGTCGTGGCCTTGATGTTCCAGAGCATCCTCTCTGAAGACCGCATACCGTCTGCGGTGCGCGTGTGGTTTGCGCGCCTGCAGGTCCCCGTGCTGCGCGTGGCGCTGGCCGAACCCGAGTTCTTCAGCAATCTCAACCATCCGGCGCGCCAACTCATCGACCGCATGGGCGCGTGTGTGCTCGGGTTTGATGCCACGTCCATCGGTGGCAGTGCACTGGAGGCCGAGATCCGCCGTGTTGTGCAGGTGATCGAGCAGTACCCCGAGACCGGGCGGCGCGTGTTCCAGCTGGTGCACAACGAATTCGAGAAATTTCTCGCCAAATTCCTGACCGAGAAACAGGCTACGTCCCGGCTGGCCAGCGTGGCGCAGCAGGTGGAGCAACGGGAGACGCTGGCCGTTCAATACACCATCGAGCTGCGCACCATGCTCAAGGACATGCCGGTGCGCGACGAAATCCGCGAATTCCTGTTCAAGACCTGGACGGAGGTGCTGGCGCTCTCGGCGGTGCGCGATGGCGCCCAGCATGCCGATACGCTGGCGTTCAAACGCACGGCGGCCGACCTGGTGTGGGCCGCCAGCGCCAAGCCCCACCGCAGCGACCGCGCCCAGGTCATCCAGTCCCTGCCGGGGCTGTTGCAGCGCCTGCGCCAGGGATTGGCCCTCATCGGGATGGTCGGAGCGGCGCAAGATGCGCAGATCAAGGTGCTGACCGACACGCTCGCAGAAGCCTTCGTGGCCAAGACGGCCTCCATTCCCCCCGAGCACATCGAGGCCATGGCGCGCCGTCTGGAGCACCTGGAAGACTTTATCGACGATGCCGCCGCGCTCGGAGACTTTCCGCTCGATGCAGACCACATCGAGATGATGCTGGGCATCGATGCCTCGTCCATCCACGTGCTGGCCGACACTGGCGCGCCAGTGGACGAAGCCATGGTGCAGTGGGCGCAGGCGCTGCCGCTGGGCACCTGGTTCACGCTCGACCACACGGGCGCCAGCGCCCAGGTGCAGTACGCCTGGCACAGCCAGCGCAGGCAACTGCACCTGTTTGCCGCGCCCGACGGCAGCACCTACCTGATCCAGCTGCGCCGCCTCGGCGCCTATCTGCAGGCGGGTCTGCTGGTGGCCCAGGAAGAAGAGGGGCTGACGGTGCGCGCCACGCGCGATGCGCTGGCCAAGATCGACGCCAACCCCGAGCGGCTGCTGGGCTGAGGGCAGGCGCCACCGCCGGGCTGCGGCGCTGCCTTCAGGCCCGTGCCAAACGCTGGAACAAGGCCCCGGGCAAACGCGCCACCACGCCCGCCAGTTCGAGGTCCAGCAGCTGGACCTGCAGCGTCGCCGTATCGAGCCCGGTGCGCGCCTGCAGCGCGTCCAGGCCGACAGGGTCAAACCCCAGCGCGCGCAGCAGCGGACTGTCGGGCTCCTGCACCTCCTCGGGGAGCGGGCAGGCCTCGGCGGCCGGGGGCGGCGGTGCCAGCCGCAGTTCTTCGAGCACATCTTGGGCCGATTCCACGAGCTTGGCGCCTTGCCGGAGCAGGGCGTGGCAGCCGCGCGACTGCGGAGCGTGGATGGAGCCGGGGATGGCAAACACCTCGCGCCCCTGTTCTGCCGCCAGCCGGGCCGTGATCAGCGAGCCCGAGGCCGTGGCAGCCTCCACCACCAAGGTGCCCAGGGACAGCCCGGCAATGATGCGGTTGCGCTTGGGGAAGTTGCCTGGCAGCGGCGCTGTGCCCAGCGGGTATTCGCTCACCAGCACGCCCCGCGCGGCGATGCGGTGGGCCAGATCGAGGTGGCGGCGCGGATAGACGCGGTCCAGGCCGGTGCCTACGACCGCCACGGTGGCGGGCATGGGATCGGCGTCGGTGGAGGCCTCCAGTGCGCCTTCGTGGGCGGCCGCGTCCACGCCCAGCGCGAGTCCCGAGACAATGACCAGCCCGCTCGCACGCAGGGCGCGGGCGAACTGCCGCGCGTTTTCCTGCCCTTGGGCCGTGGGGTTGCGGCTGCCCACCATGGCCAGGCAGTGGTGCGCGGGAAAGGGAGAGCCCTGGGGGCCGATGAAGCGGTCCGGGCCCAGCAGGTAGAGCAGCAGCGGCGGGTCCTGCGTTTCCAGCAGCAGGCGCGGGAAGCGCGGATCGCCCAGCGCCACGATGGCGCGCGCGGGCCCGGCAGCGGGTGCGGTGTGCAGCCATTGCCAGGTGGTTTCCACCAAGGCCGGCAGGCCATCGGGTTCGCGCAGCAGCGCGTGTGCCTGGGCCGGTGTCACGCACTGCTGCAGGGCTTGGCCGGACTGCCCAAAAATGCGCTGCGGCAGCCCGAACGTGCCCAGCAGGCGGCGCGCCGCCGCGTCGCCCACGCCGGGCGTCAGGGTCAGCCTCAGCCACGCAGCGAGTTCATCGCGCTCCAGCGGCAGGGAGGCCGCCGAAGAGGGAGCCATGTCGCAGGGCACCACCACTTCAGCCGGTCCGGTTCAGCGCGGATTGACGAGCCGGTCGCCCACGCGCACGGTGTTGCGCACGTCCAGAATCAGCGCGTAAGAGACGCGGTCAAAGGTGCGGAACACCATGGCCATGCCATTGCTCTCGCTGGGCAGCTGGATGATGGCTTTTGCCGGGTCGGTGCGGTCCTTGAGGCGCTCGCCCTGGGTGAGCAGGTTCAGTACGTGGCCCGATTCCATGCCGTCGCGCTCACCGCGGTTGATGGCGATGACCTGGTTCTGCGCCGCGTTCGCGACGGCGGTGCTGCCATAGATGGACACCACGCGCGCGTCAACAGCGCCTTGCGGGGCGCGGGGCGTGTAGCTGGAGAAGGCGCGGGCGGGTGCGGGCAGAAGCCGGTCGCCCGCGCGGACTTCTTCCTTGCTGGCGCGGATGTCGACGGTGGCCGGAACTTGTTCGGTTGCCTTGCCGTCCGCGGCCGGCGCCTCGGTCTCGCTGCGCACCAGTTCCGCCTGCCCCAGGTACTGGGCCTCGTAGCCCAGCACCTCGCCGCTCAGCGGGTCTTGGAGGGCCACCGCGTTGCGGAAGATGCGGTAAAAGCGCGGCACGCCGGCCGCCACCCGCAGCGGCGCGGCGGCCGTGCCGCGCGCATAGGCGCGGTCACCGCTGCTCATGAGCACGCGCTGGTCGACGGTGGCGACAATGCGCGGCGCATGCTCCAGCGTTTGCGCATCGACCACCAGGGGCTCGACCAGGAAGGGCTCGATCAGGTGGGGCTGCAGCGTGGGCAGCGCGGAATCGGACAGGCTGTCGCTGCGCGTGCGCGGTGACACGCGCACGGTTTCGGGCGTTCCTGCCGCGAGGGTGCTCAGACGGGCGTAGCCGCCGCGCTTTTCCAGGTACAGCGTCTGGCCCGGGAAGATCAGGTGCGGGTTGGGAATGGCCTGCAGGTTCATGCCCCACAGCTCGGGCCAGCGCCAGGGCCGCCGCAGGTACAGGCCCGAAATGCCCCACAGGGTATCGCCGCGCTGGACGACGTAGCGGTCCGGGGCCTGGGGTGCGAGTTCGCTGAGGGGAATGCCCTGGTGCGCGACCTGCTGGGCCGTGGCACGCTGGTCGGCGGTGACCGGAAAGGTCTGGGCCTGCAGTGGCGCGGCCAGAGTGGCTGCGGCAAGCAAGGTCAGTGCGCCCACGGTGGCCCGCTGCGCGCGGCGAAACGCCGCCGTGTCGTTATTTTTTTGATGCATTGCTGAACGCCCCCTCGCTGGCGCCGCTCGCGTCCCGGGTGCCGGTTGGAGCAGCTGTATACGTGACAAACCACCAGGGATTCTCTGCGCAAGCCCTTGATTGGGCAATGATTAATGGCGACGCAGGCTGCATAGGGCGGTAAAAGTGGCGAAAATAGCGACAGCTTTTTCTGGTCGCCATGGCAATTCTTCCCATTCTTTGTTATCCCGATCCCCGCCTGCACACCGTGGCCCGCCCGGTGCAGGTGGTGGACGAGCGCATCCGCCTGCTGGTCTCCGACATGCTGGCCACCATGTACGACGCCCATGGCATCGGCCTGGCCGCCACCCAGGTGGATGTGCACGAGCGGGTGGTCGTGATCGATGTCTCTGAAGAGCGCGATCAGCCCCTGGTCATCATCAACCCCGAAATCGTCTGGGCCAGCGCCGAGAAGGTCGTGGGCGACGAGGGCTGCCTGTCGGTGCCCGGCATCTACGACGGCGTGGAGCGCTCCGCCGCCGTGCATGTGCGCGCGCTCGACGGCGAGGGCCAGCCGCGCACGATCGAGGCCGAGGGCCTGCTGGCGGTGTGCCTGCAGCATGAAATGGACCACCTGCTGGGCAAGGTGTTCGTCGAATACCTCTCACCGCTCAAGCGCAACCGCATCAAGACCAAGATGGTCAAGGCGCAACGCGAGGCCCGCGCATGAGCCCGCGCGCACGCTCCTCGTTGCGCGCCCTGGCCGCCACGGCCCTGGCGCTGCTGCTGGCCGCGTGCGCGTCTCCCGACTTTGAGCGCCCCGGCGCAAGCCGCGCCGAGGTGGTGGCGCGCTTGGGGGCGCCGGCCGGCATTTCGCCTCTGGCGGGCGGTGGCGAGCGCCTGCTCTACACCACGCAGCCCGCGGGCTACCAGGCGTTTCATTTGGACTTCGATGCCGGCGGACGCCTGGTGCGCAAGGAGCAGGTGCTCACGTTTGCCAAGCTGTCCGCGGTGGTGCCGGGGCAGTGGACCCTGGCCGATGTGCAGCGCACCTTTGGTCGGCCCATGCTGGTCGAGCGCGTCGCACGTTTTGACGGCGACATCTGGACCTACCGCTTCCTCGACGACTTTTCCACGCGCCGCCAGGCCCACATCCACATTGACCGCAGTGGTGTCGTGCGCCTGGTGATGTTCACCGACGAGCCTGTGCCCAGCGATGACCGCATGCCCTGAGACCGGCGTGCTGTGCCCCCGCCCATGAAAATCATCTTTGCCGGCACCCCCGATTTCGCCCGCGTGGCCTTGCAGCGGCTGGTCGAGGCGGGCTTTGACGTGCCGCTGGTGCTGACCCAGCCCGACCGCCCGGCCGGGCGCGGCATGAAGCTGCAGGCCTCGCCCGTCAAGCAATACGCGCTGGAACGCGGCATCGCGGTCGCGCAACCGCGCAGCCTGCGCCTGGATGGCAAATACCCCGAGGACGCCGCGGCGGCGCGTGCCGCCCTGGTGGCCGCGAACGCCGACGCCATGGTGGTGGCCGCCTACGGGCTGATCCTGCCGCAATGGGTGCTGGACCTGCCCGCGCGCGGCTGCCTTAACATCCACGCCAGCCTGCTGCCGCGCTGGCGCGGTGCGGCGCCCATCCACCGGGCCATCGAAGCCGGCGACCCCGAGACCGGCGTGACCATCATGCAAATGGATGCGGGCCTGGACACGGGCGACATGCTGCTGTTTGAAAAGACCGCCATTGCCGCCACCGACACCACGGCCACCCTGCACGACCGCCTGGCGGTGCTCGGCGGGCGCCTGGTGGTACAGGCGCTGGAGCGCGTCGCCGGCGGCGGCCTGCAGCCTGTGCCGCAGCCGGCGCAGGGCGTGACCTATGCGCACAAGATCGACAAGTCCGAAAGCAGCATCGACTGGGCGCAGGCCGCGCAGGCCATTGCCCGGCGCATCCGCGCATTTGACCCGTTCCCGGGCGCCAGCACCACGCTGGGGGCCGATGTGATCAAGGTATGGGACTGCGAAATTGATAGCTATCAGCGATTGCCAGGCGTGCGTTATGGGCAGATTTTGTCTGTCAATGCAGGCGGCGTGACCGTGGCCTGCGGCGAAGGTGCGCTGCGCCTCACGGTGCTGCAGCGCGCCGGTGGCAAGCGCCTGCCGGTGGCCGACTTCCTGCGCGGCTTCGATCTGCAGCCCGGCATGCTGCTGGGCCATGCCCCCGCGGCCGAGCCGGAGGCATGACGGCGCTGCGCGCCGCCGTGCGCGACCCCTTCTTCCGTCTGGGGGTGTCGGACATGGTGGGCACGGGGGTCGGCGTCGGTGCCTGGGGACTGGTGACGGGCATTGCCATGGTCAAGAGCGGCATGTCCGTGCCCCTGGCGCTGGCAATGTCGCTGCTGGTGTATGCCGGCAGCGCGCAGCTGGCCGTGATCCCCTTGCTGGCCACGGGCGCGCCCCTGTGGGTGGTCTGGCTCACGGCGTCGTGCGTCAACCTGCGCTTCGTGATCTTCAGCAGCATGTGGCGCACCTATTTTCAGCACCTGCCGCTGCGCCAGCGCCTGGCGGTGGGGTATTTCAGCGGCGACGTGATCTTCGTGGCCTTCATGAAGCGTTACCCGCACCCGGTGCCGGAGCCCAGCCAGGTGCCCTATTTCTGGGGCGCGGCCTCGCTCAACTGGCTGTCGTGGCAGCTGCCCTCGATCGCCGGCATTCTGTTGGCCAACGTGGTGCCGCTGTCGTGGGGCCTCGGGTTCGCGGGGGTGCTGGCCTTGCTGGGCGTGCTGCTGTCGCTGCTGTTTGACCGCGCCACCTGGCTGGCCACGGGCGTGGCGGCCACGGCCGCCATCGCCGCCTTTGCGCTGCCGCTGAAACTCAACATCCTGGTGGCGATCGCGGCCGCCGTGGCCGCCGGTCTGCTGGTCGAGGCCGTGGACCGGCGCCGCCCGCACGCCGTGCCGCCCGCGCCCCTGGACGGCCCTGCGCCGGCCGCGGCAGTGCCGCCTGCGCAGGCCCGCGAGACCGTGGCGCTGGGCGAGGAGGGCCGGCCATGAACGGGGACTGGTTCGGACCGCTGCTGGCCATCATGGGCCTGGCGCTCATCACCCTGCTGACGCGCGCCTTCTTCATGCTGCCCGAGCGCGAACTGCCCATGCCCGACTGGCTCAAACGCGGGCTCAAGTACGCCCCCCTGGCAGCGCTCACGGCCGTGATCGCACCCGAGGTCCTCATGGCGCAGGGCGCGTTCATCACCACCTGGCAGGACGCGCGCCTGCCGGCCGTGCTGTGCGCTGCGCCCTACTATTTCTGGCGCCGCGGCATCCTGGGCACCATCGTGGTCGGGATGGCGGTGTACCTGCCGCTGCACATCGCGCTGGGCTGGTAGCCGGACCGGCGCGCGGGGGCGCCTGCCTACAATGGCAGCCCTGCTCAACCCGCGATCTGCCGGAACCCCTTTTCCCATGAATATCCTTCGCTTTTCCGACCTGTGCGCCCAGGGCCAAGCCCGTGGCCAGCGCGTGTTCATCCGTGCCGACCTGAACGTGCCACTGGACGGCCAGGGCCGCATCACCGAGGACACGCGCATCCGCGCCTCCGTGCCCTGCATCCAGATGGCGCTCGACGCGGGCGCCGCCGTGATGGTCACCAGCCACCTGGGCCGCCCCACCGAGGGCGAGTTCAAGCCCGAAGACTCCCTGGCCGCGGTGGCGCAGCGCCTGTCCGAGCTGCTGGGGCGCCCGGTGCCGCTGTTGGCGCACTGGGTCGATGGCGTGCAGGTGCAGCCCGGCGAGGTCGTGCTGCTGGAGAACTGCCGCGCCAACGTGGGTGAAAAGAAAAACAGCGAAGCCCTGGCGCGCAAGCTGGCGGCGCTGTGCGACATCTTCGTCAACGACGCCTTTGGCACGGCGCACCGCGCCGAAGGCACGACCTACGGCATTGCCCAGTACGCCCCCATCGCGTGCGCCGGCCCGCTGCTGGCGGCCGAAATCGACGCGCTGACCCAGGCGCTGGCGCACCCCAAGCGCCCGCTGGTCGCCATCGTGGCCGGCTCCAAGGTCTCGACCAAGCTCACCATCCTGCAGAGCCTGGCCAAGAATGTCGACCGGTTGATCGTCGGCGGCGGCATTGCGAACACCTTCATGCTGGCGGCCGGCCTGCCGATCGGCAAGAGCCTGGCCGAACCCGGCCTGGTGGCCGAGGCCCGTGCGGTGATCGATGCCATGAAGGCGCGCGGCGCCGCGGTGCCGATTCCCACCGACGTGGTCACGGCCAAGGCGTTTGCCGCCGATGCCGTGGCCACCGTGAAGGCGGCCACCGCCGTCGAGGAAGACGATCTGATTCTGGACATCGGCCCCGACACCGCAGCGCGCCTGGCGGTGCAGCTCAAGTCCGCAGGCACTATCGTCTGGAACGGTCCCGTCGGGGTGTTCGAATTTCCGGCGTTTGAAAACGGCACGCGCACCCTTGCCCATGCCATCGCAGAGTCCGAGGCGTTCAGCATTGCCGGTGGCGGCGATACGCTGGCGGCCATCGCCAAGTACGGCATCGAAAAGCAGGTGGGCTACATCTCCACCGGCGGCGGCGCCTTTCTCGAGGTGTTGGAAGGCAAACAGCTCCCGGCGTTCGAGATCCTCGAAAAGCGCGCTGGGGCAGGCGGTTGACGCCTGCCGTGGTGCAGGGCGCGGCCTTCGGTGCCGCGCCGCTCCACATCCGGTGGCAAAGGCCGGCAGGCAGGACCCGCGGGGCCCTGCCTGTAACTGCTTTCATGTAAGAATTGAAACCCGATTACATACAGGAGTTTTCCGATGCGAGTGCGCCGTGCCACCAAAATCGTTGCCACCCTGGGCCCCGCCTCCAGCGACCCGGCGTTGTTGGAGCGGATGATCGCGGCCGGCGTGAATGTCGTTCGGCTCAACTTCAGCCACGGCAAGGCGCAGGACCATATCGACCGCGCGGCCGCGGTGCGGGCCGCGGCGCATCGGGCGGGGCGCGAGGTGGCGATCATGGCCGATCTGCAAGGCCCCAAAATTCGGGTCGGCCGGTTTGCCGAAGGCCGCGTCCAGCTGGAGCCGGGCGCGCAGTTCGTGCTCGATGCCTCGCGCACCGAGCCGGGCGATGTGGACGGTGTGGGGCTGGACTACAAGGAACTGCCGCGCGACACGCGCGCTGGCGATGTGCTCCTGCTCAACGACGGCCTGATCGTGCTCACCGTGGACGCGGTGCGTGGCGAAGCCGTGCACACGACCGTGAAGATCGGCGGCGAGCTGTCCAACAACAAGGGCATCAACAAGCAGGGCGGGGGGCTGACGGCGCCTGCGCTGACGGCCAAGGACATGGAGGACATCCGCACGGCGATGAGCTTCCAGGCCGACTACGTGGCCGTGAGCTTTCCCAAGAACGCCACCGACATGGAAATGGCGCGCCAGCTGTGCAATGTGGCCGCCGCCGAATACCGCCACAAGCCGGGGCTGATCGCCAAGATCGAGCGCGCCGAGGCGATTCCGCGGCTCGAGGAGATCCTGCGCGCCAGCGACGGCATCATGGTCGCGCGGGGCGATCTGGCCGTCGAGGTCGGCAATGCCGTGGTGCCGGCGCTGCAGAAAAAAATGATCCGCATGGCGCGCGAGATGGACAAGGTCGTCATCACCGCCACGCAGATGATGGAGAGCATGATCACCAACCCCGTGCCCACGCGCGCCGAGGTGAGCGACGTGGCCAATGCCGTGCTCGATGGCACCGATGCCGTGATGCTCAGCGCCGAGACGGCGGCGGGCAAGTATCCGCTGGAAACCGTGCTGGAGATGGCCAAGATCTGCGCCGCGGCCGAATCGGCCGAGGATGTGGAGCTGGACGCCGACTTCACCGGCCGGACGTTCGGGCGCATCGACCAGTCGATTGCCATGGGGGCCTTGTTCACGGCGCACCATCTGGGTGCCAAGGCGATTGTGGCCATGACCGAGAGCGGCTCCACCGCGCTGTGGATGAGCCGCCACCGCATCCATATTCCGATCTATGCGCTCACCCCCAAGGTGACCACGCAGCGGCGCATGGCCTTGTTCCGCAATGTCCGGCCGCTGCTCATGGACACCAGTGCCGACCGCGACACGGCCCTGGAGCAGGCCGAAGGACACCTCAAGGCGCGCGGCATCGTGAACACGGGAGACGTCTACGCCATCACATGCGGGGAGCCCATGGGCGCGCCGGGTGGGACCAATATGCTGAAAATCTGCCGCGCCAGCTGACCGCGGCAGCCCCGCCGGCCCGCGCGGCCAGCGCGACCAACGACGCAATGGCCGTGCCGACCAGCAGGCCGGCGAGCACGTCCGAAGGGAAATGGACGCCCAGGCACACCCGGCTCCAGGCCACGGCGCCGGCAACCAACCATGCGGTCCATCCCAGGGCGCGCTGGCTGCACAGCAGCAGGCCCTGCGCCAGGGCAAAGGACGTGGCCGCGTGCATGCTGGGGAACCCCGGGCGCGCGCCTTGCTTGATCCACTGAAACCCCAGGCCCAGCTGCGCGGGCCGGGAGACGGGAAACCAGTCGCGTATTCCACGCACGGCGCACCACGTGAGGAGCAGTGCCATCAGGCACACGATCAGGGTGCGCCAAGGCGGGCCGCGGTGCTGCTTGCCGACCAGGCTGGCGGCAATCAAGGCGCCGATCGCTGCCGGGCCGACCTGCGAAACCCAACGCGCCAGTGTGACCACGCCGGCAGGCGTGTCCAGGCCGGCGTTCAAGGTCTGAAAGATGGCCAGATCAAGTGGCAGCATGGGGGGAGTCTTTGGTGAGAGGAGTGCTGCGTGCCCGCCGAGGAAGATGCTGCAGCCGTTGGCTGACCAGATCGCAGACCCAGGCAGTGGTCCAGCACAGCCAGCCGGTCCAGAGTGTGTGGCTCAGGAAGTGGGCGCCGCGCATTTGCTGGGCCCAGCCCAGCACCAGGCCGCTCGCCAGCGCAGCGGCCAGCCACGCGTGCGCCTGGCGCGGATGCAGACGGCGCAACGCAAAGTAGCCGCCGAGGAAGCTAAAGCCCGCAGCGGCGTGGCCGGCCGGAAAGCACCGACCGCCGCCACCATCCAGCGTTCCCAGCGCCCAATGCGAGACATGGCGCGCCACGCCACCGAACTGCGCCAGGCTCCAGGGGCAGCTGGTGGTGCTGGTGTATTTCAACGCGGTGACGACCGCCAATGACAGCAGCGTCGTGATGGCCAGTTGCAAACGCTCGGCGTGGCCCACCCGGCGCAGCACGCCAAAGGGCCACCAGATCGCCAGCGTCAGCGCCAGTGTCAACAGCCAAGCCAAGCGGCGCGGGCCTTCGTGCAGCCCATAGACCAGGAACCAATGTTCGCGCAGGGGAAAGCCATGGGAATTGCCGAAAACCTGGGCCAATGCGAGGTCCTGGCCGGCCGCATCCCATGCCAGCAAGCACAGAAAGGCAAGCAGGGTGCAGAGCGCGGTGCGGGCCGGGCGGTAAGGCGCCACGGGCGGCGCGCTCAGAAGATGGGGCATGGGCGAAAACGATAGGCCGCCGTGCTTAACCGCGTCTTAACAGGGCGCGACAATCGCCGGATGCGAATTCTTGTGGTCGAGGACGATGCCGGTATTGCCAGCGGCTTGCGCGCCAATTTGGAGCAGCGCGGCTATGCCGTGGACGTGTGTGATTCCATTGCCAGCGCATGGAACGCACTGCGCAGCGAGGCGTTCGACGCCGTGCTGCTGGACCTGGGGCTGCCCGATGGGGACGGCAGCAGCCTGTTGCCGCGCTTGCGCGGCGCGGCCGGCGCAGGGCAGGACGCGTTCGCCGAAAACGCGCTGCCCGATCCGGATATGCCGGTCCTGATCATGACCGCACGCGACCATGTCCATCAGCGCATCGCAGGACTGGACCTGGGGGCAGACGACTACATCACCAAGCCGTTTGACGTGGATGAGCTCGAAGCGCGTTTGCGCGCCATGCTGCGCCGCGCCGCGGGACGGTCGCAGCCCGTGGTCCGCCATGGCGACATCGAACTCGATCCGGCCGCGCGCACGGTGCGCCTGCGCGGAGCGCCTGTGGATCTCTCCCCGCGCGAATTCGCGGTGTTGTGGCTCTTGCTGGAGGCGCGGGGCCGGGTGCTGTCGCGCGCACAGATGGAGGAACGCCTCTACAGCTGGCAGTCAGCGGTTGACAGCAATGCCGTGGAAGTGCACATCCACCACCTGCGCCGCAAACTCGGCAGCCAATGCATCCGCACCATGCGCGGCGTAGGCTATTTCATTCCGCGGGAGGCCGCGTGACGTCGCCTGCCAGGCAGGCCAGTGGCTCGCTCACGCGCCGAATGCTGGCGTGGTCCCTGGGAGCGCTGGTGTTGGTGTGGGCTTGTTTTGTGGCGCTGGCATACCAGACAGGCGTGGAGGAAGCGGATGAACTGACCGACGGGCAGTTGGCCAGCGTGTCGGCCTTGGTGCTGAACCTGCAGGTGCAGGCCATGTCGGAGCCCACACCGGCGACGCCGCTGAGCACTTTGCCCGGGCTCAAAAGCCACGACTACCAGCAATCGCTGAGTGTCGTGCTGTGGGATGCGCAAGGCCGGGTGCTGGTGCGCACCGGCGCGGCGCCACTGCCGCCGTTCAACACAGCGCCAGGGTATGCAGAGCAGCGCCTGGGGGCGAACGCAAAGCTGTGGCGCAGCTTTGCGCAGTGGGATAGCGCGCGCAGCCGCAAGATCGTGGTGCTGCTGGACTTGCAGGAGCGCGATGCGTTGGCGCACGATATTGCCGGGCAGATGATTGAGCCGGGCCTGTGGCTGCTGCCGGTGGTGGCGCTGGCCCTGGGACTGGCCATTCGGCGCGGACTTCGGCCGCTGTACGAGCTCTCGCAAGAGGTGGCGCAGCTCGATGTGCGGGGCGACCAGGGCATGGTGCAGCGTCACCCGCTGCAAGAGTTCGATTCCATCGTGGACTCCATCAACAACTTGCTCGCGCGCCAGAAGGCCGCGCTGGCGCGCGAGCGCGAGTTCGCCAACGAGGTCGCCCATGAACTGCGCACGCCGATGGCATCGATCGCCTTGCAGGCGCAGGCGCTCGGCGCGGGCCTGCCCCGCGCGGAACAGGCGCACGCGCTCGAACGCCTGCACGCCGATGCACTGCGCGCAGGCCATGTGCTGACCCAGCTGTTGGCCCTGGCGCGCATCGCCCGCAACCGGTGGCAGGAGGCGGCCGCGCCGGTGGACCTCGCACAGCTGGTGCGCTCTGTCGCGGCCGACTGTGCCCCTGCCGCGTGGGATCACGGGAGCGAGTTGTCGGTGTCGGCCCCTGCGGAACTGTTCCTCCCCGGCCATGCCGTGTTGTTGGAGATGGCGCTGCGCAATCTGATCGAGAATGCCTTGCGCCATACGCCCCGAGGGACGTGCGTGGAAGTGCAATGTGGCCTCGGAGGGCCTGCCGACGACTTTGCGGCCTGGCTGCAGGTGTGTGACGATGGAGCAGGGCGGCAGAAGGCCCAGCCCACGCGCCCGTTGGCGGACAGTTTGCACCTGGGCCATGAAATCGTCGCGCGTGTCGCGGCGGTGCACAGCGCCACGTTTGCGCAAACCGCTGCGCAGGCGCCGTTCACCACCTGCTACCGTCTGGATTTCGCATCGACCGCGAAATGGCAAGCCCGCTAAAATCCATGGTTACGAAGCGGTTACCACCGCTGCCACAGGCCTTCGCGGCCTTCATCAACCTTGAATGGACCCACGACCATGCCACTCGTCTCGATGCGCGAACTGCTCGACCACGCTGCTGAAAACCGCTACGGCATCCCCGCTTTCAACGTCAACAACCTCGAACAGGTGCAGGCCGTGATGGCCGCCGCGGATGAAACGGGTGCGCCCGTCATCCTGCAGGCCAGTGCCGGCGCGCGCAAGTACGCGGGCGAGGCGTTCATCAAGCACCTGATCCAGGCGGCCGTCGAAGCCTATCCCCACATTCCCTTGGTGATGCACCAGGACCATGGGCAAAGCCCCGACGTATGCCGCGGCGCCATCGACCTGGGCTTCAGCTCCGTGATGATGGATGGCTCGCTGGAGGCCGATGGCAAGACCATCGCAAGCTATGAGTACAACATTGAGGTGACCCGCAAGGTCGTGGACATGGCGCACCAGCTGGGCGTTACGGTCGAAGGCGAGCTGGGCTGCCTCGGTTCGCTCGAGACCATGCAGGGCGACAAGGAAGACGGGCACGGCACCGATGCCGTCATGACGCGTGAGCAGCTTCTCACCGACCCGGAACAAGCTGCCGACTTCGTCAAACGCACCCAGCTCGACGCACTGGCCATCGCCATTGGCACCAGCCACGGCGCCTACAAATTCTCGCGCAAGCCCACCGGAGACATTCTGGCCATCGACCGCGTGCAGGCCATCCACCAGCGCATCCCCAACACCCACCTGGTGATGCACGGATCGTCGTCGGTACCGCAGGATTTGCTGGCCACCATCAACCAGTACGGCGGCAAGATGAAAGAAACCTACGGCGTGCCCGTCGAGGAGATCCAGAAGGCCATCCAGTTCGGCGTGCGCAAGATCAACATCGACACCGACATCCGCCTGGCCATGACCGGCGCGGTGCGCAAGTTCCTGTTTGAAAACCCTGAAAAATTCGATGCCCGTGAATGGCTCAAGCCTGCGCGCGAGGCCGCCAAGGCCATCTGCAAGCAGCGCTACATCGAGTTCGGCTGCGAAGGGCAGGGCGCGAAGATCAAGAGCCACAGCCTGCAGGTGGTGGCAGCACAGTACGCATCGGGCGCACTGGCCCAAGTGGTCAACTGATCCACCGCGCTTGGGGTGTGTGCCAGACAGCGGACGCTGGCGTTGCTCTTGGGCCACCCTTGGTGAGACTGCTCTCCTGGACCCTGAGCAGCTCCGTCCAGATCGGCAATAAACGCCAGCCATAAAAGTTTCTTCATGTAAGCTCGTGGTCAGTCAACAGAACTGAGCAATACCACGAGGAGACATACATGCTGATTGGCGTGCCAGCCGAAACGATGGCGGGAGAGACCCGGGTTGCTGCAACCCCTGAAACGGTCAAGAAACTCAAGGCCCAAGGGCACACCGTGCGCGTTCAGGCCCACGCGGGGACTGCTGCCAGCGTGCCCGATGGGGCCTATGAGGCGGCAGGCGCCGAGATCACCGATGCCGCTGGCGCATTCGCGTGCGATTTGGTGCTCAAGGTACGGGCTCCGCAAGAGCCCGAGATGGCGCTGCTGCGCACGGGTACCACCGTCGTCGGCATGCTCAACCCCTTCGATGCGCCAGGCCTGCAGCGCATGGCGCAGGCGGGCCTGACGGCTTATGCGCTGGAGGCTGCGCCGCGCACCTCGCGCGCGCAGAGCATGGATGTGCTGTCCTCGCAGGCCAATATCGCCGGCTATAAGG
Source organism: Acidovorax sp. SRB_14 (assembly GCF_012932145.1). Taxonomy (GTDB): domain Bacteria; phylum Pseudomonadota; class Gammaproteobacteria; order Burkholderiales; family Burkholderiaceae_C; genus Simplicispira. The sequence goes on along the minus strand of NZ_MWOK01000018.1, from coordinate 12,844 downwards.
CCGTCATGCTGGCGGCGGACAACTACCAGCGCATCTTTCCCATGCTGATGACCGCCGCCGGCACCGTCAAGGCCGCGCGTGTCGTGGTGTTGGGCGTAGGGGTGGCCGGCCTGCAGGCCATTGCCACCGCCAAGCGCCTGGGCGCGGTGATCGAGGCCTCTGACGTGCGCCCCAGCGTCAAGGAGCAGGTCGAATCGCTGGGCGCGAAATTCATCGACGTGCCCTATGAAACACCCGAAGAAAAAGAGGCCGCCGAGGGGGTGGGCGGATATGCCCGGCCCATGCCGCAAAGCTGGCTCGACCGCCAGAAGCAGGAAGTGGCCAAACGCGTGGCGGCAGCCGACATCGTCATCACCACCGCGCTGATCCCGGGCCGCGCTGCGCCCGTGCTCGTCACCGAAGACATGGTCAAGGCCATGAAACCGGGGTCGGTCATTGTCGATCTGGCGGCCGCCCAGGGCGGCAACTGCCCCTTGACGCAGGCCGGTGCCGTCACGCTCCAGCATGGCGTGACGCTGATCGGCGAAACCAACTTGCCGGCCTTGGTGGCGGCCGATGCATCTGCCCTGTATGCGCGCAACGTGCTCGACTTCCTCAAGCTCGTCATCGATGCGCAGGGCGTTTTGCAGGTCGATCTCAACGACGACATCGTGGACGCTTGCCTGGTCGCCTACCAGGGCGCGGTGAGGCGTGCTTGACAGTGCGCACACCGACGCCGCGCCACGGGCTTCAGGGCGGCTGCATCGCCTGCAGTGCCTCTGGCCCCTTCCCGATGGCCTTGCCACACTAAGGAACTGACACCATGGACCTGGTTTCCCCCACCATCCTCAACCTCATCATCTTCGTGCTGGCCATCTACGTGGGCTACCACGTGGTCTGGACCGTCACGCCCGCGCTGCACACGCCCCTCATGGCGGTGACCAATGCCATCTCGGCCATCGTCATCGTCGGCGCCATGCTGGCGGCCGCCCTGACCGAGACCCCTCTGGGCAAAACCATGGGCGTGCTGGCCGTGGCGCTCGCCGCCGTCAATGTGTTCGGCGGCTTTCTCGTGACGCGCCGCATGCTGGAGATGTTCCGGAAGAAAGAACGCAAGGCACCCGTGGTGGCCCAGGGAGACGCGAAATGAGCATGAACGCCGTCACCCTGCTGTACTTGGTCGCCAGCGTCTGTTTCATCCAGGCGCTCAAGGGTTTGTCGCACCCCACCACCTCGATCCGCGGCAACGCCTTCGGCATGGCTGGTATGGCCATCGCCGTGGTGACCACGGCGGCGCTCATCGTCACTCTGGCCGGCAGTGCGCTCGGCCTGGGCTGGGTGCTGCTGGGTTTGCTGGTCGGCGGCAGCGCCGGCGCCGGGATGGCACAGCGGGTCGAGATGACCAAGATGCCCGAGCTGGTGGCGTTCATGCACAGCATGATCGGCCTGGCAGCGGTGTTCATCGGCATCGCCGCGGTGGCCGAGCCCTGGGCTTTCGGTATCACGCCGGTGCCAGTTGCCGCCTCGGTCGGCGTGCCCACCGCCGACGGCGCGGTGGTCGTCGATGGCTTCCTGCGCTACGCCATTCCCTATGGCAACCGGCTCGAGCTGTTCCTCGGCGCGGCCATTGGCGCGATCACTTTCAGCGGCTCCGTGATCGCTTTTGGCAAGCTCGCCGGCAAGTACAAGTTCCGCCTGTTCCAGGGTGCGCCGGTGCAGTTTGCCGGCCAGCACCAGCTGAACCTGGTGCTGGGGCTGCTGACCGTGGCCCTGGGCCTGGTCTTTGTTGTCACCGAAAGCTGGCCAGCGTTCTTTGCCATGCTGGCGCTGGCCTTTGCCATGGGCGTGCTGATCATCATCCCGATCGGCGGCGCCGACATGCCAGTGGTGGTGTCGATGCTCAACAGCTACTCGGGCTGGGCGGCGGCCGGCATCGGTTTCAGCCTGAACAACTCGATGCTGATCATTGCCGGCAGCTTGGTGGGCAGTTCGGGCGCGATCCTGAGCTACATCATGTGCAAGGCCATGAACCGTTCGTTCTTCAATGTGATCCTGGGCGGTTTTGGCGGCGAGGCCACCACCGCGGCGGGCGGCGGCGGGCAGGCGCAGCGGCCCGTCAAGAGCGGCAGTGCCGACGACGCTGCCTTCGTGCTGGGCAATGCCGAGACCGTGATCATCGTGCCCGGCTACGGCTTGGCGGTGGCACGCGCGCAGCACGCGGTCAAGGAGCTGGCACAAAAGCTCACCGACAAAGGCATCACGGTCAAGTACGCCATCCACCCGGTGGCCGGGCGCATGCCGGGCCACATGAACGTATTGCTGGCCGAGGCCGAGGTGCCTTACGACCAAGTGTTCGAGATGGAGGACATCAACGGCGAGTTCGGGCAGGCCGACGTGGCGATCATCCTCGGCGCCAACGACGTGGTGAATCCGGCCGCGCACACCAAGGGCAGCCCCATTTACGGCATGCCCATTCTGGAGGCCTACAAGGCCAAGACCGTGATCGTCAACAAGCGCTCGATGGCTTCGGGCTACGCAGGCCTGGACAACGAATTGTTCTATATGGACAAGACCATGATGGTGTTTGGCGATGCCAAGAAAGTCGTCGAGGAGATGGCCAAAGCCATCGAATAGCGCGCGCGACAGCGGGCACGGCAGGCACCGGGCTTGCCGCGCCTTAGGGAAAGCACAGACGCGGGGAGCCGGTGCACGCCATGACAATGCCGGTCTAATTGCAACAAGAAGTATGGAGAGACAAGAATGACCGATCGTCCCTGGCTGGCCGCGTATCCGCAGGGTGTGCCTGCCGACATCGACACCGCGCAGTACCCCTCGCTGGTCGCACTGATGGACGAGGCGTTCCGCCGCCACGCGGGCCGCGTGGCCTACAGCTTCATGGGCAAGGAGGTGACGTTTGCGCAAACAGACGCACTGAGCCGTTCCATGGCCGCTTTCCTGCAGGGCCTGGGCCTGGTGAAGGGTGACCGCGTGGCCATCATGATGCCCAACGTACCGCAATACCCGGTGGCAGTGGCCGCCATCCTGCGTGCGGGCTTCGTGGTCGTCAACGTCAACCCGCTGTACACGCCGCGGGAACTGGAGCACCAGCTCAAGGACTCGGGCGCGAAGGCCATTGTCATCATCGAAAACTTTGCCCACACCTTGCAGCAGTGCATCGCCAACACCGCCGTCAAGCACGTGGTGCTGTGCACCATGGGCGACCAGCTCGGCATGCTCAAGGGAGCGCTGGTCAACTACGTGGTGCGCAATGTGAAGAAGATGGTGCCTGCCTACAGCCTGCCGGGCGCGGTGCGGTTCAACGACGCCATCGCGCAGGGTAAGCGGGGCACGCTCAAGCAGCCGGAGATCAAGCCCGACGATGTGGCACTGCTGCAGTACACCGGCGGCACCACGGGCGTGAGCAAGGGGGCCGTGCTGCTGCACCGCAACGTGATTGCCAACGTACTGCAGTCCGAGGCCTGGAACGCACCCGCCATGAAGCAGGTGCCCGCCAATGAGCAGCCCACCAGCATTTGCGCGCTGCCGCTGTACCACATCTTTGCCTTTACCGTGAACATGATGCTGAGCATGCGCACGGGCGGAAAGACCATCCTGATCCCCAATCCGCGCGACCTGCCTGCGGTACTGAAGGAGCTTTCCAAGCACACCTTCCACAGCTTCCCGGCGGTGAACACCTTGTTCAACGGCCTGGCCAACCACCCCGACTTCCACACCGTCAACTGGAAAAACCTCAAGGTCTCGGTGGGTGGAGGCATGGCGGTGCAGGGCGCCGTGGCCAAGCTGTGGCTGGAGAAGACCGGCTGCCCGGTCTGCGAAGGCTACGGGCTGTCAGAAACCAGCCCCTCCGCCAGCTGCAACCCGGTGACGGCCAAGGAATTCACCGGCACCATCGGCGTCCCCATTCCGAGCACCTACATGAAGCTGCTCGACGACGAGGGCCGCGAGGTGACAACCCTGGGGCAGCCTGGCGAGATCGCCATCAAGGGCCCCCAGGTGATGGCTGGCTATTGGCAGCGCCCCGATGAAACCGCCAAGGTCATGACCGAGGACGGCTACTTCAAGTCGGGCGACATCGGCACCATGGACGAGCATGGCTTCTTCAAGATCGTCGACCGCAAGAAAGACATGGTGCTGGTCAGCGGCTTCAACGTCTATCCCAACGAAGTCGAAGAGGTCATCGCCAACTGCCCGGGCGTGCTCGAATGCGCGGCGGTGGGGGTGCCGGACGAGAAGACCGGCGAGGCCGTCAAGCTCGTCATCGTGAAGAAATCCGAGGATCTGACCGAGGCGCAGGTCAGGGAGTTTTGCCGCACCAACCTGACCGGCTACAAGCAGCCGAAGGTGATCGAGTTCCGCACCGAATTGCCCAAAACCCCCGTGGGCAAGATCCTGCGCCGCGAACTGCGCGACAAAAAATAGCCTGTCTCTTGCGGCACGGCAAGGACCCGCCAATCAGGGTTTTTTAGCGAAAACCCTGAGCCAGAGGCCCCGGATTCTTCATGCATCATTGAGCGATGCTGCGTTTTCTGCTCACCCGCGTCAGCTTGCTCATCCCAACTTTTCTGGGGATGACCTTGCTGGCGTTTTTTTTGATTCGCCTCGTTCCAGGCGACCCCATCGAGACCATGGCCGGAGAGCGTGGCATCGATGCCGCGCGCCATGCCGCCCTGCTGGTGGAGTATGGGCTCGACAAGCCGGTGCTCACGCAATATGGCATCTACATCGGCCGCGTGCTGCAGGGCGACCTGGGCAAATCCATCATCACCCAGGTGCCGGTGCTCGACGAGTTCCTGACCTTGTTTCCGGCCACCATCGAACTGGCCTTGTGCGCGATTGCGTTCGCCCTGCTGTTGGGCATTCCTGCCGGCATCGTCGCTGCCGTGAAGCGCAACTCCTGGTTCGACCATGGCGTGATGACCGTGTCGCTCACGGGCTACTCGATGCCGATCTTCTGGTGGGGTCTGCTGCTCATCATGGGGTTTTCGGTCTACCTCGGCGTCACCCCGGTGTCGGGCCGCATCGACGTCATGCACTATGTCGAGCCCCGCACCGGTTTTCTGCTCTGGGACTCGCTGCGCGCGGGTGAGACCGCCGCGTTCTTCTCGGCGCTCCAACACCTGATCCTGCCGGCCATTGTGCTGGGCACCAACCCGCTGGCCGTGGTGGCGCGCATGACGCGCTCGGCCATGCTCGAAGTGCTGGGCGAGGACTACATCCGCACGGCGCGCGCCAAGGGGCTCTCGGGCTTTCGCATCGTGGCCCTGCATGCGCTGCGCAATGCGCTGATTCCCGTGGTCACCGTGATCGGATTGCAGGTAGGCGTGCTGTTCACCGGTGCCATCCTGACCGAGACCATCTTTTCCTGGCCCGGCGTGGGCAAGTGGCTGATCGAGGCCATCAACCGGCGTGACTACCCGGTGCTGCAGGGCGGCATGCTGCTGCTGGGCACCGTCGTCATGCTCGTCAACCTGCTGGTCGATGTGACCTACGGCATCATCAATCCGCGCATCCGCGCCGGCCACTGAAAGTGCGCGCCATGGCTTCCACCATCCTGACGGCGCGCCCCGCCGCGTCCACCCCTCCGAGCCCGCTGCGCGAGTTCTGGCGCGCGTTCTCCGCCAACAAGGGCGCGGTGTTCGGCCTGGTCGTCGTGTGCGCGCTGCTGCTGCTGGCGCTGTTTGCGCCGCTCATCGCACCGCATGCGCCCGACCAGACCAACAGCGCGGCCTTTCTGAAACCGCCGTTCTGGCAGGACGGCGGCATGTCCACCTACCTGCTGGGCACCGACGCGATCGGCCGCGACATTCTCTCGCGCCTGATCCACGGTGCACGGCTGTCATTGTCCATCGGGGCCGTGGTGGTGCTGATCGCCCTCGCCCTGGGCGTGAGCCTCGGGCTGGTGGCGGGCTTCTACCGCGGCATCCTGGAGATCGCGATCATGCGCCTCATGGACATCATCCTGACGCTGCCCAGCCTGCTGCTGGCCATCGTGATCGTCGCCATCCTGGGGCCCGGCCTCATCAACGCCATGCTGGCGGTGGCGGTGGTGGTGCTGCCGCACTATGTGCGCATCACGCGCGCGGCCGTCATCAGCGAGGTGTCCAAGGACTACGTGACGGCCGCGCGCGTCAGCGGCGCCGGCACGCTGCGCCTGATGTTCAGCGAGGTGCTGCCCAACTGCGCGGCGCCGCTCATCGTGCAGGCGTCGCTGGGCGTGTCCACGGCCATCCTCGATGCCGCGGCGCTGGGCTTCCTGGGCCTGGGCGCGCAGCCGCCTTCGCCCGAGTGGGGCACCATGCTGGCCGACGCGCGCGAGTTCGTCATGCGCGCGTGGTGGGTTGTCACCTTCCCGGGCCTGATGATCGTGGTCGCGGTTCTGGCCTTCAATTTGCTCGGCGACGGCCTGCGCGACGCGCTCGACCCCAAGCTCAAACGGTAAACGACGCCATGGCATTGCTGGACATCGAGAATCTTCACGTCGACTTCCCCACCCAGGGGGCCGTCATGCACGCCGTCGACGGCGTCAGCCTGCAGCTGCAGGAAGGGGAGGTGCTGGGCATCGTCGGCGAGTCCGGCTCGGGCAAGAGCGTCACGATGATGGCGCTGATGGGCCTGATCGGCTACCCGGGCCAGGTGCGCGCGCAGCAGCTGCAATTCGCCGGCCACGACCTGCTGGGCCTGTCGGACCGCCAGCGCCGCAGCCTCGTCGGCAAGGACGTGGCCATGATCTTCCAGGACCCGACCACGAGCCTGAACCCGTGCTTCACCATCGGCTTCCAGCTGATGGAAGTGCTGCGCCTGCACCTCAAGATGGACCGGGCAGCGGCCCGCAGGCGTGCCACCGAGCTGCTCGAGCAGGTCGGCATTCCTTCCGCCAGCGCGCGCCTGAACGACTACCCGCACCAGATGTCGGGCGGCATGAACCAGCGCGTGATGATCGCCATGGCCATTGCCTGCAACCCGCGCCTGTTGATCGCCGACGAGCCCACCACGGCGCTCGATGTGACGATCCAGGCGCAAATCCTCGACCTGCTGCGCCAGCTGCAGCAGGAGCGCGGCATGGCGCTGGTGCTGATCACGCACAACATGGGCGTGGTCCAGGAGATGGCGCAGCGCGTGGCCGTGATGTATGCCGGCCAGGTGGTCGAGCAGAGCACGGTCGATGCGTTGTTCGCCGCGCCCCAGCACCCCTATACCGAAGCGCTGTTGGCGGCCATGCCCGAGCAGGTCGGCGCCGACGGGCGGCTGGCCACCATCCCCGGCGTGGTGCCCGGGCTCTACGACCGGCCCACGGGCTGCCTGTTCGCGCCGCGCTGCGCCTACGCCACGGTGCGCTGCCAGGCACTGCGGCCCGAGCTGCGGCCGGTGCCGGCGGGCGTGGCGGGCCTGCCGGACATCCAGGTGCGCTGCCACTATCCGCTGCGCGATGCCACGCGGCAGGTGCGCATCGAGGCCGACGGCCCGGTGGCGGTGGAGGTGGCCGCATGAGCGCGCAGTTCCCCGGCGCCGCGGTGCCTGACCGCGCCACCGTGGTGCAGGCCGAGGACCTGCGCCAGGTCTATTCGATCCGCCGCGGCCTGCTGCGCGCGCCGGCGCAGCTGCAGGCCGTGGGCGGCGTCTCGTTTGCGGTGCGCGCGGGCCAGACGCTGGCCGTGGTCGGGGAGTCGGGCTGCGGCAAGTCGACGCTGGCGCGCATGGTGTCGCTGATCGAGACGCCGACGTCGGGCCGCCTGGTGCTCGACGGCACCGACGTCACGCACGCCACGGCGCGCGAGCGCCAGCAGCTGCGCAAGACCGTGCAGCTGGTGTTCCAGAACCCCTACGGCTCGCTCAACCCGCGCAAGAAGATCAGCGCGGCGCTCGAAGACCCGCTGGCCATCAACACCCGGCTGTCCAAGGCCGAGCGTGCCGAGCGCGCGCGCGCCATGCTGGCCCAGGTCGGCCTGCGCCCCGAATACGCCGACCGCTACCCGCACATGTTCTCGGGCGGCCAGCGCCAGCGCATCGCCATTGCGCGCGCGCTCATGCTCAGCCCCAAGCTGGTGGTCGCCGACGAGCCGGTGTCCGCGCTCGACGTGTCGATCCAGGCCCAGGTGCTGAACCTGCTGGCCGATTTGCAGCGCGACCTGGGCCTGGCCTACCTGTTCATCTCGCACGACCTTGCCGTGGTGCGCCACATCGCCCACGACGTGCTGGTGATGTACCTCGGCCATGCCGTCGAGCAGGGCCCCAAGCACAAGATCTTTGCGCAGCCGCTGCACCCCTACACCCAGGCGCTGCTGGCGTCGACGCCGGGGCTGGTGGCCGCGGGCGGCCCGCGCCGCGAGCGCATCGTGCTCAAGGGCGAACTGCCCTCGCCCCTGCATCCGCCGCCGGGCTGCGTGTTCTCGACGCGCTGCGCCTACGCCACCGAGCGCTGCCGCGCCGAGCGGCCGCTGCAGCGGCCGGTGGACGAGCGCCTGGTGGCTTGCCACTATGCCGAGGATTTCCTGGCGCCGGCCACCGGTTCGGCACCTCTTGCGGCGTCGCCGACCCCGGTGGCCTGATTTCAACCTGAAGGAGACCTGTGATGACACACACCCCCTCGCGCAAGCGATTCGCCCTGGCCGCGCTGGCCCTGCCCGTGTTGCTGGCCGCTGGCGCCGCCTCGGCCAAGACCCTGGTGTTCTGCTCCGAGGGCAGTCCGGAGAATTTCTACCCCGGCGTGAACACCACGGGCACCTCGTTCGACGGCAACGAGCCCATCTACAACCGCCTGGTCGAGTTCGAGCGCGGCGGCACCAAGGTCGTGCCGGGCCTGGCCGAGCGCTGGGAGGTGTCGGCCGACGGCAAGGAATACACCTTCCACCTGCGCAAGGGCGTGAAGTGGCACACCACCAGCAAGAGCTTCAAGCCCACGCGCGACATGAACGCCGACGACGTGCTGTTCATGTTCGAGCGCCAGTGGAAGGAAGACAACCCCTACTTCAAGGTCACCAGCCCGAACCACTCGTACTTCAACGACATGGGCATGCCCAAGCTGCTGGTGTCGGTGGCCAAGGTCGACGACTACACCATCAAGATCACGCTCAACAAGCCCGAGGCGCCATTCCTGGCCAACCTGGCCATGCCGTATGCGGCCGTGCAATCGAAGGAATACGCCGATGCCATGCTCAAGGCCGGCACGCCCGAGAAGATCGACCAGGACCCGATCGGCACCGGCCCGTTCTACCTGGTGCAGTACCAGAAGGACGCCGTGATCCGCTACAAGGCCTTCCCGGCCTACTGGGGCGGCAAGGCCAAGCTCGACGACCTGGTCTATGCGATCACACCCGACGCCTCGGTGCGCTGGGCCAAGCTGCAAAAGGGCGAGTGCCATGTCATGCCCTACCCGAACCCGGCCGACCTCGACGCCATTCGCAAGGACGCCAACGTGCAGGTGCTAGAGCAGCCCGGCCTGAACGTCGGCTACCTGGCCTACAACACCACCAAGAAGCCGTTCGACGACGTGCGCGTGCGCAAGGCCATCAACATGGCGATCGACAAGAAAGCCATCATCGACGGCGTCTACCTGTCGACCGGCGTGGCCGCCAAGAACCCGATCCCGCCGACCATGTGGTCGTACAACGACGCGGTCAAGGACGATCCGTTCGATCCGGCCGCGGCCAAGAAGCTGCTGGCCGAGGCCGGCTACCCCAACGGCCTGTCCACCGACCTGTGGGCCATGCCGGTGCAGCGCCCCTACAACCCCAACGCCAAGCGCATCGCCGAGCTGATGCAGGCCGACCTGGCCAAGATCGGCGTCAAGGCCGAGATCAAATCGTTTGAATGGGGCGAGTACCGCAAGCGCATGCAGGCCGGCGAACACCAGATGGGCATGCTGGGCTGGACCGGCGACAACGGCGATCCGGACAACTTCCTCTACACCCTGCTCGGCTGCGCCTCGGCCCAGTCGGCCAGCGGCAGCAACATCGCCAAGTTCTGCTACCAGCCCTATGAAGAGCTCGTGGTCAAGGCCAAGACCGTGACCAGCCAGGCCGAGCGCACCGAGCTGTACAAGAAGGCCCAGGTGATCTTCAAGGAGCAGGCGCCGTGGTTCACCATTGCGCACGCGGTGCAATTGAAACCCGTGCGCAAGGAGGTGGTGGACTTCAAGCTCAGCCCATTCGGGCGCCACAACTTCTACGGCGTGGACATCAAGTAAGCTCGCAAGCCGGTGCGCGCCCGCGTGCGCACCGGCCCCGCAGTGCACGGCCCGCGCGCCGTGCCGCCGCCCTGGCGCCGTCGATGGCCCGGGGCTTTTCTTTGCCGTTTTTGTGTTGGATCGACCCCGCCGCCATGACCACCGCCATCCTCAGCGCCCTCCCCGAAGAACAATCCGGCCTGCTCGCCAGCCTGCAGCAGGCGGCGCAGGTGCGGCACGCCGGGCGCGTGTTCAGCCGGGGCGTGCTGCAGGGCCAGCCGGTGGTGCTGGCGCTCAGCGGCATCGGCAAGGTGGCGGCGGCGACCACGGCCGCCGCGCTGATCGAGCGCTTTGGCGCCACGCGCATCGTCTTCACCGGCGTGGCCGGCGGCCTCGGCGAGGGCGTGCGCGTGGGCGACGTGGTAGTGGCGCAGGACTATGTGCAGCACGATATGGACGCCTCGCCGCTGTTCGCGCGCTGGCAGGTGCCGGGCTACGCGGGCGTGCGCCTGCCCTGCGACGCGGCTTTGACTGCTCTGCTTTCAGGAGCTGTCAGCGCTTGCCTGGAAAGCGCTGGAGGCCATTTTGACCATGAATTCATGCAGGACGCGCCGCGCCTGCACCAGGGGCTGGTCGCCAGTGGCGACCGCTTTGTCACCTGCGCCCAGGTGTCGCGCGCGCTGCGCGAGCCGCTGCGCGCCGCCGGCCACGAGGTGCTGGCCGTGGAGATGGAAGGCGCGGCCGTGGCCCAGGTGTGCCTGGACTACGGCGTGCCGTTCGCGGCGGTGCGCACCATCTCGGACCGCGCCGACGATGACGCGCACGTGGACTTTCCGCGCTTCATCGCGGCCGTGGCCAGCCGCTACGCCGACCACATCGTGCGCGCATTGCTGCTTTCGCTATGAAATAAAGAGCTATCAGCGCTTGTTGCACAAGCGTTTGATGCCGATTTGGCTTGAAATTTATTTCAACCAGCCGCGCTTGCGGAAGTACCACATCGGGACGAGCGCGCTGGCCAGCATCAGCGCGAGCACATAGGGGTAGCCCATCGACCATTCCAGCTCAGGCATGAACTTGAAGTTCATGCCATAGATGCTGGCGATCAGTGTCGGCGGCAGCAGCGCCACGCTGGCGACCGAGAAGATCTTGATGATCTTGTTCTGGTTGATGTTGATGAAGCCCACGGTGGCATCCATCAGGAAGTTGATCTTGTCGAACAGGAAGGCCGTGTGGTTGTCCAGCGATTCGATGTCGCGCAGGATCTGGCGCGCTTCCTCGAACTGCTCGGCGTTGAGCATCTTGCTGCGCATCATGAAGCTCACGGCGCGGCGCGTGTCCATCACGTTGCGGCGGATGCGCCCGTTCAAGTCTTCCTGGCGCGCGATGGCGGCCAGCACCTCACTGGCGCGCGCGTCGGTCACGTCGCCCGAGAGCACCTGCTTGCTCACCTTTTCGAGCTCGTCGTAGATGTTCTCCAGCGTGTCGGCCGAATACTCGGCATCGGTGTCGAACAGTGCGAGCAGCACTTCCTTGGCATCCTCGATCAGGCCGGGCGCGCGCCGTGCGCGCATGCGCAGCAGGCGGAACACGGGCACGTCTTCGTCGTGGATGGAGAACAGCACGCCGCGGCTTTTCAGGTCGGCGTTGTGCTGGTTCAGGATGAAGGCCACGCGCACCGAACGCGGGTCTTCGTCGTCGTCGATCAGAAAGTCGCTGCGGATGTGCAGCTCGCCGTTGTCCTCTTCGTAGAAGCGGGCGGACTCCTCGATGTCCTCGTCCATCGCGTCCTCGGGGATCGACAGGCCGTAGTACTGCTTGATCCAGCGCTTTTCGTCGAGCGTGGGCGATTCGAGGTCCACCCAGATGGGCTGGAACTGGGACAGTTCTTCGAGCGACTCGATTTCTTCCTGGAAGAGTCGTCCGTTGGCAAGCGTGAAGATGTTGAGCATGGCTCACTCCCTGGAAATGGCGATCGGTAGCGGGGGAATGGGGTGCGCTTTCAACCCCCGCCACTGGCCTGGGAGCTGAAAGCTACCGACTGGGGTAGGTTTCCAAGGTGTTTCTCCACACAAAAATCAAGCCGGCGATTATCGCATTGCCCTCGGGGCGCGGCCGCCGAGTCATCGTGAACCGGTTCTGCGACCGCGCCGTGACAGCGCGTGGCGGTCAGCCGGGTGCCGAAGCCGGGGCCGCGCCACCGGCCAGCGCGCGCGCGCGGCACAGGTCGGCCCAGGCGGCGGCCTTGGCCGCGGGTGCGCGCAGCAGGTAGGGCGCATCGTAGGTGACGACGGCGGGCACACCGCCCACGGCATGCGGCTGCGCGCGCAGGTGCCCCAGCGGCTCGCTGCGCCCGAGCACGGCGCGCGCCGCTGCGCGTCCCATCACCAGCACCAGTGCCGGCTGCACGGCCGCCACCGCCTGCGCAAGGGCCTCGGCGCAGGGCGCGGCGGGCGGCGCGTCGGAGGCCTGCGTCTGCAGCGTGCACAGGAAGACCCGTGGGTGGCGGTGCAGCTGCAGCGCGCGCAGCATGTTGTCGAGCAGGCGCCCGGGCTCGTCCGCCAGCGGGTCGGCGCCGCCGGGGCCCTCGGCCACGATCAGCCAGCCGGCGCCCAGTGCGGCCGGGGCGGTGTGCGCACCGGCCTCAAGGTACAGCCGCTGCGGCGCGAGCAGGGCAAAGCCCGG
>NZ_MWOK01000061.1 GCF_012932145.1 Acidovorax sp. SRB_14 | reverse complement strand
CGCACTAGTTTCAGGTACTAGCGAGTAACATCGTGGAGGTTCGAGTCCTCTCCTGGGCACCAAGTTTAACGAGAAGCCGCTGCACTCCAGCGGCTTTTTTATTGCCAGTTTTGCTGTAACTGGCTTTGGCAGGGTTTTTCTTGCTATACAATTCAAATCTTTCCTGAAATGCCCAGGTGGCGGAATTGGTAGACGCACTAGTTTCAGGTACTAGCGAGTAA
>NZ_MWOK01000050.1 GCF_012932145.1 Acidovorax sp. SRB_14 | reverse complement strand
TGCGCCCCGCCCCGGTCTTCGCCCAGGCGGAACTGCTGCACCACCTGCGACAGGCGCTGCGCCTGCTCGCGCAGCGACTCGGCCGCGGCGGCCGACTGTTCGACCAGCGCAGCGTTCTGCTGCGTCATGCGGTCGATCTCGCCGACCGACTGGTTGACCTGGCCGATGCCGGCCGACTGCTCGGACGCGGCCGCCGAGATCTCGCCAATGATGTCGCCCACGCGCTGCACGCTGGCCACGATCTCCTGCATCGCCTGGCCTGCACCCTCCACGTGGCGCACGCCGCCGTCCACGGCCGCCACGCTGGTGCCGATGAGGCCCTTGATGTCGCTGGCCGCCGCGGCCGAGCGCTGCGCCAGACTGCGCACCTCGCTGGCCACCACGGCGAAGCCGCGGCCCTGCTCGCCCGC
>NZ_MWOK01000038.1 GCF_012932145.1 Acidovorax sp. SRB_14 | reverse complement strand
TCGCTCTCGATCTCGAAGCCGCCCTGGGCCAGCGCCGCGTGCGCCGCGGACGTGGTGTCTGCAACGGCCAGGTGCGTGCCGCGCCGGCAGCAGCGCGCCAGCGCCTTGACAAAGTGCGGCCCCCAGTGGCCGGGGCCGCCGAGGTAGACCGCGTCCACCGTCCAGTCCTGCTGGCGCAGCAGGGTCGGCATCTCGCCCACGCAGAGCGTGAGCAGCACACGCCCGCCCTCGAACGCCAGGCGGTGCACGCCCGGCAGCAGGCCCCAGCACTGGGCCTGCAGTTCTTGCGCCAGCGCCCCCAGCGCGGGCTGCGCCGCTGCCGCGCGCAGCCGCTCTTCGGCCGCCGGCAGCGGTGCGTCCTGCAGCGCGACGAAGTGCAGCAGGGTGGGGCGTGCAGGGTCGGCGCGCCACGCGGCCCAGGCGGCGAGAAAGTCCTGTCCCTCGCCAAAGTCGGTCTGCAGGATGCGCCACTGCGGCTCGCCGGCCCAGGCCGCCGGCAGGTCGCAGCCGTGCAGGAAGGCCGTGGGTGCCAGGGCGGGGCTGCTGTCCATTGCGTCGGTGCGGGGTGCCATGGGTGGAAAGAGAAAGGAACGAAAAAGGCGCCACAAGGGGCGCCCGGAAGGTCTGCGCAGGGCCGTGGCGTTCAGGCGCTGGGCGGCACGTAGCCCTGCACGGTGTCGGCGCCGCCGCCAAAGAAATGCTGTTCCATCTGGCGCGCCAGGTACTGGCGCGCACGCGCGTCGGCCAGATTCAGGCGGTTTTCGTTGACCAGCATGGTCTGGTGCTTGAGCCACGCGGCCCAGGCTTCCTTGCTGACGCTTTCCCACAGGCGTTTGCCCAGTTCGCCGGGGTAGGGCGGGAAGTCGAGGCCTTCGGCTTCCTTGCCGAGCTTGATGCAGTGGACGGTGCGTGCCATGGAGAAATTCCTTGTGGGCTATCGGTTTAGATGTTTTGGGTATTAAGAACTGAGATTTTATTCGTTCCAGTTTTTAACCTGGCCTTCCAGAATGCCTTTCATCGGTGATTCGCACCGGTTTCCATGCACTGACTGAAGGCTTCCCATGAAGATTCGCCGCCACTTTATCAAGTTTCCCCTGGCCAGCGCCCTGCTGGCCAGCTTGGCCCTGACGGCATTGCCGTCGTTTGCGCAAGGCGTGACCTTGCTCAATGTGTCGTACGACCCCACGCGGGAGCTGTATGTGCAATACAACCAGGCCTTTGCCCGGCACTGGAAGGCCAAGACCGGGCAGGAGGTGGCCGTGAAGCAGTCGCACGGCGGCTCGGGCAAACAGGCGCGTTCGGTCATCGACGGCATCAAGGCCGACGTGGCCACGCTGGCGCTGGCCGGCGACGTGGACGCTCTGGTCAAGCACGGCGCCCTGGTGGCGCCGGACTGGCAGAAACGCCTGCCGCACAACTCGGCGCCCTACACCTCGACCATCGTCTTCCTCGTGAAGAAGGGCAACCCCAAGGGCCTCAAGGACTGGGATGACCTCGCCAAGCCCGGCGTGGCCGTCATCACGCCCAACCCCAAGACCTCGGGCGGCGCGCGCTGGAACTACCTGGCGGCCTGGGAATTCGCCAAGCGCAAGTACGGCAGCGAAGCCAAGGCCAAGGAGTTCGTCGGCAAGCTCTACCAGAACGTGCCCGTGCTCGACACCGGGGCGCGCGGCTCGACCATCACGTTCGTGCAGCGCGGCGTGGGCGACGTGCTGCTGGCCTGGGAGAACGAGGCCTTTCTGGCGCTCAAGGAGTTCGGCCCCGAGAAGTTCGAGATCGTCGCGCCCTCGGTGTCCATCCTGGCCGAGCCCAGCGTGGCCGTGGTCGACAAGGTGGTGGACAAGCGCGGCACGCGCAAGGTGGCCGAGGAATACCTGCAGTACCTCTACTCCGACGATGGCCAGGAGATCGCGGGCAAGAACTTCTACCGCCCGACCTCGGAGAAGGCCAAGGCCAAGTTCGCGCGCCAGTTTCCCCAGATCGCGCTGTTCACGATCGACCAGGCCTTCGGCGGCTGGGCGAAGGCCGACAAGGCGCACTTTGCCGACGGCGCGAACTTTGACCAGATCTACACGCGCAAGTGAGCCGCGCTGCCGCGGCCGCAGGCGCTTTACCAGGAGCCGACATGCCTTTTCCATCCCCTCTGCCCCGGTCCACCCCGGCTGGGCGTGTTCTGGCCACCACCGCCGCTGCCTGGGGTCTGCGCCGGCAGCGGGCGACCCGCTCGAATGCCTGGAGTGCGGGCGCGGATGCGCGCGTGCGCCGTGAAGGGCGGGCGGCTGCCGGTGCGCCGGGCGATGGCCGGGCCGCCGCCTGCGTGGCATGAAATGTGCCTAAAACGCTGATACAGACTGCGCAGGGTGCTATGAAAAAATAGAATTGCAGGCGAAATGCGCGGCGCCATGCCCCGCGGAGTTCAGGCCAGCGCACGAGGGTTTTCCCGGCCATATAAACTTTGCGTCTTACCAATTGACTTTTCAATCGTTGGACTTTCACCCGTCCACCGTACAGTCACCCCCTTTGTTTGCCCACAGGCTTCCGCAGCGCAGCATGCGTGCGGTGGCCCTTTTTTTTCCATGATCGAGATTCGGGGACTTTCCCAGACCTATCCGGGCCCGACGGGCCCCGTCGAGGCCCTGCGCGGCATCGACCTGCACATTCCGCCAGGCGAGGTGTTCGGCATCATCGGCCGCAGCGGGGCGGGCAAGAGCTCGCTGGTGCGCACCATCAACCTGCTCAACCGCCCGACCCAGGGCGCGGTGATCGTCAACGGCCGCGATCTCACGACGCTGGGCGATGCCGAGCTGCGCGCCGCGCGCCGCGACATCGGCATGGTGTTCCAGCACTTCAATCTGCTGTCCTCGCGCACGGTGTTCGACAACGCGGCGCTGCCGCTCGAGCTGGTGGGCATGTCCAAGGACGAGATCCGCCGGCGCGTCGACCCGCTGCTCGAACTGGTGGGCCTGACGCAGCTCGCCGACCGCTACCCGGCGCAGATCAGCGGCGGGCAAAAGCAGCGCGTGGGCATTGCGCGCGCGCTCGCCAGCCGGCCCAAGGTGCTGCTCAGCGACGAGGCCACCTCGGCGCTGGACCCGGAGACGACGCGCTCCATCCTCGACCTGCTGCGCAAGGTGAACCAGGAGATGGGCCTCACCGTGGTGCTGATCACGCACCAGATGCAGGTCATCAAGCAGGTGGCCGACCGCGTGGCCGTGATCGACGCCGGTCGCATCGTCGAGCAGGGCCCGGTGCTCGACGTGTTCACGCGCCCGCAGCAGGCCATCACCAAGAGCCTGATCGACGAGATCGTGCCGCAGGAGTTGCCCGCCAGCGTGATGGCGCGCGTGCGCCAGCTCTCGGCCGGGCTCAGCGGCGGCGTCGGCCAGTTGCTGCGCCTGTCGTATGCGGGCGAGAGCGCCTACCAGCCCATCCTGTCGCACCTGATCCGCGACCTCGGGCTGGAACTGTCCATCCTGCACGGCCAGATCGACGAGATCCAGGACCAGCCTTTCGGGTCGCTGGCGGTGTTTGCCAGCGGCGCGGCCGAACAGATTCAAAGTGCCGTTGCGCACCTGCGCCAGCACGGCGTGCAGGTCGAAGAAGTGCCCAGCAAGGATTGAGCGATGTTTGAAAATTTCTCTGAAATGATGCTGGAGCTGTTTGCCACTTCGCTGTGGGAAACCATCGTCATGGTCGGCATCTCGGGCGTCATCGGCGCGCTCATCGGCATCCCGCTGGGCGTGTTCCTGCGCCTGACCGACAAGGGCGGCGTGCTCGAAAACAGCCCGCTCAACAAGACCGTGGGCTGGATCGTGAACGCCGTGCGTTCGACGCCGTTCATCATCCTGCTGGTGGCCATCATCCCGTTCACGCGCTTCATCACGGGCTCGTCGATCGGCACGGGCGCCGCCGTGGTGCCGCTGACGCTGGCGGCCGCGCCCTTCATCGCGCGCCTGGTCGAGACCGCGCTGCGCGAAGTGGACAACGGCTTGGTCGAGGCAGCCCAGTCCATGGGCGCGACCACCGGCCAGATCGTCTGGAAGATTTTGCTGCCCGAGGCGCTGCCCGGCATCGTCGCCGGCCTGACCATCAGCTTCGTGAGCCTGACCGGCTACTCGGCCATGGCCGGCGCGATCGGCGGCGGCGGCCTGGGCGACCTGGGCATTCGCTACGGCTACCAGCGCTTTCTGCCCGACATCATGCTGGCCGTGGTGGTGGTGCTGATCTTCTTCGTGCAGGCCATCCAGAGCCTGGGCGATTGGGCCGTGCGCCGCCTGAGCCACCGCTGAATAACTCCTGTTTTGATAGCTAATAGCGATTGCCCCATAAGCGCTGGAGGCTGATTTGGCCTCATTATTTTGAGGGGCACTGCCCCAAGGACACACACCATGCACAAACGCACTTTGCTCCAGTCCCTGGCCGCCGCCGCAGCAGCGGCCGCTCTGCCGCTGGCCGCGTTCGCCGCCGACAAGAGCGTCACCATCGGCGTCACCACCGGCCCGCACGCCCAGATCGCCGAAGTGGCCAAGCGCGTGGCCGAAAAGAGCGGCCTCAAGGTCAAGCTGGTCGAGTTCAGCGACTTCATCCAGCCCAACGCCGCGCTGGCGCAGGGCGAGATCGACGCCAACATCTACCAGCATGTGCCCTTCCTCGAAACCCAGAACAAGGACCGCGGCTACAAGCTGGTGGCCGTGGCGCCGGCGGTGCGCCAGCAGATGGGCATCTATTCCAAGAAGGTCGCCAAGCTGGCCGACCTGAAGACGGGCGCGCGCGTGGGCATTCCCAACGACCCGACCAACGGCTCGCGCGCCTTGATGGTGCTGGCCGAGCAGGGGCTGGTGCAGCTCAAGCCCGGCGTGACCACACGCGCCTCGGCGCTGGACATCGTGGCCAACCCCAAGAAGCTCAAGTTCGTCGAACTCGAGGCCGCGCAGCTGGCGCGCTCGCTCGACGACCTCGACGCCGCGGCCGTCAACAGCAGCTACGCCGTGGCGGCGGGCCTGCGGCCGACGGGCGACTCGCTGGCGCTCGAGAACCCGAACACGCCCTATGTCACCGTGGTCATCGCGACCCGCGCCGGCCACGAGAAGGACGCCGACCTGCTGGCTTTCGTGAAGGCCTACCAGTCCCCCGAAGTGAAGGACTTCGTGGCCGCGCAGTTCAAGGGCGCCTACACGGTCGCCTGGTGAGCCGGGCCGGCCGGGGAGCTGCCAGCGCACGCCCGGGCCAGGCCGCGTGGCCCGTGCCGCCCGGCGGTGGCCGGGGCATCCGTGCGCAGAGGTAGCGGTTGGCGTGAAGGCCTGGCGCGTGGCTTGACCGGCCTGGTCCGCGGGGGGAAGATGAAAATTCTTCCCACCGAAAGCGGGGCGCACCATGGAAAAGCCAGTCTGGGTGGTCGTGGCCAATGGTTCCAGGGCCCGTGTGCTGGAGCAGCACCCCACCAAGCCGGAGCGCTGGACGGAGACGGAGTGCTGGGTGCACCCGCAAAGCCGCGTGCACGGCGCCGACACCGGCCACGGGCCTGCCGGCCATGCCGGCCGCTCGGGCCTGGCGTCGCGCAGCGGGCCCCAGGAGCATGAACGCCGCGCCTTTGCCCAGCAGCTCGCCGGGCTGGTCGCCACCGCGGTCGGTGAACACCGGGTCGGGCGCATCGTGGTGTTCGCCTCCAACCCGTTTCTGGGCGAGTTGCTCGCGCACCTGGACAGCGAATCGCGCAAGCGCGTGGCCGACAGCCATGCGCTGGACCTGACCAGCCTGGGCATGCACGAGCTCACGCAGCGGCTGCACAGCGATTTCCATCTCTGACGCGGCGCGCACGGCCGCCCTGGCGGTGCCCGTGCCCTGCACCAGGGGAGATGGCGCAGCTGCTCCACGGCGCGGAAGAAACGCTGAGCGCGGGCATCGAAGGAGGTAGGCATGGCATTGCCGTTCGAACAACTGGTGCAGGTTCCCGTGGATCCGGTCCACATCGAAGGCCTGCTGGCGCTGCCCGCCGCGCCCCTCGGGCTGGTGCTGTTCGCCCATGGCAGCGGCAGCAGCCGGCACAGCCCGCGCAACAACCAGGTCGCCCGGGTGCTGCACGCACGCAGCGTGGGCACCTTGCTGCTCGACCTGCTCACGGTGGGGGAGGATCTCGATTACCGCACCCGCTTCGACATTCCACTGCTGACGCAGCGGCTGCAGGCCGTGGCGCGCTGGCTGGGGCGGCAGCCCCTCACCGATTCGCTGCCGCTGGGCTATTTCGGCGCCAGCACGGGCGCGGCGGCCGCCCTGAGGGCCGCCGCGGCGCAGGGCCCTGCCATTCGGGCCGTGGTCTCGCGCGGCGGCCGGCCCGACCTGGCCGGGCCCGAGGCGCTGGCGCGCGTGGCCTGTCCGACCCTGTTGCTCGTGGGCAGCCTGGACACCGAGGTGTTGGAGCTCAACCGGCTGGCGGCCTCGCACCTGCGCTGCCCGCACACCTTGGGCATTGTTCCGGGCGCCAGCCATTTGTTCGAGGAGCCCGGCACGCTGGACGCGGTGGCCCGGCAGGCCGCCGACTGGTTCGAACGCTACCTGCGGCCTGTCCCCGGCGCTTGAGCCGGGGCGAGGCCAGCCTGGGCTCGCCCCGTTACTCACGGCTTGAGCAGTGCAATCACCTCGTCGTCCTCGACCTGGCCAAAGTCCCGGTAGAACTGGCCCACGGCGTGAAAGTCGGCGGGCGTCTGCAGGCACAGCACCTCGTCGGCCAGAGGGCGGACCAGGGCGAGCGCCTCCGGCGACGACACCGGCACGGCGCAAACCAGCGTGGCGGGGTGGCGCTGGCGCAGGCCGTGCAGGGCGGCCACCATGGTGGCGCCGGTGGCCAGGCCGTCGTCCACCACGATGACGGTGCGGCCCGCAGGGTCCAGGGGCGGCCGCACCGGCGTGTACAGCAACCGGCGCTGGCGGATGGCCTCCATCTGCCAGTACTTTTCGGCAGCGAGGTAGGCCGCATCGGCGCCGGCCCCAGCGGCGTAGGGCGAGAGGTAGGTCCAGCCACTCTCGTCGACCGAACCGATGGCGTACTCGGGCTGGAAGGGAGCGCCCAGCTTGTGCACCAGCACCACGTCGAGGTCGCCCTGCAGCGCGGCGGCCAGGGCATGGGCCATGGGCACCGCGCCGCGCGGGATGGCCAGCACCAGTGGGTTCTTGCCGCGGTAGGCCTGCAGCCGCGCGGCAAGCTGGCGCGCGGCATCCTGGCGGTCTTCGAAGATCAGCGGGCGGGAGGCGGAGGGCATGGCGTGCTCGGGACGGCAGGGGCCGGTCGATGCAGTTTCAGCATCCTGGCGGCGCAAGTCAACGGCCTTTTCACGCCCGCCCCGCGTGCGGTCCAAGCCCGTGGCTCGGCGGGGCGTTTGCCGGGCGTGGATACTCGGGTTGCCATTTTCCCGAAAGAGACCGCGAAAGAGACCCCATGATCCTGCCATTGCACCCGCTCGACCCCACCCTGTTCACGCGCGCCCAGGCGCTGCTCGACGACGAATGGCTGGCCCAGGACGCTGACCTGGCCCCCGTGCTGCCCACCGTGCTGGCGCGCAACGTGGGCCAGGACTGGCACAAGGCTGGCACCTTCCGCCACCACCTGGTGGGCGTGGCGCGTTCGCTCACGCTGTGGCAGCAACCGCGCGACATCCGCCTGCTGGGCCTGCTGCACAGCGTGTACGGCAACGCGTTCGTCGACCTCGTCAAGTTCGATGCCGCGAGCGAACGCGGCCGCCTGCAGGCGCTGGTCGGCGAACCGGCCGAGCACCTGGTCTACCTGTTCTGCACCATGAGCCGCACGCAGTTCGTGCAGCGCGTGCTCGACAACGCGCTGGAGGCCGACGGCAGCCTGGTGCTGGAGAAAAACGGCCAGCCGCAGCGGCTCACGCCCTTCGAGGTGGCGGCCTTCCTGGTGGTCAGCATGGCCGACACCATCGAGCAGTGGTTCAGCTGGCAGGACGACGTCTATTCGCGCTTTCCGGGCGTGCAGCAGCGCCCGCAGGCCACGCACTGGGCCGCGTCGCTGTGGCCCGGGCCGATGCGCCCCAGCGGGCGCATGCTGCACCAGATCTCGCGCCTGGCCCAGGCGCTGCAGCACCCGGGCCTAGAAGGCCTCGTGCCACTGCCGCCGGTGTTCGGCGGCTGCACGCAGCCGCTGTCTGCCGCCGACGAGGCGGCCGCCACCGCGCTGTACTGGTCGGTGATCCAGCAGGACGTGCCGCTGGTGGACCTGGACGTGGCCACCGCGGTGATGGAGCAGGCCGTGCGCCACAACCCGTGGGTGGGCGAGCCGCAGATGGTGCTGGCGCAGCTCTACCTGTCGGCGGGCCGCCAGGCTGAGGCGCGGCAGGCGGCCGAGAGCGCGCTGCAGGCGTTCAGCGCCTGGGGCAACGCATGGGACAAGCGCGTGCAATGGGACGCCTGGGTGGCCTGGACGCGCATCCTGCTGCAGTCCGCGGCGGAAGGCGGCTGGCCCGAGCGGCTCGACAAGCTCAACAACGTCGCTCTGCGCAGCTGATTCCTTATGTTTGAATGGCTTAAGAAAATGAAAACATAGTCGTTGGGGTTGGATAGGGGCAACCCTAAGATCGGCGCATCTCTGACTGAAAGGTGTTTCCGTGAACAAGCGCTCCCTCCTGCAATCCGCCCTCGCACTGGCCCTGGCCGCTGGTGTCACCACGGGCGCCTGGGCCCAGGACAAGACCCTGAAAATCGGCGTCACGGCCGGCCCGCACGCGCAGATCTTCGAGCAGGTCAAGAAAGTGGCGGCCAAGGACGGCCTGAAGATCCAGGTGGTGGAGTTCAGCGACTATGTGCAGCCCAACGCCGCGCTGGCCTCCGGCGACCTCGACGCCAACGCCTACCAGCACAAGCCCTATCTCGACGCGCAGATCAAGGACCGCGGCTACAAGATCGTGTCGGTGGGCACCACCGTCAACTTTCCCATCGGCCTCTATTCGAAGAAGGTCAAGAAGCTCGAAGACCTCAAGGAAGGCGCCAAGTTCGGCATTCCGAACGACCCGACCAACGGCGGGCGCGTGCTGCTGGTGCTGCAGGACAAGGGCCTGATCAAGCTCAAGGACGGCGCCGGCCTCAAGGCCACGCCGCTGGACGTCGTGGGCAACCCCAAGAAGCTCCGGTTCGTGGAACTCGACGCGGCCCAGCTGGCGCGCTCGCTCGACGACCTCGATGCCTCGGCCATCAACACCAACTTCGCCATTTCGGCCGGGCTGAACCCCAAGACCGACGCCATCGCGCAGGAAAACGCCAAGGGCCCCTACGCCAACCTGATCGCGGTGCGCGAGGCCGACAAGGACAAGCCCTGGGTGGCCCAGCTGCTCAAGGCCTACCACTCCGAGGAAATCCGCCAGTTCATCCTGACCGAGTTCAAGGGTTCGGTGCTGCCGGCGTTCTGAGTGTTTCAGGGCTCCAGCGCTTGTCGGTAAAGCGCTGGAGGCTATTGAAATAATAGTGAACGGCGGCGGACTGACATGCCCTGCAGGAAGCATGGCCAAGCTCTATAGTGGTTTTGCCCGTGCTTTCACGGCCTTTTCCACGTTCAAGGAGCATCCATGAGCCAGTTCCAGATCGCTGTCATCGTCGGCAGCCTGCGCAAGGATTCGTTCAACCGCCAGCTGGCCACGGCGCTGGCGCGCTTGGGGCCGGCAGATTTTCAGTTCACGCAGCTGCGCATCGATGACCTGCCGCTGTACAACCAGGACGACGACGGCCAGCAGGCGCCGTCCGTGCTGCGCCTCAAGGGGGAAGTCAAGGCGGCGCAGGGCCTGCTGTTCGTCACGCCCGAATACAACCGCTCGGTGCCCGGCGTGCTGAAAAATGCCATCGACAACGCTTCGCGCCCCTATGGCCAGAATGCCTGGGCCGGCAAGCCGGCGGGCGTGATCGGTACGTCGATCGGCGCTGCCGGGACGGCGATGGCGCAGCAGCATCTGCGCAACATCCTGGCCTACCTCGATGTCCCGGCGATGGGCCAGCCCGAGGCCTTCGTCCACGCCAATGAAGGCCTGTTCGATGCTGGCGGCAACATCGGCGAAGGCAGCAAGAAGTTCCTCCAGGGCTGGATGGACCACTATGTGGCCTGGGTCAAAAAGCATGCCTGATGGCTATTGAATCAATAGCTGCTAGCGCTTTACCAGCGGGCGTTTGAGCCCGATTTCATGCAAATGAAAGCAAAAAACCCGGTCGAAACCGGGTTTTTTTGTGCAGGGCGTGGCGCAATGCCACGCCGTTTCAGGCGGCCTCGACCACCTGCGGCTGGTTGGCGGCCTGGGTGCAGATGGCCTGCGTGGCGCTCTCGAGTGCGGCGGCCTTGGCGGCCTCGCCCATCGCGACGCCCTCGGCGCGCACGAAGCGCACGTCGGTCACGCCGAAGAAGCCCAGCACGGTCTGCAGGTAGCTCTCCTGGTGTTCCATGGCGCGGCCGCCTTCGCTGGTGGAGTACACGCCGCCGCGGGTCGAGGCGATGATCACGGTCTTGCCCTTGGCCAGGCCTTCGGGGCCGTTGGCGGTGTAGCGGAAGGTGCGGCCGGGCTGTGCCAGGCGGTCGATCCAGGCCTTGAGCTGGGTCGGGATGCTGAAGTTGTAGAACGGTGCGCCGATCACCACCACGTCGGCCGCAAGGAACTGGCTCACCAGCTGCTCGGAGACGGCGTTCTCGCGCTGCTGGCTTTCGCTCAGGTTGTCGGTCTGGCCGGTGCGCGGGGCCATGGCGTCCATGGTGAAGTGGGCCGGCGCATTGGCCACGAGGTCGAGGTAGCCGACCTGCGTGCCGGGGTGGCTGGCCTTCCAGGCGGCGACGATCTGGGCCGTGAGCTGGCGCGAGACGGACTGGGCGCCGGTGATGGCGGAATCGATGTGCAGCAATTGCATGGAGTGCTCCTGAAGAATGTGGCGGCCACGGTGTGTGGCGATGAATGGATTGTGAGACTGTCTCGATTGTTTGATAAGTAGGCTGTTTTGCGATAGATTGTCTTATCAATAGGACAATCTCCATGCAAGATCTCAACGACATGCTGTACTTTGCCGAGGTGGTCGAGCGGGGCGGGTTTGCCGCCGCCGGCCGCGCCCTGGGCATTCCCAAATCGCGCCTGTCGCGCCGCGTGTCCGAGCTGGAGGCCCAGCTGGGCGTGCGCCTGTTGCAGCGCACGACGCGCAAGCTCTCGCTGACCGAGGTGGGCGAGGCCTATCTGCGCCATTGCCAGGCCCTGCGCGAGTCGGCCCAGGCAGCGTGGGACACGGTGGCCCAGGTGCAGACCGAGCCGCGCGGCACGGTGCGCGTGGCCTGCCCGGTGACGTTGGCGCAGACCGTTCTGGGCGAGCTGATGCCGCTCTTTCTGGCGCGCTACCCGCTGGTGCGCATCGAGATGCAGGTCAGCAACCGCGTCGTCAACCTGGTGGAGGAGGGCGTGGATGTGGCGCTGCGCGTGCGCGCCACGCTGGACGACAGCGGCAGCATGGTCGTCAAGCGGCTTGATGATTCCGCGCAGATCCTGGTGGCCAGCCCCGATTTGCTGGCCCGCCAAGGCACGCCGCAAACGCTCGAAGACCTGGCCCGCCTCGACAGCGTGGCCATGTCGGCCGCCGAGGGGCGATCCGTGCTACGCCTTGTCGGCGCGGGCGGGCGCGAGCAGACCGTGCAGCACAGCCCGCGCTATGTGGCCGACGACCTGCTGACACTCAAGTTCGCGGCGCTGGCCGGCTCCGGCATGTGCTGGCTGCCCGACTACATGTGCCACGACGAACTGCGCTCGGGCCGGCTGGTGCATCTGCTGCCCGGATGGGCGCCGCCGCGCGGCGTGGTGCATGCGGTGTTTCCGTCGCGCCGCGGCCTGTCGCCGGCGGTGCGGCGTTTTCTCGACTTTCTGGGCGAAACCATGCCCGGGAGCAGCAGCCTGGCCAGCCGCGTGCGCGCGGGTGATGCTGTGGCCGTTGCAATGCGGCAAGGGTAAAAGGCGAACTGGTGCTGTGGCGCAGCACATCAAGGAGCAGGGTATGAAAGCCATGGATACAGCCCTTCACGGCGCCAGGCCCGCGCCTGGCGGACAGCGGGCCGTGCGGGCTGTGCGGGCTGTGGCGCTGGCGCTGGCGGTTGTTGCTTGCGCAGCGGTGGCGCAGGAGCGCCGCAATTATTTCAATGACCCGTTTATGCAGCTCACCCTGGCGATCGCCCAGTGCCCTGTGCCACCGGGGCCCGAGGTATCTCTGAGCGAGATGCAGGCCCAGGCCCATGGCCGCGCCGAGCGCGGCACCAGCTGCTTTCGCGCGGGGCGCTGCCGCCTGCCCAACGCCTACCTGTACGACGCGGAGATCATGGAGCGCGTGCAAAAGGCGGTGCAGGTCGATGGCCGCTTTGCCGACACCAGTGTTTGGGCGCTGGGCCAGCGGCGCTGGGTGTGGTTGCGGGGCTGCGTGCGCAGCCCGGAGCAGGCGCAGGCGCTGGAGCAGCTGGTGCGCGGCCTGGACGATGTCGAAGCCGTCGTCAACGAACTGGAGGTGGTGGCGCCCTGACCGCCATAGATGCTTTTGCGATTAATTCACAACGATATATTTGTTTGGACTTCAAGCGGTGGAGGCGCAAAATCGTCCGTCTTCACACCAGCAGGAGCGACTCGATGGCAACCCTCAGACTCGGCGACACAGCCCCCGACTTCACGCAGGAATCCACGGCCGGCCCTATCCATTTCCACGAGTGGGCGGGCGACTCGTGGGTTGTGCTGTTCTCGCACCCGGCCGATTTCACGCCCGTGTGCACTACCGAGCTGGGCAAGACGGCGGCCCTGTCGGGCGAGTTCGCCAAGCGCAATACCAAGGCCATCGCCGTCAGCATCGACCCGCTCCAGTCGCACACCGACTGGGTGCACGACATCAACGAGACGCAGCACACCAAGGTGGACTTCCCCATCCTGGCCGATGCCGACAGGAAGGTCGCCAACCTGTACGACATGATCCACCCGAACGCCTCGACCACCGCCACGGTGCGCAGCGTGTTCATCATCGACCCGAAGAAGGTCATCCGAACCACCTTCACCTACCCGGCCAGCACCGGGCGCAACTTCGACGAGATCCTGCGCGTGATCGATTCGCTGCAGCTCACCGACAACTACAAGGTGGCCACGCCGGTGAACTGGAAGTACGGCGAAGACGTGATCATCGTTCCCAGCCTGCAAGACCCGGCCGAGCTGGCCCAGCGCTTCCCCAAGGGCTTCAAGACCGTCAAGCCCTACCTGCGCATCACGCCCCAGCCCGGCCCCTGAGCGGCTTGCTTCAACCGCGAGGGCCGGTCGCCCTCGGAATGAAAAAACCCAGGCTCCGTGAGTTATCCCCCCCAACAATCAATACATAGTTAGGGTGGTTTAACAGCCGGAAGCCCTCCAAGCCCCTCGCGCAGGGGCTTTTTCTTGCCTAGTGTTTTCCATAGCTATTCCTTAAAGCAACATGGCATGTAGTCTGCGCAGGAAGATGCAGCGATGTCTTTGGCTGTTTCGAGTAGCCGTCTTTCTTTGAAAGACGAGTAGCAGGTGGGGGGCCGGGGGAGGAGCGTATGGGGCGACGGTCTGTGGATAACTTGACTCTGGAGCGCTGGCGAGCGCTGGATGCCCTATGGGTGCTGGAGAAGCTGGGGTGCCATGCGAAGGCCGACAACACGTTCGAGCCGCTGAAGGCGCAGGGCACTCAGCGCTACCACGTCAATGCCGAAGGACAGGATTTCGAATTGTTGCTTCGCGGCCCCAAGTTCTTCGATACACGGCTCCAGCGTGGCGGAGGCGGCGCAGTGGATTTGGTCATGCATGTGCGCCACGTCGATTTCAAAGGCGCGACGGACTTGTTGCGTCGTCTAGCGGTTTAGGCCCCCCATGTTTGTGACCGTCAAAGCCCGCATCCACACCGATGCCACAGGTGTCTATACCGAGCTGCCTGCGCTGCTGACCCCGGCTGGGGTGTTGGAGCCTTTGCTCGACTATTGCCTGTACCGCAGCCACGACCGCAGCCTGGCCTGGATGTCGAAAGTGGCCCGCTCGGTGCGGATGTTCCTCGAATACCTGCAATCCAACCCCGCCGAGCGCGACACCTACCGCCTGTTCCAGAACTTCGCCCAGCGGCTCTACACCGGCACCTTCGACCGCGCGACCGGCCTCGACCCCAGCGGCCTGTGCTGGGCGCCGCGCTCGCCGCAGGACGCCTCGCACATCGTCACTCATCTGACGGACTTTTTCGACTGGCTCGGCGAGATGCGTCCTGCGGCGGCCCAGGTGAATCCGCGCTATGCGGGCGGCGCCTTCGACCGGCAGACCGACGAGGCCGCCTACCAGTTCCGGCGCAGCAAGGCCTTTCTCGGGCACACCTGGGCGGCGAACGCATCCCCTGCCGAAACGAGGCATCGCGTACGCGGCCAGCGCCTGCCGAAGGTCGAAAGAGGCGAGCCGCCAGCCTTCCCGGAAGAGCGCTTCGAAGAACTCCTGGCCAAGGGATTCAACGCGGCCGGGCGCCAGGACTATCGCGGCATGCTCATCACGCTGCTGCTGCACGGGGCTGGCTTTCGCGAGTCGGAGCCCTTCCACCTCTACGTTTCGGACGTGTTCCCGGACCCGGCCAACCCGCGCCAGGCCAAGGTGCTCATCCATCACCCGAGCCATGGCGCCGCGCCTGCCAATTGGCGCGACGAGCGGGGTAAGCCGCGCAAAGGCAACCGGGCGGAATACGTCGCCCAGCAGTTCGGCCTCGTGCCGCGCACCGAGGTCATGGACCGGCGCCACGCCGGCTGGAAGGGCGGCATGCACGATGCGGCCTACTACAAGCAGGCGTACTGGTTCCTGCCCGAATATGGCGAGTGGTTCCTGCAACTGTGGCACCGCTACCTGGAGCAGGTCGCGTGCACCGAGCGCGACCACCCGTTTGCCTTCATCAACCTGAGCCGCGAGCCCGTGGGCTCGATGTACACGCTCACCCAGTACAACAAGGCCCATGCCGCCGCCTGCGAACGCATCGGCCTCGCGGTCGGCAAGGCACTGGGCACGACGCCGCACGGCCACCGCCACGCCTACGGCCGCCGGCTGCGCAACGCCGGCGTCGACAAGTCGCTGATTCGCCGCTTCATGCACCACGCCTCCCTGGAGAGCCAGGAGGTCTACACGCAGGCGACCACCCGCGAGGCCCTGGCGGCGCTTGAAGCGGCCGCGCAGCGGCTGCGGGACAAGCTCACTGGCACGCCGTCCGTGCCGGTAGGTCCGCTGCCGGGCATCGAATTCAACGACTGAGGAATTCACATGACCGAAATGAAGACAACGACCACGCCCAAGTCATCTGCTGCCCCGACCCCTAAGCTGAAAGGGGTGAATCGTAAAAACGACACCAGCCTGGGTTGGGTGGAGCGGGAGCACCCGCAACTGACTGCTTGGCGCGCTTTGGCGGTGGAGTGGCTCAAAGGGAAAACGAGCGGTGTCGCCTCGAAGCTCAACGGCTTGGTGGCCTTTTTTGAGCGCTACCTTATCCAGCAGGGACTGCCGCTCGACCCGGCGGTGCTCCTGGCCCGCAGCACGGTCCTGCCTGACTTCTACCGCACCGCCTGCCCGGATTCGGCAACGGGCATCAAGTACAACAACGCCATCCGCGCCTTCCTGCACTTTGTGCTGCTGCGAGAGTTCAGCGAAACCGACGACGACGGCCAGTCGGTGGTCTCGTCAGCCTTTCACAACCCCGTGCCCCGGATGACCACGAGCGGCCTGCCCCGGCGCGACGAAAGCGTGCATTCGCCGCTACCCTACGGTTACATCGACGAACTGCGACACATGCTCGCGGCAGGACCACACTTCCGGGACTGGCAGTGGGCGCAGGGCGCCCTGGGCGTGGAAATCGGCCAGCGCGGGTACGGCGCACCCGACTGGTTCGAGGTGGCCGAGGCGCAGATAGACCGGAGCGACCCGGACTGTGTGTGGCGGGTCCGCAAGGTGAGCCCGAACTATCGCGGCGGGCAGGTGCTGGAGATCTGGAGTCCTGGGCGCTGGGTCGCTCTGCTCGTGAAGCTCATCCTGCCGCTGCGCACCTTCCAAGTCCGCATGCTCGATTCGGGCGAAGCCGATACCTGGCGCTACGCGGCGGGTGCTTGGACCTTGAACCCGAGCCGGCTTGCACAGGGCAGCGAACGCCGACCCCTTCAGCAGGGAGTATTCCGCCGCAGCGACCCTCTCGCCGACGGTGAGGCCATCCCTGCCGTGCTCTACATCAACACCAACAAGACCGCCGACATTGCCAAATTCGGCCCCGAGAAGGGCTACGTGCTGCCATGGTCCTCTGGTGGGCCGGTGCACCAGGACGTCTTTTACTGGCTGGAGAAGCTGCGCAACTGGCAGGAGAAGTACAACCCCGTGTCACGGCGCACGGCCTGGACGGCTCTGGATGGCCGCCACATTCCGGCGAAAAGCGAGGTGCAACTTACGGGCTATCCGGACGCCTGTTTCCTCTTTCGCTTGCCGGAGGCACGCGAAGGTGAACGCCATTTGCCCCTCACCGGAGATGTCGTGCTCAAACCCTGGTTTTGCCTGCTTGAAGCCTTTGAATTACGACTGACTGACCGGGGGGAGACCCATTGCAACGGAGCGCCGATCCGATTTATCCCGCCACCAGAAGTAAGAGCCAAAAGTAAGCAGATTGGTTACGTGGTAACACTCTTTCCCCTGCACAGCCTGCGCGTCTCTCTCATCACCGCGCTGGCCCTGGAAGGGCAGGTGCCGTTCCCCGTGCTACAGAAGCTCGTGGGTCACAGCCGGCTGCTGATGACGCTGTACTACACCAAGCCCGGCGCGACGCACATCCGCGACATGCTGCTCGGCGCGGCAGAGCGGCTCGAAGCGGGCAAGGAAGCGAGCATCCAGAACTTCCTGCTCGACACCGAGCACGGAGAACTACTGCAAAAAGCCATCTGCAACAGCGTACCCAGCCTTGCCGCCGCCATCCCTCAGCATCCTGCCGCACGCAACCCGGTGGGTTGGATGCCGATGCCCCACGGGCTGTGCCTGGTCGGCGGCAACACCAGCGAAGTCGAAGACAACGGCTCCGTCGGCGGCTGCTACAACGGCGGGTCGAACCTCGGCTCGGCTTCAGCCCCGAAGCACGGGCCGGTTCCGGGCGGCAGCCGCAACTGCGTGCGTTGCCGCTGGTTCGTGACCGAGCCGCACCACCTGCCTGCGCTGGCGGCCCACTTCAACACACTGGCCTATCACTTCGATGAGGCACGCAACGCGTGCCTTGCTCGCGAGGAGGACTTGCAAGGTCTGAAGAAGCAGAAGGCGGATGCGGAGGATGCGGGGCAGCCGTTCGCTCGCCAGGACGCCTACCGACAGGCCGAGCGGGTGTGGGAAAGCGCAATGAAGCGCTTCAGCGACCTGGCCGAAGACCTGGTGGCCTGCTGGCGGCTCATCGAACGTTGCAAGGCGGCGCTCGAAGCCCCGCTGGGCGATGGCACGCAGCTGGTCGCAGCCGGGGCGGTGGTTGACGTGCAGGTCGCCTTCGAGGAGACGGAGTCGGAGTTGCTCCAGTTGGCCGGTGTCTGCGAAAGTGTCGAGGTCTACCCCGACCTGGAGCCGGGCAAGGCGGTCTTCCGCCGCAGCCAGCTGCTCGATGGCGTGCTCTACCGCGACAACCTGTCACCTGTGTTCATGCTTCTGAGCGAACAGGAGCAGCTTCTCGCTGGCAACGCCTTCATGCGGCAACTCGCCCGGCAGATGAACCCTGAAAATCCCGCGCTGGGCCAGCGGGAAGTAATTCGCCTGATGGACGCAGGCGCGCGCCTCAGCCAGCACTTCGACATGGATCTTGCCTCGCTGCTGCCCGCAACCCGCCCCGTCCAGGCGTTCTCCGCCGGGCGACAGAACCTGAAGGGAGCTGAAGCATGAACGGCGTGACGGACATCCACCCGGACGCCGTACTAGCGTCGCTGCTCGACAAGGGCGGGCGCTCGAACCGGCGGGCAAATCTGGCGAAGATGCATGAGCTTTGCCGCAGGCAGCACGCGGCTGGCTCGCGCGACTTCTCGCTGCCGGCCATCGGCCGCCTGGCTGAAGCCGAAGGCATCCTGAAGGGCCGAGCCCTCTACAACGCCCCGTCCGCCGACTACCGGGCGCTCATCGAAGCCTGGACCGCCTATGCCGGCCCCGCCGCACCTAAGCCCCCGAAGACCCTGGCGAGCCATGAATACCTGATGCGCATCGAAGACCCGGCCATCCGCTCCATCATGCAGGCCATCATTGCCGAGCGCGACAAGCTCAAGGCACAACTCAACGTGCTGAAAGCCAACACCCAGGTGACCGTGGACCGGCGACCCCTAGGCGCGACCGTCTCTGCGGCGCCAGGGGCACAGCCGGTGGCCGTGCTCGCCCTGTCCGCGCAACTGACGCCGTCGGAGCGCGAAGCCTTGCAGAAAGCGGTGTCGGCCAGCTACCTCGAAGAGCGCGGCCTGAAGGAAGGCAGCCACGGGGAAATCGTCAACGAGCGCGGCCGGGTGGTGTTCGAGGTGGGCTTTGCCCGTGCCGTTCGCAAGGTACTGGGCGACGCCATTCCCCGGTGACTGACTCACGTCGAGTGCAGGGTCTGGAGCGGTGCCCATGGCGGCAGACGCTGGTCATTGTTGACCACCATTGCGCGTGGACCTGACCAAAGTACTTGCCTTGACCGCCGGCAGCAAACGACCCAACGCGGGCATTTGTCGAATCGACTTGAAGGTCGGCGATGTAGCGGGAGCGGTTGTTTCGAGCAGAATGCTGAATTTCGGCAACCAGCCGGTAAGCGGACTTGCGAATGAATTATGTCAACGGTTTTCTACATCACCTTAGTGATTTTTCATTGATTCTTAGAAATGAAGATCTTCAGGGGCTGCTGCGATACACGGCAGGGATTACAACCTTGTTGATATCCACGATTACATTCTACCTAAAACTAAAAGAAAAACATGAGCAAGCACACGCCCAGTTGGCAGTGTCTTCCAATTCACGGGATTCCCGAACTCGCTTCCCACTTTACCCGTTGCAGACGAAGCTCAAGCTAGCCCCATTTCCCTTTATGGCGCCGCATCTTGAAACGCGAATGAAATGCCCGAATGGCTGGTTCACAATTACTGAGCTTCGTGTTTGGAATGCAGGCCAAAAACCCTTTTGGGGTAGCGCTTTCAACCCAATGGTAAAAGTACAGATCACAATAGAAGAAGGGATCGGTGACTATGCCTTGCGGGGCTGTATTAGCAATGATGCATCGGCCCGTGTTCATCTGGGTCGAGTTATTCATGCCGCATCCGGTCAGCAGCGCCTTCCCATCTACTTTGACATTCTTCATCCGGGTAAAGGTATCCTAGTGCAAATATGGCACAACTCGCAATACGGATCGCAGATCGGCATTAATGCAATATCCGATCAAATTTCATGCGCCCTAGTGGGTTTTCGCCATCCGATCAATCCGAGATTGGTCAAATGGATGAACGCAATGACGTATTGGCTAATATTGCCGGCAGCATCTTTAACAATACTGTTTATTATTTCAAATAATACTAAAGATGCGGTCATAAGTGGCGTATTTACTTGGATGCTAATTCTCTCCGCCTTCATGTCCTCGAAGCTGAAGCCACTTGCACCCATGGATTTAGGATTTAGTAACGATAAGGCAAAAATCATCTTCTATCACGGTCCCTGATAATAGGGATCGGCCAATAAAATATGGCCAGACGACAGCTTCGAAGTGAAAAATGTCTCGGGGTGAACTAACGCAATTTTTCTGTACCGGCCGGTTGGGTCTCGCAATGTGAGTGACTGAAATTGGCCGAATTCTGCCGGTCAGTTCCAGCAAGCTGGTCAACAGAAACCGTCGCAGGTAGTCAGTTCAATCGGGATACGTAACATGGGTGTGACTCACATAAAAAAAGCGCCGACGTTGCCGTCGGCGCTTGGAAGTTACGATGCATTACGATGTGTTTATACATCGAATGCGTCGATGATAAAAGTTCAGTGTTGATAGCTGTCTATAGCCACTCTCTCACATCATATGTATGTTTAGGGTACGAGACGATTAACGGTCCTGGGTTTTTTGCTGTGGGCAGCATGTGCCTATTTCTAGGGATGGTCCGCTAGCGGACCTGCTGCTGTATAGGCGCTTCGCTATGCCAGCGCAGGATCAGCGGCCATATCCGCCGCCGCCGCCACCGCCGCGCGGACCACCACGACCGCCGCCGCTGTTGCCACCGCCGTATCCGCCGCCGCCACCACCGCTGCGAAAGCCGCCGCCACGGCGGCCGCGCTCGGCCATGCTGTCCACGCTGGTGCGCATCGGGTCGGGCTGGCCCGAGGGGCCGGAGCCGCGGCTCGACGGCATGCTGTGCCCTCCGTGCGTGCCCAGGTGGGCGTTCTCGCGGGGCGGCTGGGCGTCGCT
>NZ_MWOK01000047.1 GCF_012932145.1 Acidovorax sp. SRB_14 | reverse complement strand
TGCGCCAGCACAGTCCGCGCGTCACGCAGGTCCATGCGTGCCACGTAGTCGCGCTTGAAGGTACCAGCAGAGCATCCGATGGGTGCTGCAATGAATACGAACCATGGAGTTGCTTGACGCCATAAGGCACTTCGGGCCGGCCGGCGGCGAGTGGCGGCCTTTGGATCCGCTGATTTTGAGCCTCGGTCGTGGGCCCGCTGAGTCCGTAGGCTATTGTTGCGTTGACCGATTGAATCCGCCGCTGGAAGCCGACTTTCAAATCTCCAGATGCCTGTCACTCAGCGTTTGACATTAGGGGCGAGCGGAAGCAGGTGAAGCCTGCTGCAGAACGTCCCATCAATGGAAAGGGCTCACGCCAGGGCACTGCGATAAAGGCGTGTTCATTTGAGACGCTTCCAAGTCACCGTCCCGACTCCGCCGCTGGAAGCTGTGGGAGTGATGTACTTCAATACGTCGCCGTTAATCGGGGAGAGCAAGCGCTTCTGCTCCGTTCCATTCCAATTGGGAAACGTGGCACTCTCTAC
>NZ_MWOK01000051.1 GCF_012932145.1 Acidovorax sp. SRB_14 | reverse complement strand
CTCGAACTCTCGACCTCAACCTTGGCAAGGTTGCGCTCTACCAACTGAGCTATTCCCGCATTTTGCCCTGTTTGCACGCTTGAATTTCTTCAACCATGCTGGCTGGCAAGCCGCAAATTATAGAGCATATTTTCTCTATCAAGCCAGAATTTTGATTTTTTACACCCCGCGAACGGGACCGCAAAAATGGCAATTCTGGAGGCGCGGTCCGGAGTCGAACCGGACTGACCGGATTTGCAATCCGGGGCATAACCGCTTTGCTACCGCGCCCGAAGTCTGGCTTGTTTAGCAAAAAGGGAAGCCTGGGCTTCCCTTTTTCTGGAAATTGGAGCGGGAAAAGAGTCTCGAACTCTCGACCTCAACCTTGGCAAGGTTGCGCTCTACCAACT
>NZ_MWOK01000021.1 GCF_012932145.1 Acidovorax sp. SRB_14 | reverse complement strand
TGGGGCGTGGCGCTGCTGCTGCGCGCGCTGCAGCCGCTGGCCGCGCCGCGCCTGCTGCCGATGCTGGCGCTGGAGCGCGCGCGGCGCACGCGCGGCACGGCCGCCGTGGCGGTGGGAGGCGTGGTCGCCAGCCTCAGCCTGGCGGTGGCGCTGACGGTGATGGTGACGAGCTTTCGCGGCTCGGTCATGGACTGGCTCGACGCCGTGCTGCCGGCGCCGCTGTATGTGCGCAGTGCCGGCGCGCAGACCGGCGACGCGCCGGCCTTCGGCCCCGACCTGGTGCGCCGCATCGCCGAGCTGCCCGGCGTCGAACGCGTGCAGGGCACGCGCTTTGTGCCGCTGCTGCTCGACCCGGCGCGCGCGCCCGTCGTGCTGATCGCGCGCCCGCTGAACGGCGACGCGGCACGCACGCTGCCGCTGGTGGCGCCGCCGCTGCCGGTGCCTGCCGGCCACATTGCGGTCTATGCGAGCGAGGCGCTGGCCGACCTGTGGGGCGCCACGCCGGGCCGCACTCTGCCCGCGTTTTCCAAGGCCTTTTCGGCTCTGGCGCAGGTGGGACAAGCCCAGGCAGATCCTTTGTTTGTAGCAGGCGTGTGGCGCGACTATGCGCGCCAGAGCGGCGCTCTGGTGATCGACGCACCGGACTACATGCGCCTGACGGGCGATGCGCGTGCCAACGACCTGGCGCTGTGGCCGCGCGCCGGCGCCGATGTCGCGCAGCTCGAGCGGGCTATCACGGCGCTGGCGGGCGGTGCGGACGGGCTGGGCGCAGAGGCGAACGCCAGCGCGGCGCCGGCGCCGCTGCTGGAGTTCGCCGCGTCCGAAGCGATCCGCGCGCGCTCGCTGCGCATCTTCGACCGCAGCTTTGCCGTCACCTACTGGCTGCAGGCGGTGGCGATCGGCATCGGGCTGTTCGGCGTGGCCGCGAGCTTCAGCGCGCAGGTGCTGGCGCGGCGCAAGGAGTTCGGCCTGCTGGCGCACCTGGGCCTGACGCGCCGCCAGATCCTGGCCGTGGTGGCCGGCGAAGGCGCGGCCTGGACGGCGGTGGGTGCGCTCGCCGGCCTCTTGCTGGGCCTGGCGGTGGCCGTGGTGCTGGTGCACGTGGTGAACCCGCAAAGCTTCCACTGGCGCATGGACCTGCGCCTGCCGCTGTGGCGCCTGCTCGCGCTGTGCGCGGCCGTGGTGGCGGCCGGCACGCTGACGGCGTGGCTGGCCGGGCGCGCGGCGGCCGGGCGCGATGCGGTGCTGGCGGTCAAGGAAGACTGGTAGGCCTGCCACAATCCGCCCCATGCCCCACGCCGCCCTCCTCCAGATCCCACAGAGTCCCTGGCTGCACCAGGCCATCGCCCGCATCGAGGCCGATTTCCAGCGCAGCGCCGACACCCACCTGATCCCGCTCGCGCTGCCCGGCTATGCCGCGCACGGCATCGACCTGTACCTCAAGGACGAATCGACCCACCCGACGGGCAGCCTCAAGCACCGGCTGGCGCGCTCGCTGTTTCTGTATGCGCTGTGCAATGGCTGGGTCCGCGAGGGTTCGACCATCGTCGAGGCGTCGAGCGGCTCCACCGCGGTGAGCGAGGCCTATTTCGCGCGCCTGCTGGGCCTGCCGTTCGTCGCCGTGATGCCGCGCAGCACCTCGCCCGAGAAGATCGCGCAGATCGAGTTCCATGGCGGACGCTGCCACTTGGTGGACAGCGCGAGCGCCGTCTACGACGAGGCCCATGCGATTGCCGCGCAGACGGGGGGGCACTACATGGACCAGTTCACCTATGCCGAGCGCGCCACCGACTGGCGCGGCAACAACAACATTGCCGAGAGCATGTTCACGCAGATGGCGCGCGAGCGCCACCCGGTGCCGCGCTGGATCGTGGTGGGCGCGGGCACGGGCGGCACCAGCGCCACCATCGGCCGCTATGTGCGCTACCAGCGCCACGCCACGCAGGTCTGCGTGGCCGACCCGGCCGGATCGGTGTTCAGCGCCTACCACCGCACGGGCGACGCCACACTGACCGCGCCGGGCTCGCGTATCGAAGGCATTGGCCGCCCGCGCGTCGAACCGAGCTTCATCCGCACGCTGGTCGACCGCATGGAGGGCGTGGCCGACGCCGATTCGGTGGCCGCTATGCGCGCGCTGTCGCAGCTGCTGGGCCGGCGCGTGGGGCCGTCCACCGGCACCAACTTCGCCGCCATGCTCACGCTCGCGCAGGAAATGCGCGCGCGCGGCGAGCAGGGCTCCATCCTGTCGCTGCTGTGCGATGCGGGCGAGCGCTACCTGCCGACCTATTTCAACGCGGACTGGGTCGCGCAGACGCTGGGCTGCTGCGAGGCCGCGGGGCAGCGCGTGCAGGCCGGCATGGCTTGAGGGCCTGCCCACCCCCGTTCGACAGCCGCCATGCGCTTCCTCCCTGCCAACGCCCCGCCGCCCGACGCCTCGCGCCGGCAATGGCTGGCGTGGGCTGCGGGCACAGTGCTGGCCGGGTCCGCCCTGCCCGCTTGGGCGCTGCCGCCGCGCCAGCTGCAGTTCCCGCGCGACTTTGGCAGCCACCCCGATCTGCGCACAGAGTGGTGGTACATCACCGGCCAGGCGCGCGCGGGCGGGCAGCGCTGGGGCTTTCAGGTCACCTTCTTTCGCTCGCGCGTCGATGCCGCGCAAGGGATGCAATCGGCGTTTGCCGCGCGCCAGCTCCTGTTCGCGCACGCCGCGCTGACCGACCTGCAGGCCGGCCGGCTCCACCACGACCAGCGCATCGCGCGCGCCGGCTTTGGCGTGGCGCAGGCGAGCGAGGCCGACACCGACATCCGGCTGCAGGACTGGTCGCTGCGGCGCACCGGCCAGGGCCCGGGCAGCCGCTACAGCGCGCGCGTCACCGCAGGCGACTTCGTGCTGCGACTCGACTTCGACACCACACAGCCCGTGCTGCTACAGGGCCAGCAGGGGCTCTCGCGCAAGGGGCCCGGCGCGGCGCAGGCCAGCTACTACTACAGCCAGCCGCAGCTGCAGGTGGGCGGCAGCGTGGCGCTGGCGGGGCGCCAGATGGCCGTCGAGCCGGCAGCGCAACCCGGCGACAACCGCGCCTGGCTGGACCATGAGGCAAGCGAGGCGCTGATGCACCCGCAGGCGGTGGGCTGGGACTGGATCGGCATGAACCTGCACGACGGCAGCGCGCTCACCGCCTTTCGGCTGCGCCGCGCCGATGGCTCGGCGCTGTGGGCGGGCGGCTCGTGGCGCGCGCCCGGCGCCGCGCCGCGCGCGTTTGCCGCGACCGAGGTCGTGTTCACGCCGCTGCGCTGGTGGGCCAGCCCGCTGGGCCCGGCGCGCTACCCGGTGCAGTGGCGCGTGGACACGCCCGCGGGGCGCTTCGAGGTGCGCGCGCTGCTCGACAACCAGGAGCTCGACAGCCGCGGCTCCACCGGCGCCATCTACTGGGAAGGCCTGTGCGCGCTGCACGCCGCCATGGGCGAGGTGGTGGGCGGCGGCTACCTGGAAATGACGGGTTACGCGCAGGCGCTGCGCTTGTAGAAACAAAAGGCCCCGATGGCCGGGGGGCCGATCGGGGCCTTTGATTGGGGGAGCGCCGCGGGACGCACCAGAAGCCTCAGGCCTTCTTGCCCCCGCGCACACGCGTCAGCCAGGCGATCAGCTCGCCCATGATGCCGCGACGGAAGGCCAGCACGCAGATCACGAAGATCAGCCCGGTGACGATGGTGACCGATTCGCCCAGCGTGTGGAACCACGCAATGCCCGAGACGTTGGCCAGCAGTTCGCCGAGCTCGCCGATCTTGTTCTCGAGCAGCACGACCACGGCCGAGCCGACGAGCGGCCCCGACAGGGTGCCCAGGCCCCCCACCAGCGTCATCAGCACCACGTGGCCCGAGGCCGTCCAGTGGACGTCGCTGAGCGTGGCAAAGCCCAACACCAGGGTCTTGAGCGAACCGGCCAGTCCCGACAGCGCAGCCGACAGCACGAACGCCAGCAGCTTGAAGCGGTTGGTGTCGTAGCCCAGCGAAATGGCGCGCGGCTCGTTTTCCTTGATCGCCTTGAGCACTTGGCCGTAGGGCGAATGCACGGTGCGCACGATCAGCAAGAACGCTGCGACCACGACAACCAGCACCACGTAGTACATCGCTAGGTCGTCCTTCAGGTCGATCAGGCCAAACAGCTTGCCGCGCGGCACGCCTTGCAGGCCGTCCTCGCCGCCGGTGAAGGGCATCTGCAAGCAGACGAAGAACAGCATCTGCGCGAGCGCCAGCGTGATCATCGTGGAGTAGATGCCTTCGCGGCGGATGGCGAAGAAGCCGACGATCAGGCCCAGCAGCGCACCGCTGGCCGTGCCCAGCAGCAGTCCGACTTCGGGGGTGAAGCCCCACACCTTCATGGACTGGCCCGCCACATAGGCCGAGCCCCCCAAAAAGGCGGCGTGGCCGAAGGACAGCAGGCCGGTGTAGCCCAGCAGCAGGTTAAAGGCCGCGGCGAACAGCGCGAAGCACATCAGCTTCATCACGAACACCGGGTAGGCGCCCAGCCACGGCGCCACGAGCAGGCCGACGAATAACAGGCCGTAGCCGATGGCGGAAAGTTTCTTGAAATTCATGTGGGCAGCCCCTTATTTTTCTTTGCCGAACAGGCCGGCGGGGCGGATCAGGAGAACGATGACCATGATGACGAACACCACGGTCGACGACGCTTCGGGATAGAACACCTTGGTGAACCCCTCGATGATGCCCAGCCCCAGCCCGGTCAGGATGGAGCCCATGATGGAGCCCATGCCACCGATCACCACGACGGCGAACACCACGATGATGAGGTTTTGCCCCATCAGCGGCGAGACTTGGTAGACCGGTGCGGCCAGCACGCCGGCAAAGGCGGCCAGCGCGGCACCAAAGGCATAGGTCAGCGTGATCATGACCGGCACGTTGATGCCGAAGGCCTCGACCAGGCGCGGGTTTTCGGTGCCGGCGCGCAGGTAGGCGCCCAGCTTGGTCTTTTCAATCACATACCAGGTGCCCAGGCAGACCACCACCGAGGCCACCACGACCCAGGCGCGGTAGTTGGGCAGCATCATGAAGCCCAGGTTGGTCGCGCCTTCGAGCAGCTCGGGCGTGTCGTAGCCCAGGCCCGAGACGCCGTAGACCGAGCGAAAGACGCCCTCGATCAACAGCGTCAGGCCCAGCGTGAGCAGCAGCCCGTACAGGTGGTCGAGCTTGTAGATCCAGCGCAGCAGAAGGCGCTCGATCAAGATCCCGAACACCCCCACCACCAGTGGCGCCAACACCAGCATCAGCCAGTAGTTGATGCCCAGGTAATTCATGGCCATCCAGGTCACCACGGCCCCCATCATGAACAGCGCACCGTGCGCAAAGTTGATGACGTTGAGCAGGCCGAAGATTACGGCCAGCCCGAGGCTGAGGATTGCGTAAAACGAGCCATTGACCAGCCCCAGAAGGAGCTGGCTGAGCATGGCCGGCAGGGAGACACCAAGAATTTCCATGGGAGGCGGCAGAGGGTGAAGGGGTCAGGTCAGGGGTTTATTTCCAGAGAGCGCACTTGCTCTCGGCCTTGGTCGTGAAGATTTGCTCGCCAGGAATCTTCTTGACGACCTTGTAGTAGTCCCAGGGCTTGGTGGACTCCGACGGCTTCTTGACTTCCATCAGGTACATGTCGTGCACATAGCGGCCATCCGGACGCAGCGTGCCGGTCGCATAGAAGTCGTTCATCTTCATGCCGCGCCATGCTGTCATGACCTTGTCGGCGTCCACGCTCTTGGCCGCTTCGACGGCCTTGAGGTAGTTCATGGTGGCCGAGTAGTCGGCAGCCTGGATGGAGGTGGGCATGCGCTTGGTCTTGTCGAAGAAGCGCTTGGCGAACTTGCGCGTATCGTCGTTCAGGTCCCAGTACCAGCTCGTGGTGAGCTGCAGGCCGGCGGTGTTCTTGAGGCCCAGGCTGTGGATGTCGGTGATGAACAGCAGCAGGCCTGCCATCTTCATGGTCTTGTCGATGCCGAACTCCTTGGCGGCCTTGATCGCGTTGATGGTGTCGCCACCCGCGTTGGCCAGGCCGAGGATCTGGGCCTTGGAGTTTTGCGCCTGCAGCAAGAACGAAGAGAAGTCCGAGGCGTTGAGCGGATGGCGCACCGAGCCCACCACCGTGCCACCCTTGGCCTTGACGGCGGCGGCGGTGTCGGCTTCGAGCGCTTGGCCGAAGGCGTAGTCGGCGGTCAGGAAGAACCAGCTCTTGCCCCCAGCGTCGACGATGGCCGAGCCCGTACCGCGCGCCAGCGCCACGGTGTCGTAGGCGTAGTGCACGGTGTAGGGCGTGCACTGTTCGTTGGTCAGCGCCGACGAACCTGCGCCGTTGTTGACGTAGACGCGCTTCTTCTCGGCCGCGACCTTGGCCGAGGCCAGAGCGGTGCCCGAATTGGTGCCGCCAAACAGCATCGTCAGGCC
Organism: Acidovorax sp. SRB_14; assembly: GCF_012932145.1. Classification (GTDB taxonomy): domain Bacteria; phylum Pseudomonadota; class Gammaproteobacteria; order Burkholderiales; family Burkholderiaceae_C; genus Simplicispira. The sequence continues at coordinate 42,611 of NZ_MWOK01000021.1, read as the reverse complement.
TTGCGTGTCGATCCATTCGCGCGCCTTGGAGGCGGCGATGTCGGCCTTATTCTGGTGGTCTGCCGTGAGCAGTTCGATGGGCATGCCCAGCACCTTGCCGCCGAAGTCGTCAATGGCCATCTGGATCGCCAAGGCGCCGTTCTTGCCTTCCACGTCGGCATACAGGCTGGACATGTCGGTGATGAAGCCGATCTTGACCTTCTCTTGCGCATGCGCGGCGGGAGCGATCAGGCCGGCGGCGCCCAGCATCATCGCCAGAACCGTAAGTTTGTTTTTCATGGATGTCTCCTGTGGTGGTGAGAGGGGTTGCAAAAACAGGGGGGCGCAGCGGTGCGACCGGTCAAACGCCGAGCAGGTTGTTGAGCACCGGCATTTTTTCTTCGAGCTCGCTGGCGCCGAAGCGCTCGACGATGCGGCCGTGCTCCATCACATAGAAGCGGTCGGCCAGCGGTGCGGCAAAGCGGAAGTTCTGCTCGACCATGACCACGGTGTAGCCGCGCTCGCGCAGCATGGTGATCATGCGCGCCAGCGCCTGCACGATGACCGGCGCGAGGCCTTCGGAGATTTCATCGAGCAGCAGCAGCTTGGCGCCAGTGCGCAGGATGCGTGCCACGGCCAGCATCTGCTGCTCGCCGCCCGACAGGCGCGTACCCTGGCTGTGGCGGCGCTCGGCCAGGTTGGGGAACATGGCGTAGATTTCGTCCACCGACATGCCGGCCGAGCCGGTCTTGAGCACGGGCGGCAGCAGCAGGTTCTCTTCGCAGGAAAGGCTGGAAAAAATGCCGCGCTCTTCGGGACAGTAGCCCAGGCCCAGGTGCGCAATGCGGTGCGTGGGCATGGCGATCGTTTCCACGCCGTTGATCTTGACCGAGCCGCGGCGCGCACCGGTCAGGCCCATGATGGCGCGCAGCGTCGAGGTGCGCCCGGCGCCGTTGCGGCCCAGCAGCGTCACCACTTCGCCGGGCTGCACCACCATGTCCACGCCATGCAGCACATGCGATTCGCCGTACCATGCTTCCAGGTTCTGAAGCTCCAGCGCGGGGGTTTGGGAAGATGCGGTCGCCATGTCAGTGGGCTCCCTGCAGTTGGCCGTCGGTGGTGCCCATGTACGCTTCCATGACCTGGGGGTTGCTCGATACTTCGGCGTACGGCCCTTCGGCCAGCACGGCGCCGCGCTGCAGCACGGTGATGCGGTCGGCGATGGTCGAGACCACCTTCATGTTGTGCTCCACCATCAGGATGGTGCGGCCGGCCGACACCTTCTTGATGAGCCGGGTCACACGGTCCACGTCTTCGTGGCCCATGCCCTGCGTGGGCTCGTCCAGCAGCATGAGCTCGGGTTCCATGGCCAGCGTGGTGGCGATCTCCAGGGCGCGCTTGCGGCCATAGGGCAGATTCACGGTGAGTTCGTCGGCTAGGTCTTCCAGACCCACTTCGGTGAGCAGTTCCATGGCGCGGGCATCGAGCTGGCGCAGGCTGCGCTCGCTTTGCCAGAAATGGAAGGCGGTGCCCAACTTGCGCTGCAGGCCCACGCGCACGTTCTCCAGCAGCGTCAAGTGCGGGAACACCGCCGAGATCTGGAACGAGCGGATCACGCCGCGGCGCGCGATCTCCGCGGGCTTCTCGCGCGTGATGTCCTGGCCGTTGAAGCGGATCAGGCCCGAGGTCGGCACCAAAAACTTGGTCAGCAAGTTGAAGCACGTGGTCTTGCCGGCGCCATTGGGCCCGATCAGGGCGTGGATGGAGCCGCGGCGCACCGACAGGGTCACGTTGCTGACCGCGGTGAAGCCTTTGAACTCTTTGGTCAGGCTTTGGGTTTCAAGTATGACGTCGCTCATTGCGCCTTGGCTGCTCCGTAGGGATGGGCACGGGCGTGCCAAGAAGGCGCGCCCGCGGAATTTCTGTAGCACGCATCCTAAGTGCCCGGCCATTTACCGGCGACTGGGGCTTACGCCTATGTATTAATGCCTACCGTTCCAGAGGCCGGAACGCTGGGCGCCTGCGGCGACGAAAAGGCGCAGCCATGCCCTTCCGGCGGCACGCCCCTAAACTGCCGCGATGGCCTCTTCACACCCTTCTGCGGCACCCGGCGCGCCGCGTGCGCTCAGCGGGCTTCTGCCTTTTCTGCGCCCCTACCGCGGGCGCATTGCGCTGGCCTTGCTGTTTTTGCTGCTGGCCGCCCTGGCCACGCTGGCTTTTCCGCTGGCCCTGCGCACCCTGATCGACGGCGGCCTGGGCGGCACCCGTGCCGACCGCAGCGCGCAGGCGCTGGCCTTGCGCGGCCACTTCGGCGCCCTGTTCGCGGTGGCCGTGGCCCTGGGGGTTTTTTCGGCAGCGCGCTTCTATATGGTCAGCTGGCTGGGCGAGCGCGTGACGGCCGACCTGCGCAATGCCGTCTATGCCCATGTGCTGCGCCAGAGCCCGCAGTTTTATGAAACCACGCAAAGCGGCGAAGTGCTCTCGCGCCTGACCACCGACACCACGCTGGTGCAGACCGTCGTGGGCTCCTCGCTGTCGATGGGGCTGCGCAATGCGGTGATGGGGGTGGGCGCACTGGCCATGCTGGTGTGGACCAATCCCCGCATCATGGCCATCGTGCTGATGATGTTGTTGCTGGTCGTGCTGCCCGGCATGTGGATAGGCCGGCGCGTGCGCCGCCTCTCGCGCGCCAGCCAGGACCGCGTCGCCGATTCCAGCGCCATCGCGGCCGAGGTGCTCAACGCCGTGCCCGTGGTGCAGAGCTACACCGCCGAGCCGCGCGAGGCGGCGCGCTTTGCGCAGGCGACGCAGAACGCGTTCGAGGCGGCCGTGCGCCGCACCAGCGCGCGCGCTGTGCTGGTGGCGTTCATCATCATTGCCAACGCCGCGCTGCTGCTGTGGGGCCTGTACCGCGGCACCGAGGCGGTGCTGGCCGGCCAGCTGAGCGCCGGCCACCTGGGGCAGACCGTGGTCTACGTGGCCCTGCTGGCCGGTGCGGTGGCGGTGCTGGGCGAGGTCTACGGCGACCTGCTGCGCGCGGCCGGCGCCACCGAGCGCCTGATGGAATTGCTGGCCAGCGAGTCCGCCGTGTCCTCGCCAGCGCGCCCACAGCCTTTGCCAGTCACAGGCCAAGGGCTGGCGGTTGCTTTCGAGCGGGTGGGCTTTCACTACCCCTCCCGCCCCACGCAGGCGGCGCTGCGGGACTTCTCGCTGGAGCTGGCACCGGGCGAAACCGTGGCCTTGGTGGGCGCGAGCGGCGCAGGCAAGACCACGGTGTTCCAGCTGCTGCAGCGCTTCTACGACGTGGACCCAGGCGTGGTGGGCTCGGCCGCGGGGCGCATCTGCCTCAACGGCGTCGATCTTCGTGACCTGTCGCTGGAGGCCTTGCGCAGCCACATTGGCACCGTGCCGCAGGACGCGGTGATTTTTTCTGCCAGCGCACTGGAAAACATCCGCTACGGGCGGCCCGGGGCCAGCGATGCCGAGGTGTTTGCCGCTGCGCAGGCGGCGTTCGCGCACGATTTCCTGCTGGCGCTGCCCGAGGGCTATGCCACGTTCCTGGGCGAGCGCGGCGTGCGCCTGTCGGGCGGCCAGCGCCAGCGCATCGCCATTGCGCGCGCCATGCTCAAGAACCCGCCGCTGCTGCTGCTTGACGAGGCCACCAGTGCGCTGGACGCCGAGAGCGAGCGCATGGTCCAGGCCGCTCTCGACTCGGCCATGCAGCGCCACACGGGCCAGCGCACCACGCTGGTCATCGCGCACCGCCTGGCCACCGTGCAAAACGCCGACCGCATCGTCGTGCTGGACCAGGGGCGCATCGTGGAACAGGGCCCACACGCGCAACTGATCGCGCTCAACGGGGTGTATGCGCGCCTGGCGGCGCTGCAGTTCACGGCCTGAGCGCAGCGCGCGCCGCAAAAAACACATCAAATCTGGCCCAAACCCTTACCAGGCAAGCGCAAGCAGCTATCAATTTGGCACTTGCGGGCTGGCCCCGCGGCGGCCCATGGGCGGCAAGCCCTTATTGCAGGGTGTCGGTGGCGCCGTCCGGCAGCGCAAGCGGCAGCACGGCGATGCCTTCGTCGAGCAGTTCCACCGTCTCTGCCAGGCTGGCCTGGCCGCGGATGGCGCGCTCCGGCGCTTCGCCATAGTGCATGCGCCGGGCCTCGTCGGCGAACCGCGGGCCCACGTTCTCTGTCTGTGCAGCGATCTTGCGCGCCCATTGCAACCAAGCGGCCTGCAGCGACGCGGCGGCGGCCGGTGCCGCTGGAGCCGCCGCAACCGGCGCTGCGCTCTCCTGCGCCGCCCCACCCGCTGGGTCGCGCGCCGCGCGCTGGATGCGCGGCGCACTCAGCACCTTGCGCACCTGCGCATCGCCGCACAGCGGGCACTGCAGCAGGCCGCGTTGCAACTGGTCTTGAAAATCGGCTTCGCCGCCAAACCAGCCTTCAAAGGCATGGTCTTTCTGGCAGCGCAGATCCAGCACCTTCATGGCAATGGCCGGGCGCGGGCGCGCTGGACGCCGTCAGCCGCGGCGGCGGACCAGGTAGCGATAGACGAACCCGGGAAAGGCGAGCGTGATGAACAGCGTTCCTGTGATGGCATAGAACTCCCAGCCCTGGGGCGCGATCTGCCCTGCCCGCTTTTCCAGCAGCAGCGCAAAAGCGCCGACCACGAAGTAGAGCAGCAGCATCTCCAGCAGCCGCACAGCCAGCGCTTTGCGCGGCCGCAAAACCGGGCCTACGGCCAGGACCCGGTGGTTGAAGAACGGCAGGTTGGCCGCAAAGCATGCGGACAGGATCACCAGCCAAACGGCTGCGGAGGAGGACACAGGCCTGCCGTCCGGGGCGTCAGGAGGCCAGCGAACGCACGATGGCGTCTGCGCACAGCGCCATCAGGCCGCCGGGCACCAGGCCGAGTGCGAGCACCAGGGCGCCATTGACGGTCAGCACCACGCGCACCTGCAACGGGGCGGACACCGTGGTGGCCGTGAGTGGCGCATCAAAGTACATGACCTTGACGACGCGCAGGTAATAGAAGGCACCGATCAGCGACAGCACCACGGCGAACACCGCCAGCGCGATGTAGGCGGCCTGGCCCGAGGCCATCAGCGCCTGCAGCACCGCTAGTTTGGCGTAGAAACCCACCAGCGGTGGCAGACCGGCCATGGAGAACAGGCACACGGCGAGCACACCGGCGTAGAGCGGGCTGCGCTGGTTCAGGCCGGCCATATCGGAAATTTCTTCGCTCTCGAAGCCTTCGCGGGCCAGCAGCAGGATCACGCCGAAAGCGCCCAGCGTGGTCAGCACATAGGTCACCACGTAGAACATGGCGGAGCTGTAGGCGCCCTCGACCGTCGAAGCGTCCACGTTGCCGTTGATGACGCCCGACAACAAGCCCAGCAGCACGAAGCCCATGTGCGAGATCGTCGAGTAAGCCAGCATGCGCTTGAGGTTGGTCTGTGCGATGGCAGCCAGGTTGCCCACCAGCAGCGAGGCAATGGCCAGGACGGCCAGCATCTGCTGCCAGTCGATCGCCAGGGGCAGCAGCCCGTCCACCAGCAAGCGCATGGCGATGGCGAACGCCGCCAGCTTGGGCGCACTGCCGATCAGCAGCGTGACGACCGTGGGCGCGCCCTGGTACACATCGGGCAGCCACATATGGAAGGGCACGGCGCCAAATTTGAACGCCAGACCGGCCACGATGAAGACCACCCCAAACACCAGCACTTGGTGGCGGATCTGGCCCGAATTGACGGCCTTGAAGACTTCGCCGATGTCGAGCGAGCCGGTGGCGCCGTACAGCATGGACATGCCATAGAGCAGAAAACCGCTGGCCATGGCACCGAGCACGAAGTACTTCATGGCGGCTTCGGTCGCTGTCGCGTTTTCGCGGCGCAGCGCCACGAGCGCATAGCTCGACAGCGTCAGCAGCTCCAGGCCCAGGTAGATCACCAGGAAGTTGTTGGCGCCGATCATGACGAACATGCCCAGCAGCGAGAGCATGGCCAGCGTGAACAGCTCACCGCCGCGCAGCATGCCGCGGTCGCCTGCGTAGGGCCGGCCGTAGACCAGCGTCACCATCATGGCCACGGTGGCGAAGCACTTGAGCCAGTTGCCCATGGCGTCGCTGACGACCATGTTGCCAAAGCCATAGAAGGTGTTGCCGCTGCTGGCATACAGGCCCTGCAGCACAGCCACCACCGCCAGCGTGAGCATGGTCAGGGCATAGGTACCGGTGCGCCGCGGACTGTGCACGCCCAGGTCGACCAGCGCGATCACGCAGGCCATGACCAGAAGCAGGATCTCCGGGTAAATCACCAGCCAACTGATGTTGTCAATCATCTCGGGTCTCTCAATTCAGTTGGTTCAATTCAGCTTGGACAGCGCCACATGCTTGAGCAGCTCGGCCACGGAGGTGTCCATCACATCGGTGAAGGGGCGTGGGTAAATGCCCATGTAGAGGATGGCAACGGCGAGCAGGGCCAGCATGAAGAACTCGCGCCGGCCGATGTCGAGCATGGCCTTCACGTTGGCATTGCCGACCGCGCCCAGGTAGACGCGCTTGAACATCCACAGGCTGTAGGCCGCACCCCAGATCAGGGCCGTGGCGGCGGCCAGGCCGAGCCAGAAGTTGGCCTTGACGGCCGCCAGGATCACCATCCACTCGCCGACGAACCCGGCTGTGCCCGGCAGGCCGCAGTTGGCCATGGTGAACAGCAGGGCAAAGGCCGCGAACTTGGGCATGGTGTTGACCACGCCACCGTAGTCGGCGATTTCCCGCGAGTGCACGCGGTCGTAGAGCACGCCGATCGACAGGAACATGGCGCCCGACACGAAACCGTGGGCAATCATCTGCACCAGGCCGCCCGAGACGCCCAGGTCGTTGAAGATGAAGAAACCCAGCGTGACGAAACCCATGTGCGCCACGGACGAATAGGCCACGAGCTTCTTCATGTCCTTTTGCACCATGGCCACCAAGCCGACGTAGACCACGGCGATCAGCGACAGGGCGATCATCAGCCAGGCCCATTCGCGCGCGGCATCCGGAGCGATGGGCAGCGAAAAGCGCAAGAAACCATAGGCCCCGAGCTTGAGCATGATGGCCGCCAGCACGGCCGAGCCGCCCGTCGGCGCCTCGACGTGCACGTCGGGCAGCCAGGTGTGCACCGGCCACATCGGCACCTTCACCGCAAACGCGGCAAAAAAGGCAAAGAACAGCAGGGTCTGCGCTCCGGCGTCGAGCGGCAGCTTGTGCCAGGTGGCGATGTCGAAGCTGCCTCCGGCCTGGTGGTAGAGGTAGATGAACGCAACCAGCATCAGCAGCGAGCCCAGCAGCGTATACAGGAAGAACTTGAACGCCGCGTAGATCTTGCGGGGACCGCCCCAGATGCCGATGATGAGGTACATCGGAATCAGCGTGGCCTCGAAGAACACGTAGAACAGCAGGCCGTCGAGCGCGCTGAACACGCCGATCATCAATCCCGACAGGATCAGAAACGCGCCCATGTACTGGTTCACACGCTCGGTGATCGACTCCCACGAGGCAATCACCACGACCACGGTGATGAACGCCGTGAGCGGCACGAACCAGAACGAGATCCCGTCCACGCCAACGTGGTAGAAGATATTGAAACTCTCGATCCACGCGGCCTTTTCAACGAACTGCATGGCCGCGGTACCGAGCTGAAAGCCCTCGTACAACGGCAGCGTGACGGCAAAACCGATCAAGGCACCGACCAGTGCCAGCCAGCGCACCATGCGCGCCTGCTCCTCACGGCCGAAGAACAGCAGCAGTGCACCGAACGCGATCGGCGTCCAGATAGCAAGACTCAACAAACCCATTTTTATTTTTCCCCTACTTGTTGAGCCAGACGAAATACGTCATGAGCACGAAGACGCCCAGGATCATGACCAGCGCATAGTGGTAGATGTAACCCGTCTGCACGCGGCGCACCACACTGGCGACCCACCCTACCAGTTTCCATGATCCATTGACCAAGGCACCATCGATGAGGGCCTGGTCGCCGCCTTTCCAGAGGCCTACGCCCAGAGCGCGTGCGCCGCGCGCGAGGATGTTCTCGTTGATCCAGTCGAAGTAGTACTTGTTGTCCAGCAGCGTGTAGACCGGCTGGAACGCCCGCTTGATGGCGGCCGGCAGCGCCGGGTTGACCATGTACATGTAGTAAGAAAGCGCCACGCCTGCTAAGGCCAGCCAGAACGGCGCGGTCGAGAAGCCGTGCAGCGCCATGGCCATGGGGCCGTGGAAGAACTCTGCCAACGCGGCCATGGCGGGGTGCTTGGCGGAGTCCACAAAGATCGCGTCCTTGAAGAAGTCCCCGAACAGCATGGGCTCGATCGTCATGAAGCCGATCACCACCGAAGGAATCGCCAGCAGCACCAGCGGCACCGTCACCACCCAGGGGGATTCGTGCGGCTTGCTGTGGTCGTCGTGATGGTGGTGCGGATCGGGCTCCTCGTCCGCCGCGTGGTGGTGCGCATCCGGGTTCTGGTCGTAGCGCTCCTTGCCATGGAAGACCAGGAAGTACATGCGGAAGGAATAGAACGCCGTGACGAACACCCCGGCGAGCACCGCGAAGTGGGCAAAACCCGCCGCCGGGAGCTGGCTGGCATGCACGGCCTCGATGATGCTGTCCTTGGAGTAAAAGCCCGAGAAGAGCGGCGTGCCGATCAGGGCCAGCGAGCCCAGCAGCGACGTGATCCAGGTGATAGGCATGTACTTGCGCACGGCCCCCATCCAGCGGATGTCCTGGTTGTGGTGCATGCCGATGATGACCGAGCCGGCGGCCAGGAACAGCAGCGCCTTGAAGAAGGCGTGCGTCATCAGGTGGAACACCGCCACCGAGTAGGCCGATGCGCCCAGCGCCACCGTCATGTAGCCCAGTTGCGACAGCGTGGAATAGGCCACCACGCGCTTGATGTCGTTCTGGATGATGCCCAGGAAGCCCATGAACAAGGCGGTGATGGCGCCGATGACCAGGATGAAGTTCAGTGCCGTATCGCTGAGTTCAAACAGCGGCGACATGCGCGCGACCATGAAGATACCGGCCGTCACCATGGTGGCGGCGTGGATCAGCGCGGAGATGGGCGTGGGGCCTTCCATGGAATCGGGCAGCCACACGTGCAGCGGGAACTGCGCGCTCTTGCCCATGGCGCCAATGAACAGGCAGATGCAGATCACGGTGACCAGCATCCAGTCGGTGCCGGGGAAGCCCAGCGCGCCCAGTTCACCGGCCTTGCCAAACACCTCTGCGTAGTTCAGCGTGCCTGCATAGGCGGCGATCAGGCCAATGCCCAGGATGAAGCCGAAGTCGCCGATGCGGTTGACCATGAAGGCCTTCATGTTGGCGAACGTGGCCGACGGCTTGGTGTACCAGAAGCCGATCAGCAGGTAGGACACCAGACCCACCGCCTCCCAGCCGAAGAACAGCTGCAGCAGGTTGTTGCTCATGACGAGCATCAGCATGGAGAAGGTGAACAGCGAGATGTACGAAAAAAAGCGGTTGTAGCCTTCGTCCTCTTCCATGTAGCCGATGGTGTAGATGTGCACCATCAGGGACACGAAAGTCACCACGCACATCATCATGGCGGTCAGGTTGTCGATGAGAAATCCGACCTCCATCTTGAGACCGCCCACCACCATCCAGGTATAGAGCGTCTCATTGAAGCGCGCACCGTCCAGCGCCACGCTCTTGAGCGTCATGGCGGACAGGACGAAGGCGACGAGCACCCCCAGGATCGTCAGCGTGTGCGACAGGCGCCGGCCCATCCAATTGCCACCGAAGGCGGTGCCAAAAATGCCAGCCAGCACGGCGCCAGCCAGCGGCGCCAGGGGAACGACCAGAAGCGTTGCAGCAGAGAGGGTTTGACTCATTGTGGAGAACCTTGCATGTCCGGCGGCTCAACCGCGGAGGGTGTCGAGGGTGTCCGCATTGATGTTGGACTTGTTGCGGAACAGCAGCACCAGGATGGCCAGCCCGATGGCCGACTCGGCAGCCGCCACCGTCATGATGAAGAACACGAACACCTGGCCGTGCATATCACCCAGGTAGTGGGAGAACGCCACGAAGTTCATGTTCACGGCCAGCAGCATCAGCTCGATGGCCATCAGCAGGACGATCAGGTTCTTGCGGTTCAGAAAAATACCGATGACGGCCAGCGAAAACAGCATGGCGCCCAGCGATAAGAAATGCCCCAGTGTCAAAGTCATGCTTTCTTCTCCTCGGTACCCGCGTCGGCCTCGGCAACCACCGGTGGCTGCGCCTTCTGGGTGACCGCCATCTTGAGCAGCTGCACACGGTCGGCAGCTTTGACACGCACCTGCAACGAGGGGTCAATGGCCTTGCTGTCCTTGCGCTTGCGCAGGGTCAGCGCGATGGCCGAAATCATGGCTACCAGCAGGATGACTGCAGCAATCTCCACCGGATAGAGGTATTGCGTGTACATCAGCTTGCCCAGGGCCAGCGTGTTCGAATACGGAATCACATTGCCTGCGGCATCGACCATGGCCGCCAGCGCCTTGGGCTCGTCCATGCCGCGAAAGCCGCCCATCAGGACCGCAGCCATTTCGAGTGCAATCAGCGCGCCCATGGTTGCAGCCACCGGAAAATGCTTCCAGAAACCCTGCCGTATCGTGTTCACATTGATGTCCAGCATCATGACCACGAAGAGGAACAGCACCATCACCGCTCCGAGGTAGACCAGCACGAGCACGATGGCCAGGAACTCGGCCTTGAGCAACAGCCACACGCCAGCAGCCTGCGAAAAAGCCAGGATCAGGTGCAGCACGGCGTGCACCGGGTTGCGGGCGGTGATGACCCGGAAGGCTGCATAAAGCAGCACGACCGAGAACAGATAGAAAAAACCAGTCTTGGCGTCCATGAATCGATTCTTTGTAGAAGTCGGCTTAGAGCGGGCGCTGCATCAGCGATATTTGGCGTCGGCTGCCTTGGCAGCGGCGATTTCGCCTTCGTAGCGGTCGCCCACGGCCAACAGCATGTCCTTGGTGAAGTACAGGTCACCCCGCTTTTCGCCGTGGTATTCGAAGATGTGCGTCTCGACGATGGAGTCGACCGGGCAGCTCTCTTCACAGAAGCCGCAGAAAATGCACTTCGTCAGGTCGATGTCGTAGCGCGTGGTGCGGCGTGAGCCGTCGTCGCGCTGCTCCGACTCGATGGTGATGGCCACGGCGGGGCACACCGCTTCGCACAGCTTGCAAGCAATGCAGCGCTCTTCGCCGTTGTCATAACGGCGCAGCGCATGCAGCCCGCGAAAACGCGGCGACAGTGGCGTTTTCTCTTCCGGGAACTGCACCGTCACCTTGCGCCGGAACGCATAGCGCCCGGTCAGGGTCATGCCTTTGACGAGTTCCACGAGCAAAAAGCTCTTGAAAAAGTCCTTGATGGAAAAAGATGCAGCAGCAACGGCAGCCATTCGTGTGTCCCCGCTTATTTCCAGATGTTCCATGGCGAGTGCAACCACGCCCCGACGATGACCAGCCACACCAAGGTGACTGGAATGAAGATCTTCCAGCCCAGGCGCATGATCTGGTCATAGCGAAAGCGCGGGAAGGTCGCACGGATCCAGATGAACATGGATACCACTACGAAGGTCTTCACGCCGAGCCAGATCCAGCCGGGAATCCAGTTGAACAGCGCGTTATCGATGGGGGACATCCAGCCCCCCAGGAACATGAGCACCGCCAGGATGGACACCAGCCACATGCTGGCGTATTCCGCCAGGAAGAAGATGGCAAAACCCATCCCCGAATACTCGACCATGTGGCCGGCCACAATTTCCGCCTCGCCTTCCACCACGTCGAACGGGTGGCGGTTCACCTCGGCCACGCCGGAGATGAGGTAGACGATGAAAATCGGCAGCAAAGGCAACCAGTTCCAGGACAGGAAGTTGAGCCCGAGGCCCGCCGCCATGCCGCGCGACTGGCCCATGACGATCTCGGTCAGGTTCATGCTGCCGGACACCATGACCACCACCAAAAAGCAAAAGCCCATGGCGATTTCATAGCTGACCATCTGGGCCGAAGCCCGCATGGCACCAAGGAACGCATATTTCGAGTTCGAGGCCCAACCCGCAATGATCACGCCATACACCTCGATGGAGGTGATGGCCAGCATCAGCAGCAAGCCGGCATTGACGTTGGTCAGCGCGACATCCGGACCGAAGGGAATCACCACCCAGGCCGCCAGGGCCGGCATGATGGCCATCACAGGACCGAGCACGAACAGCCCCTTGCTGGCCGCCGTCGGCTGGATGATTTCCTTGGTGAGCAGTTTCAAGGCATCGGCAATCGGCTGCAGCAGGCCCAGCGGGCCGACCCGGTTGGGGCCATGGCGCACTTGCATGAAGCCCAGGAGCTTGCGTTCCCACAGCGTGAGGTAGGCCACAGCACCCATCAGGGGCAACAGCACCACGACGATCTTGATCAGGATCCAGAGCACGGGCCAGGCTGCGCCCGTCCACCAGGTCTGCCCGACCAGGCCCAGGCCGCCGTTGTAGAGCGTATCGATCATGCTGCGGCTCCTTCACGGGCCAGGCGCGCATCGGCCGTGAGCTGCAACGAGGGCGCACGGCGCACGATGCCGTCGAGCTGGTAGATGGATGCCGTCACCGGATCGGGCAGCGCCATCGATGCCACCGGAGCGCTTGCCTGCGTGGCGTTGTTCAGTTGCGCAGCGGGCACACGGGTCACATCGCCCGCCGGTGCGCCGGTCGCCTGCGCCAGCACCTGCTGCGAAGTCTCATAATCAAAGCCCGACAGGCCCAACAGATTCGCCAACACCCGCAGCACCTTCCAGCCAGGGCGGGTTTCGCCCAGTGGCCGCACCACGGCATGGAAGCTCTGCAGCCAGCCCTCGGCATTGACAAAACTGCCCGAGGTTTCGGTGAACGGCGCGATCGGCAGCAGCACGTCGCTGAACTCCATGTTGGCCTTGAAGGGGCTCAGGGTCACGACCATGTCTGCACGGCCCAAGGCCTGCGCTGCGGCAGCGCCTGCAGCACTGTCGTATTCGGGCTCGGTGTTCAACAGCAGCACGCCGCGCAGGCCCCCTGCCAGCATCTGCCCTGCGTTCTGCCCACCCTGTGCCGGCAGCGCGCTCATCCACTGTGCTCCCACGGTGTTGGCAGCTTCCGTGAGGTAGCCGACCGTTGCGCCCGTGTGCTGCCCAATCCACTGTGTCAGGGCCAACAGACCGGTGGCATGCGCATGGTGCGCGGCCGCATTGCCCAGCAGCACGGCTTTGTGCTCGCCACGCAGCAGCGCGCGCGCGATGGACTGGGCCACGTCGCCCGCCTTGCCGGCCGCGTCTGGCGCAGGCACGCCTTTTTCGAGGGCAATGGCGGCGGATATGTCCGCCAGCGCCTGCATCCAGGCCGCTGGCGTGGCAAGCAGCGTGTGCGCTACGGGCAGGGCCCAGTCGCGCACCACCGCGTCAATCGACGACACGCTGCAGCCCTTGCGCGCAGCCTGGCGGATGCGCTGCGCAAACAGCGGATGGTCCTTGCGCAGGTTGGAGCCTACGACCAGCACAGCGTCCAAGGTGGACAGCGACGCAATGGAGCGCCCCAGCCAGCGCACGCCTTCCGGCGCGGTGAAATCGGCATGGCGCAGGCGGTGGTCGATGTTGTCGCTGCCCAGTGCGCGGACCAGCGCGCTCGCGAGGAACAGTTCCTCTAGCGTGCTGTGGGGACTGACCAGCGCACCGATGCTGTCCGCACCGTGCTCGGCCCGAATCTGCTGCAGGCCGTTGGCCACGTACTCCAGTGCCGTCTGCCAGTCGACTTCGCTCCAGACCCCGCCCTGCTTGAGCATGGGGCGCTGCAGGCGCTCATCGCTGTTCAGCGCTTCATAGGAGAAGCGGTCTCGGTCGGCAATCCAGCACTCGTTGACGTCTTCGTTCTCGAGCGGCAGGACGCGCATGACCTTGTTGTTCTTGACCTGCACCACCAGGTTCGCACCGGTGGAATCGTGCGGACTGACCGACTTGCGGCGCGACAGCTCCCAGGTGCGGGCGCTGTAGCGGAAGGGCTTGCTGGTCAAAGCACCCACGGGGCAAATGTCGATCATGTTGCCCGAGAGTTCGGAATCGATCGTGTCGCCGGCCACCGTGGTAATTTCGGAATGCTCGCCGCGGTGGATCATGCCCAGCTCCATGACGCCGGCCACTTCTTGGCCAAAGCGCACGCAACGGGTGCAGTGGATGCAACGCGTCATCTCTTCCATGGAGATCAGCGGCCCCACATCCTTGTGCAGGACCACGCGCTTTTCTTCCTCGTAGCGCGAAGCAGATGCGCCGTACCCTACCGCAAGATCCTGCAGCTGGCATTCACCACCCTGGTCGCAGATGGGGCAGTCCAGCGGGTGGTTGATCAGCAGAAACTCCATGACCGACTGTTGCGCCTGGATGGCCTTGTCGCTCTTGGTGCGCACGACCATGCCCTGCGTCACGGGCGTGGCGCAGGCCGGCATGGGCTTGGGGGCTTTTTCCACATCGACCAGACACATGCGGCAGTTGGCCGCAATGGAAAGCTTTTTGTGGTAGCAAAAATGCGGAATGTAGGTGCCTGCCTTCTCGGCCGCATGCATGACCATGCTGCCTTCGGCAATTTCCACTTTCTGACCGTCAAGTTCAATTTCAACCATATGCTTTTCTCACGATCAGGCAGAAGCTGCGGTCTGAGGGTTCGTCTTCTGGATCAGCGCCTCGAACTCGGGCCGGAAATGCTTGACCATGGCGCGCACCGGCATGGCCGCTGCATCACCGAGGGCGCAGATGGTGCGGCCCATGATGTTGCTGGCGACGGAGTCGAGCACGTCCATGTCCGCCGGATGGCCCTCGCCACGGTGGATCCGGTCCACCAGGCGCCAGAGCCAGCCTGTGCCTTCGCGGCAGGGCGTGCACTGGCCACAGGACTCGTGCATGTAGAAGTAGGACAAGCGCTTGAGCGACTCGACCATGCAGCGGCTGTCGTCCATGACGATGACCGCTCCCGAGCCCAGCATGGAGCCGGCCTTGGCGATGGAGTCGTAGTCCATCGTGCACTCCATCATGATGGCGGCAGGCAACACCGGCGACGACGAGCCACCCGGGATCACGGCCTTGAGCTGGCGCCCCTGGCGCACGCCGCCTGCGAGCTCCAACAGCTTGGCAAAAGGCGTACCCATCGGGACTTCGTAATTTCCGGGTTTTTCCACATCGCCGCTGACCGAATAGATCTTGGTGCCGCCGTTGTTGGGCTTGCCACAGGCCAAGTAGGACGCGCCGCCGTTGCGGATGATCCACGGCACGGCCGCGAAGGTTTCGGTGTTGTTGATGGTGGTGGGCTTGCCGTACAGGCCAAAGCTGGCCGGAAATGGCGGCTTGAAGCGCGGTTGCCCCTTCTTGCCTTCGAGCGACTCCAGCAAAGCGGTTTCTTCACCGCAGATGTAGGCGCCAAAGCCGTGGTGGGCATGCAGCTGAAAGCTGAAGCTGCTGCCCAGAATCTCGTCTCCCAGGTAGCCCGCGGCGCGGGCCTCTTCGAGTGCGGCCTCGAAACGGTTGTACACCTGGAAAATCTCGCCATGGATGTAGTTGTAGCCGACGCTGATGCCCATCGCGTAAGCGGCAATGATCATGCCCTCGATCACGATGTGCGGGTTGAACATCAGGATGTCGCGGTCCTTGCAGGTGCCCGGCTCGCCCTCGTCCGAGTTGCAGACCAGGTACTTTTGCCCCGGGAACTGGCGCGGCATAAAGCTCCACTTCAGACCCGTCGGAAAGCCAGCGCCGCCGCGGCCACGCAGCCCCGACTCCTTGACTGTGGCGATGACCTGGTCCTGCGTCATGGCTTCAGCACCTTCGCCTAGGCCCAGCATCTTGCGCAAGGCCTGGTAGCCGCCGCGCGCCTCATAGTCCTTGAGACTCCAGTTGGAACCGTTGAGCCCGGCGTAGATTTGCGGCTCGATATGGCGGTCGTGGAAGCAGGTTTCCACGCCCGCGGCCTGGAACTGGGAAAGGACTGCTGCTGTGTTCATGGCTGGCCCTCCACTGCGCGCAGGCTGTCGACCAGTTGGTCGAGCTTGTCGTTGCCCATGAAACTGCACATGTTGCGGTCGTTGACCAGCATCACCGGCGCATCGGCGCATGCCCCAAGGCATTCGCACTGCTGCAGGGTGAACATGCCGTCTGCCGTGGTTTCGCCCATGGCAATGCCCAGCTTGTGTTCCAGGTGTTCCAGGGCCTTGCCGCCGTCACGCAACAGGCACGGCAGGTTCGTGCACACGGCCAGCTTGTACTTACCCACCGGCCGCTGGTTGTACATGTTGTAGAACGTGGTGACTTCGTGCACCGCAATCTGCGGCATGCCAAGGTACTCGGCAATGGCAGCCTCGCTCTCCTCGCTCACGTAGCCCTGCTCCGCCTGGACAATTGCCAGGCAGGCCATGACCGCGGACTGCTTCTGCTCCGCAGGGTATTTGGCCACTTCGCGCGCAAAGCGCGCTTGGGTCGCTTCAGAAATCATCGGTCAATCTCTCCGAACACGATATCCATGGTGCCAATGATGGCCACCACGTCGGCCAGCATGTGACCACGGGCCATTTCGTCCATGGCAGCCAGGTGCGCGAAACCAGGTGCACGGATCTTCAGGCGGTAGGGCTTGTTGGCACCATCGCTCACCAGATAGATGCCGAACTCGCCCTTGGGGTGTTCGACCGCCGCGTAGGCCTCGCCCTCGGGCACGTGGAAGCCTTCGGTGAACAGCTTGAAATGGTGGATCAGCTCTTCCATGTTGGACTTCATGGATTCGCGGTCGGGCGGCGCCACCTTGTGGTTGTCGGTGATGACAGGGCCTGGGTTGGCACGCAACCACTGGATGCACTGCTGGATGATGCGGTTGGACTGGCGCATCTCGTTCACGCGCACCAGATAGCGGTCGTAGCAATCGCCCGTCTTGCCCACCGGGACATCGAAGTCCATGCGGTCATAGACATCGTAAGGCTGGGTCTTGCGCAGATCCCAGCCAATGCCGGAGCCGCGCAGCATCGGCCCGGTCATGCCCAGATTGAGTGCGCGCTCAGGTGCCACCACACCAACGCCCACGGTGCGCTGCTTCCAGATGCGGTTGTCGGTCAGCAGGGTTTCGTACTCGTCCACGCAGGCGGGGAAGCGCCGCGTGAAGTCTTCGATGAAATCGAGCAACGAACCCTTGCGGTTCTGGTTGCGCGCCTCGAGCGACTTGGCGTTGCGCACCTTGCTGGCCTTGTACTGCGGCATGCTGTCGGGCAGGTCGCGGTAGACACCGCCGGGGCGGAAATAGGCGGCGTGCATGCGTGCGCCGGAGACCGCCTCGTAGATGTCAAAAAGGTCCTCGCGCTCGCGGAAGGTATAGATCAGGATGGTGGAGCTGCCGCAGTCATTGCCGTGCGAGCCGAGCCACATCAGGTGGTTCAGCAGGCGCGTGATCTCGGAGAACATCACCCGGATGTACTGCGCGCGCAGCGGCACTTCCAGGCCCAGCAGCTTCTCGATGGCCAGGCAGTAGGCATGCTCATTGCACATCATGGACACGTAATCGAGACGGTCCATGTAAGGCAGCGACTGGATGTAGGTTTTGTGCTCGGCCAACTTTTCAGTCGCACGGTGCAGCAGCCCGATGTGCGGGTCGGCGCGCTGCACGACTTCGCCGTCGAGCTCCAGCACCAGGCGCAGCACGCCGTGCGCGGCCGGGTGCTGCGGCCCCAGGTTCAGGGAATAGTTCTTGATTTCAGCCATGGTGGATCACAGAAGGCGCTCCGCGCCTCAGTGCAGGCCTCCGTATTTGTCTTCGCGAATGATGCGCGGCGTAACTTCGCGCGGCTCGATGGTTACCGGCTCGTAGATGACACGGCGCTGCTCGGCGTCGTAGCGCATCTCCACGTGGCCCGACAGCGGAAAATCCTTGCGGAATGGGTGGCCGATGAACCCGTAGTCGGTCAGGATGCGGCGCAGGTCGCCATGCCCATCGAACACGATGCCGTACAGGTCGAATGCCTCGCGCTCGAACCAGGCCGCCGAGTTCCAGAGAACCGTCACCGAGGGCACCACCGGGAAATCGTCATCGGCGCAATACACCTTCACGCGCACGCGCTGGTTGAGGCTCACCGACAACAGGTGCGACACCACGCAGTAGCGCAAGCCCTCCTGCGGACGATCGCCATATGAGGAATAGTCGAGACCGCACAGATCGATCAGTTGCTCGAACTGGCAGCCCGGCGCATCGCGCAATTGCCGCATCGCTTCCAGATAATGCGCAGCAGGCACCTCGACGGTCACTTCGCCCAGTGCCACCGACACCTGGCGCACCTTGTCGCCCAATGCGGCCACAAGGGTATCCCTGAGTTTTTCAGGGTGAATGGCAACAACTGTCATGGAACCCCTTCAGACGCGCGCGATGGTGTTGGTGCGGCGGATTTTCTGCTGCAGCTGGATGATCCCGTAGATCAGCGCCTCCGCCGTGGGCGGGCAGCCAGGCACATACACGTCCACCGGAACGATGCGGTCACAGCCACGCACCACCGAATAGCTGTAGTGGTAGTAGCCACCGCCGTTGGCGCATGAACCCATGGAGAGCACCCAGCGCGGCTCACTCATCTGGTCATAGACCTTGCGCAGCGCGGGCGCCATCTTGTTGCACAGCGTGCCCGCCACAATCATCAGATCGGACTGGCGCGGGCTGGCACGGAACACCTCGGCACCAAAACGGCCGATGTCGTAGCGCGCCGCCGCCGCATGCATCATCTCGACGGCGCAGCAGGCCAACCCAAAGGTCATAGGCCACAGCGACCCCGTCTTGGCCCAGTTCACCACGGAGTCATAGCTCGTGGTGATGAAGCCTTCCTTCATCACGCCTTCAATCATTGTGTCTGTCCTCGCTCAAGCCCGGTCATTCCCAATCCAGGGCACCCTTTTTCCACTCGTAGACAAAGCCCACGACGAGGATGGTCAGGAAAATCACCACTGCAACGAAACCCACCACCCCGACATCATGGAATGCCACGGCCCAGGGAAAAAGAAAGGCAATTTCGAGGTCGAAAAGAATGAACAGGATGGCCACCAGGTAATAGCGCACATCGAACTTCATGCGCGCATCCTCAAAGGCCTCGAAGCCGCACTCGTAGGGAGAGTTCTTTTCGGGGTCCGGGCGATTGGGGCCCAGAATGTAGCCCAGCGCCAAAGGCACGACACCCACGGCAATGCCGACCAAAATAAACAAAAGAACGGGGAGATATTGATCGAGGTTCATCTTGGGGATGTGCTCACCGCTGGAGCCTTATCCGACATGACCGCTGAACGGGACATGTGGACAAGCTCTTTTTTGTTTGGTGCCGTCGGCGAGACTCGAACTCGCACAGCTTTCGCCACTACCCCCTCAAGATAGCGTGTCTACCAATTTCACCACGACGGCTGTTGTGTTGTCTGAATGGCTTGAGGAACCTGTTGGTTTTTGCTTTCCAGACAATCAGGGATTCTACCCCGGAAAAACCCTGCCTTTGGGCTTCTCCAGAGATTTACGCACTTTTATTTCGCAGGAATCTGCGCACTGCCGGGAGCGTCGCCCTGGGCCGGAGCAGGTGCGGCAGGCGCCGGTGCCGCATTGCCTGGAATGGCGGCGGCAGGGCCGGTTTCCACGGCGGGCGCGGCCACAGGGGCAGAGCCTTCCAGCACACTGCCCGAACTGACAGGACGTGCGTTGCCAAAGTAGGCCAAGGCCAGCGTGCAGACAAAGAAGACCGCCGCCAGCACCGCCGTGGTGCGCGAGAGAAAGTTGGCACTGCCACTGGCGCCAAACAGGCTGCCCGAGCTGCCGCTGCCAAACGCTGCGCCCATGTCCGCACCCTTGCCGTGTTGGATCAGAATCAGGCCAATCATGCCCAGGGCGGTCAACATCTGTACCGCCAAAATTACATTCACTAGCATGCTCATAGTTCGATTACTCCTGATTTAATAGCTGCCACCGCACGCCCTTATTGGGCTGCAGCAATAATTCTCTGAAAGTCGTCGGCCTTGAGCGAGGCCCCGCCCACCAGACCACCGTCGATGTCGGGCTGCGCCAGCAGCTGCGCCGCATTGGCCGCATTCATGCTGCCACCATAGAGCAGGCGAATATGTTGCGCTTTGTCGCTTGCCGCCGCCAACTGGGCGCGCAGCACGGCATGCACCTGCTGCGCCTGCTCGGGCGAGGCGGTCTGGCCGGTGCCGATGGCCCAGACAGGCTCGTACGCCACTACCACTTCGCTGATGCAGTGGCCAATCAGATGGATCACCGCCGCCAGCTGGCGCCGCACCACGGCCTCGGTCTGGCCAGACTCGCGCTCGGCCAGGGTTTCGCCCACGCAGACGATGGGCGCGACCCCTGCCGCCAAGGCGCGCTGCGCCTTCATGGCCACATCGACATCGGTCTCGCCATGGAACTGGCGGCGCTCGGAATGCCCCACCAGCACGTAGCGCACGCCAAAGTCGCGCAGCATGGCGGCCGACACCTCGCCGGTGTAGGCCCCCGCCTCGTGCTGCGACACGTCCTGCGCCGCCAGCGCCAGGGGCGAACCCGACGCCAGCGACTGCACCTGCGCCAGATAAGGCGCGGGCACTGCCACGGCCACGTCGCACCCCTCTCCCCGCTGCACCAGGCCGGCCACCAGCGCGCGCACCAGGGCATCGTTGGCGGCCAGGCTGCCGTTCATCTTCCAGTTGCCTGCAATCAGCTTCTTCTTCATGGTCACCACGTCAAAACAATCTTGCCAATGTGCTGGCTGGACTCCATCAGCGCATGCGCGTCACCGGCCTGCGCCGCGGGAAACGTGCTGTGGATGACCGGCCGCACCGCGCCTGCCGCGAGCAGCGGCCACACATGTTCGCGCAGCGACCGGGCGATGGCGCCCTTGAACTCCACCGGGCGGGGCCGCAGCGTGGAACCCGTGATCGTCAGGCGCCGGCGCATCACCAAGCCCGCATTGAATTCGCTCTGCAGTCCGCCCTGCACTGCGATGATGACCACGCGGCCGTCCTCGGCCAGGCATTCCACCTCGCGCGCCACATAGCTGCCGGCCACCATGTCCAGCACCACATCGGCGCCCTTGCCGCCGGTGATGCGCTGCACCTCGGCGACAAAGTCCTGCGTTTTGTAGTTGATGGCATGGTGCGCACCGAGCGCGAGGCACGCCGCGCATTTTTCATCGCTGCCCGCCGTCACGATCACGGTGGCGCCCAACGCCCGGCCCAACTGGATCGCGGTCACGCCGATGCCGCTGCTGCCGCCTTGCACCAGCAGGGTTTCGCCGCGCTGCAGGCGGCCGCGGTCGAACACGTTGCTCCAGACCGTGAAGAAGGTCTCGGGCAGCGAGGCCGCCTCCACGTCGCTCAGGCCCGCCGGCACCGGCAGGCACTGCGCGACCGGCGCAACGCACCACTCGGCATAGCCGCCACCGGCCACCAGCGCGCACACGCGGTCGCCCACGCGCAGACCCGCCTGCGCCATGGCGGCCGCATCGCCACTCTCGACCACGCCGGCCACTTCAAGGCCCGGCAGGTCGGAGGTGCCGGGCGGCGGCGCATAGCCGCCCTTGCGCTGCAAGACGTCGGGCCGGTTGATGCCGCTGGCCGCGACGCGGATCAGCAGCTCGCCGGCGCCGGCCACGGGCACAGGGCGCTCGCCCAGACGCAGCACGTCGGGCGGGCCGAATGAGGTAATTTCTACAGCACGCATATCGATCAGCTTTCGTTGATTTGAATGACTTAAGCCACTAACGCACGACTGGCGTGCGTTAGTAGCTCTCATATCAATAGCAAATCAGTCGATCAGCCGTTGAGCTGGCCTTGCTGATCGAGCGGCAGGGCCTGCTGTTGCTGCTGTTCGCCTTCGCGGGGCGCCGGCTCGCGGCGCTCGCCGCGGTCAGCACGCTCGGCGGGCGCCGGGCGGTCGTTGCCGCCATTGCTGCGCTCGGCCAAGGCCTTCATCGACAGCTTGACGCGGCCCTTTTCGTCGGTCTCGAGCACCTTGACCTTGACGATCTGACCTTCGGTCAGGTAGTCGCTGACGCGCTCGACGCGCTCGTGGGCGATCTGGCTGATGTGCAGCAGGCCGTCCTTGCCGGGCAGCAGGTTGATCAGCGCGCCGAAGTCGAGGATCTTCGTCACCGGACCTTCATAGACCTTGCCGATTTCCACTTCCGCGGTGATCTGCGCGATGCGGCGCTTGGCTTCGTCGGCCTTGGCGGTATCGGTCGAAGCGATGGTGATGGTGCCGTCTTCATCAATGTTGATCTGGCAGCCGGTCTCTTCGGTCAGCGCACGGATCACCGAGCCGCCCTTGCCGATCACGTCACGGATCTTCTCGGGGTTGATCTTCATGGTGTAGAGCTTGGGTGCGAAGCTGGAGACTTCGGTGTTGGCCTCGCCCATGGCTTCCTGCATCTTGCCCAGGATGTGCATGCGCGCTTCCTTGGCCTGCGCCAGGGCGACCTGCATGATCTCCTTGGTGATGCCCTGGATCTTGATGTCCATCTGCAGTGCCGTGATGCCGGCGGTGGTGCCCGCGACCTTGAAGTCCATGTCACCGAGGTGGTCCTCGTCGCCCAGGATGTCGGTCAGCACGGCGAAGCGGTTGTCTTCCTTGATCAGGCCCATGGCGATGCCCGCCACGTGCGCCTTCATCGGCACACCGGCATCCATCAGCGAGAGGCAGCCGCCGCAGACCGAAGCCATCGACGAGGAGCCGTTGGACTCGGTGATTTCCGAGACCACGCGCATGGTGTAGGGGAATTCTTCCTTGTTCGGCAGCACAGCGATCAGCGCGCGCTTGGCCAGGCGACCGTGGCCGATTTCACGGCGTTTGGTCGAGCCCATGCGGCCCACTTCACCGGTGGCGAAGGGAGGCATGTTGTAGTGCATCATGAAGCGGTCTTCGTACTCGCCGGCCAGCGCGTCGATGCGCTGCGCATCGCGCTCGGTACCCAGCGTGGTCACCACCAGCGCCTGGGTTTCGCCGCGCGTGAACAGCGACGAGCCGTGCGCACGGGGCAACAAGGCATTGCGGATCTCGATGGGGCGCACGGTGCGCGTGTCGCGGCCGTCGATGCGCGGCTCGCCCGACAGGATCTGGCTGCGCACGATTTTGGCCTCGATGTCGAACAGCATGTTCTCGACAGCGACGCTGTCGAACTCCACGCCTTCGGCGTTGAGGCCGGCCAGGGTCCAGGCGATCACTTCGCGCGTCGCATGGGTGCGGGCTTGCTTGTTGCGCAGCTGGTAGGCGGCGCGCATTTTTTCCTCGGCCAGGGCCGCCACCTTGGCGATCAGCACCTCGTCCTTGGCGGGCGCCTTCCAGTCCCACACGGGCTTGCCGGCATCGCGCACCAGTTCATGGATGGCGTTGATGGCGATCTTGCTCTGTTCGTGGCCAAACACCACGGCGCCCAGCATCACGTCTTCGGGCAGTTGCTGCGCTTCGGACTCGACCATCAGCACGGCCGCTTCGGTGCCGGCGACGACCAGGTCCATCTGGCTGCTCTTGCGCGCCGTCTGGCCGGGGTTGAGCACGTATTCGCCATTGATGAAGCCCACGCGCGCAGCGCCGATGGGGCCGCTGAACGGGATGCCGGAGATGGCCAGGGCGGCGCTCGACGCGATCAACGCGGCGATGTCGGCGTCGACTTCGGGGTTCAGCGACAGCGTGTGGATGACCACGTGCACTTCGTTGAAGAAACCTTCGGGGAACAGCGGGCGGATCGGGCGGTCGATCAGACGGCTGGTCAGGGTTTCGTGCTCGCTGGGCTTGGCCTCGCGCTTGAAGAAGCTGCCGGGGATCTTGCCGGCGGCGTACGTTTTCTCGATGTAGTCCACCGTCAGGGGAAAGAAGTCCTGACCGGGCTTGGCGCCCTTGGAGGCCACCACGGTGGCCAGCACCACGGTGTCATCGATGTTCACGACCACAGCGCCCGACGCCTGGCGCGCGACCTCGCCCGTTTCCATGATGACGGTCTTGTCACCCCATTGGAAGGTCTTGCTGACTTTGTTGAAAATGCTCATGTTTGCTCCTGAGTTAATAGCTGGTAACGCTCTACCAGAGGGCGCCAGCGGCCAATTCAGAACACGATGCCATTCCAGTGAAACCGCCCGCGGAAATCCATTGGAATGACACAGCTTCGCTCTGCATTGCACACCGGCAAAGTAAAAAACGCCTGAGCTAGCGCGCTAACCCAGGCGTTTTTGCTGTGGCAACGCTTACTTGCGCAGACCCAGCTTGGCAATCAGGTCAACGTAACGCTGACCGTCTTTGCTCTTGAGGTAGTCCAGCAGCTTGCGGCGGCGGCTCACCATGCGCAGCAGGCCGCGGCGACCGTGGTGGTCCTTGGCGTGCGTCTTGAAGTGGGGCATCAGTTCGTTGATGCGGGCCGTGAGCAGGGCCACTTGAACTTCTGGGCTACCGGTATCGTTGGCAGCACGGGCGTTGGCCTTGACGACTTCGGCCTTGATGGAGGATGCGATCATTTGGTTTTTCCGGATATGTGGCCTAGCGCCTCTTGCGAAGCACGGCGGGCACTGGTTTTACTTGCGCCAGAAGCTGGAAGGGCCACCGGCGTGCGTCTTGCACCATGCAAAACCCTGCAATTATAACGCGAGCCAGCTTTTGAGCCGCTGCACTCCGTCCACCAGGCGCTGCGGGTCGCGCGAGGCAAAGCACCAGCGCAACCAGCCCTGGGCCTCGTCGCCAAAGGCGTTGCCCGGCGCCAGTCCCAGCCCGGCCTCGGCCACCAGGCGCTTGGCCACCGCCAGCGAATCACCCTGCCCCGCCAGCCTGAAAAACGCATACATGCCGCCGCGCGCCGGCGCCACTTCCACGCCGGGCAGCGCCTGCAGCAGCGGCACCAGCGTGTCGCGGCAGGTTTTAAGGTGCGCCACCACGCACGGCGTGATCTGGTCCGCATGCTGCAGCGCCGCCAGGCCCGCGCGCTGCGTGAACACGCTGGTGCACGAGGTGTTGAACTCGATCAGCTTGCCCATGTGCTGGGTCATGTCGGGCGGCATCACCAGCCAGCCCAGGCGCCAGCCCGTCATCAAGAAACTTTTGGAAAAACTCTGCACCACCACCAGCAGGTCCTCGGGCCCGGCCACATCCAGAAAGCTCGGCGCGCAGCCGTTGGCTGTGGGCTCGTAATACAGGCGCTCGTACACCTCGTCGGCCAGAATCCAGGTGCCGGTGCGGCGGCAATGCTTCAGAATCTGCTGCTGCTCGCCAGCCGTCAACGTCCAGCCCGTGGGGTTGTTGGGCGCATTGACGATCAGCAACCGCGTGGTCGGCGTGATGGCTGCGAGCAACTCACCCATGTCCAGCGTCCAGGCCCCACCCGCCTGCGGCCGCAGCGCCACACAGCGCAGGCGTGCACCCATGATGCACGGCTGCGCCGTCAGGTTGGGCCACACCGGTGTGACCGCCACCACCTCGTCGCCCGCATCCACCAGCGCCTGCACCGCCAGCATTAGCGCATTCACGCCGCCCGAGGTGATGGCGATGCGGTCGGCACCCACCGGGCCATGCAGACGGCTCGTGTAAGCGGCCACGGCGTCGCGCAGCTCGGGCAGGCCCAGGTTGTGTGCATAAAAGGTCTCGCCGCGCTCCAGGGAATCCACCGCTGCCTGCCGCACCACCTCGGGCGTGCTCTCATCGCTCTCGCCAAACCAAAAGGCCAACACATCGCTGCGCCCCATGCCGGCGTTGGCAACTTCACGGATACGGGATTCTTCGAGGTTCAGTACAGCGTGGCGCATGGCAGGATGGATATAGAGAGTGACAACGCAGCATCGTATGGGATGCTGCACGAAACGCTCTACCCACCAACCCTCAAGCCACGGAGCGCTCATGCACCAATCCAGTTGCCACAAAATCCTGCGCTGTCATTGGGGCACCGCCGTCTTGGGCGCCTGCATGGCCCTAGGCCTTCTGGCTATGTCCGAAGGCGCGCATGCCGCGCGGCAGAAGAAAACCACCGACGCCACCACCAGCAAGGCGGCCAAGAAGCACGGCGCTGTCAAAGTCAAGCACCAGCGCAGCCCGTCTGAAGAAACCAGCGCCGAGCGTGACCGGCGCTTGTACCGGGAGTGCAAGGGACTGCCCAATGCGGGGGCATGCCGGGGTTATACGCAGCGCTGAATCGGCACGCAAACCACAGCGGACCGACCACTGGTCCGACAGCCCTCGCCATTTGTCTGCACTTCCGGCGTCCGGAGACATTCGCCCGCTACCATGGGTTACATGTCTTTCCTTCTGTCCTATCAAAGCACTACTGTCCGCCGACGCACGCATGGTTTCACCCTCATTGAAGTCATGGTGGTGGTGGCCATCATGGCCGTGCTGGCAGCCATTGCGGCCCCCAGTTTTACCCCCTTGGTCGAACGCTGGCGGGTACGGCAAACGACAGAGCAACTGCAGTCCACCCTGTATTACGCACGCTCTGAAGCCATCAAGCGCGGCGGGCAGGTGGCCATCCAGAAACTCCCCAACACCACCAATGGCTGCACAACGGCAAGCGGCACCCGAGACTGGGACTGCGGCTGGTTCGTCTGCGCCGACACCAACGGCAATGGCACCTGCAATGCCGGCGAGCCCGTCCTGCAACGCTACGACGCGCCTGCCAACGTGCAGGTCACCCGCACCGGTGGTGGCGACAGCATCAAGCTCAACCGATGGGGCCTTGTGGACGGCGCCTGGCTCGGCTTCAGCCTCGTACCGTTAAACAAATCCACGACGAACCCTGCCGCACGCGGTGTTTGCATGAGTTCTGGCGGGCGAATTCGCGTCATCCCCCCAGAGGACATTCCATGCAACGGCTGAAGTCCATGAAGCGCACATCCATCCACTTGCAGCGCGGCATCACGCTGATCGAATCCCTGGTCGCCATCGTCGTTATGGCCTTGGGAATCCTCGGCATCCTGGGCGTGCAAATGCGCACACTGAGCGACACCCAAACCACCGTGCGCCGTGCGCAGGCCATCCGTCTCATCGAGGATTTGAGCGAGCGCATGAAAGTCAACCCCAACGCCTTAGGCAATATCAACGCTTACGTTTCCACATTCAGTGCAGAACCCACGCCAGGCGACTGCTCCAGCGGCTGCAGCCACAGCGCACAAGCCGCCTACGACCTGGCCGTCTGGAAGCAAGCCGTCAAAAACACTCTCCCTCTGGGCCAGGCCAACATCTTTTTAGCCCCCGGTGAAGGCACGGGCGCCAACCCTAACCGCCGGCAATTGGGCGTAATGGTCAGCTGGCGCGAAAACGAACGCGACATCGCCGACTCAACCGACAAGAAAAACTACAAGGACAACACCGACGCCACCCAAGTCCGCGCCGCCGACGGCACCCTCACCGCAGGCACCGATACCGCCAACGCCTGCCCTGACGACCGCACTTGCCATCTTCAATACATCCCTGTCTCCGCGCGCTGCGCACCCTACACCGGCGGGGGCGGCACAACCCAATATTTCTGCCCGGGCTCTTGAAAATGCTCTCAAAAACCTTCGCTTTCCGCGCTTTCCCTGCGAACCCTGGAGGCGAAAAATACCCAAAATCCGTGGCCCGGCGCGCACTCACCCAGCGCGGCGTCACGCTGATTGAGTTGATGGTCGGAATCGCCATTGGCCTGCTCACCGTGGCTGTTGCCATGGGCGCGCTCATGGTTTCGCGCAGCGTCTCGGGCACCGTGAGTGACGCCAGCGGCATTCAGCAGCAAGCGTCCAATGCCATGCGCGTCATCGGCTTGCAACTGCGCCAAGCGGGTTCGCTGTATCTCAACCTCAACTCCACCAATGCGGCGAGCGTCAACGCTCCCACCGCCCCCGTGGCGTTTGAAACCACCGCAGCCGCATCAGGTACCGGCAACAGCTTTGACCCTGCCACCC
The DNA here is from genome assembly GCF_012932145.1 of Acidovorax sp. SRB_14. GTDB lineage: Bacteria > Pseudomonadota > Gammaproteobacteria > Burkholderiales > Burkholderiaceae_C > Simplicispira. Next base: position 14,683 of record NZ_MWOK01000021.1, on the reverse strand, counting down.
ACACACTCCTCGGCGGCAACAGCCCTATTACCCTCACCGTGGGCTACCGCCGCTACAAGGAAGCCGTCTACTCCGCCGCCGCCGAGCAATCCTTAGTGCGCAACTGCCTGGGCGGCCCAGCCGACACCAACAACGATCAGCGGGTGGAAAGCATTTTCCAACTCAATGACAGCGAACTAAGGTGCAACGGCAACGGCGCGGGCTATCAGCCCATCGTGCAGAACGTGGCCAATTTTCAGGTGCGCTACCTGCTGCAAGACAACACCACACCGGGTGACACCAAGATCCAGTACGTCACCGCGGATAGCGTAGACAACTGGGGCAAGGTGCAGGCGGTAGAAGTCTGCCTGGTGCTCTATGGCGTAGAGCCCATCGATATGCCCGCTGGCAGTACTTACACCGATTGCGACGGTGCCACCAACGTGGACATGGCCGCGCTCACAGGCGTGCGCGCCCGGCGCATGCACATTGCCTTTCGCAACGTTTATCAACTGCGCAGTCAAGGGCTGATTGGCACAGTGCTTTAACCCTTCCAAGAAAAACACCATGCAACGCATGCCCCCCGTCCACCACCGACACCAACAGCAGCGCGGCATAGCGCTGTTTGTCGTCATCGTATTCGTCATGCTCTCGATGCTGCTGGCACTGTGGGCATCACGCACTTCGCTGTTCAACGAAATGGTGGTGGGCAACGATGCCGACTACCAGCGTGCCTTCGAGGCCGCGCAGGCCCTGCTGCAAGACGCCGAACTAGACATCCGCGGTGAGAATGCCGATGGCAGTTTTTGCACCGGCAGCGGCGATATCTGCCGCACCGGCACTCCCGACAAAATCCCGCTCGAAGCGAAAGACGTAGGACCTCTGCTGGCCACCCTGGACAGCCTGACCACCAAGTGCCGCAATGGTCTGTGCGTCAAACGCTCCGACAAACAGGATTTCTGGAACAACGCCGATGCCTCCAAGGGCATCACGCTGGCCCAAATGACAGTCAACACCATCGGTGCGCGCTATGGACAGTTCACCGGAGCGGCCGTGGGTACTGCCTCTGCGCCCGCCAACCCTATCCTGGCCGACACCAGCGCCGCAACCCAAGGCGGCTGGTATTGGATCGAAGTGCTGCCCTACGACGAGAGCAGCAAAAGCTCCGGCCTCATCGTTGGCGGCCCGAACAACCTGCTGCCGCTCAACCTGACGCCCAGCGTGGTGTACCGCATCACCGCCCTGGCCTATGGCCGCAAGCCCAACACCCTGGTGGTGCTGCAGCAAAGCTACGCGCAGCAAAAGCGCAAAGACTGACGCCAATTCTTGAAAAAGTGAGCTACCAGCGCAAGCCACACAAGCCCTAGAGCCACATTTCGCCCATCACATCATTGACGCCAGGAGGAGCACACAATGCCCCGCAACACCTCTCCCCGCTTTCGCAAAACCCTGCTAGCCCTGGCCGCAGGCGCCGCCCTGGCCCCACACGGCGCCTGGGCACTCACCCTTGCCGAAGCGCCACCGGGCACAGTGGAGCCATATGTGACGCCCAACGTCATCATTTCCATTGACGATTCGGGCAGCATGAACTACTGCCTGACTTTGCAAAAAGACGGCAAAGAAGGCACTTCCAGCTGCGCCATCGAATGGGACAAGAACGGCAACCCTACAAAATATGCCAACGCTATCGACACCAAGGTGCCCAATGCCGATGGCACCTGGCCTGGCAACAGCCGCCGCATCAACGTACTGAAATACGCATTGATTGGCGATAGCGGCATGGGCGGAGTTTTCCGCGACACCGCCGTGCTGCCAGACAAGAAAATTCGCATGGCCTGGCAGGCGATGAACGCCAACAATGGAACTCCAGGCAACGTGAATACTGGGACCACAGCGCAGACAAGCACCAACTCCATGAAGGTGCTGAATCAAACGCACCGCGACAATTTCATCGCCTTCACTGCGAAGCTGACACCTGGTAGCAGCACCCCGTCACACAAAATGTTCAAGCAGGCCGATGAATACATGCGGCTTTCGCTGAATCAGAACGGCCCCTGGTCAAGCAACCCCGGCGGCAGCGACGCCGCGAGCAAGGAATACCTTGGCTGCAGGCGCAATTACCACATCATGATGACGGACGGGCGCTGGAACGGCACTGTGTCTGGCGGTTCACAAGACGACAACACAAAGAACCAAACCCTGCCATTTGGCGATTCGAATGGCATGGTGTTTGGCAGCACGAACGCCGCGATGCGGCCCAATAACAGGCTCTACCACGACAGTTATAGCAATACCCTGGCCGACTGGGCCTTCTATAGCTGGGCCAAGCCACTGCAAACCTCGGGCCTGACCGGCACCATGCAGCCCGCCACCGACTACCGCAAGGCACCAGCCACCGAAAACTTTGGCAACGACAAGGTCGGCAACCCCGCCATTCTGGACCGCTACTGGAACCCGCGCTACAACCCCGCCACCTGGCCGCACATGGTCACGTACACCATCGGCTTCAGCACCATGGCCGTCACCTGGCCAAAGGCGCCTGAAATCATTGGCCCCACGGACAAGGTCCCTTTTGGTTATGACAACAGCTTTCTCGACTTGGTGACGGGCAACAAAAAGTGGCCCGACATGGGTATTGGAGAGGAAGTCCGCTCCCTGGACCTGTGGCACGCCGCCCTCAATGGCCGGGGGCGCTTTTATGCCGTGACCCAGGGGGAAGACCTTGAAAAGGCCTTCCGCGACATCTTCGGGCAGATCAACACCTTGAACGAGCCTGACTTGACTTCCACGGCCACCAGCGGCGCCAACACTTCGCGCAACGATGTGGGAAAGTTCACGGGCGCCTACGAGCCCATTAATGCGTGGAAGGGCTTTGTGACCGCCGAAACCGTGCAAAAAGATGGCACCACCGTCTCTGCCGCGGGCTGGGGAGGCAAAAACACAGCCGACAAGCTGGACGCACTGACCAACGTGAACAACCGTCTGGTACTGGGTTGGAGCGACAAGTGGAGTGTCTCCAGGTACCAGGGCGGCGTGCCCTTTCAGTGGGCCAACGACGAAACCAACCTCAGCAGCACACAAAAAGCCCTGCTGGGGCTGAACCCCGGCGCCACTGGCGTCACGGTGGCCACTAACGGTCAGAACCGGCTCAATTTCATTCGCGGCGACCGCAGCCTGGAGGGCTCCGAGTCCAGCGGCTACACCACAGCCAAGCCTTTCCGCGAGCGCAAGAGCCGCCAGGGCGACATCGTCAACTCTGTGGTTTGGTACACGGGCGCGCCAGCCAGCAACCACGCGCTCAAGGGCTATGCGGCCTTCACACGCAGCAATGCAGCCCGCCCGGCCATGATCTACGTAGGCGGCAACGACGGCATGCTGCACGGATTCTCGGCCGACGACGGCAGCGAAAAAATCGCCTATGTTCCCAGGGGCGTGATCCCCACCCTGCCCCTTCTGACCGCCCCCCAGTACAACAACAAGCACAAGTACTTTGTGGACGGCTCACCCATGACCGGCGACGTGGACATGGGGACGGGCGTGCAGGACCCCGACGACCCTGCCTACAACCCCGACTACGCGCCCAGCTGGCGCACCCTGCTGGTGGGCACACTGGGCGCAGGGGGCAAAGGCTACTTTGTACTGGACGTGACCAACCCCACTGCAACCGACGCCAGTGACGGCACCCCCGGCTTTGCGGAGGGCAATGCACAGAAGTTGGTTAAGCTCGACCGCACCCGCGGCGCCAGCGAAGCCTTGCCCAACTGCGCACTGACCGGCATGAGCGACGCCGAGAAGACCGCCTGCACCAAGGCCGTGGAAGAGGACAAGGACCTAGGCCATATCACCGCCCGGCCCGTGCTGGATGAGAGCAATCCTATGCGCACCACGCAAATCACGCGCATGAACAACAACCGCTGGGCTGCAGTGATGGGCAATGGTTACAACAGCGTCAACCAGCGACCCGTGCTGCTGATCCAGTACCTCGACGGTGCCCAAGAACTGCTGCGTATACCCGTCACCACCGATGTCGCAGGCTCTGGCAATGCAGCCGATAACGGTTTGTCGGCCCCGCGCCTGGCGGACCTCAATGGCGACGGCCGGCCCGACGTGGCCTATGCGGGCGACAACCTAGGCAATATGTGGAAGTTCGACCTCACCAACATGAGCGACACTGCCTGGGGCGTAGGCTTTGGCGGTCAACCGCTATTCACAGCCAAGGGCCCAACGGCACTGAATTCTCCGTCGCGACCCAACATCCAGCCCATCACCATTGCACCCACCGTGCGCGCCAACGACCGCACCATGACCGCGGGTACAGGCTCCGACAAGAAAACCGTGAACGTGGGCGGGATGATGGTGGCCTTTGGCACAGGCCGCAACGTGGCCGACAAAGACTCGGAAAGTGTGCAGGTGCAAACCCTGTACTCGGTACTCGACAACACACGCTACCGCGTCATCAGCACGATCAAGGGCAAGCGCCTGGAAGTGCATCCTGGCGAAGCCTCCTGCTCTCCCCCAGCCAACTGCGTGCCCCAACCCAAAGCACTGGGCGACGGTGTGATCAACGCCAAACTGGCCGAGCAAAAAATCACCGAGCTCAGCGGCGGCGACTTCGCCACCCTGGATGTGAAAAATGCGGAAAACGAACTGAAAAAAGAAACCTGGGGGAATTACAACGGCTGGTACATGGACCTTCCCGCAGTGGGCGAGCGCCTGCTCAAACCCCTGGAGTTTTATGATGGCAGCAATATTTTGGCGATGTATTCCCAAGTGCCCGCCAAAGGCTCGGACGTGGATCCGAACAAAGAAAGCTGCGACTCCACTTCGGTCGACGAAGAACGCCAGTACCGCACTCTGGTCAACATCATGGACGGCAAGCGCCCCACGGTGCAACTCGTAGACAAAAATGGTGACGGCATCTACAACGCCACCGACGCGAACGTCTCCCGCGTGAGAGTCTCGAAGGGCTCGCACACTCTGATTACCCAAAGAAACAAAGTCATCGACATTGACGTCAAGAACAATAAGGAAGCGCTTGCCCGCATGCCCGAACAGTCCCTGCGCCCTAGCTGGCGCCAGGTGAGATAAACAGCCTTCCAGCTCAGAAGCAATTCTTATATGAAACATCCACACCAGGGCTTTACACTCATAGAGGTCATGATCGTGGTCGCCATCATCGGCATCCTCTCGGCCATTGCCTTGCCCAGCTACAACGAATACATCCGGCGCGGGCATCGGGCAGATGCGCGGGCCGGACTATTGCAGGCACAGCAGTGGCTCGAGAGGGCTGCTACCGCCACCGGTGTCTATCCCACCACACTGCCAGCCGCGTTGGCATGGTCAGGAGACGCCACCAAGCGTTATGACATTGCCTTTGCTGCGGGGAACACGAATTCGGCCTTCACACTCACGGCAACGCCCAAGGGAGCGCAAACGGGCGACAAGTGCGGCAACTACACTCTGACCAATACGGGGCTGCGAGGGGCCAAAGGCGTCACCACGGGAGCCATAGTCACCGAGTGCTGGGGCAAGTAACCGCTGCGGTACCATCCCGAGCGCAATGACAACAACGGCGCTCTTCATGAACCAAGCGCTTGGGCTCGCAGCCCAGGCGCTTTTTCTTTCCAATCCCAACCCGCGCGTGGGCTGCGTGCTGGTGGCGCCCGATGGCCGGGTGATCGGCCAGGGCTTCACCCAGCAGCCCGGCGGCGCGCACGCCGAGGTGATGGCGCTGCGCGACGCGGCGGCCGCGGGCTTTGATACGAACGGCGCCACGGCCTATGTGACGCTGGAGCCCTGCGCGCACCAGGGACGCACAGGGCCATGCTGCGATGCGTTGGTAGCGGCGGGCATTGGCAAGGTGGTCGCGTCCATTGCCGATCCCAATCCGCTCGTGGGCGGACAGGGCTTTGCGCGGCTGCGCGCAGCGGGCGTGGAGGTCGAGGTTGGCCCCGGCGGCGCTGAGTCGCGCGAACTCAACATCGGTTTCTTCAGCCGCATGGTGCAGGGCATGCCCTGGGTGCGCATGAAACTGGCGGCATCGCTCGACGGCACCACGGCGCTGCACAACGGCACCAGCCAATGGATCACCTCGCCCGCGGCGCGCGCCGATGGCCATGCCTGGCGCGCACGCGCCTGCGCGGTGCTGACCGGCATTGGCACGGTGCTCGAAGACAACCCGCGGCTGGACGTGCGCGAATGGGACACGCCACGCCAGCCGCATCTTGTGGTGGTGGACAGCCAGTTGCTGACGCCGCCGGATGCTCAGCTTTTCATAGCTGGGCGCGCTTGCTACATCTACGCTGCGATCCAAAGTGACGCCAAAAAATCGGCACTGGAAGCGCGCGGCGCCACCGTGGTGACGGTGCCCGGCCCCCATGGCAAGGTGGATTTGCCCGCCATGCTGCGCGACCTGGCGCAGCGCGGTGTGAACGAGCTGCACGTGGAGGCCGGCCACAAGCTCAACGGCTCGCTGTTGCGCGAGGGGCTGGTGGACGAGCTGCTGGTGTACCTGGCGCCCACGCTGCTGGGGTCGGGGCTGGGCATGGCCCACATCGGTCCGCTGCAGGCACTGGCGCAGGGCCAGGCCCTGGAGTTCACGGACGTGGAGCGCGTGGGGCCGGACCTGCGGGTGCTGGCGCGGGTGCCGGGGCGCGACCGGTTCTGAAAACGGTGCGCCCTCAGCCGAGGGCTGAATCCACCCAAGGCACGGCTGTGACTCAGGTGCAGACCAGGCGGCTGCCCTGCCCCGCCTCTTGCGCCTGCATGGCGCCCACCACGGCGGCACTGTCAAAGCCCGCGCTGCGGAAGGCTTGCAAGACGGCGTCCAAGGCATCGGCACTGCAGCTCACGAGCAGGCCGCCGCTGGTCTGCGGGTCGGTCAGCAGCGTGCGCTGCCATGCGGGCGCGCCGGCGGGCCACAGCACCTCGCCGCCATAGGCGGCCCAGTTGCGGGCCGAGGCGCCGGTGGCCATGCCCTGCTGCGCGAATTCGACCGCGCTGGCGATCAGGGGCACCTGGGCCAGGTCCACGCGGGCGGACAGGCCCGAGCCCCGGCAGACTTCCAGCAGGTGCCCCGCCAGGCCAAAGCCGGTCACGTCGGTCATGGCGTGCACGCCACCGAGTTGCGCCAGCGCGATGCCCACGCGGTTGAGCTGCGTGGTGTGGCGCAGCATCTCGGCGTAGCCCTCCGCGCCCAGCACGCCCTTTTTGAGGGCGGCCGAAAGCACGCCCACGCCCAGCGGCTTGCCCAGCACCAGCACGTCGCCCGCCTCGGCATCGGCGTTCCGGCGCACGCGCTCGGGGTGCACCAGGCCCAGGCCGACCAGGCCGTAGATGGGTTCGAGCACGTCGATGCTGTGGCCGCCGGCAATCGGGATGCCGGCCTCGCGGCAGACGGCGGCGCCGCCTTCGAGCACGCGGCCAATCACCTCCGGCGGCAGCTTGGCAATAGGCATGCCGACCAGCGCCAGCGCCATGATGGGTGTGCCACCCATCGCATAGATGTCCGACAGCGCGTTGGTCGCGGCAATGCGGCCAAAGTCGTACGGATCGTCGACGATCGGGGTAAAGAAGTCGGTGGTGGCGACCAGCGCCTGCTGGTCGTTCAAGCGGTAGATGGCGGCGTCGTCGGCGGTCTCGGTGCCCACCAGCAGCTCGGGCGGTACGAGGCCCTGCGGCGCCCGTGCCAAAATCTCGCGCAGCAAGCCGGGCGCAATCTTGCAGCCGCACCCTCCGCCATGGGCGAACTGGGTGAGCTGGATGGTCTTGGAATCAACAGGTGTGGATGCGGTCATGGTGGCGGGCATTGTGCCAGCCACGCCCTCGTTCTCCCGTCCGCGGCCTTTGCGCACGCCCTTCCCAACCACCCACTGGAACCCACCTCCCATGAGCCACCGCAGCCCCGTGCGCGTGCACGAGCGCCACGCCTTCGACACCCTCATCGATGCCCGCTCACCCGCCGAATTCGCGCTCGACCACATCCCCGGCGCCATCAACTGCCCCGTGCTCGACGACGAGGAGCGCCACACGGTCGGCACGCTCTACAAGCAGCAGGGCGCATTCGAGGCGCGGCGCGTGGGCGGCGCCATGGTGGCGGCGAACCTGGCGCGGCATCTGCGCGGCGTGCTGGCCGACCGCCCGGCGACCTGGAAGCCCCTGGTCTATTGCTGGCGCGGCGGCATGCGCAGCGGCTCGATGGTGACCTGGCTGCGCCTGGTGGGCTGGGACGCGCAGCAACTCGCCGGCGGCTACAAGGGCTGGCGTCGCCACGTCATCGACCAGATCGAGGCCGTGGCGCCGCAGCTGGACCTGCGCGTACTGTGCGGCCCCACCGGCAGCGCCAAGACGCGCGTGCTGCAGGCGCTGGCCGCGCGCGGCGCGCAGGTGCTCGACCTGGAAGCCTGCGCGCGGCACCGCGGCTCGGTGCTGGGTGCCTGGCCGGGCGTGGCGCAGCCCTCGCAGACCGCGTTTGAAACCCTGCTGGTCCAGGCGCTGGAGCCGCTCGACCGGCAGCGCCCCATCTATGTCGAGGCCGAAAGCAGCAAGATCGGCCGACTGGCCGTGCCGCAGCCGCTGGTGCAGCGCCTGCGCGCCAGCCCCTGCATCGAGATCCAGGCGAGCAGCGCGGCGCGGCTGGACTATTTGCTGCGCGACTATGCCAACCTCGGCGACGACCCCGAGCAGTTGGCGCGCCAGCTCGGCACGCTGCGCGAGCTGCACGGCACGCCGGTGATCGAGCGCTGGCAGGCCTGGGCACACGCGCGCGCGCTGGCGCCGCTGTTTGCCGAGCTGGTGGCACTGCACTACGACCCGCTGTATGCGCGCTCGCAAAGCACGCACCTGTTCCAGTGGGCCGGGCGCCAGGCGGTGGTGGCCAGCGACCTTTCGCCCACCGGCATAGAGACCGTAGCCGATAGGGTGCTGGCGCTGGCGCCCTGACAACCCGGCGGATTTTCTGGAATTTGGACCAAAAGTGCCTCTAACGCTTATGAGATAAGCGCTTGCAGCTATTGAATCGATAGTGGACGCTGGCGCCGCAGCGGCGCAGCCACCTAGACCATGTGCGCCGGCTGCACCCAGGCGTCGAACTGCTCGGCGCTCACATGGCCCGAAGCGATGGCGGCTTCGCGCAGGCTCAGGCCTTCGTGGTGCGCTTTCTTGGCGATCTGCGCGGCATTGTCGTAGCCGATGTGCGGGTTCAGCGCTGTCACCAGCATCAGCGAGCGCTCCACCAGCTCGGCAATGCGGGCGCGGTGGGGCTCGATCCCCGCGGCGCAGTGCGTGTTGAAGCTGCCCATGCCGTCCGCCAGCAGGCGCACGCTCTGCAGAAAATTGTGGATCACCAGGGGACGGAACACGTTGAGCTCAAAGTTGCCCGATGCGCCGCCGATGGTGAGGGCCACATCGTTGCCCATGACCTGGGCGCAGAGCATGGTCAGCGCCTCGCACTGCGTCGGGTTGACCTTGCCGGGCATGATGGACGAGCCGGGCTCGTTCTCCGGAATGGCGATCTCGCCCAGGCCGCTGCGCGGTCCGCTGGCCAGCCAGCGCACATCGTTGGCGATCTTCATGAGGCTGGCGGCCAGCGTCTTGAGCGCGCCGTGCGCATGCACCAGCGCATCGCAGCTGGCCAGGGCCTCGAACTTGTTCGGCGCGGTCACCAGCGGCAGCCCGGTCAGGCGCGCCAGCTCGTCCGCCACCGCCACGGCGTAGCCGGCCGGCGCGTTGAGCCCGGTGCCCACGGCCGTGCCGCCCAGCGCGAGTTCGCACAGGTGCGGCAGGGCCGCCTGCACATGCCGCTGCCCGTGCGCCAGCTGCGCGGCCCAGCCCGAGATTTCCTGCCCCAGCGTGACGGGCGTGGCGTCCTGCAGGTGCGTGCGGCCGATCTTGACGATGCCGGCAAACGCCTCGGCCTTGGCCTGCAGCGTGGCGTGCAGCGCGGCCAGCGCCGGCAGCAGGTGGTGCGTGACGGCATCGACGGCGGCGACGTGCATCGCGGTGGGGAAGACGTCGTTGCTCGACTGGCTTTGGTTGACGTCGTCGTTCGGGTGCACCAGGCGGCCCTCGCCGCGCTCGCCGCCCAGCAGCTCGCTGGCGCGGTTGGCCAGCACCTCGTTCATGTTCATGTTGGTCTGCGTGCCCGATCCGGTCTGCCAGACGACCAGCGGAAATTCACCCGCGTGCTGGCCGGCAATCACTTCATTGGCTGCGGCCACGATGGCATCGGCCTTGGCGGCATCGAGCAGGCCCAGTGCCTGGTTCACGCTGGCGCTCGAACGCTTGACCTGGGCCAGCGCGCGCAGCAGCTCGGGCGCCATGCGCTCCCCCGAGATCGCAAAATGCTGCAGCGAGCGCTGCGTCTGCGCGCCCCAGAGCCGGTCGGCCGGCACGTCAATGGCGCCAAAGCTGTCACGTTCGGCGCGGAAGGCGGTGGCAGGTGCTGCAGGGGTCATCGTGCGTCCTCCAAAGTAGTGCGCCAGCATACCCCTGCCGCTGCGCAGCGGCCAAGATGGGGGGCCGCAACCCTGGTGGCAGGGGCGTTCGCGCCCTGCAGGGGATAATCGAAGATTCGCGACCTCTGATCCCCATGCCATGACCACGACCATTCGCCAGCAAGACCTGATCGACTCCATCGCCGGTGCACTGCAGTACATCAGCTACTACCACCCCACCGACTACATTGCCCACCTGGCGCGCGCCTACGAGCGCGAGCAAAGCCCCGCGGCCAAGGACGCGATGGCGCAGATCCTCACCAACTCCAAGATGGCGGCCACCGGCCACCGCCCGATCTGCCAGGACACCGGCATCGTCAACGTGTTCCTGAAGATCGGCATGGACGTGCGCTGGGAAGGCTTCACGGGCGGCCTCGAAGACGCCGTCAACGAAGGCGTGCGCCGCGGTTACGACTTTGCGGAAAACAAGCTGCGCGCCAGCGTGGTGGCCGACCCGCATTTCGCGCGCAAGAACACCAAGGACAACACCCCGGCCGTGATCTTCACGCAGATCGTACCCGGCAACACCGTGGACATCACGGTGGCCGCCAAGGGCGGCGGCTCCGAGAACAAGTCCAAGATGGTCATGATGAACCCCAGCGACTCGCTGGTGGACTGGGTGCTCAAGACCGTGCCCACCATGGGCGCCGGCTGGTGCCCGCCGGGCATGCTGGGCATCGGCATCGGCGGCACGGCCGAAAAGGCCGTGCTGCTGGCCAAGGAAAGCCTGATGGAAGACCTGAACATGTACGAGCTGCAGGCGAAGAGCCAGCGCGGCGAGAAGCTCGACCAGGTCGAAGAGCTGCGCCTGGAGCTGTACGAAAAGGTCAACGCCCTGGGCATCGGCGCGCAGGGCCTGGGCGGCCTGTCCACCGTGCTCGACATCAAGATCAAGATGTACCCCACGCACGCCGCCAGCAAGCCCGTGGCCATGATCCCCAACTGCGCGGCCACGCGCCACGCCCATTTCGTGATGGACGGCTCGGGCCCCGTGTACCTCGATGCGCCTTCGCTCGACCTGTGGCCCAAGATCGACTGGGCGCCCGACTACAACAAGAGCAAAAAAGTCGACCTCAACACCCTGACCAAGGCCGAAGTGGCAGGCTGGAAGCCCGGCGATACGCTGCTGCTGAGTGGCAAGATGCTCACTGGCCGCGACGCGGCGCACAAGCGCATCCAGGGCATGCTGGCCCAGGGCGAGAAGCTGCCCGTGGACTTCACCAACCGTGTGATCTACTACGTCGGCCCCGTGGACCCAGTGGGCGACGAGGCGGTGGGCCCCGCCGGCCCGACCACGGCCACGCGCATGGACGGCTTCACCGACATGATGCTGGAACAGACCGGCCTGATCGCCATGATCGGCAAGGCCGAGCGCGGCCCGGCCGCCATCGAGTCCATCAAGCAGCACCAGAGTGCCTACCTGATGGCCGTGGGCGGCGCGGCCTACCTGGTCTCGAAGGCGATCAAGCACGCCAAGGTGGTGGGGTTTGAAGACCTGGGCATGGAAGCCATCTACGAGTTCGACGTGGTCGACATGCCCGTCACCGTGGCGGTGGACTCGGGCGGCACCAGCGCCCACCTCACCGGCCCGGCCGAATGGCAAAAGCGCATTGCCACGGGCGAGTTCAAGGGCATCGGGGTCACCGCCGCCTGACGCACGCCGGGGGCGTGGTGGCAGCGCACGCGCCTGTGCCAGGGGCTGGGGCGTGCGACCCTGCCCTGGCCCAGACCCTTTCTTCCACCCCTACTTTGCCGTGCTTGCATGACAGTCCCTTCACAGCCCATCGGTGTGTTTGACAGCGGCGTCGGCGGCCTCAGCGTGCTGCGCGCGCTGCGCGCAGAACTGCCTTACGAGCGCTTCGTCTACCTGGCCGACAGTGCCCACGCACCATACGGCGAGCGCGGCGACGCCTATGTGGGCGCCCGCACCCATGCGATCACGCAGTACCTGCGCGCGCAGCACGGCATCAAGGCCCTGGTCGTTGCCTGCAACACGGCCACGGCCGCAGCCATCCACGAGGTGCGCAGCCGCCACGCCGACCTGCCGCTGGTGGGGCTGGAGCCCGCGCTCAAGCCCGCCCTGTCGGCCACGCGCACCGGGCGGGTGGGCGTGATCGGCACGCGCGGCACGCTGACCAGCGCCAAGTTTGCGAAACTGCTGGCCTCGGTGGCCGGGCAGGCCGAGTTCGTGACGCAGCCCTGCGACGGCCTGGCCCACGCCATTGAACGCAGCGTTGCCCAGCCGCTGCCCAGCCACCCATCTGCGACTGAAATACGGGCACTCTGCACCCGCCACCTCCGCGCCATGGGCCGTTTTGGCACCAAAGCGGGGCAGATGGACACCCTGGTGCTGGGCTGCACGCACTACATTTTTGCTGCCGACGACCTGCGTGCGCTGGTCGGCCCGCAGGTGCGCTTCATCGAAACCGGCGAGCCGGTGGCGCGGCAGACGCGGCGGCTGCTGCAGTCGGCCGGCCTGTTGGCCAAAGAGCCACTGGGCGGCGCGCACGCCGGACCGCCACCCGTGCAACTGCTCACGACCGGAGCGCTGGACCCCCTGCAGGCCGCGGCGCAGCGCTGGCTGGAACTGCCCGCCGACTGCTGTGCCCAGGTGGTCATCCCGTGAATTTGATTGAAACTGGTCTCAAACGCTTGCCAGACATACGCTTGCAGCTATGGATATCGCAGCAAGCCTGCCGGCGGCTTTTCAATCGGCGCGCCAAATGCGCCCACCGCCACGCTCCAGGTGCGTCAGGTACAGGCGCAGGTCAAACTCGTACTGGTGGTAGGCCGGCTCCATGTGCACGCACAGCTGGTAGAAGGCCTTGTTGTGCTCGCGCTCGCGCAGGTGCGCCAGCTCGTGCACCACGATCATGCGCAGGAACTCGTCGGGCACCTGCTTGAACATGGCGGCCACGCGGATCTCGTGTTTGGCCGCCAGCTTGCCGCCCTGCACACGCGAGACGCTAGTGTGCAAACCCAGGGCATTGCGCACCACATGGATCTTGCTGTCGAACAGCACCTTGTGGACCGCATCGGCATTGCGCAGATGGCGGGTCTTCAGGGCCTGGGTGTAGTGGTAGAGCGCCTTGTCGGTGCGCACCGCGTGGGCTTGCGGGTATTTGCGCTGCAGCAGCGCCGCCAGACCGCTGCCGCCCTCGCCCAGCATCCCACGCACCTGGTCCTGCAAGGGCTGCGGATAGGCACGCAGATAGGGCAGGTCGCTGTGCATGGACATTCAAAGGGCTGGCCGCCGGACAGCGGCCAGCGCGCCGCCATCAGTGCAGATGGCGCGGGCGGCGACCACCGCCGCCACCGTGGCTGCCGCCGGAGCCGCCCGAGCCGCGCGGTGGCTTGCCGATTTCAAGCGAATTCACGAGCGCGTCAAAGCGCTGGCTGAACAGCTTGTCGATTTCGGCCACCACGCCGCCCAACTCGGCGCCATCGAAGTGGCGCTCCATCATGTTCACCACGTCCTGCACCAGCAGGTCGCGCTGCACCTGCATGATGGCGGCGGGCGTCGGGCCCACGAACAGCATGACGAAGTCGTCGCGCGATTCGGCATCGTCTTCTTCCTCGTCCTCGTCGAACTCGGCGTCGTAGAACGTCACCTCGATGGCGGCGCCTTGCTCGGCCAGTTCATTGAGGCTCATGCACATCTCGTCGAGCGACTGGCGGAAGTCCTCGTCACCGCGCACCGTCCAGCACAGCTGCAGCGTGTGCTCCTTCGCGTCGAACTGAATGCCAGGCTCTTCTTCATAGGCACTGACCGAGCCGTCGGCCAGCGAGCGCGCGCCGGCATATTTCCACAAGGGCTTGAGCGCTTCCTGCAACTGCTCGTAGCCGGCATCAGGGCGCAGCGGCACCTGACCATGGACATGAATTTCGAAGGGAGCGTTGTAATTTGACATGATTGAATCGTAGTGGTGCCCCGAGCCGGGGTCGAACCGGCACGCCCCTTTTCAGGAAAGCGGCGGATTTTAAGTCCGCAGTGTCTACCAATTTCACCATCGGGGCGGGCTGCATGGCGCAAAGCCTCGTCTGCAGCGTAACCCGGGCCGCGCACCTGTGCAATGCCCAAACTCTGCCGGGCCCCACCGCGGCGGACGCCCAAAGAAAAAGGGAAGCCGAAGCTTCCCTTTGAGAACTGGAGCGGGAAAAGAGTCTCGAACTCTCGACCTCAACCTTGGCAAGGTTGCGCTCTACCAACT
>NZ_MWOK01000034.1 GCF_012932145.1 Acidovorax sp. SRB_14 | reverse complement strand
GCAGCCGGTGGCACGCCTGGACGGGGTCCCCGCGCCGCAGGCCGCGGTGCGTGCGGCGGTCTGCGCGGTGTGCGGCCAGGTCGAGTCGGTGCAGGCCGTGCAGCAGGCGACGCCGGCCTCGGGCGTCGGCGCAGTGGCCGGCGGCGTGCTGGGCGCGGTGGTCGGCAACCAGGTCGGCAAGGGCTCGGGCCGCGCGGCGGCCACGGTGCTGGGCGCCGTCGGCGGCGGCTACCTCGGCCACACGGTGGAGCAGCGCACGCGCACGCAGACCGTGTACCAGGTGCGCGTGCGCATGGAAGACGGTTCGGTGCGCCAGTTCGAGCGCGCCCAGCCGGTGCCCGTGGGCGCGGCGGTCACGCTGCGCGGCAAGGGCTTCGCGCTGGGCCGCGGCGCCGCGCCCTCAGCGCAGGCGGGCGCTTCCGGCGCCTGAGCCCCGGCACGGCGGCGGGCGGCACGGTTCTGCGTGACGGAACCACCCAGCCCGTCGGGCATTCCGCTGCCGCCGGGACAGCCGCTGGCATGGAGGTGTGAAAGTCATCTGGGCGACTCTGTGCGGCCCGATTCGATGGGGGTTTCCCCTAAATTGTTCTGCATTGCAGAATTCCGATCTGCCCTCGACACCGGCCTCGCTAAGCTGGGTTGGCATTCCATTCTTCCCTTGACGGCCCGCTTGCGCGGTGTGCCGCCGGGGCCGGATGCACAGCCCAACCCACAGGAGTCAAGTCGATGGAGATCTTCCGGTTCCCGGGGACGTCAGGCCGAGCGGCGTGTCCGTCCTCCCTTTCCAGGCCCGCAGGCGCCCTGTCCAGCCCGCGCGGCGGGGGGGGCGGCTGATGGACATCTTTCTGCAACAGGTGCTCAACGGCCTGACGCTGGGCGGCATCTACAGCCTCGTGGCCCTCGGCCTGACGCTGGTCTACGGCATCCTGCACGTACCCAACTTTGCGCACGGCGCGTTCTACATGGTGGGCGCCTTCGTCTCGTTCCACCTGATGTCGGCCTGGGGCTGGAATTACTGGCTGGCCATGGCCGGCGCGGCGGCCTGCGTGGCGCTGTTGGCGGTGCTGGCCGAGCGGCTGGTGTTCCACCCGCTGCGCAACGCCTCGGGCCTGCACCCGATGATCGCGGCCATCGGCGTGCTGCTGTTCCTGGAGGCCGCGGCGCAGGCCATCTGGGGCGCCGACTTCCAGCGCATGCAGACGCCTTACACCAGCATCATCGACCTGGGCGGCATCACCGCGCCGGCGCAGCGCCTATTGATCATCGGCTCGGCCTTTGCACTGATGGTGGTGCTGCACCTGTTCCTGAAGAAAACGGTGGTCGGCTCGACCATCATCGCCATGGCGCAGAACCGCGACGGCGCCTCGCTCGTGGGCATCGACGCGCACCGCGTCGCCATGCTGACCTTCGCGATCTCGGGCGTGCTGGCCGCCGTGGGTGCCACGCTCTACGCACCGATCAACCTGGTCTACCCGGCCATGGGGCACCTGGTGATCACCAAGGCCTTCGTGATCATCATCCTCGGCGGCATGGGCAGCGTGCCCGGCGCCATCGTCGGCGGGCTGATCATCGGCTTTGCCGAGAGCTTCGGCGCCTACTACATCTCGACCGACTACAAGGACATCATCGCCTTCGTGCTGCTGGTGGCCATCCTGTCGGTGCGCCCGCAGGGCCTGTTCACCAAGGGAGCGCGCTAGCCATGAAGGCACCTCTGACAAGCCAGCTCGGCTGGGGGCTGCTGCTGGCCGCCGCGCTGGTGTTCCCGCTGGTCACCGGCAACGACTACCACCTCACGGTGATGAGCACGGCCTACATCTTCGCCATCGCCACCGTCGGGCTGAACCTCATCACCGGCTACACCGGCCAGTTCAACCTGGCGCACAGCGGCTTCATGGCCGTGGGCGCGTACACCGTGGGCATCCTCACGGTGGACCACGGCTGGTCGTTCTGGGCGGCGTTCGCGCTCTCGGGCGTGGTCACGGCGGCGCTGGGCTACTTCATCGGCATCCTGTCGCTGCGCCTCAAGGGCCACTACTTCTCGATCTTCACGCTGTGCGTGGGCTACATCATGTTTCTCGTGATCGAGAAGTGGGACGGCCTGACGCACGGCACCGTCGGCATCATGGGCATCCCCGCGCCCGGGCCCATCGGCGGCCTCGCGTTCGACACGCCGCTGGCGCTGTACTACCTCGTGCTGTTCTGGTTGGTGGTCGGGATGTGGGCGATGCGGCGCATCACGCGCTCGCTGCTCGGGCGCACCTTCGAGGCGATCCGCAACAGCGACGAGCTGGCCGAGGCTCTGGGCATCAATCTGATGCGCAACAAGACGCTGGCCTTCATGCTCTCGGTGTTCTACGCCGGCATGGCGGGCGGCCTGTACGCGGGCTTCGTGCGCTTCATCGGCCCGGGCGTTGCCGGCGTCGAGCACACCTTCGACATGACCATGTACATGCTGGTCGGCGGGCTGGGCACGCTGCTCGGGCCGCTGCTGGGCGCGCTCACGCTGCCCTGGCTCACGCAGTACCTGCAGTTCCTGCAGGAGTACCGCTTCATCGTCTTTGGCCCCATCCTGGTGCTGCTGGTGATCTTCGTGCCGCACGGCATCGTCGGCAGCTGGCAGAGCTGGCGTGCGCGGCGCGCGGCCGCGGAGGGCCAGCGCCATGCTTAAGATCGACCACCTGACCAAGCGCTTTGGCGGCCTGGCGGCCGTGAACGGCGTCAGCACCACCATCGAGGCCGGCAAGATCAACGCCATCATCGGCCCCAACGGCGCGGGCAAGACAACGTTCTTCAACCTCATCAGCTGCGTGCACCGGCCCACCTCGGGCACCATCACCTTCGAGGGGCGCGACGTGACCTCGCTGCGCACCGACCAGGTGGCGCGCCTGGGCGTGGCGCGCACCTTCCAGACCACGGCGCTGTTCGACGGCGCCACGGTGCTCGACAACCTGATCGTCGGCCACCGGCTGCGCACGCACTCGGGCCTGTTCGACGTGCTGCGCGGCTCGGGTCGGCTGCGCGAGGAAGAGCGCATCTGCCGCGAGAAGGCGCGCGACGCGCTCGACTTCGTCGGCCTCTCGCCCATCGCGCAGTGCCTGGCCGGCGACATCACGCAGGAAGAGCGCAAGCGCGTGGCCTTCGCGCTGGCGCTGGCCACCGACCCCAAGCTGCTGCTGCTCGACGAGCCCGCCGGCGGCGTGAACCCCGAGGAGACGCTGGGCCTGGCCGAGCTGATCCGCAAGATGGTGGCGAGCGGCCTGACGGTGTGCCTGATCGAGCACAAGATGAACATGATCATGAGCCTGGCCGACAAGATCCTGGTGCTCAGCTACGGCGAAAAAATCGCCGAAGGCACGCCCGCCGAAATCCGCGCCAACCCGGCCGTGATCGACGCCTACCTGGGGAGCGACCATGCTGGCATTTGACAACCTGTCGCTGCGCTACGGCAGCTTCCTCGCGCTCGACGGCGTGACGCTGCACGCCGAGGAAGGCGAGCTGGTCGTGCTGCTGGGCGCCAACGGCGCCGGCAAAAGCTCGATCTTCCTGACGGCCAGCGGCATCCACAGGGCGGCGGGCGGCAGCATCCGCTACGGCGACCAGGAGCTGGTCGGCATGAAACCCTCGCAGATCGTGCAGGCCGGCGTGGTGCAGTGCCCCGAGGGGCGCAAGCTGTTTCCGGGCATGACGGTGCTGAAGAACCTGCAGCTCGGCGGCTACGTGCACCGGCGCGCGCCGGCGCGCTGCCGGCAGATGCTCGACGAAGTGCTCGACCTCTTCCCGATCCTCGAAGAGAAAAAGGACGACCCCGCCGGGTCGCTGAGCGGCGGCCAGCAGCAGATGGTGGCCATCGGCCGCGCGCTGATGGGCCTGCCCAAGGTGCTGCTGCTCGACGAGCCGTCGCTCGGCCTCGCGCCGCTCGTCATCAAGCAGATGTTCGAGGTCATCCAGCGCATCAACCAGGCCGGCACCACGGTGCTGCTGGCCGAGCAGAACGCGTTTGCGGCGCTCAAGGTCGCGCACCGCGCGTACGTGATCGAGAGCGGCCGCATCGTCATGGAGGGCGCCCCCGACCGGCTGCTGGCCGACGACGCCATCCGCAAGGCCTACATCGGCGCCTGAGCGCCGCATCCCATCCACCCCTAGGAGACCAACCATGAAAAAGATCGCTTCCACGCTGCCCCTCTCGCGCCGCCGCATGACGGCCCTGGTGCTGGCCTGCACCGCGCTGACCGCCGGCCCGACCCTGGCGCAGGAGGTCGTGAAGATCGGCTACTCGGGCCCGCTCTCGGGCGGCGCGGCGCAGTACGGCAAGAACGTGCTCGATGGCGCGCTGATGGCCGTCAGCGAGGTCAATGCCAGCAACCCCGAGATCGGCGGCAAGAAGGTCAAGTTCGAGATCGTCGCGCTCGACGACAAGTACAACCCGAGCGAGACCGCCATCAACGCCCAGCGCCTGGTGCAGCAGCACAAGACGCCGGCCATCCTGGTGCCGCATTCGGGCGGCATCTTCGCGCTGCAGACCACCAACGAGGCGCAGAAATACCTCGTTCTGGCCTACAGCAGCGTGCCGCAGATCACCAACCGCGGCAACCAGCTCACGCTGCGCATTCCGCCCGAGTTCACCACCTACATCAAGCCCTTCTCGGCCTACCTGATGGAGCGTTTCGGCAAGAAGATCGCCCTGGTCGGCGCCGACCACGACTACGCCAAGGCCTGGGTCGCCGCGTTCAAGCCCGCCTGGGAAGCCGCCGGCGGCACCGTGGTGGCCGAGAACCCGATGTCGTACAACCGTGCGACCGACTTCTACAGCGGCGTGAGCAAGGCGCTCGCCGCCAAGCCCGACGTGCTGTTCGTCGGCGGCGCGTCCGAGCCCACGGGCCTGGTCGTCAAGCAGGCGCGCGAGCTGGGCTTCAAGGGCGGCTTCTTCGTGATGGACCAGGCCAAGCTCGACGAAATGGCCAAGGTCACGGGCGGCTACGCGGCGCTCGAAGGCGCCATCGGCGTGCTGCCCGTGGTCGAAGACCCGTCCGCCGCCATGAAGGGCTTTGTCGAGCGCTTCCACAAGGTCCATCCGAACCGCGACCCGGGCTCGGAATTCGTCTGGAACTACACCGCCGTGCACGCCACGCTGGCGGCCATGAAGATCGCCGGAACCACCAGTGACGCCGCCGCGATCCGCGCCCACCTCGACAAGGGCTACAAGGCGCTGACGCCGGCGCAGAACCCCGGCGGCGTGACAAGCGTGGACGGCAACGGCGGCGCCTCGACCGTGGAGCGCGGCGGCGCGGTCGAAGGCGGCAAGGTCAAGGTCATCATGTCCAAGTAAAGCCTGCGGTCGCAATGGCCGGTGCCGGCTGCGCTATCGGAGCGCAGCCGGCATTTTTTTGTCTCCGACCTGGAATTCCGATGAAAATTGGCTGAAACGCTTGTTGGACAAGCGCTATAAGCTCACTTTTCAGGAGTGATGGTCCGGGGTCAGGGCCCTGCGGCCGCACTCTTTTTCTCGCGCTCCTGCAGTTCGCGCCACTGCACCTTGCCCGTGCCCGACTTGGGCAGGCGGTCGGCGAACTGCACCAGGCGCGGGCTCTTGTAGGCCGCCATGTGGGCGTGCGCCCAGTCGATGATCTCCTGCCCGGTCACGCGGTCCCGGAAGGCCTCGCGCAGCACGACCACGGCCTTGACGGTCTCGCCGCGGCGCGCGTCCTTGGCGGCGATCACGCAGACCTCCTGGATGGCCGGGTGGGCGTACATCAGCGCTTCGACCTCGGCGGGCCAGACCTTAAAGCCCGACGCGTTGATCATGCGCTTGAGCCGGTCGACCATGTAGAAGTAGCCGTGCTCGTCGGTGCGCGCGAGGTCGCCGGTGCGCAGGAAGCGCTTGCCGTCGATCTGCACGAACGCGGCGGCCGTGGCCTCGGGCTGGCCCCAGTAGCCCTGCATGACCTGCGGGCCGTGCACGATGATTTCGCCGACCTCGCCGGGCGGCAGCTCCTGCAGCGTGGCCGGGTCGACCACGCGCGCGTCCACGTCGAAGATCGGGATGCCCAGGCACTGCTTCATGGGCCGCTCGGGCGGGTTGATGTGCGTGGGCGCCATGGTCTCGCTCATGCCATAGCCTTCGAGGTAGTCGAGGCCGCACAGTGCTTTGAGCTGGGTGGCCACGGCCTCGGGCATGGCCGCGCCGCCGCCGCTCAGGCGCCGGATGCTCGAGAGGTCGCAGTCGGCCAGGCGCGGGTGGGACAGCAGGTCCACCACCATGGTCACGATCATCTGCGTGTTGCTGACCCGGTAGCGCCCGATGAGCTGCGCGGCCGCGTCGCGGTCCCAGCGCGGCAGCAGCACGATGGTGGCGCCGGCGTAGAGCGCGCCGTTCATGCCGTTCTGCATGCCGGTCACGTGGAACAGCGGCAGCACCACCAGCGAGACCGCGTCCTGCGGCGTGCCCAGCCACTGCGTGCCGGCCACGGTGTTGTACATGACGCTGCGGTGCGTGTGCATGCAGCCCTTGGGGTGGCCCGTGGTGCCCGAGGTGTAGGGCATCACGGCGAGGTCGTCGGGACCGGCCTGGAGGGGGGCCGGGCGCAGGCCGGCGGCCAGCGCCTCCGACCAGGCCACGGCACCGGGCTCGGCGACGGGCTGGCGCGGCGCGGCCACGAAGGCGGGCACGGGCAGGTCGGTGGGCGCGGTGAGGTGGTCGCTGTAGGCGGCGACCACGGCGTGGCGCAGGCCGGGCGCGCCGGGGTCGGCGGCCGCGCGCGCGCGGCCCTCGCGCAGCAGCGGCAGCACCTGCGCGAACAGGTCCTGCGGCGCCACGATGGCGCGCGCGCCGGCGTCGTCGACGTAGTGGCGCAGTTCCTCGGTGAGGTTCATCGGGTTCACGGGCACCACCACCGCGTCGGCGCGCAGGATGGCGTAGTAGGCGATCACGAACTGCGGGCTGTTCTGCAGGTAGAGCAGCACGCGGTCGCCCTTGCGCACGCCGCAGACCTGCTGCAGGTGGCCGGCCAGGCGCTCGGTTTCCTCCTGCAGCCGGGCGTAGCCCAGCACGGAGTCGTAGAACACGAGCGCGGCCTTGTCCGGGTAGCGCAGCGCCGAGACTTCGAGGTTGCGGTAGAGGTGCGTGGCGGGCACCGTGAGGTGGCGCGGCAGCAGGCGCGGCCAGTGGGCGAAGTGGCGGTCGGACATGGTTCAGTGCGCCTGGTAGCGGGCCAGTTCCATCTTGCCGATCTGGTTGCGGTGCACCTCGTCGGGGCCGTCGGCAAAGCGCAGCGTGCGGGCCTGGGCGTAGGCCGCGGCGAGCGGGAAGTCGTCGCTCACGCCGGCGCCGCCATGCACCTGCATGGCCCAGTCGATGACCTGGCAGGCCATGGCGGGGGCCGCGACCTTGATCATGGCGATCTCCTTCTGCGCCACCTTGTTGCCCGCCGTGTCCATCATGTAGGCGGCGTTGAGCACCAGGAAGCGCGCCTGGTCGATCAGGATGCGCGCATTGGCGATGCGCTCGCGCGTCACGCCCTGGTCGGCAACGGGGCGGTGGAAGGCCACGCGGCCCAGCGCGCGCCGGCACATCAGTTCGAGCGCGCGCTCGGCCACGCCGATCAGGCGCATGCAGTGGTGGATGCGGCCCGGGCCCAGGCGCCCCTGGGCGATCTCGAAGCCGCGGCCCTCGCCGAGCAGCACGTTGCCGACCGGCACGCGCACGTTCTCGAAACGGACCTCGCCATGGCCGTGCGGCGCATGGTCGTAGCCGAAGACGGGCAGCGCGCGCTCCAGGGTCACGCCGGGCGCCTTCATGGGCACCAGCACCATCGACTGCTGGCGGTGGCGGCTCGGATGGCCAGGGTCGGTCTTGCCCATGAAGATCAGGATCTCGCAGCGCGGGTCGGGCGCGCCCGAGGTCCACCACTTGCGGCCGTTGATCACGTAGTCGCTGCCGTCGCGCTCGATGCGCGCCTCGATGTTGGTCGCGTCGGACGAGGCCACGTCGGGCTCGGTCATCGCGAAGGCCGAGCGGATCGTGCCGTCGAGCAGCGGCAGCAGCCAGCGCTGCTGCTGCTCTTCGGTGGCGTAGCGCACCAGGGTCTCCATGTTGCCGGTGTCGGGCGCCGCGCAGTTGAAGGCTTCGGGCGCCATGTGCGAGCGCCCCATGATCTCGCACAGCGGCGCGTATTCGAGGTTGCTCAGGCCCGCGCCATATTTCGACGCGGGCAGGAACAGGTTCCACAGCCCGGCCGCGCGGGCCTGGGCCTTGAGTTCCTCCATCACCTGCGTCGGCTGCCAGGCGTTGCCGGCCTTGCGGTTCTCGGCCACCTCGTGGTGGTAGACGGCTTCAGCGGGGTAGATGTGCTCGTCCATGAAGGCCGTGAGGCGCTGTTGCAGATCGATGACCTTGGGGGAGTAGGAGAAGTCCATGTGCAATCCTTTGCGGAAAATGGGGGTAATCGATGCCGTCGCGCGCTAATCCGCAGCCCATGCCACCGGCGCGGCCCAGGCCAGCCGCCGCCGCGCAAGGGCCACGCTGGGGTGTTGTCGCACTTCAGATCAGGCTGGCGCCGCCGTCCACCACGAGCGCCTGCCCGGTGATGTGGCGCGAAGCGTCGGACGCGAGGAAGACCACCGCGCCCTTGAGGTCCTCGTCGCCGCCGATGCGGCGCAGCGGCGTGCGCTCCTGCAGCGCAGGACCGAGTTTCTCGATCAGGCCGCTGGCCAGCTTGCTCGGGAAGAAGCCGGGGCAGATCGCGTTGACGCGGATGCCGTACGGTCCCCACTCGGACGCGAGCGTGCGCGCAAAGTGGATCGCCGCCGCCTTGGAGGTGTTGTAGGCGATGGTGTTCATGCCCGGCGGCGTGCCCTTGAGCCCGGCCACCGAGGCCGTGACGATGATGCTGCCGCGCCCCTGCGGAATCATGCAGCGCTTGCCGACCTCGCGCGAGAGGAAGAACGGCGCGTTCACGTTGAGGTCCATCACCTTGTGCCACGCGGCGTCGGGGTAGTCCTCGGCCTTGGCGCCCCAGGTGGCGCCGGCGTTGTTGACCAGGATGTCGATGCGGCCAAAGCGCGCCAGCACCTGGTCCACCAGCGCCGGGATCTGGTCGAACTTCGACAAATCGTTGACGATCGTCTGGACCTCGTAGCCCAGGCCCTCGAGGTGCTGCCGGGCCTGTGCCAGTTCATCGGCCTTGCGCGCGGTGATGGCGAGCCTGGCGCCCATCTCGCCGAGTGCCTCGGCCATCTGCAGGCCCAGGCCGCGCGAGCCGCCGGTGACCAGCGCGACCTGCCCGGTCAGGTCGAAAAGTTGTTTCACGCCCATGTCCGTACCCCCTGAAAAAGGACCTGCCGCCCTGCGCAGCGGGCCGCGCAGGGAATGAAAATTCTGCATTGCAGAAGCACTCCAGGACCATGCTAATGGCGCGCTCCCGCGCTGTAAACCGGCCCCTGTCGCCTGCGAAACTCTCGGCCATTGCCACGGCGGGCCGGGCTTTCTACGATGGCGGGTCCGCGGCGCACCCGCCCCTGCGGCACGCTGCGGCGTGCATCCTTTCCGTTTATTTCTGCAATGCAGAACAAAGGTGGCCATGCCCGAGTCTTCCCTGATCCAGCGCCGTGACCTCGACTTCCAGCTCTTTGAGGTGCTGCAGGCGCACCGGCTGGCCGAGCGCCCGCGCCATGCCGACCACAGCCGCGAGACCTTTGCCGCCGCGATCGACACCGCCCACGCGATCGCACAGGACAGGTTCGCGCCGCACAACCGCAAGTCCGATGAGCACGAGCCGACGTTTGACGGCGAGCGCGTGCACCTGATCCCCGAGGTGCGCGAGGCGCTCGACGCGTTCTGCGCTGCGGGCTTTCTGGCGCCCACCAAGGACTACGAGCAGGGCGGCATGCAGCTGCCCGTGGTGGTGGCGCAGGCCTGCTCGGCGCTGTTCAAAAGCGCCAACGGCGCCACCACCTCGTATGTGGGCCTGACGCTGGGCAATGCCAACGTGATCGAGCGCTTCGGCAGCGCAGCGCAGAAGCGCAAGTACCTCGGCGCGCTGCTGTCGGGGCGCTTCTTCGGCACCATGGCGCTGACCGAGCCGCAGGCCGGGTCGAGCCTGGCGGACCTGTGCACCCGCGCCACGCCGCAGCCCGACGGCAGTTACCGCATCCAGGGCAGCAAGATCTTCATCTCGGCAGGCGACCACGAGCTGCGCGAGAACATCGTGCACCTGGTGCTGGCGCGCATTGCCGGCGCGCCCGCGGGCGTCAAGGGCATCTCGCTGTTCACCGTGCCCAAGTTCCGCGTCCACGCCAACGGCAGCCTGGGTCCGCGCAACGGCGTGCGCCTCACCGGCCTGGTCCACAAGACCGGCTGGCGCGGCACCGCGTCCACCATGCTGTCGTTTGGCGAGGGCGGCGACTGCGAGGGCGAGCTGGTCGGCGCGCCGCACCAGGGCCTGGCCTGCATGTTCCACATGATGAACGAGGCGCGCATCGGCGTCGGCATGGGCGCGGTGATGTACGGCTACCGCGGCTACCTGGCGTCGCTGCAGTACGCGCGCAAGCGCCTGCAGGGCCGCGCGCCAGGCGCCAAGGACCCGCTGCAGCCGCAGCTGCCGCTGGTGGCCCATGCCGACGTGCGCCGCATGCTGCTGGCACAGAAGGCCTATGTCGAAGGGGGGCTCGCGCTGGGCCTGTACGCCGCGCGCCTGGTGGACGAGCAAAAAACCGGCGACAGCGACACGGCCCGCGCCGAGGCCGGCCTGCTGCTCGACCTGCTCACGCCCATCGTCAAATCGTGGCCCAGCCAATGGTGCCTGGAGGCCAACAGCCTGGCGATCCAGGTGCACGGCGGCTATGGTTACACGCGCGACTTCCCGGTCGAGCAGTACTGGCGCGACAACCGCCTGAACATGATCCACGAGGGCACGCACGGCATCCAGGCGCTCGACCTGCTGGGCCGCAAGGCCGTGATGCAGCAGGGCGCGGCGACGGCGTTGCTGGGCCGCGAACTGCAGGCCACGGTGGACGCGGCGCGCGCCTGGCCACGGCTGGCGCCGCACGCCGACGCGCTGCAGGCCGCCTGGGGCGAGGTGCAGGCCACGCTGGCCGTGCTCGCGCCGCTGCTGGGCCGCGACAGCGAGCGCGCGCTGGCCAACGCCGGCGTGTTCCTCGAAGCCTTCGGCCACACCGTGCTGGCCTGGACCTGGCTGCGCCAGGCCGTGGTGGCGGTCGGCGCGCTGGAGCGCGGCGCGGGTGGAGCCGAGGCCGATTTCTACCAAGGCAAGCTGCAGGCCTGCCGCTGGTTCTTCCACTGCGAGCTGCCGCGCACCGGGCCGCAGCACGCGCTGCTGCGCGGCCTCGACAACAGCGCGCTGGCGATGCAGGACGCCTGGTTCTGAGCCGGCCCCGGCCGGGCCTTGCGGGCGCGCTGCCCGCAGGCGGCTTGCGTCCAGAGGAAAATACCAGCCAAATCGGCCTCTGGCGCTGATGCAGCAAGCGCCTTCAGCTATCAAAAGAAGAGTTGAGTGCCCCGGCCGACCCAGACCCCGCCGCTGGGCGCAGTGTTCAGCGGTGCAGCGCGCTCTCGATGCGCGCGACCATGTCGAGGAAGCGCGGGCGCACCTCGTTGAGCAGGAACTCGGGCGGCAGGTTGAACGACGGCCCGCCGCAATTGATTACCATCGGCGGCAACCCGCCCCCGGGGTCGAACGCCCGCGCGATGGCATTCACGTTCTTTTGCCAGTCGCCAAAGGAGGTCGTCACGCCGAGCGTGCGGTGGTCGTGCAGGGCTTTTTCGATGCCTGCGTGCACCTCGGGCCAGCCGCTTTCCTTGCGCGCACGCGCTTGGGCCAGCACCTCGCTGCGCTCGTCCTCGGACACGGCGGCCAGCCAGGCGCGGCCCATGGCCGAGCGCGTGAGCGAAATGCGCGAGCCCACGTCCAGGCTCAGCGCCAGCAGGGCCGAGCTGCGGCAGTTCTCCACATAAATCATCGACAGCCGGTCGCGCGTGCCCAGCGACACCTCGGCGTGGGCGGCGTCGGCCAGCTCCTGCATCAGCGGGCGCGCCACCTGGCGCACGTCCAGGCGCACCAGCATGGCGCTGCCAAGCGACAGCGTGGCCGTGCCCAGGCGGTACTTGCCGCTGTCCTCGATGTGGATCAGGTAGCCCAGGCGCGTGAGCGTGGTCGTCAGGCGCGAGACGGTGGACTTGGGCAGCTGGCAGCGCTGCGCGATCTCCTGGTTGCCCAGCACCTTGTCGCCCGAGCGGAAGCACGACAGCACTTCGAGCCCGCGCGCCAGTGCCGCCACGAAATGGCGGTCTTCGGGAGCGCGCGGGGCCGCGGGGCGGGAAGGGGGGTGGGCAGGCATGGCGGGCATTATCGCGATGCCCTGCCCGTGGCGCGCCTTGCCCCGGAGCGCAGCCTCCGCAGAGCGCCACGGAGGGGGTGGGAGAAGGGTGTTTGCGCGTCAGGTTTTTTCTTCGCGCAGCATCTCGCGCAGCTTGAATTTCTGGATCTTTCCGGACGGCGTGGCGGGCAGCGCGTCGCGCACGATCAGGCGCTCGGGGATGTACTGCAGGGCAATCTTCTGATCTTTGAGGAACTGCACCAGGCCCGGCAGGTCGATGCTGTGCCCGGGCTTGGGCACCACCACGGCGCAGGCCCGCTCGCCCAGGCGCTCGTCGGGGTAGGCCACGATGGCGGCCAGCGCGATGGCCGGGTGGCGGTAGAGCAGCGACTCGACCTCGACCACCGGGATGTTCTCGCCGCCGCGGATGATCACGTCCTTGCTGCGCCCGGTGATGCGCAGGTAGCCGCGCTCGTCGATGCGTGCCAGGTCGCCGGTGTCGAACCAGTCGTCGGCGTCGGTGGCGTTCAGCTGGGCGCGGTGCAGGTAGCCGCCAAAGTTCGAGCACGAGCGCAGCAGCAGCTTGCCGGGCTCGCCGGGGGGCAGCGGCTGGCCGTCCACATCCACCACCTTGATTTCCACGCCGGGCAGCGGGCAGCCGTCGGTGTTGAAGGAGCGCTCGTCGTCGTCTTCCAGCCGGGTGAGCGTGACGGCGCCGTTCTCGGTCATGCCCCAGGCCGAGACGATCTTGGCGCCCAGCGTCTTGCGGGCTTGCTCGACCAGCGGGCCGGGGATCGGCGCGCCAGCGCAGAGAAAGGTGCGCAGGCTGGGCACGGCCACGCCGGTCTCGGCCACGGTGCGGGCCAGGTCGGTGAGGAACGGCGTGGAGGCCATGGTGAAGCTGGCCTGCTCCGCATTGATCAGTGCGATGGCCTGCTTGGGTTCCCAGATGTCCTGCAGCACCGCGCGTGCCTGCAGCACGATGGGCATGATGAGCCCGTACATGAAGCCGGTCTGGTGCGCCATGGGCGAGGCCATCAGCACCACATCGTCGGCGCCCAGGCGCAGGCGCTCGGCATAGGGAACGATGTTGGCCATCACGGTGTTGGCCGAGTGCATCACGCCCTTGGGCTCGCCCGTGGTGCCCGAGGTGTAGATGAGCTGGGTGACCTCGTCGGGGCCGGGGCGGTGGCCCGTGAGGATGTCCGCCGCATCGGGCGCGGCCTCCCAGGCGGGGCCGCTGAGCAGGGCGTCGAAGCTGTTGGCGCCCGTGCCGCCGACGATCACCAGCTGCTGAAGGTGCGGCAGGCGGGGCTGCAGGCCGGAGATCATCTGCTCGAAATCGAACCCCCGGAAGCTCTGGGGCGCAATCACCACCTTGGCCTCGCCGTGCTGCAGCATGAAGCCCAGTTCGCGCTCGCGAAAAATGTGCATCAGTGGGTTCATCACCGCGCCGATGCGCGAGCAGGCCAGGTAGGTCAGCGTGAACTGCCACCAGTTGGGCAGCTGGCAGGCCACGACGTCGCCCCGGCCCACGCCCAGGCGCGCCAGGCCGACGGCGATGCGGTCGGCCATGCGTGCCATTTCGCGGTAGGTGAAGCGCGTGGTGGTGCCGGTTTCCACCTGCAGCGCGGTCAGCGCGGGCTGGTCGGGGCAGGCCGCGAGGCAGGCGTCGAGCGCATCGTTGATCGTGCGGTCGCGCCAGTGGCCTTGCGCCACCAGGCGGGCGCGGCGAGGGGGGAGCAGTACAGCGTCGAAGTCCATGGTCTTGTCTCCGGGTGTGTCGGGTGGGCGGCTGGGTGCACGGCGTTCAGGCAGGCACGAATTTGCGGCCGGCCCGGGCGCGGGCAATGATGGTCTTCATGATCTGCGCCGTGCCATCGCCGATCTGGAAACCCAGCACGTCGCGCAGGCGCTGCTCCATCAGGCCGCGGTCGTAGCCGCCGTGGCCGAAGCACAGCAGGCACTGGTGGATTACGTCATAAGCCAGCTTGGGACCCCACCACTTGGCCATGCCGGCTTCTGCGGTGTGGGGCAGGTTCTTGTCCTTGAGCCACAGGCCCTGCAGGCACAGCAGACGTGCACCTTCGACCTCGGTGTCGTACTGCGCCAGCGGGTGCGTCACGCCCTGGAAGGCAGACAGCGGCTGGCCGAAGGCCTGGCGCTGGGTGATGTATTCCCAGGTTTCGTCGAGCGCCACGCGCGCCACGGCCAGGCACTGCAGCCCGATCAGCGAGCGCGAGAAGTCAAAGCCGTGCATCACCTGCACGAAGCCCTTGTTCTCATCGCCGAGGCGGTGGCTGACGGGCACGCGCACGTTCTCGAAAAAGATCGAGCCGCGACCGATGGCGCGCTGGCCGTGGCAGTCGAAGCGGCTGGTGGTGATGCCGGGTGTGTCCATTGGCACCACCACGGCCGTCACGCCATGGGCGCCGTCCTCGGGTTTGCCGGTGCGGCCGAACACGACGGCGATGTCGGCCTGGTCGGCAGCCGAGATGGAGGTCTTCTCGCCATTGATGACGTAGAAATCACTGCCCCCGTAGCTGGTGCGCTCGATGCGCAGGCGCAGGTTGGCGGCGTCCGAGCCCCCGCGCGGTTCGGTCAGTGCGATGCAGCAGATCGCCTCGCCTCGGGTGAGCTTGTGCAGCCAGGGCCCGACCACCTCGGGGTTGCCGTATCGGGACAGGATCTGGCCATTCAGCGACGCCAGCAGGTTCAGGTACGAGAAGCTCAGGTCGGCGCGGGCGATCTCCTCGTGGATCACACCGGCCGCCAGGCAGCCCAGCCCCAGGCCACCGTGCTGCTCGGGCAGTTCGGGGCAAATGAACCCGAGTTCGCCCATCTCGCGCAACAGCCCGCGGTCCAGATCGCGGGTCTGGTCGCGCTCGAGGAAGCCGGGCTTGACGCGCTCCTCGGCAAAGCGGCGCGCCGTGTCGGCCAGCGCCTGCAGGTCTTCGTCGATGTAGGGGTTCGGGTTCATCAGGGGTCTCCAGGGCTGGTGCGTGATTTCGCGTACTGGCGGAACTCGGGCTGGGGATGGCTCTTCAGCGCATCGCGGCTTCATGGGCCTCTTCGGCACCTGGCCGCCCGTGTGGCGCAGCGGGCCAGGCAGATGGGCTGCGTTTCCTGCACCCGGGCCCTGCCAAAGTTCGGCGTTCGGAGGGTGCCTCAGTTGGCCGACGCACCCGAAGACACAATGACGCGCTTCCATTTGTCGATCTCGGCGCCCATGTAGGTCTTGAACGCCTGGGGCGTTGTGATGGTTTTTTCGATCGCCAGCCCTTGCGCAGCCAATTGGTCGACGACGGATTTGTCGAGCAGGATGTCCTTGACGGCCTTGCCCACGCGTTCGGTGATCTCAGGCGGGGTATTGGCGGGCGCCAAAATTCCATACCAGGTCGTGGCCGAATAACCGGGCTGGCCCGATTCGGCGACGGTCGGAATGTCTGGAGCGGCCGCCAGGCGCGAGGGGCTGGTGACCGCCAGCGCACGCACCTTGCCGGCTTTCACGTGCGGCAGCAAGGTGACGAAGC
Source organism: Acidovorax sp. SRB_14 (assembly GCF_012932145.1). Lineage (GTDB taxonomy): Bacteria > Pseudomonadota > Gammaproteobacteria > Burkholderiales > Burkholderiaceae_C > Simplicispira. The sequence continues at coordinate 10,986 of NZ_MWOK01000034.1, read as the reverse complement.
TGGACACCATGACCTGTATCTCCCCCGACAACAGCGCTGGCAAGGCCTGGCCCGCGCCTTTGTAGGGAATGCGGACCATTTTCACGTCCGCGTTCATGTTCAGCATCTCGGTGGCCAGATAGGTGATGCTCGAACTGGAGCCATAGGCCAGTTCCGGGGTTGTGGTTTTGGCGTGGGCGACCAGTTCCGAGATGGTTTTGGCCGGAACAGACGGGTGAACCGCCACGATGTTCGGAGAGTCGCCGATCAAGACAATCGGAGTGAAATCCTTGAGCGAATCGTACGGAGCGGTTTTGTAGAGCGTGGCATTGATGGCGTGGGTCGCCGGGGCCAGCAAAAGCGTATAGCCATTGGCGGGGGACTGCGCGACTTTGGTAGCGGCAATGACGCCATCGGCCCCCGGGCGGTTGTCAATGACGATGGGCGTCCCCAGCATTTTGCTCAGCGGCTGCGACAGGATGCGGGCAATCGCATCGGCGGGGCCGCCCGCTGAAAAACCGATGACCAACTGGATGGGCTTGGCCGGGTAATCGGAGGCGGAATGGCTGGGAGCAATCAGTCCCAGCAGCAAACCCAGACCAATCGGAGTATGGCGAAAAATTCGGGTGAATTTCATTTCTCTCTCCAATCAATGGCTTTCGACGGCGATCTTTTGGGGATCTCCTGCGAGCAGGCGTTTCGCGGTATAGGTGCTTACGGTCACATCGTGCTGGTTCACAATGGAAACGGTAGAGGTCACCACCGCGCGTCCATGTTTGGAGGTTGGTCGGATATTGTCGATGCGCACATGGCCGTGAATGGTGTCGCCCACGCACACCGGCGCCAAAATCTTTTTTTCTATTTCGAGCAAGGCCATGCCGGTGCCCTGGATCATGCCTTGGACCAGCAGCCCTTCAATCAGGGTATAGGACAACGCCCCGGGCACCACGCGGCCCTGCATGGCGCCTTTGTGGTGGATGTCGGTGAAAATGATTTCGGTCATTCCGGTCAGAGTGATGAAATTCATCAAATCGGTTTCGGTAATGGTTCTTCCGTAGGTGATGAATTCCTGGTCGACATGCAAGTCGTGCCAGTAATATCCGCGACCCAGCAAAATAGGGGATGCCATGGTTGTCTCCTTTGTATTTAAGTAAATAGGCAAGTTGTTATTTCGGAATGGCGATTCCGAACAAGTCGAAAAACTCAGTTCAATGGATGGGAAAGGCCATCGAGCACTTCGCGCGTGTGTTCGCCCAGCCGGGGAGGTGGGCCGTTGTGGGCCCTCACTCCATCGAAAAGCACCGGGGCGCCTGGGAAGCACAGCGCGCCCATGGACGCATCGTTCAGGTGCTGGAAAAACCCCACGGCCTGCAAATGCGGGTCGGTCAGTAAATCCTCGGGCTGGTTCACGACGGCGCCAGGCACCTGCAGTTCTTCCAGGATGGCGAGCCACTCTGCCGTGGTTTTCTGCGACAACACGGTCCCCAGCGACTGGTAGACAAAGCCGGAATGCTCGCTGCGCGCCGAAATGCTGGCAAAACGCGGATCGGCCGCAAGGTCCGCATGCCCTGTGGCGGTCAGCAGTTCATTCCAGTGCCTGTCGGTATAGGGCATGACGCAGATATAGCCATCCAGGGTGGCGAAGGGTTTGCGCCAGGGGGCCAGTGCACGGGGGTAACCCATTTTCTGGTCGTGCGCCGCGAAGTTGGCGCCGTACATGTGCTCCACCAAGGTAAATGCCACCATCGACTCGAACATGGGCACTTCCACGGTGCTGCCGACCCCGAAACGTTCGCGTTTGACCACCGCCGCCAGAATTGCACTGGCCGCCAGGGTTCCGACGGTCTTGTCGGCCAGAATGGTCGGGGTGTAGCGCGGCTCGTCCGCGCCATGGCGTTGCGCAAGGGCCGCCATTCCCGACATTCCCTGAATGACATCGTCGTAGGCCGGTTTTCCGCCATAGGGCCCATCCTGGCCAAAGCCATTCAGGCTCACATAAATCAACTGCGGATTGTGGGAGCGAAGATCGTCGGGCGTGATGCCCAGCGCCTGGAGTTTCTGTGGGCGGATATTGTGGACAAAAACATCCGCGGACCGCACCAGGGCATAGAAATCTTCTTTGCTGGCCGGGTCCTTGAGGTTCAAGGTGACGCTTCTTTTCCCCCGGTTGACTCCCATGAACAAACTGGCCATGTTGTTTTCAACGGAAAACCCCGTGCGGCGGGAATCGTCGCCTTCCGGCGGCTCGATTTTGATGACGTCCGCTCCATATTCCGCCAGGATCTGTGTCGCATAAGGTCCCATCACGACATTGCACAGATCAATCACTCTGATTTTTTCCAGGGGTAGCATATTTTTGTATCGAATCGGGTTGTGAAAGTAAATGGAGGCGTGGCGCTGCCAGACCTGGGCACCTACCGATCCAGGCTTTGCCTTCGGCGGGGCACGATCGGTCTGAAACTCCGGCCATTCAGTCGGCAACGATCTTGCGTTCCTTGATCAGCGTGGACAGCGTGGCACCCTCGTCCGCCAGCAGCTTGCGGAAGGCTGCGGTGTCCACAGGGGCGGGCTCGGCGCCCAGGTGGTTGAACCGCTCTTTGAGCGCAGGGGCCGCCAGCGCCTTGGTCAGTTCCCGCGACAGGCGCTCGGTGATCTCGGGCGGAACCTTGTTCGGGGCCCATACGCCGAACCAGATGTCCAGGCTCGCGTTCTTGATGCCCAGATCGGCGTACGTCGGCGCATCCGGAAAGAAAGGCGATTTCCGGTCGCTGGCCACGGCCAGCAGCTTGACCTTGCCCGCCTTGATGTGCGGCAGGGCGATGCCCGGATCAAAGACGAAGTCGGCCTGGCTGGCCATCACGTCCTGCAGCGCGGGCGCAGATCCGCGGTACGGGACGTGCGTGGTGAGGGTGCCCGTGCTTTGGTTGAACAGCTCTCCCGCAAGATGCGGCGGCGTGCCGGACCCGGAGGACGCAAAGTTCAATTTGCCGGGCTGTGATTTGGCCAGGGCGATGAGCTGCCTGGCATCCGTGGCCTCGAGCGTGGGACGGGCCACCAGATACATCTGCATGCGTCCGATCCCCATCACGGGAGCCAGGTCGCGCGAGGGCAGAAGGTTGCTGGACTTGAACAGGAAGGGGTTGACCGTTTCGACCGAGGTCGGTGCGACGAGAAAGGTGTAGCCGTCGGGTGCTGCTCTGGACACCTCGCTGGCGCTCAGGGTGCCGCTGGCGCCGGGCTTGTTGTCCACGATGAACGTTTGGCCCAGGGCTTCGCTGAGCGACTGCGCCACACTGCGGGCCATCACGTCGGTACCACCGCCCGGGGCAAATCCCACCACCAGGCGCACGGGCTTGGACGGCCAGGCCGCCGTCTGGCCGACCGCGGGCAGCGCCGCCGCTGCCAGGAGGGCCGCGGCACCGATGGTCAGGGTGCGGCGGGAGAGGAAGCGAAAAGCGCGGTGGGGCGTAGGTGTCATGGTGTCTCCTGTGGTGTTGTGCAATGGCGGTCCGACAAAAAGCCGTTTTTCACCCGCCTGTCGGGGGCGATTTGGCGTAAAAAACACTGTCCGTGGTCCGTGACCAGGGCAGTGCGTGGGCGCGCCATACGCCGCCAGCGCAAGGCACACCGTGTGCATCACGTCTGGCCCTGCGCTGTGAGCGCCGCGCGGATGGCCTGTACCGATTCGGGGTTGACCAGCGTGCTCAGGTCGCCCGGGTCGTCTCCGAGCCAGGAGGCGCGGACCACGCGGCGCATCATCTTCATGTTGCGGGTGCGCGGCAGGTCGTCCACCAGGACCACCTTGGCGGGGCGAAACGCGCCGCCCAGTCCAGCGACCACCGCTGCAGACAGGGTGTTGACCGCGCTGCCCGCATCAATGCCGGGGCGGGGGACGCAAAGGCACACCACCGCAGTGCCTTTGACGGCGTCTGGCACGCCGATCGCCGCCGCGTCTTGCAGCAGCCCGGTGGCCATCAGCAGCGCCTCGATTTCGGAGGGGCCGGTGCGCTTGCCCGCAATCTTGAGCGTGTCGTCCGAGCGGCCATGCACGTACCACATGCCGTCGGCGTCGCGGCTGGCGAAGTCGCCGTGTACCCACAGATTGGGCAGGCGCGACCAGTAGCTTTGCAGGTAGCGCTCGCGGTCGTGCCACAGGCCGCGCGTGAGGCCGATGCTGGGGCTGCGCATCACCAGCTCGCCCGTCACATCGGGACCGACACTGGCCCCTTCGGCATCGACCACATCTGCGCCTGTGCCGGGCACGGGGCCCGCAAAGGCGCACGGCTTGAGCGGATGGACCACGGTGCCCGTCAGGATGCCGCCCACCTCGGTGCCGCCGGAGTAATTGAGCAGGGGGACTTTGCGTTGGCCCACGCGCTCGAACGTCCACTGCCAGGCCTCGGGCGTCCAGGGCTCGCCAGTGGAGACGATGACGCGCAACGAGCTGAGGTCCAGCGCGCCGATGGCGTCGCTGCCCAGCGACATCGACAGGCGTGCCACCGTGGGCGCGAGGCCCAAGTAGCTGACGCGGTGGCGTTCGATGAGGCGCCACAGGCGGTCGGGTTCGGGGTAGTTGGGCGCACCCTCTGCCAGCACCACTGTCGACCCCACCAGCAGGCCGCCGAATACCAGAATCGGGCCCACCAACCAGCCCATGTCCGACATCCAGAGGAATCGATCCGCAGGCTTGAGGTCCATGCAGATCGACAGGTCCAGCGCCGTCTTGACCGGGAAACCGCAGTGCGAGTGCACCACGCCCTTGGGCTTGCCGCTGGTGCCCGAGGTGAACATCAGCAGGAAAGGATCGTCGGCGGGCATGGCTTCCGTCGGCACGGCCGTGCAGTCTTCGGGCGCGCCGGCGGCGAGTTCATGCCACCAGTGGTCGCGCCCCTCGGTCCAGCCGTGCTCCGTGGCCAGATGGCCCAGCACCACGACGTGCTGCACGCCCGGGCAATGCTGCAGCGCCTCGTCGGCGACGGCCTTGGCGCCGACCGGCTTGCCACGGCGCAGGGAGCCGTCCACCGTGATCAGCGCCTTGGCCTGTCCATCGGTCAGGCGCTGCGCGATGGCGTCGGCGCCGAAGCCCGAAAACATCGGCAGCACAATGCCGCCGATCTTGGCCACCGCCAGCATGGCGGCCGCTGCCTGCGGCAGGTTGGGCAGGTACATGCCCACCACGTCGCCGCGGCCCAGCCCCAGGCGGCGCAGCCCCCAGGCGAGCCGGCAGGTCTCGCGGTCCAGGTCGGCAAAGCTCCAGCGGGTCACGGTGCCGTCTTCGCCTTCCCAGACCAAAGCCTCTTGCGTGTAGCGCGCCGTGCCCCGACGCCGGTCGAGGCAGTTGAGCACCACATTGGTCGTGCCGCCCACGCACCAGTGCGCGAAGGGCAGCCCCTCGCCCAGGTCCAGCACCCGGTCGTAGGGGCGCTGGAACCGATAGTCGAGGAAGCGGATCAGCGCGTCGTTGAACCAAGCCGGATCGGCGCTGGCGCGCGCATTGAGCGCCTCGAAGCTGTCGACCCCGAGCGCGCGCATGAAGCGCGTGAGGTTGGCGTTGTCTACCGTGCTGCGGTCGGGCCACCACACAGCGCCGGACGGGTCGAGGGCATCGGCTTGCATGGGTCGTGTTCCGATCGAAAAGTTACTTGGCGTACTTGCGGAACTCGGGCTTGCGCTTGTCTTTCAGCGCGTTGACGCCTTCGCGCGACTCTTCGGTGTCATAGAACAGCTTCAGCGCGTACATGCCCAGGCCCGCGATGCCGGCCTGGTGGGCCGTGTCGGCGTTGAAGCTGCGCTTGGCGATGGCCAGCGCCGTGGGGCTGCGCTCGCACAGCTCCTCGCCGATCTTCTGCACTTCGGCGTCGAGCTGGTCGTGCGGGAAGCAGAAGTTGGCCAGGCCCATGGCCACGGCTTCGGCGCCGCTGTAGCGGCGGTTCAGGTACCAGATCTCGCGCGCTTTCTTTTCGCCGACGACGCGGGCCAGGAAGGCGGTGCCGTAGCCGGGGTCGACCGAGCCCATCTTGGGGCCGACCTGCCCGAACTGCGCCTTGTCGGAGCAGATGGTCAGGTCGCAGATGGTGGCCAGCACGTTGCCGCCGCCGATCGCAAAGCCCTGCACGCGGGCAATCACGGGCTTGGGCACGTCGCGGATCGCGGTGTGCAGCTCTTCCATCGGCAGGCCGATGGTGCCGCGTCCGTCGTAGTTGCCGCTGTGGGCCGACTGGTCGCCACCGGTGCAGAACGCCCGGTCGCCCGCGCCTGCCAGCACGATGGCGCCCACGTCGCGGTCGTAGCCGGCCTTGTTCAGCGCCTTGATGATCTCGTCGCAGGTCTGGCCGCGGAAGGCGTTCATCTTGTCGGCGCGGTTGATCGTGATCCAGGCCACGCCGTTGCGCACTTCGTACAGGATGTCTTCGAAATTCATGGTGTTCTTTCGGGGAGAAGAAAGGGTGGGCAGGGCTCAGCCGTGCATGGTCAGGCCGCCGGAGACGCTGATGACCTGGCCGGTGATGAAGGAGGCGTCGTCGCTGCCGAAGAAGGCGATGGCACTGGCCAGGTCGTCGGGCTGGCCCAGGCGGCCCAGCGGAATGGCGCTCTTGAAGGCGTCGATCAGCTTGGCAGGGTCGCGCGCGCCTTCGGCCACGCCGGCCAGCAAGGCGGTGTCGGTGGGGCCGGGGCAGACCACGTTGACGGTGATGCCCTGGCGCGCGTGTTCCCGCGCCAGGGTCTTGGACAGCGCCACCAGACCGCCCTTGCAGGCGGCGTAGACGGCCTCGCCCGAGGAGCCGCCGCGCGCGGCGTCGGACGCCACGTTGACGATGCGGCCGGCTTTGCGTTCGACCATGCCCGGCAGCACCGCGTGGTGCATGTGCAGCGCTCCCGTGAGGTTGATGGCGATGAGCCGGTCCCACTCTGCGGGAACCGTTTTGGTGAAGGGCTTGAACACGTCCCAGCCGGCGTTGTTGACCAGCACATCGATGGGACCGAGCTGGGCTTCGGCGCCAGCCACCGCCGCATCGACCTGGGGGCGCTGCGTGATGTCGCACTGGAACGCGGCCGCCTGGCCCCCGCCGGCGCGGATGTCGGCGGCCACCTTCTCGGCGGCCGCCAGGTTCATGTCGAACACCGCCACCCGGGCGCCCTCGCGGGCAAAGCGGCGGCAGGCCGCTCCGCCGATGCCGCCGCCGCCGCCGGTCACGATCACTGTTTTGCCGTCAAATCTTTGCATGGGTTTCTCCGTGGGGTCTGTGGGTGCAATCCGGGTTGCTATGCTGAGGGCCGTATGGGAAGTTTGCAGCCATATGCGTCAATACATTGACGTATATTAGGACGGTGTCGAGCGCGGTGCAAGCAAAAAATTCAAGGAAAAATAGTGGTAAACCCTCAAGAAAACAGCGACATTGCGAAGATGGAGCTGGCCAACCGTTTGTTCTTTCGTTTGTATCAATGTGCAAACATGTTGCATAAAACGGGCACCCGGGCGGTCGAGGCGCAGGGGCTGACCACGCAGCAATGGGCCGTGCTGGGGGCGCTGTCGCGCCCCGAAGCGGCGGACGGCATGAGCGTGGGAGATCTGGCCCGCTACCTGATGGTGAGCCGGCAAAACCTCTCGGGCCTGATCAGCCGCATGGAGCGGGACGGTCACCTGGGCAGTGCGCCGGACGGCCGGGATCGCCGGTCACGGCGCATCACCATGACGGAATCGGGGCGGGAGGTCTGGGTGAACGAGGCGCAGCCCAACATCCGCCGCTATTACGGGCAGGCGCTGGCGGGTTTTTCCGTGGGGGACATGGCGCACACGCTGCATTACCTGCTCAAGCTGCTGGGCAACATGCAGCGCCTGGACGAGGAGGGTGTGGCGGCCGCAGAAGACGGTCACGAAGCTTCAGACGCTGCCACTCCTGGGTAGATCCTGAGCAGGCTGGGCCGGGCCGCTGGCGCGGGCTTGCTTGTCGACGCGTCGAACGCTATGCGCCGCGCAGCATGCTGCGGTACTGCATCGCCTCCGCCACGTGCGCCACCTGCGTGTGCTGCGCGCCCGCCAGGTCGGCGATGGTGCGCGCCACCTTGAGGGCGCGGTGCGTGGCGCGCGCGGACCAGCCCAGGCGGGCTGCCGCGGTCTGCAGGAACTGGGCGGCGGCGGGGTCGAGCAGCACATGCGTGTCGATGGCCTGGCCTTGCAGCGCCTGGTTGGCGCAGCCCTGGCGCTGGGTAGAACGCTGGCGCGCCTGCGCCACGCGCTCGCGGATGGCGGCCGTGCCTTCGCCGGGCGGTGCGCCCAGCAGCTCGTGGGCGGGCAGGGCGGGCACTTCGATGTGCAGGTCGATGCGGTCGAGCAGCGGGCCGCTGAGCTTGCCTTGGTAGCGCGCTACCTGCTCGGGCGAGCAGCGGCAAGCGCGCTGCGCTGCGCCCCGGTAGCCGCAGGGGCAGGGGTTCATCGCGGCCACCATCTGAAAGCGCGCCGGGAAGTCGGCGCGCTGCGCCGCCCGCGCGATGGTGATGTGGCCGGTCTCGAGCGGTTCGCGCAGCGCTTCGAGCGCGGCGCGCGGAAATTCCGGAAGTTCGTCCAAAAACAGCACGCCGTGGTGAGCGAGCGAGATCTCGCCCGGGCGCGGCGGCGAGCCGCCACCCACCAGCGCCACTGCGCTGGCCGTGTGGTGCGGGCTGCAGGTCGGGCGCAGCGCCCAGTGCGACAGCGCAAAGCGGCCCGTGAGGCTCGCCACGGCCGCGCTCTCGAGCGCCTCGTCGACGGTCATGGCGGGCAGCACGCCGGCAAAGCGCTGCGCCAGCATGGACTTGCCCGAGCCCGGCGGCCCCACCAGCAGCAGGCTGTGGTTGCCGGCGGCGGCGATCTCCAGCGCGCGCTTGGCACCGGCCTGGCCCTTGACGTCGGCCAGGTCGGCATAGCTGCCCGTGGCCTGCAGCGGCTGGGCCGACAGGCGCGCCCAGCCGCCGTCCGGTGGCGCATCGGCCGGGCCATCGGCTGCGCCGCTGCCCGGCGGCAGGAACTGGCGCACCACATCGAGCAGGTGGCGCGCGCGCCAGACCTGGGCCTCGGGCACCAGGGCCGCCTCTTCGGCGCTGCCCGGGGGCAGCACCAGCTGCGCCGCGATCTGGCCGTTGCGCAGGGCTAGGCTGGTGGCCAGCGAGCCGCGCACCGGACGCAGCTCGCCCGACAGCGAGAGCTCGCCGGCGAACTCGTAGCCCGCCAGGCGCGCGCCCTCGATCTGCCCGCTCGCGGCCAGGATGCCGAGCGCGATCGGCAGGTCAAAGCGCCCCGAGTCCTTGGGCAGGTCGGCCGGCGCCAGGTTGACGGTGATGCGCTTGTTGTGCGGAAACTCCAGCCCCGCGTTCTGCAGCGCCGAGCGCACGCGCTCGCGCGCCTCCTTGACCTCCACATCGGCCAGGCCGACCAGCGTGAAGCTGGGCAGGCCGTTGGCCAGATGCACCTCGACGGTGACGGGCGGGGCCTGCAGCCCCAGCAGGGCGCGGCTTTGCACCAGAGCAAGACTCATGAGCGTGTTTCTCCCCAGATCAGTGCGTTGTGGCGGTCGCGCGGGAGCCCGGAGCGCGCCGTGCACCAGCAGGGTGCGCGCCGCGCCGGCAGGCCCCGCCAATGTACCTGCTGTGCAGCGCGCCATCGGGGCGCACACGCCGGCGCGGGGGCGCAAACGGCATGGCACGGTCCGTGCTTAAACAGGCCGTCCCCACCCCGTCCACCAGGAGAAACCATGATCCGCAGCCCCGCCATGACCTTCGGCCTTGCCCTTGCCGCCGCGCTGCCGCTGTTCGCCAGTGCCCAGCTCACCGCCAACCTGGGCCTGACCAGCAACTACAAATTCCGCGGGCAGGACCAGGACACGTCGCGGCAGCGCGCCGTCAAGCCTGCGCTGCAGGGCGGCTTCGACTATGCGTTCGGCGACACGGGCTGGTATGTGGGCAACTGGAACTCGAGCGTGGACTGGCTGCCCGGCAACTCGCTCGAAGCCGACCTCTACGGCGGCTACAAATTCAAGGCCGGCGGCATGGACCTGGACCTGGGCGCGCTGACCTATGTCTACCCCGGCAACCGCCAGGGCAACACCACCGAGCTCTACGGCGCGGCGAGCTTCGGGCCGCTCACGGCCAAGTACTCGCACACCGTCTCCAGGGACTACTTCGGCTGGGCCGGCGCGCAGGCGGGCTCGGGCCTGAAGGGGCGCAACACCGGGTACCTGAACCTCGCCTATGCCCAGGAGATCGCGCCGCAGACCACGCTCAAGGCCTCGGTCGGCTACACGCGCTTCGCCAGCGACATCCACCGCCTGGGCGTGCCGCACTACGTGGACTACAGCGTGGGCGGCGCCTACGACTTCGGCGGCGGCCTCGCGCTCGGCGCCGCGGTGGTGGGCGCCAACCACAAGGCGTTCTTTGGCGACGGCAACAAGGCGCGGCTGGTGGTCTCGCTGACCAAGACGTTGTAACCCCATCCACCCGGGCGGCAGCGCCGCCCTTTTTCGGAGGATCTCCAAATGAAAATGGTGACTGCCATCATCAAGCCCTTCAAGCTCGACGAGGTGCGCGAGGCGCTCTCGGACATCGGCGTGCAAGGCATCACGGTGACCGAGGTCAAGGGCTTTGGCCGGCAAAAGGGCCACACCGAGCTCTACCGTGGCGCCGAATACGTGGTCGACTTTCTGCCCAAGGTGAAGATCGAGGCCGCCGTGCCCGACGAACTCGCCGAGCGCGTCATCGAGGCCATCGAGACCGCCGCACGCACCGGCAAGATCGGCGACGGCAAGATCTTCGTGACCGGCCTGGAGCAGGTGGTGCGCATCCGCACCGGCGAGACCGGCAGCGCTGCCGTCTGACCACCCCACCCCGTCCTTCCACCGAATGCGAGGCCTTGCCATGACCCCCAGACTTCTTTCCTGTGCCCTGGGCCTGGTGCTGCTGTGCACCGCCGCCACCACGCCCGCGCAAACCCCGCCGCCGCCCGCGCCTGCGGCCGCTGTCGCCCCCGCCGATGCG
>NZ_MWOK01000049.1 GCF_012932145.1 Acidovorax sp. SRB_14 | reverse complement strand
GGTGACTGACCAGGCGCTTTATTGCGAATAAGGCGGGGCCGGGAATACGGGGGCAACATCAGGCCAGACATGGATTGACCAAACCCTGCGCATGCCACTGACCGCTTTGTGGCAGATATCGTGAATCCAATCGACAAACTCGGCCGACAGCAATCGCTGCACAGCAGACATATGACGATGAAGCTCGAACGGCAGCAACGGGCCTATATCAGCCGTCGAGACGCTGATTTTGAGCATGACTTCGGACCGGGTATCTCATCTCCTTCGGTCGGATCCGTAACAGACCTGACGTGCTGACCGAGGCCCTGCGTTAGCAGCAGAACCATGTCCGAGCCCACCTAATCGGCCAGGTGATCTTGCCCCCGTATTTCAGGACACGGCTATTCGCAATGTAGCGTCTCGGCTTGAGCGAGA
>NZ_MWOK01000017.1 GCF_012932145.1 Acidovorax sp. SRB_14 | reverse complement strand
GCTGGCGTGGGCAACGGCGCGGTGCGCGCCGTGCTGCGGGGGGCCGGCGCGCCGGCGTGCGCGGCAAGCTTGAAGGTCGACACCGTGTCCACCAGGTCGCGCGCCTGGAGGTTGAGGCTGGCGGCGGCCGCCGCCATCTCTTCGACCAGGGCGGCATTCTGCTGGGTCACCTGGTCCATCTGCGTGACGGCTTCGCTGACCTGCTGCACGCCCTCGCTTTGCTCAGAGCTGGCGGCGCTGATCTCGCCCACGATGTCGGTCACGCGCCGGATGGCGGTGACCACCTCGGCCATGGTCTGGCCGGCCCGGTCGACCTGGGCCGTGCCCAGTTCCACGCGGTCCACGCTGGTGCCGATCAGGCCCTTGATCTCGCGGGCCGCCTCTGCCGAGCGCCCGGCCAGGCTGCGCACCTCGGCGGCCACGACGGCAAAGCCACGCCCCTGCTCGCCGGCGCGCGCCGCCTCGACGGCGGCGTTGAGCGCGAGGATGTTGGTCTGGAAGGCAATGCCGTCGATGACGCCAATGATGTCGGAGATGCGGTTCGAGCTGTCGTTGATGTCCTTCATGGTGCGCACCACGTCGGCCACCGCCTCGCCGCCTTGCGTGGCCACGGTCGATGCATTCATGGCCAATTGGTTGGCCTGGCGCGCGTTGTCGGCGTTTTGCCGCACGGTGGAGTTGAGTTCCTCCATGGACGCTGCCGTTTGCTCCAGGGCGCTGGCCTGCTGCTCGGTGCGGGCCGACAGGTCGCGGTTGCCCTGGGCGATCTGCGCGCTGGCCGCAGCCACGCTCTCCGAGCCCTCGCGCACACTGCCGACGACCCGCACCAAACCGGCCTGCATGTCCTTGAGCGCGTGCAGCAGCTGCGCGGTCTCGTTGTTGCCCGAGGCGTGGATGGAGCGGCTCAGGTCGCCCGCCGCAACGGCCCGGGACAGGTCCACGGCCTCGCGCAGCGGCTCGGTGATGGAGCGGACAATCCACTGCGCCATCAGCACGGCAGCGACCAGCGCAAACCCCAGGGTGGCCCAGATGGTGATGCGCAGGCTGCTGACTGCGTCAGCGGCTTCCTGGATCGAGGCGTCCATCAGCGTCTGCTGGTATTTCACCGACCCATCGAGCGCATCGGCATAGGCCGTGCGCAAGGCCGGCATGCCATGGAGCCGCACCGTGCGCGCTTCGTCCCTGTTGCCTGCCGCCACCAGGTCGATGAAGCGGTTTTGCGCCTGGCTGTACACGTTGCGGGCCTGGAGGATCCTGTCGAAGGCCGCCTTTCCTTGCGCCGACCGGATCTGCGGCTGCAGCCGGTCCAGTATCTGGCTGCTTTCCTGGCGCTTGGCGCCAATCAGGGCGTGCTGCTGCTGGAGATCGGCCGGGTTGTCGATCAGCAGCAGATGGCTCAGCGCGTCTTCGACGGCCGCGAGGTTTTCCTTGACCGCTTGGAGTTCCATGACTTTGGGGTACCGGTCGTGCGCCACCAGGCCAAAGGCATCGCTCATGCTTCCGACCCGCAAGAGCGCAGAGCCGCCCAGCTGCACGAGCAGCACAGCCATCAGGCCAAAACCAAGAACCAAACGCACAGAAATTCTGATGTCACTCAAGCGCATGCCAAGTCTTCGGTGTATGGGCTGAACGATCGCGGCTGCCAGTCCGTCAAGGGCAGTAGCAACATATTGCACAAATATGCATTTGGTTTCAATTGGCTTGGGCCCTGTGATGAACGGGCAGGGTTGCCCGGCACGCTTCTGACGGTGCATGGGTTCGCCGCTAAACTCCCTCGCTTGTCGGGCTCCCCGCACCCTCAGACCGTGCCTGCGGCACTTCGCATTCCAAGGCTTCTCCATGTCCCTCATCCCCACCACCATCCTCACCGGCTTCCTGGGCTCGGGCAAGACCACGCTGCTCAAGCGCCTGCTCAGCGAAGCGCATGGCCAGAAGATCGCCGTGATCGAGAACGAGTTTGGCGAGGAAAACATCGACAATGACATCCTGGTCACCGAATCGAAAGAGCAGATCGTGCAGATGAGCAACGGCTGCATCTGCTGCACGATCCGCGAGGACCTGCGCGAGACGCTGCAGCTGCTCGCGGCGAAGCGCCGCAAGGGCCTGCTCGATTTCGACCGCGTGGTCATCGAGACCACGGGCCTGGCCGACCCCGGCCCCGTGGCGCAGACCTTCTTCATGGACGAGGAGATCGCCGAGTCCTATTTGCTCGACTCCATCATCACGCTGGTCGACGCCGTGCATGCGCCCCGGCAGCTCAACGACCGCCAGGAGGCGCGCCGCCAAGTGGGCTTTGCCGACCAGATCTTCCTGTCCAAGACCGACCTGGTGGGCGCCGGCGAGACCGACGCGCTGGTCCACCGCCTGAAGCACATGAACCCGCGCGCGCCCATCAAGGCCGTGCATTTCGGCGAGGTGCCGCTGGCCGAGGTGCTGGACCTGCGCGGCTTCAACCTGAACGCCAAGCTCGACATCGACCCCGATTTCCTCAAGGAGGACGCGGCGGCGCACGGCCATGACCACGACGACCATGATCATGATCATGACCATGACCATGACCATGACCATGACCATGACCATGACCACGTGCATGGTGCGCATTGCAGCCATCCGTCGCACCAGGAAGGCCACGGGCATGGCCACCATCACCACCACGATGACGACGTCAAGAGCTTCGTCTACCGCGCCGAGCGCCCGTTCGATCCGGCCAAGCTCGAAGACTTCCTCGGCGCCATCGTCAACATCTACGGCCCGCGCATGCTGCGCTACAAGGGCGTGCTGAACATGCTCGGCACCGACCGCAAGGTGATCTTCCAGGGCGTGCACCAGCTCATGGGCAGCGACCTGGGGCCCGCATGGGCCGAAGGCGAGGAGCGCAGCAGCAAGATGGTGTTCATCGGCATCGACCTGCCCCAGGACATTCTGGTGCAGGGTCTGCAGCAGTGCCTGGTGTGACGTGCGTGCCCGGGCGAGCCGCCCCTTTGTGGGTATTGCGCAACGCAGGGGCTGCTGTCAGCCCGGGCCGATACAATCGCGCCCCGGTAAATAGAGGGGCTTACCACCCACCCGCCCGCCAGCACGCCCTGTGTCTGCGGGCCCGCCCGTACTGTGAGGAGACAGGAATTGAAAGCTGAAACCAGCAAATCCAAGGCCACTGCCAAGGTGTCGACGACTGGGGCAAAAACGCCCGTCGCCAAGGTGCCAGCGAAGTCTGCTGCACGTGCCGCCCCCGCGGCGCCCGCCAAAACGGCGACCGCCCAGCCGCACGCCAAGGCTGTGGCCGCGCCCAGCGCCGCAGCGGCGCCCGTGCGCAGCACCCGGCCTTCTTCACGTCTGGCGCAATTGACCGTACCATCCATGGCGCAGTCGGTGGCCTCCACTGCGGCCAAAGCAAGCTATACCAACACCATGCCCTCCACCATGCAAGTGTCGCCCCCCATGGGCAGCCCCAAGAAAGACGCCAAACTGGCCAACAACTGGAAAACCAAGCCGGTTGATGAGCTGAGCGACGCCGAAGTTCTGGCCATGCCCGACAGCGAATACATGAACGAGCAGCAGCTGGCGTTCTTCCGGCACAAGCTGGTGCTGCTCAAGCAGGACATCCACCAAAGCGCCGGCCAGACCACCGAGAACCTGCGCGAGGACACCGTGGTCGTTCCCGACCCGGCCGACCGCGCCACGATCGAGGAAGAGCACGCGCTGGAGCTGCGCACGCGCGACCGCGAGCGCAAGCTGCTCAAGAAGATCGAACAGTCCATTGCCCGCATCGATTCCGGCGACTATGGCTACTGCGACGAGACCGGCGAGCCCATCGGCGTGGGCCGCCTGCTGGCCCGCCCCACGGCGACGCTGTCGCTGGAAGCGCAGCAGCGCCGCGAGCTCAAGCAAAAAATGTTTGGTGACTGACGGCGCCTGGCATGCTTGCGCACCCGACGTCTTGACGCTGCATGAGCAAGGAAGAAGCTTCCCCCGGTGGACTGCTGTCCAAGGTGGTGCGGTTTGTGCGCAACCCGACGGTCAACTGGGGCGATCTCGACTCCATCGACGCCGACCGCGAAAGCCAGTACAGCAAGCAAATGCTCAAGGAGATGATCGAACGCAAGCGGCGCAACGACTTTGTGCGCCGCCGCGAGTTCGATCAGTTGCGCAAGCTGCGCCAGCGCGACGCGTTGGCGGGCCAGCGCATCGAGGATTCCGCAGCACGCCCCTCGTTGTTCCAGAGCAGCCTGACCTCGCCCGGCGAACGGGCCGTGACCATCCAGAAAATCGATGAGATCGAGGCGCAGATGTCGATGCAGTGGTGGAAAGGCAAGCCGGTGGGCCGTGCCCCTTCCCCGCCCGATACCCCGTCCGCCGGCCTGACAGCGCCGGGCGCCGACTGCGCAGCGGCAGGGGAGGGGGCGGCCTTCGCCCCCACCGCGCCGGCGTCCATGCCACTGCACCTCGAACCCCAGGCCGCCGCCGCCCCGCTGTTTGCCGACGACAGCATGTGCCTCAGCGGGTTTGGTGCCGTGTCCGCGCCGCAGCCTGCGGACGGGACGCCGGGCGCGCAGGCCTCGCCGTCCCTCGAACTGGAGGTATTCGTGCACGAACCCGATCTCGAAGAAGCGGCCATCCGGTTCGCCAACGGCGACCACGCCGGTGCCGAAGCCGGCTTGAGGGAGGTGCTGGCACAGCATGCCGGCGACGACGCAGCACAGCAGTTCGAGATCTGGATGGCGCTGTTCGACCTCTACCGCGCCACCGGTCAGCAAGACAGTTTCGACAGCCTCGCGCTGGATTTCGCGGCGCGCTTCGACCGCTCCGCGCCCTTGTGGTTTTCCATTCCCGAGCAACTGGGCCTGGGAGCGGCACCGCCGGGGGCCGTTGCGGCGCGGCGCGATGTCAGCTGGAACGCGCCGTCCGTGCTGACGCTGCAGTCGGTGGCCGCGCTGCAGGCCGCGTTGCTGCGCGCCGCGTCGCCCTGGTGCCTGGACTGGTCGCGCCTGGTCGACATCGACGAAGCTGCACTGCCTGCGCTGGCCAACGAGTTTTTGCGCTGGGCCGAGCAGGACGTCCACATTGCCTTGACGGGCGCGCCCGCGCTCGAGGCCCTGCTGCAGGCCCACACCCAGTCGGGCGACCGCAGGGCCAACCCCGAGTGGTGGCGGCTGCGCATGGCAGCACTGCGCTGCATGGGACGGCCCGACGAGTTCGAGCTCGTGGCGCTCGATTACTGCGTGACCTACGAGGTCTCGCCGCCTTCCTGGTCCGCACCGCGCTGCGCCTGCAGCGCTGCCCCTGACGGCGGCGGCGCGGATGTGGCGCTGGACGATCCGGCGCACGACCTGCTGGCCCCGCACCCCGGCGAAGGCGCGGACGGGCCCCTGGCGGCCGCGCCGGACGGCGTGCCCGGGCTCCGGGGGCACATCGAAGGCGACGCCAGTGCCGCGCTCGCCGCGCTCGACGCCCAGGATCGCCCGGGCGAGCCGCTGGTCGTGCCCTGCGAGTGCCTGATCCGCATCGATTTTTCCGCCGCGGGTTCGGTGCTCAACTGGGCGGCGCAGCAGCAGGCCCAGGGCCGCGTGGTGCAATTTCGCAACCTGCACCGGCTCGTGGCGGTGCTGTTCAACGTGATCGGTGTGAGCGAACACGCGCGCATCGTTCCGCGCAAGAACTGAGAGCCCCGCTGCGGCGCCCCGCTTGAAAGCGGGCGGCCCGCCCCCATGTGTGCCCGCTATGGAACAACACAGCGATTCCCGCATTTTCTACGGCACCACCATCCTCAGCGTGCGCCGCCAGACGCCCGAGGGCGTGCAGGTGGCCATTGGCGGTGACGGCCAGGTCACCCTGGGCAACGTGGTGGTCAAGGGCACGGCGCGCAAGGTGCGCAAACTCCACCACGGCAAGGTGCTGGCCGGCTTTGCCGGTGCCACGGCCGATGCCTTCACGCTGTTCGAGCGCTTCGAGGCCAAGCTCGAAAAGCACCAGGGCCACCTGGTGCGCGCCGCCATCGAGCTGACCAAGGACTGGCGCACCGACCGCGTGCTGCGCCGCCTCGAGGCCATGCTGGCCGTGGCCGACCTGGACGCCTCGCTCATCATCACCGGCAATGGCGATGTGCTCGAGCCCGAGCAGGGCATCGTCGCCATCGGATCGGGCGGCGTCTATGCGCAGTCGGCCGCCAAGGCCTTGATCGAGAACACCGACCTGTCCGCGCAGGAGGTGGTGAAGAAATCGCTCGAGATCGCCGGCCAGCTGTGCATCTACACCAACATGAACCACACCATCGAGACGCTGTAGTGGCGCGCGCGCACGCCGTTCCGGCTGCCGCGCTACCGGTTTCGAATACTATTCATTTGATAGCTGTCAGCGCTTTATGAGCAAGCGTTAGAGGCCTATTTCATCAAAGGTTTTGCATGTCTTCGATGACCCCCCAGGAAATCGTCTCCGAGCTCGACAAGCACATTGTCGGACAGGCCAGCGCCAAGCGCGCCGTGGCCATTGCGCTGCGCAACCGCTGGCGCCGCCAGCAGGTGCCCGAGGGGCTGCGCCAGGAAATCACGCCCAAGAACATCCTCATGATCGGCCCCACGGGGGTGGGCAAGACCGAGATCGCGCGGCGCCTGGCGCGCCTGGCGCAGGCCCCGTTCATCAAGGTCGAGGCCACCAAGTTCACCGAAGTGGGCTACGTGGGCAAGGATGTGGACGCCATCGTCCGCGACCTGGCCGAGATCGCCGTCAAGCAGGAGCGCCAGGCCCAGGTGCAGCGCGTGCGCGCGCGCGCCGAAGACGCGGCCGAGGAGCGCATCCTCGATGCGCTGCTTCCGGCCGCGCGCACGGCCGACGCCGAGCCCCCGGCCGAGAGCGCGGCACGCCAGGTGTTCCGCAAGAAACTGTGCGAAGGCCAGCTCGACGACAAGGAGGTCGAGATCGACGTGGCCGACGCCCGGCCGCAGCTCGAGATCATGGGCCCGCAGGGCATGGAGGAGATGGCCGAGCAGTTGCGCGGCGTCTTCAGCCAGATGGGGCAGGAGAAGCGCCGCACACGCAAGCTCAAGATCGCAGAGGCGCGCAAACTGCTCATCGATGAAGAGGCCGGCAAGCTGGTCAACGAGGAAGAAATCAAGGTCCGCGCCATCGCCAGCGCCGAACAGAACGGCATCGTCTTCATCGACGAGATCGACAAGGTGGCCGCCCGCCAGGAGAGCAGCGGCGCGGACGTGTCGCGCCAGGGGGTGCAGCGCGACCTGCTGCCGCTGGTCGAGGGCACAGCCGTGTCGACCAAGTACGGCATGGTGCGCACCGACCACATCCTGTTCATCGCTTCGGGGGCGTTCCACCTGGCCAAGCCCAGCGACCTGATTCCCGAGCTGCAGGGGCGTTTCCCGATCCGCGTCGAGCTCGAGTCGCTGTCGGTGCAGGACTTCGAGGCCATCCTCACGCAGACGCACGCCTCGCTCGTCAAGCAGTACCAGGCGCTGCTGGCCACCGAGGGCGTGGCGCTGGAATTCCTGCCCGAGGGCATCACGCGCCTGGCGCAGATCGCCTTCGAGGTCAACGAGCGCACGGAGAACATCGGCGCGCGCCGCCTCTCCACCGTGATGGAGCGCCTGCTCGACGAGGTCAGCTTCGACGCGGCCCACCGCGCCGGCCAGACGCTGCGCGTGGACAGCGCCTACGTCGACGAGCGGCTGCGGGCGTTGAGCCAGGACGAGGACCTGTCGCGCTACATCCTTTGAGCGCCGACGGGCGCTGCCGCGTTGGGCAGGGTGTGCGTCGGGTACAGCTAGTAACACGCGGCGGCCTGCAGGCCGACCCCCCAGGCTTGAGGACTTACTTGCACAGCCGCCGCTAACTGCCCATCCTGTAAAGGATTTTGCCTTTCCTTGCCTTTTTGGCGCCTGCCATTTCCTGGCTAAGTTGTTGATTTCATTGCAAGAAGATGTTGGCGCACTGCCGCGTGGGGCGCTTTTCCTGCTACAGTGCAAAAAAGTGCAATTAAGTGGTGAAACGCCCGTTGTTGCGCTGTCTGGCGTCCGTCGCATCAACAAACAAGCTGGGGTGTCTGTCTGTGTTCCAAGGGGCTTCATCGCTGAGTCTGGATGCCAAGGGGCGGCTGTCTGTGCCGACCCGGCACCGTGACGTCTTGAGCGCGACCGCCGCGGGCCAGCTGACGATCACCAAGCACCCGCACGGCTGCCTCATGATTTTTCCGCGCCCCGAGTGGGAGAAATTCCGTGAGCGCGTGGCCCAGCTGCCCATGTCCGCCCAGTGGTGGAAGCGCATCTTCCTGGGCAATGCGATGGATGTGGAGATGGACGCCACCGCCCGGGTGCTGGTGTCCCCCGAACTGCGCCAGGCCGCGGGCATCAGCCGCGAGACCATGCTGCTGGGCATGGGCAACCATTTCGAGCTTTGGGACAAGGGCACCTACGACGCGCAAGAGGCCCAGGCCATGCAAGGCGAGATGCCCGACGTCTTCAAGGACTTTTCTTTCTGAAGGCGCACGTGAACGCAGAACTACGACACACCACCGTGCTGCTCGATGAAGCGGTCGATGCCTTGCTCGGCGGCGCCGATGCAGCGCCGGCAGGAACCTGGATCGATGCTACGTTTGGGCGGGGCGGCCATTCGCGGCGCATCCTCTCACGGCTTGGCGCGCAGGGGCGCCTTGTGGCCTTTGACAAGGACCCCGAGGCCATCGCCGAAGCAGCGCGCATCCCCGATGCGCGTTTTTCGATTCGCCACCAGGGCTTTCGCCAGCTCGCCGACCTGCCGCCTGCCAGTGCCGCCGGGGTGCTGCTCGACCTGGGCGTGAGCTCGCCGCAGATCGACAGCCCGGGGCGCGGATTCAGTTTCCGGTTCGACGGCCCGCTGGACATGCGCATGGACACCACGCGCGGCGAAAGCGTGGCCCAGTGGCTCGCCAGCGCCGAAGTGGGGCAGATTGCGGAGGTGATACGTGAATACGGTGAAGAACGGTTTGCTGGCCCCATTGCAAAGGCGATTGTTGCGCGCCGGCAAGAGCGCGGCCCCCTCGCGACCACCGCCGAGCTGGCCGATCTCGTGGCTGGCGCGGTCAAGACCCGCGAAGCGGGCCAGAACCCGGCCACGCGCACCTTTCAGGCTTTTCGGATTTTCATCAACGCCGAGCTCGAAGAGCTGCAGCAGGCGTTAGAGGCCAGCCTTTCGGTGCTGCAGCCGGGCGGGCGCCTGGTGGTGATCAGCTTCCATTCGCTCGAAGACCGCATCGTCAAGCAGTTCATCGCCGAGCACTCGAAAGAGGTGTACGACCGGCGCGCGCCGTTTGCGCCGCCCAAGGCCATGCGCCTGAGGGCGCTGGCGCGCATCAAGCCGAGCGCTGCGGAAGTGGCCGCCAACCCGCGCGCGCGCAGCGCCGTGATGCGCGTGGCCGAGCGCACCGAGGTGCCGGCATGAGGCCAGGCGTGCCGCGCTGCTTTGTGTCCGGTCCGCTCCTGGCGGCAGCGCCGCGCGCGCGCCGCCGCAAGGGGCGCACATGATGCGGCTCAACGTCGTGCTGTTGCTGGCGGTGTTGGCCAGCAGCCTGTACCTGGTGCGCACCCAGTACGAGTCGCGCCTGCTGTACACCGAGCTCGACCGTGCGGTGGGCGAGGCGCGGCGCCTGGAGACCGAGCACGAGCGCCTGCGCGTCGAAAAGCGCGCGCAGGCCACGCCGCTGCGCGTGGAGGCACTGGCGCGGGCGCAACTGCAGATGCGCACCGCCACGCCCGCGATCACGCAGTACGTCTCCGATCCCGCGCCCGCCGCAGCGCCGCCGGGTGCTCCAGCGCCGGGGGCGCGCCCATGAGCCGCAGCGTGCTCTATACGTCCAGCCCGCTGCTGGCGAGCAAGACGCCCGTGTGGCGCAGCAAGCTCATCGTGGCGCTGATCGCGCTGGGCTTTGCCGGCCTGGGCGCGCGTGCCGCCTACGTGCAGGTGGTGGGCAACGACTTCTTCCAGCGCCAGGGCGAGGTGCGCTTTGCACGCACGCTGGAGCTGCCGGCCAACCGCGGCAAGATCCTCGACCGCAACGGCCTGATCCTGGCGTCCAGCGTGCCGGCCGCGAGCATCTGGGCCATTCCCGAAGACGTGGACCTGCAGGACGCCGAGGTGCGCGCCAAGCTTCCGCAGTTGGCCAGGCTCATGGACATGCCACTGGCCGCTTTGAACGCCAAGCTGGCCGATGAGGACAAGAGCTTCGTCTGGGTCAAGCGCCAGCTCGACTGGGACGTAGGCCAGCAGATTGCCGCGCTCGGCATCAAGGGCATCTACCAGCGCAAGGAATACAAGCGCCAGTACCCCGAAGGCGAATCGGCGGCGCACGTGGTCGGTTTCACCAACGTCGAAGACAAGGGCCAGGAAGGCATGGAGCTGGCCTTCAACGACCAGCTGGCGGGCAAGGCCGGCTCGCGCCGCGTCATCAAGGACCGCCTGGGCCGTGTCGTCGAAGGCGTGGGCGAAACGGTGCCGCCCATGGACGGGCGCGACATGCAGCTGTCGATCGACAGCAAGGTGCAGTTCTTTGCCTACCAGAAGCTGCGCGACCAGGTGATTGCGCACAAGGCCAAGGCCGGCACCGTGGTCGTGCTCGACGCCATCACGGGCGAGGTGCTCGCGCTGGCCAACTACCCGAGCTACGTGCCCGACAAGCGCAGCAACCTGACCGGCGAACAGCTGCGCAACCGCGCGCTCACCGACACCTTCGAGCCGGGATCGACCATCAAGCCGTTCACCATTGGCCTGGCGCTCGAGAGCGGGCGCGTGCGCCCCGGCACCATCGTCGACACCAGCCCGGGGCGCATCACCATCACCGGCTCCACCATCTCCGACACGCGCAACCATGGCGTGCTGACGGTGGAAGGCGTGATCCAGACCTCGAGCAACGTCGGCACGACCAAGCTGGCCATGCAGATGCCGGCGCGCGAGATGTGGGAGACGTTCTCGGCCGCCGGCTTTGGGCAGAAGCCGCAGATCGCCTTCCCGGGCGCCGTGAGCGGCAAGCTACGGCCCTACAAGACCTGGCGCCCGATCGAGCAGGCCACGATGTCGTACGGCTATGGCCTCTCGGCCAGCATGTTTCAGATGGCGCGTTCGTACACGGTGTTTGCGCACGACGGCCAGATCATTCCAGCCACCATGCTCAAAAGCGACCAGCCTGCCGCCGGCGTGCCGGTGTTTTCTGCGCGCACCGCGGCCGAAGTGCGCAAGATGCTGCACATGGCCGCCGGCCCGGGCGGCACCGGCCAGCGCGCACAGACCCAGGGGTATTCGGTGGGCGGCAAATCGGGCACGGCGCGCAAGCAGGTCGGCAAGACCTATGCGTCGGGCAAGTACCGCGCCTGGTTCACCGGCATGGCCCCCATCGACAAGCCGCGCATCATCGTCGCCGTGATGGTCGACGAACCCAACAACGGCACCTACTACGGCGGCACCGTGGCCGCCCCGGTGTTCAGCGAAGTGGTGCAGCAGACATTGCGCATGATGGGCGTGCAGCCCGACATGGAAGTCAAGCCGCAGATCGTCGCCGACGTGGTCGAGGAGACGCTGTGATGCACCGGCTCGACAACGCCACCCAGGCCGTTGAGTGGCTGCGCGCGCGCGTCACGGGCACGCTGCAGACCGACAGCCGCCAGGTCGCCCCCGGCGATGGCTTCATCGCCTGGCCCGGCGCCGCGACCGATGGCCGCGCCCACGTGGCCGATGCCCTGGCGCGCGGCGCCGCGGCCTGCCTGGTCGAGCAGGCCGGTGCCGAGCCCTTTGGCTTGCGCGGCGAACACATGGCGGCGCTGCTGGGGCTGAAGGCCGCCACTGGCGAGATCGCGGCGCAGTGGTTCGGCAGGCCCTCGCAGGCGCTCGCCGTGGTGGCCTTCACCGGCACCAACGGCAAGACCAGCAGCGCCTGGTGGCTGGCCGGAGCGCTATCGAAAAGCGAGCTGCCAGCGCTTGCCCCGTGTGCGCTGGTGGGCACTTTGGGCATGGCTGTGGTGGCGGGCGCCGCGCCGCAGCTCGAAACCACGGGCATGACCACGCCCGACCCGGTGCGCTTGCAGCGCGCCTTCCGCGGGTTTGCCGACGCCGGCGCGCGCACCTGCGCCATCGAGGCCTCCTCCATCGGGCTGGCCGAGCACCGGCTCGCGGGCACGCACATCCGCGTCGCCGTTTTCACCAATTTCACGCAGGACCACCTCGACTACCACGGCAGCATGGCATCCTACTGGCAGGCCAAGGCGGCGCTGTTCGACTGGCCCGGCCTGCAGGCGGTGGTGGTCAACACCGACGACGCGCACGGCGCCGCGCTGCATGCGACGCTGGCGGGGCGCGGGCTTGACCTGTGGAGCGTCTCGCTGCGCCCCGGCGCGCGCCTGCATGCCGAGGGCATCCGCTTTGGCGACGCCGGCCTGCGCTTCACCGTCGTCGAAGGCGCGGAGCGCCAGGTGCTCCACACCGCGGTGATCGGCGAATACAACGTCTCCAACCTGCTGGGCGTGCTGGCCGCGATGCGCGCGCTGGGCGTGCCGCTGGCGCGCGCCGTGCAGGCCTGCGCGGCGCTGCAGCCGGTGCCCGGGCGCATGGAGCGCATCGTCGCCGCAGGCCAGCCCCTGGTCGCGGTGGACTACGCCCACACGCCCGACGCGCTCGATCAGGCGCTGCGCGCGCTGCGCCCCCTGGCGGCCGAGCGCGGCGGCCAGCTGTGGTGCGTGTTCGGTTGCGGCGGCGACCGCGATGCGACCAAGCGCCCGCTGATGGGTGCGGCCGCGCAGCGCCAGGCCGACTGGGTGGTGGTCACGAGCGACAACCCGCGCAGCGAAGACCCGGCGCACATCATCCACCAGGTGCTGCAGGGCACGATCGCCGGCGAAACCGTGCGCGCCGAGCCCGACCGCGCCGCCGCCATTGCGCTGGCCCTGGCCGAGGCCGATGCCCGCGACGTGGTGCTGATCGCCGGCAAGGGCCACGAAGACACCCAGGAGACGGCGGGCGTGCGCCGGCCTTTTTCCGACATGGGCCAGGCGCGTGCCGCGCTGCAGGCCCGCAAAGCTACAGCCACTAGGGGAATGATGAACCTGCAGCAGGCTTTTGAATGGGTGCGCCAGCGCGTGCCGCAAGCACGCCTGGTGGGCGATGGGGCGCAGACGCTGCAGCGCGTGCACACCGACAGCCGCACGCTGCAGCCGGGCGACCTGTTCGTGGCCCTGCGCGGCGAGCGCTTCGACGCCAACGCCTTCTTGCCACAGGCGCGCGCCATGGGGGCCACGGCCGCCATCGCGCACGGCGGCCTGGACGCAGCGGGCCTGCCCGGCATCGAAGTGCCCGACACCCTGCAGGCGCTCGGCGCGCTGGCCGCCGGCTGGCGCGCGCAGTTTGCGCTGCCGCTGGTGGCCGTCGCGGGCAGCAACGGCAAGACCACGGTGACGCAGATGGTGGCATGCACCCTGGCCGCGCAGGCGGGCGAGGCGGCGTTTGCCACGCGCGGCAACTTCAACAACGCCATCGGCGTGCCGCAGACCCTGCTGCGGCTGGGTGCGCAGCATCGCTTGGGCGTGGTCGAGCTGGGCATGAACCACCCGGGCGAAATCGCCTATTTGGCCGATCTGGTGCGGCCCACCGTGGCGCTGGTCAACAACGCGCAGCGCGAGCACCTCGAATTCATGCACACCGTGCAGGCGGTGGCCGAGGAGAACGGCTCGGTGCTGGCAGCGCTGCCCGCCCATGGCGTGGCCGTGTTCCCGGCCGGCGATGCCTATACCGCGCTGTGGCGCCGCCTGGCCGGCGCACGCCGCTGCCTCACCTTTGGCGATGCCAGCGACGCCGATGTGCGCTGCACGCACGCCCAGTGGGCGCACGGCGCGTGGCAGGTGCAGATCGCCACGCCCCAGGGCCCGCTGCAGTGTGCGCTGCACATTGCCGGCCGCCACAACGTGACCAACGCGCTGGCGGCCACGGCCTGCGCGCTGGCGGCCGGCGTGCCGCTGTCCGCCATCGCCCAGGGCCTGGCGGCATTCACGCCCGTCCAGGGGCGCTCGCGCGCGTTCAGCGTGGACCGCGGAGCGCGCGCCCTCACCGTGGTGGACGACAGCTACAACGCCAACCCCGACTCCATGCGCGCCGCCATCGACGTGCTGGCCGAGCTGCCGGCGCCGCGCCTGCTGGTGATGGGCGACATGGGCGAGGTCGGCGACCAGGGGCCGCAGTTCCACGCCGAGGCCGGCGCGCACGCACAGGCGCGCGGCATCGAGCAGCTGTTCACGCTGGGCGTGCAGGCTGCGCACGCCGCCGCCGCCTTTGGCGGCGGGCGGCATTTTGACAACATGGCACGGCTGCAGACAGCCGTGCGCGAAGCGCTGCCCACGGTGGGCAGCGTACTGGTGAAGGGATCAAGGTTCATGAAGATGGAGCAGGTGCTGGCGGCGATCGAGCCCGCCACCCCCACAGACAACGCCGCGCAGGAGGCCCCCCATGGCGAAACGCGCTGACCCCTTTTCGGCGTTTGTCACAGGTGCCGCATGCTGATATGGCTCGCCCAATGGCTGCAAGGCCTGTCGCCCGAGTTCGGCTTTTTCCGCGTCTTCCAGTACCTGACCCTGCGTGCCCTGATGGCGGCCATGACGGCGCTGCTGATCGGCCTGTTCGCCGGGCCGCGTGTGATCCGGCACCTGACCGAACTGAAAATCGGCCAGCCCATCCGCACCAACGGCATGGAGACGCACCACGTCAAGAGCGGCACGCCCACCATGGGCGGCGTGCTGATCCTGCTGGCGATCACGGTCTCGACCCTGCTGTGGGCCGACCTCTCCAACCGCTTTGTCTGGATCGTGCTGGCCGTCATGATCGGCTTTGGCGCCATCGGCTGGGCCGACGACTGGCGCAAGGTGGTCTACAAAGACCCCAACGGCATGCGCTCGCGTGAGAAGTACCTGTGGCAATCCGCCATCGGCATGCTGGCTGCGCTCTACCTCGTGTTCAGCATTTCCGAGAACTCCAACGCGCGCGTGTTCGAGCTGTTCGTGACCTGGGTGCGATCGGGCTTCGCGCTCGACCTGCCGCCCAAGGCCGGCCTGCTGCTGCCCTTCTTCAAGGAGATCAGCTACCCGCTCGGGGTGCTGGGCTTCGTGCTGCTGACCTATTTGGTCATCGTCGGCTCCAGCAACGCCGTCAACCTGACCGATGGTCTCGACGGCCTGGCCATCATGCCGGTCGTCATGGTCGGCTCGGCGCTGGGTGTGTTCGCCTATGTGACGGGCAGCGCGGTCTATTCCAAATACCTGCTGTTCCCGCACATTCCGGGTTCGGGCGAACTGCTGGTCTTCTGCTCGGCCATGGCCGGCGCGGGACTGGCCTTCCTGTGGTTCAACACCCACCCGGCGCAGGTCTTCATGGGCGACGTGGGCGCGCTCGCGCTGGGCGCGGCCCTGGGCACCATTGCCGTCATCGTGCGCCAGGAGATCGTGCTCGCCATCATGGGCGGCATCTTCGTGGTCGAGGCCCTCTCGGTGATGCTGCAGGTCACGTGGTTCAAGTTCACCAAGCGCCGCTTCGGCGAAGGCCGGCGCCTGTTGCGCATGGCGCCGCTGCACCACCATTTTGAAAAGAGCGGCTGGAAGGAGACGCAGGTGGTGGTGCGCTTCTGGATCATCACCATGCTGCTGTGCCTGGTGGGCCTGTCGACCCTGAAACTGCGATGAACACGGACCTCGACGATCTCTCCCCCGGCGGCGCGGACGCGGCGCCGGAGGCGGCCGTGTCCGTGGCGGACCTGCCGGGGGCCGGGCCGTCGCCCGAGGCCGGTGCGGGCGCTGCCATGCACGAGACCACGCCCGCCATGGTGGGCACGGACCCCCTGGCGCCCGGCTCCGCGCCCGCGCTGTCCGCGGCGCAGGACGCCGCCGCGTTCGTGGCCCGGATCTTTGCGGAGGCCGCCGCGCCCGAGCCCGCGGCCGACATTCCCGCGCCGCTGGCCGCTGGGGCCGCAGAGACTGCGCCAGTGCTGCCGCCGGTGGCCGCCGGCTGGCCCGGCGAGGGCGCCAAACCCCTGCAGGACCAGCACATCCTCATCTTGGGCCTGGGCGCCTCGGGCCTGGCCATGGCGCGCTGGGGTGTGCGCTGCGGCGCGCGCGTGACCGTGGCCGACTCGCGCGCGGCGCCGCCGCAACTGGCCACGCTGCAGCAAGAGCTGCCGCAGGTGCGCTTTGTGGCCGGCGCGTTCGGCGCGCACCTGGTCGAAGGCCAGGCGCTGGCGGCCGTGTACCGCTCGCCCGGCCTGAGTCCCGATGCGGTTGCTCCTGTATTGGTAGCTGCTTGCGCAGATGGGGTAAGCGTTGGAGGCGAATTAGACCTGTATTCCATGGCGCTGCAGGCGCTGCGCGCGGCGCACGGCTATGCGCCCGCGGTGCTGGCCATCACGGGCACCAACGGCAAGACCACCGTCACCGCGCTGACGGCGCAGCTCGTCGCGCACGCGGGCCGCACCGTGGCGGCGGCCGGCAACATCGGCCCGACGCTGCTCGACACCCTGGCCGCGCACATCGATGCGGGCACGCTGCCAGAGGTCTGGGTGCTGGAGCTGTCGAGCTTCCAGCTCGACAGTGCGGTCGGCTTCGAGCCCACGGCAGCCGCGGTGCTCAATCTCACGCAGGACCACCTGGACTGGCATGGCGACATGGCCGCCTACGCGGCGGCCAAGGCGCGCATCTTTGGCGCTGGCGCCTTGATGGTGCTCAACCGCGAAGACGCGTTGGTGATGGCCATGCTGCCGGCCCCCGAGCGCGTGAAATTGCAGAAGCCGCAGCTGCGCGCCCACGTCACCTTTGGCGGCGACATGCCCCAGCGCCCCGGCGACTTCGGCATCGAGACCGTGGGCGGCATGCCCTGGCTGGTGCGCGCGCTGGAGGCCGACGAAACGCGCAAGCGCGCGCGCGGCGCCGAAGCCGAGGCGCTGCACATCCAGCGCCTGATGCCCGCCGATGCGCTGCGCATCCGCGGGCGCCACAACGCCACCAATGCGCTGGCCGCGCTGGCGCTGGCGCAGGCGGCCGGGTGCGCGCTCGCGCCCATGCTCTACGGCCTGCGCGAATACCGCGGTGAGCCGCACCGGGTCGAGCCTGTGGGCATCCTGGACGGCATCGAATACTTTGACGACAGCAAGGGCACGAACGTCGGCGCCACGGTCGCGGCGCTCACCGGCCTGGGCGCGGACCGCCGGCTGGTCGTGATCCTGGGCGGCGACGGCAAGGGCCAGGACTTTGCGCCGCTGGCCGCGCCCGTGGCACGCTATGCGCGCGCCGTGGTGCTGATCGGCCGCGATGCGCCGCGCATCCGCCAGGCGCTCGAAGGCGCGGGCGTCGCCCTGCTCGGTGCGTCCGATCTGGCGCAGGCCGTGCAGCTGGCCAGCGAGCGCGCCCACGCCGGCGACGCCGTGCTGCTGTCGCCGGCCTGCGCCAGTTTTGACATGTTCCAGGACTATGAACACCGCGCGCAGGTGTTCCGCGCCGCGCTGCAGGCCCTGGCCGACGACGCCGGCCAGCCGCTGGAGGGTTTGTCGTGAGCGCCCCCGCCAGCGCCTGGCAGCGCATGGCCGGCTGGTTTGGCGGCCTCCCGGGCAAGGCCGCCGACGTGCTGCCCGTGCGCATCGGCGGCACCGAGTACCGCAGGACCACGGCCACGCCTGCGCGCGTGCTGGGCTTCGACCAGGCGCTGCTGTGGGTCGTGGTGGCGCTGCTGGCCTGGGGGCTGGTGATGGTGTATTCGGCCTCGATCGCCATGCCCGACAACCCGCGCTTTGGCAAGATCGCGCCCACGCACTTTCTACTGCGCCATGTCTTTGCGCTGGTGATGGCCTTTGTCGCGGCGCTGCTGGCGTTCCAGATCCCCATGGCCACCTGGGAGCGCTCGGCGCGTGTGCTGTTCCTGTTCTCGCTGGCCCTGCTGGTGGCGGTGCTGATCCCGCACGTCGGCACGGTGGTCAACGGCGCACGCCGCTGGCTGTCGCTGGGCGTCATGAACTTTCAGCCGTCCGAGCTGGCGAAGTTTGCCGTGCTGGTCTACGCCGCCGACTACATGTGCCGCAAGATGGACGTGAAGGAGCGGTTCTTCCGCGCCGTGCTGCCCATGGGCGCTGCCGTGGCGGTGGTGGGCGGGCTGCTGCTCGCCGAGCCCGACATGGGCGCCTTCATGGTGATTGCCGTGATCGCCATGGGCATCCTGTTCCTGGGTGGCGTGAACGCGCGCATGTTCTTCCTGATCGCCGCCGTGCTGGTGGCGGCCTTTGCGATGATGGTGATGATGAGCGACTGGCGGCGCGAGCGCATCTTCGCCTACCTCGACCCCTGGAGCGCCAAGCACGCGCTGGGCAAGGGCTACCAGCTCTCGCACTCGCTGATCGCCATTGGCCGGGGCGAGATCTTCGGCGTCGGGCTGGGGGGCAGCGTCGAAAAACTCCACTGGCTGCCCGAGGCGCACACCGACTTCCTGCTCGCCGTGATCGGCGAGGAGTTCGGCCTGGTCGGCGTGCTCACGCTGATCGTGATGTTCCTGTGGATGACGCGCCGCATCATGCACATCGGCCGCCAGGCGATCGCGCTCGACCGCGTGTTCTCGGGCCTCGTGGCGCAGGGGGTGGCGATCTGGATGGGCTTTCAGGCCTTCATCAACATGGGCGTGAACCTGGGCGCGCTGCCGACCAAGGGGCTGACGCTGCCGCTGATGAGCTTTGGCGGCTCGGCCATCCTGATGAACCTGGTGGCGCTGGCGGTGGTCTTGCGCGTCGACTACGAGAACAAACTCCTCATGAGAGGGGGGCGTGTATGAGTCAGAAAACGGCGCTCATCATGGCCGGCGGCACGGGCGGCCACATCTTCCCGGGCCTGGCCGTGGCGCAGGAGCTGCGTGCGCGCGGCTGGCGCGTGCACTGGCTGGGCGCGCCGGGCAGCATGGAGTCGCGCATCGTGCCGGCCCAGGGCTTTGCGCTCGAGACTATCGACTTCGGCGGCGTGCGCGGCAAGGGCGTGCTGACGCTCGCGCTGCTGCCGCTGCGCCTGCTGCGCGCCTTCTCGCAGGCGCTGGCCGTGGTGCGGCGCGTGCGGCCCGACGTGGTCGTCGGCCTGGGTGGCTACATCAGCTTCCCGGGCGGCATGATGGCCGTGCTCGCCGGCAAGCCGCTGGTGCTCCACGAACAGAACTCGGTGGCCGGCCTGGCCAACCGCGTGCTGGCCGGCGTCGCCGACCGGGTGTTCACCGCCTTCCCCAACGTCTTCAAAAAGGCGCAGTGGGTCGGCAACCCGCTGCGCTCGGCGTTCACGCAGCAGCCGGGGCCGGCCGAGCGCTTTGCCGGCCGCAGCGGGCCGCTGCGCCTGCTGGTGGTGGGCGGCAGCCTGGGCGCGCGCGCGCTCAACGAGATCGTGCCGCAGGCGCTGGCGCTGATGCCCGCGGACCGGCGCCCTGTGGTCACGCACCAAAGCGGCGCGGCGCAGATCGACGCGCTGCGCGCCCGTTACGCCGCCGCCGGGGTCGAGGCCGAGCTCACGCCGTTCATCGACGACACCGCCAGCGCGTTCGCCGCGGCCGACATCATCGTCTGCCGCGCGGGCGCCAGCACCGTCACCGAGATCGCTGCCATCGGCGCGGCCGCCGTGTTCGTGCCGTTTCCATCGGCGGTGGACGACCACCAGACTACCAACGCCCAGTTCCTGGTGCAGGCCGGCGGCGGCTGGCTCGTCCAGCAGCGCGACCTGTCGCCGCAGGGGCTGGCACAAATGCTACAAAATATGGAGCGTCCCGCGCTTGTAGAGCGGGCGCTAAAGGCCAAAAACATGCAAAAAATCAATGCGACCCGGGAAGTGGTCACCGCGTGCGAGGAGCTGGCAGCATGAAGCACGCCATTCGCCCCATCGCCCATTTCGTCGCGAACATGGGACACGCCGACGAGCCGTCTTTCATGGAGGCAATGCGATGAAGCACGCCATTCGCCACATCCATTTCGTCGGCGTGGGCGGCTCGGGCATGAGCGGCATTGCCGAGGTGCTGTTCAACCTCGGCTATGGCGTCTCGGGCTCGGACCTGGCTGACAGCGCCACGCTGCGCCGCCTGCAGGCGCTGGGCATCGCCACGCACCTGGGCCACGCGGCCGCGCACATTGCCGGCGCCGACGCCGTGGTCACCTCGACGGCGGTGCAGGCCGACAACCCCGAGGTGGTCGCCGCGCGGGCCAAGAAGATCCCCGTGGTGCCGCGCGCGCTGATGCTGGCCGAGCTCATGCGCCTCAAGCGCGGCATCGCGATTGCCGGCGCGCATGGCAAGACCACGACCACCAGCCTGGTCACCAGCGTGCTGGCCGAGGCGGGGCTCGACCCGACCTTCGTGATCGGCGGGCGCCTGAACAGCGCCGGGGCCAATGCGCGCCTGGGGCAAGGCGACTACATCGTGGTCGAGGCCGACGAGTCCGATGCCTCGTTCCTGAACCTGCTGCCCGTGATGGCCGTCGTCACCAACATCGACGCCGACCACATGGAGACCTATGGCCACGACTTTGGCCGGCTCAAGAAGGCCTTTGTCGACTTCCTGCACCGCATGCCGTTCTATGGCACGGCGATTCTGTGCACCGACAACCCGGCCGTGCGCGAGATCGTGCCCCAGGTCACCTGTCCGATCACCAGCTACGGCTTTGCCGAAGACGCGCAGGTGCGCGCCATCAACGTGCGCGCGCAGGCCGGCCAGATGCGCTTCACGGTGCAGCGCAGCAACGGCGTCACGCTGCCCGACCTCGAGGTGGTGCTGAACCTGGCGGGCGAGCACAACGTGCTCAACGCGCTGGCGGCGATCGCCGTCGCGGTGGAGCTGGGCATTTCCGACGATGCCGTGCTGCGCGCGCTCGCCAGCTTCAAGGGCGTGGGCCGGCGCTTCCAGCGCTATGGCGAGGTGCCCGCCAAGGGCGGTGGCCATTTCACGGTGATCGACGACTACGGCCACCACCCGGTCGAGATGGCGGCCACGCTGGCGGCGGCGCGCGGCGCCTTTCCGGGCCAGCGCCTGGTGCTGGCCTTCCAGCCGCACCGCTACACCCGAACGCGCGATTGCTTCGAGGATTTCATCAAGGTGATCGGCAGCGCCGATGCCGTGCTGCTCACCGAGGTCTATGCCGCGGGCGAGGCGCCGGTGGTGGCCGCCGATGGCCGTGCGCTGGCACGGGCCCTGCGGGTGGCCGGCCGCGTGGAGCCGCATTTTGTCGAAAACGTGGCCGATCTGCCCCAGACCATTGCCGACGGCGCGCGCGCCGGCGACGTGGTGCTGTGCATGGGCGCGGGCTCCATCGGCACCGTGGCCGCCAAGGTGGTCGATTTGCTACAAAATAGTGAGCTTGTGGTGTTGGACGGGAGCAGGTTGTGAGTGCATGGAATAAAAAAGTGGAGGCTGCCGCGCTGGGCAAGGTTGCCGTGCTGATGGGGGGAGCCTCGGCCGAGCGCGAGGTGTCGCTGATGTCGGGTGCCGGCGTGCTGCAGGCGCTGCGCGCGCGCGGCGTGGACGCACATGCGTTCGATCCGGCGCACGCCGGGCTCGGCGCGCTGCAGCGCGACGGGTATGCGCGCTGCTTCATTGCGCTGCACGGCCGCCACGGCGAAGACGGCACGGTGCAGGGCGCGCTCGAACTCATGGGCATTCCGTACACCGGCCCCGGCGTGCTGGCGTCGAGCATTGCCATGGACAAGATCATGACCAAGCGCCTGTGGCGCGCCGACGGACTGCCTACGCCCGACTGGCGCCTGGTGGCCAGCAGCGAAGAGACGCTGCAGGCGCTGCAGGCGCTGGGTGCACCGATGATCGTCAAGCCCTCGCGCGAGGGCTCGACCCTGGGCCTGACGAAGGTCACCACGCCCGAGGAATGCGCGCAGGCCTACCTGCTTGCCTCGCGTTACGACCCCGAGGTGCTGTGCGAGCAGTTCATCGAGGGCGACGAGACCACCTGCCCGGTGCTGGGCGTCGGTGCCAGCGCGCACGCGCTGCCCGTGATCCGCATCGTGGCGCCGCAGGGCAACTACGACTACCAGAACAAGTATTTCACCGACGACACGCAGTACCACTGCCCGAGCGGCCTGCCCGATGCCGAGGAGCGCGAGATCCAGCGCATCGTGGTGCAGGCATTCCGCTCGCTGGGCTGCCGCGGTTGGGCACGGGCCGACATCATGGTCCGGGCCAGCGACCGCCAGCCCTTCCTGCTGGAGATCAACACCTCGCCCGGCATGACCGGGCACTCGCTCGTGCCGATGTCCGCGCGTGCCGCGGGCATCAGCTACGAAGACCTGTGCCTGCAGCTGCTGGCCGGCGCCACGCTCGACAACCCGCAGGGCGCATGCCCCGTGGCCACGCAAGGAACGCCTGCATGACCGACTCGCTGCCCGCGCCGCTGGACGTCAAGCTCATGAACCTGACCGCATCGGTCCTGTTCGTGGCTTGCGCGGGCCTGGCGCTGGCAGCCAGCGCGTGGTGGCTGCTGCGCCACCCGGCGTTTTCGATCGGGCGCATCGTCGTGCAGGGCGAGCTGGTGCACAACAACGCCGTGACGCTGCGCGCCAATGTGACGCCGCAGCTCGTCGGCAACTTCTTCACCATCCACCTGGGCGCTGCGCGCGAGGTTTTTGAGCAGGTGCCCTGGGTGCGCAGTGCCCAGGTGCGGCGCGAGTTTCCGCGCACGCTGCGCGTGGTGCTGCAGGAGCACCACGCCGTGGCGCACTGGGGCCCGGAGTCGGGCTCGACCCTGCTCAACAGCCAGGGCGAGGTGTTCGATGCCGGCGGCGACGCGGACCAGGACGATCTGCCGCGGCTCAATGGCCCGGCCGACCATTCCACCCAGGTGCTGGCCATGTACCAGCAGCTGCTGCCCGCGTTCGGGCCACTGGGACTCGAGTTGGAGGGGCTGGAGATGTCCAGCCGGGGCGGCTGGCGCGCGACGCTCGACAGCGGCGCGGTGGTGGAATTGGGAGGGGGCACCCCCGAGGAAGTGGCGCAGCGCACGCAACGTTTTGTGCGCACGCTCACGCAGGTGGCGGCGCAGTACAAGCGCCGCGCGGATGCCCTGGAGTCGGCCGACCTGCGCCACACCGGAGGTTACGCCCTGCGCTTGCGCGGCGTGACCACGGTGGTGCAGGGCGCCACGCCGGCAAAACGCCGGTAGAGCGGCACAGAAAAACGAAGGGCAGACACGCATATGGCAAGAGAATACAAAGATGTGGTGGTGGGGCTGGACATCGGCACGGCCAAGATCATGGCCGTCGTCGCCGAGGTTCTGCCCAACGGCGAGCTCAAGCTCGCCGGCCTGGGGGTGGCGCCCAGCAATGGCCTCAAGCGCGGCGTGGTCGTGAACATCGACGCCACCGTGCAGAGCATCCAGCAGGCGCTGAAAGAGGCCGAGCTCATGGCCGACTGCAAGATCCAGCGCGTCTACACCGGCATCACCGGCAGCCACATCCGCGGCCTCAATTCGAGCGGCATGGTGGCCGTGAAGGACAAGGAGGTCACCGCTGCCGACGTGGCGCGCGTGGTCGAGACCGCCAAGGCCATCAACATCTCCAGCGACCAGCGCCTGCTGCTGGTCGAGCCGCAGGAGTTCGTGATCGACGGGCAGGATGTCAAAGAGCCCATCGGCATGAGCGGCATCCGCCTGGAAGCCAAGATCCACATCGTCACCGGCGCGCAGAGCGCGGCCGAGAACATCATCAAATGCGTACGCCGCTGCGGACTGGAGGTCGAGCAGCTGCTGCTCAATCCGCTCGCATCGAGCCAGGCCGTGCTGACCGACGACGAGCGCGAGCTCGGCGTGGCCCTGGTCGACATTGGCGCCGGAACCACCGATGTGGCGATCTTCACGGGCGGCGCGATCCGCCACACGGCGGTGATCCCGATCGCAGGCGACCTCATCACCAGCGACATCGCGATGGCGCTGCGCACGCCCACCAAGGACGCCGAAGACATCAAGGTCGAGAGCGGCTATGCCAAGCAGTTGCTGGCCGACCCCGAGGCGCAGGTCGAAGTGCCGGGCCTGGGCGACCGCGGCCCGCGCATGCTCAGCAAGCAGGCGCTCGCGGGCGTGATCGAGCCGCGCGTCGAAGAGATCTTCTCGCTGGTGCAGCAGGTCATCCGCGAGTCGGGTTACGAGGAAGTGCTGTCGTCGGGCATCGTGCTCACGGGCGGCAGCGTGGTCATGCCGGGCATGGTGGAACTGGGCGAGGACATTTTCCTCAAGCCCGTGCGCCGCGGCATCCCCAAGTATTCGAGCGCCCTGTCCGACATGGTGGCCCAGCCGCGGGCCGCCACGGTGATGGGGCAACTCGAAGAGGCGCGCCTGGCGCGCATGCGCGGATTCAAGGTGGCGCAAAAAAGCGGCTCCGTGAAAACCGCTTTTGGCCGGTTCAAGGACTTCATCGTGGGGAACTTCTGACCATGCCCAAACCGATCTGGGTCGTGCGTCCCCACCCTCCGCCGCGCGTGCGCTGGCGCGGCGCCGGTCCGCCGCGCGTGCACCGAAGTTGTTTGATTGTTTCCCAATTCACCATTGCTTTTCCGTCAGTAACAGGAGCTCCAACATGTCCATCGAAATGATCGAAGCCGAAGAATTCAACCAGGGCACCCAGATCAAGGTGATCGGTGTGGGCGGGGGCGGCAGCAACGCCGTCGAGCACATGATTGCGCGCGCCGTGCAGGGTGTGGAGTTCGTCAGTGCCAACACCGACGCCCAGGCGCTCACGCGCAGCTCCGCGCACCGCGTCATCCAGCTGGGCCAGAGCGGCCTGGGCGCGGGCAGCAAGCCCGAAAAAGGCCGCGAAGCCGCGGAAGCGGCCGTCGAAGACATCCGCAGCGCCATCCAGGGCGCCCACATGCTGTTCATCACCGCCGGCATGGGCGGCGGCACCGGCACCGGCGCCGCGCCGGTGATTGCGCGCGTGGCCAAGGAGATGGGCATCCTCACCGTCGGCGTGGTCACCAAGCCCTTCGACTGGGAGGGCGGGCGCCGCATGACCAACGCCGACAACGGCCTGGCCGAGCTCGAGGCCAATGTTGACTCGCTGATCGTGGTGCTCAACGAGAAGCTGCTCGATGTGCTGGGCGACGACATCACCCAGGACGAAGCCTTTGCGCACGCCAACGACGTGCTCAAGAACGCCGTGGGCGGCATCGCCGAAATCATCAACGAGTACGGCCATGTGAACGTCGACTTCGAAGACGTGCGCACCGTGATGGGCGAGCCCGGCAAGGCCATGATGGGAACGGCCACCGCCAGCGGCCCCGACCGCGCGCGCATTGCCGCCGAACAGGCCGTGGCCTGCCCGCTGCTCGAAGGCATCGACCTGTCGGGTGCCAAGGGCGTGCTGGTATTGGTGACCGCCGCCAAGGGCAACCTGAAACTGAGCGAATCGCGCCTGGCCATGAGCACCATCAACGCCTACGCCTCGCCCGACGCGCATGTCATCTACGGCGCCGCCTACGACGACAGCCTGGGCGAGGAGATCCGCGTCACCGTGGTGGCCACCGGCCTCTCGCGCCACAATGCGCGCCGCCAGTCGATGCAGGTGGTGCAGGGCAGCCTGCGCACCGGCACCGACAACCTGGCCTACCAGGTGCCGGTGGCGGGCGCGGCCATGGGCACGACGGTGCTGGGTTCTGCGGGCGGCACGAGCCAGACCGATTACGGCAGCATGGCCGTGCCCAGCGTCTGGCGCACCAACCGCACGCAGGCTGCGGCGCGCGTGGACGCCCTGTCGTCGGGCGGCATGGACGACCTGGAGATTCCAGCGTTCCTGCGCAAGCAGGCCGATTGAGCGGGAAGCCGCGGCGCGGCCCGCGCTGGCGCCGCGCCCCATCTTCCATCGCGGCGATAAATCCAGGGCGTGCGTGCACTGCAGCAAAGTGCCGCCTTCGCACCTAAAATCCCTGCATGCTTCAGCAACGTACTCTCAAGGCGCTCACCCGTGCGGTGGGCGTGGGCCTGCACAGCGGCCAACGCGTGGAGCTCACCCTGCGCCCCGCGCAGCCTGACACCGGCATTGTGTTCCGCCGTGTGGACCTGCCCGAACCGGTGGACATTCCGATCTCGGCCCTGGCCGTCACCGACACGCGCATGGCCTCGACGATCTCTGCGGGCGGCGCCAAGGTGCACACCGTCGAGCACCTGATGTCGGCCTGCGCGGGCCTGGGCCTGGACAACCTGTACGTGGACATCACCGCCGAAGAGGTTCCCATCCTCGATGGCTCGTCGGCGTCGTTCGTCTTCCTGCTGCAAAGCGCCGGCATCGCGCTGCAGAACGCCCCCAAGAAATTTATCCGGGTCAAGCGCCCGGTGCAGATCCGCCAGGGCGAGGGGGCATCCGCGAAATGGGCGCGGCTCGACCCTTACCACGGCTTCAAGCTGCGCTTCGAGATCGACTTTTCCCACCCCGCGGTGGACTCGACCGGCCAGTGCGTCGAGTTTGACCTGGGGCAGGGCAACTACAGCCGCGACATCGCGCGCGCGCGCACCTTCGGCTTCACGCGCGACGTCGAGATGATGCGCGCCAGCGGGCTCGCCCTGGGCGGTGGCCTCGACAACGCCATCGTCATGGACGACTACAAGGTGCTCAATGCCGACGGCTTGCGCTATGACGACGAATTCGTCAAGCACAAGATCCTCGACGCGATGGGCGATCTCTACCTCATCGGCAAGCCGCTGTTGGCCGCCTACAGCGCGTTTCGTTCGGGTCATGCGCTCAACAACCTGCTGCTGCGCGAGCTGCTCGCCCAGCCCGACGCCTGGGAACTGGTGAGCTTCGACAACGAGCGCCTGGCCCCCCCGGGCTTTGCCCAGCCGGCGCGCGCCTGGTAAGCGCACAGGGCCCGCTGCCATGCTGCTGTTCCGCTGGGCCGTCCTGCTGCTGTTGCTCGCGGCGGCGGTGTGCTTTGCGTTCTATGCCGGCACCGGCCAGCCGCGCTACAAGCGCCTGGGTTTTGTCGTCCTCAAGTGGACGCTGATCGCCGCCTTTGTCTTCTTTGCGGTGCTGATCGCCGAGCGCGTTCTCTGACGCGGGCGCGCTCTGCATAGCCCTATACTCGCGGCTGCTCCGGGGTGTGCTGACGCACTGAGATGGGGGCGGTCTGAAGTCCAGACTGGCCCGCGAACCCGACGAACTTGATCCGGTTGATACCGGCGTAAGAAGAGCCGATCTTTCTGTCCTGCCACTTTTGACGGCAGGCGGACCTTGCCCCTGGCGCTGCCACCGGGGGGGCGAGCACAGGTCCACTCCGGAGCACATCCCTGCCACCCACCGGAGACCGACCATGAACGCCACCGACCCCCTTGCCCTCGAGACATTCGCCCGCTTGCTGGAGGATGCCCGTGCGCCCTTTCCGGCCTCGCGCAAGGCCTACGTGCCCGGCCAGCTGCACGCCGACCTGCGCGTTCCCGTGCGCGACATCCTGCTGACCAACGGCGAGCAGGTCAGCGTCTACGACACGTCGGGCCCTTACACCGACCCCGATGCCGCCATCGACGTGCGGCGCGGCCTGGCCAGCGTGCGCGGCGCCTGGATCGCAGCGCGGGGCGACGTCGAGCGCTACGCAGGCCGCGCGCCCGCGGCGATCGATGATGGCCAAAGGAGCGAGGACGCCGCGCGCCTGGCGCAGCTGCGCGCCGAGGCCGCCGCACTGCAGCGCCAGCCCCTGCGCGCGCGCAGCGGCGCCAACGTCACGCAGATGCACTACGCGAAGAAAGGCATCGTCACGCCCGAGATGGAATACGTGGCGATCCGCGAGAACGGCAAGCGCGAGTGGATGGCGCAGTACATGGCGGACGCCGGCCGCGAGCAGCGCCTGATGGGCAACCCGATGGGCGCGAGCATCCCCCAGATCATCACGCCCGAATTCGTGCGCGACGAAGTGGCGCGCGGGCGCGCCATCATTCCAGCCAACATCAACCACCCCGAGGTCGAGCCCATGGCCATCGGGCGCAACTTCAAGGTCAAGATCAACGCCAACATCGGCAATTCGGCCGTCACGTCCAGCATCGAGGAAGAGGTCGAGAAGCTGGTCTGGGCGATCCGCTGGGGCGCAGACAACGTGATGGACCTGTCCACCGGCAAGGCCATCCACACCACGCGCGACTGGATCGTGCGCAATGCGCCCGTGCCGATCGGCACCGTGCCGATCTACCAGGCGCTCGAAAAGGTGGGCGGCGTGGCCGAGGACCTGACCTGGGCCATCTTCCGAGACACGCTGGTCGAGCAGGCGGAGCAGGGCGTGGACTACTTCACCATCCACGCCGGCGTGCGCCTGGCTTACATCCAGCTCACGGCGCAGCGGCGCACCGGCATCGTCTCGCGCGGCGGCTCGATCATGGCCAAGTGGTGCATGGCGCACCACCGCGAGAGCTTTCTGTACGAGCATTTTGAGGACATCTGCGACATCATGAAGGCGTACGACGTGAGCTTCTCGCTGGGCGACGGACTGCGGCCGGGCTGCGCGAGCGACGCCAACGACGCGGCGCAGTTTGCCGAACTGCACACGCTGGGCGAGCTCACGCAGACCGCCTGGAAGCACGACGTGCAGACCATGATCGAAGGCCCGGGACACGTGCCCATGCACATGATCCAGGCCAACATGACCGAGCAGCTCAACACCTGCCACGGGGCGCCGTTCTACACCCTGGGCCCGCTGACCATCGACATCGCCCCCGGCTACGACCACATCGCCAGCGCCATCGGCGCGGCCATGATCGGCTGGATGGGTACGGCCATGCTGTGCTACGTGACTCCCAAAGAGCACCTGGGCCTGCCCGACCGCGACGACGTCAAGCAGGGCATCATTGCCTACAAGATCGCCGCGCACGCGGCCGACGTGGCCAAGGGCCACCCTGGCGCGCGCGCGCGCGACGATGCGCTCAGCCAGGCGCGCTTCGACTTCCGCTGGGAAGACCAGTTCAACCTGGGCCTGGACCCCGACACCGCCCGCGCATTCCACGACGAGACCCTGCCCAAGGATGCCTCGAAGGTGGCGCACTTCTGTTCGATGTGCGGCCCCAAGTTCTGCTCCATGAAGATCACGCAGGAGGTGCGCGAATTCGCCGCACGGGGCCTGCAGGAAAAAGCGGTGGAATTCCGCGGCACGGGCGGTGAGTTGTACGTGCCGATCCAGCCCGTGGCCTGATGTCAGGCCGCGTGCCGCTGCGCCAGCCGCAGCGGCGCGCGCGGGGCTGCCGTCTGTGGCGCCGTGCCGGGTGCGGTTTGGTCCACCGGGCCGGGCGCATCCTGGCCCGGCAGCACGAACCGGCTGATCAGGGCCGCCAACTCCTGGGCCTGGCTGCGCAGGCTGGCGGATGCGGCGGCCGATTCCTCGACCAGTGACGCGTTCTCCTGCGTCATCTGGTCGATCCGGGATACGGCAGTGTTGATCTGCGCGATCTCGTGGTTCTGCACGGCGGTGGCCGAGGTGATTTCGCCCATGCGGCGTGCCGCGTCCTGCACGGCACCGACGATGCGCTCCATGGTGCTGCCCGCCACGCCCGCCAGGCTGGCGCCGGCCTCGGCGCGTTCGACCGATGCGGTGATCAGTGCCTTGATTTCTTGCGCCGCCGCCGCCGAGCGCGTGGCCAGGCTGCGCACCTCGGCCGCGACCACGGCGAAGCCCCGCCCCTGTACGCCGGCGCGCGCGGCCTCGACCGCGGCATTGAGCGCCAGGATGTTGGTCTGAAAGGCGATGGAGTCGATCACGCCGATGATGTCCACGATCTTGCGCGAGGACTGGTGGATGCCTTCCATGGTGCCCACCACCTGGGCCACCACACTGCCCCCCTCTTGCGCCACCACGGTCGCGGCGTTCGCCATGGCCTGCGCGTGCTGCGCCGATTCGGCGGACTGGATGACATGGTGGGTCAGCTGGTCGAGCGCGGCAGCAGTCTGCTGCAGGCTGGTGGCCGTCTCTTCGGTGCGGCCCGACAGTTCGCTGTTGCCGCTGGCGATGTCCGAGGTGGCCGCGCTGATGTTCTGCGCCGAGCCCCGCACCTGCTGCACCAGCGCACGCAAGGCGTTCTGCATCACCTCCAGAGACACCAGCATGCGGCCGGCCTCGTCGCGCCCATGGCCTGCAATGTCGTGGCGCAGGTCCAGGCTGGCCACGCGGTCGGCGGTGGTGCCAGCCAGAGCGATCGGGCGGGTGATGCTGCGCACTAGCCACAGCGCGAGCAGCGTGCCCAGCGCCAGCGCCAGGGCGCTGAAGGCGATCAGCACCAGCCGGGCCACTTCGCCCAGCCTGGCGACCTCGCGCGCACGCGCATCGATGGCATCGCGCTGTGCCTGCGTCAGCGTGCCCAGCGCCGACAGCAGCGCGTTCGACGACGGCAGGAAATGTTCGGCATAGACCTTGCGGATGCGCTCGGTCAGGCCCGAGTCGCGCGCCGCCACCAGCGCGGAGCGGGCCACCGCGAAATCCTTGCCGGCGGTGCGGATGCCTGCGAGGAGCTGCTGGTGCTCGGCCGCCTGCAGCCTGTCGGCCAAGGCGCTGAGCCGCCCGTCATAGAGCTGCTGCGTCGCGGCAATGTCCGCGCCCAGGGTATCGCCCACCTCGGGCTCTGAACTCAAGGCGATGGCCTTGTAGCGCTCCGAATTGATGGCCTGGTAGCGGTAGGCATCGGCCACCAGCCGCTCGGCCGCGACGCTGTGCTCCACCATGTGCTGCGTGGAGCGCTGGATGCGCTGCAGCGACCAGATGCCAAAGGCCGAGCCCAGCAGCGCGAGCGCCATGGTCGCGAAGAAGACGGCCAGCAATCTGCTGGCCAGCGAGCCGCGCGAAGCGGTGGCAGGGGAGGGAACGGAGGGGGTGGACGAAAGCATAGGAGAAGGAAGGGGTGCTGCCCGCGCGAGCGGCCAGTGCCGCGCGCAAGACAGGTACCTGGGGCCAGCGGCCCCGAGCCCTGTGGACTGTGCCGGTTGTTTGTGACAATTTGCTGTCAATCCCTGGGCAATGCGCGTGCCGTGAACACTGACTCCATGCCGGTGAATACCCTGCGGCTGCTCAAGCGGAAGACGCATACAGTTACTTTTGGTTCGCGCCGTGGGGCGCCAGGACATGGATGCGCGCGCTTCCCGCATGTCGGCGCTGATCGGCGGCGCGCTGCTGCTGGCGCTGGCGGTGCTGGTTCCACTCACCTTGTTCAGCGTGCGCTCCATCACGCGTTCGCTGTCGCAGGCGCGCGACCTGGCCGAGCGCATTGCCGGCGGCGACCTGTCCCAAGAGGTGCGGGCGACGAACCACGACGAGGTTGGCCAGCTGGTGATGGCCATGGAGCGCATGCAGGACGCGCTGCGCACGCTGGTGCGCCAGGTGCAGGACGCCGCGGGCAACATTGCCGCGTCCAGCGGCCAGGTTGCCACCGGCAACCAGGACCTGGGCCAGCGCACCGAGCAGACCGCCGCCAACCTGCAGGAGGCCGCCTCGTCGATGGAGCTGCTCACCGGCACCGTGCGCCACAACGCCGAGTCATCGCACCATGCGCGCGACTTCGCCACCTCGGCCGCCACCGTGGCCGAGCGCGGCGGCAGCGTGGTCGCCCAGGTGGTGACGACCATGGAGCAGATCACTGCCAGCTCGCGCCACATCGGCGACATCACGGGCGTGATCGACTCGATCGCCTTCCAGACCAACATCCTGGCGCTCAACGCGGCCGTCGAGGCCGCGCGCGCGGGCGAACAGGGCCGCGGCTTCGCCGTGGTGGCCAGCGAAGTGCGCAGCCTCGCGCAGCGCTCGGCCGAGGCCGCGCGGGAGATCAAGGCACTGATCGGCACCTCGGTCGGCCGGGTGAAAGACGGCGCCCGCTTGGTGGGCGAGGCCGGGCAGACCATGGGCGAGATCGTGAGCAGCGTGCGCCGCGTCTCGGGCATCATCGGCGAGATCACCGCCTCGGCGGCCGAGCAGAGCGAGAGCATCGACCAGATCGGCCAGTCGGTGCGCCAGCTCGACCAGATGACGCAGCAAAATGCCGCGCTCGTCGAAGAGTCCACCGCCGCCTCCGCATCGCTGCGCGAGCAGGCCGGCCAGCTCACACGGGCCGTGGGCCAGTTCAAGCTCGATGGCGGCAGCGCCGCCGCGCCGCAGGGCGGCCCACGCGCGGCGCCTGTCGCCGCCGGGCTACGCGCCTGGGCGTGGCCGCCGCCGCGCTGCCGCTGCGTTGATTTCGAGCGTTTTAAGGCTCCAGCGCTTGCCCATCAAGCGCTGGTAGCTCTTGATTTCGTAGCGAATGAGCGGGCCGCGCACAGCGCAGGCCCCGGGCGGGACACCGCAAACCAAAGCGTGTCAGCGCCAGGCCGGCGGCAGGCCGCGCGGCGCAGTGGCCAGGGGCTGTTGCAGCCGCCACCCGGCCGCCTCCGCCGTGTCGTGCAGGTTGCGTCCGTCCAGCGTGTAGTGGATCTCGGTGCCCTGCGGCGCATCCAGTGCGGGCAGCAGCGCTCGCAGCACCGAGAGCGCAGCCGCCAGGTCGTGCACAAGGATGTCGATGCGCAGGTACACCACGTCGCGCGAGCCGTCCAAGTGGCGCTCGCCCAGCGAATCGCCCCAGCCCACCACCAGGCCCAGGCCCTGCGCGCGCAAGGCCTCGTCCATCTGCTCCTCGCGCAGGTGCAGAGGGTCGGCCTCGTGCCGTCCCACCGGGATTTTGACGAACACGAATCCCGGCGCTGCGCTGGG
Organism: Acidovorax sp. SRB_14; assembly: GCF_012932145.1. Taxonomy (GTDB): domain Bacteria; phylum Pseudomonadota; class Gammaproteobacteria; order Burkholderiales; family Burkholderiaceae_C; genus Simplicispira. Next base: position 53,615 of record NZ_MWOK01000017.1, on the reverse strand, counting down.
CGGAGGGGCGGCAGGGGGAGGGTGGGCCATGGCAGGCCATTCTAGGAACAAGCGGGCCGGTGCGCTGGCCCCTTTGCGCGCGCAGCGCGCGCGCCGTCAGTAACTGCGCCCGCCCTTGTACATCGCGTGCTGGCGCCGCTGCAGCGTTCCCGCCTCGGCCAGCCGCGCCATGGCGGCGCCCGCGTGCGCGTGGGTGATGGCCATGCCCAGCGCGTCGGCCGCGTCGGTGCCCGGCAGGCCGGGCAGCTGCAGCAGGCGGCGCACCATCTCCTGCACCTGGCTCTTGGCCGCACGCCCGTGGCCGACGACCGCCTTCTTCATCTGCAAGGCCGTGTATTCGGCCACCGGCAGGTCGCTGGCCACCAGCGCCGTGATGCAGGCGCCGCGCGCCTGGCCCAGCAGCAGCGTCGACTGTGGGTTGACGTTGACGAAAATGATCTCGACCGTGGCCACGGTCGGCTGGTAGCGTGCCGCCACCTCGCTGATGCCGTCGAACAGCACCTTCAGCCGCCCCGGCAGGTCGCCCAGCGCGAGCTGCGTGGTGCGGATGGTGCCGCTGGCCACATAGCTGAGCGCGTGCCCCTCTACGTCTATCACGCCAAAGCCGGTCGTTTGCAGGCCGGGGTCGATGCCAAGGATTCGCATAACTGTGAAAAATGGAGCTGTCAGTGCTTGTCTGGTAAGCGCTGAGCGCCTTTTTGATTATGGACCAGCGCACCAGCGCACTGGAGGCGGGCTTGCGCTTCCGCACAGGCCTGAACGAACCAGGCGTGCGCTGAGACCGCACGCCGCGGGGATTTGCAGCGGGCACAAGAAAAAACCCGCCGAAGCGGGTCCTTGTTGCAGCGCTGGGCTTAAGCCTTGCGCTGGCGCAATGCGGCAATGCCAGCGAGCCCCAGTCCCAGCAATGCCAGCGCGCCCGGTTCAGGCACCGGGTTGGGCGCGGCGGCGGTGAACACATAGTTGAACGCGCCGCCGCCCTGTGTGGCCTTGTCGCCGCCCACATAGGCGGAAAGATCTCCGCCCTGGTTGTAGCCGCTCTTGCCCACATCGATGAAGAAATTCTCGGCCAACGCGTTGCCGCCACCAAACTTGTTGGTGGTCGGCAGATGGGAAGTGTCTCCGAATCCGTCGTACCAGGCCAGGTGATTCACGAAGGAATCAACGGTTGAAATGGCGTATTGGTATCCATTTGCGAGGGAGCCGAAGACCAATTCGGCGGCTTGCAAAGCCGTGTAGTTGAGAGGGGTGTTCTTCCAGAAAGGTCCGGACCCCACGTCGTAGCTGCCGATGTAGGTCCAACCGACATTGTCCGAATCCAGGTAAGTGTTACCGACCACCGGGGCCGCTTGAGCCCCCACGGCGAGCAGCGAAAAACCAAGAACCAAGGGCGAGAGAAAACGGTGCATTGACATCACCTAGTTGAGGTCTCAAAAAGAAGCATTTTGTGTGCCAAGGTTACAAATCAATGGCTTACGTAACTACACGTCACGAAGTGTCAAAAATATCGACGCTTATAGAACCTGCGGGGCGTTCTTTCGCGCTATGCCATCGCGCGTGCACTACCGCTTTGCTGCGCCGTTGGCCGTGGCAGTCACGGCAGCTCCGCCCCGCCCATGCGCCGCAGGATGGCCCGGGTGCGGCCGCTCAGGTAGGCGGAGCCGGGCATCTTTTCGAAGCGCTTGGGCGCGGGCAGCATCACGGCCAGGCGGGCGGCCTCGGCAGGGGCCAGGCGGGCGGCGCTTTTGCGGAAGTAGTGCTGCGCGGCAGCCTCGGCGCCGAACACGCCGGCGCCCCATTCGACGTTGTTGAGGTAGATCTCCAGGATGCGCTGCTTGGTGAGGAATTGCTCCAGCAGCAGCGTGAGCACGAACTCCTGGCCCTTGCGCAGCAGCGTGCGCTCGCCCGACAGCAGCAGGTTCTTGGCCAGCTGCTGCGTGATGGTGGAGCCGCCCCGGATCTTGGGCGCGCGCACGGGCCGCGCGGCGGCGGCCGGGGCGCGCGGCTTGGCGGGGCGCGCGGCTTCCTGGCGCGCGGCCTGGGCCTCGGCAAGGGCGTTGCGCTCCCAGGCCTTTTCGATGGCGTTCCAGTCCACGCCGTCGTGGTTGACGAAGCTGTCGTCTTCCGCGGTGATGACGGCGCGCTTGAGGTGGTCGGAGATCTGCGTATACGGCACCCACTGCTGGCGCCAGCGCACCGTGCCTGTGTCGGCCCATTGCACCCAGGCCTCGGAGCGCTGGAAGCCGGTGGATTCGGGGGCGATCGCGGCCATGGCGGCGATGCGCAGGGCGAAGAACAACTGCAGCGCCAGCAGCGCCAGCAACACCAGGCCGATCCAGCGCAGCAGCGGCTTCATGGGGCAGTGGCGCTTCAGTGCGCGTGGGTGCCGGAGGCGAAGGCGGGCTGCGCCATCAGCGCGCGCAGTTCAGCGAGTACCGCGGCGCTGGGCGGGCGCACGCCGCGCCAGATCGCAAAGGCCTCGGCGGCCTGTTCCACCAGCATGCCCAGGCCGTCGCGCGGCTGGGCGCCGTGCGCGCGGGCCCAGTCCAGGAAGCCCTGGGCGGCCGGGCCGTACATCATGTCGTAGGCCAGGGCGCCCGGGCGCAGCACGCTGGCGGGGACGGGGACCGCATCGCCTGCGAGGCTGCTGGCGCTGGCGTTGATGACGATGTCAAAGGTCCCGTTTGGGGTCAAATTGCCCTCTAACGCTTGCGGGGTATGCGCTGACAGCTCTGTTTTGTGTAGCGCAGCCAGGGGCGCGTGCGACTGCACCAGCGCCTGCGCGCGCGCCAGGGTGCGGTTCGCCACGGCGACGCGGCGCGGCCCGGCGGCCAGCAGCGGCCCGAGCGCACCTGCGGCCGCACCGCCCGCGCCGACCAGCAGCACGTCGCGCCCGGCCAAGGCAAAGCCGGCGTTGTGCGCGACGTCGGCCACCAGGCCCAGGCCATCGGTGTTGTCGGCGTAGATTTCGCCGTCGGCAAAGCGCAGGGTGTTGGCGGCGCCGGCCAGCTGCACGCGCTCGCTGCGCTGGGTGGCCAACTGAGCGGCTTCGAGCTTGAACGGCACCGTGATGTTGCAGCCGCGCCCTCCGGCGGCGGCGAATTCGGCCAGCGCCTGCGCAAAGCCGTCCAGCGGCACCAGGCGGCGCTCGTAGCGCAGCGCCTGGCCCGTGAGTGCGGCAAAGCGCGCGTGGATCCAGGGCGAGCGGCTGTGTTCGACCGGATGGCCCATGACGCAGTAAAGATCGGGCGGGGGGGCGCTGGCGTTCATCGCACGCTGGTCTCCAGGGTTTGCTCGCGCGTGAACTTGAAGCGCGAGACCACGGCAATCTGGTCGGCCTTGCGGCGCATCTCGGCATTGAAGGCGCCGAACGGGCCCGCCGCGCGCGCAATGGCCTCGGCACGGCTGTCGAGCAGGGGCGTGCCCGAGCCCTGCACGATTTCGGTGGCGAGCACGCGCCCATCGTGGTTGACGGTGACGATCATGGTCAGCTCGCCGTATAGCTTTCTGCCGCCCATCTCGGGGAAGTTCTCGGTGCCCTTGTCTTCGACCTTGCGTCGCAGCGCGTCGTAGTAAACCGCGTACACCTCCTCGCGCGTGGCGGGGCTGATATAGCGCTTCTTGGGGCGCGCGTTCTCTTCGTGGATGCGGCGTTCGATCTCGGCCAGCAGCTTGACGAGCTGGCGGCGCTTTTCTTCCTGGGCGGCCTTGGCGGGGTCGGGGCTGGGCTTGCGCGGGTCGGGGGCGGGCAGGGCGGCAATCTGCTTGCGCAACTGGGCGAGCAGCTGGGTTTGCTGTTCCTGCAGTGTGTCGAGCTTGCGCTGGGCCTCCTCGAAATCGTTGCCGATGTGGGTGAGGGCCGAATAGGGCAGCGGGCTGGTGGCGCGGCCCTGGGCAGCGTCGCCGCCGCCGGCCAGCGCCGCCTGCGCGATGGCCTGCGCCTTGTCGGGGCGCTCGCTGGACTTGGCGTTGACCAGGATCACTTCGAGCGGCGTGTCCTGGAACACGCGGTTGAAGCCCTCCGGATCGACGAAGCGCACCGACAGCACGGCGGCGTGCAGCAGCGCCGACACCAGCAGGGTCAGCTGCAGCGTGCTGAGCTTGCGAAGGAAGGCGGCCCGTGTCACGGCGCAGGGGGATCGGCGCTCGCCGCGGCGTCGCTTTCGCTCACATCGACGGCAATGGCGATCGGGCCGGCCACGGCCTCTTCGTCGTCGGCATCGTCCACCGGGCCATCGTCGCTGGCGTCGGCGGGGTCGTCCAGGCGTTCCAGGACGGTGCCGTGCAGGTCGAGCGTGATGTCGTCGATCTCGCCGAGCCGCACGCGCAGGCGCGCACCGCGCGGCAGGTGCTGCGCGCCCAGCACCGGGAACACCAGCGGCAGCTCGTCGGCGCGCACCAGGAAGCTGCCGCCCGGGCCTTCCTTGAACACCGTCGCCGTGAGTTCGGTGATGCGGTTTTGCGCCAGGTACTGGAGCGTCCAGAAGCGCTCCATGCCGGCCTGGTAGCCGTTGTAGGCGCTGTAGGCGGCGTCAAAGCTGCTGATGATCGAGAACAGGTCGGCGTCCTTGGGCTTGAACGGCGCGGCCAGCGCGGCGGTCTTGCCGTGGCGCGCGCAGGCAATGATCTGCCACTGGTTGACCAGGTCGGTGTAGCGGCGCAGCGGCGAGGTCGCCCAGGCGTAGCTCTTGACGCCGATGCCGGCGTGCGGCAGCGCCTTGGTGCCCATGCGCACCTTCACGCCCGGCGCCAGGCTCGCCTGGCTGCGGTAGATGCCGGGCACGCCGAGATCGGCCATCCAGCTGCCCCAGGTGCTGTTGGCGACGATGGCGGCTTCGGCCACGATCAGGTCGAGCGGCGCGCCGCGCTTGCGCGTGCCGATCTGCACCTGCTCCGTGCCATCGGGCTCGGCGCCGTCGTTGCCGACCAGGCGGAAGCTGTAGTCGGGGCGGTTGAAGGCTTCGGGCTTGCCGCGCACCACCTCGCGCTGGGCCTTCAAACTCTTGGCAAAGCGGTGCAAAAATGAGAGCTGCTCGCGCAGTTCCAGCAAGGGCTGGGGCGTATTTTCAGTGTGAATCGAGGGGTCGGCCAGCCATTCTTCGGTGACGATGTGGTCGAGCTGGTCGTGGCGCAGGTTGACGCTGACGGGCACGCGCTCGAGCTTGGTTTCGGTGCCGGTGACGGCCAGCGTGGCCTCGTCGATGGTCACGTACAGCGACACGGCCGGGTTGGCGCGGCCTGCGTCGAGCGTGTAGATCTGCACCACCTCGTCGGGCAGCATGGTGATCTTGTAGCCGGGCATGTAGACCGTGGACAGGCGCTGGCGCCCGAGCTGGTCGAGCGCGTCGCCCGGTGCCATTGCCAGGCCCGGCGCGGCGATGTGGATGCCCAGCACCACGGTGCCGCTGCCCAGGCCTTGCAGCGACAGCGCGTCGTCGATCTCGGTGGTGGCCGAGTCATCGATGGAGTACGCCTGCACCGGCGCCAGCGGCAGGTCGGCGGGCGGCTGGGGCGCGGCCAGCGGCGGGAAGTCCGTGCCCTTGGGGAAGTTGTCGAACAAGAAGCGCTTCCAGTGGAACTGGTAGCTCGAATCGATGGCGCCGGCCTTTTGCAGCAGCGGGAGCGGCGCGGTGTGCGTGGCGCGGCTGGCCTCGACCACGGCCTTGTACTCGGGCGCGTTCTTGTCGGGGCGGAACAGAATCTTGTAGAGCTGCTCGCGGATCGGCTGCGGACAGTCGCCCTGGGCCAGGGACTGGGCCCACTCGGCGATCTGGGCCAGCACGCGCTTTTTCTTCTCGATGGCGGCCAGCGCCTGCTGCAGGATCTCGGCCGGGGCCTTCTTGAAGCGGCCCTTGCCGGCGCGGCGGAAGTAGTGCGGCGCCTCGTAGAGCGCGAACAGCGCGCCCGCCTGCTGGGCCAGCGTGGCGTGGTCCGAGAAATAGTCGCGCGCCAGGTCGGCAAAGCCGAACTCGTCCTCGGAGGCGAATTCCCAGGCCAGGTCGAGTTCGATGGTCTGCGCCACGGCCTGCGCCTGCGCCACGAGTTCGGCGGGCGCGGGTTTTTCGAATTTCAGCAGGATGTGGGCGGACTTGACCTTGACCCGTTTGCCCGAATCGAGCTCGATCTGGGCCGAAGTGTCGGCCTCCGAGAGGATGCGGCCGGCCAGGAACTTGCCGGATTCTTCAAACAATGCGTGCATGGACAAGATTGTCCCATGGCCGCTGGGGCGCGAAAGCCGCCGGCGGTTGTCACGTTTTCACGCCAGCCCGCATCTAACGGAAAAAGGCCGGAAGAAGCCGGCACGCCGCACCCCAACGCGGCACAGGCGCCGCCCCGGATGCGCTGTGCCGAATCCCTTGTGTGCCCTTGTGCAGGAGAAAACCATGACGCTCCCTCCATTTTTCGTTCCTTCCCAGGCCGTGCGCACCCTGCGCCTGGCCGCGCCCCTGGGCTTGGTAGCGGCAGTGGCCGTGGCCTGTGGCGGCGGCGGTGGCAGTGGCGGTGGCAGTGGCGGTGGCAGTGGCGGTGGCAGTGGCGGTGATTCGTCTTCCGGTGTCCCGGACCCGGCCCAGGCGGCGCTGGTCGAGCAGGGAAAACAGATCTTCCGCTTCGACACCTTTGGCGACGAGGTGCAATGGACCGACACCCTGAAGATGCACGAGGTCATCAGCGCTGCGGTCGACCCGGTGACGGCACTGTCCGTGGGGCTCAAGGTCGATGCCGAGGCGCTGCCGGCGGCCGTGGTGGCGGGCATCCAGGACGGCAGCGTCGACCTCAAGAGCCCGGCCACCACCGTGGCGCTGCTCAAGCTCAACGCGGTCGTCGGCGTCCAGGGCGTGGTGGAAACGGTCAACGGCGTGGACCGGCTCATGCGGGTGGGCATCACCTGCGCGCTGTGCCATTCGACGGTCGACAACTCGTTCGCGAAAGGCATCGGCAAGCGCCTGGACGGCTGGCCCAACCGCGACCTCAACCCGGGAGCGATCATCGCCCTGTCGCCGGCGCTGGACGCGGCGGCGAAGGCCACCCTCAACAGCTGGGGGCCTGGCAAGTTCGACCCCCGCAACAACGTGGACGGCCTGAGCAAGCCGGTCGTGATTCCGCCCGCCTATGGGCTGGCCGGCATCCACCGCATCACTTTCACGGGCGACGGCGAGGACATCGCCTACTGGAACCGCTACGTGGCCGTGGCCGAGATGGGCGGGCTGGGCACGGTGGTCGAGCCGCGCCTGAACCTGCACATCACCCACGGCACCGAGGACCGGGTCTCGGCCCAGCTGCCCGCCCTGCAGGCGTACCAGCTGTCGCTGGGCGCGCCGCCCGCGCCGGCGGGGAGTTTCGACCCGGCCGCCGCGGCGCGCGGTCGCATGGTGTTCGAAGGCGCAGGAAAGTGCGTGGCCTGCCACAGCGGGGGCAGCTTCACGGACGCCAATGCCCGGCTGCACCCGCCGGGCGATTCGATGGCGGAGCCCGAAAGCCCGAGCTACGCCTCCCGTTCGGCGACCAAGATGTACCGCACGTCGCCGCTCAAAGGCGTCTGGCAGCACGCCCCCTATTTCCACGACGGCTCGGCCGCCACGCTCGAGGAGGTGGCGCAGACCTACAACACCCGGCAGGCCCTCGGTCTCAGCGCCCAGGATGTGGCCGACCTGGCGCAGTACCTGAAGTCGCTGTAGCCGGGCGCCGCGGGACCGGCACGCGGTGGCGCGGGCGGGACGGCGGCGCTCAAGCGCTGGCCGGAGCCAGCTGCAGGAACTGCGCCACCCGCGCAATGTGTTCGGCAAAGTCGCTCAGCGCATGGTCCCCGCCTTCGAGCAGCAGCAACTGCGCCTGCGGGTAGCGCGCGACCATCTCGCGCCAGTCCAGCAGTTCGTCGCCCTTGGCCACCACCGCCAGTTGCGGCCCGGTGGCGGCCTGGTCGCGCACGTCGAGGGCACGCAGCTCGCCGATGAAGGCCGGGTCGAAGTAGAAGCGCTCGGCCGGGTCGTGCCAGGCCGTCTGGTCGCCGATGTGGCGCGCGAGGTCGCGCGCGGGGTCCACCGCGGGGTTCAGCAGCACCGACGGGCAGCCCGTTTGCTGTGCCACCCAGCTGGCGTAGAAACCGCCCAGGGACGAGCCGACCACGGCCATGTGGGCGTGCGGCCAGCCAGCGATGCCCGCGCTCACGAGGTCCATGGCCGCACGCGGCGAGGGCGGCAGCTGCGGGCACCAGAACTGCACGCCCGGGTGGTGCCGGACCACATGCGCGGCCATCAGCCGGGCCTTGGCCGATTGGGGGGAGGAGCGAAAGCCGTGGAGGTAGAGCAGATGGGTGGTGGCCATGGCCGGGAATCATAGGCGGCCCGATAATCGCTGCCATGTCCGACGCTTTTGCCAAGCCTTCCGCGCTCCAGCGCATCCTGCCCCTGTTCCGCTGGTTCGATGGGCCGCTGCTGGCCGTGGTGCTGGCCTTGGCGGCCGCGGGCCTGCTGGCCATGTACTCGTCGGGCTTTGACCATGGCACGCGCTTTGTCGACCATGGCCGCAACATGCTGATTGCCGCGGCGCTGATGTTTGCCGTGGCGCAGGTGCCGCCCCAGCGCATCATGGCCATGGCCGTGCCTTTGTATGTCGCGGGCTTGGCGCTGCTGGCGGCGGTGGCACTGTTTGGCATCACCAAGAAGGGCGCGCAGCGTTGGATCGACGTCGGCGTGGTGGTGCAGCCCAGCGAGCTGCTCAAGATCTCCATGCCGCTGATGCTGGCCTGGTGGTTCCAGAAGCGCGAGGGGCACCTGCGCCCGTTCGACTTTGCCGTGGCCGTGGCGCTGCTGGTGGTGCCGGTGGGGCTGATCATGAAGCAGCCCGACCTGGGCACCTCGCTGCTAGTGCTGGCGGCGGGGCTGTCGGTGATCTTTTTTGCCGGCCTGCCGTGGAAGCTGGTGGTGCCGCCGGTGGTGCTGGGCGCCGTGGCCGTGGTGCTGGTGGTGATGTTCGAACCGCAGCTGTGTGCCGACGGGGTGCGCTGGTCGGTGCTGCGCGACTACCAGCAGCAGCGCATCTGCACCCTGCTCGATCCCACGCGCGATCCGCTGGGCAAGGGCTTTCACATCATCCAGGGCATGATCGCCATCGGCTCGGGCGGCGTGTTTGGCAAGGGCTTCATGGCCGGCACGCAAACCCACCTGGAGTTCATCCCCGAGCGCACCACCGACTTCATCTTTGCCGCATTTTCGGAAGAGTTCGGCCTGGCCGGCAACCTGTTTTTGATCGTGTGCTTCGTGCTCCTGGTCTGGCGCGGCCTGGCGATCGCGGCCGGGGCGACCACGCTGTTCAGCCGCCTCATGGCGGGCGCTGTGTCCATGATCTTCTTCACCTATGCCTTTGTGAACATGGGCATGGTCAGCGGCATGCTGCCGGTGGTGGGCGTGCCGCTGCCCTTCATCAGCTATGGCGGCACGGCCATGGTCACGCTGGGGCTGGCGCTGGGCGTGCTGATGTCGATTGCGCGCACGCAGCGCCAGCCCGCCCAGCCGCCGCCGCCGGTGCTGTGACCGGCCAGGCGCCGCGGTTGGACGTCGGAGGCCCTTGCGGGTACAAAGCACGGGCCAACCGTGCTTTGGCATCACCTGGAGGTTACCCATGGCGGCAAAGTTCGAGCTCAAGAAGTCCAAGAACGACAAGTTTGTCTTCAACCTCCTGGCCACCAATGGCCAGGTCATCCTGACGAGCGAGATGTACGAGTCCCGGGCCAGTGCCCTGGGGGGCGTGGAGTCGGTCCGCAAGAACGCGCCCGACGATGCGCGCTATGGCCGCCTGAGTGCCAAGGATGGCTCGCCCTATTTCACTCTCAAGGCCGCCAACGGGCAGGTGGTCGGCCAGAGCCAGATGTATTCGGGCGAGAGGGCGCGCGATGCGGGCATCGAATCGGTCAAGCACCATGCGCCCGCTGCGGTGCTCAACGACACCACCGCCTGAGATCGTGGAACCGTCCTCGGCCGGGCAGCCGGGGCGGCCTGCGTGCCGCGCGGGATTTCAGTGCGCCCCTAAAATGGCCCGATGACCTCCCGCTCTTCCTCTGGCGCGCCGCAGCGCGCACCCACCACCCAGCGCATCGACATCGCCCGCCAGTTGCTGCTGACGCCGTTCGGGCTGGACGAAAGCCACCTGGCGCGTGCGCTGGCAGACATCCGCGCCCACCAGGTGGACGACGCCGACCTTTACTTCCAGTACACGCGCAGCGAAGGCTGGAGCCTCGAAGAGGGCATCGTCAAGACCGGCTCGTTTTCCATCGACCAGGGCGTGGGCGTGCGCGCCGTGAGCGGCGAGAAGACGGCTTTTGCCTATTCCGACGACATCTCCGAGGCCTCGCTGCTCGATGCGGCCCGCACGGTGCGCTCGATTTCGGCCACAGCGCAGAAAGGGCGGGTACGGGTAGCGGGCAAAAAGGTAGCGCCCAGCCGCAGCCTCTACCCCGGCGTGGACCCGATCTCCACGCTCGACAGCACGGCCAAGGTGGCGCTGTTGGGGAGGGTGGAGCAGCTCGCCCGCGCGAAGGACCCGCGCGTGGCGCAGGTCATGGCCGGCCTGGCCAGCGAATACGACGTGGTGCTGGTGGCGCGTGCCGACGGCACGCTGGCGGCCGATGTGCGCCCGCTGGTGCGCCTGTCGGTCACGGTGATCGCCGAGCAGGGCGGGCGCCGCGAGGTCGGCTCGGCCGGCGGTGGCGGACGCTTTGGACTGGCGTATTTTGACGACGCGCAGATCGCGCAGTACGTCGATGAGGCCGTCAATGCCGCCCTGGTCAACCTCGAATCGCGCCCGGCACCGGCCGGCGAGATGACCGTGGTGCTGGGCCCGGGCTGGCCCGGCGTGCTGCTGCACGAGGCCGTGGGCCATGGGCTGGAGGGCGACTTCAACCGCAAGGGTTCGAGCGCGTTCAGCGGCCGCATCGGCCAGCGCGTGGCGGCCAAGGGGGTGACGGTGCTCGACGACGGCACCATCGCCGATCGGCGCGGCTCGCTCAACGTGGACGACGAGGGCCATGCCAGCCAGCGCAATGTGCTGATCGAGGACGGGATCTTGAAGGGCTACATCCAGGACTCGATGAACGCCCGCCTGATGGGCGTGGCGCCCACCGGCAACGGCCGGCGCGAGAGCTATGCGCACATCCCCATGCCGCGCATGACCAACACCTACATGCTGGGTGGCGACAAGGACCCGCAGGAGATCATCGCCAGCATCAAGAAGGGCCTGTACGCCACCAATTTCGGCGGCGGCCAGGTCGACATCACCTCGGGCAAGTTCGTGTTCTCGGCCAGCGAAGCGTACTGGGTCGAAAACGGCAAGATCCTCTACCCGGTCAAGGGCGCCACCATCGTCGGCAGCGGCCCGGAGTCGCTCAAGAAGATCAGCATGATCGGCAACGACATGCGCCTGGACAGCGGTGTCGGCACCTGCGGCAAGGAAGGCCAGAGCGTGCCCGTGGGCGTGGGCCAGCCCACGCTGCGCATCGACGCCCTGACCGTGGGCGGCACCGCCTGAGCGCAGGGCGCTGCGGGCCTGCGGCGCTGCGTTGCGGCCATGACCGTGTTGCGTTCCGGCCCCAGCCTGCAGTCGTGGGACGGCATCAGCCAATGGCTGCGCCATGGCCCCGCGGATGAGGAGACGCATCCGCTGCGTGAGAGCGTGGGCGCGCTGGCCGAGCGCGTCGATGCGGCCGTGCGGGCGCGCCGTGCGCGCCTCGACCCCGCCGCCATCAGCCGCGCCGCCCTGGCGCTCGCCCAGGGTGTGCAGCAGCACCAGCTGTTTCTCACGGGGCTGGGGTCGGCCTGGCACGCGATGCACGCACTGGGCGCCTACCAAAGCGCGCTGCGCGAACTGCTGGATGCGGTCCAGGCCTGGCAACAGGCGTTGGACCGCCGCAGCCGCCGCGAGGGCGCGCGGTTCGATCGCATGGAACTGCTGGCCTGGCGCACGCTGGGCGAGGGCTTGCTGCTGATCGACATGTACGGGCAGGGCGCGGGGCCCGTGAGCGAGGCGCCCGCAGCGTCACCGGTGCGCACGCCGTCGGCCTGGACGCGGCTGCGTGGGTGGTGGAGGCGGGGCCAGCGCCCGCGCCGCTGAACACCTGACGCGGCCGATTTGCAGCTGCTGCACTGCGGCAAGACTGTGCTACATTGACCGCCATGCCACTGCACAGCGCTTTTTATTTTTGGTTTTACTTCTCGGTCCCTGGCGGATGAGAGGCCACAGCGCGCAAGCACCTGAACCCTTCCCATAAACCGCCGACGCTGCAAAGCCCGGCGGTTTTTTTGTTTTTCACCCTCTGTTTTTACCTTCTGTTTTTTTACCCCCCTCGAGAGGAAGCGTGTCATGACGACCCAAGCCACCCCCGCCAGCGATGCCTGGTACCGCAGCGTCGAAAAAACCAGCCAGACCGACGACGAACGTATCAAGGACATCACTGTGTTGCCTCCTCCCGAGCATCTGATCCGCTTTTTCCCCATCTGTGGGACCCCGGTGGAGACGCTGATCACCCAGACCCGCAAGAGCATCCACGACATCATGGCGGGCAGCGACGACCGCCTGCTCGTCGTCATCGGCCCCTGCTCCATCCACGACCCTGCCGCCGCGCTGGACTATGCGCGCCGCCTGCAGGCCGCGCGTGCGCAATATGCCGACACGCTGGAAATCGTGATGCGCGTGTACTTCGAGAAGCCCCGCACGACGGTGGGCTGGAAGGGCCTCATCAACGACCCCTACCTCGACGAGAGCTACCGCATCGACGAGGGGCTGCGCATCGCGCGCCAGCTGCTCATCGACATCAACCGCCTGGGCGTGCCCGCGGGCAGCGAGTTCCTCGACGTGATCTCGCCCCAGTACATCGGCGACCTCATCAGCTGGGGCGCCATCGGCGCGCGCACCACCGAAAGCCAGGTGCACCGCGAACTGGCCTCGGGCCTGTCGGCGCCGATCGGCTTCAAGAACGGCACCGATGGCAACATCCGCATCGCCACCGATGCCATCCAGTCGGCCAGCCGCAGCCACCACTTTCTGTCGGTGCACAAGAACGGCCAGGTCGCCATCGTGGACACCAATGGCAACCCCGACTGCCACGTCATCCTGCGCGGCGGCAAGGCGCCCAACTACGACGCCGCCAGTGTCGCCGCTGCCTGCCAGGACCTGGGCGCCGCCCACCTGCCGGCCACGCTGATGGTCGACTGCAGCCACGCCAACAGCAGCAAGCAGCACGAAAAGCAGCAGGAGGTGGCGCGCGACATCGCTGCACAGATCGCCGGCGGTTCGCGCAGCGTGTTCGGCGTGATGATCGAAAGCCACCTGAGAGCAGGCGCGCAGAAGTTCACCCCCGGCAAGGACCTGCCCGCCACCCTGGCCTATGGCAAAAGCATCACCGACGCCTGCCTGGGCTGGGAGGATTCGCTGCACACGCTCGGCGAACTCTCCGCCGCCGTGCAGGCGCGGCGCGAGGGCGCCGCGGCGCCGGTGTAAGCTCAAAAACCCAGCCCACCCACCAACAAGGATGCACCATGCACAGCGAAGTCTCTGTCACCCTGTCGCCCCGCGAAGAGTTCCGGGTCGATCTGTCGGGCAAGGCCCCCATGGCCAACGAAGAAGGGCGCCGCTGGCTCGACGAGCAGTTCATGCGCCTCGATTGCGAGCCGCTGCGCGCCAGCGGCAAGGTGCTGCTGGCCGACAAGGTGCTCACCGTGGCGCGCGCTGCCGGTGCGCCCTTGCTGGCCGATCCGGTGTGGTCGGCCGACTTCGCGCGCGCCACCACGGCCGCCCTGGCCAAACCCATCGTGCGGGTGGACGTGCCGTCCATGGCCATCAGTTATTGATCGAATAGGGCTCTGGGGCTTTCCCTGCTTGCGCTGACAGCTCTATTTCCATAGCAGCAAAGAGGCTGCCGGGAAGCGGGGCAGCGCCGCCTGGGGCGCTTCCGCCGCGCCGCACAGCACGCTTCAGCGCGACTGCAGTGCGTCCAGCAGGCGCGCATGGATGCCGCCAAACGCGCCATTGCTCATGCACACGATGTGGTCGCCCGGCTGCGCCGCCGCGAGGACCTGGCGCAGCAGCTGGTCCATGTCGGGCGCGACCTGGGCGCGCTGGCCGGGGCCCACGCCCAGCGCTTGCAGCGCTTCGCCCGCGTCCCAGTCCAGGCCCGCCGTGTGGCAGAACGCCAGGTCCGCCGCCTCCAGGGCCCAGGGCAGCTGCGCCTTCACCGCGCCCAGCTTCATGGTGTTGCTGCGCGGTTCGAACACCGCGAGGATGCGCGCCGCGGGGCCCAGGCTGCGGCGCAGGCCGTCGAGTGTGGTGCGGATGGCCGTGGGGTGGTGCGCGAAATCGTCGTAGACCGTGGTGCCCTGCACCGTGCCGCGCAGCTCCATGCGCCGGCGCACGTTCTGGAACGTGGCCAGCGCAGCTGCCGCCTGGGCCGGCGCCACGCCCACATGGTGGGCCGCGGCGATGGCCGCCAGCGCGTTGAGCTGGTTGTGCACGCCGGTCAGCGCCCACTCGACGTGTGCCACGCGCTCGCCACGCAGCAGCACATCGAAGGCGTGGGGTTCGCCTTGCGCGCTGAAGTCGCTCACCGCCGCGCCAAAACTGCGCACGCTGCTCCAGCAGCCCGCGTGCAGCACGCGCGCCAGGCTCTCTTCGAGACCATTGACCACGACGCAGCCCGTGGGCGGCACGGTGCGCACCAAATGGTGGAATTGGCGCTCGATGGCGGCAAGATCGTCAAAGATGTCGGCGTGGTCGAACTCGAGGTTGTTCAGCACCGCGGTGCGCGGGCGGTAGTGCACGAACTTGCTGCGCTTGTCGAAAAACGCCGTGTCGTATTCGTCGGCCTCGATCACGAACAGCGGGGCCGTGGCGGCCGGCCCGGCGCCCGCCACCGGGCGCACTGGAGCACCCAGGCGCGCCGACAGGCCGAAGTTCAGCGGCACGCCGCCCACCAGGAAGCCCGGCTGCAGTCCGGCGGATTCGAGGATCCAGGCCAGCATGGAGGTCGTCGTGGTCTTGCCGTGCGTGCCGGCCACGGCCAGCACATGGCGACCCTGCAGCACGTGTTCGGCCAGCCACTGCGGTCCGCTGGTGTAGGGGACGCCCGCGTCGAGGATGGCATCCATGAGCGGGAATTTGGCGCTGCCATCGGGCAGGCGCGCGCGGCTGACGACGTTGCCAATGACGAACATGTCGGGGGCCAGCGCCATCTGTTCGGCGCCAAAGCCCTCGACCAGGTCGATGCCGAGGGCGCGCAGCTGGTCGCTCATCGGCGGGTACACCCCGGCGTCGCAGCCCGTGACCTTGTGCCCAGCCTCGCGCGCCAGCGCCGCCAAGCCCCCCATGAACGTACCGCAAATGCCCAGGATGTGTATATGCATGGGTGCCGATTCTAAGGTTTTGGCAAAAATGGCCTCCAGCGCTCTTCTGGTCAGCGTTGGCAGCTATGAAAACGGGAGTAATGCCGCCGCCGCCCGTCGGGCCAAGGGCCTGCACGGCGCAGGGCCGTTGGGCGCTTGGGGCAGGATGTGGGGAGGCTGGGCGGCACAATGCGGTGCTGAAAGCCTTGCCATGAACACGTCCATCGCCTCCGAAATCGCCCGTGCGGCCGCCAGCCTGGTGGTCGAGGAGGGCCTCGAATACGGCCCCGCCAAGCGGCGCGCCCTCAAGCAGCTCGCGCTGCCCGCCCGCACGGCGCTGCCCGACAACGAGCAGGTGGAAGATGCGGTGCGCGAGCACATCGCGCTGTTCTGTGCCGACACCCAGCCCAGCGAGCTGCTCGCGCTGCGGCGCCTGGCGCTGGTCTGGATGGAGCGCATGGCCGCGTTTCGCCCGCACCTGGGCGGGGCGGTCTGGCACGGCACGGCCACGCGTTTGTCAGATATTTATCTGCAGTTGTTCTGCGATGACTGCAAATCGGCCGAGATTGCGCTGATCGACCACGGCATCGACTACGAGCCGCAAACCCTGTCCGGCTTGCACGGCAAATCCGTGGAAGCATTGAGTGTGGGCAGCCCCGTTCCCGAACTGAAAACGGTGGTCGGGGTGCACCTGCTCATCTACGACCTGGACGACCTGCGCGGGGCCTTGCGGCCCGACGCGCGCGGGCGCACGCCGCGCGGCGACCTGGCCGCGGTGCGCCGGCTTTTATTGGAGCCCAACTTGTGAGCGAAACCCCTTTCCCCTCCCTTTCCGGACCTCCGTCCGACCAAGATGTGGTCGGCGTGCGGCGTCGCCGGCTGCTGTATGCCTGTGTGGCCGCCGCCGCAGGCCTGGGGGGCGCCGGTGGGGCGTGGTGGAAATTCCAGCCCCATGCGGTCGACCCCGGTGCGCAGCAGGCGCTGTGGGGCGAGGCTTTCACCACCCCCGATGGTGCAGCACTGGCTATGCAGTCGTTCCGCGGCAAGCCTTTGCTGCTGAACTTCTGGGCCACCTGGTGCCCGCCGTGCATTGCCGAGCTGCCGATGCTGAACGCATTTTTCCGGGACAACGCCGCCCGCGGCTGGCAGGTGCTGGGGCTGGCCGTGGACCAGCCTTCGGCGGTGCGCACGTTTCTGGGCCGCCTGCCGCTCGATTTTCCGGTAGGAATGGCGGGCCTGGGCGGCACCGACCTGTCGCGCGCGCTGGGCAACCTGACGGGCGGCCTGCCATTCACCGTCGTGTTCGGCGCTGGCGGGCAGGTGCTGCACCGTAAAATGGGCCAGGTAACGCCGCAAGACCTGAAGCAGTGGGCTGCCGTGCGTTGAGGCTGTGCCATCTGCCGAGTCCGAATGCGATTGGGCAATCGCCTCTTTTAATCAAAAATGTGTTGAGAAGGCTGTAATAGGGCGAATTTGGAGTAAATTCGCGCCCTGTTCAGATTTTTAGCCGTTGGAGTCCCCATGGATTTGCGAAAACTCAAAACCCTCATTGACCTCGTATCCGAGTCGAATGTGTCCGAACTCGAAATCACCGAGGCAGAGGGCAAGGTGCGCATTGTCAAGAGCGGCGGCACGGTGGTGCAGCAGTATGTGCCCGCACCTGTGGTGGCACCAGCTGCCGCGCCCGCCGCCGCGCCAGTCGCCGAATTGCCCGCCCCCGCGGCCGCTGCGCCCACAGGCCATGTGGTCAAGTCGCCCATGGTGGGCACGTTCTACCGTGCGTCGAGCCCCGGCGCTAAATCGTTCGTGGAAGTGGGCAGTGTGGTCAAGGAAGGCGAGACCATCTGCATCATCGAGGCGATGAAGATCCTCAACGAGATCGAGGCCGACAAGTCGGGCACCATCACGCGCATCCTCGGCGAAAACGGCCAAGCCGTCGAATACGGCCAGCCGCTGTTTGTGATCGAGTAAGCACGGTATGGTCACGAAGATTCTTGTTGCGAACCGCGGTGTTCTTGCCGCAGGCAAGGCGAAGCAGATTGCACTGGCACGTGCCAGCGTGCGGGCGATGAGCCGCGGGACAGCCCATGTTTAAAAAGATACTTGTTGCCAACCGCGGCGAAATCGCCCTGCGGATCCAGCGCGCCTGCCATGAACTGGGCATCAAGGCGGTGATGGTCTATTCCGAGGCGGACCGCGATGCCAAATACATCAAGCTGGCTGAAGAAGCCGTGTGCATCGGTCCTGCGCCGTCGCCGCTGTCGTACCTCAACATGCCGGCCATCATCTCGGCCGCCGAGGTGACCGATGCCGAGGCCATCCACCCTGGATACGGCTTCTTGAGCGAGAACGCGGACTTTGCCGAGCGGGTGGAAAAGAGCGGCTTCCAGTTTATCGGCCCCACGCCCGAAAACATCCGCATGATGGGCGACAAGGTGTCGGCCAAGCAGGCCATGATCCGCGCGGGCGTGCCCTGCGTGCCGGGGTCGGACGGCGAACTGCCCGACGATCCGGTGCAGATCCGCCGCATCGCCAAAGCCGTGGGCTACCCGGTCATCATCAAGGCGGCCGGCGGCGGTGGCGGCCGTGGTATGCGCGTGGTGCACACCGAGGCCGCCCTGGTCAATGCCGTGCAGATGACCAAGGCCGAGGCCGGTGCCGCGTTTGGCAATCCGGCGGTCTACATGGAAAAATTCCTGCAGAACCCGCGCCACATTGAAATCCAGATCCTGGCCGACAAGCACCGCAACGCGGTCTACCTCGGCGAGCGCGACTGCTCCATGCAGCGGCGCCACCAGAAGGTGATCGAGGAAGCGCCGGCGCCCGGCATTCCGCGCAAGCTCATCGAGCGCATCGGCGAGCGCTGCGTCACGGCCTGCAAGAAGATCGGCTACCGCGGTGCGGGCACCTTCGAGTTCCTCTACGAGAACGGCGAGTTCTATTTCATCGAGATGAACACGCGCGTGCAGGTCGAGCACCCGGTGACCGAGTGGATCACGGGCGTGGACGTGGTGCGCACGCAGATCATGGTGGCCGCCGGTGAGAAGCTGCCTTTCACGCAGCGCCAGATCGAGGTGCGCGGCCATGCCATCGAGTGCCGCATCAACGCCGAAGACCCCTACAAGTTCATTCCTTCGCCAGGGCGCATCACCGCCTGGCACGCACCCGGCGGGCCCGGTGTGCGCGTGGACTCGCATGTCTACACGAACTACTACGTGCCGCCGAACTACGACTCCATGATCGGAAAGCTCATCGTGCACGGCGACACGCGCGAGCAGGCCCTTGCGCGCATGCGCACCGCGCTGTCCGAGACCGTGATCGAAGGCATCAACACCAACGTGCCGCTGCACCGCGAGCTGATGGTGGACGCCAAGTTCATGGCCGGTGGCACCAACATCCACTACCTGGAAGAGTGGCTGTCGCAGCGCCAGCGCTGATTTCCGCCAGCTCTTGCCCGCGGACCCACGCCCTCTTCAGCGGTGCGGGTCCGCTTTTTCTTTGCCGCAGAGGAGGCGCGATGCCATGTATGAATTGAGCCTGATGTGCCCGGAAGACCGGGTCGAAACGGTGAGCGAGGCGCTCGACGCCCTCGATGCCCTGAGCGTTTCAGTGGAGGACGCCGATGCGCAGACCGACGCCGAGCAAGCGCTGTTTGGCGAGCCCGGCATGCCGCCGCCCAAGGATGGATGGCAGCGCAGCCGCGTGGTGGCCCTGTTCGCGCAGGAGGCGGCGGCGCGCGAGGCGCTGGCATTGTTGGTGGCGCAGGATTTTTTTGCCGGCTGCCATGCGCTGGGCGTGGCGGCGGTGCCCGACCAGGACTGGGTGCGGCTGACGCAGTCGCAGTTCGCGCCCGTGGACATCACGCCCGATTTCTGGATTGTGCCAACCTGGCATGAGCCGCCCGCGCAGGCCACACGCACGATCCGGTTGGACCCGGGACTGGCGTTTGGGACCGGGACGCACCCGACAACACGCATGTGCCTGCGTTGGATCGCGCGCCAGGGGGTGGCGACGCCAGGACTGGGCCGCGTGCTTGACTACGGCTGCGGCTCGGGCATTTTGGCCATTGGCGCTGCCAAGTTTGGCGCCACCGACATCGATGCCGTCGATATCGATCCTGCGGCCGTCGAGTCCACCGCCTACAACTCACAGGCCAATGGCGTCCAGTTGCGTGCGGGCCTGCCGGACCAGGCCTCCGGCACCTACCAGACCGTGCTGGCCAACATCCTGGCGACACCGCTCAAGGTGTTGGCGCCGCTGCTGTGTGCCCATGTCGCACCGGGCGGCAGTCTGGTGCTGGCCGGCATTCTGGAGCGACAGGCACAGGAACTCCAAGATGCCTATGCCCCTTGGCTCGCGCTCTCCGTGGCAGACAGCGAGGACGGCTGGATCCTCATGGTGGCTTCGCGCTGATGCGCAGCGAGGGGCGTGCACCGCGGCCCCCTACAATCCCCAGCCGATGAGCCAGATCACCCGTTGTCCGTCCTGCGCGACCCTTTTCAAGGTCGTCGCGGACCAGCTCCGCATTTCCGACGGGTGGGTGCGCTGTGGGCATTGCCAGCAGGTGTTCGATGCGTCTGAGCATCTGCAGCCGGTGCCTGCCCCGGCACTGATGCCCGATGTGCCACTGGACCGCCAGCCACCGCCGCCGCAGCCCGCGGCGCCCTCCGTCGAGCCGCCACGCGTGTGGGGTTCTGCACGGGGGCCTGGGCCCGACGTGCCTGCTTTCGCGGCCGCTCCTGCCGCTGCCGCTGTACCCCCGGGAGGGAATGCGCCGGCTGCATGGGCCACCCCGTTTGCGTGGACCATGCCGCCGGCGCCGGCCAGCGCCTTGCCTCTCCCGGCAGCCGGGGCAGGGGACATGCGACCGGAGGACAGCGCGGAGTGCGCACCGGAGCCCTTGCCACCGGCAGGGTACGAACTTCCGACGGCGCCGCTGGAGGAGCCCGATATCCCATCGCTGCGGGGCGATGCCGAACCCGTCTTAGAGCCAGAGCCAGAGGTCGGAGGCCTTGGGGATGGGCTGCCGGAAGCGGAGACGCGGCTGGACTCGGTCCGGGAGCCGGCGGCCCTGCACGATGCGCCACAGGCCCTGCACGCGCCGGAGGACGAACCGCTGGCCGCTGGCGATGAGGTGCCCGGCGCAGCCGAACCCATGCCCACCGAGGGCGCGAGCGCGAGCGCCGAGCCATCCTTTGTGCGCATGGCGCGCCGCAAGGCCTTCTGGCGCCGGCCCGCTGTGCGTGTGACACTGGGCCTGGCGGGCGTGGCCCTGCTGTGCGCGCTGGTGCTGCAGGTGGTGGTGCAGCAGCGCGATGCCATCGCTGCGGCCCGGCCCCAGTGGCGTCCGTTCCTTCAGGGCTTGTGCGCACCACTGCGGTGCCGCGTCGAGGCGCATCGGCAGATAGCGTCCGTGGTGGTCGACAGCTCGTCCTTCAACAAACTGCGCGGCGAAAGCTACCAGTTTTCGCTGGCGCTCAAGAACCGTTCCCATCTGGTGCTCGCCATGCCGGCCGTGGAGCTGACGCTCACCGATGCACAAGACCAGCCAGTGCTGCGGCGGGTGCTGCTGCCCCAGGACTTGGGCGCGCCGCCCGTACTGCCCGCCCTGGGCGACTGGAGTGCGAGTCTGCAGGTGCATGTGGCCCTGGGCAATGCGCGCATCGCCGGCTACCGGGTGCTGGCTTTTTATCCCTGAAACGGCTTTGGCCTGAAAAGAACTTTTGATATGGCAGTCCTGATTTGCGGTTCCCTGGCGTTTGACACCATCATGACCTTCGAGGGGCGCTTTGCCGAGCAGATCCTGCCCGATCAGCTGCACATCCTGAACGTGTCGTTTCTGGTGCCGTCGCTGCGGCGGGACTTTGGCGGCTGTGCGGGCAACATTGCCTACAGCCTCAAGCTGCTGGGCGGAGAGCCCTTGCCGATGGCGGCGCTGGGCAGCGATGGTGCGGAATACCTGGAGCGCCTGCAATCCCTGGGCATCAGCACAGCCCATGTGCGGCAGGTGGAAGACACCTATACCGCGCAGGCGATGATCATGACCGACCGCGACAACAACCAAATCACCGCGTTCCATCCCGGCGCGATGATGCAGGCCCACGCCAACCGCATCGATGCCGGCCTGACCGGCGTGCGCCTGGGCATCATCGCGCCCGACGGGCGCGATGCCATGCTGCAACATGCGGCGCAGTTCGTGGCCGCGGGCATCCCGTTCGTGTTCGACCCGGGCCAGGGCCTGCCCATGTTCAATGCCGAGGAGCTGACGTGGTTTGTCGAGCAGGCCAGCTGGGTGACGGTGAACGACTACGAAGGCAAGATGCTGTGCGAGCGCACCGGCTGGAGCTTGGCGGACATTTCGCGCAAGATCCGTGGTCTGGTCGTCACATTGGGAGGCGAGGGGTGCGACGTGTGGATCGATGGCGAAAAGGAGCATGTCACCGCGGCGGTGCCCGAGCGCGTCGTCGACCCCACGGGCTGCGGCGATGCGTGGCGGGGAGCGCTGCTGTTTGGCCTGGAGCAAGGCTGGCCCTTGGCGCGCTGTGCCGCGCTGGGCAACCGCCTGGGCGCACTCAAGATTGCCCGGCGCGGTCCCCAAAACTATGTGTTAAACGCTGCGATGTGGTGAGCAGGCACAAAAAAACCCGGTGCCAGAACACCGGGTTTTTGCGTGGAGCGCGCTCTCTCAGGGTTTGGTACCCGTAGGGAAGGGCCATGCTGCCTGGGGGTTGAGCGTGGTCTGCGCCGCAGGAGCGGCGACGGGGGTCTTGGCCGGCTTCTTGGCTGCGACCGCCTTTTTCATCGCAGGCTTCGCCTGCGCTGCTGCTGCCTTCGGCGCTGCTGCAGCCTTCTTGGCCGGCGCGGCGGAGGAGGTGGCTGCCGCTTTTTTGGCCGGGGCCGCGGCCTTGGCCGCCGTCACTTTCTTGGCGGGAGCAGCCTTCTTTGCAGGCACTGCAGCTTTCTTGGCGGCCGGGGCCTTCTTGGCAGCGGGTGCTGCCTTGCCGGGCGCTGCAGCCTTCTTCGCGGTGGCGGTCTTTTTCGCCGGCGCAGCGGCCTTCTTGGCAGGAGCCGCGGCCTTTTTGGCAGGAGCCGCAGTCTTCTTCGCAGGAGCCGCAGCCTTCTTGGCAGGAGCCGCAGCCTTCTTCGCAGGGCTTGCCGCCTTTTTCGCCGGTGCTGACTTCTTGGCGGCCACGGACTTTTGGGCCGCTGCGGCCTTCTTGGCAGGTGCAGCCTTGGCCGGAGCCGCTGCCTTCTTGGCGGGGGTTGCGCTCTGGGCTGGAGCCGTCTTTTTCGCGGCTGTCTTGGCTGACGGCGTGGCCGTTTTCACTGCGGCGGACTTGGCGGCTGCAGTCTTGGTGGCGGATGCCGTGGCCTTGGTGGCGGATGCGGTTTTCTTTGCGGGTGCGGCCTTCTTGGCGGCCGGTTTTTTTGCAGTTGCCATCATGTTCTCCTTCGGTCAATGAGCAAAGAGCACTTCCTGCCTGCTGTGGGCACGAAGCGATCCATGGCGATGGAGCAAGCGTCCATCGCCATGAACACGGGGACGCCGCGCGCGCCAGCACGGAGTGCTGTGGCGGGTGCGGGGCGTGAAAAGGAAAGCCATGGGCGGTATGCGGTGCGCTGCACTCAGTCCCAGGACAGGGCTCCGCCCGTCTGGTACTCGATGACGCGGGTTTCGAAGAAGTTGCGTTCCTTCTTCAGGTCGATCATCTCGCTCATCCAGGGGAACGGGTTTTCTTCGTTGGGGAAGAGGGTTTCCAGGCCAATCTGCGTGGCTCGGCGGTTGGCGATGTAGCGCAGGTAGCCCTTGAACATGGAGGCGTTCATGCCCAGCACGCCGCGGGGCATGGTGTCTTCCGCGTATCGGTATTCCAGCTCCACGGCCTTCATGAACAAGGCCTTGATCTCGTCCTTGAACTCGGCGGTCCAGAGGTGCGGATTTTCGAGCTTGAGCTGGTTGATCAGGTCGATGCCGAAGTTGCAGTGCATGGACTCGTCGCGCAGGATGTACTGGTACTGCTCGGCGGCGCCCGTCATCTTGTTCTGCCGGCCCAGCGCGAGGATCTGCGTGAAGCCGACATAGAAGAACAGGCCTTCCATGAGGCAGGCGAAAACGATCAGCGACTTGAGCAGGGTCTGGTCGTTTTCATGCGTGCCGGTGTGGAAGTGCGGATCGCTGATGGCCTCGATGAACGGGATCAGGAATTCGTCCTTGTCGCGGATCGACTGCACTTCGTTGTAGGCGTTGAAGATCTCGCCCTCGTCCAGGCCCAGCGACTCGACGATGTACTGGTAGGCGTGGGTGTGGATGGCCTCTTCAAAGGCCTGGCGCAGCAGGAACTGTCGGCACTCGGGCGCGGTGATGTGGCGGTAGGTGCCCAGCACGATGTTGTTGGCGGCCAGCGAGTCGGCGGTCACGAAAAAACCGAGGTTGCGCTTGATGATGCGGCGCTCGTCTTCGGTCAGGCCGTTGGGGTCTTTCCACAACGCGATGTCGCGCGTCATGTTCACCTCTTGCGGCATCCAGTGGTTGGCGCAGGTGGCCAGGTATTTTTCCCAGGCCCATTTGTATTTGAAAGGCACCAGTTGGTTGACGTCGGTCTGGCCATTGATGATGCGCTTGTCGGCGGCGTTCACGCGGCTGCTTTGCGGCGCTACAGATGCGGGAGCTGCCGGCGCAATGGCGGCGGGCGCTGTGGCCGGGATGGTTTGCAAGGCGGGTGTCTGGAATGGCGCGGGCGGTTGATCCACCAGGCGGTTTGTGGGGAGACCGCTGTCCAGTTGTGTTGGCGATGAGGGAGTGACTTCTTCGTCCCAGGTCAGCATAGATTTTCCAGTGCTCGGATTATGAAAGCAGCGCCGCGAAATGCAAAGCGTTGGTGCATGGCGCGGCGCTGTTTTGTTGCTTGGTAGCACATGCGAAGCCGAGCTTTTTCGCGGCTTCGCACGTGGATTTATTGGCAGGCTTCGCAGGTCGGGTCGTCGATGGCGCAGAACTTCACATCGGTCGCTGGCGCCGCGCCCATGTGCGCTTGTGCTGCGGCGGCTGCGGCTTCGAGTGCACCGGCGTTGCCAGCGGCTTCGCTGCCCGACGACACGGCGTTGAGCCGACCGCTTTGCACCGTGGACTTCTCAGCCTGGGTGGCGCTGGTGGTGCGCAGGTAGTAGGTGGTCTTGAGGCCGCGCAGCCACGCCAGCTTGTAGGTCTCGTCGAGCTTTTTGCCCGATGCGCCCGCCATGTAGATGTTCAGCGACTGGGCCTGGTCGATCCACTTCTGGCGCCGTGCCGCGGCCTCCACCAGCCAGGTGGTCTCGACTTCAAATGCGGTCGCATAGAGCGACTTGATGTTGTGTGGCACACGGTCGATGGGGCGCAGGGATCCGTCGAAATGCTTGAGGTCCATGACCATCACGTCGTCCCACAGACCGAGGCGCTTCAGGTCGCGCACCAGGTAGCCGTTGATGATGGTGAACTCCCCCGAGAGGTTGGACTTGACCGACAGGTTGCCAAAGCAGGGCTCGATCGATGCGTCCACGCCCACGATGTTGGAGATGGTGGCCGTGGGTGCAATGGCCGTGCAGTTGGAGTTGCGCATGCCATCCTGTGCGATCTTCTTGCGCAGCGCTTCCCAGTCCAGCGTCGACGACCGGTCCACTTCGACATAGCCGCCCCGCGCTTTTTGGAGCATGTCGATGGTGTCGTAAGGCAGGATGCCCTGGCTCCACAGCGAGCCCTGGTAGGTCTGGTACTGGCCGCGTTCGCGCGCCAGTTCCGACGAGGCCCAGTAGGCGTAGTAGCAGATGGCTTCCATCGACGTGTCGGCGAACTCGACGGCCTGCTGCGATGCGTAGGGGATGCGCAGTTCGTACAGGCTGTCCTGGAAGCCCATCAGGCCCAGGCCCACCGGGCGGTGGCGCAGGTTCGAGTCCTTGGCTTTTTGCACGGCGTAGTAGTTGATGTCGATCACGTTGTCGAGCATGCGCATCGCCGTCTTGATGGTCTTTTGCAGCTTGGCGTGGTCGATGGCGCCGTCTTTCAGGTGCTGCAGCAGGTTGACGGAGCCGAGGTTGCAGACGGCCGTTTCGGTGTCGCTGGTGTTGAGCGTGATCTCGGTGCACAGGTTGCTGGAGTGCACCACGCCGGCGTGCTGCTGGGGCGAGCGCACGTTGCAGGCGTCCTTGAACGTGATCCAGGGGTGGCCGGTCTCGAACAGCATGGTCAGCATCTTGCGCCACAGGTCGGTGGCCTGGATGGTGCGTGCCGGCTTGATCTCCCCGCGAGCGGCCTTGGCTTCATAGGCCACGTAGGCCTTCTCAAAATCGGCGCCGAAGAGGTCGTGCAGGTCGGGCACGTTGTTGGGCGAGAACAGCGTCCACGAGCCCTTTTCCATGACGCGGCGCATGAACAGGTCGGGGATCCAGTTGGCCGTGTTCATGTCGTGCGTGCGGCGGCGGTCGTCGCCGGTGTTCTTGCGCAGCTCCAGGAACTCTTCGATGTCGAGGTGCCAGGTTTCGAGGTAGGTGCAGACCGCGCCCTTGCGCTTGCCGCCCTGGTTCACCGCCACGGCGGTGTCGTTGACCACCTTGAGGAAAGGCACCACGCCTTGCGATTCGCCATTGGTGCCCTTGATGTGCGAGCCCAGGGCGCGCACGCGCGTCCAGTCGTTGCCCAGGCCACCGGCAAACTTCGACAGCAGGGCGTTTTCCTTGATCGACTCATAGATGCCATCCAGATCGTCGGGCACCGTGGTCAGATAGCAAGACGACAGCTGCGAGCGCAGCGTGCCGCTGTTGAACAGCGTGGGCGTGCTGGACATGAAGTCGAACGAGGACAGCACCTCGTAGAACTCGATGGCGCGTGCCTCGCGGTCCGATTCCTTCAGCGCCAGGCCCATGGCCACGCGCATGAAGAAGGCCTGTGGCAATTCGATGCGGGACTTCTGCACATGCAGGAAATAGCGATCGAACAGGGTCTGCAGGCCCAGGTAGTCGAATTGCAGGTCGCGCGAAGGCTGCAGGGCAGCGGCCAGGCGCGGCAGGTCGTAGGTCAGCAGCTGGGGGTCGAGCAGCTCGGCGTCCACACCCTTCTGGATGAAGGCCGGGAAGTAGCTGGCGTACTCGGTGGCCAGTTCGGCTTGCGTCACGTCCTTGCCCAGGACTTCCTTGGCGATGGTGTGCAGCAGCAGGCGGGCCGTGGCGTAGGTGTAGTCCGGGTCTTTTTCAATCAGCGTGCGCGCCGCCAGGATGGATGCCTTGTACACCTCGTCGACGGGCACGCCGTCGTACAGGTTGCGCATGGTCTCGGTGACGATGGGTTCGGCCTTCACGTCGGCGCCCAGGCCCGAGCAGGCGTCTTCGATCAGCGAGCGCAGGCGCGGCAGGTCGAGCGCGTAGCGGCGGTCGCCATCGACCACGTTCAGCACCGGCGTGGCCGGCGCTGCCTGCACCTGCTGGCGCGCGCGGTCTTGCGCATGGCTTTCGCGGTAGAGCACATAGGCGCGCGCCACCTCGTGGTGGCCCCCGCGCATCAGGCCCAGCTCCACCTGGTCCTGCACGTCCTCGATGTGGAAGGTGCCGCCGCCCGGGCGCGAGCGCATGAGTGCGCGCACGACGTTCTGCGTCAGGTGATCGACCACTTCGCGCACGCTGGCAGACGCTGCACCCTGGGAGCCGTGCACCGCCAGGAAAGCCTTCATCATGGCGATGGCGATCTTTGGAGGCTCGAAATGCACGACGGCGCCGTTGCGGCGCAGGATCTGGTAGTGGGGCAGCGTGGCGCCGGCGCCCGGCGCAGCAGCAGAGGCTGGAGCGGCCACAGCAGCGTCCGCAGGGGGCAGGGGGGAATGGTTCGTAGCAGCTTGCATGGCGTCCTCTCGTTGGGCTGGCAGGGTGAAGTGGCGCGGCGGATGGGTCTGCGCCGCGCAAAACGTAATGTGCCGGGTGCACACCCGATCACGCTATAGGTGGTGTGTGGAGTGGCTTCAATACACTACCGGTAGTGTATAGCGCCCCGGGCTTTCGTGGTGCATGGGGTCATGGCAAAGCCGCCTGGCGTCCGTCTTCGGACGGCGCACAGCCCCGGCTGGCGGGGGCAGGAAGGTCTGTCGGCGCGCTCCGGCGGCCACTTTGGCGTCGGGAGCGGCGTGGTGCCTGGCGGTGCGGGTCTGTGGACGCAGTGCCTATCGAAAACCCTTGCCCGCACAGAGACTGAAAAATTCCGCGGGAAGGGGCGCCATTCTAGGGGATGGGCGGGAAGCGGCTGGCATCCCAACCCAGTATTTTTTGCAGCCGCACCCAGTCAAAGCCGCAGCCCGGATCTGCCTTGCGATCGGGGGCGATGTGCTCGTGGCCGGCCACGTGGGCCAGGGGGTAGCGCTTTGCCAGGTCGGTGCACAGCCTGGCCAGGGCGGCGTACTGCGCAGGCTCGAAAGTTCCGCCTTCCAGTCCTTCCAGCTCGATGCCGATCGAGTCGTCATTGCACTGCGGGCGGCCCCGGTACCACGATGCCCCGGCATGCCAGGCGCGCTGGTCGCAGTCGACGAACTGCCAGACCGTGCCATCGCGCCGCACAAAGAAATGGGCCGAGACCTGCAGGCCGCGAATGCTCTGGTAGTAAGGGTGCGCATCCCAGTCGAGGGCGTTGGTGAACAGCTCCTGCACCGCTGTGCCGCCGTATGCGCCCGGGGGCAGGCTGATCGAGTGCACCACCACGAGGTCTGTGACCGCGCCCGCGGGGCGTGGTCCGAAGTTGGGCGAGGGCAGGTGCACGGCGCCGCTGTGCCAGCCGCCCGACCAGGGCGAGGCGGTGTCGGGTGCGGCGCTGTGCGCTTCAGCTTTCGGCGTCGGCGTCGGCATGGGGCTCGGGGTCGTGCGGCGCAGCGATGTTCAGGCGGGCGATCCGGTAGCGGATCTGCCGCAGGCTGATGCCCAGCCGCGCTGCGGTGGCCGTGCGGTTGAACCCGGCTTCGCGCAGGGCGCGCACCAGAATGTCGCGCTCTTGCTGGTCCAGCCAGGCCTGCAGGTCGCTGGGCAGGTCGCCGGCGTTGGGCGCCGCGGTGCCAGGGGCGGGCAGGGTCTGCTGGCGGGGAGGCAGGTCGGGCTGCATGCCGGGGGCGCTTTCTTCCACATGCAGGCTGTCGCCGTCGCTCAACGCCACGGCGCGGTGCAGCAGGTTCTCCAGCTCGCGCACGTTACCCTTGAGGGGGTGGCGGGCAATGGCGGCCAGGGCTGCATCGCTGAGGGGCGGAGAGGCCACGCCCGACTCCTGTGCGATGCGGGCCAAGAGGGCCCGGCATAGCGCAGGCAGGTCTTCGCGGCGCTCGCGCAGCGGCGGGATGGTGATTTCGATGACGTTCAGCCGGTAGTACAGGTCTTGCCGGAAACGGCCTGCCTGCACGTCGCCCGCCAGGTCGCGGTGCGTGGCGCTGACGATGCGCACGTCCACCGCCTCTTCCTGGGTCGATCCCAGCGGGCGCACGCCGCGCTCCTGGATGGCGCGCAGCAGCTTGGATTGCATGGCCAGTGGCAGGTCGCCGATCTCGTCGAGGAACAGCGTGCCGCCCTGCGCGGCCTGAAAGTAGCCCTGGCGGTCTTGCACCGCGCCGGTGTACGAGCCCTTGCGCGCACCGAAGAACTCGGCTTCGAGCAGGTTTTCGGGGATGGCGCCGCAGTTGACGGCCACCATGGGCCCGGCGGCGCGGTGGCTGCTGGCGTGCAGGGCTTGCGCCACCAGCTCCTTGCCCGTGCCCGACTCGCCACGCACGAGCACCGGGGCCATGCTGCGCGCCACCTTGGCCACGCGCTGCTTGACGTTGCGCATCGGCTCGGAATCGCCCACCAGCCGGTCGAGCGCGGTGCTGTCGCTGTCGCCGAAGTCGCCCGCTGCCGCGGGGCGCGCTGGCGGCGTGCGGGTGCCGCTGCGCGGCGCAGGCACACCGTCCGTGCCCTGCACGGCCGAGGCCACGACCGAGCGGAACTGCTTGAGGTCGACCGGTTTGGTCAGGTAGTCGAAAGCGCCCGAGCGCAGTGCCTCGACGGCGTTTTCGGCCGAGCCATAGGCGGTCATGACCACGCAGCGTTCACGCCGCTGCGCCGTGCGCAGCTCCTGCAGCAGCTCCATGCCAAACCCGTCGGGCAGGCGCATGTCGCTGATGACCACATCAAAACGCTGCGCCTGCAGCTGGTCGCGTGCTTCGCACAGCGTCGCGGCGGTTTCCACACGGTAGCCTTCGCGCAGCAACGTCAGTTCGTACAGCGTGCGCAGGTCGGGCTCGTCGTCAACGACCAGGATGGAGGCAGCAGGAGGTGCGTGCATGGCGGTGCGGGCAGTCAAACCACGATTGTGTCAAACAGGGAGGTCGCTTTCTGCAGGCGGCCTGCCTTGCGGAAGTGCACCGTGAAAGCGTTGCCGCCCACGTCGCCGCGCTGCGTATGCCGCGCCAGGCGCTGGTAGCCGATCGAGGCGCCGTGGCGCTCGCACAGCTCCCGGCAGATGTACAGGCCCAGGCCGCTGGAGCGGCTGGCGGACGAAAAGAAGGGCTCGAACAGGTGGCGCTCCACCGACCGGTCCATCGGTTCGCCGTCGCTCCAGACTTGCACGCTGGCGTGGCCCAGGGGGCTGACGAGTGTGTGCAGCTGCAGCGAGTCTGCTTCGTGGCCCATGAAGCGCAGTGCGTTGTCCAGCAGGTTGAACAGCACCCGACGCAGGTGTTCGGCATCGAATTCGACGTGGGCCTGGTCTGCGCCCAAAGTCACCGAGCCATGGCGGCGCACCGGCTCGTGCTCGCGCCACTCGCGCCAGATACCGGCCACCACCGCGTCCAGTGCGAGCACGCTGGGCGGGCTGTGGCCGATCTGGTGCTGCACGCGCGCAATGTCGAGGATTTCCTCGGCAATGCGGGCCAGCCGGTCGGCGTTCTGCTGCACCATGTTCGCCAGGCGCTTGTGTGCGGGATCGTGCAGGTCTTCGTCGAGCAAGGCGTTGGCCTGGACGATGGCGGCCAGCGGGTTGCGGATCTCGTGGGCCACCGCGGCCGACATGCGCCCCATGGCGGCGAGTTTTTCGGTGCGCAGCCGCGCCTCCAGCTCGCGCAGATCGTGCAGGAACATCACGCACAAGCGCTCACCGGCCGCTTCGCCCGCGGCCTCGCGCGGTGCCGTCAGCCAGGTGCGCACATGCAGGCCGATGGGGCTTTGGCCCGGCGCGAGCAAGGTGACGTCGGCGACTTGCGGTGCCTCCTGGAGAAAACTGCGGCGCGCCAGCTCGAGCAGGGGGCGCCAGAGCGCGTCGCGCGCGAGCGTGAACGGAGCCACTGCCGCCGGATCGCCCAGCAGGTGCAGGCCCGCCGGGTTGGCAATGCGCACCGTGTGCTCCGCGTCGACCACCAGCACGCCATCGGCCAGGTGTTGGATGACCAGGGCGCTCACCTGGCTTTGCACGCGCGCGGCCAGCTGGCTGTGCTGGGCCGCCTGCTGCGCGCGCACGAGGCGCACGGACAGCTGGTGCACGAGAAAGGCGACGATGAAATAGCCGGTGCCGGTCAGGGCCGCCTGCAGGTAGCGCTGCGCGGCATCGCCGCCGCCATGGTCACCCAGCCACCAGGCCCAGGCCAACAGCAGCAGCGTGGCAGCCGCCGTGGTGCCCAGTGCCAGCGTCAGCGTGCCCAGCACGGCCGCCATCAGGATGGGCAGGCCCAGCAGCGGCGTGTAGTTCATGCCCCCGGTGTGCAGCAGCTGCAGCGCGCACACCGCCGCGAGGTCCACGCCGATCGAGGACAGCCAGTGCGCACCGGCCTGCGGTGAGGGGGGCGCATGGTGCGCGAGCAGGCGCACGGCGAGCGTGGCGCTCAGATAGGCCAGGCAGACGGCCAGCACCAGTGGCTCGGCCGCCTGGTTGAACGTCTGGCCCAGCGCCTGCAACAGAAGCAGAGCCAGCGCCACCATGACGCGGCCGGTCAGGAAGCCAAGCCACAGGCGCTGGAAGGCGGTCTCTGGCGCCCCCGCAGTGGCGCGCGGCCAGGCCAGCGGCGGGATGCTAATGCCCATCTTCGCGCTGGTGCTCGGCGCAGCAGTAGCTGCGGGGGCCCTGCGCGATCGCCTCGGCGCGTGGCAAGTGCAGGCCGCAGCGTGCGCAGGCCACCATGTCCTGGGGCGGGGGCAGAGGGCGCTGTGCGGGCGGTGCGGGGGGAGCGCGCCGGCCGCTGCGCCACACGCCGTAGACCACGGCCAGCACCAGAAACAAGACCAGATACTTCACAGCATGCGTCCCAGCACCACTTCGAGCACGAAGCGCGAACCGACATAGGCCAGCAGCAGCAGCAGCGCGCCCGCGTAGAGCATGCGCACGGCGGTGCGTCCGCGCCAGCCAAAGCGCGAGCGCCCCAGCAGCAGGGCCGCGAGCGTGAGCCACGACAGCACCGAGAACACCGCCTTGTGGTCCCAGCGCCAGGCGCGGCCATAGAGCGCCTCGCTGAACAGCGCTCCGGCCAGCAGCGTGGCCGAGAGCAGCACGAAGCCGGCGGTGACGAAGCGGAAGGTCAGGCGCTCCAGCGTCAGCAGCGGGATGCCGCTGTGCGTGTCCACCGCCAGGCGGATGCGGCGCTCGGCCCGCGTCATCAGGGCGGCGTGGACCACGGCGGCCGCCAGCAAGCCGTAGGACGCGATGCCCAGCGCCAAGTGCAGCGGCAGCCAGGCCGAGGCGCTCACATGCAGCGGCTGGCCCGGAAAGGCCAGCGCCAGCAGCACTGCGGCGCCGCCGAGCGCCGACAGCGCCCAGCGTGCCTGCAGCTGCGGAAACAGCTGGCGCTCGACCGCGTACACGGTCAGGACGAGCCAGGCAGTGATCGACAGGGCCGGCGCAAAGCCAAAGCGCGCGCTGCCATCGAGCATGCCCCAGGCGAGCGTGGCCGCGTGCAGGCACCATGCGGCCCACAGCGCGTTGCGGGCGCCGCCGGGCTGCAGGCGCGATCCCGCCACCGCCGGCACGGCATAGGCGACGGCAGCCGCCAGTCCCAGCAGGAGACTGGCGGGGGATGCACTGGGTAAAATCATGGGTCACAGTTTACCTTTCGCCCGCTGCCTGCAGCCCGGCCCACCACCCGCCGCCCGCCCCCGGCCGCGCCCTACCCGGAACATCTGATATGGCCTCCGCACTTACCGACAAACTCTCGCGCCTCGTCAAGGAGATGCGCGGCCAGGCCCGCATCACCGAATCCAACGTGCAGGACATGCTGCGCGAGGTGCGCATGGCCCTGCTCGAAGCCGACGTGGCCCTGCCCGTGGTGCGCGACTTCATCGCGCGCGTCAAGGACAAGGCCCTGGGCCAGGAAGTGCTGGGCTCGCTGCAGCCGGGCCAGGTGCTGGTGTCCATCGTCAACAAGGAGCTCGCCGCCACCATGGGCGCGGGCGTGGCCGACATCAACCTCAACGCCCAGCCGCCCGCCGTGATCCTGATGGCCGGCCTGCAGGGCGCCGGCAAGACCACGACCACGGCCAAGCTGGCCAAGCACCTGATCGAAAAGCGCAAGAAGAAGGTGCTCACCGTCTCGGGCGACGTCTACCGCCCGGCCGCCATCGAGCAGCTCAAGACCGTGACCGCCCAGGCCGGCGCCCAGTGGTTCCCGAGCACGGCCGAGCAAAAGCCGCGCGACATCGCGCTGGCCGCGCTCGACTACGCCAAGAAGCATTACTTCGACGTGCTGCTGGTCGACACCGCCGGGCGCCTCGCGATCGACGAAGTGCTGATGCAGGAAATCCAGGACCTGCACGCCGTGCTCAATCCGGTCGAAACCCTGTTCGTGGTCGATGCCATGCAGGGCCAGGACGCGATCAACACGGCCCGCGCCTTCAAGGAGGCGCTGCCGCTCACGGGCATCGTCCTGACCAAGCTCGACGGCGACTCGCGCGGCGGCGCGGCGCTGTCGGTGCGCCAGGTCACGGGCGCGCCGATCAAGTTTGCCGGCGTCAGCGAAAAGATCGATGGCCTCGAAGTGTTCGATGCCGAGCGCCACGCCGGCCGCATTCTGGGCATGGGCGATATCGTCGCGCTGGTCGAGCAGGTCTCGGCCGGCGTCGACATGGAGGCGGCGCAGAAGCTCGCCGCCAAGGTCAAGAGCGGCAGCGGCTTCGACCTCAACGACTTTCTCGGTCAGATCCAGCAGATGAAGCAGATGGGCGGCCTGTCGAGCCTGATGGACAAGCTGCCGGCCCAGCTCACGGCCAAGGCCGGCCAGATGGACATGGGCAAGGCCGAGAAAGACATCAAGCGCAAGGAAGGCATCATCCAGAGCATGACCCAACTAGAGCGGCGCAAGCCCGAACTCATCAAGGCCACGCGCAAGAAGCGCATCGCCAACGGTGCCGGCGTGCAGGTGCAAGAGGTCAACCGCCTGCTCAAGGAGTTCGAGCAGATGCAGGACATGATGAAGAAGATGAAGGGCGGCGGCCTGATGAAGATGATGAAGAAGATGGGCGGCATGAAGGGCCTGGGCGGCGGTGGCATGCCCAAGATGCCGTTTTAAGGGTCTTTTGGGTCTCTAGTGCTTATGGGGTCAGCGTTTCAAGCTATTGAATAGAGAGCGTCATGAGCTCCCGGAAACCGGCGTACTGCGCCGGCTTTCTGGTTGGTGCGCGCCCGCTGCGCCGGTCAGCCCGTCTCCAGCCCTGGCCGTGCCGGGCGGCTGGCATGCCGCCAGGCGCGGCGCAGCACCGGCGGCAGCGACCACGATTCTTCGGGAATCAGCAACAGGCGGCGCGCGCGCAGCGCCTGCCCGAGCGGGGTCTGGCTGGTGAGCACGGCCAGAGGAATCGCCAGCGCCAGCGGCAGGCCCACCGGAACCAGCCACAGCAGCGCGCTGCTGTCGATCAGCGCGATGCCCAGCGCCAGCAGCGCCACCACCCCGCTCATCGGCGCCAGTTGGCGGATGGCGTCGCTCCAGGACACGGCACTGGCGTGGCGCGGCGGCGATCTCCACTCCAGCTTCAGGCCGGCGAGCGCGATCAGCAGGAACAGCGAGTGCGCCAGCATGCGGATCGGCGCCTGCAGAATCGCCAGCACGCTCTCGAGCGCGGCGCTTTGGAGCAGGCTGGCAGCGCCGCCGTACTGCGCCTGCTCGCGCCGCATGAACACCGCCGCCAGGCCCAGGATGCGCGGCAGGAACAGCAGGCACAGCGTCCAGCCCCACAGTCCCTGCAGCTCGAGCGGCAACATGTGCCAGTCGTTCACCAGCTTGGCGCCCGACAGCCACAGCGCCGTGCCCAGCGTCAGGAATGCCAGCCACAGCGGCGCCGACAGATAGGCCATCGCGCCGGTGACGAACATCACGCGGTGCACCAGGTGGATGCCCGGCTCTGCCACCAGGCGTGCATTCTGCAGGTTGCCCTGGCACCAGCGGCGGTCGCGCTGCAGCTCGGCCAGCAGGTCGGGCGGCTGCTGCTCGTAGCTGCCGGTCAGGTCGGCCACCAGCCAGACGTGGTAGCCGGCACGGCGCATCAGCGCCGCCTCGACGAAGTCGTGCGAGAGGATGCCGCCGGCCAGCCCGCCGCTGCCGCGGATCGGTGCCAGCGCACAGTGCGCCATGAAGGGCGCTACGCGGATGATGGCGTTGTGGCCCCAGTAGTGCGAATCGCCGAGCTGCCAGAACTGCATGCCCAGTGTGAGCAGCCGCCCCATGACGCGCGAGCCGAACTGCTGCGCGCGCGCATGCAGCGTCACGTGGCCGATGGCCTGCGTGGCGGTCTGGATGATGCCGGCGCGCGGGTTGGCCTCCATCAGCTTGGCCATGGCCACGATGCAGTCGCCGCTCATCACGCTGTCGGCATCGAGCACCACCATGTAGCGGTAGTCCCGGCCCCAGCGGCGGCAGAAGTCGGCCACGTTGCCGGACTTGCGCTGGGTGCGCCGCGCGCGCAGCCGGTAGTACACCTGGACCTGCGCTGGCCCGGGGTGCCGCGCCAGCGCCGCGCGCAGACCTTCCCAGGCGGCGCGCTCGGCCGCGGCCACCCGCGGGTCGCAGCTGTCGGAGAGCACGAACACATCGAAGCTCTGCGCATGCCCTGTTGCCGCCACCGATTCGCAGGTGGCGCGCAGGCCGGCGAACACCGTGGCCACGTCTTCGTGGCAGATCGGCATGACGATGGCGCTGCGCGCGTCGGCCGGGAGCGTGTGCGCCACCACGCTGCGCGCCGACAGTGCGTGCCGGTCGCCGCGCAGCATGACCCAAAAGCCCATCAGCCCGGTGAGGAAGCCGGTGACCACCCAGGCCGACAGCAGCGCGAACAGCGCCAGCTGCCCGTACTGCAGCCAGGGGCTGCCGTAGACCGGCTGGACCGCGGCAAACAGCGCGCTGGCCACGACTGTGCTGGCCAGCGAGAGGGCCAGAAATACCCGGCGCCGCCGCGCCGCCGCGCCCTCCCAGGCCTGCCGCGGCGCGCGCGCGGCGTCCAGCGCCGCCGCCGGCACTGCCGAAGACAACCCGCCCAGGCGCAGCAGCAGCGCGGTGCCGAGGCTGTTCCAGAAGCCGCGCCACGGCACCGGCGCCATCGGGCCGCGGTGCAGCGGAGGCGTGGTGAGCGAATTGGGGTGGCGTTCCGCGCGCACCGGACTGAGACCCGAGGGGGCAGGTCGGTCGTGCGCCGCGCCGCGCCGCGCCCCCACGGCGGGCGCGGGAACCGGTGCGCCGCGCGCCGGGGAGACGGCCGAGCGGCGGTTCACTCGGGAAGAACGATGTGCGTCCATGTTTCGCTCACTGCGTGGTTGTCGTGTTCAAGGAATGCGCGCAGCTCGGCCGGGCGCGCCCGGTCGATTTGCTGCACGCGCAGCGTCATGCGCCACTGCCCATTGGCCGGGTTGCGGTAGACCAGGCGCTCGAGCACGCGTGCGTTGGCGTCGCTGCTGACGACCGCCTGTACGCGCGCCCGGTCGGACAGCCCGGCCAGCGCCGGGCCGTCGAAGTCGACGACGTACTGCACCTGCTGCGGTGCGTCGGCCTGGGTTTGCCGGGAGTAGCCCAGGCCCCGGCGCGACTGCACCACCCAGGCGCCGGGCGGGCGCTGCTGGTCCTGGCCCTGCCAGCTCAGTTCGTAGGCGAATTCGAGCGCCTGGCCCGGCGCCGGCAGCTGCGCCGGCACCCAGTACGCCACGATGTTGTCGTGGGTTTCGTCGGGGGTGTGCAGCTGCACCAGCTCGACGCGCCCTGCGCCCCAGTCGCCCAGCGGTCGCACCCAGGCGCTCGGACGGCGCTCGTAGCGTGCCTCCGCGTCTTCGTAGCTCGACCACTGGCGGTCGCGCTGCATCAGCCCGAAGCCGCGCGGGGCGGTGGTGGCAAAGGACGTGGTCAGCGCGCGCTGGGGGTTTTGCAGTGGCCGCCAGAGCCATTCGCCCTCGCCGGTGGCGATCATCAGCCCGTCGGAGTCGTGCACCTCGGGCCGGAAGTCGCTCGGACTGGGCTGGTTCTCGCCAAAGAGGAACATGCTCGTGAGCGGTGCGATGCCCAGTGTCGCGATCGGCTTGCCGGTGCCCGGCGCGCGCAGGAACACGCGCGCATGCACGGTG
The DNA here is from genome assembly GCF_012932145.1 of Acidovorax sp. SRB_14. Taxonomy (GTDB): domain Bacteria; phylum Pseudomonadota; class Gammaproteobacteria; order Burkholderiales; family Burkholderiaceae_C; genus Simplicispira. The sequence continues at coordinate 16,700 of NZ_MWOK01000017.1, read as the reverse complement.
GTGACGGTCTGCGCACCGGGCCGGATGTCGAAGCGGTAGGCCCCCGTGGCGCGCGGCGAGTCGAGCAGGGCGTAGACCGTGGCAACGCGGGCGTCCGGCGCCGGGCGCACCAGCCAGAACTCGGTGAAGCGCGGAAACTCCTCATGCGCGCCGCCCGCGGTGTCGATCGCCAGGCCCCGTGCCGACAGGCCGTACTGCTGGCCGGCGCCGAGCGCGCGGAAGTAGCTGGCCCCCTGGAAGACCACCAGCTCGTCCTTGTACTGCGGCGAATTCAGGGGGTAGTGCAGCCGGAAACCGGCAAAGCCGAGGTCCCCCCAGGCGCCCGGGGTGACGCGGTTCTTGCCGTAGTCGAAGTCGGCGGGCGCATAGGCCAGGTGCCGCGTACCGCTGGGGGTGACCTCGTGGATCTGCACCGGCGCGCTCTGGGTCCGCCCGAGGTGGAACAACATGGCCTCGAACGGCAGCTGCGCGCTCCGCCAGAGCGCGCGCTCGGGTTTCCAGCGCACGTCACGCAGCTGGTCGTAGTCGAGCGCCGCCAGCGCGCGCGGCAGCGCCGCGCTGGCCGCCCGGTACGGGTGCTGCGCGCGGCCGCGCGCCAGCTGCGTGACGCTGTCGAGGTCAAAGGCCAGGGCCGGCGCGCTGGCCGCAGCCCACAGCAGGGCGGCGCACAGCAGCCGCCAGCGCTGGGCCAGCGCGGGCGCACGCGGCTGCACGCGAAAACGGGAGAACACGGACACCATGCACTTCGTGTGGCAAACCGTGTGCCATCGCCGAAAAGCGCTTGGGAATCAACCGGTTAGCTGATCCCTAGGGTGTAAGTATCTGTGCGCCCGCGCTTGGAGCGCCACGGCGCCGCTGGGGGCGGGCGGCTGTCACGCCATGCGGATCCGCCGGCGAATTTTTCATCCAAATTGGCCTCAAACGCTGATGCAGAAAGCGTTTGTAGCTATTAAAAAAATAGTCAGCTCTCAGGCCACCTGGCGCACCTCGCCGCGCAGCGTGTAGGCCTTGGCCTCGGTGATGACCACGTCCACCATCTGGCCCACCAGGCGCGGCTGGCCGACGAAGTTGACGACGCGGTTGCACTCGGTGCGGCCCATCAGCTCGGTCGCATCGCGCTTGGACGCCCCTTCGACCAGGATGCGCTGCACCGTGCCCAGGCGGCTTTCGCTGATGCTTTTGATGTTGGCGTTGATGGCGGCCTGCAGTTCCTGCAGGCGGCGCAGCTTGACCTCGTGCGGCGTGTCGTCGTGCAGGTTGGCGGCCGGCGTGCCGGGGCGCGGGCTGAAGATGAAGCTGAACGAGTTGTCGAAGTGGATGTCGGCAATCAGCTTCATCATCTTCTGGAAGTCTTCCTCGGTCTCGCCGGGGAAGCCGACGATGAAGTCGCTGCTCATCGCCAGGTCGGGGCGGATGGCGCGCAGCTTGCGCACCGTGCTCTTGTATTCCATGGCGGTGTAGCCGCGCTTCATCGCCATCAGGATGCGGTCTGAGCCGTGCTGCACCGGCAGATGCAGGTGGCTCGCCAGCTTCGGCAGCTGGGCGTAGGCCTCGATCAGCCGCGGCGTGAACTCGTTCGGGTGGCTGGTGGTGTAGCGCACGCGCTCGATGCCGGGAATCTCGCAGACGTATTCGAGCAGCAGCGCGAAATCAGCGATTTCTGCCGTCTCGCCCATCTTGCCCAGGTAGGCGTTGACGTTCTGGCCCAGCAGCGTGACCTCTTTGACACCCTGGTCGGCCAGGCCCGCCACTTCGACCAGCACGTCGTCGAACGGGCGGCTGACCTCTTCGCCGCGCGTGTACGGCACGACGCAGTAGCTGCAGTATTTGCTGCAGCCTTCCATGATCGAGACAAAGGCCGAGGCGCCCTCGACGCGCGCCGGCGGTAGGTGGTCGAACTTCTCGATCTCGGGGAAGCTGATGTCGACCTGCGAGCGCCCCTGCAGCGCCTGCTGCGCCAGCAGCTGCGGCAGGCGGTGCAGCGTCTGCGGGCCGAAGACCACGTCCACATAGGGTGCGCGCTTGATGATCTCGGCGCCTTCCTGGCTGGCCACGCAGCCGCCCACGCCGATCTTTACGCCCTTGGCCTTGAGGTGCTTGATGCGGCCCAGGTCGCTGAAGACCTTCTCCTGCGCCTTCTCGCGCACCGAGCAGGTGTTGAACAGGATCAGGTCGGCTTCGTCAACGTTCTGCGTCGGCTCGTAGCCCTCGGCGGCGTGCAGCACGTCGGCCATCTTGTCCGAGTCGTACTCGTTCATCTGGCAGCCGAAGGTCTTGATGAATACTTTTTTGGTCATGGTCGATGGGGCCGGCAGCTGCCTGGTGGGCGTGCGCGGCGCAAATGAATATGTGTGGCCGGTCGCCAGGGCCTGGCGCGCGGTGTGGGGGCGCAGGGGCCGTTCAGCGCGGGCTGGCGGCGTCGGAACCGAACACGAAATTGCGTTCGCCTTCGCTGCCTTTGCGCTTGTGCTCGGCCTCGCCCTTGCTCAGGATCCAGGCCGTCAGCAGCATGCCGGTGCTGCTTTCCTTGACGTAGTTCACCGTGAACGGTGTGCCGATCACCGTGTGCGCCTGCACCAGCGTGTTCTGGGGGCTGAACAGCCGCACGCCGGGCGCCATGCGGACCGCCTTGCCGTCAAGCTGCGCGTCGTACATGCCGGTCACGACCAGCGTGCCGCGCAGCGCCGCGTCGGGGAAGTTGCGCACATTGCCCAACGCCGCAGGCACCTGGGCCGGGGCTGGGGCAGCGCAGACGACGCCCACGGCAAACAAGGCCGCCAGGAGGCTGGGCCGTCGTGGGGAGCGGAGCAGGGGCGCGCAGCGGTTCATGGTGTGTATCCAGAGGCTGTGGAAGAAAAGAGTCCGATTCTACGGAGCCAAAGAAAAAGCCTGCAATGGCAGACCATTGCAGGCTTTCAATGTGGTGGTGATAGGTGGATTTGAACCACCGACATCAGCATTATGAATGCTGCGCTCTAACCAACTGAGCTATATCACCGCAGGCAAAGATTATAGCCCAATTTTATTGGTGCGTGAACGTGGCTTTGCGCTTGTTCATGAAGGCGTCCATGCCTTCCTTCTGGTCGCTGGTGGCAAACAGCGCATGGAACAGGCGGCGCTCGAACATCACGCCGTCCGACAGACCGCTTTCGAACGCGCGGTTGACCGACTCCTTGGCCGCCATGACGGCGATCTGCGAGAACTCGCTGATCTGCAGCGCGGCGCCCAGGGCCTCTTCCTGCAGTTGGGCAAGTGGCACTACGCGGCTGACCAGGCCGGCGCGTTCGGCCTCCTGCGCGTCCATCATGCGGCCCGTGAGCGCCAGGTCCATGGCCTTGGCCTTGCCGACGGCGCGTGGCAGGCGCTGCGTGCCGCCAGCGCCGGGGATCACGCCGAGCTTGATCTCGGGCTGGCCGAACCGGGCGTTGTCGGCGGCGATGATGAAGTCGCACATCATCGCCAGCTCGCAGCCGCCGCCGAGGGCGAAGCCGCTGACCGCGGCGATCACCGGCTTGCGGATGGCGCGGATCTGTTCCCAGTTGCGGCCGATGTAGTCGCCCTTGTAGACGTCGGCAAAGCTGTAGTGCGCCATGGCGCCGATGTCGGCGCCGGCGGCGAAGGCCTTTTCGCTGCCCGTGATGACCATGCAGCCGATCTTTTCGTCGGCGTCGAAGGCCTGGAGCGCCTGGCCGAGTTCGTCCATGAGCTGGTCATTGAGCGCATTGAGCTGCTTGGGGCGGTTGAGCGTGATGATGCCGACCTTCTCGGCTTCGGTGCGCACTTCAATCATTGCGTAGGCCACGGGTGTCTCCAATCGTTGTTGTACCAAGCCAGCCACTATACCGACGCGGCCCCGGCCAGCCAGCGCGTGGCCAGGGCGCGGTCGGCCACGCCGAGCGAAACGGTGTCGGCCGCAGGCACAGGCGTCTTGCCGCCACGGCGCGGCGCTGCTGCGGGCTCGAGCTGCAGCGGCAGGCGCAGCAGGCGCGCGTCGCGCGCGACCAGCGCGGTGACCTGCTTTTCTGCGCCCGCGTACAGCGCGATGTCCGCGAGTTTGGCGATGCGCCAGCCCTGGCCCTGCACCTCGATGCCCAGCCATTCGTCGCCCGCCGCCATGCCGGCACGCTCGGCCAGGCCGCCGCGCAGCACGGCCTTGATCTGCACGGCGCTGTTCTCGGCCACGCGCAGGCCCAGGCGCTGGGCCGGCTGCGGCACTTCGGCTTGGAGCGCGATGCCGTGCGCGGCCAGCAGCTCGGCCAGCGGCAGCTCGGCGGTGCTGTGCACCCAGGCGTCGAGCTCGGCATCGAACGCGCGGCCGGCCAGCTGCTGCAGCACGGCGCGCAGGTCGCTCTCGGCCATGGGGCCGCCGGCGCAGCGCTGCCAGAGCGCGCGCATCACATCGTCGAGCGTGGTGGCGCCTTCGCGGCGCAGCGTAAGGTCCAGGCACAGCGCCACCAGCGCACCCTTGGTGTAGTAGCTGATGGTGGCGTTGGGCGTGTTCTCGTCCGGGCGGTAGTACTTGACCCAGGCGTCGAAGCTGGCCTGGGCCACGGTCTGCACCTGGCGGCCCGGCGCCTGCAGCACCTGGTGCGAGGTCTTGGTCAGCAGCTTGAGGTAGGTGGCGTCGTCGATCAGGCCGGCGCGGCGCAGCAGCAGGTCGTCGTAGTAGCTCGTGAAGCCTTCGAAGAACCACAGCAGCTCGGTGTAGTTTTCCTGCGTGTAGTCGTAGTGCCGGAACTCGGACGGGCGCAGGCGCTTGACGTTCCAGGTGTGGAAGTACTCGTGGCTGATGAGGCCCAGCAGCGTGCTGTAGCCCTCGCCGGTGTGCGGCGCGCTGGTGCGCGGCAGGTCGGCGCGCGCGCAGATCAGCGCCGTGGAGTTGCGGTGCTCCAGGCCGCCGTAGCCGTCGTGCACGGCGTTGAGCAGGAACAGGTAGCTCTTGAACGGCGGCTTGCCCTTGCCGTGCCAGAAGGCGATGGTGGCTTCGCAGATCTTGCGCGTGTCGGCCACCAGGCGTTGGCCATCAAACGACGGCGCGGCGCCAGCCACGACGATGCGGTGCGGCACGCCGCCGGCGTGGAAGCGCGCGCTCCAGAAAGCCCCCATCTCGACCGGGCAGTCCACCAGCTCGTCGTAGTCGGCGGCCCGGTACAGGCCAAAGCCCTGGGCATCGGTTTCCAAGCCAAAAAGGCCTGTGACGCAATGCCACTGTGCGCTGGTAGCTATATTTTCAGGAGCAACGATGTCCAGCGTGCACGGCTGGTCGGCCTGGCCCTCAGAGCGCAGGCACAGGCTGGTGGCGTTGAAGAAGCCGCGCGTGGCATTGAGGCTGGCGGTGCGCACCGAGGCGTCGTTGGCATAGACCGCGTACTCCACCACCAGAGGCTCGGTGCTGTCGCAGGCGACTTGCCAGCGCTGCTTGTCGCGCTGCTGGATGGGCAGGGCGCGGCGGCCCTGGCGCGCGCGCAACTGCTGCAGGTTCTTGGCGAACTCGCGCACCAGGTAGCTGCCTGGAATCCACACCGGCAGCGACAGCTCCTGCAGCGCCTCGGGCCGCGCCAGGGTCAGCGTGACGTGGAACAGGTGGGCATGAAGGTCGGCCGCTTCCACGCGGTAGTGGACGGCGGCATGAGTGTTTTTTGGTGCGGGCATGGCAGAACCGGCAGGGGCGCTGGACAGCGCGGGGTGAAAGGAAAGGCGGTGCCCGGCACGGCGTGCCGGGCCCGGGCGCTCAGGGCGCGGATGCGCTGGCATCGGCCAGGCGCTTTTCGAGTTCCGGCAGGCCGATGGCGCCGGGCACGCGGCCGCCGTCGGCAAAGATCAGCGTCGGCGTGCCGGTGATCTTGTGCTTCTTGCCAAAGGCCAGGTTGCGCTGCAGCGCCGCGGTGTCGCAGCTCGCGGCAGCCGGCGCCTTGTCGCGCAGCATCCAGTCGTCCCAGATGGTGGAGCGGTCCTTGGCGCACCAGATGTTGCGCGACTTCTCGGCCGAGTCGGGGCTCAGGATCGGGTAGAGGAAGGTGTGGATGGTGACGTTGTCCACCTTCTGCAGGTCGCGCTCGAAGCGCTTGCAGTAGCCGCAATTGGGGTCCGCGAACACCACCAGCTTGCGCTTGCCGTTGCCGCGCACGGTGACGAAGGCGTCTTTGAGCGGCAGGGCGCTGAAGTCGACGGCGCTGAGCTTGGTGATGCGGTCCTCGGTCAGGTTGCGGCGCGCCTTGGTGTCGATCAGCTCGCCCTGGATCAGGAAGTTGCCCTTGGCATCGGTGTAGAACAGGTCGGTGCCCACGCGCACTTCGTAGAGCCCGGACATCGGCGTGCTGCGCACTTCATCGATTTTTTCGAGCTGCGGAATGCGCTCGGCCAGGGTCTTGCGGATCGTGCTTTCCTGGGCAGAGGCGTTGAGGGACAGGGCGAAGGCGGCCGCAGCCAGCAGGGTGGGGATCAATGTCATGGGTATTGGTGGGTATCCGTACAGAAGAGTTCAGTGCGAACCCATGGCGCGGCGCGCAATCCAGTTCTTCAGCGGGCCGCTGTGTTCAAAACGCTTCATCCCCCCGTTGCGCAGCATCTGCCAGGCCCCTTCGGGGCGCGCAAACAGCTGCTGCAAGCCATCGGTCGCCAGCCCCATGGGCAAAATCTCGGCCTTGCGCTGGCGCTCGTAGCGGCGCAGCAGGCGCAGGTCGCCCACGCTGCGCCAGCCCTCGCGCGCGCCCAGCACCTGCGCGAGGGCCTGGGCATCGCCCAGGCCCAGGTTCAGCCCTTGCCCGGCCAGCGGGTGCACGTTGTGCGCCGCGTCGCCGGCCAGCACCCAGCTGCCGGTGGAGGGGGCGGTGCCGCACCAGTGGCGCGCTTGCGCCAGCTGCAGCGGCCAGGTGGCGCGCTCGCTGCCCAGGCGCACGCTGCCCAGTGCCCCCAGGCTGGCGGCGTACAGGCGCTCTTCAAAGGCGTGCGCGTCCAGCGCCAGCAGGCCGGGGACCTGCTCGGCAGGGACCGACCACACCACGGCGACAGCGTTCCCGTCGGCGCCGCCCAGCGGCAGGAAAGCCAGGATGCTGTCGTGCGAGAACCACTGCCGCGCGGTCTGCCCGTGCGGCAATTCGCAGACCAGGCGCGTCGCGATGGCGTGCTGCGGGTAGGGCGTGGCGTCGAACTCGACGCCGAACTCGGCGCGCGTGCGGCTCGCGCGGCCTTCACACACGACCGTGAGGGCCGCCGGCACGGGTGCTTCGAGCAGTTCGATGTGGGACTGAAAGCGCACCGCATCGGCCAGGCGCGCTTCGAGCGCGGGCACGTCGACGATCCAGGCCAGCGCCGGCACGCCCTGGGCGGCGGCGTCGAAACTGACTTCGCCTCCCTGGTCGCCGTGCACCTGCATGCGCGCCACGGCCGTGGCGTGCGCTGCGTCGGGCCAGCTGCGCAGCGATTCGAGCAGCTGGCGCGAGGCGGCATTGAGGGCGTAGGCGCGGACGTCCGAGGCCACCGGTGCAGGGCCCGCCACCAGCGCCACGCGCAGCCGCTCGCGCGCCAACAGCAGGGCCAGGGTGCGGCCCACGACGCCGGCCCCGCGGATACAGATATCAAAGGTTTGCGGCATGCGGCGATTGTAGAAGGCGGGTCTGCGCCGCGGGGGGCGGCGAGAATCGCTCTCTCAGTGATTTACCCGCAGGAGGTGTGCGCCGTGTCTTGCCCCGCCGATTTCGACCTGGCCGGCACCGTGGCCCGCCTGTTCATCCATCCCGTCAAGTCCTGCGCCGGCATCGAGGTGCAGCAGGCGCTGCTGACCGACACCGGACTGGAGTGGGACCGGGCCTGGATGGTGGTGGATGCCCAGGGCGCGTTTCTGACGCAGCGGGCCCTGCCGCGCATGGCCCTGGTGCGCCCGCAGATGACCGCCGCCGACCTGGTGCTGCACGCGCCGGGCCAGGCGCCGCTCAAGGTGCCGCTCGCCGCCACCGGGCTCACCGCCGCCGTGCGCGTCTGGAACGACACGGTGCCGGCCTGGGACATGGGCGACGCCGCCGCGCATTGGTTCAGCGGCTTTCTTGGTCAGCCCTGTCGCTTGGTGCGCTTTGACCCGGCGCAGCGCCGCCTCTCGAGCCTGGAATGGACCGGCGGCGCCGAGGCGCCGAACCAGTTTGCCGACGGCTTTCCGCTGCTGGTGGCCAGCACGGCGGGGCTGGAGGCGCTGAACGCGCAGCTGGCGGCGGTCGGGCAGGGGGGCGTGGGCATCGAGCGCTTTCGGCCCAACCTGGTGCTGGGCGGCGTCGAAGCGCACGACGAGGACCGGGTGGACCTGCTGCACATCGATACCGGCGCGGGCGGCGCAGTGCAACTGCAGCCCGTCAAGCCCTGCGTGCGCTGCCCCATCCCCGACATCGACCCGGCCAGCGCCGAGCGCGGCACCCAGGTGGGCGACGCGCTGCGCCGCTACCGCCAGGACGCGCGCATGGGCGGCGCGATCACCTTCGGCATGAACGCCATCGTGCGCCGCGGCGCAGGCCAGGTGCTGTGCGTGGGCCAGCCGCTGGGCGCCCATTACCGCTTCGGATGAGCGTAAGCAGGGGTTTGCACGGTCGGCCTTAAAATTGCGGGTTTGTCTCCCGAAACCCAGAAAGCCCTGCCATGAGCCTCCAATGCGGCATCGTGGGCCTGCCCAACGTCGGCAAGTCCACCCTCTTCAACGCGCTGACCAAGGCCGGCATCGCCGCCGAGAACTACCCCTTCTGCACCATCGAGCCCAACACGGGCGTGGTCGAGGTGCCCGATCCGCGCCTGCAGCAACTGGCCGACATCATCACGCCCGAACGCATCGTGCCCGCGATCGTCGAGTTCGTCGACATTGCCGGCCTGGTGGCCGGGGCCAGCACGGGCGAGGGCCTGGGCAACAAGTTCCTGGCCCACATCCGCGAAACCGATGCCACCGTGAACGTGGTGCGCTGCTTTGAAGACGAAAACGTGATCCACGTCGCCGGGCGCGTCGATCCCATTTCGGACATCGAGGTCATCCAGACCGAGCTGTGCCTGGCCGACCTCGGCACCGTCGAAAAGGCGCTGCACCGCCACACCAAGACCGCGCGCTCGGGCGACAAGGACGCCATCAAGCTGGTGGCCTTGCTCGAGAAGTGCCAGGCGGCCCTGAACGAGAACACGCCCGTGCGCGCGCTCGAGTTCAGCAAGGAAGACCAGCCGCTGGTGAAGCAGTTTTCGCTCATCACCGCCAAGCCTGCCATGTTTGTCGCCAACGTCGCGGAAGACGGCTTTGAGAACAACCCGTTTCTCGATCGCCTGCGCGAATACGCGGACAAGCAGGGCGCGCCCGTGGTGGCCATCTGCGCCAAGATCGAGGCCGAACTGAGCGAGATGGACGACGAAGACAAGAAAATGTTCCTCGCCGAAATCGGCCAGAGCGAACCGGGCCTGGACCGCCTGATCCGTGCGGCCTACAAGCTGCTGGGCCTGCAGACCTACTTCACCGCCGGCGTCAAGGAAGTGCGCGCCTGGACGATCCACATTGGCGACACGGCGCCGCAGGCCGCGGGCGTGATCCATGGCGACTTCGAGCGCGGCTTCATCCGCGCGCAGACCATCGCATTCGACGACTTCATCCACTACAAGGGCGAACAGGGCGCCAAGGATGCCGGCAAGATGCGCGCCGAAGGCAAGGAATACGTGGTCAAGGACGGGGACGTGCTGAACTTCCTGTTCAACGTCTGAGCCCTGCCACTGCACGCCCCAGGGCGCTGGGAGATCGGACCAGGCCTCTGCCCAACGGCCCCGCGGTGCCCCCGGCCCTCTGTCACACCGAGGGATTTTTTTATGGGCGGCCCCGCGGCATGCGCGCCCGCGGGCGGTTGTTTCTCAGGCCGAAAACGCAGTCCGGCGGCGCTGCGCTGGTGCCGAAATGCCAGGGTTACCACCAAGAGAGTGCGGGTTGCACCTTTTCTAAAATTCGGTGCAACCCATGCTCGGAAAAGGTGAAACCCATGGCTACCGTCACGCTGGGGCTCAAGGTCGACGAGGCGCTGCGCAGCCGCATCCGCGAGGCCGCGGCCCGGCAGGGCCGGACACCGCACTGGCTTATCAAGCAGGCGGTGCTGCACTATGTCGAAAGCCTGGAGCGCGGCCTGCCGCTGCCCGGCGGTACAGAAGGTGCAATCGCTGCGGGCGCTCCGGTGTCCAGCGATGAGCCGGAGCCGGTGCCGCCCCTTCCCAACGCGCCCCAGCCCTTTCTCGACTGGGCGCAAAGCGTGCTGCCGCAGAGCGACCTGCGCGCTGCCATCACCGCGGCCTGGCACCGGCCCGAGCCTGAATGCCTGCCGATGCTGGTGCAGCTGGCGCACACGCAGGATGCCGTGCAGCGCGCCGCCACCGAGGCGCTGGCCACCCGCCTGGTGCAGGGCCTGCGCGCCACCAAGGACAGCGGCGGCGTCGAAGCGCTGGTGCAGGAGTTTTCGCTCTCCAGCCAGGAAGGCGTGGCGCTGATGTGCCTGGCCGAGGCGCTCTTGCGCATTCCCGACAACGCCACGCGCGACGCGCTGATCCGCGACAAGATCAGCCGCGGCGACTGGCAGGCCCACCTCGGGCATTCGCCGTCGATGTTTGTCAATGCCGCCGTCTGGGGGCTGGTGCTGACCGGCAAGCTGACCGCGACCAGCAGCGAGACCAGCCTGGCCGCGTCGCTCACGCGGCTGATCGGCAAGGGCGGCGAGCCGCTCATCCGCCAGGGCGTGCACCGCGCCATGAAGCTCATGGGCGAGCAGTTCGTCACGGGCCAGACGATTTCCGAGGCGCTGGCCAACAGCCGCGCGTTCGAGAAAGCCGGTTTCCGCTATTCGTACGACATGCTGGGCGAGGCGGCGCTGACCGAGCGCGACGCCGAGCGCTACCTGGCGTCGTACGAGCAGGCGATCCATGCCATTGGCAAGGCCTCGCACGGGCGCGGCATCCACGAGGGGCCGGGCATTTCGGTCAAGCTCTCGGCGCTGCACCCGCGCTACAGCCGGGCGCAGCGCGACCGCGTGGTGGGCGAACTGCTGCCGCGCCTGCTGCGCCTCACGGTGCTGGCGCGCGGCTACGACATCGGCCTGAACATCGACGCCGAAGAGGCCGACCGGCTCGAACTCTCGCTCGACCTGCTCGAGCGCCTGTGCTTTGCGCCCGAACTCAGGGGCTGGAACGGCATCGGCTTTGTGGTGCAGGCCTACCAGAAGCGCTGCCCCTATGTGATCGATTACCTGATCGACCTGGCGCGGCGCAGCGGACACCGGCTGATGGTGCGGCTGGTCAAGGGCGCCTACTGGGACAGCGAAATCAAGCGCGCGCAGACCGACGGGCTGGACGGCTACCCGGTCTTCACGCGCAAGGTGCACACCGATGTGTCGTACCTGGCCTGCGCGCGCAAGCTGCTGGCCGCACCCGACGCGGTCTACCCGCAGTTTGCGACCCACAACGCGCAGACCGTCGCCAGCATCTACCACCTGGCCGGGCAGAATTTCTACAGCGGCCAGTACGAGTTCCAGTGCCTGCACGGCATGGGCGAGCCGCTGTATGGGCAGGTCACGGGCAGCGTCGCCGCCGGCAAGCTGGGCCGGCCCTGTCGCATCTACGCGCCCGTGGGAACGCACGCAACGCTGCTGGCCTACCTGGTGCGCCGGCTGCTCGAAAACGGTGCCAACACCTCGTTCGTACACCGCATTGGCGACCCCGCTGTGCCGGTCGCCGAGCTGGTGGTGGACCCGGTGGCCGAGGTGCTGCAAACCGCGCGCGATACCGGTGAGCTGGGCGCGCCGCACCCCCACATTGCGCTGCCGCGCCAGCTGTTTGCCGACCTGGGCGCGCAGTCGCGCCCCAATTCCGCGGGCCTGAACCTGGCCCATGAGCAGCAGCTGGCCTCGCTCGCCGCCGGCCTGCTGCGCAGCACCCAAAGCCTCTACACCGCAGCCGCCAGCGTGGCGGGCGCCCCGCCTGCCCCGGCGGGCAGTGCGGCCGCCGGAGACGGCTGGCAGCCGGTGCGCAACCCGGCCGATACGCGCGACCAGGTCGGCTGGGTGCGCCCGGCCACGGCCGAGGAGGTCGAGCGTGCCGTGCAGCGCGCCAGCCATGCCGCGCAGATCTGGCAGGGCACGCCGCCGCAGGAGCGCGCCGCCTGCCTGCGCCGTGCGGCCGACCTGCTCGAGCAGCGCATGCACAGCCTGGTGGGCCTGGTCGTGCGCGAGGCCGGCAAGTCGTTGCCCAACGCGGTGGCCGAAGTGCGCGAGGCGGTGGACTTCCTGCGCTATTACGCCGCCCAGGTCGATGCGACCTTTGACAACGCCACGCACCGCCCGCTCGGCGTGGTGCTGTGCATCAGCCCATGGAATTTTCCGCTGGCGATCTTCACCGGCCAAGTCGCCGCCGCGCTGGCCAGCGGCAACTGCGCGCTGGCCAAGCCGGCCGAGCAGACGCCGCTGGTGGCCGACGTGATGGTGAAGATCCTGCACGTGGCGGGCGTGCCACCCGACGCGGTGCAGCTGGTGCCCGGCAGCGGCGAGGGCGTGGGCGCGGCGCTGGTGGCGCACCCGCTGGTGGCCGGCGTCGTGTTCACCGGCTCGACCGAGGTCTCGCGCGTGATCGCTCAGGCGCTGGCCCAGCGCCTGAGCCCGCAGGGCCGCGCCATTCCGCTGATTGCCGAAACCGGCGGACAGAACGCGCTGGTCGCCGACTCGTCGGCGCTGGCCGAGCAGCTGGTGGGCGACGTGCTGGCCTCAAGCTTTGATTCGGCCGGCCAGCGCTGCTCGGCGCTGCGCCTGCTGTGCCTGCAGGAAGACGGCGCAGACCGCGTGGTCGAGATGATCGGGCACGCGATGCGCGAATGGGTCATGGGCAACCCCGACCGCATGCACACCGATGTCGGTCCGGTGATCGACGCGGACGCGCGCGCGCAGATCGAGCAGCACATTGCCGCGATGCAGGCCGCCGGTCAGCGTGTCACCCGCATCGCACGCGACGACAGCGCGGGCCAGGGCCATTTCGTGCAGCCCACGATGATCGAGATCGACGGCATTGCGCGCCTGCAGCGCGAGGTGTTCGGCCCGGTGCTGCATGTGCTGCGCTACCAGCGCGAGCAGCTGGGCGAGGTGCTGGCCGCCATCAACGCGACCGGCTACGGCCTCACGTTCGGCGTGCACAGCCGCATCGACGAAACCATTGCCCAGGTCACGCAGCAGGTGCAGGCCGGCAACATCTATGTGAACCGCAATGTGATCGGCGCTGTGGTGGGCGTGCAGCCCTTTGGCGGCATGGGCCTGTCGGGCACCGGCCCCAAGGCCGGCGGGCCGTTGTACCTGTACCGGCTGCTGCAGGCCGGGCCGCACGGCAACCTGGCGCTGGCCGGGCTGTCGGCGATGCCCGTGGGCCAGGCCGCAGCCCACGCGGCCGCCGAGCCGGCCGCGCCCGCTGCCCTGCGCAGCCTGGCCGACGCCGTGGCCGGCCCGGTGTGGGCTGCGCTCGAGGGCTGGAGCGCCCGGGGCGACGTCGCGCGCGCGCAGGCCGCCTGCGAGGCCTACCGCGGTGCCAGCGTGCTCGGCCGCGTGTTCACGCTGCCCGGGCCGACGGGCGAGTCCAACCGCTACCGGCTGCTGCCGCGCGGCGCCGTCTGGGCCCTGCCGCAGACCGCGCTGGGCCTGGTGCACCAGCTGGCGGCGGCGCTGGCCAGCGGCAATGCGTGCTGGCTGCCAGCGCCGGCCGCAGGCAGTGCCGTGGCGCAGGCGCTGGCTGCGCTGCCGGCCGAGGTGCGCAGCCAGGTGCAGCTGCGCAGCGCCGACGACCAGCTGGCCGAGGCGCAGCCCAGCGCGCTGCTGTTCGAGGGCGATGGCGACGCGCTGCAGGCCCTGCTGCCGCGCCTGGCCCAGCGCGGCGGCGCCCTGGTGCGTGTGGAAAACCTCGCACCCGCGCAGCTGGCCGACGGCGCCACCTACGACCTGAGCGCGCTGATGCACGAGCAAAGCATCAGCACCAACACCGCGGCGGCTGGCGGCAACGCGCAGCTCATGGCGATGGGCTGACCGCCGTTTTGGGCCTTGCCCGTGCCACACCGGCGGCAGATTTCCCAAGGCGTAACGCCCTGCCGTGGACGCAAGCGTGCAGGCCCTTCCCGCAGGACCCGCACGGGCTTTTGGGCCCCAGCGTTAGCATGCTCGGCAGAGGCGGTCCGGCGCGCGGTCGCACCACGGCGCGGCAGAATTTGCATGAAATAGGCCTCTGGCGCTTTGTGGGTCTGCGCTGATAGCTATTTAAAAGCTATTTAAAGCATAGCGTCTGCCGACCCCTTGCCTGTCCCTCCCACACCGAGCTTGCCCTGTGCCCGATCCCCGTTTGTCCCGCCCGCCCTGGCTGCAGTCGCTGCTGCAGGGCCCCGATGCGACCTGCATCGAAACCCATGTGTCGTGGGTGCTGCTGGCGGGGGCGCAGGCCGTCAAGTTCAAGAAACCGCTGAAGCTCGACTTTCTCGACTTCAGCACGCTCGCACAGCGCCGTGCCGCCTGCGTGGAGGAGTTGCGCATCAACCGCCGCACGGCGCCGCAGCTGTACCAGGCGGTGGTGGCGCTGCTCGGGCCGGCGCAGGCGCCGCGCCTGGTGCCGCTGGAGCGGCTGGCGCCCGCGCAGCAGGGCCAGGTGCTCGACTACGGCGTGCAGATGCAGCGCTTTGGCGACGGCCAGCTGCTGGCGCGGCAGCTGGCCGCCGGCACCTTGCAGGCCGACCACCTGGCGGTGTTGGCCGAGCGCGTGGCGCAGCTGCACGCCAGCGCCGCGCCTGCGCCCGGCGGCAGCGCATGGGGCAGCGCGGCGCTGGTGCGCCAGCAGGCGCAGGCCAACCTCGACGCGCTGGCGGCCTTGCCGCTGCCCGCTGCGGAGCGCCGCGCCCTGCGGGCGCTGGCCGACTGGACCCGGCGCGAGGGCGATCGCCTCCAGGCCCTGATGGCCGCGCGCCAAGCCGCCGGCCAGGTGCGCGAATGCCACGGCGACCTGCACCTGGGCAACCTGGTGCTGCTGGAGGACGGGCCGCAGCTGTTCGACGCCATCGAGTTCAACGCGGCCCTGCGCTTCATCGACCCGGTGGCCGATGTCGCCTTCTTGTGCATGGACCTGCAGGCGCACGGCCGGCCCGACCTGGGCTGGCATTTCCTCAACGCCTGGCTGGAGCATGCGGGCGACTACGCCGGTCTGGCGCTGCTGCCCTGGTACCTGGTCTACCGCGCGCTGGTGCGCGCCATGGTGGCGGGCCTGCGCTGGGCGCAGGCGCCGCGCGGCCCGGAGGGCGATGGCCCCGGCGAGGGCGCCGCCAGCCTGCGCGAGCTGCGGCGCTACCTGGCGCTGGCCGGGCAACTGCACCGGCCGCGGGCGCGCTGGCTGTGGCTGGCGCAGGGCGTCTCGGGCGCGGGCAAGAGCCACCACAGCGCGCCGCTGGCGGCGGCGCGCGGCGTCGTGCGGCTGCGCGCCGATGTCGAGCGCAAGCGCCTGTTCGGGCTGGCGCCCACGGCGTCCAGCGCCGGTGCAGGGGGCGTGGCGGGCGGCATCTACAGCGCCGATGCGACCGGGCGCACCTACGCGCGGTTGCTGGCGCTGGCGCGCCAGGTGCTGGAGGCGGGGTTTCCGGTGCTGGTCGATGCCACCTTTCTGGCGCGCGCGCAGCGCGCGCCGTTCCTGGCGCTGGCGGCGCAGTGGCAGCTGCCCTGCCGCATCCTGGCGTTCGATGCGCCCGTGCTGGTGCTGCAGGCGCGCGTGCAGCGGCGCCTGCAGCAGGGTGGTGACGCGTCCGAGGCCACGCTCGAGGTGCTGCAGGCGCAGCTGGCGCGGCGCGAGCCGCTCGGCGCGCAGGAAGCGGCCCTGGCGCTGCACGTCGACACCGCGCAGGCGGTGGACTGGGCGGCGCTGCTGCCGCCGGCGTGGGACGCGGAGCTCAGTGCGCCAGCAGCCCCGGCCACAGCGACAGCAGCGCGGTCGTCATGACCGCATAGCGCAGGAACTTGCCGACCGCCATGTAGGCCAAGCAGGGCCAGAAGGGCAGCTTGAGCCAGCCGGCCACGGCGCACAGCGGATCGCCCACCACGGGCAGCCAGCTCAGCAGGCAGGCCTTGGCGCCAAAGCGGCGCAGCCAGGCCAGCGCGCGCACGTCGGTGGGCGCACCGCGCGCCCGGTCCACGGCCTTGTGCGCGCCCAGGCCCATCCACCAGCTCACGCCGCCGCCCAGCGTGTTGCCCACGGTGGCCACGGCGATGGCGGGCCAGAACAGTTCGGGATTGAGCTTGACGAGGCCGAACACCGCGGGCTCCGAGCCCAGCGGCAGCAAGGTGGCCGAGACGAACGAGACGACGAACACCGTGCTCAGGCCAAATTGCGGCAGCGCGAGCAGGTCAAGCAGGTGGGTTAGCCAGGCTTCCATAGGTGGCGCCAGTGTAGTGCGCGGCTGCGGGCACCCCCCCTTGCGCGCTGGTGGTGCCATCCTGTATCTTTTGCTGCTTTACGTAAAACCCCCAGGAGGCGACCGATGCAGCAGGGCACCCAGACCCGAGAGTGGTGGCCGCGCCTGCGCCTGCGCGGGAGCATATGCGCCGCAGCCTGCCTGCTCGCCGCCTGCGCGGCGCCCCCGGGCGACCAGGCCGGCGCGCCGGCGGGCTTGGTGCCCCTGGCCGCGCTGGTGCCCGACGCCGTGCACGGCCTGC
>NZ_MWOK01000052.1 GCF_012932145.1 Acidovorax sp. SRB_14 | reverse complement strand
AATCGGGGAGAGCAAGCGCTTCTGCTCCGTTCCATTCCAATTGGGAAACGTGGCACTCTCTACCTTGAAGGTCAGAGACTTGTCCGATGCGTTGACTGAATAGTCGCCGATCATGGCGATGCTCTTTGACACGACGGCCTTGTTCTCCTCGGCTGTACCTCCGGCGCGATTATTAGAGACGAACTTGGGAATATCCGCCCCAATGATCGTGAGCATGAAATGACCGTTAGCGTCGAAGACCATCAGCCCCTTGGCGCCGGTGCCGAACTGATCGGTCTTTGTTCCGTCCCTTTCGGTCACCGACGAAACAAGCGTCCACGTCCCCACGAGGTCGCTCGCGCTTTGGGCCGAGGCTGAGGAAGACAAGAACGTGGCGGCC
>NZ_MWOK01000053.1 GCF_012932145.1 Acidovorax sp. SRB_14 | reverse complement strand
CTTCAAAGAGGGTCTGTGCCAGCCAGGCCCGGGGGTTCAAGAGCCGGGGCTGTGGCAGGAAATGCGATCTTGCTGCAAGCGGCGAGAAAAAATCTTCAGGTCTTGCGTAAAACTGGTGAAAACCCGGTCTATAATTCAAGGCTTCGCTCAACGGAGGCGCTGACAAGCAGTGCTTCTGGAAGGCAAGAAAAGCAGGGTGGCCAATAACCACAATGTTGACAGGGAATTAAAAACCCTGTTATAATTCAAGGCTCAGCTGATCGCAGCTAAGTCGGTAGAAAAGAAAGACTTCGGTCTTGCGGCTCTGCCAGGAACCTTAAAAATATACAGCCGATAAGCGTGGGCGTTTGAAGGCGATTGCCAAGT
>NZ_MWOK01000056.1 GCF_012932145.1 Acidovorax sp. SRB_14 | reverse complement strand
GCAGGCGGCAGCAGCGGTGACGGTGTGGAGCGTGGCGCCCTTGAGGGACGCGTTGTCGTGTTCAGCAATAACGAGTACCGACATTTAGATCACCTTCGCTTCGTTCTTGAGTTTTTCCACCAGGGCAGCCACGTCGGCCACCTTGACGCCGGCGCCGCGCTTGGGCGGCTCGGCCACTTTCAAGGTCTTGAGGCGCGGCGCGACGTCCACGCCCAGGTCCTCGGGCTTGACGACGTCGAGCTGCTTTTTCTTGGCCTTCATGATGTTGGGCAGCGTCACG
>NZ_MWOK01000010.1 GCF_012932145.1 Acidovorax sp. SRB_14 | reverse complement strand
GGCGCGCGCCGGGGTCGCTGACGCCGGGCGTGCCGGCGTCGCTCACATAGGCCACGCGCTGGCCCTGCTGCAGGCGGGCCACCACCGCCTGCGCGGCCTCGGCCTCGTTGTGCTGGTGCACGGCCAGCAGCTGCGCGCCGCTCTTGTCGATGCCGTAGGCGCGCAGCAGGCTCTGCGTGTGGCGCGTGTCCTCGCAGGCCAGGGTGTCGGCCAGCTGCAGCACATGCAGGGCGCGCAGCGTGATGTCGGCCAGGTTGCCGATGGGCGTGGCGACCACGTACAGGGCGCCTTGCGGATAATGCTGCGCAGCCGCCGCGTCGCGCGCGGCATCCAGGGCTGATGCGAAAGATGCGCTCAATGGATTTCCTCGGAAAAAAAGCCGCCAGCGCCGGTGCGCCGGGCACGACGCGCCAGCGTGGCAACGCCGCAGAAGATCTGGCGCTGGACCACCTGCAGGCCGCGGGCCTGCGCCTGCTGGCGCGCAATTATCGAACGCCCGGGCGCGGCGGCGGCGAGATCGACCTGATTGTGCGCGAGCGCGATGGCACCGTGGTGTTCGTCGAGGTGCGCAGCCGCGCCAGCCCGGCGTTCGGCGGCGCCGGCGCCAGCATTGGCGCCGCCAAGCGCCAGCGCATCGTGTTCGCTGCACGCCACTACCTGCTGCGCCTGGGCGCGCCGCCCCCGTGCCGCTTCGACGTGGTGCTGGTCGAGGGCGGCGGCGTGCAGTGGCTGCGCGCCGCGTTCGATGCCTCCTGACCGCGCGAGCCCGCAGGCAGGCTACGGTTTGCTACAAAACTTGTAACACGACGCAGGTATCATCGCTCCCCATGCTTGAGCAACGCATCCAACAGCATTTCATCGACAGCGCCGATCTGAAGTACCAGGCCGCCCAGGCGCTGGGCAAGCCCATTGCGGACGCGGTGCAGGCCGTGCTGGCCTGCATCACCAGCGGCAGCAAGATCCTGGCGTGCGGCAGCGGCGTGTCCGCCGCCGACGCCGAGCAGTTTGCCGCCTTCTGCGTCGCCGGCTTCGAGCGCGAACGCCCCGAACTGGCCGCGGTGGCCCTGTCCGCCAACGGCGCGCTGCTGGCGTCCGTGACCGGCCAGGGCGAGCCGGCGCAGCAATACGCGCGCCAGGTGCGCGCGCTCGGGCAGGCGGGCGACCTGCTGCTGGCGCTGTGCGTGGGCGGCAACGACGTGCAGGTGCTCGCTGCCGTGCACGCCGCACACGAACGCGACATGACCGTGGTGGTGGTCAGCGGGCGCAGCGGCGGCGCGCTGGCCACGGTGCTGCGCGAGACCGATGTGCTGATCTGCGTCCCGCACGAGCGCGCCGCGCGCGTGCGCGAGGTGCACGCGCTGGTGCTCAACTGCCTGTGCGATGGCGTGGACGCCCAATTGTTTGGTGAACAGGAGAACCCGTAATGAAACTTCGCATGACCCGTACCGCTTGCATGCTGCTGGCGGCTGTCAGCCTGGGCGCTGGCCTGACAGGCTGCTTCCCCTTGGTGGTGGGCGGGGTGGCCATGGGCAGCATGGTGGCCGTGGACCGGCGCACCGCCGGCACCCAGGTCGAGGACCAGGGCATTGAGATGCGGGCCGCCAACCGCATCCAGGCCGACCACGGCGACCGCGTGCACGTCAACGTGACCAGCTACAACCGCCAGGTGCTGCTGACCGGCGAGGTGCCGAGCGCCGAAGTGCGCCAGGCCATCGAGCAGGCCGTGGCTGGCGTGGGCAATGTGCGCTCGGTGGTCAACGACCTGGGCGTGATGCCCGCGACCTCGCTGGGCCAGCGCTCCAACGACACTTTCATCACCGGCAAGGTGCGTGCCAGCCTCGTGGACGCCAAGGACCTCACGGCCAGCGCGTTCAAGGTGGTGACCGAGCGCAACGTGGTCTACCTGATGGGCCTGGTCACGCCGCGCGAGGCCAACCGCGCCACCGCCATTGCGCGCGGCGTCGGTGGCGTCAGCAAGGTGGTGCGCGTGTTCGAGCAGCTCAGCGAGGAAGAACTGGTGCGCCTGAGCGCGCCGAAACCCGCGCCCGTGAGCACGGATTCGGGCCCCCAGCGCGCGCCCTGACGCCGCAGCGCCCGCCGGGTGCGCGCTTTCCCGGTCCCGTCAGTCCAGGCGCTTGACCAGGCTGGACGTGTCCCAGCGGCCGCCGCCCAGGTGCTGCACGTCGCCATAAAACTGGTCGACCAGCGCCGCCACGGGCAGGCGCGCACCGTTGCGCTTGGCCTCGTCGAGCACCAGACCCAGGTCCTTGCGCATCCAGTCCACGGCAAAGCCGAAGTCGAACTGGCCCGCCACCATGGTCTTGCCGCGGTTGTCCATCTGCCAGCTCTGCGCCGCGCCCTTGCCGATCACGTCCAGCACCTGGACCATGTCCAGGCCTGCGCGCTGGCCAAAGGCCACGGCCTCGGCCAGGCCCTGCACCAGCCCGGCGATGCAGATCTGGTTGACCATCTTGGTCAGCTGCCCGGCGCCGGCTTCGCCCATGCGCGTGAAGGCGCGCGAAAACGCCATGGCCACGGGCTGCGCCGCATCGAACGCGGCCGGGTCGCCGCCGCACATCACGGTGAGCTGGCCGTTTTGCGCGCCGGCCTGGCCGCCGGAGACGGGCGCGTCGATGAACTGCAGGCCCAGGGTGCGCGCGGCGCCGTAGAGCTCGCGCGCCACTTCGGCGGATGCCGTCGTGTGGTCGACAAAGATGGCCCCCGGCTCCATGCCGGCAAAGGCGCCGTCGGCGCCCAGCGTGACGGCGCGCAGGTCGTCGTCGTTGCCGACGCAGCAAAACACCAGCTCCGCGCCCTGCGCCGCCAGGCGGGGTGTTTCAGCATGTTTTGGCGCTCCAGCCCTTGCGTGCTCTGCGCACCATGCTATGGATTTTGCGGTCGTGCGGTTGTAGACCGTAACCGTGTGGCCCGCCAGCGCCAGGTGCGCCGCCATCGGGGCGCCCATCACGCCCAGGCCCAGAAAGGCGACTTTGCGGGGCGGCGTGGCTTCGTAATTGCGGGGATGGGTGCTTGGCATGGGTTCTGTCCGGTCAGTGAAGAAAAAAGTCCGGCCCGACCAGCGGGCCGGTGCGTGTGGGGGCGCCTTCAGACGATCGCGAAGTGCTCGGTGCCCGAGGCCAGGTCGGTGGTCTTGGCGCGCTGGCTGCTGAGCTTGATCTGCAGGCGCAGGTCGTTGACCGAGTCGGCATTGCGCAGCGCGTCCTCGTAGGTGATGACGTTGGACTCGAACAGGTCGAACAGGGCCTGGTCGAAGGTCTGCATGCCCAGGTTGCGGCTCTTCTTCATGACCTCCTTGATCTCGGCGACCTCGCCCTTGAAGATCAGGTCGGAGATGAGCGGCGTGTTGAGCATCACCTCGACGGCGGCGGCGCGGCCCTTGCCGTCCTGCTTGGGGATCAGGCGCTGCGAGACCATGGCGCGCAGGTTCAGCGACAGGTCCATGAGCAGCTGCGCGCGGCGCTCCTCGGGGAAGAAGTTGATCACGCGGTCGAGCGCCTGGTTGGCGCTGTTGGCGTGCAGCGTCGCCAGGCACAGGTGGCCGGTTTCCGAGAACGCGATCGCGTGCTCCATGGTCTCGCGGTCGCGGATCTCGCCCATCAGGATCACGTCGGGCGCCTGGCGCAGCGAGTTCTTCAGCGCCGCATCCCAGCTGTCGGTGTCGAGCCCCACCTCGCGCTGCGTCACCACGCAGTTCTTGTGCGGGTGCACGAACTCGACTGGGTCTTCCACCGTGATGATGTGGCCGAAGGAGTTCTCGTTGCGCCAGTCCACCATGGCGGCCAGCGTGGTCGACTTGCCCGAGCCCGTGGCGCCCACGAGGATGCACAGGCCGCGCTTGGTCATGGTCACTTCCTTGAGCACCTGCGGCACGCCAAGTCCGTCGATCGTGGGCAGCGTGAGCGGAATCACGCGCAGCACCATGCCCACCCGGCCCTGCTGGATGAAGGCATTGACGCGGAAGCGCCCGATGCCCGGGGGCGAGATGGCGAAATTGCACTCCTTGGTGCGCTCGAACTCGGCCGCCTGCTTGTCGCTCATGATGGAGCGCGCCAGCGTCAGCGTGTGGTTGGGCGACAGCGGCTGGGGCGAGACCTTGGCGATCGCGCCGTCGACCTTGATCGCCGGCGGGAAATCCGCCGTGATGAACAGGTCGCTGCCATTGCGGCTGACCAGCAGCTTGAGCAGATCGTTGATGAATTTACTGGCCTGATCGCGTTCCATCAGAGTGTCTCCCACGGTCTGGCATGGCGGTGCCAAGGGTTCATTTTTGGTGCTCGTTCAGGCGCGCGCTCACGGCGCGCAGGCGCAGAGACAGCTTGCGCGCCAGCAGCGCCACCAGGCTGGCGGCCAGCTGCGGGTCGCGGGCCATCATGTCGTCCATGGCGTCGGCGCTGAGCACGGCGATGTCGCATTCGGTCAGCGTGGTGCAGGCCGAGAAGCGGATGCCGCTGTCGAGCAGCGACATCTCGCCGAGGATGTCGCCGGGCCGGGTCTCGGCCAGGCGCAGCTGCTCGCCCCAGGGCTGCACGCGGTCCACGGCGATGGTGCCCGACAGCAGCACCACCATGAAGTTGCCATATTCGTCCTGGCGGATCACGTCGCGGTTGGCGGCGACCTGGGCGAACTCGAAGAAGCGCTCCATGCGCTTGACCGCGTCGGTGTCGAGGTGCGCCATGTACTTGTCCTTGGCCCACAGCGCCTGCAGCAGCTTGCCGCCGCGGCTCGGGGCCAGGCGCTTGGCGCCCACTTCGACGGCGCGCGCCTCCCACGGCACCAGCATGGCCGCGCCCACGCCCTGGTCGGCAAAGGCGGTGGAGAAAAAGACCGAATCGGAATGCTCTTGCGCGGCCTTGTTGCCGCGCGCCTGCTGGCGCAGCAGGCCAAGAATGCCTTTCATGGGGGGCTCCAGTGGGCCGCCCAAGGGCGGCCGGGGTCAGGGGGTGGTGTGTGCTTCACCCGGGGAAGTTGTCGGGAATCTTGGCCTTGCTGCGCGCTTCGGCCGGGCTGATGATGTTGCGCCGCACCAGATCCGTGAGGTTCTGGTCCAGCGTCTGCATGCCCACGCTGTTGCTGGTCTGGATGGTCGAATACATCTGCGCCACCTTGGCCTCGCGGATCAGGTTGCGGATCGCGCTGGTGCCCAGCATGATCTCGTGCGCGGCGACCCGGCCCGAGCCGTCCTTGAGCTTGCACAGCGTCTGCGACACCACGGCCTGCAGCGACTCCGACAGCATGGAGCGCACCATCTCCTTCTCTTCGGCCGGGAACACGTCGATGATGCGGTCGATGGTCTTGGCGGCGCTCGACGTGTGCAGCGTGCCGAACACCAGGTGCCCGGTCTCGGCCGCCGTCATGGCCAGCCGGATGGTTTCGAGGTCGCGCATTTCGCCCACCAGGATCGCGTCCGGGTCCTCGCGCAGCGCCGACTTGAGCGCGGCCGCGAAGGAGAGCGTCATCGGCCCGACCTCGCGCTGGTTGACCAGGCATTTCTTGGACTCGTGCACGAACTCGATCGGGTCTTCCACCGTGAGGATGTGGCCGTATTCGGTCTCGTTGAGGTAGTTGACCATGGCCGCGAGCGTGGTCGACTTGCCCGAGCCGGTGGGGCCGGTCACCAGCACCAGGCCGCGCGGCTTGAGCGCCAGGTCGCTGAAGATCTTCGGGGCGTTGAGCTGCTCGAGCGTCAGGATCTTGCTCGGAATGGTGCGGAACACGGCGGCCGCGCCGCGGTTCTGGTTGAAGGCGTTGACGCGAAAGCGCGCCAGGCCCTCGATCTCGAACGAGAAGTCGACTTCGAGGAACTCTTCGTAGGCCTTGCGCTGCGAATCGCTCATGATGTCGTAGACCATCGCGTGCACCGTCTTGTGGTCGAGCGCGTCGACGTTGATGCGCCGCACGTCGCCGTGGACCCGGATCATCGGCGGCAGCCCTGCGGACAGGTGCAAATCGGATGCCTTGTTCTTGACGCTGAAGGCCAGCAGCTGGGTGATGTCCACGGATCCGTCCTTCTCTCGTTTGGTACGCTCGGCGGTCATTATGACGATGATTGTTAACAACCTCCAGCAAGTGCAACAGCGTATTGCACGCGCATGCGCGCAGGCCGGGCGCGATCCGGGCAGCGTGGCGCTGCTCGCGGTCTCCAAGACCTTCGGGCCCGAGGCCGTGCAGGAAGCGGCCGCCGCCGGGCAGAGCGCCTTTGGCGAAAACTACGTGCAGGAGGCGCTCGACAAGATGGCGGCCTTGCGCGCCGGGGGCCACCGGCCCCTGGAGTGGCACTGCATCGGCCCGCTGCAAAGCAACAAGACGCGCCTGGTGGCCGAGCACTTCGACTGGGTCCACACGGTGGACCGGGCCAAGACTGCCGAGCGCCTGTCCGCGCAGCGCCCGGCCCACCTGGCGCCGCTGCAGGTGTGCCTGCAGCTCAACGTCGACGGCGGCCCCACCAAGGCGGGCGTACCGCCGGGCGAGGCCCTGGCGCTCGCGCGCACTGTGGCGGCGCTGCCGCGCCTGGCACTGCGCGGCGTCATGAGCATTCCCGAGCCGGCGGTGGAATTCGAAGCGCAGCGCGCGCTGCACTTGCGCGCCAAGGCGGTTTTCGACGCGATCCTGGCCGCGGGCGGCGCGGGCCTCGAGCGCTTTGACACGCTGTCGCTTGGCATGACCGCCGACCTCGAAGCGGCCGTGGCTGCCGGCAGCACGCTGGTGCGCGTGGGCAGCGGCATTTTTGGCGGCCGCGTGCGCGCTGCCGCAGCCTGAAAGCCAGGGCCGGCAGGGCAGGCCACCGCTGGCGCGGCGAATTTTCAATGAAAACGGCCTCCAGGCCTTACCAGGCAATCGCCTTCAGCTATCAAAAAGATAGGCGATGGCGCCGCGGCCACGCCTACGCCAGCGCAAACGCCTGCACGCGGGCGAGCGCCTGCGCCACGTCGGCGGCGCCCACGTCCAGGTGCGTGACCCAGCGCAGCCGGGTCTGGCCGCCATGGGCGCCGCTGGTCACGCGCACGCCGCCCTGGGCCATCCAGGCGGTGAACTGCGGCGCCACGGCCGCGTCCACATCGGTGAACAAAATGTTGGTCTGCGCCGGGTGCACCACCAGGCGCCCCGCCAGCAGCGGGTGCGTGTGCGCCGCCTGCTGCAGGCCCTGGGCCAGCTCGTGCAGCAGCGCGTGGTCGTCGGCCAGGCGGCGCACATGGTGCTGCAGCGCGTGCTGGCCCGCGGCGGCCAGTAGCCCGGCCTGGCGCATGGCGCCGCCGAGGATCTTGCGCGTGCGCCGCGCCTGGCGGATGAAGTCGCGCGTGCCCAGCAGCAGCGAGCCCACGGGCGCGCCCAGGCCCTTGCTCAGGCAGACCGAAGCGGTGTCGAAATGCGCGCAGATGGCGCGCGCCTCGGCGTACACATCGCTGCCGTTCGCCGCGGCATTGGCGGTTGCGGCGTTGAACAGGCGCGCGCCATCGAGGTGCGTGGAGAGGCCCCGTGCGCGCGCCAGCTGCGCCACCTCGGCGATGTAGGGCGGGGGCAACACCTGGCCGCCGGTGGTGTTCTCGAGCACCACCAGGCGCGTGCGCGCAAAGTGCGGGTCGTCGGGCTTGATGGCCGCAGCGATGTCGGCCAGCCGCAGCGTGCCGTCGGCCTGCGTCTCCACGGGCTGCGGCTGGATCGAGCCCAGCACGGCCATCCCGCCGCCCTCCCAGCGGTAGGTGTGCCAGCTCTGGCCGACGATGGCCTCGTCGCCGCGCTGGCAGTGGCCCATGAGCGCGATCAGGTTGGTCTGCGTGCCGGTGGGGGCGAACAGCGCGGCCTCGAAGCCCAGCAGCTGCGCCGCATGGTCCTGCAGCGCATTGACCGAGGGGTCGTCGCCGAATACGTCGTCGCCGAGCGGCGCGGCCTGCATGGCGGCGCGCATCGCGGCGGTGGGCTGGGTCACGGTGTCGCTGCGAAAATCTGGCATCGGGGCGCTTTCGGTGTCAAAAGCGCCGATCGTAGCCCGCTCTGCCCCGTCTGGCCGGGGCAGGGGCATGGCCCGCGGGCCGGCTGCGGGGCGCGGGTCGGGGCACCGGCTGCGTGCTAAGCTGATTTGCCCAGCGCGCGGCCCCGCTGCCACCCGGTCGGACGGGGCGCCGCGCTCCTCTTTTTGATCCCTTTCTTGACGGAGATGCTCCATGCCCGGTCTGTTGCCCGATATCGATCCCGATGGCCTGCTTGAGTTTTCGGTGGTCTACACCGACCGTGCGCTCAACCACATGTCCCAGCGCTTCACGGGGGTGATGCAGGACATCCTGGGCACGCTCAAGGAGGTCTACCACGCCCACACTGCCGTGCTGGTGCCCGGCAGCGGCACCTTCGGCATGGAGGCCGTGGCGCGCCAGTTCGCCAACAACCAGAAGGTGCTGATCGTGCGCAACGGCTGGTTCAGCTACCGCTGGAGCCAGATCTTCGACGCCGGCGGCTTTGGCCTGGGGGGTGTCGGTGGAGGCGCCGTGGTCTGCAAGGCGCGCCAGCAGGGCAGCGGCGCGCAGGCGCCCTGGGCGCCGTGCCCGGCCGACGAGGTGGCCGCCACCATCCGCGCCGAAAAACCCAAGGTGGTGTTCGCGCCCCACGTCGAAACCGCCAGCGGCATCCTGCTGCCCGACGCCTACCTGCGCACCGTGGCCGACGCCGCGCACGAGGTGGGCGCGCTGTTCGTGCTCGACTGCGTGGCCTCGGGCGCGATGTGGGTCGACATGGAGCAGACCGGCGTCGACGTGCTGATCAGCGCGCCGCAAAAGGGCTGGAGCAGCTCGCCGTGCTGCGCCATGGTGATGCTGTCGCAGCGCGCGCGCGAAGCCATCGAGCACACGCAAAGCTCGAGCTTCTCGTGCGACCTCAAGAAGTGGATGCAGATCGCCGAGGGCTACGAAAAGGGCCAGCACGCCTACCACACGACCATGCCCACCGACGCGCTGGTGCGCCTGCGCGACGTGATGGTCGAGACGCGCGCCTACGGCTTTTCCAAGGTGCGCGAGGAGCAGATCGCGCTCGGCGCCCAGGTGCGCGCGCTGCTCGAGTCGCGCGGCTTCCCCAGCGTGGCCGCCGACAGCTTCAAGGCGCCCGGCGTGGTCGTCAGCTACACCACCGACCCCGGCATCCAGAGCGGCAAGAAGTTCATGGAAGTCGGCCTGCAGACCGCCTCGGGCGTGCCGCTGCAGTGCGACGAAGGCCCGGACTTCAAGACCTTCCGCATCGGCCTGTTCGGGCTCGAAAAATGGCACAACGTCGAGCGCACCGTGGCCCATGTGGCGCGCGCGCTCGACGCGATGGGCGTGCCGGCCTGAAGGGCCTGGCGCCCGCTTCCACACCACAGAAAGACCTGTTCCATGACCCGTTTTGTTCCTGCCCTGATTGCCATCGGCGCGTTTGTCGCTATGGGCGCCGCCCAGGCCGCCGCCCCCGTCACCACGGCCAGCGGCCTGGTCTATGAAAGCCTCAAGGACGGCACCGGTGCCAGCCCCAAGGCCAGCGACACGGTGCGCGTGCACTACCGCGGCACCTTCCCCGATTCGGGCAAGGAGTTCGACAGCTCGATCGCGCGCGGCCAGCCGATCGAGTTTCCGCTCACCGGCGTGATCCCGTGCTGGACCGAGGGCGTGCAGAAGATGAAAGTCGGCGGCAAGGCCAAGCTGACCTGCCCGCCCGCCATCGCCTACGGCGCGCGCGGCGCCGGCGGCGTGATTCCGCCCAACGCCACGCTGAACTTCGAGGTCGAGCTGGTGGGCATCAAGTAAACGGCCCCGCGCTGCGGCGCTGCGGCATTGCGCAGGGTGCCCGCCGGGCGCTGCGGTGTGTCGCAGTGCGCGCGCTCATTGATTGATAGCTGTGAGCGCTTGGCCAGTCAGCGTTTGCGGCAGTTTTGGCTTGCATGCCTGGAAAGCGGCCTGCGCTGACAGCGGCAGCCGGCGCAGCGTGCTACGTTGGCGCTTTGCCTGCACGGCGCCACCGCACTCAAGCCCATGCCCGACCAGACCGCTGCGCTGCAACGCGCCAAACGCTTCGCCCTGGCCTTGCTGCTGCTGGCCACGGCAGTGTTCGTGGCCACCAGCCTCGCGCCCCGCAGCCTGGCGGTCGATGGACTCAAGGCCGTGGCCGAGGCCGCCATGGTCGGCGCTCTGGCCGACTGGTTTGCGGTGCGCGCACTGTTCCACCGCGTGCCGATCCCGTTCATCGCACGCCACACGGCCATTGTTCCGCGCAACAAGGACCGCATCGGCCGCAACCTCGCACGCTTCGTGCGCGACAAGTTTCTCGACGCCGACTCGCTGGTCGCATTGGTGCGCCGCCACGATCTGGTGGCGCGCCTGGGCGAGTGGCTGCTGGCGCCCGGCCACGCGCAGCTGCTGGGCCAGCAGGTGGCGCGCATGCTGTCGGCTGCGCTCGACATGGTGCAGGACCGGCAGGTCGAGCATTTCATCCGCAAGGCCGCGCGCACGCTGATCGGCCAGATCGACCTCTCGCAGGCCCTGGCGCGCACGCTCGGCGCGCTCACGCAGGGCGACCGCCACCAGGCGCTGCTGGGCGACGCCATCGCGCAGCTGATCGCGCTGCTGCAGCGCGAGGACACGCGCACGCTGATCGCGCGCACGCTGGTGCACTGGCTCAAGACGGAGCATCCGCTCAAGGAAAAGATGCTGCCCACCGACTGGCTCGGCGACAAGGGCGCGGCCATGCTGGCGCATGCGCTCGAAGGCCTGCTCGCCGAGGTGGCCGCCAACCCGCAGCACCAGCTGCGCGCCAAGTTCGACGAGGCGGTGCAGCTGTTCATCGCGCGGCTGCAGAGCGACCCCGCCTGGGCGCGCAAGGCCGACGAAATCCGCCACTACCTGCAGACCAATGCCACGCTCGGGCGCTACGTGCAGGAGCTGTGGCAGGGCCTGCGCGCGTCGCTGCAGCGCGATTTGGCCGACGGCCATTCGGCGGTGGCGCGCAACGTGCGCGCCATGGGCCAGTGGCTGGGCGCGTCGCTGGCGCAGGACCCGGCACTGCGCGAGGCGCTGAACGCGCGGCTCGCGCAGTGGGTGCACGGCCTGGCGCCCGACGTGGCGCAGTTCGTGGCGCAGCACATGGAGGACACCGTGCAGCGCTGGGACGCGCAGGAGATGTCGCAGATCATCGAGCTGAACATCGGCAAGGACCTGCAGACCATCCGCATCAACGGCACCGTGGTCGGCGGGCTGATCGGGCTGGTGCTGTTCGCCGTCTCGCACATGGGCGAGATTGCGCGGGCGATGGGGTTGGCAGGAGGCTGAACCGGCGCGCCCGCGCGGGCCATGCGGGGCTCAGTCGGGGCTCAGTCGGGGCTCAGTCGGGGCTCAGTCGGGGGCGCGGTCGTCTGCCGCTGCGTCGGCCGCCCGGTCAGCCGCCATGTCGGCGGCGTGCTGCGCCTGCAGGTGGCGCGCGATCTGCGCCCAGGCCTGCGCGGCCTCGGCATCCTGCGCCCAGGCATAGCAGCTGGCCACGTGCATGGCGGTCGGCGCGTGGTGCGGGTCGAGCGCAAAGGCCGCTTCGCACTGCACGGCCGCGTCGCGCCACAGGCCGACGGCATCGTCCGAGCCTTCCTTTTGCAGCGCGTGCGCTTCGGCAACCAAGGCCTGGCCGACGCGCAGTGCGGCTTCGTGGTTTTCGGGGTCGGCCGCATGCGCCTGGCGAAACAGCGCGCCCGCCTGCCGCCACAGCGCGCGCGCCGCCGCAAAGTCTTGCGTGGCCGCGGCCTGGGCCTGGGCGACGAGGGCGTTGCCGGATTGGAGGAGGGTGGAGCAGGGGGCAGTGGTCATGATCGGGGTGGAAGGAGAGGATGTTGCTGGGGATTGTCTCTGGGGTGCGGGGTGTTATCGCTCACGAACTGCCCTTCAAGCCTTCCGGCTGAACCGCAGCTTCAGGCTGGTTACTGCCGCTCCCGATGTTACGTGCGGCAGCCTTCGGCCCGCATCGGGCCAAGTTGCGTGATCCCTCATAGCGCCCGGGCGTTCTTCAAGTTGTTCTGAAACCCATGCGCAGAGCCCAAGTAGACTGCTACGCGCCTTGAGAGTCGCCAACCCAGCTCAGCGACTTTTGATCTCGACAATACGCAAAAGCGGCAAGCGCTCCTGTATCCGCAACAACGCACCCCAACAAGAACACACCATGACCAGCATCCAACAACGTGCAGAACTCCAACGCCGAATCTGGCAAATCGCCAACGATGTCCGCGGAGCCGTCGACGGCTGGGACTTCAAGCAATACGTGCTCGGCTCCCTGTTTTACCGCTTCATCAGCGAAAACTTTGCGGCATACATCGAAGGCGGTGACGACAGCATCAACTACGCAGCGCTTTCCGACCTGGTCATCACGCCCGAAATCCGCGACGACGCCGTCAAAACCAAGGGCTACTTCATCTACCCCAGCCAGCTGTTCGTCAATGTCGCGGCCAAAGCCAACACCAACGAAAGCCTGAACACCGACTTGGCCAAAATCTTTTCTCTCATTGAATCCTCTGCCATCGGTTACCCGTCAGAGCGCGACATCCGGGGCCTGTTTGCCGACTTCGACACCACCAGCAACCGCCTGGGTAACACCGTCAAAGACAAAAACGCCCGCCTGGCCGCTGTGCTCAAAGGCGTGGCCGATCTGGACTTCGGCACCTTTGACGACAGCCACATCGACCTGTTTGGCGACGCCTATGAGTACCTCATCTCCAACTACGCCGCCAACGCAGGCAAATCGGGCGGCGAGTTTTTTACGCCGCAACAGGTCTCCAAGCTGATTGCCCAGCTGGCCATGCACGGGCAAACCAGCATCAACAAGATTTACGACCCTGCCTGCGGGTCGGGATCGCTGCTACTGCAAGCCAAAAAGCACTTCGATCAACACATCATTGAAGACGGTTTTTTTGGACAGGAACTCAACCACACCACGTACAACCTGGCGCGGATGAACATGTTTCTGCACAACGTCAACTACGACAAATTCAACATCCAGCTGGGCGACACCCTCATCGAACCCCACTTTGGCGACGACAAGCCGTTTGACGCCATCGTCTCCAACCCGCCCTACTCGGTGAAGTGGAAGGGCTCAGACGACCCGACCCTCATCAACGACGACCGCTTTGCCCCGGCGGGCGTGCTGGCCCCAAAATCCAAGGCCGACTTCGCCTTTGTGCTGCACGCGCTCAGCTACCTATCGGCCAAAGGCCGAGCCGCCATCGTCTGCTTTCCTGGCATCTTTTACCGCAGCGGCGCCGAGCAGAAGATCCGCCAATACCTGGTGGACAACAACTATGTGGAAACGGTGATTTCGCTCGCGCCCAACCTGTTCTATGGCACCACCATCGCCGTGAACATCCTGGTGCTGTCCAAACACAAGACCGACACCCACATCCAGTTCATCGACGCCAGCGGCAAAGACTACTTCGAGAAGGGAACCAACAACAACCTGCTGCTGGACGTTCACATCGACCAGATCATGGCGGTGTTCGGTCGCAAGGCGAACGTGGACCACTTCGCCCAGTCTGTGCCGTTTGAGCAGGTGGCCGCCAACGACTACAACCTGTCGGTCAGCAGCTACATCGAAGCCAAAGACAACCGGGAGGTGGTGAACATTGCCCAGCTCAATGCGGAACTGAAAACCACGGCCACCCGAATCGACCAGCTACGAAAAGACATCGACGCCATCGTGGCCGAGATCGAAGGGCAGGAGCTGGGCGCATGAGCAGCGCGAGCTTCCTGGAAAAGCTGCTGGATGGGGGTGCCGTGGAGTGGAGGCCTTTGAGTTCTCTTGGCGAGCTGGTTCGGGGCAATGGCTTACAGAAGAAAGACTTCACCGAGACCAGAGCATCACTGCCACTTTTCAGCACTACACCAGCGAAAAGTTGACACCCCATTTCAGTACAGATTTTTCCTCGGTCAGCTTTTCTTTTGAACGTGGCAACAACCAGCATGAGCCGAACATCAAGATTTCCAAGGGCGAGGAAAGCAACTTCATCTGGAGCGTGTTCAATGCCCTGCTGGAGCAGGTGATTGGTGAACTGAACATCGCAGAGGTCGCCAACCGCTCCACCGATGTGTTCAACAATCTGAAGTACGTCTTTGTGGATGATCCGGTGAGTTCACTGGATGAAAACCATTTGATCGAGCTAGCGGTCAACCTGGCGGGGTTGATCAAATCCAGCCAGTCCGATCTGAAGTTCATCATCACCACACACAGCCCACTGTTCTACAACGTGCTGTTCAATGAGTTCAGCAACAAAGCCTGTTACATGCTGAATCGCCAGGAAGACGGCAGCTTCACGCTGACGGAAAAACACGGCGACTCCAACAAGAGCTTCTCCTACCATCTGCACCTGTTGCAGACCATCGAGCTGGCGATTGCCGATCAAAAGGTGGAGCGCTACCACTTCACGCTGCTGCGCAATCTGTACGAGAAGACGGCCAGCTTCTTAGGCTAACTTTGCCCAGACTCTGCCTGCACCCCAGTCAGCGCTGGTGCAGCAAAGCCTGAAAGACCCGTATGTGTTTGATTTCTTGACCCTGAGCTTCAACAGCACGCAGTCCTTGTTCAAGTATTTGCAGCTGTTCGTGATTACCAACGGCACCGACAGCCGCTACTTTGCCAACACCACCCAGCGCAGCAAGAACAGCTTCGACTTCACCATGAACTGGGCGAAGGCCGATAACAACCTGATCAAAGACCGGTGAAGCGCGGCGTGGTTTTGTGGATGTGGTGAAGGAACTGGAGCAGCGCTTTCCAGACCCTGCAGCCATTGAAAAAGAGGCCGACAAAAAGGCCTTTGCAAAACTGTTTGGCGAATATTTGCGCGTTGAGAACGTGCTGCAAAATTTCGATGAGTTCGTCAGCCTGAAGGCTTTGCAAGGCCTGGACATGAATGACCCGGCGGCGGTGGATGACTGCAGTGCATTTACAAAAAGCCAGCCAGCACAAGACGCTCTGCAGCGGAGTTTTGCCCTCCGCTCCATTCAAGGCAACGCGCAGGTGTCGTCCAGCCCGGCCATTCCCGCCAGCTTCTTCAGGCGGGAGCGATTGTCCAGGCAGGCCTGGTGCTGGGCTTCGGCCGTCTTTTGCTGGGCCAGGCGCGCAGCCTGGGCGCGTTCGGCCTGCAGCTGGGCGATGCGCTCGCGGATCTGTGGCATGGCGGCCAGGGCGGCTTTTTCGCCTTCCACGATGGCAAGGGCGCGCTGGCTGAAGTCGGCAGAACCGATGTCGAGCACCTTGGGGCGGATGATGACGTCGGCGCGCGCCAGCTCGGCCTGGCCGAGCTTCTGGCCCATGATGGCAATCGACTGGCCGAGCGTGCCCAGCATGCCGTCGGGCGTCTTGCCCCGGGCCTTGTTCGAGATGTCCACGGCAATCACCACATCGGCCCCCAGCTGGCGGGCTGCATCGACGGGCACGGGGCTGGTGATGCCGCCATCGACAAAATGGTATTTGCCGATGGTGACGGACTGGAACACGCCGGGGATGCTGCTGGACGCGCGCACGGCCTGGCCGGTGTTGCCGCGGGCAAACACGGTGCGCTCGCCGTCTTCGAGCCGCGTGGCCACGGCCACGAAGGGCTTGGTCAGCTGCTCCAGCGGTTTGCGCTGCACCTGTTCGTTCACATAGTCTTCGAGCTTCTGGCCCAGCACCAGCCCGCCCGACGACAGCTGCAGGTCGCGGATTTTGGTCTCATCGAGGGCCACGGCCTTTTCCTGCAGCTCGAACGCATCCATGCCGCTCGCATACAGGGCGCCGACCACGCTGCCCGCGCTGGTGCCTGCCACCACGGCAGGCGTCAAGCCGTTGGCTTCGAGCATCTTGATGACGCCGATGTGGGCAAAGCCCTTGGCGGCGCCCCCGCCCAGCGCAATACCGACGCGCACGGGTGCGGCCGGGGTGCTGGCTGCCGCTGTGGGAGCCGCCGCAGAGGGGTTCGGCGGAGCGCTGCTGCAAGCGGCCAGCGCCAGCAGACACCCACAGGCCAGGGGACGCAAAAAGGCGTTCAAACGCATGCCGGGAGCTCCTGCTGTCATGGGGCTGGGCAGTATAGCGGCGGGGGCAGAGCGGGCTCTTGCGAGAGCTTTGCACTCTCAAAACAAGAGCTGCCAGCGCTTGCCTGGCAAGCGTTTGGGCCCAAAATGGCCTGGAATCCCTGTGCGGGTTTCAGAAGCGCGGCAGATCGGGGTGCTTGATCTGCCCGCCGCGCACCAGCATCTTGCCGTACTCGGCGCAGCGGTTCAGTGTCGGGATGACCTTGCCGGGGTTGAGCAGGCCGGCCGGGTCGAACGCGGCCTTGAGGCCGAACATCTGCGCGTTCTCTTCGGCGCTGAACTGCACGCACATGCTGTTGAGCTTCTCGACGCCCACGCCGTGCTCGCCGGTAACGGTGCCGCCCATGGCCACGCTGGTCTCCAGGATGTCGGCGCCGAACAGTTCGCAGCGGTGCAGCTGGTCGGGGTCGTTGGCGTCGAACAGGATCAGCGGGTGCAGGTTGCCGTCGCCCGCGTGGAATACGTTGGCGCAGCGCAGGCCGTACTTTTTCTCCATGTCTTGAATGGCCAGCAGGATGTCGGCCAGGCGCTTGCGCGGGATGGTCGAGTCCATGCACATGTAGTCGGGACTGATGCGGCCGCTGGCCGGAAAGGCGTTCTTGCGCCCGCTCCAGAAGCGCAGGCGCTCGGCCTCGTTCTCGCTGACGGCAATGGCGGTGGCGCCGGCGGCGCGCAGCACGGCGCTCATGCGGCCGATCTCTTCTTCGACCTCTTCGGGCGTGCCGTCGCTCTCGCACAGCAGGATGGCTTCGGCCGTGAGGTCGTAGCCGGCCTTCACGAAGTCCTCCACCGCGGCGGTCATCGGCTTGTCCATCATCTCGAGGCCGGCCGGAATGATGCCGGCGGCAATCACGTTGGCCACCGCGTCGCCGGATTTGCGCACGTCGTCGAAGCTGGCCATGATGCAGCGCGCCAGCTGCGGCTTGGGGATGAGCTTGACGGTCACTTCGGTCGCCACGGCGAGCATGCCCTCGCTGCCGATCACGGCGGCCAGCAGGTCGTAGCCAGGCACGTCAAGCGCGTCGCTGCCGAAGGTGACGGGCTCGCCTTCGGCGGTGAAGCCCTGCACCTTGAGCACGTTGTGCACCGTGAGGCCGTACTTGAGACAGTGCACGCCGCCCGAGTTCTCGGCCACGTTGCCGCCGATGGTGCAGGCGATCTGGCTGCTGGGGTCGGGCGCGTAGTACAGACCGTACTGCGCGGCGGCCTCGCTGATCGCGAGGTTGCGCACGCCGCACTGCACCACGGCGGTGCGGCTGACCGGGTCGATCTTCAGGATCTGGTTGAACTTGGCCAGCGACAGCGTCACGCCCAGGGCGTGCGGCATGGCGCCGCCCGACAGGCCGGTGCCGGCGCCGCGCGCCACCACGGGCACGGCCAGGTGGTGGCAGGCCTGCAGCACGGCCTGCACTTGGGTTGTGGTTTCGGGCAGCGCCACCACCAGCGGGCGCTGGCGGTAGGCGGTCAGGCCGTCGCATTCGTAGGGCGTGGTGTCTTCGCTGTGCCACAGCAGCGCGTGCGCCGGCAGGTGCAGGAGCAGCGCCTGCACCACCTCGGCCTGGCGCGCGGCGCGCGCGGACGGCGCGGCGGCAGCAGGCGCGGGCGGGGCGGCGGAAAGGGGGCGGCTGGCAGAGGTCATGCACGCCACTTTAGGCGATGTGGCGCGCCGTCGCCGTGATGTTTATTGCAGCCGGATGTGAAATGTGCTGCCATGGGCAGCGCACTGAATGCTATCGAAAAAGAAGCTATGGGCGCTTGCTGCATAAGCGCCAGAGGCCAATTTGGCTGGTTTTACACCATGGTCTTGCGCAGCCATTCGGCAAAGGCCGCGCATTCCCAGCGGTCCATCGCGCCGGTGCGCCAGCACAGGTAGTGCGCGTGCGGGCTGGGCACGTCGATGTCGAACAGGCGCACCAGCGCGCCATTGTCCAGCCAGGGCGCGCCGAGCTTGAGCCGCACCAGCGCCACGCCCATGCCGGCGGCGGCGGCGTCGCACATCAGGCCCACGTCGTTGAACTGCGAGCCTTCCTGCGGTTCGGGCCAGGCCAGGCCGGTGGCGGCGAACCAGGTGCGCCAGGGCTCGAGCGGGCTGCGCAGCAGCGGCGTGCCTTCGAGGTCTTCGGGCCGCTCGAAGGGGCCGTGCTCGCGCACGAAGGCGGGCGAGGCCAGCGGCGTGACGACGTCGCGCGCGATCTCGACGTGCTCGACGTCGGCATAGTGGCCGGCGCCAAAGCGCACCATGAGGTCCGCGTCCTCGGCCACCACGTCCAGCAGCGGAATCGACACCTGCAGCGCCAGATCGATCTCGGGGTAGGCCTCGGTGAACTGGCGCAGGCGCGGGATCAGGATGGCGCGCGCGAACGTCGGCGTCACCGCCAGCTTGAGCCGGCGCTTGCCCGGCGCGGCGGCCGCACCCGGAAAGCGCTGCAGCGCGCCCAGGCCCTCGCGCACATGGGCCAGGTAGGCGCTGCCGTCGGTGGTCAGCGAGAAGTCGGCGCGGCCGAACAGCTGCGTGCCCAGGATCTGTTCGAGTTGCTTGACGCGGTGGCTCACGGCGCTGGGCGTCACGCACAGCTCGTCTGCCGTGAGCGTGACGCTGCGCAGCCGCGCGAGCGCCTCGAAGGTCAGCAGGCACTGGATCGGCGGGATGCGCCGTGCCAGGGCCAGTGGGGGTGGCAGACCGACGGGCGATGCGGCGCTGCGCATGGCGCTCAGCGAAAGACCACGGTCTTGTGGCCGTTGAGCAGCACGCGGCGCTCGCTGTGCCACTTGACGGCGCGCGCCAGCACCTGGCTTTCGGTGTCGCGGCCGCGGGCCGTGAGGTCTTCGACGGTGTCGGTGTGGTCTGCGCGCGCCACGTCCTGTTCGATAATCGGGCCTTCGTCGAGGTCGGCCGTGACGTAGTGTGCGGTGGCGCCGATCAGCTTCACGCCGCGGTCGTGGGCCTGGTAGTAGGGCTTGGCGCCCTTGAAGCTGGGCAGGAAGCTGTGGTGGATGTTGATCGCGCGGCCCGCCAGTTTGGTGCACAGGTCGTTTGACAGCACCTGCATGTAGCGCGCCAGCACCACCAGCTCTGCGCCCTCGGCCTCGATGATTTCGTACTGTTTGGCCTCGGCCTGGGCCTTGGTGGCGGCCGTGACGGGGATGTGGTGGAAGGGAACGTTGTAGCTCGCGGCCAGCTGGTAGAAGTCGCGGTGGTTGCTGATGATGGCGCGGATGTCCACCGGCAGCAGGCCTGACTTCCAGCGGAACAGCAGGTCGTTCAAGCAGTGGCCGTCGCGGCTGACCAGGATCACCGTGGGCACGGGCTGGTGGGTCGCGTGCAGGCTCCAGCGCATCTGGTGCGGCTGGGCAAAGCTGGCCAGGCGCTCGGACAGGGCCGAGTGGTCGTGTTCGGTGCAGGCAAACTGCACGCGCATGAAGAACAGGCCGGTGGCCGGGTCGTTGTACTGCGCGGCTTCCTCGATGTTGCCGCCGTGCTCCATCAGGAAGCCGGAGACGGCATGCACCAGCCCCAGTCGGTCGGGGCAGGACAGGTTCAAAACATAGGCTTGGGTCATAGCGGCAGGATTGTCGCAGCATGGCCGGGGCCCGAAGGGGCAGTGGGGCATTGATGGACACAAGCGGCGAAACAAAACGGGTACGGCCCTGGCATGGGCTGGTGCTGTACCTGGCCGTGGGCGCGTGCTGGGTGCTGGCGGGCGACCTGTTGCTGGCCGCCATGGCGCTCGATGTGGCGGCGGTGCAGCGCTACCAGCTGTGGAAAGGCTGGGTGTTTGTGCTGGCGACGGGCGCCCTGGCCTGGTGGCTGCTGCGGCACATGCAGGCCGCCGACAGCGCGCAGGCCCTGGCCGCGCAGCACACCGCGCATGTGCTGCGCCATGCGCCGGCCGGCATCGCGCGCGTCGGCATGGACGGCAGGATCGTGTGGGCCAACGAGCGCCTGAGCGAGCTCACGGGCGTGGCCGTGCCCGCCTTGCAGGGCCAGGACTTTCGCGACCTGGTGCAGGCCACCGACCGCGGCTGGGCTCAGCGCCAGCGCGAGCGCCTGCTGGCCGGCGAGATCGACCACTACCAGGGCGAGCGCCAGTGCCGCCAGCCCGGCATCGGCGCGCTCGTGCCCGTGGTGTGCACCGTCACGCTGGTGCCCGCTGCGGGCGCCGAGGCGGCCCACCTGGTCTGCGCGCTGCAGGACATCCGCGAGATCCACGCGGCGCGCGAGGCGCTCGAGCGCAGCGAGGCCGGGCTGCGCCTGGCGCTCGAAGGCAGCGGCAGTGGCATGTGGGACTGGGACCTGCAGGCCCGCAGCGGCATCGCCTGCGCCGGCCTGCAGCGCTTGCTGCGCTACCGCGGCGCGGACTTTGCGCAGGCCTTTGCCCTGGGCGAGCGCCTGCACCCGGCAGAGCGCTGGCGCGTGCTGCGCGCGGCGCGCCGCGCGGTGGCGACGGGCGCGCGCTTCAGCGAGGCCGTGCGCATCCTGTGTTTCGACGGCCAGTACCGCTGGTTCACGGCCAGCGGCCAGCGCCACCTGGACGCACAGGGGCGGCCGGCGCGCTTTTCCGGCATCCTGACCGACCTCACGGACCAGCGCCGCGCCGACGCGCGCCGGCGCCTGGCGGCCACCGTGGTCGACAACACGATGGAAGGCGTGGTCGTGACCGATGCGCAAAGCCGCATCCTGTCGGTCAATGCGGCCTTCACGCGGCTGATGGGCTACACCGAGGACGAGCTGCTGGGCCAGACGCCGCGCATCTTCAAGTCGGGCCGCCACGACCGCGCGTTCTATGAGGGCATGTGGGAGCACGTGCAGCGCACCGGCCACTGGCAGGGCGAGATCTGGAACCGGCGCAAGAGCGGCGAGGTGTTCCCCGAGCACATGTCGCTGAGCGCGGTGCGCGACGCGGCGGGGGCGGTCACGCACTATGTCTGCATGTTCATCGACATCTCCGAGCAGAAGGCGCAGCGCCAGCGCCTGGAGTTCCTGGCGCACAAGGACCCGCTCACGGGCCTGGGCAACCGCGCCTGGTTCAGCGCGCAGCTGGACAGCGCCGTCGCGCAGGCCCGTGGCAGCGGGGAGCATCTGGCCGTGCTGCAGCTCAACCTGGACCGCTTCAAGGATGTCAACGACAGCTATGGCTACGCCGTGGGCGACCAGGTGCTCGCGCACATTGCGCGCCAGGTGCAGGCGGTGCTGCGCCCGGGCGATCTGCTGGGGCGCATGGCGGGCGACGAAATGGCAGTGGTGGTGCGCCACCTGCGCCATGCGGATGGCGCGGCGGCCGTGGCACGCCAGCTGATCGCGGCCGTGGGCGAGCCGTGGCGCTCGCCCGAGGGCTTCGAGGTGGTGGCCGGTGCCAGCGTCGGCATCTGCCTGTTCCCCGAG
This sequence comes from Acidovorax sp. SRB_14, assembly GCF_012932145.1. Taxonomy (GTDB): domain Bacteria; phylum Pseudomonadota; class Gammaproteobacteria; order Burkholderiales; family Burkholderiaceae_C; genus Simplicispira. Next base: position 131,485 of record NZ_MWOK01000010.1, on the reverse strand, counting down.
CATGCCGACACCGGCCAGGCGCTGGTGCAGGGCGCGCACGCAGCAGTCTATGGCGCCAAGGCGCGCGGGCGCGGCGCGTGGTGCTTCTTCCACGAGGACATGACGCAGGCGGCGCGCGAGCGGCTGGCGCTGGAGGCGCGCCTGCGCCTGGCGATGGCCCAAGGGCAGTTGCACATGCACTACCAGCCCCAGGTGGACATCGCCACGGGCCGCATCGCCGGGGCCGAGGCGCTGCTGCGCTGGCACGATCCCGCAGAAGGCATGGTCTCGCCGGCGCGCTTCATCCCGGTTGCCGAGTCGTCGGGCCTCATCGGGCCGCTGGGCGAGTGGGTGCTGGGCGAGGTCTGCCGGCAGGGGCGCCGCTGGCTCGACGACGGCCTGCCGCCCCTGACCCTGGCGGTCAACGTGTCGCCGCGCCAGTTCCACCTCTCGGACCTCGTCGCCTGCACCGAGGCAGTGCTCAGCGAGACCGGCTTCCCGGCCACGCACCTGGAGCTCGAGATCACCGAAAGCGTGCTGGCCGACCGGCCCGAAGAGGCGCTGCAGGTGCTCACGCGCCTGGGCGACCTGGGCATGCGCCTGGCGGTGGACGACTTTGGCACGGGCTACTCGTCACTGGCGCTGATCAAGCGCTTCCCGATCGACGTGCTGAAGATCGACCAGGGCTTCATCCGCGAGATTCCGCACAGCGCGGGCGACATGGCGATCAGCGCCGCCATCATTGCCATGGGCCACAGCATGGGCCTGCAGGTGGTGGCCGAAGGCGTGGAAACGGCGGCCCAGCTGCAGTTCCTGCGCGAGCGCCATTGCGACACCTACCAGGGCTACTTGCGCAGCCGGCCGCTGCCGGCCGCCGAGTTCGCCGCGCTGCTGCGGGCGCAGGCCGACGGCGGCGCGCCCGCCTGAGGGCTATGGCTTCGCGGCCTGCGCCGGCCACTGCCGGCGCAGGTCGGCGCAGGCGTCGTGCGTTGGCAGCGGGGCCGTTTCCTCGACCCAATCCGCTTCGTTTTTGATAGCTTTCGGCGCTTTCCCCGCCTGCGCTATCGCCACTTTTGACACCAAATCGCCGGGCAGGTGCTGCGGCACGCCGAGGCCGCGCTGCACATGGCCAAAACCGGCCACCACCAGCACCACCTGGCCGGGCCGGTGCGCGGCCGCTGCGGTACGCGCCAGCTGGAGGTCGCGCGCGATCTGCACGCGCACCATGCCGGGCAGCATCTCCTCGGGCAGCAGGCCGCAGTGGCCGTCGCGCACGGCCTCCAGCTGGCGCGCGCGGGCGGCGGCGGGCAGCTGCGCATCGAGCGCTGCATCGGCCATGGCGGCTTTCAGCGCCTGGCGCGGCAGGTTGCCGCCCAGCACCGGCACGCCGGCGCGCACGGCGGCCATGGCCACGGGGCCATAGGCGGCCCAGGGCCAGGCGGCGTCGCTCCAGCCCAGCGCCGATTGCACGGCGGCCTCGCTCGCGCCGGGGGCCAGGCCCTGCGTGCTGCGGCCCGCTTCGGCCATTTCCATCACCAGCGCGGCGAGCTGGCCGCGATGCGCCAGCCACTGCACGGTGGCGCGCTCCCATTGCTGGTGCTGGCCGGCATCGTGCTGCTCGCCCAGCAGCAGCACGTCGGCCGGCAGCAGGGCCTGGCGTGCGGGCGCCGAGAGCGGCGCCGGTGCCAGAACGGCGCACCCGGTCAGCAGCGCCACGGTACAGAGCAACAGGGGCAGGGGGCGAATCCACATGGCTGCCATGGTAGCGGTACGCCACATCCATCTCTTACACTGGCCCGATGCGCAAGGCCCCCACCACGCTGACCACTAAGCTCCTGGCCATGGGGGCGAGCTTCCTGCTGGTGGCGCTGACCTCGATCGGCCTGACCCTGTGGGTGGCCTGGAAGCTCGAAGGCGGGGCCGCGGCCGTCAACGAGGCGGGGCGGCTGCGCATGCACACCATGCGCATGGCGCTGGCGCTGCAGACCGGGTCGCCTCAAGAGCTGCGCGCGTTGGCACAGAATTTCGATGCCAGTCTGGAACTGCTGCGCACCGGCGACCCGGCGCGCCCGCTGTTTGTGCCCTGGGGCGAGGACACGCACACGCGCTTTACCGAGGTGCGCACCGCCTGGGCGAGCACGCGCGCGCAGTGGACGGCGGAGCCGCCGCCCCCGGTGCAGCAGGTGGTGGCGCAGGCCGATGCGAACGTGCGCCTCATCAACGGGCTGGTGCATGCGATCGAGCTTGAAAGCGCGCGCTGGACTTCGGTGCTGCACCTGCTGCAGCTGTCCATGATGGGCCTGGCCATCGCGGCGGCCGTGGCCTTCATGGCCCTCAGTTACTGGGTCGTGCTCAACCCTGTGGCGCGCCTGCACCAGGCGCTCGCGCGCATGCGCCAGGGCGCGCTCGATACGCGCCTGGCGGTGGAGTCCGACGATGAGTTCGGCGAACTGGCCGCGGGCTTCAACCGCATGGCCCACGCCTTGCAGGCTTCGCACACCGACCTCGAGCGCAAGGTGCGCGAGAAAACCGCCAGCATCGAAGACAAGAGCCAGCGCCTGGCTGCGCTGTACGAGGTCAGCGCCAAGGCCTCCGAGGCCCCGAGCCTGGACGTGCTGGCGCAGGGCTTCGTGCAGCAGGCGCGCCGCATCTCCCGGGCCGACGCGGCGGTGGTGCGCTGGTCCGACGAGGGCAACGAGCGCTATGTGATCCTGGCCACCGACGGCCTGCCGCGTGCCATGGCCGAGCAGGAGCGGTGCCTGCACGCCGGCAGCTGCCTGTGCGGCCAGCCGCAGCAAAAAGCACGTACCCGGGTGATTCCGATCGTGCCCACGTCCAGCATGCTGCTGGCGCACTGCCAGGAGGCAGGTTATGCCACCCTGGTGGCGCTGCCGGTGGTGGTGCACCAGCGCGTGCTCGGCGAGCTCAACCTGTTCTTCCGCACGCCCGTCGAGCTGACGGACGACATGCGCGAACTGCTCGAAGCCATGGTGCGCCACCTGGCCAGCTCCATGGAAGGGCTGCGCGCAGCGGCGCTCGAGCGCGAAGCCGCCGTGGCCGAGGAGCGCGGCCTACTGGCGCGCGAACTGCACGACTCGATCGCCCAGTCGCTCGCGTTCCTGAAGATCCAGAGCCAGTTGCTGCGCGATGCCGTGGCCAAGAACAACATCGCCGGGCGCGACCGCAGCTTGGCCGAGCTCGATGTCGGTGTGCGCGAGTGCTACGCCGATGTGCGCGAGCTGCTGGTGCACTTTCGCACGCGCACCAGTGCGGAAGACATCGAGGCGGCGCTGCGCACCACACTGTCCAAGTTCGAGCACCAGACCGGCATTGCCACCGAACTGGCGATGGACGGCCACGGGCTGCCGCTCGCGCCCGATGTACAGATCCAGGTGCTGCACATGCTGCAGGAGGCGCTGTCGAACGTGCGCAAGCACGCGCGCGCAAGCCGGGTGCAACTGCGGGCGCAGCGCCATCCGCACTGGCGCTTTGAGGTGCAGGACAACGGTGTGGGCTTTGACATGGTAGCCACCTCGCCGGAATCGGTGCACGTGGGCCTGGGCATCATGCACGAACGCGCGCGCGGCATTGGCGCGCAGGTGCACGTGCGCTCGGCTCCTGGCCAGGGCACCACCGTGTGCATTGAACTGCCGGCCAGCGCGGCGGGCGCAGACCCGGCCAGCGGCAACGCCGCCGCTCTTGCGGCACCTTCTTTCCCATTGCACCCAACCACGCAAGCGCATGAACCGACCACCCGCTCCCATCAAGCTGTTCGTAGTGGATGACCACACCCTGTTTCGCCGCGGCCTGGTGGCGCTGCTGGGACAGGATGAAGATCTGCAGGTGGTGGGCGAGGCAGGGGACGCCGCGCAGGCGCTGCGGCTGGCGCCCGCGCTGCAGCCCGACGTGGTCCTGATGGACAACCATTTGCCTGGCGTGAGCGGCATCGATGCCATCAAGGACCTGCGCCAGCAGCTTCCGCTCGCGCGCGTGCTGATGCTGACCGTGAGCGAAGACGCGCAAGACCTGGCCATGGCACTGCGCAATGGCGCGCATGGCTACCTGCTCAAGACCATCGACGGCGACCTGCTGGCCGATGCCATCCGCCGCGCCGTGCGCGGCGAGCCGGTGGTGAGCCTCGAACTGATGGGCAAACTGGTGGCGGCGTTCCAGGCGCAGGACAGCCCGGCGCCCGCGGACGGCGCGGCCGCGGCGCCCTGCGGCATGCCGGACGAGGCCGCGCCGGCACCGGCGGCGTTGACGCCGCGCGAGGAAGAGGTGCTGCGCGAGATCGCCCGCGGCGCCAGCAACAAGGAAATCGCGCGTACGCTCGACATTGCCGAGACCACCGTGAAGATCCACGTGCAGCACATCCTGCGCAAACTCGAATTGACTTCGCGCGTACAGGCCGCGGTCTACGCGGCCGACCGCCAGCGCATCGCCTAGTCCTTTAGGACGAGGCGGCCGGGGCGGCGCCTAGTTCTTCTGCCACGCGGGCATGCCTCGGCAGGAGGATGGCCGAAGACGCCATGGCAGGCGACGATCCCTCTACAAACACAGGAGAGGTATCGCGCAATGGCACACGCACCGCTGTCTGCGGGCCCCAGTCCGCAACGCACCCGGCAGGCCTGGTCGGTCCTGGTCGTCAGCACACTGGCGTTCACGGTCTGCTTCATGGTCTGGATGATGTTCGGCGTGATCGGAATTCCGATCAAAAAGATGCTGAACCTCAGCTCGACCCAGTTCGGCCTGCTCACGGCCATGCCGGTGCTGACCGGTTCGCTGATCCGCGTGCCGCTGGGCATCTGGACCGACAAGTACGGCGGGCGCATCGTCATGGCGGTGCTCATGGCCGTCACCGTGCCGGCCATCTGGATGATGGGCTATGCCACCGAGTACTGGCACTTCCTCACCATTGGTCTTTTCGTCGGCTTGGCCGGCGGCTCGTTCTCGGTGGGCACTCCCTATGTGGCGCGCTGGTTCCCCAAGAACCGCCAGGGCACGGCCATGGGCGTGTACGGCGCCGGCAACTCGGGCGCCGCGGTGAACAAGTTCGTCGCCCCCGTGCTGCTGGTGGCCTTTGGCTGGACCATGGTGCCGCATGTCTATGCGGCCATCATGCTGGGTACGCTGGTGCTGTTCTGGCTTTTCAGCTACAGCGACCCGGCACACCTGGTGCCGAGCAACGTCAAGTTCACCGACCAGCTCAAGGCGCTCAAGGATCCCAAGGTGCTCAAGTACTGCCAGTACTACAGCATCGTGTTCGGCGGCTACGTGGCGCTGTCGCTGTGGATGGTGCAGTACTACGTCGGGGAGTACGGTCTCGACATCCGTGTGGCGGCGCTGCTGGCGGCCTGCTTCTCGCTGCCCGGGGGCGTGCTGCGCGCCATTGGCGGCTGGCTGTCGGACAAGTACGGTGCGCACAGCGTCACCTGGTGGGTGATGTGGGTCAGCTGGATCTGCCTGTTCCTGCTGAGCTATCCACAGACCGACTTCAGCATCCTGACCGTGGACGGCCCCAGGACCTTTCACCTGGGCCTGGATGTGTACACGTTCACCGCGCTGATGTTCATCCTGGGCATTGCCTTCGCCTTCGGCAAGGCGAGCGTCTTCAAGTACATCAGCGACGACTACCCAGCCAACATCGGCGCCATCAGCGGCATCGTCGGCCTGGCCGGCGGCCTGGGCGGCTTTGTGCTGCCGATCGCCTTCGGCGCCCTGATGGACCTGACCGGCATCCGCTCCAGCGCCTTCATGCTGATGTACGGCGTGGTCTGGGTGTCGCTGATCTGGATGTATTTCACCGAAGTCCGTCGCACCGATGTGATGGGCCCGGCCAACGCCCCGGCGGCGCGTGCAGTCCGCTGACCTTCTGAAAGCCACACACCATGTCTGCCTCTACCCCTGCCGCGCGTGCACGCACCGGGCGCACCCTGCACATCTGGACGCCAGAAGACAAGGCGTTCTGGGAGCGCGAAGGCGAAGCCGTCGCCAAGATCAACCTCTGGATTTCGGTGCCGGCGCTGTTCCTGGCCTTTGCCATCTGGCAGGTCTGGAGCGTGGTCGCCGTGAGCCTGCCTGGCCTCGGCTTCAAATATTCGAGCAACCAGCTGTTCTGGCTGGCGGCGGCGCCTGCGCTCAGCGGCGCCACGCTGCGCATCTTTTACTCGTTCATGGTGCCGGTGTTCGGCGGCCGGCGCTGGACGGCGATCTCCACTGCCTCCCTCTTGATTCCCGCAGTCGGCATCGGCTACGCCGTACAGGACAACACCACCGGCTACCCGACCATGCTGGCGCTGGCGCTGCTGTGCGGCCTGGGCGGGGGCAATTTCAGCTCCAGCATGGCCAACATCAGCTTTTTCTTCCCCAAGGAACGCAAGGGCTCGGCGCTGGGCGTGAACGCGGGCCTGGGCAACCTCGGGGTGTCGGTGGTGCAGTTCCTGAGCCCGCTGGTGGTCACGGCCGGCATCTTCGGCATCTTTGGCGGCGAAGGGCAGACCATCGCGAAGAACGGCGCCAGCGTGCAGGTCTGGACGCAGAACGCCGCCTTCATCTGGGTGCCATGGATCGCCCTGGTGTCCCTGGCCGCATGGTTCGGCATGCACGACATCGCCGACGCCAAGGCCTCGTTCGCCAGTCAGGCCGCGATCTTCCGGCGCAAACACAACTGGCTGATGTGCCTGTTGTACCTGGGCACCTTCGGTTCGTTCATCGGCTATGCCGCGGGCTTTCCGCTGCTCATCAAGAGCCAGTTCCCGGACGTCAATCCGCTGGCCTATGCGTGGCTGGGCCCCCTGGTCGGTGCCGTGGTGCGGCCCTTCGGCGGCTGGCTGGCCGACAAGGTGGGCGGCGCGCGCGTGACGCTGTGGAACTTCGCGGTCATGGCGATTGCCGTGGTGGGCGTGATCCAGTTCCTGCCGCACGGCGGCGTGGGTGGCAACTTTGCCGGCTTCTTCGTCTGCTTCCTGGTGCTGTTCCTGACCACGGGCATCGGCAACGGTTCGACCTTCAGCATGATTCCCGCCATCTTCCTGGCAGAGGCCATGCGCGGCGTCGATGCCAACGACACCACCGCCGTGGCGCAGGCGCAGAAAGAAGGCAACACGCTGGGCGCGGCCACGCTGGGCTTCACGGCGGCCATTGCGGCCTATGGCGGCTTCTTCATCCCCAAGAGCTACGGCAGCTCGATTGCGCTGACCGGCGGGCCCGAGTTTGCGCTGTGGACGTTCGCCGTTTTTTATGTCCTGTGCATCGTGGTGACCTGGTGGTACTACGCGCGCAAGCACGCCGAGATGCCGTGCTGAACCCTTGCCTGCAGAAACGAAAAGGAGCCTCCCGATGAGCCATTTCCTCGACCGCCTCAACCACTTTTCCCAGCCTCGGGAATCGTTTTCGGGAGGGCACGGCGTCACCACCGCCGAAGACCGAACCTGGGAAGACGCCTACCGCAACCGCTGGGCGCACGACAAGGTCGTTCGCAGCACGCACGGCGTCAACTGCACCGGCTCGTGCTCATGGAAGATCTACGTCAAGGGTGGCATCGTGACCTGGGAGACCCAGCAGACCGACTACCCGCGCACGCGCTGGGACATGCCCAACCACGAGCCGCGTGGCTGCTCGCGCGGCGCCAGCTACAGCTGGTATCTCTACAGCGCCAACCGCGTCAAGTACCCGATGGTGCGCGCCCGTCTGCTCAAGCACTGGCGCGAGGCACGCTTGACCCTGCCTCCGGTCGAGGCCTGGGCCGCCGTGGTGCAGGACGACGCCAAGCGGCGTGATTACCAGAGCGTGCGCGGCCTGGGAGGCTTTGTGCGCTCGACCTGGGACGAGGTCAACGAGATCATTGCCGCGTCCAACGTCTACACCATCGCGCAGCACGGCGCCGACCGCATCATCGGTTTCTCGCCGATCCCGGCGATGTCGATGGTCAGCTATGCGGCCGGGTCGCGCTACCTGTCGTTGATCGGTGGCGTGTGCATGAGCTTTTACGACTGGTACTGCGACCTGCCGCCGTCCAGCCCGCAGGTCTGGGGCGAGCAGACCGACGTGCCCGAGTCGGCCGACTGGTACAACTCGAGCTTCATCATCGCCTGGGGCTCGAACGTGCCGCAGACGCGCACGCCGGACGCGCACTTCTTCACCGAGGTGCGCTACAAGGGCACCAAGACCGTCGCCATCACGCCCGACTACTCCGAGGTCGCCAAGCTGTCCGACCTGTGGCTGCACCCGAAGCAGGGCACCGACGCCGCGGTCGCGATGGCGATGGGCCATGTGATCCTCAAGGATTTCTACTTTGGCGGCAACGGCAAGCCGCGCTCGGCCTACTTCGACGACTACGCGCGCCGCTACACCGATTTGCCGATGCTGGTCATGCTCAAGGCGCACACGCTGGCCAGCGGCGAATCCGTGATGGTGCCCGACCGCTATGTGCGCGCCTCCGACTTTGCCGACCGGCTCGGACAGGACAACAACCCCGACTGGAAGACCGTGGCCTTTGACGCGCACGGCCAGGTCGTCACGCCGCAGGGCGCGATCGGTTTCCGCTGGGGGCCGGACGGCCGGGCCGATGCCGGGCAGTGGAACCTGGAGGCCAAGGAAGCACGCGAGGGCAAGGATGTGGCGCTCAGGCTGTCCACGCTCGAAGGCGACGCGGCGGACCACGACAGCGCCCGTGTGGGTTTCCCGTATTTCGGCGGAGTCCACCACGAGCATTTCCCGAACAACGAGCAAAGCGATGTGCTGGTGCGCACCGTGCCGGTGCAGCGCATCGCCCTCGGCACGGACGGTGAAGCCCGGGAGGTGCTGGTGGCCACCGTGTTCGACCTGCAGGTGGCGCAGTACGGCATTGCACGCGGCCTGCCGGGCGAGCTGGCGGCAGCCGACTTTGACGACAACACCCCTTACACGCCGGCCTGGCAGGAGCAGATCACCGGCGTGCCGCGCGACCAGATCATTGCCGTGGCGCGCCAGTTTGCCGAGAACGCCGACAAGACTGAAGGCCGGTCCATGGTGATCATCGGCGCCGGCATGAACCACTGGTACCACAGTGACATGAACTACCGCAGCGTCATCAACATGCTGATGATGTGCGGCTGCATCGGCAAGAGCGGCGGCGGATGGTCGCATTACGTGGGCCAGGAGAAGCTGCGCCCGCAGACCGGCTGGACGCCGCTGGCCTTTGCGCTCGACTGGATCCGCCCACCGCGGCAGATGAACAGCACCAGTTTCTTCTACGCGCACACCGACCAGTGGCGCTATGAAAAGCTCGGGGTCGACGAAGTGCTCTCGCCGCTGGCCGACAAGAAGCTCTACGGCGGCAGCATGATCGACTACAACGTGCGCGCCGAACGCATGGGCTGGCTGCCGAGTGCCCCGCAGCTGCAAACCCACCCGATGCAGGTGGTCAGGAACGCGCAGGCCGCCGGACTCGATCCCAAGGATTACGTGGTCCAGTCGCTGAAGGACGGATCGCTGAAAATGAGCTGCGAAGACCCCGACCACCCGGACAACTGGCCGCGCAACATGTTCGTGTGGCGCTCCAACATCATTGGCTCGTCGGGCAAGGGCCATGAATACTTCCTCAAACACCTGCTGGGCACCACCAATGGCGTGCAGGGCAAGGATCTGGGCGCCCAAGACGCCAAACCCGAAGAAGTGGTCTGGCACGACCAGGCGCCCGAGGGCAAGCTGGACCTGCTGGTCACGCTCGACTTCCGCATGAGCACGACCTGCCTGTATTCGGACATCGTGCTGCCCACGGCCACCTGGTACGAGAAGAACGATCTCAACACCAGCGACATGCACCCCTTCATCCACCCGCTGTCCACCGCCGTGGACCCGGTGTGGCAGTCCAAGAGCGACTGGGAGATCTACAAGGGGTTTGCGAAGAAGTTCAGCGAGCTGTGCGACGGCCACCTGGGCGTCGAAAGGGAAATGGTGCTGACGCCGGTCATGCACGATACCCCGGGCGAGCTGGCCCAGCCTTTCGAGGTCAAGGACTGGAAGCGCGGCGAATGCGAGCTGATTCCCGGGAAGACGGCGCCGCAGATGCAGGTGGTCGAGCGCGACTACCCGAATGTCTACAAGCGCTTCACGGCTGTGGGCCCGCTGCTCAACAAGATCGGCAACGGCGGAAAGGGCATTGCGTGGAACACCGAGACCGAAGTCACGCAGCTGGGGCAGCTCAGCGGCGTGGTGACCGAGCCCGGCGTGACGCAGGGCATGCCACGCATTGACAGCGACATCGACGCCTGCGAAATGGTGCTGCAGCTCGCGCCCGAGACCAACGGCCACGTCGCGGTGAAGGCCTGGGCTGCGCTGGGCAAGCAGACCGGGCGCGAGCACACACACCTGGCGCTGCACCGCGAGGACGAAAAAATCCGCTTCCGCGACATCCAGGCGCAGCCGCGCAAGATTATCAGCTCGCCGACCTGGAGCGGCATCGAGTCCGAAACCGTGTCGTACAACGCGGGCTACACCAACGTGCACGAGTACATCCCGTGGCGCACGCTGACCGGCCGCCAGCAGTTCTACCAGGACCACCCGTGGATGCACGCCTTTGGCGAGGGCTTTGCCAGCTACCGGCCACCCGTGAACCTGAAGGCCACGGCCGGCGTGCACGGCATCCGCGCGAACGGCAATGCGGAAATCCTGCTGAACTTCATCACGCCGCACCAGAAGTGGGGCATCCACTCGACCTACACCGACAACCTCCTGATGCTGACCCTGAGCCGGGGCGGCCCGATCGTCTGGCTCAGCGAAGACGACGCCAGGGCGATCGGCGTAGAGGACAACGACTGGGTCGAGGCCTACAACGTCAACGGCGCGCTCACCGCGCGTGCCGTGGTCAGCCAGCGCATCAAACCCGGCATGGTGATCATGTACCACGCGCAGGAAAAGATCGTCAACACGCCCGGCTCGGAGATCACGGGGCACCGTGGCGGCATCCACAACTCGGTCACGCGCGTCGTCCTGAAACCCACGCACATGATCGGCGGCTACGCGCAGCTGTCGTACGGCTTCAACTACTACGGAACCATCGGCACCAACCGCGACGAATTCGTCGTCGTGCGCAAGATGCACAAGGTGGATTGGCTGGACACGCCACGCCAGGACGAACGCGCCTTCGCGGTGCAGCAACAGGGAGAGTCGGCATGAGAGTACGCGCGCAAATCGGCATGGTGCTGAACCTGGACAAGTGCATTGGCTGCCACACCTGTTCGGTCACCTGCAAGAACGTCTGGACCAGCCGCCCGGGCATGGAGTACGCCTGGTTCAACAACGTCGAGACCAAACCCGGCATCGGCTACCCCAAGGAGTGGGAAAACCAGGACAAGTGGAATGGCGGCTGGGTGCGCCGCGCCGACGGCTCCATCGAACCGCGCCAGGGCGGCAAGTGGAAGATGCTGATGCGCCTGTTCGCCAACCCGAACATGCCGCAGATCGACGACTACTACGAGCCCTTCACGTTTGACTACGACCACCTGCAGTCGGCGCCCGAAATGAAGGCCGCGCCCACGGCGCAGCCGCGCAGCCTGATCACCGGCAAGCGCATGGAGAAGATCGAGTGGGGCCCGAACTGGGAGGAAATCCTCGGCGGCGAGTTTTCCAAGCGCAGCAAGGACGCCAACCTCGACAGCTTCGAGCAGGTGCAAAAAGACATGGTGGGGCAGTTCGAAAACACCTTCATGATGTATTTGCCGCGCCTGTGCGAGCACTGCCTGAACCCAAGCTGCGTGGCCTCGTGCCCGTCGGGCTCGATCTACAAGCGCGAGGAAGACGGCATCGTGCTGATCGACCAGGACAAGTGCCGCGGCTGGCGCATGTGCGTCTCGGGCTGTCCGTACAAGAAGATCTACTACAACTGGAAGAGCGGCAAGGCCGAGAAGTGCACCTTCTGCTACCCGCGCATCGAGGCCGGCCAGCCGACCGTGTGCAGTGAAACCTGCGTCGGTCGCATCCGCTACCTCGGCGTGGTGCTGTACGACGCCGACCGCATCGAGGAAGCCGCGAGCGTCGAAAACGACAAGGACCTGTACCAGGCGCAGCTGGGCATCTTCCTCAACCCGCACGACCCGGCCGTGATCGCGCAGGCGCGCAAGGACGGCATTCCGGAGGCGTGGCTCGAAAGCGCGCGCAAGAGCCCGGTCTACAAGATGGCGGTCGACTGGAAGGTGGCGCTGCCGCTGCACCCCGAGTACCGCACGCTGCCCATGGTCTGGTATGTGCCCCCGCTCTCGCCGATCACTTCGGCGGCCAATGCCGGTCAGATCGGCATCCACGGCGAGCTGCCAGACATTTCCCAGATGCGCATCCCCGTGCAGTACCTGGCCAACATGCTCACGGGCGGCGACACCGCGCCGGTGGTGCGCGCGCTGGAGCGCATGCTGGCGATGCGCTCGTACCAGCGCAGCAAGCACGTCGACCATGAGCAGAATCTGGCGGTGCTGGCGCAGGCCGGCCTCACGGTGGCGCAGGTCGAAGACATGTACCACACCATGGCGATTGCCAACTACGAAGACCGCTTCGTGATCCCGACCACCCACCGCGAATACGCCGAAAACGCGTTTGACGTGCGCGGCGGCTGCGGCTTCACCTTTGGCAACGGCTGCTCCGAAGGCAGCAGCGAGGTCAGCCTGTTTGGCGGCAGCAAGAAACGCACCATTCCCATCAAGGTGGAGGTCTGAGCCATGGCCCTGTTCAACCACGCCCCCAATGCGACCCGAAGCCTGCGCGTGCTGGCGCGGCTGCTCGGCTACCCCGATGCGGAACTGCGCGCCCACCTGCCCGGGCTGCGCGCTGCGCTGCTGCAGGAGCAGGCGCTGCCTGCGCCGCGCCTGGCGGAGCTCGACGCGCTGATCGATACCCTGGAGCGCAAAGCGGCGCTGGAAGCCGAGGCCGACTACGTCGAGCTGTTCGACCGCGGCCGCGCCACCTCGCTGCACCTGTTCGAGCATGTGCATGGTGACTCGCGCGACCGCGGTCCGGCCATGATCGATCTGGCCAAAACCTACGAGCAGGCCGGCATGTTCCTGGGCGAGGGCGAAATGCCCGACTTCCTGCCGGTGGTGCTGGAGTTCACCTCCACGCAGCCGCCGCGCCAGGCGCGCGAGTTCCTCGCTGAAATGGCACACATCTTCAACGCCCTGTTTGCCGCCCTGCAGCAGCGCTCAAGCCCCTATGCCTGCGTCCTGGGCGCCTTGCTCGAACTGGCGGGCGAGAAAGCTTCGCCGGTCGAGATCGCTGCCGAAGAGCCGATGGACGCCGTCTGGCAGGAGCCGGTGGTGTTTGATGGCTGCTCGTCCAAAGGCCAGGCGCGGCCCGACCAGCCGCAACCCATCCACATCGTGCCCCACGCCGCGCGCCAGGCACGTCCCACCCACGGAGCACAGCGATGACTTCCCTGCACGGTTTTCTCTTCGGGGTCTACCCCTACATCTGCCTGTCGGTGTTCCTGCTCGGCAGCCTGCTGCGCTTCGACCGCGACCAGTACACCTGGAAAAGCGATTCGTCGCAGCTGCTGCGCACCGGGCTGCTGCGCTGGGGCAGCAATTTGTTCCACGTCGGCATCCTGTTTTTGTTCTTTGGCCATCTGATCGGCCTGCTGGCGCCGCATGCGTTCTATGCGCACTTTCTCGAAGCTTCGGTCAAGCAGAAAATCGCCATCTACTCGGGCGGTCTGTTCGGTGTCCTCTGCTTCATCGGCCTGTCGATGCTGATCTACCGCCGCATGTTCGACGAGCGCATCCGCTACACCAGCCACAAGACCGACCTGGCGATCCTGCTGATCCTGTGGGTGCAGCTGGTCGTGGGGCTGATCACGCTGCCTTTTTCGTGGGCGCATTCCGACGGCAGCGTGATGCTGATCCTGGCCGACTGGGCGCAGCGCATCCTGACGCTGCGCACGGTCGATGCCGAGGTGCTGGCCGGCTTGCCCTGGCCCTACCTGTTTCACATCGTCTTCGGCATGACGATCTTCCTGCTGTTCCCGTTCAGCCGCCTGGTGCACGTGTGGAGCGGTTTTGCGTCGGTGGGCTACCTGTTCCGGCCCTACCAGGTGGTGCGCAGCCGGCGCTTGGACGTGGGCGTCACCACGCGCTCGTCGCACGCGCCGCAGCCGGTGCAGGCGGTCCATCCCGCCCACCGCCCGGTCGCCCAGGCCCCGACGGGCGCCGCCTCGCCCAAAGGAGAGTTCTCATGAACACCGCTCCCTCTTCCTCTTCCGGTTGCGGCAGCGGATGCGGTTGTGGCAGCGCGGCTGCCCCTGCCGATGCCGCGGCGGCCGGCACCCGGAGCGGGCCCACGGCCACCATCAACGGCGTGGCCCTGCACCTCCCGGGGCAGCGCCCTGCCGAGGACGAACTGCGCGAACGCGCCTATGCCGAACTGCTGCGCCAGCGCGCCGTGGCGCAGGGGCTGTTGCCGGCCTACGCGGGCAGCGTGGCGCCCGAACTGGGCGAGCCGGAGCGCCAAATCCTCGAACAGCTGGTCGACGCGGACGTCCGCAGTCCGCAGCCGCAGGAGGCCGAGTGCCAGCGCTACCACCAGGCGCACGCTGCGCAGTTCACCGTGGGGCAGGCGCTGCATGTGCGGCACATCCTGTTTGCGGTCACGCCCGGCACCAACGTGCAGGCGCTGGCAGTGCATGCGGAAAAAGCCCTGCTGGAACTGACCCACGCAGACAGCCCGCCCGGACGCTTTGCGCAGCTGGCGACCGAACTGTCCAACTGCCCCACCAGCACCCAGGGCGGCGACCTGGGATGGATCGGCCCGGACGACTGCGCGCCCGAACTGGCGCAGGCGCTGTTCCACACACAGCAGCACCAAGCCCGCGTCGGCGTGCTCCCGCGGCTGGTGCACAGCCGGTTTGGCTTCCACATCGTAGAGGTGCTGGAGCGCCGCGAGGGAACCCAGCCCACCTACGCCGAGGTGCGCGAGCGCATAGCGCGCCTGCTGGCGATGCAGTCGCGCGCTCGCGCGCTGCACCAGTACATGGCCCTGCTGGCGGGCGAGGCCACGCTGGAACACATCGCACTGGACGCCGCCGACTCCCCGCTGGTGCAGTAGGCATGGACGCGCCGGCTCACGACAGCGCGAACGACAGCGACAGCAGCGCTGACAGCAGCGACGAACTGCTGGTGCGCCTGCGGCGCTTCAAGTCGGAATATTTCCCGCTGCACCAGCAGCGTTTCCAGGACCTGGTGGCCGAAGGACAGCACCCGACCACGCTGTTCATTGGCTGCTCCGACTCGCGCCTGCTGCCTTACCTGCTCACCGGCGCCGGTCCGGGCGAGCTGTTTCTGGTGCGCAATGTGGGGGCTTTTGTGCCGCCCTACGACGGCTCGCACGGCCACCACGGCACGGCGGCGGCCATCGAATTCGCCGTGCTCAGCCTGCAGGTCAGCCGGATCGTGGTCTGCGGTCACAGCCACTGCGGTGCCATCAAGGCGCTGTATGGCGAGGTGCCCTCCGAAGCCCACAACCTGCTGCGCTGGCTCGACCTGGGGCGCGAGGCGGTGCTGCCGGTCCAGCCATGCCCCGAGGCCTTGCGCCGCACCGAGCAGCGCGCCGTGGTGCTGCAACTGGGCCGGCTGATGGAATTTCCCATGGTGCGCAGCCGCGTGCTGGCGGGGCAGATCAGCCTGCACGGCTGGCATTACGTCATTGAGGACGGCGAAGTCCATGTCTTCGATGTCAAGACGGGCAATTTCGTCGCCGCCTCGGTGGCCACGAACAGCGGCACCGGCCCGTATGCCCCGTATGTCGAGCACGATGGGCAGGTGATTTGCGATTGAGCCAGCGCGCCATGCCCGGGTTCCATGCCTGAAATTCCTGGGGCCACCGGGAACTATGACTTTGATAGCTATCTGCATACGGCTGGCAGGCGCTAGAGCCTTGTTTCGATGCCAAAGGCCGGATTCCCACCCAGTGGATCCGCGAAGGGGCGCCGCCCCCGGTGCGGGGCGTGGACGGCGCCTCCGCCCGAGCCCGTGCCGCTGGGGACCGCAGGACAGATGCACCAAGATTGCGCTGCGTCAGGAATGCGTTTTAACCACCACGCCGGGGCGGGACTTGCGCGGGTCTGTCGCCAAAAAGGTCTATTCTTGCCGTCTGCGCAGCGCCCACCTTGTCCTGTTTCCGGGACCCGGTGCGCTGCGCAACCCCTTCCACGGCTGCGCGTGCCCGGTGCTGCGCCGCCTTTTCCCAAGGCAGACCCCATGAAACGCGAAGACCTCGGCCGCGCGCACGACGTGACCGCCACCCAGCCCATCAGCCTCGATGTGCTGAAAGAAAAATACCTCAAGGCCGGCGAAACCAGCGCCGAAGACCTGTACCGCCGCGTGGCACGCGCGCTGGCCTCGGTCGAGGCCGAGGGCGAGCGGGAAAAATACGAAGCGCTGTTCCTGGCCAACCTGCACGCCGGCGCCATCGGCGCGGGCCGCATCATGAGCGCCGCCGGCACCGACATCCAGGCCACGCTCATCAACTGCTTCGTGCAGCCCGTGGGCGACTGCATCCAGGGGGTGGACGAGGGCGGCTACCCCGGCATCTACGAAGCGCTGCGCGAAGCGGCCGAAACCATGCGGCGCGGCGGCGGCGTGGGCTACGACTTCTCGCGCATCCGCCCGCGCGGCGCGCAGGTCAAGGGCACGCATTCGATGGCCTCGGGCCCGTGCAGCTACATCAACGTGTTCGACCAGTCGTGCTCCACGGTCGAGAGCGCCGGCGCGCGCCGCGGCGCGCAGATGGGCGTGCTGCGCATCGACCACCCCGACGTGATGGACTTCATCACCGCCAAGCGCACGCCGGGGCGCTGGAACAATTTCAATGTCTCGGTGGGCGTCTCCGATGCCTTCATCGAGGCGGTGCAGAATGACCAGCCGTGGGAGCTCGTGCACCAGGCGCGGCCGGGCGCCACGCTGATGGCGCAGGGCGCCTACCAGCGGGCCGACGGCCAGTGGGTCTACCAGACGCTGCCGGCGCAGGAGCTGTGGGACACCATCATGAAGTCGGCCTACGGCTTCGCCGAGCCCGGCATCCTGTTCCTCGACCACATCAACACCGACAACAACCTGCACTACTGCGAGTCCATTGAGGCCACCAACCCGTGCGGCGAGCAGCCGCTGCCCTCGTACGGCTGCTGCGACCTCGGCCCCGTCATCCTGACGCGCTTTGTGCGCCACCCGTTCGGCCTGTCGGGCGAAGCGGCGTTCGACTTCGACGCGTTTGAAAAATCGGTGGCGCTGCAGGTGCGCGCCCTCGACAACGTGCTCGACCTGACCTTCTGGCCCCTGCCCCAGCAGCGCGAAGAGGCGCACGCCAAGCGCCGCATCGGCGTGGGCTTCACCGGCATGGGCAACACCCTGGCCATGCTGTGCCTGCGCTACGACGCGCCCGAGGGCCGCTCCATGGCGGCGCGCATCGCCGAGCGCATGCGCGACGCCGCCTATGCCGCGTCCGTGGCGCTGGCGCGCGAGAAGGGCGCCTTCCCGAAATTCGACGCCGAGGGCTACCTGGCCACCGGCACGTTTGCCAGCCGCCTGCCAGCAGCGCTGCAAAAGGACATCCGCAAGCACGGCATCCGCAACAGCCACCTGCTGTCGATCGCGCCCACCGGCACCGTGAGCCTGGCCTTTGCCGACAACGCGTCCAACGGCATTGAGCCGCCGTTCTCGTGGATGTACAAGCGCCGCAAGCGCGAGGGCGACGGCAGCACTTCCGAGTACGCGGTCGAAGACCATTCCTGGCGCCTGTACCGCGAGCTCGGCGGCGACGTGGCGCGTCTGCCCGCGTACTTCGTCTCGGCGCTCGAGATGTCGGCCGACGGCCACATCGCGATGATGCAGGCGGTGCAGCCCTTCGTGGACACGGCCATCTCCAAGACCGTGAACATCCCGGCCGACTACCCGTACGACGACTTCAAGGGCCTGTACCTGCAGGCCTGGCGCGCGCGCCTCAAGGGGCTGGCGACGTACCGCCCCAACAGCATCCTGGGTGCGGTGCTCGAAACCCACGCCCCCGCCGAGGCTGCGCCGCAGGCGCCGGCCGCGGCCCCGGTGGACCCGATGCGCACCGTGATCGAGAGCCGCCCCAAGGGCGCGCTGTCGGCCGTGGCCGAGAAAGTGGAGTACTGGACGCAGGAAGGCCAGAAGCGCCTGTACCTCGTGGTGTCCTTCCTGCCCGTGCCCAATGCCGACGGCACCGGCACGGTCGACCGCGCGATCGAGTTCTTCATGCCCGTGGGCCAGAGCGGCGAGTCGCAGCAATGGGTGACGTCGAGCATGCGCCTGCTGTCGCTGGCGGCGCGCGGCGGCTTCCTCGAGCGTGCGCTCAGCGACATGCGCAAGGTCGCCTGGGACCGCGGCCCCGTGCGCCTGGGCACGCACCAGAAGGCCGATGGCACGCATGTGCCCATGTGGCACGACTCCGAAGTGGCCGCCATCGCCTACGCAGTGCAGAACATCCTGGCGCGGCGCGCCCGCAAGAACCTGGGCGTCGATGTGCCGGCGCTGGCCGAGGCGCCTGCGGTGGCCGTGGCCGCCATGCCGCCCATCATGGCCGGCCAGAAATGCAGCGAGTGCGGCGCGCACGCGGTCATCCGCAAGGACGGTTGCGACTACTGCACCCAGTGCGGCCACCTCGGCACCTGCGGATGAGCCTGCGCCCCGCCACCGCGCGGCCTGGGGCACCGGGCAAGCCTGCACCCGAGGGGCTGGCGCCGCCCGACCCCCGCTGGCGGCCGGTCTACCTGATGCGGGCTCCGCACCGGCTGGGGTTTTTCCTGGCGATGGTGCTGCTGGGGGCTTCGGGGGTGTGGTGGGCGCTGGTGCAGGTGGACCGGGCGAGCGGACTGCTGGGGCTGCCCTATGCGCTGTCGCCGTCGCTCGTGCATGCCGCCGTGATGGTGCTGGGCTTCATTCCGCTGTTCTTTTCGGGTTTTTTGTTCACCGCCGGCCCCAAGTGGCTGGGGGTTGCGCCCTGGGGGACGCGCACGCTGCTGCCGCCCCTGCTGCTGCAGGCCCTGGGCTGGCTGCTGTGGCTGGGGGGCGCCCATATGGCGGCGCGCTGGGCCATCGCGGGTGCGGCGCTGGCGGCGCTCGGCCTGGCGTGGATGACGGCACTGTTTTGGTGGCTGGTGCTGCGCAGCCGCGCCGACGACCAGGTGCATGCGCGCGCCATCGCCGTGGCCTGCGCCGTCGGCAGCCTGAGCGCCATGGGCGCCGTGCTCGGCCTGGCGCTGGATGCGCCGGCCGTGGCGCGCGCCTGCGTGCTCACGGCGTTGTGGGGCTTCGTCGTGGTGGTGTACGTCACGGTGGCGCACCGCATGATCCCGTTTTTCACGTCGAGCGCCCTGCCGTTCATCGCCGTGTGGCGCCCGTTCTGGGTGCTGTGGCTGATGTTGGCCGCCGCCGCCCTCGAGGCCGCTGCCGTGTGGGTCGAGCTCGACGGGCCGCTGCAGGGGCCGGTGGCGCCGCTGTGGCTGCTGGTGCGCGGCGTGCTGGAACTGGCCGTGGGCGCCGTGCTGCTGTGGCTGGCCGGCGTGTGGGGCGTGGTGCAAAGCCTCAAGAACCGGCTGCTGGCCATGCTGCACCTGGGCTTTCTGTGGTTGGGGCTGGCGCTGGTGCTCGCTGGCGTATCCCAGTTGCTGGGCCTGGCGCAGGGCGCGCCCGTGCTCGGCCTGGGGGCCCTGCATGCGCTCACCATGGGGTGCCTGGCCTCGCTGATGCTGGCCATGGTCACGCGCGTGTCGTGCGGGCACAGCGGCCGTGCCCTGGTGGCCGACCGGACGGTCTGGTCGCTTTTTTGGGCCTTGCAGGCGGCCACCGTGCTGCGCATCGCGGCGGCGCTGCCCGGTGCCGCGTCGGCGTGGCTGCTGCTGGCGGCCGCGCTGCTGTGGGCCGCCGTGGTGGCGGTATGGGGGGTGCGGCTGGGAGACTGGTATGGACGCTTGCGCGCCGATGGTCGCCCCGGTTGAAGGCGGCACGCCCGGCGAGCTGGCCGCGGTGGCTGCCACGCTGATCCAGGCGCGCCAGACCATCCTGCCCAAGCGCCTGGCCGAGCCCGCGCCCCCGGCTGCCGAGTTCGCGCAGATCGTGGCCGCCGCCGGCCAGGCGCCCGACCACGGGCAGATCCTGCCCTGGCGCCTGGTGCGGGTGCCGCAGGCGCAGCGCGGGCCGCTGGCCGAGGTGTTCGCCGCCGCCCTGCTCGGGCGCGACGCCCGCGCCACGCCCGAGCAGGTGGCGCAGGCGCGCGACAAGGCCTATCGCTCGCCCGAGCTTTTGCTCGTGGTGGTGGACGGCGAGCGCGGCGACCCGCAGATCGACCTGCACGAGCGCATCGTGTCGGCCGGCTGCGCGGTGCAGAACATGCTGCTCATGGCCACGGCGCTGGGCTACGGCTCGGCGCTGACCAGCGGCAAGGCGCTCAAGTCCGCGGGCTTGCGCACACTGTTTGGCCTGGGCGCGGGCGAGCACGCGCTGTGCTTCCTGAGCCTGGGCACGGTGCAGTCGCGCAAGCGCGCGCGCCTGCGTCCCGTGCCCACCGATTACCTGCGCACCCTCGGCGGCGAGCCCCCCGACGAGCCGTCGCGCGCAGACCCTTTGCTGTGATGTCGGAGAACACCCATGGAAATTGCGAGTTTTGACGATTTGCTGCAGGCCGCCCGCTCGCAGCCCGAGCCCCAGAGGCTGCTGTTTGTGTTCGCCGGCGCCGAGTTGCCGGGCGATGCCACGCCCGCACAGCGCGCCGATTTCGCGGCCGGGCAGGGCGGCGCGCTGGTGCCGCTGATGTGCGTGGACAAGCGGCCCGAAGACATTGCCTCGTTTGCCGCACTGGTGGACGAATCCGCCCAGTTCGGTCATGACTGGGCCATGGTGTTCGCCGCCGCGCTGTCTGGCACGCTGCACCGCGCGCCCAGCAGCGAGGAGGCCGAGGCGCCGCTGCAGCGCATGGTGGACGCTGTGAAGGAGGGCCGGGTGGACGCGTTCATCCCGTTCAACCGGCAGGGCGAGCCGGTGCGGCTGGGCTGAGCGCCATGGCCGGCAACGCGGCCCTGCCCGGCTTCGGCGCGCCCGCCGTGGGCTTTGACACGCCGTTCGAGATGCTCGAGGCCTGCCACGAGCGCGTGCAGCGCACGCTGGCGCTGCTGCAGAGGCTGGTCGGCTACCTGCACGGCCAGGCCTGCGACGACTCCGCGCGCCAGGCGGCGCACGATGTGCTGCGCTACTTCGACCTCGCCGCGCCGCTGCACCACGAAGACGAAGAGTTGCACGTGTTTCCGCCGCTGCTGGCGCACGGTGACGCCGCCGTGGCGGCGCGGGTGCGGCAGCTGCAGCAGGACCATGCGCGCATGGACGCCGACTGGCAGGCCGCGCGCACGGCCTTGCAGGCGCTGGCCGAAGGGAAAAAAACCGCCTTCAGCGCGCAGGACGAGGCCGCGTTCGCGCGCTTCGCCACAGCCTACGCCGCGCACATCCGCAGTGAGGAAGACCTGGTGTACCCGGCGGCGCGCGCCCTGCTCGGCGCCGACGCGCTGCAGCGCATGGCCCAGGACATGCGCCAGCGCCGGGGCGCTGCGTCCTGATTTGCGCTATTATAATGATAGCTTCTGGCGTTTGATGGGTAAGTGTTTGTGGCGGATTTGACTGGTGTTTTGCTTGGTCAGTGCACCACCACCGGGTTCTGCGCCAGGCCCGTGTAGCGGTCCAGCGTGTCTTCCACTTCCTCCTGCGTCGGTGCGTCGCGCTGCCATGCCAGGATGACCTGCTGGAACATTTCTGCCCACGAGCCATCGAGGTAGACCTCCTTGCCCGAGCGCTTGTCTACGATCTCGAAGCCGTGGCGGGCCAGCTGTGGGGCGGGGGCGGGGCTGTCCGCCGACGTGGCATCGAGCGGCTTCACGGCGTCTGTCAGCATGTGGACCACCACAAAAGATTCTGAGTCGTAGAGCATGTGCATGGTGTTCTCCCTGGTCTGTGTGTCTGTCAGATGACAGCGCGGGCGCGGAGTTCAAGTCCTGCGGTGCGGCCCGGGGGCCTGCCCCAGTATTTCACGGATGCCAATCACCTTCGCTGGCGGGGCCTTGGCCCCGGTTCAGGGCGCGGCGTGGCCGCTCAGGCGCAGGTCGGCAAAGTCGCCGTTGGCCTGGGTGAGGCGGATGCGCACGGGCAGGTAGCCCAGGGCGGGCGCGAGCCACAGCTCGGCCTTCTGGTCGTAGTCGCGGCGCGGCAGGCGCTCCAGTTTCAGCGCCGGGGTGGCGCCCACGGGCAGGTCCAGCGTTTCCTCGCCCTCGATGGTGAACGACCAGACGTCGGCCGCGCGCGCGCTTGCCGTGGCCACGCTGATGCGGGTGCCCACCGGGTAGCGTTCGGGCGCCGCGGCCAGCAGGGCGCCGAGCTGGAGGAACACGCTGAGCCGGTCCTGCGTGCCCGGCACCAGAACGGCTTCGGGCGTGTTGGCGCTGAACGTGATCCGGTTGTGGGCGTAATCGAAGTGCGCGGCCTGTTCGCTGCGTGCGCGGTCGCCGAAGCGCCGGGGCTGCAGGCCGCCCGCGGCGATGTCGCCCTCGCTGGTCTGCGTGCGCGCGCCCAGGAACAGCAGCTTGATCTCCTGGCGCGCCTGGTAGTGCTGGCCGTCGTGCTGCCACAGCAGTTCGGCGCGCGCGCTGTAGTGGAGCTTCTTGGCCTGCCCGCTGACCTCGAAATCCAGGCGCACGGGAGGCGGAATGCGCACCGGGCGGGGCGCTGCGCTGTCCCCGGGTGCGCCCGCGCCCGGCACGGCGATGTCGATCGCTGCTGTCGTGCCTGCGGCGGGCGCCGGCGCGGGGGCCTCTGAAGGGGCGTCCGGCGCCTCGGCCGCAAGGAGCGGCTGCGGGCCCGGCCCGTGGTCGGGGGCAGTCTCGGCGGCAGGGTCGGGAGAGGGCGCGCTGGCCTGGTTGTCGGTTTCCGGGTCCGGCGCACGGTTTGCCAGAGGCTCCGGGTCGGTCGCGCCGGGGGGCGGGCCCAAGAGGCTGGCCTCGGCGCTCGCCGCCACCGCAGGGGCCGGAGAGGGCGTGCTGGCGGGCACAGGCGCCTTCTTGCGCGGCGGCGGGCGCCGCACCGGCGCGGCGGCCGGCGGGGCCTGCGCGGGGGCGGGCGGTGGCGTTGCCACGGTGCGGGTGGTGAAAACCTGGGGCGGCTGCGCGGTCGCCGGCCGGTCCCAGTGCAGCGGCACGCCGGCCAGCACCCACCAGTGCAGGGCCAGCACCGCCGTGGCGATCAGCAGCAGGGTGCGCCGCGGGATCATGGTGCCCTGCCGGCCGCGCTCAGGCGCCGCCAAACCCCAGGTCGTGCGACAGGTGCGCGGCGGCGGCGCGCAGCGGCGTGTCGATGGTGCCGCCCCAGGCCGCGTCCAGCGTGGCGACCGAGCCCAGCGTGGTGATGCCGAGCGCCAGGTGGCCGTCGGCGTCGAACACCGGCGCGCAGAAGGCGACGATGCCCGGCAGCAGCGTGTCCACCACGCGCGCTGCGCCGCGCTCGCGCACTTCCTGCAGCAGGGCCTGGGCCGCGGCCAGCGTGGCGGGCAGGTCGCTGCGGTGCAATTTTTCGGCCTGTGCCAGCTCGGCCTGCAGCAGCGGCGCCACCACCTCGGGCGCGAGGTGCGCGGCAAAGCAGCGGCCCGTGGCCGAGGCCAGCAGCGGCATTACGTCGCCCAGGCGCAGGTTGGCGGTGACGGCCTGCGCCGACTCCTCCCAGTGCACGATGGTCGGGCCGTGGTTGCCCCACACCGCCAGCGCCAGCGTGTGGCCAATCTCGTCCATGAGCTGCGGCAGGCGCTCGCGCGCCAGGCGCACCGCGTCCAGGCGCGACAGCGCCGCCAGCCCCAGGCGCAGCGCGGCGGGCCCGAGGTCGTAGCGCGCGGTGCGGCTGTCCTGCGTGACCAGCCCCATGCGCTGGAAGCTCACCAGATAGCGGTGCGCCTTGGCCGCGCTCATGTCGGCCGAGGCGGCCACGTCCTTGAGCATCAGCGGCCCGCGCGCTCGCGTGAGGCCTTCGAGCAATGAGAAGCCGACCTCGACGGACTGGATGCCGGCGCGTTCCTTGTCCATGTGCACTAGAATTTCAGAGGTTTTGTTTAGTTAAATCGATTTCACCCAGCGTAATTTGCGCTGGGCGCAGCCGCTTTCCATGCCGATAAAGGTTTTGCACCCATGAAACTCGCCACCTACAAAGACGGTTCACGCGACGGCCAGCTGGTGGTCGTCTCACGCGACCTGGGCAGCGCGCATTATGCGACCGGCATCGCCCACAGGCTGCAGCAGGTGCTCGACGACTGGAGCTACCTGGCGCCGCAGCTGCAAGACCTGTACGACCAGCTCAACGCGGGCAAGGCGCGCCACGCGTTCCCGTTCGACCCGCAGCAGTGCATGGCCCCGCTGCCGCGCGCCTATCAGTGGGCCGACGGCTCGGCGTACATCAACCACGTCGAACTGGTTCGAAAAGCGCGCAACTCCGAAGTTCCGGCCAGTTTCTATCTCGATCCGCTGATGTACCAGGGCGGCAGCGACGATTTCATCGGCCCCTGCGACGACGTGGTGGTGCCCAGCGAGGCCATGGGCATCGACTTCGAGGCCGAGATCGCCGTCGTCACCGGCGACGTGAAGATGGGCAGCACGCCCGAGCAGGCGCTCGACGGCATCCGTCTGGTCATGCTGGCCAATGACGTGAGCCTGCGCAATCTGATTCCGGCCGAGCTGGCCAAAGGCTTCGGCTTCTTCCAGAGCAAGCCCGCGACCGCCTTCAGCCCCGTCGCCGTGACGCTCGACGAACTCGGCGACGCCTGGGACAAGGGCCGCCTGCATCTCACGCTGCAGTCCACCTGGAACGGCCGCAAGGTCGGCATGTGCGACGCCGGCACCGAGATGACCTTCCACTTCGGCCAGCTGATCGCCCACATCGCCAAGACGCGCAACGTGCGCGCCGGCTCCATCGTCGGCAGCGGCACTGTCAGCAACAAGGGCGTGGCGGACGCCAAGGGCCGCACCGACTGGCCCAAGGGCTACAGCTGCATCGCCGAGAAGCGCTGCATCGAAACCATCCAGGACGGCCAGCCCTCGACCGAATTCATGAAGTACGGCGATACCATCCGCATCGAGATGAAAGGCAAGGACGGCCAGAGCATATTTGGCGCCATCGACCAGGCGATTGCGGCGCCCGCCTGAGTTTTCCATGAAATAGGGCTCTGGCCCTTGCCCAGTAAGCGCTGACAGCTATCAAAGAAATAGTTGAAGGAGACACAGCGCAGGAGCGCCGCCCTCCAGGCCACCGGGGTCACGCCCGATGAAGGGCCGGCACCGGTTTTAGGCAGCGTCGCACACCCATAATCGGCGCCCATGGACAAGCTCAAGGCGTTTGAATCTTTCGTCTCCGTGGCCACGCGCGGCAGCCTCACGGCGGCGGCGCGTGCCGAGGGCGTGGCCCCGGCCATCATGGGCCGTCGCCTCGACGCGCTCGAAGAGCACCTGGGCGTGAAGCTGCTCGTGCGCACCACGCGGCGCATCAGCCTGACCAACGAGGGCAGCGCCTTTCTGGAAGACTGCCAGCGCCTCTTGACCGAGGTGGCCAACGCCGAAGCCAGCGTCTCGGCCGGCGGCGTCAAGGCCAGCGGCCACCTGCGCATCACGGCGCCAGCCGGCTTTGGCCGCCGGCATGTGGCGCCGCTGGTGCCGCTGTTCCGCGCGCTGCACCCCGAGGTGGCGATTTCGCTCAACCTCAGCGACCGCGTGGTCGACCTGGCGGGCGAGGGCTTTGACTGCGCCGTGCGCGTGGGCGACCTGCCCGATTCCTCGCTCGTGAGCGTGCGCGTGGCCGACAACCGGCGCCTGTGCGTCGCGGCGCCGCAGTACCTGCAGCGCCGCGGCACGCCCCAGCACCCAAGCGAGCTGGCGGCGCACGATTGCCTGACGCTGTCGAGCGACGCCTCGCAAACGCGCGGTTGGGCCTTTCGCGTGCCCACGGCCACGGGCGCCAGCGAACTGGTGCACATCCGCCCCGGCGGGCCGCTCGACTGCTCGGACGGCCAGGTGCTCTACGACTGGTGCCTGGCCGGCTTTGGCATCGCCTGGCGCAGCACCTGGGAGGTCGAGGACGAGATCGCCGCGGGCCAGCTGGTGGCGGTGCTCGACGCGTTCGCCGCACCGCCCAACGGCATCTATGTGGTGTTTCCGCACGCCAAGCACCTGCCGCTGCGCGTGCGCCTGTGGATCGACTACCTCAAGCACAATTACAGCCAACCCGGGTTCTGGAAGACACCCTGAGGCGGTGGTGCCGTGGGCGCCTCCGGCTTCGCCCCGGCCCATGTACAAGGACTTGCAATGACCCTCGAAGCCGTTCTGGCCAGCCTGCATCTGGTGGCCATCCTGACCCTGGTGGTCTTTCTCTCGAGCCAGGCGGCCCTGTGCCGCACCGAATGGCTCAACGCCGCCGTGGTGGCGCGCCTGGCGCGCCTGGACCTGATCTATGGCATCACCGCCGTGGTGCTGCTGGCCACCGGCCTGGCGCGCGTGTTCTGGGGCATCAAAGGGGCGTCCTGGTACGCCACGCAACCGCTGCTGCACCTCAAGGTGGCGCTGTTCGTGGTGATGGTGCTGCTGTCCATCCGTCCCACGCTGGCCTTTCGGCGCTGGCGCCGTGCCCTGTACGCCACTGGGGCCCTGCCCGCCGCGGACGAAGTGGCCCGCGTGCGCCGCCTGGTGATGGTGCAGTCGCATCTGCTGCCCGTGATCGCTGTGGTGGCGGTGTTCTGGGCGCGCGGCTGGTAGGTCGCAGTGTGACAAAATGTAGGCCCGCTCCGAAGGCTCTGGCTGTAGGCGCACGCTCGAGCCGCGGCTTTGCGCTTTGAGTGACCCGGCTGCGCCCAGGCGCATGCCACGCAGAATCCCAGGACCTTGTATGACGCGTGCCGATGCGCAGATGACCACCCCACCGCCGCCGGGCGCCGCCGCGCCTGCGCGCGGCGCGCAGCACGCGCTGCAGGGGCTCGCAAGCGTTGACTGGACGTGGGCGATCCTCGGGCTGTTTGGCGTGCTGTGGCTGTGGCACCTGAGCAGCGTGGCACTGAGTCCGCCGGCCGACAACATCGAGCAGCTCACCTGGGTGCGCTCGCTGCAGTGGGGCTACTACAAGCACCCGCCACTGCCCACCTGGGCCCTCTGGGCCTTTGTGCAGGTGGCCGGATGGTCTGCCTGGTCGAGCTACCTGCTGGGCGCGCTGTGCACGCTGGCTTCCCTGGCGCTCTACGCGGCACTGCTGCGCGAAATGTACGGTCGGCACTACGCCCTGGTGGGGTTGCTGGCGGCGCTGTGCATCACTTTCTACAACGGCCGGCTGTACTACTACAACCACAACACGGCGCTCACGCTGTGGGTCGCGGCGAGTGCCTGGCTGTGGTGGCGCATCCTCACGCGGCCGCAGCTGCGCTGGTGGCTGGCGCTGGGCGTCGTGGCCGCAGCGGGCATGCTCAGCAAGTACCAGTACGCGGTCACGGCGCTGTGCGGGTTGTGGCTGTTTGCGCGCCACGGCCTGTGGCGCGACCCGCTGCAGCGCCGCGGCCTGGTGCTGGCGGTCGCGGTCGCGCTGGCGCTGGTCCTGCCCCATGCGCTGTGGCTGCTGCAGCAGGAGCGCGGCCCCATCGCCTATGCGATGCAGTCGTCGCTGGGCGCCCAGCTGGGCCCCGTCGAGCGCCTGACCGCATCGACGAAATGGCTGGCGGACTGGCTGCTCAACCGCTGCCTGCCGGCCCTCTTGCTGCTGGTTGCCGTTTGGTGGGCGCAGCGCCGCTTGGCGGCGCCCGGTGCGCGCCTGCCGCCAAGCGCTGGTCCGCAGCATGCTGCGCAGACAGCGGAGCGTGGTGCCTCGGTCCTGCTGTGCTGGGGCCTGCTGCCGCCCTTATTCATGGCGGCCATGGGTGTGCTGGGCGGCGTGGACCTGCAGTTGCAATGGGGCACGGCCTTTGCGATGTGGACGGTGCCTGCCCTCATGGCTTGGCTGCGCCTGCGCGAAGAGGCCCTCGCTGTGCGCCGGGTGCTGGTGCTGGGGGGCGTGTTCTTTGTGCTGCTGCAGGCCCTGCTGGTGTGGCAGTCGTACGACTCCTCCGCGTTCGGACGCCACCGGCCGCGTTCGCCGCATTGGCGAGAATTTGCGTCCGAGGAGCTGGCACTGGCCGTGGCCGGCCCGGCGCGGCAAGCGTTGGGCGGCCCCATTTCCATCATCCGCGGGCCCGCCACGGTCAGTGGCGTTGTGGCACTGTGGCTGCCCGAGCAGCCCCGCGTGCTGATCGACGGCAACCTGGCCGTGAGTCCCTGGATTGCACCGGGCGAGCCCGAGCGCCTGGGGGTGCTGAACCTGTGGCCGCCGGGCACCGGCCCCGAGGATGCCCACCGGGTGCGTGGCGGCTGGGGCTGGTCGGTGCAAGTCGGCACAGGCGCGGACCCGGCGAGCCACTGAGATGGCGCGCGCCCTGGTCTTGTGCGCCGACGACTTCGCCCTGAGCGAGGGCGTGTCGCGCGCGATCGCCGCGCTGGCCGCCCAGGGGCGCCTGAGCGCGACCAGCGCCATGGTGCTGTCGCCGCGCTGGCGCGAGGATGTGGCCCGGCTGCAGCCGCTGCGCGGCCAGGTGGATGTGGGGCTGCACCTGGACTGGACCAGCGCGTTCGCCCTGGCGGCGGGGCACGGCCAGCCCTTGCCGGCCCTGATGCTGTGGGCTGCCCTCGGGGCCTTGCGCGCCGATGCCGTGCGCGCCGTGGTCGAGCGCCAGCTCGACGCGTTCGAGGCGCACTGGAAGGCGCCGCCCGACCACATCGACGGCCACCAGCATGTGCAGCAGTTCCGCGGCATCCGCGAGGCGCTGGTCGAGGCCGTGCAGCGGCGCTACCCGCAGCATCCGCCCTGGCTGCGCGTGTCGCTGGCGCCGCCGGGCCAGCGCGACCTCAAGGCGCGCACCATTGCGGCCTGGGGCGCGCAGGCCCTGGTGCGCCAAGCCAACCGCGCGGGGCTGCCGCATGCGGAGGTGCTGTCGGGTATTTACGATTTTTCGGGCGACACCGCGGCGTATGCGCAGCACATGCAGCGCTGGCTGCGCACAGCGCCCGCGGGCACGGTGCTGATGTGCCACCCCGCCGACCGCGCCGACGCGGACGACGCCATCGGGGCGGCGCGCGCGCGCGAAGGCGCCTACCTGGCCAGCGCTGCGTTCGCGCAGGCGCTGGCCGCTGCGGATGTGCGCCTGGCACGCGGCCACGATCTCTTCCCTGCGGCGCCCGCGTGACCGGGCCCCACTGCACATGCGCCTGACCGGATCCCGAAAATCCTGGCTGATGATGGGCGCGCTGTGGGCGCTGCTGCTGGTCCTCGCGGGCTTGCGCCCGCTGGCCCTGCCCGACGAGGGGCGCTATGCCGAAATCGGCCGCTGGATGCTGGTCTCGGGCGACTGGCTGACGCCGCGGCTCGACGGCATTCCCTTCTTCCACAAGCCGCCGCTGCTGCACTGGCTGCAGGCGCTCGCCATGGCCGTCTTCGGCGCCGGGGTCTGGGCGGCGCGCCTGGCGCCGGCCCTGCACGCGGGGCTGATGATGGTGACCGTGTACCTGGCGGCGCTGCAGGTGGCCCCGCCCGCGGTGGCACGGCGCGCGGCGCTGATGCTGGGCACCAGCCTGTCGTTTCTGGCGGCCGGGCAGTACGTGAACCACGACATGCTGGTCGCCGCGTGGATAGGCGTTGCCATCTGGAGCTTCGCGCTGGCCTTCCTGCACGGCCCGCGCCCCCATGCCGCGCTGGCGCGCCTGGGTTTTGTGGCCTGCGCGCTGGGCGTGCTCTCCAAGGGGCTGATCGGCCTGGCCTTGCCGGGGCTGGTGCTGCTGGTCTGGCTGCTCTGGACGCGCCAGTTGCCCAAGGCGCTGCGCCTGCCCTGGGCCAGCGGACTGGCGCTGTTCGCCGTGATTGCCCTGCCGTGGTTCGTGCTGGCCCAGCGGCAGTACCCGGACTTTGTCGGCTACCTGTTTGGCGTGCAGCAGTTCGGCCGCTACACCGGCACGGCGTTCAACAACCCCCGGCCCTGGTGGTTCTACCTGCCGGCGCTGGCCGGCCTGTTCTTTCCCTGGGTGATTTTTGCATTGAATCAGGTCAAAGCGCCCGTCCAGTCTGCGCAAGCAGCTACTGATTCAATAGCGCGGCCGGTCTGGCTGCTGTGCTGGATCTGGATCGTCGCCATCGTCGGCTTCTTCTCGGTGCCGAACTCCAAGATCGTCGGCTACGTGCTGCCGGTGATGCCGCCCCTGGCCTTGCTGGCCGCGCTGGGCTGGCAGCGCTGGCTCGGCGGCCACCGCTGGGAGCGCGCCCTGTGGGGCGCGCTCTGCCTGCTGGCCGTGGCCGTGGCCGTGGCGGTCCATGGGCTGGCGGGCCGATATGCGGCGCGCCATGGCACGCAGGACATCGCGCGCACGCTGGCCTGCCAGGCGCGCCCATCCGACACGGTGTATGCGCTCGGCGAATACCCGTACGACCTGCCGTTCTACACCCAGTCCGTGCAGCCCATGGTGGTGGTGCAGGACTGGACGGCGTTGCGCCGCTCGGCGGGCGACAACTGGCGTCGCGAGCTGTTTGAAGGCGCCGACTTCGACGCCGCTGCCGGGCGCGTGCTGCAAACGCCCGAGGTGCTCGCATCCGCTGCGCAGCAGCCGGGGCGCTGGCTGGTGGCGCCGAACGCGCTGCCCGCGGCGCAGATTCCCGCCGGCTGGGTGGCGGTGCAGCGCGGTGCGGGCTGGAGCCTGTGGCGCTCAGCGCCGGAAGGCCCAGAACCGGCTGAGCACAAAGGTCTGGCCGGCTGCGAGCCCCATGGCGGTGACCAGCGCCAGCCATGACGGCCAGCCCGCCACGCGCAGCAGCAGCACGAACGCGAGTTCATTGACGGCAAAGCCGGCCAGCGCCGTGGCGCCAAAGCGTGCGAGGCTCTGCGCCAGCGTGGTGCCGGCACCATGGAAGCTCAGCCGCCGGTGGCCCGCAAAGCTGACCAAAAAGGCCACGCCAAAGCCCAGCGCGTTGGCCGCCTCGGGCCACAGCCAGCGCTGCGCCAGCGCGAACACCGCCATGTGGGTGAGCGCCGCGGTGCCGCCGACGGCCAGAAACCACAAGCCCGTGCGCGCCGCGCTCATGCGCCGGGGCGGTCTGCGCCGTCCTGCGCCAAGCCTGCGCCGCTGCGCTCGCTCACCAGGTAGGACGGGCGGCGCTTGACCTCTTCGTAGATGCGGCCCACGTACTCGGCGAGCACGCCGATCGACAGCAACTGGATGCCGCTCAAAAACATCATGCCTGCCGCCAGCGTGGCATAGCCCGGCACCTCGATGCCGAGCCAGAAGTACTCGAGCACCACCCACAGGCCGTAGGCCAATGAAGCCATGGACAGCAGCAGGCCCAGCAGCGACAGCGCACGCAGCGGGGTTGAAGAGAACGCCACCATGCCGGTCAGCGCTAGCGAAAACGCGCCGCGCAGCCCGAAGCTGCTGTGGCCCTGGGTGCGCGGCAGGGGCAGGTAATCCAGCGCCGTGCTCTGAAAGCCGACCCAGGCGTACAGGCCCTTCATGAAGCGGTTGCGCTCGGGCAGCGCTTTCAGGGCGTCGACCACCTTGCGGTCCATCCAGCGGAAGTCGCCCGCGTCGGCCGGAATGGCGACCCGGCTGCCCCAGTTGACGAGGCGGTAGAACAGGTGCGCCAGACGCGCGTGCAGCGGCGACTGGTCGTCGCGCGTGCGCCGCACGGCATACACGACGTCGCTGCCTTGCTGCCATTTTTCCAGCATCTGCGGCAGCAGGGCGGCCGGGTGCTGGCCGTCGGCGTCCATCAGCACGACGACCTCGCCGCGCGCGGCGTCGAGTCCAGCGGTCAGCGCCGCTTCCTTGCCGAAATTGCGCGACAGCTCGATCAGCACCACGCCCGGGTGCGCCGCGCACAGCGCGCGCGCCACGGCGGCCGTGTCGTCGCGGCTGCCGTCGTCGACCACCAGCACCTCCACCTGGGGCGACAGCGCGTGCAGCGATGCCAGCACCTGCGGTACCACCTGGGCCAGGTTCTGGCCCTCGTTGTAGGCCGGCAGCACGCAGGAAATGGAGGGGATCCGGGTGGCGCGGGGCGCCGGGACGCCAGCGTGGGGCATGTCAGGGGCCGTAGGGTTCGCAGGGGGCGGTGGTAGGGGCGTCATATCGTAGGCGGATGCATTGCGGCAAAAAAAAACCGCCTGGCGGGACAGGCGGGTGGCGCGCGGTGTGCCGCGTCACTTCTTGAGGCATTGGGCCATGAACGCCTTGCGTTCATCGCCCTTCATGCCTTTGGCGTCGGTGTTGCAGGTCTTCATCTTGTCCTGCTGCGTGGCGGGTTTGTGGCTCAGGCAGTTTTTCATGAAGGCTTTGCGCTCGTCTCCCTTCATGCCCTTGGCGTCAGTGTTGCAGCTGGCCATCTTGGATTGCTGCGCCGAGGGTGTGGCGTTGTCGGCGGCATGTGCCGCACCCAGGGACAGGGCCAGGCCCAGCGCGGTCAGGGAAAGAAGCTGTTTCATGGAGTCTCCTTTAAGGGGGATGGGTGAGGGGCCACCCCGGCGGAATTTCACCACACAACGGCAGCGCCCACAATGCGATTGACGCGCAGCGCAGCTGCCATTTCCCGGCCCCGTAAAATCGGGCCATGCTCTCTGTCAAACAAGACCTGCTGGCCGCGCTTGCGGCCGCGCTGGACACCCTTTTCCCTGGCACGGCCGCCCGTGCCGCGTTCGAGTCCCCTAAAGTAGCCGCCCATGGCGACTTCGCCTGCACGGCCGCCATGCAGTTGGCCAAGCCGCTCAAGCTCAACCCGCGCCAGCTGGCCGAGACGCTGCGCAGCGCGCTGCTTGCCACGCCCGCCTTCCAGCGCTGGGTCTCGGACATCGAGATTGCCGGTCCTGGTTTCATCAATATTCGCCTCCAGCCCGCCGCCAAGCAGGAAGTGGTGCGCGAGGTGCTGGCGGCCGGTGCGCGGTTCGGTTTCGCGCCCGAGCGGGGCGAGAAGGTGCTGGTCGAGTTCGTCTCGGCCAACCCCACCGGCCCGCTGCACGTCGGCCACGGCCGCCAGGCGGCGCTGGGCGATGCGCTCTGCCACCTGTTCGCCACGCAGGGCTGGAGCGTGCACCGCGAGTTCTATTACAACGACGCCGGCGTGCAGATCCAGACGCTGACGCACAGCACGCAGCTGCGCGCCAAGGGTTTCCAGCCCGGCGACAGCTGCTGGCCCACCGATCCCGAGAACCCGGCGAGCAAGGCCTTCTACAACGGCGACTACATCCAGGACATCGCCAACGACTTTCTGGCGAAGAAGACCGTCAAGGCCGACGACCGCGAATTCACCGCGAGCGGCGACGTCGACGATGCGGAGTCCATCCGCCAGTTCGCCGTGGCCTACCTGCGCAATGAGCAGGACAAGGACCTGCAAGCGTTCAATCTGAAGTTCGACGAGTACTACCTGGAGTCGAGCCTCTACACCAGCGGCCGCGTCGAGGCCACGGTTCAGCGCCTCATCGCCAACGGCCACACCTATGAGCAGGACGGCGCGCTGTGGCTCAAGAGCACCGACTACGGCGACGACAAGGACCGCGTCATGCGCAAGCAGGACGGCAGCTACACCTACTTCGTGCCCGATGTGGCCTACCACATCGCCAAGTGGGAGCGCGGCTTCACCAAGGTCGTCAACATCCAGGGCACCGACCACCACGGCACCATCGCGCGCGTGCGCGCCGGCCTGCAGGCGGCCGATGTCGGCATTCCGCAGGGCTACCCCGACTACGTGCTGCACACCATGGTGCGCGTGGTCAAGGGTGGCGAAGAGGTCAAGATCAGCAAGCGCGCGGGCAGCTATGTGACGCTGCGCGACCTGATCGAATGGACCAGCAAGGACGCGGTGCGTTTCTTCCTGCTCAGCCGCAAGCCCGACACCGAATACACCTTCGATGTCGATCTGGCTGTGGCGCAGAACAACGACAACCCGGTGTACTACGTGCAGTACGCGCACGCGCGCATCTGCTCGGTGCTCACGGCCTGGGGCGGCGACGTGACCGGCCTCAAGAACGCCGACCTCTCGGCGCTCGAGGGCCCGCAGGCCCAGGCGCTGATGCTGCAGCTGGCCAAATACCCCGACATGCTCACGGCGGCCACCGAGGGCGAGGCACCGCACGACGTGACGTTCTACCTGCGCGACCTGGCCGCCTGCTACCACAGCTACTACGACGCCGAGCGCATCCTGGTCGACGACGAGGCCGTCAAGCGTGCGCGCCTGGCGCTGGTCGCCGCCACCGCGCAGGTGCTGCACAATGGCTTGGCGGTGCTGGGCGTGTCTGCCCCGCGCAGAATGTGACGGAATCGGACCTATGAAAAAGCAGCAGCAGGGCGGGACCATTGTGGGCTTCATCTTCGGCCTGGTCGTCGGGCTGGGGGCGGCGCTGGCCGTGGCCGTCTACGTGACCAAGGTGCCGGTGCCCTTTCTGAACAAGGGCGCCTCGCGCAGCCTCGACCAGGACGCGGCCGAAGCGCAGAAGAACAAAAACTGGGACCCCAATTCACCACTCTATGGCAAGAACCCGGCGCGCACCACAGCGCCCGAGGCGTCGGGCCCGGTGGGGGCAGAAGCGCCCCCGGCCATGCCGCCTGCCGCTGCGCATGCGCCCGACGCCCCTGCTGCAGCGCCATTGCCCCCCGCGGTCGCGGGCAAGGCGCCGCCTGCGGGCACCACCAAGGCCGCCACCTCGGCAGACCCCTTGGGTGACTTGGTCAAGGCCAAGTCCAAGTCTGCCGCCGCGGTCAGCGTGGACCCGTTCGATTATTTCGTGCAGGCAGGCGCCTTCCGCGCCCAGTCTGACGCCGACGCGCAGCGCGCCAAGCTGGCCATGATGGGCTGGGAGGCGCGCGTGAGCGAGCGCGAGCAAAATGGCCGTACCGTGTTCCGCGTGCGCGTGGGTCCGTTTGGCAAGCGAGACGATGCCGAGCAGCTCAAGGAAAAGCTCGATGGCGCCGGCGTGGAGTCGGCCCTGGTGCGCGTGCAGCGCTGAACTTTCCGCGCGGTGGCCGCTCAGACCCCCGCAACCAGAACAAGGAGTGTCCTTTCCATGAAACGCCGTGAGTTTTCCCTGTCTGCCGCCTCTGCCGTGGCTGCGTCCACCCTGTCGCTGCCGGCCCTGGCCCAGCTCGCCCCGAAAGAGGGCAAGGACTACGTCAAGCTGGCCAAGCCCGCACCCACCGAGGCACCGGCCGGCAAGGTCGAGGTGATCGAGTTCTTCTGGTACAGCTGCCCGCACTGCAACGATTTCGAGCCGACCTTCGCCGCCTGGCTCAAGAACGCACCGCAGAACGCCAGCGTGCGCCGCGTGCCCGTGGCCTTCAATGCCAGCTTCGTGCCGCAGCAAAAGCTCTATTACGCGCTCGAAGGCCTGGGCAAGCTCGGCGAGCTGCACCCCCGCGTGTTCCGCGCCATCCACGTCGAACGCCAGAACCTGGCCAAGGACGATGCCATTTTTGCCTGGATCGGCAAGCAGCCCGGCATGGACCTGGCCAAGTTCAAGGAGGTCTACAACTCCTTTACCGTCTCCAATCAGGTGCGCCGCGCCAGCCAGCTGCAGGAGGCCTATGGCGTCGAAGGCGTGCCCTCGATGGGCGTGGCCGGCCGTTATTACACCGATGGCACCCACGCAGGCAGCATGGGCGCCGTGTTGGAGGTGGTTACTTACCTCGTGGCCCAGAGCGCCAAGGGCTGAGCCTTGCGCCACCCGCGCCCGATGGAACGCCAGCCCGCAGCCGCGGGCTTTTTTGTGGCCGGTGCATGGCTACAATCATTGCAAGATTCGTGCCCTATGAAACGCCTGCTCACGCTCCCCCTTCTGGCCTGCCTGGCCTGCGCCCCCATCGGGCTGGTCCATGCCGAAAAGGCCGACCGCAACAAGCCCATGAACATTGAGGCCGACGCGCTGCGCCACGACGACCTGCAGCAAACCAGCGTCTTCACGGGCCGCGTGGTCATGACCAAGGGCTCCATCGTCCTGCGCGGCGCGCGCCTCGAAGTGCGCCAGGATGCCGAAGGCTACCAGTCGGGCGTGGTGACAGCGCCGCCCGGGCAGCGCGCGTTTTTCCGCCAGCGCCGCGACACCGCGCCCGGTGCACCCGAAGAGTTTGTCGAAGGCGAGGGCGAGGTCATTGAATACAACGGCCGCGCCGATACCGTGCGTTTCTTGCGCCGCGCCGAGTTGCGCCGCTACCGCGGCAGCACCCTGAGCGACGAACTCTCGGGCGCGGTCATCGTCTACTTCAACCTCACCGACGTGTTCACGGTCGACGGCCAGCAGGCCGCACCCAACACGCCGCCGGCCCCGGGCTCGCGCGTGCGCGCCGTGCTGGCGCCCAAGGAAACGCCTGCGCCGCCCGCCCCCGCGCCGGGTGCGCCGGGCCCCGCGCTGCGACCCAGCGACGCGCTCGGCGGTGGCAAGCCATGAGCGCCGCATCCCCGGGCAGCCGCCTGGAAGTGCAGCACCTGCAAAAGGCCTACGGCAGCCGCAAAGTCGTCAAGGATGTCTCGCTGGTGGTGCAAAAGGGCGAGGTCGTCGGCCTGCTCGGCCCCAACGGCGCGGGCAAGACCACCTCGTTCTACATGATCGTCGGCCTGGTGCCCAGCGATGGCGGCGACATCCGCATCGACGGCCAGTCGGTCGCTCACATGCCGATCCACCGGCGCTCGCGCCTGGGCCTGTCCTACCTGCCGCAGGAAGCGTCGATCTTCCGCAAGCTCACGGTGCAGGAGAACGTGCGCGCCGTGCTCGAGCTGCAGCGCGATGAGCACGGCAAGCCCTTGTCCAAGGCCGTGATCGAAGAGCGCCTGGCGGCCCTGCTGCAGGAGCTGCGCGTGGAGCACCTGAGCGACTCGCCGGCGCTGGCGCTGTCGGGCGGCGAGCGCCGGCGCGTCGAGATCGCGCGCGCGTTGGCCACGCAGCCGCGCTTCATCTTGCTCGACGAGCCTTTTGCCGGCATCGACCCGATCGCCGTGATCGAGATCCAGCGCATCATTGGCTTCCTGAAGGCGCGCGGCATCGGCGTGCTCATCACCGACCACAACGTCCGCGAGACGCTGGGCATCTGCGACCACGCCTTCATCATCAGCGACGGCCGCGTGCTGGCCCAGGGCACGCCGTCCGAGATCGTCGACAACGCCGAGGTGCGCCGGGTGTACCTGGGCGAGCATTTCCGGATGTAAGCCCATGGCCTTCCCGCAGCGCCCGCGGCGTGGAGGCCGCCCATGAAACCCAGCCTGTCACTGCGGGTCTCGCAGCACCTGGCACTCACGCCCCAGCTGCAGCAGTCGATCCGGCTCTTGCAGCTGTCCACACTCGAGCTGTCCGCCGAGATCGAGCAGATGCTCGACGAGAACCCTTTCCTGGAGCGCAACCCCGACGAGGCGGCGCGCGAGGAGTTCGGCCTGGCCCAGGCCGACACGCCGGCCCAGGAGGAGGGCGAGTATGCTCTGTATTCAGGAGCTGCAGGCGCAAGCCCAGAAAGCGCTGAAGGCCAAAATAGTGCGGATTCTGGCATGCCCGACACCCCCGACTGGGGCGGTGACGGCAGCAGCGACACCGCACCCGACGACAGCGAATGGGGCGGCGAGGCGCCCGCGCGCCAGAACGCCAACGGCAGCGAAGACGACACCGATGCGGCCGAGCTGGCGCGCGGCCACGAAACGCTCACCGACTTCCTGCACCGCCAGGCGCTGGCACTGCGCCTGTCCGAGCTCGACCGCGCGGCGTTGCACTTCCTGATCGAGTCGCTGAGCGACGACGGCTACCTTGAAGACTCTCTGGACGAGCTCGCCGCGGGCCTCGCCGGCGCTGCCCCCACCGAGGAGCGTGAGGAGC
This sequence comes from Acidovorax sp. SRB_14, assembly GCF_012932145.1. Taxonomy (GTDB): domain Bacteria; phylum Pseudomonadota; class Gammaproteobacteria; order Burkholderiales; family Burkholderiaceae_C; genus Simplicispira. Next base: position 93,568 of record NZ_MWOK01000010.1, on the reverse strand, counting down.
TGGTGCACCGCTTCACCGTGGCGCTGCACCTGCTGCAAAGCCTGGAGCCCACCGGCGTGGGCGCGCGCGGCCTGGCCGAATGCCTGGCGCTGCAGCTCAAGGCGCTGCAGCGCGACGGCGGCTGCGACGCCGACACCGTGCAGACCGCGCTGCGCGCGTGCCAGCAGCCGCTCGACTGGCTGGCGCGCCGCGACCTGCGCCGGCTCGCGCAGGCCTGCGGCGCCAGCGACGAGCAGACGCGCGCCGCCATGGCGCTGATCGCGCGGCTCGAGCCCCGGCCGGGGCGGCGCTTTGCCGACGTCGAGCGCCATGCCGTGGTGCCCGACGTGCTGGTGCGCGCCGTGGGGCGCGGCGGCCAGCAGTTTTCCGTGCAGCTCAACCCCGACGTCATGCCACGCCTGCGCGTGCACGACATCTACGCCAACGCGCTGCGCGGCCACAAAGGCGCGGGCGGCCACCAGGCGCTGCAGCAGCGCCTGCAAGAGGCGCGTTGGTTCATCAAGAACATCCAGCAGCGCTTTGACACCATCCTGCGCGTCTCGCGCGCCATCGTCGAGCGGCAGAAGAACTTCTTCGTGCACGGTGAGCTGGCCATGCGCCCGCTGGTGCTGCGCGACATCGCCGACGAGCTGGGCTTGCACGAATCCACCATCAGCCGCGTGACCACCGCCAAGTACATGGCCACGCCGCAGGGCACGTACGAGCTCAAGTTCTTCTTCGGCTCGGGCCTGGGCACGGACACTGGCGGCAATGCGTCGAGCACGGCCGTGCGCGCGCTCATCAAGCAGTTCGTCGCCGCCGAGGACCCGGCCAAGCCGCTGTCCGACAGCCAGCTGGCCGACATGCTCAAGGAGCAGGGCATCGAATGCGCACGCCGCACCGTGGCCAAGTACCGCGAGGCGCTGAAAATCCCGACCACATCGCTGCGCAAGGCGCTGTAGATACAGACAAAGTTGTACGCCAGCATGCGCTTGCGGCATCCGCTGCACCCATGCGGCGTCGCGCAGCAGCGCAGGGCGCCTGCCTGTTATTTCTGCAGGGCCAGCGTGAAGATCGACAGCCCCGACCACTCGGGCCAGCGCGCTGCCGCCTGGCGCCGGGTGGCGTGCTCGGCTGCGATGGGTTGGGCACGCCACGGCCTTTTGGCGATCGACAGGGCTGTCTGCAGGGCCGAGGGCGGCTGGTTGTACGCGTTCCCGGTGGACCAGGGGCGCAGCACGCGCCGGGCCAGGCACGACTGCCTGAAGCGCAGCGGCTCCAGCAGCCGGGCCAGCGTCGATGGCGCGAAATACCAGCGGTGATCCAGCTGCCACGCCCACCAGTGCTGGCCCGAGAGCATGCGCTCGGTGCTCTGGTAGTTGCCCGTCTCCAGTACCAGCCAGCCACCCGGGGCGACGCGCTCCCAGGCCTGGGCCAGCGTCGGCTCGGGGTCGGGCAGGTGCTCGACCACGTCCCATAGGGTGACGCACATGAATTGCTCGCCTGCACCCAACTGTTCCAGTGTGCCGCGGATCAGCCTGGGGGGACGGGCGAGATTGGTGGCGACTGGGGCAGCGTCTTCGGGCATGGCAGGATCCAGTCCCACCGCGGCCCAGCGACGCTGAGCGGCCGCAGTCGCCAGCGTGCCGTCGCCGCAGCCGATGTCCAGCAGGGTGCGCTCGGGCGGACCCAACTCGTCCAGGAAGTCCAACTGCAGGGCAGCGACCTCGCCGCGGCGCTCCTTGTCGAAATAGCTTTCCTTGCGCGCGGCCTGGTATTCGCTATGGAACACCGCCGCGCTTTCTTGCGCGGTGCGCTCCAAGGGCCACTGCCAAGCGAAGTCGCAGGCCGGACAGGCGCAGATCGAGACCGTGGTGTCTTGCTCCGGTGCATCGAAGGCGCGGCCAAGAAAGGTTTCGGCCGGGCTGGCACTGCACAGGGGGCAGGTGCGGCTGTCTGGGTTCATGAAGACACCTCGCTGGGCACGGTAGGGGAAGCGCGCCCTATTAATAATGAACAGGCGCGCTCTACAGGAGGCGGACGGCGCCTGCGCCATAACGCTAACACAGTGCTTGCAGCGCACCCGGGCCGCGCAGGCCTTATCCTCTGCACCGCTATGAATCAACTGCAACTTTTCCTGCCCTGCGCCGCCGGCGTCGAGGGCTTTTTGGCCGACGAGGTGCACCAGACCACGGGCCTCACGGGCAACGACCTGCTGACCGGGCGCGGCGGCGTGCTGCTGCGCGCCTCGTGGCGCGATGCGCTGCTGCTCAACCTGCACAGCCGCCTGACCCAGCGCGTGCTGGTGCAACTGGCCCACCAGCCCTACCGCTCGGAAAACGACCTCTACGAGATCGCCAGCGGCGTGGCCTGGGAGATCTGGTTCACCCCGCGCCAGACCTTCAAGGTCGAGGTGACGGCCCAGCACAGCCCGCTGACCAGCCTGAACTTTGCCGGTCTGCGCATCAAGGACGCCGTGGCCGACCGCTTCCGCGCCAAGAGCGGCGTGCGCCCCGACGTCAACACCCAGTGGCCCGACGTGCGCGTGCACCTGCACCTGACGACCGAGCACGCCACCGTGTACATCGACACCTCGGGCGAGCCGCTGTTCAAGCGCGGCTGGCGCGAAGACAAAGGCGACGCGCCGCTCAAGGAAACCCTGGCCGCCGCGATGATCGCGGCCAGCGGTTGGGACCCGCATGGCGACACGCCCCTGCCGCTGTACGACCCCTGCTGCGGCAGCGGCACCATTGCCATCGAGGCGGCGCAGATCGCCTGCCGCATCGCGCCCGGCCAGCGCCGGCGCTTTGCCTTCGAGAAGCTGCTGCCGTTCCAGGCCCATGTCTGGAGTGCTATAAAAAACGAAGCTGAAAGTGAAGAACAGGAAAGCCCTGTGCCCATTTTTGGCAGCGATGTGGCGCACCGCATGGTCGACTTCGCGCAGCGCAACGCCGAGCGCGCGGGCGTGGCCGGCGCCGTGCAGCTGCGCGGCGGCGATGCCTTGCAGCGCATGCCGCCCAGCGAGACGCCGGGCGTGATGCTGCTCAATCCGCCCTACGGCGAGCGCATTGCCGCCGCCGGCACGGCCGGCAGCAATGCCGCCGAACGCGCGCGCGCCGGCACCGTGGGCCGCGAGGCCGCGCAGACCGAGGACGGCGGCGAGTTCTTCAGCCAGCTGGCCGCGCACTGGAAGAAAAACTACGCCGGCTGGCAGGCCTGGATGCTCACGCCCGACCTCAAGCTGCCCGGCAAGATGCGCCTCAAGGAATCGCGCCGCGTGCCGATGTGGAACGGCCCGATCGAGTGCCGGCTGTTCCGCTTCGACATGGTCAAGGGCGCCGTGCGCGCGCCGCGCGCCGCACCGCCCGCTGCCGATGCGGGTTGAGCTGCGCTGGCCGCTGGCCGCGGCAACGCCCGAAGAAGCGCCTCGCGCGCTGGTGCTGGACACCAACATCGTGCTCGACCTGCTGGTGTTTGGCGACCCGGCCGTGGCCCCGGTGCGCGACCTGCTGGGCGCGGGCCAGCTGCGCTGGCTGGCCACCGGCGCCATGCGCGAGGAACTGGAGCGCGTGCTGGCGTACCCGCACATCGTGCCGCGGCTGGCGTTTTACGGTTTGAGCGTGGCCTCGGTGGTGCAAGCCTTCGATGCGCAGGTGCAGCTGGCGCCGGTGGCGCCGCGCGTGCCCCCCGCCTGCCGCGATGCCGACGACCAGAAATTCCTCGACCTGGCGGCCGCGCACCGCGCCGTGCTGCTCAGCAAGGACAAGGCCGTGGTGGTCCTGCGCCGGCGCATGCTGGCGCACGGCGCCCACGTGGGCTCGGCGCTGGTGTGGGCACCGGTGTGCGCCCCGTCCGGCGCACCGGGTGCGGCGCCGACAGGCGCGGGGCGCGTGCTGGCCTGAGTCCCGGAACACGGCCTCTCCGCGTGTTCCCGGGCTGGCGGCGTTGCGGCGCTGGCCTACGCCGTGGGGCCAGGGTTCGCGCCCTGACCCCTGTCACTCTCTTTTCAGCGCGTTTTAGGGCTCCAGCCTTTGATGAGTATGCGCTTTCAGCTATCTTTTTCGACATTCCAGGCGCGGCTGCGCGGCCGCGTACCGGGAGGCGCCGTGGCCGCCCGGCCTCATTCGGCGCTGTCGAAGCGGAATCCCCGGGCAGCGTGCAGCTGCCACGCGCCGCCGCCAAGCAGCTGCAGCACGTGGGTGTGGTGCGCGAGCACGGCGCTGCGGTGCGCAATGCTCACCAGCGTCGCGCCGGTGCCGCGCAGGCGCGCATACAGCGCCGCTTCGTTGGCGCTGTCGAGCGCGCTGGTCGCTTCGTCGAGGATGACCATGGCCGGCTGGTGCACGAGCACCCGCGCGAACGCCAGGCGCTGCTGCTCGCCCACCGACAGCAGCTTCTCCCAGTCGTGCACCGCATCGAGCCCGCCCACGCGTTCCGCCAGGTCGCCCAGGTTGACTTCGTCGAGCAGCGCGCGCAGCTGGGCGTCGTCCAGCGCCGTCACCTGGCTCGGGTAGATGAGCTGGCTGCGCAGCGTGTCGTGCTGCATGTAGGGGCGCTGGGGCAAAAAGAAGATGTGCTCGCGCGGCGGGTGCACGATGGTGCCCGAGCCGCTGCGCCACAGGCCGGCAATGGCGCGCAGCAGCGAGCTCTTGCCGCAGCCGCTCGGGCCCGTGATGAGCAGCGCCTCGCCCGGCTGCAGCTGCACCGTCAGGTCCTGCACCAGCAGGCGCCCGAACTGCGGCGTGTACAGCGTCAGCACCTCGATGGCCAGGCAGGGGCCCACGCGCGTGGCGATCTGGGTCGGCACGGGCTCAGGGGCGGGGGCGCCGCCCTGGGCGGCGGCGCCCGGGGCCGGTGCCGTCCTCAGCACCAGCTGCGAGAGCGCGTGCAGCCGGTCGATGCCGGCGACGAAGCGGCTCAGGCTCTCGAAGTTGTCCACGATCAGCGACACCGCGCCGAGCACCGCGGCAAACGCGCCTGCCGCCTGGATCGCGCGCCCCACCTCCAGTTCGCCCGAGAGCACCTGGTTGGCCAAGATGAGGCTGGGCAGCACCACCGTGAGCTGGCTGAACGAACGCTGCAGGAAGTTGAGCGAGCGCTGCTTCTTGATGAGGCGCGCATAGTTGTTGAACACTTCGTCGAAACGGCGGTTGATTTGCGCGCGCTCCTGCGCCTCGCCGCGGTAGAAGGCAATCGATTCGGCGTTCTCGCGCAGGCGCATCAGGCCAAAGCGGAAGTTTGCCTCGCGCCGCAACTGCCAGAAGTTCAGCCGGATCAGCGGCGCGCCAAACAGGTACAGCGCGAGGAAGGTGCCCAGCAGTGCATACACCGCCAAAAAAACCACCAGCGTGTGCGAGATCGACCACAGCACCGCGCTGAAAGCCACCAGCTGCATCGCCGAGCCCAGGAACAGCAGCAGGAAGTTCACCGAACGGCCGGTGAAGGTGTTGATGTCTTCGCTGATGCGCTGGTCGGGGTTGTCGATGGCGCCGCTGACCGCGCCGTTGCCCAGTTCGTAATAGCGCCGCTCGCCCAGGTAGCCGTCCAGGAAGCGGTGCGTGAGCCAGCGCCGCCAGTGGTTGGCGAACGCGTCGCGCATGTAGTAATAGAAAACGTACACCGGCACGGCGAAGGACAGCACCAGCAGGCACATGCGCACCGCGCTCCAGAAGCGCTCGCGGTCCTTGGCCGCCAGCGCGGAGGTCATCTCGCCGGTCTTGTCGACCAGCATCACCGCCAGCTGCGTCTCGCACAGCATCAGTGCCACCAGCAGCGCCAGCAGCGCCCAGGCGATGCGCCGGCGGTCGCCGCGCCAGTACGGCAGCGCCACGCCCAGGAACTGGCGCCAGGCGGCCGTGGACAGCCCCGGCACACGCCGCCGGCGCCCGCCGTTGCCACCGGGGGCGCTGCCGTCGCCGTCGTCGGGAGGGGCACCCGCGTCTCCCAGGTCAACCCGGGTGCGCTGGGATGGCGCGGCAGCTGCCGCGGAAGCAGCGGGCACAGCGCCCGCTGCAGAGGGAACAGCACGGGAGAGAGGCATCAACAACGCGTTTCAAAGCCGGCAAGAGCGCCTGCTGCACGATAGCCCTGGTGCCCCGGGTGTGCGCGTCGGCGCCCGCCTACCCATGCTTAGGACATTGGCGCATTTTGCGCAACGCCCAGGCGGCTGCCTGGGGACCGCGCAGCCACACCTAGACGCCAGAACAGGCCCGCTTCGCCGCCGCGCGGGCCGGTGCCCGCGACCGACCCGGCCAGACCGCCGGACACACTGAAGCGACCGGCGCCGTGGTGGAAGACGGCCACGGCGCCGTGGGGCTCAGGGCGCGTAGAGTTCGGGCGGCGCCAGGCGCGGGCGCGGTGTGCGCAGCATGGCTTCGCGCACCTCGGCCACCATCGCCAGCAGGCGCGGTCCCAGCTCTTTCTGGATGTAGGCCAGCGGCATGCGGCAGGCCGGCCCGGCAAAGTTGAACGCGTACAAGGCGTTGCGTTCGCTGAGCAGCACCGGCACGGCCACACCATTGATATCGCGTCCCCACGAGCTCTCGGTGGTGACGAAGCCGTGGCGCGCGTAATCGGCATGCGCGCGCTCGATGTTCTGGCGCATGAGCGGCCAGTCGTCGGGAAAGCGCCGGCGCAGGCCCTCGAGGATCTGCGAGCGCTCCTTGACCGGCGCGGCCACCAGGTAGGCCAGGCCGATGGCCGTGGTGGCCAGGGGCAGGACGGTGCCGGCGTCGGCGTTGGTCACGAGGCCGGTATGGGTTGGCGGGCGCTGCACTTCCAGGAACACCAGGCCGAGGCGGTCGCGCGTGCCCAGGCCGACCGTCAGGCCGGTCTCGCGGCTCTGGGCCTCCATGAAGGGGCGGGCCACGCGCTGCAGGCCGATCTTGCGCTGCACGCTCACCCCCATGCCCAGCAGCCGCGTGCCCATGAGGTACTTGCGGGTGTGCGCGTCGATGCGCAGGTAGCCCAGCTGCACCAGGGTCGAGGTCAGGCGCGAGACCGTGGCCTTGGGCAGGCCGGTGAGCTCGACGAGCTGCTGGTTGCCCCGCATCTCACCTTCGGAGAAAGCCGACAGGATCTCCAGCCCCTTGGCCAGCGAATGCACGAAGTTGGGCCCGTGCGCAGCGTGGCCAGGCGGTGTGGCGGGGCGGGGCGAGGGCATGGCGGATGGGGGGCAGACGAGCGGGCTGCGATGGTAGCGCCTTCGCCGCAGCGCTGCAGCCGGGCGCCGCGGGCGCTGCGGCGGTCAGGCGCTCAGCACGTCGTGCGCGGCGCGCGCGCGCTGCAGGTCGCGTCCCAGGCGCTGGCTGGCCGGCAGGTAGCGCAGCCAGCCCATGCGCGCCACCGTGCCGTCCAGCGCTGCGCGCAGGGCCGGGGGGCGCTGCGCCAGCCAGCGGGCCCACAGCGCGCGCGCGCCGCCAAGTGCGCCGCCCTGGACCAGGGACAGCGCGGTGGAATGCACGTAGCACAGCGCATCGCGCGCCTGGCAGTGCGCCAGCGGCAGGGTGCGCGCCGGGTCGTCCTCGAAGTCGATGTAGCCGACCACGCCATCGGGGCAGCGCACCAGGTTGCGCGCGAAGGCCTGGCTCAGGCAGCTGCCCGCCCCATGCACCACCGCCAGCGCGTCCAGGCCCTGCTGCCACAGCGCTTGCACGGCGGCGGGACCGTCGACCACCGCCGCCTCGATCTCGTGCGCCAGCGAGGGCGTGGGCTGGCCCGGGGCGCCGAGATGGCGCAGCAGCAGGCCATCGGCGTGCACCGCCAGCAGCGGCGGCACGCGCAGGCCCAGCGCGCCGAGCTCGCGCAGGCGCCGCGCCTCGGTCGCGATGGCCGCGCGCCCGCCCAGGTTGGGCACGGGGTGCAGCACCGGCAGGCGCGCCAGGCCTGCCAGCGCGCCGAGCGCGTGGTAGCGCCACAGGCCATGGCGCGGGCCGGCCTTCTTGAGCCACACCTCTTCGCCGTCGAGCGTATAGCTGGCGACGTTGCACTGCTGCGCCGGCAATTGGCGGCGCAGGAAGGCGGCGTAGTCGGGGGGCACGCGCGGCGGCGCGGAAGATTCGGGCATCAGGGCCGGCATGCGTTCGCTCGCAGGGTCCGCCAGGGCAGCGGGGGGCAAGGGCTGGGCAGGCGCATCAAGGTCCGAAACAGGTCGCTGGGTGGTTGACAAGGGGGATGGCAGGGGTGTGCAGGACTACACTTGCCGCCGTGCACGGGCCCTGCCCGGCGCGCCGTCCCCGCGGGCCCGCCGCATGGCGCTGCCCTCGGGCATCATAGAAGCCTTTGACCGATGATCGGAATCCCCCATGAATGAACGCACCCCGGACACTGCCGAACGCGCCGCCGGTGCGCCGGCCCTTGGCGCCGACGAGCTCGACGCCCTCGACACCCTGCTTGACGAGCTGCGCACGCGCAGCGAAGAGATCCCGCAGTGGGAGTTCTGCGATGGCTTCCTGACCGCGCTGGTCTGCACACGCCGCGCCATCCCGCCCGGCGAATACCTGCCCATGCTGCTGGGCGACGGCGAGCCCGTCGAAGTGGCCGAGGGCGAGGCCCTGCCGCTGCTGCCCATGTTTGCCGACGCCGCGCAGCAGGCGCAGTTCCTGGACCTGTGGATGCGCCGCTGGGACGAGGTGGTGCTGGCGCTCGACACCCCGGTCGAGAAGCTCGACGACGAGCGCACCTTCGAGCCCGAAGTCATGGACATGCGCGGCGCCATCGCCAGCCTGCCCGAGGACGAGCGCGCCGAGATGGAGGGGCAGGAGATCCCGTCGTTTGCCCAGGTGTGGGCACTGGGCTTCATGTTCGCGGTCGAAAACTGGCCCGAGGAGTGGCAGGCGCCGCGCGACAAGGAGGCCGCGCAGTGGCTCGACGACGCGCTCGGCAGCATCGTCGCGCTGACCGAGGACGACACCGGCAAGCCCGAGGTCAGCATGTACGCCGAGGACGGCCCGCCCAGCACCAGCCAGGCGCGCGTCGAGCTGTTCGGCGAGGCCATCTGGGCCGTCTACGACCTGCGCCAGCTCTGGCAGAGCATGGGCCCGCGCGTCGAGACCCTGCGCAAGGCGCCCGAGCCCGGCCGCAACGACCCCTGCCCCTGCGGCAGCGGCAAGAAGTACAAGAAGTGCCACGGCGCCTGAGCGCCGCGCGGCCCCAGTCCAGCGCGGTGCGCAACGCTATGCTTTAAATAGCTTGATGCGCTTTCTGGACGGGCATTTGCACCCGATTTGATGCTTTTTCCACTTTTCACGCGCCTTCGGGCGCGTTGCGGTTCCATGACCTCCCCCTTGCTGACCCGCTTGCGCGCCGAATGGGCGCCGAGCATTCCGCGCGAGCTGCTGGCCGGCGCCGTCGCCACGTTTGCGCTGATCCCCGAGGTGATCGCGTTCTCTTTCGTCGCGGGCGTCGACCCGTCGGTGGGCCTGTTCGCCTCGTTCGTCATCAGCCTCGTGATCGCGTTCACGGGCTCGCGCCCGGCCATGGTGTCGGCGGCAGCAGGCTCGGTCGCGCTGGTGGCCGCGCCCCTGGTGCAGTCGCACGGGCTGCAGTACCTGTTTGCCGCCGGGCTGCTGGCGGGCGCGGTGCAGGTGCTGTTTGGCCTGCTGCGGCTGGGCGTGCTGATGCGCTTTGTCTCGAGTTCGGTGCGCACCGGTTTCGTCAATGCGCTGGCGATTTTGATTTTCTCGGCCCAGCTGCCGCACTTGGCCGGCGCGGGCATTGCCACCTGGGCCCTGCTGGCGCTGGGCCTGGCGCTGATCTACGGCCTGCCGCGCCTGGGCGCGCTGCTGGGCTGGCGCGCGCTCACGGCCATTCCGTCGCCGCTGATCTGCGTGGTCGTCCTCAGCGTGCTGTCGTCCGCCCTGGGCTTGGCGCTGCCCACGGTGGCCGACCTGGGCCAGCTGCCCGATGCGCTGCCGGTGTGGGGCCTGCCCGCAGTGCCGGCGTCGCTCGAGACCCTGCGCATCGTCCTGCTGCCCGCGCTGGCGATCGCCATGGTGGGCCTGCTCGAATCGGTGCTCACGGCCGCCGTGGTCGACGAACTGACCGACACCCCCAGCGACAAGAACCGCGAGTGCGCGGGCCTCGGCGTGGCCAACATCGCCGCCAGCTGCTTCGGCGGCATCGCCGGCTGCGGCATGGTCGGCCAGGCCGTGGGCAACGTCAAATACGGTGGGCGCGGGCGCCTGTCCACGTTGTTCGCCGGTGTATTCCTGCTGGTACTGATGGTGGCGCTCAAGCCCTGGGTGTCGCAGGTGCCGGTGATTGCGCTGGTGTCCATCATGGTCATGGTGTCGGCCGAGACCTTCGACTGGACATCGCTGCGCACGCTGGTGCGCCACCCGCGCCTGTCCAGCGCCGTGGTGCTCGCCACGGTGGTCGTCACCCTCGCCAGCCACAACCTGGCGGCGGGCGTGGCCGTGGGCGTGGTCCTCAGCGGCGTGTTCTTCGCGTTCAAGGTCGCACGCCTGCTGGACGTGCGCTGCGAGGACCGCGACGGCGACGGGGCCACCGGCCGCCGCACCTGGCGCGTGTCGGGCCAGGTGTTCTTTGCCTCGGCCGACGCCTTCGTCGATGCCTTTGACGTGCTCGGCGCCGGGCAGCGCAGCGTGCGCATCGACGTCTCGCGCGCGCATTTCTGGGACGTCACCGCCGTGGGTGCGCTGAACAAGGTGGTGCAGCGCCTGCGCCACCACGGCTGCACCGTGGACGTGGTGGGCCTGAACGCGGCCAGCGAGGTGCTGATCGACCGGCTGGGCACCGGAGCGGTCTGAGGCCGCGCTGCCGACTTAGCCAAAACCATAGCTGTTCGCGCTGGCCCAGCCACGGTTTCCGGCCGATTCGGCTGTTTTTTCTGGAGCGCGGCGCGACGCCGGCGCGGCGAAGAGGGCGGCTACGCCGGTGCGTGCAGCCAGGCCGCCAGCTGCGCCAGCGCGTGGCTCAGCGTGGCCGCGCGCACGGCGGCGCGGTCGCCGGCAAAGTGCCGGACCTCGCTGCGCATCTTGCCGGCCACGCACCAGGCGAACCACACCGTGCCCACGGGCTTGTCCGCGCTGCCGCCGCTGGGGCCGGCGATGCCGGTGACGGCCACGCTGACCTGGGCGTGCGCGTGCGCCAGCGCGCCCTCGGCCATGGCGCGCGCCACGGGCTCGCTGACGGCGCCGTGGGCGTCGATCAGCGCGGCGGGCACGCCGAGCAGCTCGGTCTTGGCTGCATTCGAGTAGCTGACGACACCGCGCTCGAACCACTGGCTCGACCCCGCCAGCGCGGTGCAGGCGGCGGCGACCAGGCCGCCGGTGCAGCTCTCGGCCGTGGCCAGCATCCAGCCGCGCGCCAGCAGCTGCGCTGAAATATCGGTCAAATCGGCCTCGGGCGATTGACCGGTAAGCGCTGGATGCTCTTGTTTCGATAGCGATTCGGCGTTCACACCCAGAACCTCCACAGCGCCAACACCAGCAGCGTGCAGAACGCCGCGACGAAGTCGTCGAACAGGATGCCCCAGCCGCCGCGCCAGCCAAAGCCCTTGAACAGGCGGTCGGCCCAGCCGACGGGCCCAGGCTTGGCCGCGTCGAAAAAGCGGAACAGCGCAAACGCGGCCAGCTGGCCCCAGAAGCCCATGGGCATCGCCAGCCACAGCACCAGCCAGAAGGCCACGACTTCGTCCCAGACGACGGCGCCCGGGTCGGCAACGCGCATGTGGCGCGCGGTGACGGTGCAGGCCCACCAGCCGCCCAGCGTGGCGAAGGCGATCAGCGCGCCCATGCGCAGCGGATCGAACCACTGCTGCAGCACCAGGAAGGCGAGCCACGCCCACAGCGTGCCCACGGTGCCCGGCGCCTTGGGGCTCAGGCCGGAGCCGAAGCCCAGCGCGATGAAGTGCGCCGGGTGCGCCAGCAGAAAGCGGACGCCGGGGCGCGCGGGAGGGGCGTCGGAGGGGCTGTGCATGGCGGAATTCTAGGCGGGCACTGCGCCGGTTGGCGCGCGCACCAGCAGCACCGGCACGGGCGCGATGCGGGCCACCTGCTCGGCGTCGCTGCCCATCATCAGGCGCGGCAGGCCGCGCCGCCCCTGGGTGCCGAGCACGATCAGGTCGGCGCCCCATTGCTGCGCCTGCTCGACCACCAGCTGCGCCACGCGCGGCCCCAGGCTCTGCACCAGCGCGGTCTCGGCCTGCACGCCGCGCTGCGCGAGCCGCTCCTGGGCCTGGCGCAGCAGCGTTTCGCCCGCGCGCAGCGCGCCGGGCAATACGTCGCGGTGGTAGACCTCGGGGCGTTCGAAACCGTTGGTGTGCTCCATCGGATCGACGATGTGCAGCAGGCGCACGCGCGCGCCCGCCAGCTGCGCCAGGCCCGCGGCCTCGCCCAGGGCATGGTCGGACGTGGGGCTGCCGTCGATGGGCACGAGGATCTGTGTGTACATGGGGGCTCCTGTGGAAAGGGGGGGCATTCCGCCTTCTCAGGCGAAGTGGTCGAACGAGGCGAAGCGCTGGGCCACCGGCTGGCCCCGGCCATCGACCAGGCGCAGACCCGGCGCCGCCTCGATCACGCCGATGCGCGTGACCGGCGTGCCGCTCGCCTGCGCCGCGGCCGCCACCGTGGCGCGCTGCGCGGGCGCAGCGGTGAAGGCCAGCTCGTAGTCGTCGCCGCCGGCGAGCGTGCACTGGTGCAGCAGTTCGGGGTCGATCATGCCTCGGGCGCTTGCTGGATAAGCGCTGGCAGCTATCAATTCGATAGTTTTCGAGGTGTCGATGCGGGCCCCCACGCCCGAGGCGCGCAGGATGTGGCCCAGGTCGCCGAGCAGGCCGTCGCTCACGTCCAGCGCGCTGCTGGCGACACCGCGCAGCGCCAGGCCCAGCGCCACGCGTGGCGTGGGGCGTTCGAGACGCTCGCGCGCGGCGGCCAGCCACAGCGGCGGCAGGGCGGCGCGGCCCTGCAGCGCCTCGAGCGCCAGGCGTGCATCGCCGAGCGTGCCGCTCACATAGATGTCGTCGCCGGGCCGCGCGCCGCTGCGCAGCAGGGCCTGGCCGGCGGGCACCTCGCCCAGCACCGTGATGCAGATGTTGAGCGGGCCGCGCGTGGTGTCGCCGCCGACCAGCTCGCAGCCGTGGGCGTCGGCGAGCCGCAGCAGGCCGCGCGCAAAGCCCGCCAGCCAGGGCTCGTCCGCCGACGGCAGGGCCAGCGCCAGCGTGAACGCCAGCGGCCGTGCGCCGCAGGCCGCCAGGTCGCTCAGGTTGACGGCCAGGGCCTTGTGGCCCAGACGCTTGGGGTCGGTGCCGGCGAAGAAGTGCCGGCCTTGCACCAGCATGTCGCTCGACACCGCCAGCTGCATGCCCGGGGCCGGCGCCAGCAGCGCGCAGTCGTCGCCCACGCCGAGCGCGGCGCGGCGCACCGGACGCGTGAAATAGCGCGCGATCAGGTCGAATTCGCCCATGCTCGGCGCCGCTGCCAGGGGCGCGGTCATACCGGCATGCCGCGAAAGCGCTGCGCGGCCTGGCGGCTGACCTCGGCGAGCAGCTGCTCCTCGCGCTGGCGCTCGCGCAGCCAGCGCGCGTCGTTCTGGCCGGCATGGGCCTCGCTGCGCAGCAGGTGCAGCGCGCCCGAGGCGCCGTGCGCCGCCGCGTGGCCGGCGATCTGGTCCATGGTGCGCATGATGTGCTCGCGCAGCGGCATGTGGCTGCCCGTGGCCGGGTCCACATAGACCGCGTCCATGCCGAAGCGGCAGGCCTGGAAGCGGTTGTAGGTGTAGACGAGGTAGTCATCCTCGGTCGGCGTGAAGGGCTGCTCGGCCAGGAACCAGGCCCCGAGCGACTGCACGAAGCCGGACAACGCGGCGGCGCGCTCGATGGTCAGCGGCGTGTCGAAGACGCGGATCTCGATCGTGCCGAACTCGGGCTTGGGGCGGATGTCCCAGTAGAAGTCCTTCATGCTCTTGACCACGCCGGTGTGCGTCATCTTGTCGAAATACTGCTCGAACTCGGCCCAGGTCAGCACGCAGGGGGCGCGGCCCGAGAGCGGGAACGCGAACACGGAATTGAGCCGCGCCGAGTCGAACGCGGTGTCCTGCCCCTGCACATAGGGACTGGACGCCGACAGCGCGATGAAGTGCGGGATGTAGCGCGACATGCGGTGCAGCATGAGCAGCGCGGCGTCGGCGTCGGGACAGCCGATGTGCACGTGCTGGCCGAAGATGGTGAACTGCTTGGACAGGTAGCCGTAGAGCTGCGAGAGCTCCTGGAAGCGCGGCTTGTCGTAGATGCGCCGCTCGTGCCATTGCTGGAACGGGTGCGTGCCGCCGCCGACCACGGCGATGTTGAGCTTGTCGGCGCTCTTGACGAGCGCGTCGCGGATCGGGCTCAGCTGCCCCAGCACCTCGCTCGACGAGTGGCAGATGCCCGTCGAGATCTCGATCATGCTGTTGGTCATCTCGGGCACCACGCTGCCGGGCAGCGGGTTCTTGAGCATCAGGCGCAGCATGTCCTCGGCATAGGGCGCGAGGTCGTAGTCGTGGGTGTTGACGAGTTGCAGTTCGAGCTCGACGCCCAGCGTCAGCGGTTCGGAATGGTGGAAGGCTTCAAGGCTCACGGGTGTCTCCGTTGCTGGCGCGTGTCGTCAGTGGCGCCCAGGGTTTGGAACTCTCGCCGGCGCGGTAGATGGCCATGGTGGCGATCACGGCGCCCAGCACCTCCATCAGCAGGATGGCGGGCAGCGCCACGCGGGCGATCATCTGGCCGGTGGCGGGCGAGGCAACGACGAACTGCGATGCGATCAGGAGCGCGATCGACGACATCGGCGTCATCGCGCCGCCGACCCACAGCGCCTGGCGCCAGCTGGCACCGCTGCCGACGTTGCCGATGGCCACGCCTGTCACCTTTGCCAGCAGGCGCACGGCGATCAGCACCAGCACCAGGCCGGCCACCGGAGCACTCCAGTCGGCCTGCGCGGCGACGGTGGAGACCAGCACGAACATCAGCATGGTCAGCAGCGACGAGGCCGTGCCGAGCTGGCGCGACCACGCCCAGGGGCGCGGGTTGAGCTGCTTGAGCAGCATGCCGCCCAGCAGCGCGGCCAGCGGCGCCGAGCCACCCATGTGCGCGGCCACGGCGGTGCTGGCGGCGATCAGGGCCAGCAGCAGCATGGAGGTGTTCTCGCTGGTCGGGCTCATGGCGCGCAGCGCCATGCGCATCACCAGCGCCAGCAGCGCGGCCACGATGATGGACACGCCCAGCACCACGACCACCGGGTAGACCGTGTCGGCCAGCGAGATGGCCGGGCGGTGGATCAGCTCGGCCCGCGCGCTGCCCAGCGTCAGGGCGTACAGCGTGGACAGCGTGGCCAGCACGATGGCGCGCTCGGTCACCGGGCCGGCCGCGCGCGTGTCGCTCACCACGCGCGTGAGCACGGCGGGCGAAGCCGCCAGCGCCACCACGGCCAGCGGCCCGGCCACACGCTCGGGCACCTGGAGCCACACCAGCGTCCAATAGACGGCAAAAAAGGTCAGCGCCGACTCGAGCACGCTTTGCACCAGCACCATGGGGTTGTGGCGGAACCAGCGCAGTGGAATGCGTGCGCCGCACTCGAACAGCACGACGGAGATGCCCAGTTCGAGCAAGAACAGGCCGATGCCCTGCAGCGGCCAGACTGCGCCGCTGAAGCCTGCGAGGCCCGCCGCTGTGCCGACCAGCGAGTAGCCGACGACCTTGGGCAGCCCGATGTGGCGCTGGCACAGGTAGCCCGCCATGGCTGCCATGGCCAGCAGCAGCGACCACTGCACGGTGGGCAGCCCGGCAGAGGGGCGCAGCCATTGCGCCCAGAAAGACAGGATCTCGTTCATGTGTGTGGGTCCTTGTGCGTCAAGCGCGGCATGTGCGCGCAGAGAAGGGGGATCGCACCCTGGGGGGCGCACGCCGTGCGCCGGCGCGATGGCCTGAATTTACCGTCTGTTGCAGGCGTTCGCTGTAGGACAGTGGCACGCCCGGCAGGGAGGAGGGCATGGGCCGGCCTCAGTTGTCCTGGCGCCCGGGCACGAAGAAGCTCAGCGGCTTCGAGCGCAGGCGCGCGCGCACGGCGGCATAGATGCGCGCGCGCTCCACGCCGGTGACGTTCTGCGCGCGCAGCGCCAGCAGGAAGGCCAGGTAGAAGCTCACGCTCACATTCAGGGCGCCAAGCAGCGGAAGGGTGGCCACGGCCCACCAGAACGCGGGGTGGCTCAGCACGTCCGGGCCCAGGCTCGCCGCGGCGGCGGCCAGCTGGCCCGTCGACAAGGTGACGTGGCGCACATCGAGCCCCAGGCCAAAGAAGCTGGCAAATGCCGGCACCAGCCCGAGCATGAATCCGAGCGAGATGTTGGCCGCCAGGCCCGAGAGGTTGTCGCGCAGGAAGCGCGCCCAGCGCGCCGCGCGCGCGGCGCCCAGCAGGCGCGTGATGCGCGGGTTGTAGCGCATGGCCGAGTCGAGCCGGTGCAGCACGAACCAGTTTTCCGTCCAGCCGGCAATGATGCTGGAGGCAAACAGCAGCACCCCGGTGAACGCCGCAAACAGCAGGGACGGCCCCAGCAGGTGCAGCGAGTCCAGTACCTGCTCCGCGCTCTTTTCACTGATCGCGGGGCCGCCCGTGGCGAGGGCCCAGAGGGCCGTGAGGCCCAGCACGGCCGGGAACACCACCAGCACGTTGCCCAGCACCGCCGCCACCTGTGAGCGCACCAGGTAGGTCACTTTGTCGACGAACTCGGCCACGCCGCTGTCGGAATCGATGTCCTTGAGCTTGGCGGCCATGGCCGGCGCCGTCATGGCCGGCTGCTTGGTGGCCACGGTGAAGTGCAGCAGCTGGATCAGCACAAAGCTCGCCGCGTAATTGATGCCGGCGACAAAGCCACCCCAGAAGGCCGACAGCGCCAGCGCGTACAGAGCGAACTTGAGCAGCGTGGTGAATGCCATCACGGCGCCGCCGCCGGCGGCGTTGCGCACCATCGCAAAGTATTCGCCGCGCGTGCGCGTGATGTAGTGCTCGCCGGTCTCGGCGCTGCGCTCGGCCACCTTGGCCGCCAGCAGCGAGGAGTTGGCCGCCAGCAGCGCGCGCAGGCTGCGCCGCTCCTGCCCGACCTGCACCAGGTGGGCCAGCAGCCGCGCCGCGCTCACGGCCGGTGTGGGCGAGAGCACGCATTCGAGCAGTTCGCGCACGCGCAGGATGCGCACGCGCAGCTGGCGCAGTCGGAACACCAGGCCGACCGAGATGCCGTTGTCTTCGAAGTGCGCATACACGGTGGATGCCGCGCTGCGGCAGGCATCGAGCCGCTCGCGCAGGCGCTGCGCCGATTCGTCGAGCCGGTCGCGCGTGCGCAGGCCGTGCAGCACCTCGACGCGCAGGCTCTCCACATCGCGGATCAGCGCGTGGAACGGCTGTGCCTCGCGCGCGGCCTCGCTCATGCGCAGGCGCAGTTCGGGCGCATAGCCGGTGGACAGGATCTGGCCGGCGCAGTAGGTGATGGCGTCGAGCAGGGTTTTTTGCCAGCGCGTGGTGTGGCCCTCGCCGTCCGCCAGCAGTGCCACCAGGCGCTCGAGCTGCTCTTCGTGCAGCGCCCCCAGCCACTGCGCATCGAAGGCGCTGGGCAGCGCCAGCGTGAACAGTTCGGAGGCATCGATGGTCTCGGGGCTGCTGGGCAGCAGCTTGCGGCGCAGGCGCTCGGCCAGTTCGCTGACCAGTGCCGTGCGCGGCGCAAAGCCGAAATCGGCCAGCAAGGTGGTGACGTCCACCGTCTCCACCAGCGCGGCCCACCAAGCCTGCAGGCGCGCGCGCACGTCGTGGCGCGCCTCCACAGCATCGATCAGCAGCTGCACGCGCCCGAGGCTGGCGGGCACCGAGTCGCGCGCGCCGCGCACCCAGTCGAGCAGAGCGATCAGCC
Source organism: Acidovorax sp. SRB_14 (assembly GCF_012932145.1). Taxonomy (GTDB): domain Bacteria; phylum Pseudomonadota; class Gammaproteobacteria; order Burkholderiales; family Burkholderiaceae_C; genus Simplicispira. The sequence goes on along the minus strand of NZ_MWOK01000010.1, from coordinate 75,697 downwards.
ACAGGTGGCGCTCGGCCAGCGGCGCCTGCGGATCCAGCCGCGCCAGCAGGGCGGCCAAGTCCAGGGGCGCGACCTTCAATGCAGCACCCGGCTGCTCAGGGGCTGGCTGGGCTCGCCCGGGTCCAGCGCTTCGAGCACGAACAGCGGGATGGCGCAGTCAAAGGATTCGCCGTCTTCGGCCACGCAGAAGAAGCTGCCGTGCATGGTGCCGCTGGGCGTGCGCAGCTGGCAGCCGCTGGTGTACTGGAAGGACTCGCCGGGCTTGAGCAGCGGCTGGTGCCCGACCACGCCCAGGCCCCGGACTTCTTCGGTGTGGCCGTGCGCATCGCTGATGATCCAGTGGCGCGAGACCAGTTGCGCCGGGACGGAGCCCGCGTTGGTGATGGTGATGGTGTAGGCAAAGCTGAACACACCCGCATTCGGGGACGACTGCTCAGGCAGGTATTCGGGTTGCACTTCGACCTGGAATTGGTACTTTGGCATCGGCCAATGGTAACTGCGACAATTGCAGGCATGAGCCGCACCCACCGCATTGCCCCTTCCATTTTGTCTGCCGATTTCGCCCGCCTGGGCGACGAAGTGCGCAGCGTCATCGCTGCCGGAGCCGACTGGATCCACTTCGACGTGATGGACAACCACTACGTGCCCAACCTCACCTTCGGCCCCATGGTCTGCCAGGCCTTGAAGCCCCACGCCGTCACGCCCGAGGGTGTGGCCGTCCCCATCGATGTGCACCTCATGGTGCAGCCGGTCGATGCGCTGGCTGCCGCTTTCGCCCAGGCCGGCGCCGATCTCATCAGCTTCCACCCCGACGCCACGCACCATGTGCACCGCAGCATCCAGGCCATCAAGTCCCAAGGCGTGCAGGCCGGGCTGGTGTTCAACCCGGCCGAGCCGTTCGATGTGCTCGACTGGGTGATCGACGACATCGACCTCGTGCTCATCATGAGCGTCAACCCCGGCTTCGGCGGCCAGAGCTTCATCGACTCGGCGCTGCGCAAGATCGAAGAGGTGCGACGGCGCATCGATGCCACGGGCCGCGACATCCGACTGGAAGTGGACGGCGGCATCAAGGTGGACAACATCCGCCGCGCGGCCGACGCGGGGGCAGACACCTTCGTCGCCGGCAGCGCCATCTTTGGCAAGCCCGACTACCGGGACGTGATCACCGCGATGCGGGGCGCGCTCGCGGCCTGAGCGTCTCGCGAGTCCAGCTCCGCGCGGGGCTTCTGTCGCCAGGCGCTTGGGGCCCGCCCTGCGTCCGTCCCGCGGCCGCGCCGCATGCTCATCCCGCCGAGTCCAGTTGCCGGCGCACATGCAAGAGCAGTCCGTCGCAGGCGTCTTCCAGCAAGTCCAGCACATTCTCGAAACCCTGGGCATTGCCGTAGTAGGGATCGGGCACCACGGAGCAGCTGCTGCGCAGGCAAAAGTCGGTCAGGCGCCGCAAGCGCGGGTGCAGCGCCGGCGGGCAGCGGCTCTGCAGCAAGGCCAGGTTGTGGTCGTCCATGGCCAGCAGCAGATCGAACCGGTGGAAATCGCCCTCGTGAACCGGGCGCGACCGGATCGCGTCCATGGCATAGCCCCGCTGGCGTGCATGGGCCTGTGCGCGTGGATCCGGTGCCTCGCCCTGGGGCGCGGCGTGGGTGCCCGCAGAGTCAATGCGCACGCGCTGCGCCAGCCCCGCCGCTGCGACGCGCTGGCGGAACACCGCTTGCGCGGTGGGACTGCGGCAAATATTGCCCATGCAAACGAAGAGAACGAAGTACTGGCTCATGGGAGGCAAGCTTGCCCCAATGGCCGGGGCGGGGCCATTGTAGGAGCGCACCCGCGGCGCGGCGGGCGCGCTGCAAACACGGACCCCAAGCAGCGCTTGCGTGCCATCAAATGGAATAAGGCGGCCTGGCGGCACGAAGCCGCAGTGACTCAGCCCTGCGAAGCGCCGTGCGAAATGGGGCCTGCGTTCTTGCCGCCATACCGTTGTTACCCGGTGATTTTTCGTCGGCGCCAGGCGCCGCCCCCGTCATGCGCGTCCGGCGCGGTGGGTAGAGCGCATGCGTCGACCTTGCACCCAGACAAACGGTAGGCCTGCATGTTGACGATTCAGCCGTGGTGCTATCGGGCGGCTCGGGCACGCATCTGTGCGTCTGATCGGCCGCAGGCCCGTATCGTGCTGGAGATCCATGGCCGCAATACAGCCCCCGCCCTGACGCTCGCTGCGCTGGCCGCCCAGGACGGCGGCACCGATCCGATGCTGCTGCTAGTCATGCCTGCAGACCATGCCATTGCCCAGCCAGCGCTGCTGGCACAGGAGGGTGCCATCGCGCCTTTTGGGCTCACGCCCGATCGCCCAGAGACGGGCTATGACTACATCCAGACCAGCCCCCCGGTCGGCCGCGACGGGGCGCACACCATAGACCGTTCTGTCGGAAAACCCGACCTTGCAACGGCCAAGGGTTACGTGCGATCGGGCGACTACCTTTGTAACAGTAGGCTGTTTGTGCTGCGTGCATCGGGCTAGCATGCGTTGGCGCTGTGTAGGCCCGATGGGGGCGCCTGGGGCGCGCTATGCCCTGTGGCAGATCCTGCCCAAGGACGGCGACGGCCATGTGGCGCAGCGACGGACCCTCATGCAGGACAGCTGCGACACCTTGGCGCTTTCTTCAGACGCCTAAGCTGGTCTGCATGGGCGTGCAAGGCTGGTCATGGTGGAGGCGCCCGACGCAGTGCTGGTGGTCCATCAACGCTACACCCAGGACGTGAAAAATCGTCGACCGCCTCAAGCACAAAAGTTGCACCGAAGGGCCGCTGCACTGCAAGGTGTGCCACCCCCTGGTGGCTGGTAGGACAGCATCGATGCGGGAGAGCGATTTCAGGTCAAGCCCATCGTGGCCAAGCCCGGTGGCAAGCTGCCGCTGCAAATGCACTACCATCTCGCCGAGCACTGGGTGGTCGTGCGCGGCACGGCCTGAGTGAAGGGCGACGACGTGTTCCTGACGTCCGAGAACCGGTCCAGGCATATTCCTCTGGGCGTCGCGCACCGGATCGAAACCCGGGACAGGTCCACTTGGAGATGGTCGACGTGCAGCGGGGGCCTATCTCGGCGAGGACGACATCGTGCGTTTGGACGACATTTATAGGCGTTAACGGCACGCCAATTTTCCGGAGGCACCTGCCATGCCAACAGAGCGAATGCCCTCACACATCCTCGTGACTGGTGCGGCCGGTTTCATCGGCCACCATGTGGCCCAGCGCCTGCTGGCACGCGGTGACCGGGTTTTAGGCCTGGACAACCTCAACGATTACTACGATCCCGCGCTCAAGCAGGCGCGACTGCGACGGCTCGAAGGCACACCTGGTTTTCGGTTTCTCAGGCTGGATTTGGGCGACCGCGAGGGCATGGCCAAGTTGTTTGCCACCGAACGGTTCGATGGTGTCATCCATTTGGGCGCCCAGGCCGGCGTGCGCTACAGCATCACGCATCCTTATGCCTATCTCGATTCCAATCTCGCAGGCTTTGGCCATGTGCTGGAGGGCTGTCGCGCCCAGAGCGTCGCTCACCTGGTTTATGCCTCCAGCTCCAGCGTCTATGGCGGTAATGCCAAGATGCCATTCACCGAAACCGACGCGGTCGATCACCCGGTAAGCCTGTACGCTGCCACCAAGAAGGCCAATGAGCTGATGGCCTACACCTACAGCCACCTCTACGGTTTTCCGACCACAGGCCTGCGCTTCTTCACGGTCTATGGTCCCTGGGGCCGGCCCGACATGGCGTACCACTTGTTTGTCCGCGCCATCCTGGCAGGCGAGCCGATCCAAGTATTCAACCACGGCGACATGAAGCGTGATTTCACGTACATCGACGATATAGCTGAGGGGGTGTTGCGGGTGTTGGACCGCCCTGCCACGCCCGAGCACGAGGGCGGTGTCCCTTGCCGCATCTTCAACATTGGCAACAGCGACCCCGTGCCACTGCTGGACTTCATCGGCTGCCTGGAATGTGCGCTGGGACAGGTGGCCACCAAGCAATTGCTGCCCATGCAGCCGGGGGATGTGCCGGCGACTTATGCCAGCACCACGGCACTGCGGGACTGGGTGGGATTTGCGCCATCCACGCCACTGGCGCAAGGGATGGCGTACTTCGTTCGGTGGTACCGTGACTATTACGGAGCTTGAATCTGTCGGCTTGAACGGGTAGCGTAAAAGGAACTCAGGCTAAGGACAGGGGCGATGCGCCGAGAGCGCCGCGGCAGGGTTGCCGAAGTCCATGGACCCCAGGAAAATGCTGCTGCATTCCGCATTCGTTCAAGGTATGCTGCTGCAACGGTCTTGTATTGTTTCTAGCCATTTGATACTTCCGCAAACTTTGTAGAAAGTTCTCCATGCAGAAATACATCTCTGGGCTTCTAAAGGCAGTGGTTCGTGTGGTGGGTATGGGCGGTGTGGCCGTCGCAGTGGCTGGCTGTTCCGGCTTCGGCGGCGCTTACCCGGCAGCCCCGGTCAAGGCATCTGCCCCCGATTACAACTATATCGTCGGGCCAGGCGACATGCTCAACATCATCGTCTGGCGCAGCCCCGAGTTATCACAAAGCGTGCCGGTACGGCCCGATGGCCAAGTGTCTACGCCGTTGGTGGACGGGCTCGTTGCGCAGGGCAAGACATCGGCGCAAATCGCACGAGATGTGGAAAAAGAGCTGGCCAAATATGTGCGCGATCCGGTGGTTACCGTGATCGTGACAGGTTTCGTCGGCCCGTACAGCGAGCAGATCCGTGTCGTTGGCGAAGCGGCAAAACCGCAGTTTCTTGCCTACAAACAAAACATGACGGTGCTCGACGTGCTTATCGCTGCGGGAGGTCTGACCGATTTCGCGGATGGTAACCGCGCCACCCTCGTGCGGGCAGCAGAGGGCAACAAGCGCTACACCGTGCGCTTGAACGATCTGATCAAGCGCGGTGACATCGATGCCAATGTGGATGTGCTGCCTGGCGACATTCTCATCATTCCCCAAGGATGGTTCTGACGCGGATGGGCACAGTCGGAGCGATCACGCGATAGACCGCGCAGTTTGCATGCGATAGGGGGGCGGATGGACGAGCTTTTAAGTCAGATCACCACAACCGTGCGCGGGATGTGGACCTATCGCCGGTTGGCCATGCTTGTTGCCTGGCTTGTGGGGGTAGTAGGGATAGGGGTGGTACTGTTGATGCCCGACCACTATCAGGCATCGGCACGCGTGTTCTTGGATACGCAATCCATTTTGCGCCCGCTCATGACAGGCATTGCCGTGCAGCCCAACATCGAGCAGCAGGTGGCCATGCTCAGCCGCACGTTGATCAACCGGCCAACGGTGGAGCGGCTGGTGCGCCAGGTCGATCTCGATTTGGGGGTGAAGACCAAGGCAGACAAGGATGCGTTGGTGGATGCCGTTACCAAAGCGATCAGCATCCAGAGCGCGGGGCGCGACAATCTTTACACCCTGTCCTATAGCGCTCAGCGCCCGGAGGTGGCGCAGCGCGTTGTCCAGTCCCTCTTGACGATTTTTGTCGAGTCCAGTTTAGGGGCTTCGCGCCAGGACTCGGACAGCGCGCGCCGCTTCCTTGATGAGCAAATTAAAAGCTATGAGGCCAAGCTGACCGAAGCCGAAAGCCGGCTCAAAGATTTCAAACTGCGCAATATCCAGATGCAGTCCCAAGCGGGACTGGACTCTGCGGGACGCGCCGCAGAGATTGCCAACATGCTGAGCCAGGCGCGCCTCGAACTGCGGGAGGCCGAGAGCGCGCGCGCTGCCGCCAGTCGCCAACTGGAGACGCTCCGTCTGCAATCTCAGCAGTCTCTCGCGGGATTGGGAGCCCCGGTGCAGACCCCGGAGATCGACGCACGTTTAGACGTGCAAAAACGCAATTTGGATACGCTTTTGCAGCGCTACACCGATGCGCACCCTGACGTGACCAATACGCGCCGTTTGATCGAGGAACTCGAAGCGCAAAAACGCCTAGAGGTGGAAGAGTTGCGACGAAAGGCACTGGAATCTCCTGCGACGAACTCCGTGCCATCCAGCCCGGCCGTGCTGGAGCTCAGTCGAGCATACTCTGCGGCCGAAGTGCAGGCCGCCTCCTTGCGCGCGCGCGTCGCTGAATACGAATCTCGCGCCAGCCACATACAGCAGCAGCTGAAGGTGGCGCCGCAGCTGGAGGCGGAGTTGGCACAGCTCAATCGGGACTACCAAATTCACCAGAAAAACTACGCGGATTTGGTGTCGCGGCGCGAGTCTGCCTTAATGTCAGGTGAGCTGGAAAACACGTCCAGCGTGGCCGATTTCCGTGTCATCGACCCGCCGCGTGTGAACCCAAAGCCTGTGGCTCCTAACAGGGTTTTGTTGTTGCCGGTGTCCTTGTTGGCGGCACTGGCTGCCGGGTTGGGCATCGCGTTTGTTGTGAGCCAAATCCGGCCGGTAATTTTCGACGGCGCGGCGCTGCGGCAGTTAACCCACTTGCCTCTCTTGGGCGTTGTCGACCTGATTCCCAATGAGGACTTACATCAACGCGAGAAACGCAGCTTCAGGCGCTTCATGCTGGCGTTGATGGCTCTCATTGTTCTTTACGCAGGCGGTATGGCAGCACTGTCCTACCAAACTCGCCTCCTCGGATGAGACGCAACCATGACCAGCTCCATTGAAAAAGCCGCTCAGCGCTTAGAGCAATTGCGTAACGCTGGTACGCCCGTTCCGGGTGAAGCGGTACACCTTGATCCGACTAGCGCCCCACAGCAAACGAAGTCCAGTCTGCCAGTGGCCGAGTCTCTCTTCCAAAGCAGCAAAAGTGCTGAGGACGCTTCGTCGCCGAAGCAAGTTTCAAAAAGTGTCCAGGTCGACTTGGCATCGTTGGCTGCAGCCGGCTTTGTCACACCCAACGCACCTCGCTCAGCCACCACGGACCAGTTTCGCGTCATCAAGCGTCCCCTCTTGGACAATGCAACTGGTAAAGGCGCGGCGTTGGTGGCCAACGGCAACCTCATCATGGTGACCAGTGCCATGCCTGGGGAAGGCAAGAGCTTCATGGCCATCAACTTGGCCATGAGCATGGCGATGGAGCTGAACCATACGGTGATGTTGGTGGACGCGGATGTGGCGCGCCCCTCGGTCATGAGCACGCTGGGATTGCCGCAAGCGCGTGGCTTGCTGGATCTGTTGCTCGATCCGACGATTGGTGTGTCCGATGTGCTGCTGCGCACCAATATTGATAACTTCACCTTGTTACCTACAGGGCTTCCCCACCAACGCGCAACGGAACTATTGGCCAGCGATGCCATGGTCGCGTTGCTGGAAGATATGAGCAAGCGTTACAGCGATCGCATTATCGTCTTCGATTCGCCACCCTTGCTGCTCACTACCGAAGCACGGGCGCTGGCAAGCCACATGGGTCAGATTGTCATGGTGGTCCAGGCGGAAAAGACTCTGCAGTCCCAGGTTCAGCACGCCCTGTCCACCATCGAGGCATGTCCCATCAAGCTCATGGTGCTCAACCAAGCCCGCACCGGTGGCGTGGGAGCGTATGGGTATGGCCATGGTTATGGCTATGAGCACACGCATGGCAGAGCGCGATCAGCCGCTGTCGCGGCATGACGCACACAGGAGAGCCCGAGTGAAGCCAACGTACCGCCGTGTCGTAAGCCCTCCATTCGCTCGCTGTGCCTTTTTACTGCTGGTCACTGCGCCGGCATTTGTGGCACGCCCTGTCGCAGCACAACAAATGGAGGAATCCACTGAGCCGCGGCAACCCAGTATCTGGATGGAGCCACGAATATCACTGCAGCATACGGTGACCAGCAATGCCCGACTGGAGGCCACTCCCGTCAGTGATCAGGTGACGGAGGTGATTCCAGGCTTAAGGCTGGTCAGCAACACGGCCCGGATCAAGGGGTTTTTTGATTATTCGCTCCGTGGGATCCATTACGCCCGGGGAACGGGCTCTGACCACGTATTGCACAACTTGAACGCAAACGCTGTCATCGAGGCGATCGAACAACGTGCCTTTGTCGATGTGGAAGGCGTCGTTGCATCGCAGCCCATATCGGCTTTTGGTGCTCCAGTCGGCGGCTCTCCGGCCAATCCCAATGCCACGCAGAGCTCGAGTTTCCGTGTCTCCCCGTACTTGCGCGGCCGCTTCGGTTCCTTAGCAGACTACGAGGCGCGCTACAGTGCGCAAGACACCCACACCAATACAGCAATTCGTTCCAATATTCTGACCCAGGACTGGCTTTTGCGCCTGGGCAACAGAAGCAGCGGCCAAGTGCTCGGGTGGTCCGTCGATGCCAGCCAACAGACCGTTGACTATTCTCTGGGCCGCAACATTGATACTGCCACTCTGCGAGCCCATCTTGTATATGCCATCTCGCCGCAGATAGCCGTGTCTGGTGTTGTGGGTGCCGAGTCCACCAACCAGCTATCACCGATCCGTGAGTCCAACAGCATCGTGGGCTTGGGCGCCGTTTGGCAACCTTCCGAGCGTACGCGCCTGTCTTTCGATCACGAAAGAAGGTATTTTGGAAATGCCCATAACGTGGTATTGGAGCACCGTACCGGGCTCACCGTCTGGCGCTACACCGACAGCCAGGGCGTCTCCAGCGGGCAGAACGCACAGTCGGCGTCCCTAGGATCGCTGTTCGACCTGCTCAACGGGGTTTATGCCCGGCAGGAGCTCGACCCCATCCGGCGTACCCAGTTCGTATTGGCAGAGATCGAACGCCTGGGCTTGCCAGCCAACCTGCAAGTATTTCCGGACTTTTTGCGGTCTTCGAGTTCATTGCAGCGGGCCCAGCAGCTGTCGCTGGCGTTTCTAGGCCAGCGCAGCATGCTGACCCTGGCAGCGACGCGGACCGACAATCGGCGCCTGGACACTATTGCGCGTTCCTTGGGCGACGATTTTGATACCAACACCCGTATTCGGCAGCGCGGCTGGAGCCTTTGGCTGGCACACCGTCTCACACCGAACTCTTCGCTCAATGCGAGCTGGATCGAGCAGCAAAGCATGGGCACGGTTTCTGGCCTGGAAACGCGGGTGCGTTCGCTCTCATTCGGCTTGAATACTTTGCTGGCGCCGCGGACGAACGGGGGAGTCCAGATACGCCGCGTTGTCTCCGGTGGCCCCGCCATCCCTTATCGCGAATCGGCCGTAATCGGTACCATCACGCACCGGTTCTGATCCATGTACGAAGCGTTCTATGGCTTGAAAAGCAAGCCTTTTCAGCTCAATCCCGATCCGGGCTTCTACTTCAGTAGCAAGCAGCACCAACGCGCCCGTGCCTACTTGGAATACGGCGTCATGCGCTGCGAAGGCTTCATCGTCATCACGGGCGAGGTCGGGGCTGGCAAGACCACGATCGTTCGCGGCTTGCTCGACAGCCTGGATCCGGACAGCATCGTGGCCGCCCATCTGGTGAGCACGCAACTGGGGGCTGAAGACACGCTTCGCCTGGTGGGCGCTGCTTTTGGGGTGCCTGTGCACGGGGTCTCCAAAAGCGGTTTGCTACTGGCATTGGAAGCGTTTTTTGTCGCACAGACCTTGCGAGGCAAGCGCTGCCTACTGATCGTCGACGAAGCGCAGAACCTACAGCCCCAGGCTGTGGAAGAGTTGCGCATGCTCTCGAATTTCCAAAATGGCCGCGACGCATTGCTGCAGACTTTTCTGGTTGGTCAGCCCGAATTTCGACAAATCTTGCAAAGTCCTGGCATGGTGCAACTGCGCCAGCGGGTGACTGCTGCATGCCATCTGGGACCGTTGGATGCCGATGAAACACGACAATATATTCTGCACCGCCTCAAATGCGCAGGCGCAACCGATAAGCCCACTTTCGATGCAGAAATTTTCGACAGTGTGCATTGCCATACGGGAGGCATTCCGCGGCGCATCAACAACCTGTGCGATCGCGTCCTCTTGCAAGGGTTTCTGAGCGACCGAACCCATATCGACCCTGAGTTGGTCAATGAGATCATCCACGAGCTGCAAGCAGAAATGCACATGCCTCCTGCAGAGCCCAGGGAGGGGGCGCATTACGCTCCATTGCAGCGCGTCGGAGAAACGCACTCCGATGGCCCCCCCGCAGGCAATGCAGAACCTTTGGCGCTGGACCTGGACCTGGACGCTGCGCTTGCCGACACCATGGACCACCAATTGGCGCACATTGCGGCCGAGCAACTGAGCGCGCGCCTGCTGCGCATTGAGCACAGCGTTCTGCGCCAAGAGCGCGTGAACCTTGAGATCCTGGTGCATCTACAAAAGTTGGTGGCCACTGTTCGCCGCCCGAGTCCAGGCAACGCCACCAGTTAACCCCGGACCTACGACCATGTGCAGCACGCTTCCCATCACCAACGCGCTGACCATTGACGTCGAGGATTACTTCCAAGTGTCCGCGTTCGCGCCTTTCATCAGGCGCAGCGAATGGGATACCCGCGAATGCCGCGTGGAGCGCAACATGGACCGTATTCTGGCTTTGCTGGACGGCTGTGGCATCCATGCAACCTTCTTTACCTTGGGCTGGATTGCTGAGCGTTACCCGAAACTGGTGCGTCGAATTGTGGACGAAGGGCACGAACTCGCCAGTCATGGCTACGGCCACGAACGGGTAAGTGACCTTTCCGCCCAGGAATTTTTCCAAGATATCCAGCGCGCTAAGTCTTTATTGGAGGACATCGCTGGCGTGCCTGTGCAGGGCTACCGCGCTCCCAGTTTTTCCATTGGTGAGAGCAACCTATGGGCACTCGACTCGCTTGAGCGTGTCGGCCATCGCTATAGCTCGAGCATTTACCCAATTCAGCACGACCATTACGGCATGCCGGACGCGCCGCGGTTTGCCCACCAGATACGTGAGAAACTAATTGAAGTGCCTTTGACCACCCTACGCGTGTTCAACCGTAATCTGCCGTGCAGCGGTGGTGGATTCTTCCGGTTACTGCCCTACGAACTGTCGCGGTGGATGATTAAGCAGGTCAACCTTTGCGACGCCGAACCTGCCGTCTTCTACTTTCACCCCTGGGAGATCGACGCCGAACAACCCCAAATTCCAGGCCTCGGACTCAAGACGCGTTTCCGTCATTATGTGAACATTCGCCACACCGAGCAACGATTTTCACGATTGCTCCAAGACTTTCGTTGGGGCCGTATGGATCAGATTTTCCTCCAAGAATCATGTCAGCCGGTATCGGTGGTTATAAATTAAATGCTCGCTGGATTCGCTCGCTAAAGGCGCCCCATGAATAAGAGCAATTTAACGTGCGCCCACGGCGTGCATGATCAACTCATCGACAGAACTAAGGTTTGTTTTTGTCACCTATTGAGTTGTTTGCAGGACCGACATATGATTTTATTGGGTGGTTTCATAGATGTTCGAGATGATGAGTCTGTGGGGTCGATCCGTGGCCTCTGTCCATATACGCACATGGGGATTATTGGTGCATGGCGCGCCAACCCGCGAGACCTAGCGTTTGTTGACACAGGTAGCTTTCTGATTCCGGTGAGTTCGTCATTAACTTTGCAGACTCGCCCCTTTCATTGAGCATTTGATGCCGTTGATCAGAAGAATCCCAGAACCGTGGCGCCAGCCATTATTGGCACTGTGTTTGCTGCAGATGGCAATTCTGCTTCTTTTTTGGCGCACTGCCTTGGGCATGGTTACGATCTGGTCCACATCTGATACGTACGCCCATGGTTATGTCGTTCCGCTGATTACGCTCTGGCTGTTGTGGCGTATTAGGGATCGGTGGGTTATCAAGACTCCACAATCGTCTAGGTGGGCAGGGGTCTTAATGACCATCGTGGCCGTGTTTTGGCTGCTTGGTGACTTGGTAGTGGTGAATGCAACCACTCATCTTGCATTGGTAGCCTTGCTCGTTCTAAGCGTTCCGGTAATACTCGGATGGGACATCGCAAGGATAATGATATTTCCCTTGGCATTTCTATTCTTTGCAGTTCCGATAGGCGACTTTATGCTGCCGCAACTCATGGAATGGACCGCTGACTTCACAGTCGTTGCGCTGCGATGGACGGGAATTCCCGTCTATCGAGAGGGTCTTCAATTCATTATCCCGTCGGGCTCGTGGTCTGTCGTGGAGGCCTGTAGTGGTATCCGATACCTTATCGCTTCCATTACGGTCGGCTGCATATTTGCGTACCTTACCTATACGAGCTTACGCAAGCGACTGATCTTCGTCGGTATTTCGATCCTAGTACCGCTCGTAGCCAACTGGCTGCGCGCCTATATGATTGTCATGATCGGACACTTCTCTGGCAATGAGCTTGCGACTGGGGTCGATCACCTGATCTATGGCTGGGTATTCTTCGGGATCGTGATTTTCTTCATGTTGCTCATTGGGTCGCATTGGGAAGACCAGTTGACGGCAGGCGAAAAATCGGCTGTTGAGAGCAGTACCACATCAGTACACGAAAGACCGGCTATTCCGTCCAGGGATGTTTGGGTGGCTTTTGCGGTTGCACTGACTGTCGTGGCATTTCCTCATCTGGCCAAGGTTGCGCTTCTTCAAAGCGTGTCTTCCAATCCGGTGGTGTTGTCCGCCGTGCAGGCGCAGCCTCCTTGGCACGGTGCGGATACGGCCCCGGCATTCTGGACGCCCAATTTCCAGAACCCATCGGCGAGCAGTCACACTGGCTATATAGGGCCGGATGGTCAGCGTGTCGGGTTGCACCTCACCTATTTCCGCCAGCAAAACAACAAGCGCAAGTTGGTGACGTCGTCAAACGTGCTAGTGGATAGCGACGACATGCGGTGGTCTCGTGTTTCCTCGGGTACCAGTGATGTGAGCTTCGGCGGCGTGCCCACGCGGGTTGCGACAGCGGTGCTTCGTGAGCAGGGAGGAGGGTTGGCCCGCACCACGGATCGCATATTGACGTGGCGATTTTATTGGGTCAACAACAGGTTTATGTCCAGTGACGTTATGGCGAAGCTTCACACTGCTTTGGGGCTGCTTGCAGGACGGGGCGATGACGGAGCCATCATCGTGCTCTATACCGTGTTGCCGACGATTGCACCGACTGCGGAGGCCGAAGCCCAGGGAAATCACATTTTGCAGGCCTTCCTTTCTGTTCACGGCAGTGCCTTGCGAACTACGCTTGGCATGGTTCGCGAGGGGCACTGATCATGTGCGGCATTTCCGGCCTATTCGATACCCAAGGTCAGCGCAACTTCAATCGAGCGCTGGTCTCGCATATCAACAACATGCAGTCTCACCGCGGCCCCGACGAAGACGGACTTCACCTTGAGCCCGGCCTCGCGCTGGGTCACCGGCGCTTGTCTGTGATCGACCTGACCACTGGCCAACAGCCGCTGTTCAACGAAGATGACAGCGTGGGAATCGTCTTCAATGGTGAGATTTACAACTTTCAGGAACTGGTGCCCGAGCTCAAGGATATGGGGCACTGTTTCAAGACCCGCAGCGATACCGAAGTCATCGTCCACGCTTGGGAGGCCTGGGGTCCTGCATGCGTCCAGCGCCTGCGCGGCATGTTCGCTTTTGCTCTGTGGGACCGCAATCAACAAACGCTGTTCCTCGCGCGCGATCGCATGGGCGTCAAGCCCTTGCATTACGCTTGGCTACCTGACGGCAGCTTCATCTTCGGCTCTGAGCTCAAGGTGATAACCGCCCACCCCGGTTTTGTGCGCTGCATTGACCCACTGGCCGTGGAAGAGTACTTTTCCCTGGGCTATGTTGCCGACCCGCGTTGCATATACCGTCAGGCCCACAAGCTCCCACCGGCCCATACATTGCTGCTGCGCCGCGGAATGCCCAGCCAGCCCGCGCCCCAGCCCTACTGGGACGTTTATTTCAGCAATGACAATCCCGTCAATCTAGCTGAAGCTGAAAGCGAACTGCGCGAGCGTGTAAAGGAGTCGGTGCGCCTACGCCTGATCGCCGACGTTCCCCTCGGCGCCTTCCTCTCCGGCGGTGTTGACTCCAGCGCCGTAGTAGCCACCATGGCTGGATTGTCCAGCTTGCCAGTGCACACCTGCGCCATCGGTTTCGACGACCCCCATTACAACGAATCAGCCTTTGCCCAGCAGGTGGCCGACCTCTACCGAACCGACCATCGGCTCGAAATCGTCAAGAGCGACGACTTCGACCTCATTGATACCTTGGCCAGGCTCTATGACGAGCCCTTCGCCGACAGTTCGGCCATTCCCACCTACCGGGTCTGCCAGATGGCACGCAAGCATGTGACCGTGGCGCTCTCGGGCGATGGAGGCGACGAGAGCCTGGGTGGCTACCGACGCTACAGCATGCACCTGGGCGAGGAGAGCGTGCGTAGCCGCGTGCCCCACGGCCTGCGCAGCCCGCTGTTCGGTTCGCTCGGCATTCTGTACCCCAAGGCCGACTGGGCACCGCGCATGTTCCGCGCCAAGACCACCTTTCAGGCCATGGCCATGGACACGGTACAGGCCTACCACCACAGCATGTCGCACCTGCGGGTTGACCAGCGCCAGCGCCTTTTTTCGCCGGAGTTCCAGCGCAGTCTTGGCGGATACAGCTCGCTCGACGTGTTTCGCCAGCACGCAGGCAAAGCGCAGACCGAAGATCCGCTGGCCCTAATCCAGTATCTGGACTACAAGACGTGGCTGGTCGGCGACATCAACACCAAGGTGGACCGCGCCAGCATGGCGCATTCGCTCGAAGTACGGGAACCGCTTATGGATCATCATCTCGTCGAATGGCTGGCCACGCTGCCCAGCAGCCTGAAGATCCATGGTGGGCAGGGCAAATATGTGTTCAAAAAAGCTTTCGAGCCACTACTGCCGCGCGACGTGTTGTACCGGCCCAAGATGGGATTTTCAGTGCCATTGGCCAGTTGGCTGCGGGGACCACTGGCCGTGCGCATGTGCGAGTCGGTGCTTAGCCAGCGCATGCTGGATTCGGGATATTTCAATGTCGAGACACTGCGGGCACTGATTAATCAGCATATGAACCGCAAATACGATCACTCGACGGTGTTGTGGATGCTGATCATGTTTGATGCTTTCCTCCGCTATGCCCAGACGCCCGCACAGGCTGTGCCCACTGCTGTCACCCGTGCGGCGGCCACACCCATATGAACACCACACAGCTCCGCCGGCGGATCGTTCATGTGGTTTACAGCTTCTCGGCGGGAGGATTGGAAAACGTCATCGTTCAACTAATCAACCGTTTGCCAGCTGACCAGTTCGAGCACGTGGTAATGGCGCTTACCACCATCAGCGATTTCAAGAATCGCATTACCCAACCAGGTGTGCGGTTCATCGAACTGGAAAAACAGCCGGGTCATGCGGTACCGTTATATCCGCGCATTTACAAGCTGCTGCGTGAAATAAAACCCCACGTGGTCCACACTTGCAACCTCGCTGCGCTAGAGGTCACGCCGCTGGCTTGGTTGGCCAGGGTGCCGCTACGCATTCACGCCGAGCACGGATGGGACTCACACGATCCCAAAGGGATGAGCAAGAAGTACCGTCGCGTGCGCAAACTCTACAGGCCCTTTGTGAGCCACTATGTCGCGGTGTCGAAAGACCTGTTTCGCTACCTGGCCGACGGAGTGGGAATTCCTCAGTGCCGCAGAACTTTGATCGTCAATGGGGTGGATACCGATGCTTTCCGTCCAGCGGACGCCATCGGAGTTGGCCTGTCGGGTTGCCCTTTCTCGGCGGCCGAGCACTGGATCATCGGAACCGTCGGGCGCATGCAGACCGTCAAGAATCAGCCAATGCTTGCACGCGTATTCGTACGATTGATAAACGAGCATCCAGAGGCGAGGTACCGAATGCGTCTCGTCATGGTCGGCGACGGCCCGTTGAAAAAGGAAGTCGAGCAGATACTGAGCCGCGGCGGCCTACAGGATCTGGCTTGGCTCCCGGGTACACGTTCTGATGTGGCCGACGTTCTCAATCAACTCCGTTGTTTTGTTTTGCCGTCGCAGGCCGAGGGAACATCCTGCACGTTGCAGGAGGCCATGTCCTGCAGATTGCCAGTAGTCGCGACAGCCGTGGGCGGGACCCCCGAGGTCGTACAACACGGTCGGAACGGACAGTTGGTTCCTGCGGATGACGAGGCGGCGATGGCCGAGGCAATATGGACGGTTTTCTTGGACGAAAGCATGGCCATTGCTCAAGGCGCCGCTGCCAGGAAAACGGTGGTCGATCATTTTGGCCTTCAGGCGATGGTCGATCAATACAGTCCGATATTTTTGGGCTCGTTGGCCACATGAACTCTCTCAAGTCCTTGCCAGTCGCTGGCCTTCATTCAATGGCTTCGAAGTCCCGGGCTTGTTTGCCATGACGCGAACGCAAAGCCCGAAGCACGCACTCATTCGAGGTGCCTTGTGGACCTTGGGAACCCGATGGTCGATCAAGGCCCTGGGCTTTGTTAACACTGTCATCATGGCCCGGTTGATCCTCCCGGCTGACTACGGCATCGTTGCGATGGCTATGCTCTTTGTCGGCATGGTGCACGCCATGACAGATCTAGGTGTAGCCACTGCGCTTCTGCGCAAGGGTGATGTCACGCGCGATGAAATCGACTCTGCCTGGACTTTGAAGGCCATCCAGGGGCTGGTGTTGGCGGTGCTGCTGGTGGCCAGTGCAGGATTGGCCGCTACCTACTTCAAGGAGCCAAGAGTCCAACCGGTACTTTGGGTATTTGCCTTTTGCATGTTGCTCGACGGCGTCAATAACATCGGTCTCACACTCGCGCAGAAGAACTTCCGCTTTTCCCTGGATTTTCGAGTTAACGTTACGTCCAACGTTATCCGTGTCCTAATCACATTGCTGGCTGGCTATTTGTTAGGTGATTACCGGGCGCTGGTATTGGGGATCACTGCCGGATATTTGGTTGTTTTCGTGCTGAGTTATGTCCTGCACCCTTACCGCCCACGGTGGAGCTTTAGTCATATGGGTGAGATCTGGGGTGTAACGCGCTGGCTCATGCTGTCTTCTTTGGGGGCGTTCTTCCTTCAAAGGAGTGACGAATTCATCGCAGGTCGAGTGGGTTCAACGCAGGAGTTCGGTGAATACCATGTAGGCGGTGACCTGGGGCGCATGCCTGTGGCTGAGCTGGGGCCTCCCTTGGTACGCGCCTTTTTGCCCGTGCTGTCGGCCATGCAAAACGATAAGCATCGAATAAACGGCGCTGTGCTCAAAACCATGGCTGCGGCAAACGCCTTCACGATGCCGATTGCCGCTGGAGTGGCAATATTCTCGATCCCTCTCACTGCTGTCGTTCTGGGGCCGTCTTGGGTGCAGGCCTCGTCATATGTTGCTGTTTACGCATTGGTTGCATCAGCACAGTTTTCAGTGAGTCCCGTGGCCACACTGTTGATCTTGAACGGTCACACACGCTCGCTCAGTGCCATTGTGTGGATGGAGTTGGCAGTATTTGCAGCAGGGGTCGTGGTGTTGTTGCCATTGTTTCACTTGGTCGGATTGGTGTGGGCTCGTCTGTTATCGAGCGTATTCAGCGCTTGCATGACCACTTTGTACGCGCACAAGTTCTGTGGACTACACATCGGTGCGATTGCGCAATCGCTTTGGCGCCCTTTGCTTGGCGCGCTGGGTCTGTTTGTCCTTGGCACACATCTGATGGCAATAGTGAACCTTTCCAGCTGGCAGCAGTTGCTGTTTGGTGCATTCGCTGGAGCTATTTTCTGCAGCGTATGGGGGTTTTTCAGTTGGTGGGTTTCGGGGCGGCCTGAGGGGCTGGAGTCGACTTTGGTGGACTTGATTCGCTCGCGGGTGCCACCGGCTCAGGCTTAGTGATTTCTGCACGCCATTTCATCCGCCCGTCAGAAGATAAGTTTTCTTAATGAAAGACAAGCGATGAAAGTCATGGTCATATTCGGCACTCGTCCGGAAGCTATCAAGATGGCTCCTCTAGTCAAGGGCCTGCAGGACCGGGCCGGCGATATCGAGACGGTGGTGTGCGCAACGGCGCAACACCGCGAAATGCTCGACCAAGTGCTTAAGTTATTCGATATCGTGCCCAAGCATGATCTGAATATCATGAAACCTGGGCAGGATTTGTTTGACATCACCGGGAACATTCTCAGTGGGCTTAAACCTGTTCTGTTGCAAGAAAGACCCGATCTGGTGCTGGTGCATGGAGACACCACCACCACGCTGGCGGCGAGCTTGGCCGCGTACTACTCCCGGGTTCTGGTGGGTCATGTGGAAGCCGGACTCCGCACTGGCAACAAGCTGGCACCTTACCCTGAAGAAATGAACCGGCGCCTCGCTGGCGCGATTGCTGATATTCACTACGCGCCTACGGTCGCAGCCAAGGCCAACCTGCTGCGGGAAGGTGTGACGCCCGATTCAATTCACGTGACCGGCAACACCGTTATCGACGCATTGCTGGCTGTCGTCAAAAAACTGCGCGATGATACCAATACACAAGAGGCGCTGAAAGACCGTTTTGCTTTCCTGAATCCGAATCGACGGCTTATCTTGGTCACCGGTCACCGCCGCGAGAGCTTTGGCGACGGTTTTCAAAACATTTGCCATGCACTGGCGGACATCGCTGCTGAACACAACGATGTTGAGATCCTGTATCCGGTACATCTGAATCCCAATGTGCGCCAGCCAGTAGCTGACATCCTCGCTGCGCGAAAGCTCGACAATGTGCACCTCATGGATCCGGTGGACTACCTGCCTTTCGTGTATCTGATGGACCGATCTGACCTCATCATTACGGATTCAGGTGGCGTGCAGGAGGAGGCACCTTCTCTGGGTAAACCGGTGCTGGTAATGCGCGACATCACCGAGCGCCCGGAGGCAATAGACGCCGGCACCGTGCGCCTCGTGGGTACATCGCGTGAAAAAATTGTAGGTGAAACACGCCGATTGCTGACAGATAAAAATGAGTACGCCAAAATGTCGATGGCACACAACCCTTACGGCGATGGCAAGGCGGTGCAGCGGATTATTGACTCGATTCTAAATATGGAAGAGAACATATAAATGGCACGCGAATTCCAAAAAATTGTGGTGATGGGGTTGGGTTATATCGGGCTTCCAACCGCCTCCATGTTGGCTACCAAGGGGCACTCCGTGTTAGGTGTGGATGTGAGTGAAGTCGCGGTAAATACCATTAATTCCGGCCATATCCACATCATTGAGCCAGATCTCGACATCCTGGTCCGCTCGGCCGTTAACAGTGGAAATCTGCGCGCATCGCTTACCCCGGAGGAAGGCGATACCTTCATCTTGGCAGTGCCCACGCCCTTCAGGGAAGAGGGCGGCAATGCCAAGGCACCTGATCTCTCGTACGTGGAGGCTGCCACGCGGGCCATTGCGCCCTACTTGCGTGAGGACAACTTGGTCATCCTGGAATCGACCTCACCGGTAGGCACCACCGAAGTGGTTGAGCACATCATCACCAGCCTGCGCCCCGACTTGGCCGGCAAAGTGCACACTGCACACTGCCCTGAACGCGTGTTGCCCGGCCACATCCTACGCGAGCTGGTGGACAACGATCGCATCATTGGAGGCACTACCAAGGCCGCCATAGCCAAGGCGCGCTCACTCTACAAAACGTTCTGCAACGGTGCCATTCTGGAGACCGACAGTCGCACGGCAGAGCTGTCGAAACTGGTGGAGAACTCGTTTCGCGACGTTAACATTGCTTTCGCTAACGAGTTGTCTGTCATCTGCGACAAGTTGGGCATCAACGTGTGGGAAACCATCTCGCTGGCCAACCGTCATCCGCGCGTGAATATCCTGCAGCCTGGTCCCGGGGTGGGCGGGCACTGCATCGCGGTCGACCCTTGGTTCATCGTTTCGAGCGCACCGGAAGAAGCGCGTCTGATTCGCACGGCGCGTGAAGTCAACGACGCTAAGCCGCACTGGGTGATCGAGAAGGTCCGCGCTAAAGCAGAACGCTTCAAGGATCCGGTCATTGGATGCCTGGGCTTGACCTTCAAGGCCAATATCGACGACGTGCGGGAATCTCCGTCGATGGAAATCGTCAAGATGCTATTGAATTCGGGAATCGGCACCGTCATGGCCTGCGACCCCAATGTGGCGAAAGACAGGGCCCCATTCCCCTTGCACGACCTGAAGGATGTTCTGAAGAAGGCTGACATACTGTTGCTGCTGGTAGACCACCATGAATTCAGCGATATCGATCCGCAGGTGATCAAGGACAAGGTGGTACTGGACACCAAGGGCGTGCTGCGGTAAAGCTTGGAGAGCGCTGATGATCGAAGGTCTAATCCTTTTGGCAGAGCTCGTTGCAGTGATCATGCTGCTGTGGACGGTTCAGCGCCGCGACATGCCAGGTGCGCGCCTCCCGACGAACCTGTTCACTTACCGGGACACTGGGTGTCTTGGCAAGGGCACTACCCCACAGGGGCACGTTCGGAGTCATGACAATGCGTGATCTGGTCGCTTTGGGCGCAATGTTCTTCTTTGTGCCCCTGGCTTTCATGAATCCGTTTTCGGCCTACCTATTGTGGGGTTGGGGCGGGCTGATTGCGTTGAACTTTTATCTGTTCGGCTTCATGTCAGGAGTGCCCTATGTGTTTTTGTTTGCCCTGATCACACTAGCGCCCGTGCTCTTCCGCAAAGGTGTCATTCGCCAACCTTTTGAGCCGAACAGGACCGCAGTGCTCATGATCCTGTTTGTTGCTCATGGCTTCGTGTGTGCCGCGCTCGCCTACCCTGGACTTGAGCGCAATTGGGAGCTCTGGGGCAACGTGGCCAAGACCGCATTGTTCTGCCTTCTTATGCCCATGCTTGCGAACGATCGCTTTCGCATCCATGCAATTGTGGTGGTGATGGCGCTGGCCCTGAGTTTTCACGGTGTGCTTGATGGTCTCAAATTCATCGCAAGCGCCGGAGCCCACAACGCACAGTCCAATCCCAAGTTCGGTGACAACAACCATCTGAGTCTGATCTTGCTCATGGCGTTACCGGTCATTTATTACCTGCAGCATTACGCCGCCAAACGACTGGCGCGTTGGAGTTTTCTAGGTGCCTTGGTGCTTACACTTTTGGCCGTAATGGCCACTCACTCGCGGGCAGGCTTGATCGGCCTCTTTGTCGTGGGTGTGGCCGTGGTGCTCAGGACCCGGCGGCGATGGTCTGCCTTGACTGCGGTAATCCTGGCCACTGTGTTGATCACCGAAGTTGCCCCGGACGACTGGACCACACGCATGCAGACCATTCAGTTGGCAGACCAAGATGCCTCTTTCATGGGGCGCGTCGCTGCCTGGAAGGTCAGCTCCGCGATTGCTGTGGCCCACCCGTTCGTGGGGGGGGGATTTCGAGCTCTGCAGTCCTTTCCGGTGTGGGACCAGTTCCGCTTGGAGCAGGGACTATTGGGCTTCATCGATACGCCTGTGCTCAATCGCAGCGGTGTGGCGGCGCACAGCATCTGGTTCGAAGTAATGGGCGATATGGGGTTCGTGGGCTTGTTCCTCTTTCTGGCACTGCTGATCAATGCCTTCCTCACCCGACGGCAGATCTGGAAACTCGTGCGTGCCAATGGTGATGAACAACGGTGGGCCGGCGACTTGGCTGACATGTTGGGGATCTCACTTCTTGCGTTCGTGGTGACAGGCTCAACGCTCAGCGCAGCCTACTTTGAGCTGCCGTACGTCTGCATGATGCTGTTGGAGGTCATCAAGCAGCAGCAGCGCCGATTGAGCCATGCAACCCATCAGCGCTTGTGAATCTGATTGCACAATGGCGCCGCTTTTCAACCTGATCTCCCGCGGCAAGCTCACGGTGCTGCTGTTCCACAAGGTACCCAAGCATGCCCATATCCTGGATCCCGGCGAGCTAAATCTCGCCGGTTTCGAGCGTATTCTCGATGCGGCCATGCATTTTTTTCGCATCCTGCCGCTGCAGGAGGCCATTTCTGCACTGCAAACGGACAAGCTACCCCCGCGCTCAGCCTGCATCACTTTCGATGATGGCTACCCCGAGTGGTTGGCCAATGTGGTCCCCGTGCTGGAGCGCCGCGGTGTTCACGCCACTTTTTTCGTGACCACCGGTCAGTTCAATGGCCTGCCGATGTGGAACGAGCGAATCCTTTATGCAATAGAGCGCGCACCTGACAGCTTGGCGCCCTTGCTCCTGCAGGGCTCCGGGCTACAGCCGATCCGGCTGGACTCAGCGTTCCATCGCCAGCACGCGATTCGCCAACTGGATGCCTTTCTCAAGTACCAGCCCCCTGAGAGCAAAGAGCGCATGCTCGAGCAACTGGAAGCTCATGTCGGAGCGCAGCGCCATAATGTCCCGGTAATGTCCGCCGATGATCTTCGGGCCATCCATGCGAAGGGCTTTGGCATTGGTGGACATTCGGTCACCCACCCCATACTGAGCCGTTGTGAACAGGACTTTGCGTACCGTGAGATCGCGGGTGCGCGTGAAGACCTGGAAGCACGAATTCGAGGTCGTGTGTCGGCATTCGCATATCCCAATGGAATACCTGGCAAGGACTTTGGCCCGGAGCACATTGCCATGGTGCAGCGGGCTGGCTACGCGCATGCATTGACGACGCATCGAGGTGTTGCAACGGCGGGCACATCGCCGTTCCAGATTCCACGCTTTACGCCTTGGGGGCCGTCGCCAACCCGCATGGCATTACAGCTCATAAGAAACCTGTGTCAACGTCCCAAGACCTTGGTGGTTGATGAGCCGGCCGGGCGCCGGGCGATGATGGTTGCCTTCCATTTTCCACCCCAGGCAGGCAGCAGCGGCATCCAGCGCACCCTCAATTTCGTCAAGCACTTGCCCTCCAGTGGCTGGCAGCCGACCGTGTTGAGTGCCCATCCTCGTGCGTACGAGGAATGCAGTAGCGATCTCTTGCGGCAGATTCCCCCTACCACGCGGGTGGTTCGCGCCTTTGCCCTGGATGCCGCCCGGCACCTGAGCTTCAAGCGAAAGTACCTCGATGTACTCGCCCTGCCCGATCGCTGGTCCAGTTGGTGGTTGGGTGGGACGCTGGCCGGTTTGCGGGAAATCCGGCGTGAGCGTCCACAACTCATTTGGAGCACTTATCCGATTGCAAGTGCCCACTTGATTGGTGCGACCCTGCATCGTTTGACCGGTTTGCCGTGGGTGGCCGATTTCAGAGATCCGATGCTCAGTCCAGGCTATCCATCGGGCAAGTTGCAACGGCGCCTCTGGGAGGGGATTGAGGCCTACGCCATGCAGAATGCGAAGTTTTGCGTGTTCACCACCGAGCGCGCGCGCCAGACGTTTCAATTACGCTACCCGGACAAAGCCAACAAGTGCGTGGTGATTGAAAACGGTTACGACGAAGATGTGTTCACCTCGGCGCATCCAGTCCGCGTGGGCGTTCCGGTAAATCAATTCATGCTCTTGCATAGCGGCGTCATTTATCCGCAGGAGCGCGATCCAGGAGCACTTTTTGAAGCCGTGAAGCTGATTGTTGAGCAAGGCCTGTTGCCTCGTGCCTCTCTTAAGATCCGCTTTCGCGCAGCGCGACACGAATCGGAAGTCATGGCTTTGGCCCGTCTGCACGACATCGATGACATCGTCGAGTGCTTGCCTCCGATTTCGTATGCGGACGCCATCTCGGAAATGTTGGGCAGTGATGTCTTGTTAGTGTTTCAAGGCAGGGCATTCAATCCACAGATCCCCGCAAAGATATACGAGTACCTGCGCACCGGCCGCGCCATCCTGGGATTGATCGACTTCGAAGGCGATACGGCTCGCAAGCTCGAAACCTTCAAATGTGTCGAGCTGGCCTCCATCGATTCGTCGAAGCAGGTGATGCATAAGCTTTTGAAACTTCACGCCGAGTTCACGGCGTCAGGAGGAGTCGATATCTCGCACGATAACATCGCCCAGATCAAGCGGTACTCACGGAAGGACCAGGCGAGATTGCTGGCCGATGTGCTCGATCAGGTGCGTTCGAACGTACAGCCGGCCAGCCAGATGGGCCAAGACGTGCGCCAGCCATGAACAACCCACTCATCGTTCCACGAAAGATCGGCCTGCGGTTCCTGCTGGGGGAATGGGCGATCGGTATGTGGTATCCCCGCTTGGCCGTCATTGAACAACGCGATCTTGGTACGGTTGCGAGTCCGCAGGCGCCAGAGGCTTACGAGGTACTTCTGAGTGCGGATGCAGTTGGCGTTCTGTGCCGAAGGATTCAGCCGGCCCACTTTGATGTAGGCATTGGTAGGTATGGCCGCTGGCTGCGCTACGTGCGCAATCGCGATGTCCATCATTTCATCGAAATCCAGCAATCGTGGGATGCTTACTTCAGCAAGTTCACGGGGAAGTCCCGGCAGAACCTCCGCCGCACTGTGAAGCGGTTCACAGAAAGGCAACAAGGAAGCAACGGCGTCGAACTGATGACCTCACCCGCAGACATGCCCCGGTTCCACCGCGAAGCGTTGCGCATCTCTGAGCAGACCTATCAGCACAAACTGCTCAAGAGCGGACTGCCCACGGACGATGCTTTTGTTGCCCACCTGGACAAACTCGCACGCGAGGGTAGGGCCAGGGGCTATCTATTGCACGATGGTGACCATCCTGTTGCCTACGCTTGGTGCAGCGTGTCCGGTGATGTGCTCAAGTACGAAGTCGTCGGATATCTGCCCGAAAGCGCGGATCTGTCGCCCGGCACCGTTTTGCTGTACCACATCACCAAAGATGCGCACGCCATTCCGAATTGCAAGTTCCTGGACTTTGGTCCGGGGGAGGCACTCTACAAGTCCATGTTTGCCAACTGCAAGGTCGAGTATGTCGATCTGTATCTGTTCCGAATGACTGCGTTCAACATGCTGTTGGTGGGTCTGCATCGAAGTTTGTCTCTGGTCAATGAAGGTCTTGGGCGACTCTTTGAAGCTGTGGGTATGAAGTCACGGATTAAGCGTTTGATCCGTGCAATGAGTTGAAGTCACGAGGAAAGCATCTGACTCATGAAGACTAAGGTCTACTTCACTGTCGATACCGAAAACAGTATGGGCGGCGCGTGGTCCGATCCCACGCTAAGGCCAGTGCCCTCAGACCGGCGGATCCACTGCCGGATCGGTGGTGCGGACCATGGCATTGGTTGGATCTGCCAGCAACTCGTCAAGCGAAATTTCAAAGCCACTTTCTTCGCAGAAGTGTTTGCCTCTCAGGTGTTCGGGGAAGATGACAGCAGGCGTTGGATGGCGTATCTCAAGGATCATGGCCAGGATGTGCAGCTGCACACCCACCTCAACTTCCACTTCTACGCGCAGCAGCTGGCGCAAGGCACGCTAATTACCCGACGCACCGACGATCTGGTGCGCCTTGAGGACGTTGAACGGCGGCGCACGCTGGCCCAGGCCTGTGAGATCTTCGAGCGCCTGGTGGGCGAGCGCCCACGCGTCTTTCGAGCAGGCAATTGGGCATGCAGTCGGGAACTGCTCGCGGATCTGCTTCAACAAGGCATAGTTCTCGACTCGAGCTACAACCATGTCGTGAAGGGAAAGGGCTCATTCGATGAAACCAGTCTGAAAGTAAATGCCTTGCAGGTTGTCGACGGCATGTTCGAGCTGCCCGTGACCCTGGCCCACCAGATGCTGCCTGAGCCCCGGCTTCGCGAGGGGCTGCGCCCACTGGACCCAACCTCGATGAGCAGCTGGGAGCTTCGTTCATCGCTGGAGCAAGCTCAACAAGCGGGCATGGAGCATGTGGTGCTGGTGCTTCATTGCTTCAGCTTCGTCAAGAGCCGAGACGCGCAGTATCAAGACCTGCGGCCCGATAGGGTCGTTATGAATCGTTTCACGGCGCTCCTGGATCATTTGATGGCACACAACGATCGCTTCGAGGTGTCGACTTTGGGCGAGTTGGCCAATTCGTTGCGGCCGGTCGACTTGGTGACGGACACCCAGACCCGCATCCCTCAACTTGGCTTCGCGCGGCCGTTGGTGCGTAAACTGGTGCAGATCGCCAATCGGTTGACCTGAGCTGCGTGTACCCTGTTTTTGTCCTGTGACGAACTTCTGAATGGGATGATGAACGATGAAACTGCGAGCAATAATCAAGCGGATGCGGAATGCTTGGCGCCGGCACGGCTGGCGCATGTTCGGTCCCTTGTTACTTCACAATCTGCGCTACTACACCAAGCATTGGATGCGCCATGGCTCCCTGAGAATGCCACGCAGTTCGGTGGACCATATTCCCGGGGTGGAAACCCAGCGGGCGGTTTACTTGAGCGAGCTTGGCTACACGGGGACTGTTGGCGAAAGCGCCGAACCCTACCAACCCATTGATGAGGCGCAGTTTCGATCCGTGATGGAGGCTTTACCTATTAGGCTTGCCGACTACGCCTTTGTCGATTTGGGTTCCGGAAAGGGCAGGGCCTTGCTGCTGGCTGCGCAGGCCGGCTTTCAGACCATCACCGGCGTTGAATTCTCGGA
Organism: Acidovorax sp. SRB_14; assembly: GCF_012932145.1. GTDB lineage: Bacteria > Pseudomonadota > Gammaproteobacteria > Burkholderiales > Burkholderiaceae_C > Simplicispira. The sequence continues at coordinate 49,300 of NZ_MWOK01000010.1, read as the reverse complement.
TGAGCTGCATCAAACTGCACAAAAGAACCTTGCGGCAGCACGCGACCGATGGCCCAACGTGGATCGCATCAAGTTGCTGTGCGGTGATGCGGCGCAATACCGACCTCCATTGGTGCCCGTTGTCTGCTATCTCTACAACCCATTTGGCGCCAGTGTGATGCGCCAGGTGATCGACGTGTGGGTCAGAGCGATGTCAACGCATTCGCAGGATGTCTGGGTGGTCTACAGCAATCCGACCCAGTCGGAACTTTTCATGAGCGAGCCTGTATTCGAGCACCAGTTCACCAAGGCGGGATCTGCGGTGTTTCGCCGCCGCGCGTGACACGGCACCGTTGAATCAAGCTGGCAGCATGGCTTCCAGTCCCATTTTTCGGGCCATCAAATCCAGGTTGAAGTTAAGGTCCAGCTCCAGGCCTTTGTGGTTCGATTTCTTGTAGTTCTTGTAGCCAATCTCACTGCAGTGGCCAGCAGTCAATTCTCGTTCGTGCAACCTCACGACACGCTGCTTGTACTGCTGCTCCCAGTAAGAGATGCCCACGCCACTGTCGTACCAATACTCTGCCCGCAGTGCTTTCTCTTCGGGCGGGCCATTGGGATGAATGTGAAAGTTTCGCCACCAGCCGCAGCCCTTTTCAAATTGATGTCTGCTGGCCGCCTCCGTGGTGCAGCCGAGAAGTTCCCAGTAACGATGTGTCTTGCGATTGAAGTAATGACGCAATCCACCGGTGGAATGAACGGCAGCCATCTGACCATTCTCAAGGGCGTCAAACTGGGAGGAAAACTTGTGCATCTTCTCCATGGGCATCAATAGATCAGCGTGCCAGAAGGCAAGTTTTGGAGCCCACAAAAAGGCGAATTCCAGCGGGAAGTGTGGCCACACAACTTTGAGTTTGAGCTCTTTGCCGAAGTCGATAAAGATCGAGCCAGGCAGGGTCGTGAGTTGCTCTGGCTGACAGTTGGGGTCGTGGCCCACCACCGGAGTCCACCCCGCTTCAAGCACCATGCGCTGCTGCAGCAAGGACCATCGATGCGAAATGTTCCAGCAAAGCCAGAGCTTTTGCTCGTTGCCAACTTCCTTTTTCCAGTTGGCTGCAGCCTCGAAAATGGCATCCAGCGGGAGATCGAAATCTCCCCAGTTGCCAGTGCCATTTTTGCCTTCTTTTCTCTTGATGAGTTCCCAATTCATGGATCATCCGTTCTTTGTGGTGTCGGTCGAGCGCTGTAGCCCATCAGGTCTCATGCCCTCGTACGATGGGCGATGGATCGTCCGCACTGTGGTGACTGACTATGAGGGATGGGTTAGGAGGTTTGATCGAAAGCGGTCTCTCCACAAGCAGATACAGGGCAGCTGAGGGGGGCAGAGTCATCAAAAATGCGATGGGAAGAAGCAGCCAGAAGAACCATGGTCCCAGAACAGCGCTGGGAAATACGCTCGCAAGAATAAGAAAGGCTGACTTGAGGGCAAGGCCGTGTATCAGGTAGTAAGAGTAGCTTATGTTTCCCAACCAGCGAAGCGGTGTCCAGGTGAACGCTTGCGCGAGCCCTCCCGAAGGATTTTTGAAGCAAGTCAGACAGGTTGTGAAAAATGCAAAGAACAGGACCAAAACTTTGAAGGCGTTTCCCACAGACCCACCCAGGGGCAGCAGCAGAGCCAAAAGACCAGCCACCAGTAGCAGCAAGGCGAGCGGACTTGAGGGAGTGGATAAAGCGGTGGCTCTGGTGCTTTCAAAAAGGAGGATGCCTGCAATGAACATGACAAGTCGCATGTGCCCGCCATTCAATGCGCAGTAAATCGTAGTCGCTAAAGTGACGACAAGAAAAAACGTTGTGCGCCAAACAGCACTGCGGTGGTGCAGATTCAAAAGCATGATCACGCCCGGGATTGCTAAGTAGTACAGCATTTCATAGCTCAGCGACCAAGCAACGGTGATGATGGGCTCGATCGGAAAAATGCCTGGGAGCAAAAGCACATTTTGGATGAGGTAGACACTGCCTGCTGCGAACGTGGAAGGCAATTTGCTCTCACTGGGAAAAGCGAATGAAAGCATCAGATACAAGAGCAAAACCACCAAGAACGCGGGATAGATTCGCTCGATGCGCCTTGACATAAATCTTAGAAAGGGCTGCTGCCGATCCATCAGCGATCCATAGATCAAGTAGCCACTCAGGACGAAAAAAAGATCCACGCCGCTGTTGCCTATGGTGTGCATGGCATGGCTTATGATCCAGGTGATTGATTCCTTGGCGACCCAAGGTTCAACCAGCGACACATAGTGAACCAGAAATACGAGAAAGACAGCAAAACCTCGCAGCCCTTCCATCGGTCTGATGTTGTCCTGACTGCCCCCACGCGACAGTTCAAAACGTTGAGCGAACCAGTTCATCAACAAACTCCGGCTTCTTTGCATTTATTCCGTGCGCAGGCGATGGCTCGCACCGGTGTCAAGAGTTCACTAACCGGACGTATTGATCGTGCGCGCGTGTCCAAGTGAACTCGCGAATCACGCACAGTCGAAGTTTCTGGCCCATGGCTCTTCCTTTTGCAGGGTCGTTCAGAACGGAACGAAGCGCTTTCGCCAGTTCACCAGGTCGATCGGGATTTACAAGGAGCCCGGTCAGCGTATCGTCGATGATCTCCGGGATGCCACCTACCTTGGATGCAATTACAGGTAGCGCGAAACAGCCTGCTTCCAACACAACGATGCCAAAGGCCTCCTGCCTCGATGGCAATACGAAGATGCTGGCTTTGCTGAAATAGTTTGCGATTTTTTCATGTGGAACGTCGCATAAGAAGGACACCCTAGATGTAATGCCTCCCGTTTCACACATTCTCTGGAGATTATGGAGCTCTGGGCCTGATGCTCCCAATAACACCAAAGTCAGATCTGGATATTCACTCGATATTTCACAGAACGTCTTGATTAGAACGTCTTGCCCCTTCTGTTTATCGAACTTTCCTATCGAAAGTATTACTCGTCCAGCAGGGTCTGAAGGTAACCGGGCCGCCTGGGATATGAATGCTTCGGCATTCACTCCGTTGTGAATGACGACGAGTTTCTTTGGTTGTCCCATGATGTCGTGGATCCGGCGGCTTAGATCGTTTGAGCAGGCGACGACAGCTTTGACGTCGTGGGCCAATTTCATCCACTGTTTGCGCTCCTTCGCCGAGGCTGTTTCGATGGCAGTCAGGTCCGTGCCGTGATACGAAAGCAGGACGGGCACTTCCATGCCAATTTGGCTAAGCATTTCTGTCAACGAAAACGCATTGGCGCCTGGGTAGTGCAGGTTGATAGCCGCGACACGGTAATCGAGACAAAACTGCTTGAATGACGCCCGAAACCTCAGCATCCACAAGGCGTACATGATCCGTTGCTTCAAGCTCATGGCCGGCGTCAGGGTTCGGACTCTCCACCGAACAACAGGAACATTGCCAAATTTCTCCCACACGGGCTTCGGTGCGTCCCAGTCATCAATCAGGAAGATAGGCTTGAACGATCCGGCTCTGTCCATTTCAGTCGCCAGATTGATCACGACTTGGTTGACGCCGCCCACATGTTCCAGAGACCAAGGCACTACGAACACATAGGCAGAAAGCGTGGGTTTTTTTGGCATCTCAATCAAGGTATCGACCTGGAGATATGGGGGCCAAGCCGGTTCGCAAGCATCACTGGAAGGTTCTTCCAGACGGCAATTGCCAACTTGTACTTGGGATTACCCGGGTTAATTTGGGGAATTGCACTCCCATCGGCCATCCAGTAGTGCCAGAAGAGCGGCACCACCTGGGCGCCCCATTCTTTTTTGAAGTGGTAGGTGCTGGCGTCGGCGGTAGAGCGGCCGAAATCGAAGGTGGTGCAACCGGTCTGGAAGGCGTGGCAGAGCATCGTCCAGTAAAGCACCATGTTGGCGTTCAGGCTGTTGGCTGCGCGCAGGGTGGATGCCCAGGGCACTTCCATGCGCTGGCCATGCCGAAGCACCAGGGACGCTGCCACGGCCTTGCCTCCTGTGTTTCGGCCCACCACCAATTCGGGCCGCCCCGGCGCTTCTTTCAGAACGAGTTCGAAGAAGCGCTTGGCATACACCGGCGTTCCTAGGTCCCGCATATTGGTGGAAAACACGCGGTAGAAATCGTCGAGCAGTTCCGCTCCGCCGACCTCGAATGCGAGGCCGTGGCTCTGTCCCTTCTTGATCTTCGCGCGCCGTTTGCTACCGATCTGAGACCACAGCGCCTCTTCGGTGCCGGGCAGGGGCAGCCACATGGAAACCTTTTCGGTTCGCATCGGCCAGGATTCGCTGGGTACCCTTTCACGTAGCTCTAGGTGCGAGCAGCCCAGGTCCCGGGTCAGTGTGGCCGCATGCGCTATCAGTCGGGCCCGAACCTCATTGTCTTCGGCCAGCACGCCTCCGTAGTTGAGAAACGGCATCGACACCAGGAAGTTGCCGAAAAGGATGCTTTGAAGTTGGACCAGGGGCAATACGCCCACGATGCCTTGCCCCCGCTTGGCTACGAGGTAGTGGCTCGCGTGGCCAAACGCCTGGAAACAGATGTTGCGCCAGCCGCTGAGATGGTAGCTGGAGGCCTCGGGACGGCGCCCGACGAACGTGTCCCAGGCAAGGCTTTCCGCGTCGTCCAGGAGGGAAATCGTCACCGGCTCGTTGCGCTCTTGGACGCAGGGAGCTACATCGACGGCCGCGGCGGGCCTGTCGGGCGGCGGTGGCGAAGCGATGGGCGCGGTGGCCGCTTGGATCCGTTGAAGGAGGTTGCTCTCCTGAAGGCTCAGAAGCCGGCACTGTTCCAGCAGGTCTTCGACGTTTTCACCGTTTTTCTTGGCGGCCCCGATCACGCGGGACAGTTGCTTGCGCTTCCGGCGCATCCGAGCCAGTTGATCGCTCAACGAAACCGATTCAGCGGGTGGCAATTCGGCGGAAGACGGGCCGGTTGGGGAGAGCTGATTCATGCGAGGGAGGGCTCATGCATGCGGAGGAGGGGTATTGCGGGCATTCTCGCACGCAGGTTGAAGATTCGTGCGGGCTGGCGGGCCCCGGCGCAGTGCGAATGGGCAGGTCGTTCCCCTACAATCCGCGCTGACCCCCCGGCCGGGTGGTTGGTCAATCAGCGGGCAGGGTGATCCGGAGTCATCGAGCCGTTCGAGCAAACTGCATGAGCCAGAAAATCAGAACCCTGCTTTTTTCCACCCTCTACCCCAGCAGCGCCCGACCCGTGCACGGCATTTTCGTCGAGACCCGGTTGCGCGAACTGTTGAAGAGTGGTCAGGTGGAAACCCAGGTGGTGGCACCGGTTCCATGGTTTCCGTTGAAACATTCCGCCTTCGGTGCGTGGGCACGCATGGCGGCCACGCCCGCGCACGAAATGCGCAACGGCGTGCAAGTGCATCACCCCCGTTACCTGCTGCCGCCCAAGGTCGGGCAGAACATCGCTCCTTATGTGCTGGCGGCCGGCGCTTTGCCCACCATCCGCAGGCTGATCCGAGACGGGTTCAACTTCGATCTGATCGATGCGCACTTTTTCTACCCCGACGGCGTGGCCGCGGCCATCATTGCGCGCAAGCTCGGCAAACCCTTCGTCTGCACCGCCCGCGGCTCCGACATCACGCTCTATCGCCAGTTCGCCACGCCCAACCGCTTGATTCGAGGCGCGCTCGCGGCGAGCTCGGCCAACATCGGTGTCTGCACCGATCTGGTCGCCCAGATGGTCGAGCTGGGCGCCGACCCCGCCAAGAGCCTGACGTTACGCAATGGCGTGGACCTGGTGCGTTTCCAGGTCATGGACCGGGTCGAGGCACGCCGGCAGCTGGGCCTGCCCGAACAGAGCCTGGTGCTGGTGTCTGTGGGACATCTGGTAGAGGTCAAGGGCCATCACCTAGTGATCGAGCTGCTGTCGCGCCTGCCCGAGGCTCGCCTGATGATTGTGGGATCCGGTCCCTGGCTGCAGCGGTTGCAGTCGATGGCACAGTCGCTCGGAGTGCAAGACCGGGTGACGTTTGCGGGCTCCCAACCCAATGAGCACCTCAAGACCTATTACAGCGCGGCCAACGCTCTGGTGCTGGCCTCAAGCCGCGAGGGATGGGCCAATGTGTTGCTGGAGGCCATGGCCTGTGGGACCCCGGTCGTTGCCACTCGGGTCAACGGCACGCCCGAAGTGGTGGCCAGCCCGCGCGCCGGTCGTCTGGCCTGTGTGCGCGACGTGGCCCATTTGCAAAAGGCGCTGAGCGAACTGCTGGCCGCTTACCCCGAGCAGGCACAAGTGCGTGCCTACGCCGAACTCTTTTCCTGGGAAGACACCACCCGCATGCAATGCGAGTTGTTCACTTCCGTCCTAGCCGCGAAGTAATCGAGGTGACGCATGAATGTCTCAGCGGTCGTGTTGTCGTTCAACTCCAAGCGCTACATCGACAAGTGTGTTCGCAGCCTCGTTCACTGCCGCGATGTCACCGGGCTTTCACTGGAAATCCTGGTGATCGAGAACGGCTCCGTCGATGGGAGCGTGGAGATTCTCAAGGCACTGCAGCAAGAGGTGGGGGCGGTATTGCAGGTGACCTACCTGCCACAAAACACCGGCACCACCCGCTCGCGCAATCTGGCGCTGAAGAAGGCCACGGGAGAAGCCATCCTGGTGCTCGACTCGGACGCTTACATGAATCCGCAGGCCCTGGTGGCCTTGCTGAACTACCTGAAGGCGCAGCCCCAGGCCGGGCTCGTGGCGCCCAAGCTGATCTACCCTTCGGGAAAATTCCAGCTGAGCGTCGATATGTTTCCCACCGTCGGGCGCAAGCTCCAGCGACTGGTAGCGCTGCGCGAGCTGGAGAGCCGCGAGCCACCGGCCCGCCCAGGTCCGGTCGATTACGCCATTTCCGCCTGCTGGTTGCTCAGCGGGCAGGCTGTGGAGCGCACGGGGCTGCTTGACGAGCGCATCTTCTATTCTCCCGAAGATGTGGACTATTGCATCCGGCTGTGGAAGGCTGGATATGAAGTGCACTACCTGCCCGAGGTGTCGGTGGTTCACGATGCGCAGGAAATCTCGCGGCCCAAAGGGTTGAGCATCAACAGCTTCGCGCTGCGCCACGCCAAGGGCCTTGCCTACCTGTTCTTCAAACACCGCTACGGGCTTTCTTTGCGCGGCCTGCATCGGCGCCTCAATCGATCGCTCTGATGTTTATCCGGCTTTCGACACAGCCATGAAAATACTTCACGTCTTTGATCATTCGGTGCCCATTCAAGATGGCTATGCCACCCGAAGTTGGGCAATCTTGCAGGAGCAGAAGGCGCGCGGCTGGCAGGTACTTCCGGTGACCGGCCCAAGGCAAGGCTCATTCGCCGATGGAGAAGATGTGGTGTCAGGTATCACATTCCGGCGAACCTGGGAGCAGCCATCTCTGGGGTCCCAATTACCGGTGCTGCGGCAGCTATGGACGATTTGGCTCATGTACCGGCGCTTGAACCAATTGATACCTGAACTGAGGCCCGACGTCGTGCATGCGCACTCACCTGCGCTCAACGGTGTGGCAGCCTACTGGGCCGCGCGGCGTTTTGGCTTACCTCTCGTATATGAGGTGCGCGCCTTCTGGGAGGATGCTGCGGTTGATCAGGGAACCAGCGCCGAGCATGGTCTGCGGTACCGGCTCACGCGGGCACTGGAAAACCATGTGTTCAGGCGTGCCCACCGTGTCGTGGCCATCTGCGAAGGGCTCCGATTGGATATCGAGGCGCGACAACTCTGCGGCCAACCTGTGGCGGTAGTGCCCAATGCTGTCGAGCACGAGCGGTTTGCACTACCTACTGCTCGGGACACGGCGTTGGCCGACAAGCACGGACTGCAACTGGGCCACACGCTCGGCTTCATCGGATCGTTCTACGATTACGAGGGACTCGATCTGGCGATTCGCGCCATGCCGGGCCTCCTGGCGCAAGACCCCGACATGAAGTTGGTGCTGGTGGGCGGAGGGCTGCAGGAACACGCTTTGCGTGAACTGGTTCAGACGCTCGGGTTGCAGCAGCAGGTGGTTTTCACTGGCAAGATTCCGTTCGCTGAAGTCGAGCACTACTATTCCGTGATCGACGTGTTGGTCTATCCCCGCAAATCGCTGCGTCTGACTGAAACCGTGACGCCACTCAAGCCGCTCGAAGCCATGGCGCAGCGCCGTGTGTTCGTCGCATCCAATGTGGGCGGCCATCGTGAGTTGATCAAGGATGGTGAGACTGGCGTGCTCTTCAAGGCGGATGATGTGGATGCACTGGTGGAGGCGGTTCGAAGACTCTTGTCAAATCCAGAGCTGCAGCGCCATCTGCAAGCGAACGGCGAGCGCTTTGTGCGTGAAGAGCGCAACTGGCGCAGCAGCGTGGCGGTGTATGACGCTGTCTACGCTGGTGCAGTGAAGGCGGCGGCTGCACCAGCGCATTAGTCGCTGAGTTCAATCAGCGCGGGACGATGGCCCAGTTCGGATCCTTGGCGAACTCAGCGTCCATCAAGGGTGTCATAGCTTTCCACTTGGCGTAGGCGGCGACCGCTCCTGTTGCTTGAGCACCCGCTGCAGCGCCCAGCATACCCCGGGCGTATGCGGCATATCCACCGGCATTGTCGGGATAGCCATCTGCGAGCGTGAGACTGCTGCAGGCCTTGCCTACATCGGCGGGGTAGTTGGCGGCGTAGAGCTGGCTCCAAGTAGTGAAGTAATTGCCTTGTGCGTCCGCATTTTTCCAGTAGTAACCCGGTGCATGCGCTGCACAGAAGCCGTTCGCATCGTTCATGAAGCGGCCCACGTTGAACTGGCTGAACCAGTCATGCACATCTTTCGCGTTGGGCTCGTTGTTCTCGGCCAGCAGCGCCATCACCGTGCCCACGAAGTCGTTCTGCCACGGCGGTGTCTGGCCCACCTCATGCTGGATGGCTCCCATTGGTGAGCCCAGGTGGTTGACCACATAGTTCTGCTTGTACCAGGCGAGGTTGTTGTCCAGAACGGTCTTGAAGTACGACTTCATGCTGTGGTTGTCTGGAACGATCCGATAGGCTTCGCCAATCGAGCGCAAGGCCCAGGCGGAGCCGCGCACTTGCTGGCGATTGATCAGGCTCTTCCCAAACTCGCGGTAGCTTGCAGGCATCGAAAAAACGTTCCACGAAGCCCAGAACATCGCCTCATCAAGGTAAAAATTATCGCCCGTCAGAAGGTAGGGAACATAGACATACGACGCTTGGTGGGCGGTGTCGGGTCCCCAGATGGTTGGGTCCGTGCTGTCCGGTAGGTTGTTGCTGTTGAAGTGCGTCGAAACGTTCGGGTTGGCGACCGTATTGATGGGGCTGTCGGTGTTCTCGTCGCGGAAGTGAATCGGTACGGCAGCGGCAGCATCGGCCACGGCCATCATGCTGGCGCGCGCCCGCTCGTCTTGCGAAATCAGGTAGAGGGCAGTCCAGCGTGGGAGTGGGCCAATTTCGGGACGACCGCCGGTGGAACCAAAGCTCGGTTCCAAGAATGCGTTGCCCATCGGACCCAAAGTGGCTTGTTGGGTGCGCGCTCGCGCAAGATTTGTCGCCTCTGCAGCCAGGGTGGCTTCGGATACCCGTATGCTCAAGTCGTAGTTCCAGACTGCGCGGCTGTCCAGAAAATACCGCATGTTGTGCCGAAGCTGTACCTTGGGCTCGACGCCCGTCCACAACACCTTTTGCCAGCGCGCATGGTGATAGTGGGTAAAGATGGGTTGTTGGTGCACCGTAGCGCCGTTCACTTTGAAGGCCATCTCATACGTGATGTTCTTGGGGTTGGCCTTGAACGTCCAGTTATTCTCGATGATCACGTTGGTACGGATTTTTTGGCCTCCTTCAAACATCCGTGTGTCCAGTCGCGCGGTGAGAAAGTCGTGTGTCTTGCCCGTGGATACGTTCTTGAAAGGTATTGCCAATTTGAATTCGGATGCCACCGGACCGTGAAATCGACGATTCGCGCTCGACTGGCTGGCATTGGCCATGGAGATTTGCTGTTTCAGCAGATCCTGCCCATCAATGACCCAGGTTTGAGGAGCCTCGTAGTTCGATTGGTTGACTTGCGTTATCTTGGCTTGGCCGCTGTAGCTGAAGCTGACCTGAAATGCGCCTTGGGAAGGATTCTTGGTCTTGAGCCACAGTTTCTCGTAGCCCCCACCGATCTTTTCCCCGATGTACGTCTGGCTTTGGCTGTTGACCAGTTGCTGGAAGGCCTCGGCAATCTTAGTGAGTGTGATGTAGCCCCCGCCAGCCATGTCAGACGTGATTGTTTGCTGAAAACTCTCTGTGGTGGGGCCGGTGATCGTCATGACGATCTTCTCGCCCACTAGAAACGGTGTGCCATCCGTGTGGCCGTTGCGGTCACCAAACGTGACCACGTTGACCTGCTGGTTGTAGATCTTGGCTTCGAGAGACAGATTCCACGCCGGATTGCTAGGCAAGAGCTGAGGCGGAGCACTGGCGGAACCGGTGAACAGGTTGATGATTCGACGCTCCCCCGCTTGCAGGCCAGAAAGTTGCGCATTGAGTACCGCAAAACGGCTTGAGCCATCTCTGTGAGAGGAGATGTCATCGTATTGCAGGGGAACCGGCTGATTGAAATTGTCTCGAGCTACCAGTCCTGTTTCTTTGTGTTTCCAGTCACCGGTCTTGAAGGGTTGCCCAAAGGTGACTGGCACGCTAGCCTGAGGTTGTGGGCTGGTTGAGGCTACTTCGATGCAGGTGATGGCCCCCGCCGCGCAGCGGAATGGTGCGGTTGCAATGAGAACGGGTGCGGGCGGTAGCGCGGGTGGAAGCGCTACAGCCGTGGACGGGGACGCTAATTTTCGTTGTTCCTCTGAGGGAGTAGCGGCGCTGTCGCTGCCGCCTCCACAGCCCGTGATGGCGGTTAGAAAAAATAAGCCAGATAGCCACTTTCGACTTGCGTGGCGGAGCGTGTGCGTTCGAACTGTAAGAATTTTCACGGAAGATATTTGATGCTTAGCTTGCAAATTTTGCTGCTGGGTACTGCAGTATGTTTTAGACATCGCAGGACTACGCCTAGCACCCGAGCACTAGATCAGCGCAGCTACGTTGGGAGATTGTGCGACAAGCGTTTGTGTTATGACACTCCCAGCAGATAAGGGATAGTGTCCAGCCCAAGGCCTGATCGATATTGTTCGAGATGGCTAAAGTCTCGAAGAAACTGATTGTCACTGTCCTTGGCTCTTACGTTTGGGTGGTTGAGAGGTCTTGGCCAAGTCTCTTCGTCACAGGGCAGATGTTGGAAAGCTTATAGCGCTGAATCTATGCTGGGCATGCCTTTGAAAGGAGTTGACTATCGCGAAAGGCAACATATCGACATTCCTAAAGGGCCTGGATGCTAAGCTTCATCATATGAGGCAACAAATACGGGATCCTCATGAGGCTGAGAAACACTTTGATGCATATTTTCTGTCATGCCGATATGTACCGAAAGCGTACAGGAATGTTGCCTTTATGCCTTCTGCAGCAGTTAATTGATTTATCGTGCCTATCGAGTGGTCCCCAACGATAAATCCAAGTGGGACCATGTTCACTTGTCACGCTAAGAAGTGCCGTGGCTAACTCGTAGAGCTATTGCATCAACACACAAGAAGCCGGCGACAAAGCCATCCTCACTGCGCTTGTGTCGAGGTCAGCACGATGGAACTGTGGCCTTGCCGTTGGTGGCAACTTTCCTAAACGGAACGCATTTCCTTGGTCCAATTTGATACTTGGCAGGCTTTCCAAGCAGGGCATGCATTGTGGATTTTTAACCTAAAAAAGTCATTTTTTGCAATAATTGCAAATGCCTAGTAAGTTGCATGAAAATAATCCATGCGTCATTGCTATGATGCATTTTTCGCCATATACGACTGTTGCAGTGAGACACCATGAAAATTACCGTGGTTGGAACAGGCTATGTAGGCTTGGTTAGCGGAGCGTGCTTGGCCGAAGTGGGCAACGACGTGTTGTGCTTGGATGTGGATTTTGAAAAGATCCGCATCCTGGAATCAGGTCGTATCCCTATTTTTGAACCTGGCCTGCAAGAAATGGTGCAGCGCAATGTAGCTGCAGGGCGCCTGCGCTTTACCACCGACGTAGAGCAGGCCGTGCACCACGGCACCGTTCAATTCATTGCCGTAGGAACGCCGCCCGGTGAAGACGGCTCCGCAGACATGCGGTATGTCTTGGCCGCCGCGCGCAGCATTGGCGGCTTCATGACCGACTACAAGGTGGTGGTGGACAAAAGCACGGTTCCCGTGGGCACCGCCGACCAAGTGCATGCCGCCATCGCCGAGGAACTGTTCCAGCGTGGCATGGAGACTCCCTATGCCGTGGTGTCGAACCCGGAGTTCCTCAAGGAGGGGGCGGCGGTAGAAGACTTCATGCGTCCGGATCGCATCATCGTAGGGGCATCCGATGAGCAGGCCATTTTGCTGATGCGCGCGATTTATGCCCCCTTCCAGCGCAACCGTGAGCGCTTGATCGTGACCGACGTGCGCAGCGCTGAACTGACCAAATACGCGGCCAATGCCATGTTGGCCACACGCATCAGTTTCATGAACGAGTTGGCGAATCTGGCAGAGCGCCTGGGCGCCGACATTGAGATGGTGCGCCAGGGCATGGGCTCTGATCCGCGCATTGGCTACCACTTTCTCTACCCAGGGTGCGGCTATGGTGGCTCCTGCTTCCCCAAGGATGTGAAAGCCTTGATCAAAACGGCCGCTACGGAAGCCGGCATGAATCTGCAGGTGCTCAATGCCGTTGAGACAGCCAACAATGCGCAAAAGCATGTACTCGGCTGCAAGATCAGACAAAGGATGGGAGACGACCTGACGGGCAGGCATTTCGCCGTGTGGGGGCTGGCATTCAAACCCAACACCGACGATATGCGCGAGGCGCCGAGCTTGGAGTTGATCGCCGATCTGTTGGCCGCTGGCGCCACCATTGCTGCCTATGACCCTGCAGCCATGTACGAGGCACGGCGCCTGCTCGGAGACGATCCGCGCATTCACTATGCGCACGCTCCGAACGACGCCTTGGAAGGCGCGGATGCATTGGTCATCGTGACTGAATGGAAAGAGTTTCGCAGCCCGGACTTTGACCTGATCAAGGCTCGGCTCAAGCAACCCCTCATCGTGGACGGCCGCAACCTGTACGATCCTGCATTGGTGCGCAGACAGGGGTTTGACTATCTGGCCATAGGCCGCTGATCGTTCAAAGCAGGGTAGGCACCATGCCCGAAGATGTGTTCGAAACCGAGGCGTGGTTTGCCAACCTGCTCGCCCACGGCTTCGAACGCGCGCCCCAGCAGCATTGGAAATGGCCATTGCCCGTGTCATCAGATGGCGGGACGGCCTACTTGCACCTCATGCAGCAAACGCCTGGCAAGCCTCTGTCTGCTTTAAGCAATTACTACAGCTGTCTTTATGGCCCAACAGGTCCCCTGGAGGCCATCCACGGCCTCTCGGCTGGGCAGTGGCGTGCGGCGGCCAAGGCACTGCGGCACATACCCGGTGGTGAGGTGTTGCGTTTACAACCGTTGGATGACGATAGCCCGTGGCTTGCAGCGCTGCAGAGCGGATTGCAAGCAGCGGGATACTGGACAAATCGTTATTTTTGTTTTGGCAATTGGTACCAAACCGTCCCGCACGGTGGTTTCGGGGCTTATTGGGCACAGCGTCCGTCTGCCCTGCGGCACAGCGTGTCACGTGGCCGGCGTCGCCTGTCTCGCGCTGGAGAATGGCGCGTCGATATCCATACCGGCGAGTCGAACCATTTGGACTGCGCTTTGTCCGCCTACGAGGCAGTCTATTCCCAAAGCTGGAAGCAGCCCGAACCCTGTCCTGCTTTCATGCCTGGACTGGTGCACACAGCAGCTCGCCAAGGCTGGTTGCGCCTGGGCGTATTGTGGGCGGGTGATCAGCCCTTGGCCGCGCAAGTCTGGCTGGTGCATGCCCACAAGGCCAACATCTACAAATTGGCTTATGTGCAAGGCCAAGATCGCTTTTCCCCTGGCTCGGTCCTCACCGCAGCACTGATGCAGCATGCCATGGACGTCGACAGGGTGCTGGAAGTCGACTACCTCAGCGGTGACGACGCCTATAAGCGCGACTGGATGGCCCAGCGCCGTGAACGCATAGGGCTCATGGCCTTCGACCGGCGCCATTGGCGTGGCTTCCTAGCGTGGGGCCGGCATCGTTTGGGACGTTTGCGCAGTCTGGTTTCCGGCGCGGTGCGGTAGCCGAGACGCTGTTTCGCAACATTCAATAGGAGTTCGGTAACCAACGGAGCGCATAGGCTTCGCAGTTCTCCTTCGCTGTGCAGAGGATCGCTTGGAGACGACCTTGTGCACCAAGTGTTACGTATCGATCGCTATCTTGGTGAATCATCAGCCAAACAGGATCGAAATGAACGATCTTGCACCCTATTGGTATGTCTGAGCCCTTCAACGTTGACTCCATGCTTCCAAGCAAAGCTCAATACAACGCAGGATTGTCCGCATGAATGCCGTTTTCCATCCTCAAAAAGAGTTCTCCACCCATTTTTTGGGATGTCAGGTTGTGCCCCAACGGGACAAAACCTTATTGCGTGCAGCAGAGGAGTTGCGCTACCAAGTTTATTGCGAAGAATGCCGCTTTCTTCGTCCAGAAGAATGTCCCGATGGGAGGGAGAGCGATGAGCATGACGTCAATTCGGCCCACTTCGCTGCGTTGAGTCTGCAGCAAGAGCTGGCGGGCTATGTGCGCTTGGTGCATCCCGACGCGATCCAAACCTTTCCGTTTCAGAACCACTGCGTGGCCCTGCTGGAGGGAGTGATACTGCCACCAGCGGCACAATCGGCCGAGATCAGCCGTCTTATGGTACGCAAAGATTACCGTCGTCGCCATGGCGAGAGGCCCCCCAGCGGCGTATCAACGGATGAGGCTGAATCCGCGCGTGCCCACGAACTGCGCAATCCATCGCCCGAAATTCTGCTGAGCCTGTATCGCCAAATGTATGCATACAGTTTACGCAACGGAATTCGCTATTGGTATGCCGCGATGGAGCGCTCTTTGGCGCGGATACTGGCGCGAATGAACTTTGGTTTCCAGCAGATAGGACCAGCCACTGATTACTATGGTCCCGTGGCTCCGTACGTGGCGGACCTGCGTGTCTTCGAGTACCAATTGAGTCAGCGAAATCCGGCACTGCTGGCGTGGATGCGTAGCTCCTGTGTCTTGTGCTGAGTGCAAATGGGCCTGCTCTCGCTTCTGCCTGAGGGCGCAGTCCGTGGTTTGCGCAAACTCCTGTTGGCCCAGGGCCGGCGCATGGGCAGCAGTCGCATGCTGGAGGCCTCAAAAGCCCGCGCGATCCGCACCAGCATTGACGCCGCCAAACACAGCGCGGCATACAGAACCTTGCTGCAAGAGCAGGGTGTCGATCTCGGCAAACTGGGTTCCCAGACCGAGTGGGTCAGTTTGCCCGTCTTGACCAAAGCCAACACGTTCGAACGTTTCCCGCTGGCCCACCTCTCGCGGCCATTGCCGGCCACCATGTTGGCCGACGTGCTTACCAGTTCTGGCCGAGGTGGCCGCAGTTATGGTTTCCGGCTGACGGCGCGGGAACAGCACGAAGAGGCTTGGTTCTCCATCGATCTGGGTCTCCAGGATGTCTTCGGCGTGGACGATACGTCCACACTGCTGGTCAATTGTTTGCCCATGGGAGTGGTGTTCCGCTCCCGGGCGGTGGCGGTCGCCAACGTCAGTGTGCGCGAAGACATGGCGTGCTCCATCTTGCGCGACGTGGGACCTGGTTTTCAGCAGACCTTGTTGTGTACAGATCCCTTGTTCATTCGCCGGTTGCTGGATGAAGCCGACAGGTCGGGCGTGGACTGGCGCGCGCTCAACACCAGTGTGATCGTGGGCGAAGAAGTGCTGGTAGAAGCCCAGCGCGACTATATTGCTGCGCGCATGGGTATCGACATCGATCAAGACCCGCACCGTTTGGTGGGCAGCTCTTTCGGGGTGGGAGAACTGGGTCTGAACCTGCTGTTTGAAACGCGCGAGACGATTCGCATGCGCCGCGCCATGCGCGCACAGCCGGAGTTGGTGCGTGTGCTCTGCGGCTCAGCGGCAGTGGATGCCATCCCCTCCGTTTTTTGCTACAACCCGCTGCGCATTTACCTTGAAATCTTGAACCCTGACGCGAATGGCTTCGGTGAGCTCTGCATTACCTTGCTCGACCGCCATGCCGTCATTCCGCTGCCGCGCTATGCCACCGGCGATCTGGGCAGGCTCATGCATCCGCAAGAAACGGCCACGGCGGCTGCCATGGCGGAAACTGAGCCGCCTTGGCTACCGCTGGTGGCCATTCAGGGGCGCATCAAAGACCGGCTCTCCGGATTGCCTTCGGTCGAAAGCGTCAAAGAGCTGCTGTACCTTGACCACGCCATTGCCGACCAATTGACCGGCGCTTTTCGTCTCGCCTCCACGAGCAGCGGCGGCATCCAGCTCACCCTGCAGGCCAACGCCGCCACCGCTGTGACTCCAGCGCTGCAGACCCAGTTACTGGAACTCTGCTCCCGGTGTGGATTTGCGAACCTTGAGGTGGTTCTGGTTGAACCTGAAGACTTTCCGTGGCGGCCGCTGCTGGACTTCGAGAGAAAGTTCGACTATGTCGCCGCAGATCGCCTGTGATTGTCGAATGGAGTGAGGCGCTGCTCGTCGGCAGTGTTGGAAAAATAAGGGCGCACACTTCGACGCGGCCCCTTTGTTTTGCAAGCGCGACCTGCGGCTGCGGATGGTCAGCAGTGCAAACTTTTCAGCCAGGCAAGCATCACTGTTTCCACTTCCCGCTTCGCTAACGTGCCGGAAAAGGTGTGATCCGCTCCATGGATCTGGTATTCGCTGACACCAGGGCGTGCGAGCAATCCGCGCCAGGCGGGGTGCATTTTTGCATGTTCCACAAACTCCTGTGCTGTCAGATCCCGCCCACTCAGTATCAGTATCATTTTGCCTTCAAAGGCATGCCATCCTTGCGCCATTAGCTCCTGAAATGTGAGTATTTCTGGCGTTTTTTGCCGCATGGTGCGCAGGTTGCTCCCGAGGCCACGCAGTGCCTGCCAGCCCACGCCACCGGCTGCCAGCTTGCGCCAAAAGGCGGGCTCCAGGAGGCGCTGGCGGTAGTAGTGCTTCACTCGTGCACGCGCCAGTCCGGCGTCGGATCGTACCCAAGGGTTGAGCAGAGCCAAGCCTGCTACGCGGGAATCGCCGGTGGCCTGCATGTAGAGCAGGCTGGCCGATGCACCGTCGCACAAGCCCCAGAGCACGACCTTGTCTACCTTGCCGTGGCGGCCATGCAAGGCATCGATGGCGGCGGCGATGTGGGGGGCGGAGTCTTCAAACGGCACGCGACTTCCCGGGCTGTCGCCCATGCCGGGGAAGTCAAAGCGCAAGACGGGATAGCCTGCGGCGGCGAGACCGCGGGCGAGCTGCACGAACTGCCTGTGGCTGCCGACGCGGTATTGCGCGCCACCCACCACGATCACCACGCCCGTGGTCTGCTGCGGCGTGTCGGGCGCAGGCAGGCTGACGATGCCCAGCATGTCGCGCGCATGCGGCCCGTGAATGACCAGGGGACGCTCGTGGCTGGTCATGGCGGCGTGGTGTGCGCGGCAGTTTTGGCCAGCATGTCGAGTGTGGCCTGCACGAGGCTAGGGGCTTCCTCGGTGGCCACGGTCTGCCAAAAAGGCGGGCCCGTGAGTACCTGTGCGGATACCGCCCAGCCAGCGTCACGCCAACCGGCCAGCTGCTTCTCGGAGGCGGGACTCAGAACGGGCTCCGCCTGGGCTGACAACTCCAGCCAGACCAGTTGTCCCGGATTTTGCGAGGGAGGCTCGAGCCGCGCCGCGGCCAAGCCCCGCGCCAAAGCGGGGGTGAGGGTGTAGCCGGCAATGTCCACCGGCTGGCCGTTGTCCAGCATATTCGCTGGCGTCTGCCCACTCGCATTGCCAGCGTCCAGCCACTGGCTTGCCGTGTGCAGGCGCAGAAACTGCTGCAGCATTTGCTGCCCGCTAGGGGGGGGCTGCCAGAGCAAGAAATTGCACCGCTCGGCCAGGGCATTCGCCAGCGCCGTCGCAAGCAGGGCGCCTGTGCGAAGGCCCCAGAACCACAGCGGGCCGCTGGCATGTTCCCGCAGCCAGCAGTGCGCATGGCGTGCGTCCTGCAGCCAGGCTTCCCAGGTGGCGTCGGCAAACTCCCCTTCGCTGTCGCCGCAGCCCAGCAGGTCGATCTGCAACACACCATAGCCGGCTTGCGCGAGCGAGCGCGCCTGCTGTGCAACCATGCGCCGCGTGCAGTTGAGCTCTTCGGCAAATGGGTGCAAGTAAAGGATGCTGCCCCGCGGTGCCTCTCCTTGGGGGGGGTAGAACAAGCAAAAGCGTTGCCCGGAGCCGGTTGGCAGAAAAAAAGCCTCGGGCAAAGCGACACGGCAAGAGGAGCTCATGGGCCTTGTCTTGCCAGCGCCTGCTCTGTGAGGCCCATCAGACTTCCCACGGTGGCGAATGCCGAAGCGTCGAGGTCCTCGTCGCAGAAGGTGATGCCGAAGTGGCTTTCGATGCCGGTGATGAGGGCCAGCACGGCCATGGAGTCAAGTTCAGGCAAAGCGCCGAGCAGGGCGGTGTCGCGCTCAAACCCCATGGCCCGACCCTGAAGTCCGAGTGCGTCGTCGAGGATGCGAAGGATGGGTTCGTTCAGATGCATGGCACGGTGTCGGTCAAAGACAAGGCTGCACACTGGGTCCGGCTAGTGGGCAGAGTTTGCAGGCGCGGTCTGATTCTAGAGACTGTTGTGCAAAACACAGCAGGCGGCCATCCGGCATGGCAATGACTTAACATGGTTCTCATGCCTAAAGCGCCAGAATTCAGCACGGGAATGCCCCCTGTGCTGCTGCACGAACTGCCGGCCCGCGCTGCGGTCTGCTGGCCTGAACGGACGGCCTTGACGGTGGGCGGCGAACATGTTTCATACGCCCTTGCGCAGTCGCACATTGCGCGCTGCACGGCCTATTTGCTGGCCCTGGGTCTGGCGCGCGGAGCACGCGTCGCCGTGTTTCTGGAAAAGCGAGTCGAAACCGTCGTGGCCAGCTTTGCCGCGCCTGCTGCAGGCGGTGTGCTGGTGCCTGTGAACCCTCTGCTCAAAGCGGCACAGGTGGCACATATTCTGCAAGATGCCCAGGCCCAGGTGCTGGTGACGTCTGCAGCACGGCTCGCGGCGTTGGCCCCGGTGCTCGCCGCTTGCGTGGCTCTTCGACACGTGGTGGTTTGCGACACGGCTTTGCCGACCGCTGAACAAGACTTGCCAGCCGGCTTGGGTGTGCATGCATGGTCTGATGCGCCAACCCACCTGTTCGCCGACCCGCCCGCCGTGCTCGAAACAGATGTGGCCGTGATTTTTTATACGTCGGGCAGCACCGGCCGACCCAAGGGCGTAGTGCTGTCGCACCGCAATCTGGTGGCCGGAGCCACGAGTGTGGCGGGCTACCTGCACAACCGCGCCGAAGACACCTTGCTGGCTGCGTTGCCGCTGTCGTTTGATGCAGGGTTCAGCCAGCTCACCACGGCTTTTTTGGTGGGCGCGCGCGTGGTGTTGCTCAATTATTTGTTGCCACGCGATGTGCTGCTTGCCATGGTGGGAGAAAAGATCACCGGGCTGACGGCCGTGCCGCCGCTGTACATGCAACTGGCCGCACTGGACTGGCCTGCCGGTGCCGCGCAACACCTGCGCTATTGGGCCAACACCGGCGGACGTATGCCCAAGGCCACGCTGCAGCGCCTGCGCGCGCTGGCGCCCGCGGCATTGCCTTATCTGATGTATGGATTGACCGAGGCATTTCGTTCCACCTATCTGCCCCCCGATGAAGTGGACCGCCGGCCCGATTCCATCGGTCGGGCGATACCGAATGCCGAGGTGCGCGTGCTGCGCGAAGATGGCAGCGAGTGTGCCGTGGATGAGCCTGGTGAACTGGTGCACAGGGGGCCATTGGTGGCCTTGGGCTACTGGAACCGACCCGAGGAAACCGCGCAGCGCTTTAAGCCCTGGCCGCCAGCACTTCTGCCTGCGGAAAGCGACGGCTTGGCGCCCGAGCGCGCGGTGTATTCGGGCGACACCGTCCGGCGCGATTCCGACGGATTTTTGTATTTTGTGGGCCGGCGCGACGAAATGATCAAGACCTCGGGCTACCGGGTCAGTCCGACCGAAGTGGAAGAGGTGCTGTACACCAGCGGCTTGGTGGCCGAGGCACTGGTGTATGCGGTGCCGGATGACGCACTCGGCAGCGCCATCTGCGCGGCCCTGTGGGCCTTTCCGACGGCCAGCGGTGATGCTGACAAAGACACGGCGGCTGTGTTGGCGCATTGCCGTGAACACATGCCAGCGTTCATGTGGCCCAAGGCATTGCTCTGGGTCGACCAACCGCTTCCACGCAGCCCCAATGGCAAGCTGGACCGCCAACGCTGGAGGCTGGAGCATGGATCGATTCGACACGTCCCTCGATGAGCTGCGGGTGGGAGGCCTGCCACTGTCCCTGCTGGCCGAACGGGTCGGCCAGACACCGTTCTACGCTTACGACCGGTCTCTGATTGCTGCGCGCGCAGCAGCCGTGCGCCGATTGCTGCCGCAAGGGGTGGGCCTGCACTACGCGATCAAAGCCAATCCTATGCCCGCACTGGTGGGGTTTATGCGTTCCCTGGTGGATGGCATGGATGTGGCCTCGTCTGGCGAACTGAAGCTCGCGCTGGACGCGGGTGCGGATGCCCGGTCCATCGGCTTTGCGGGGCCGGGCAAGCGCGATGGTGAATTGCGGCAAGCCGTGGCTTCGGGCGTGCTGCTGCATGTCGAGTCGGTGCGTGAACTGCAAGTCCTGGCCGACACTGCGCAGGCCCTGGGGCGGCCGGCGCGTGTGGCGCTGCGCGTCAATCCCGATTTCGAATTGCGCGGCGCTGGCATGCGCATGGGTGGCGGGGCCAAACCCTTCGGCATGGATGCTGAACAGGTGCCCGCCGTACTGCGCGGCCTGGTCAACGAGGGCTTGGTATTCGAGGGCTTCCATCTTTACGCAGGGTCGCAAAGCCTGCGGGGCAGCGCGGTGGCCGAGAGCCTGCACCGCTCGCTCGATCTCGTGCTGCGTTTGGCTGACGAGGTGCCGGCGCCTGTGCGCCATGTCAACCTGGGCGGTGGCTGGGGCATCCCCTATTTCTCGGGTGAAGCTGCGCTGGATCTGGATCCTGTGGTCGAAGCGCTCACACAGGTGCAAGGCGCTTTACAGCGCACGCTGCCCGCCGCGCAATTGGTGCTGGAGCTCGGCCGGTATCTGGTGGGCGAGGCGGGTATCTATGTGGCCCGTGTGATCGACCGCAAAGTCTCGCGCGGCCAGGTGTTCCTGGTCACAGACGGAGGGATGCACCAGCATCTGGCCGCGTCGGGCAATTTCGGCCAAGTGGTACGGCGCAACTATCCCGTGGTGATAGGCACGCGACTGCAGGCAAAAGAACGCGAAATCGCGAGCGTTGTAGGGCCTTTGTGCACCCCCCTGGATGTGCTGGCCGATCACGTGGACTTGGCGGTGGCGCAGCCGGGTGATCTGGTGGTTGTTTTCCAGTCCGGGGCCTACGGTGCGACGGCGAGCCCGCAGGCATTTCTGGGGCACCCACCTTGTCCCGAAGTATTGGTATAGACGGTCTCGCGGCCACCGCAATACGGATGGGGTTACCCGTCTTGGGAGGCTTGTCGTTCACGGCAGCGGCCTTCGCAGCCGCTGTGCACCACCCGGTGGCGCCCGGAGGCGCCGTATTGGCACTGGGTTGCATGGCACTTTGGATTGCGCGGCGCCCCGGAGACATATGGTTTTTGCTGCCCGCTGTGTTGCCCGTGGCCAGCTTCACTCCCTGGACGGGCTGGTGGTTGGCAGACGAGTCTGACCTGCTGGTGCTTGCCACGCTGGGCGCTGCGTACCTGCGGTGGGGGTGGGATGTCTGGAGCCAGCCTGCGGCGGCATCCAGACAACTGCCGTATGGCGTCTGTTGGGTATATCTGGTCCTGCCCCCGTTGCTGGTGTTGGGTGTATGGCGCGGCCTGGACGATGCGCGCGGTGCAGAACCTTGGGCGGCACTGCTGTCCGATCTTTGGGCGCAAGGTTTTTATGGGGACTATGACCTGCCAGGCAACACGCTGCGCGTTGCCAAAAGCCTGGCATGGGGTCTATTGCTGATGCCTGCGCTTTACCGCTGGGGGCAAGGTGCTGCGCTGCGGCTGGCGCGGGGCATGGTCGCTGGACTGGTTGTGGTTTGCACAGCCGTCTTGTGGGAGCGGTGCGTTTATGCCGACGGCCTTGATTTCAACGAGCCCTATCGCACCAGCGCATGGTTTTGGGAAATGCATGTCGGTGGTGGCGCTATCGACGCCTATCTGGCGCTGGCATTGCCGTTCGCATGGTGGGCCGCATTGGTGGCGCGGCGGGGTTGGCGTTGGGTCGCCGCGGCAGCGTTGTTGGTTGTGGCTATCTATGCTGTCCTGACGACCTATTCTCGTGGGGTCTATCTATCTGTGTCGCTGGCGCTGGCTGCGCTGGCGGTGCTGTTGCACAGATACCGCATAGTCTCTCCCGATCGTTCAGTGTGGCACTGGCGGGCCATTGTCTGCCTGGTTGCAATCTTGGTAGTCGAAACGCTGACGGTGCTGCTGGGCGGCTCTTTCATGTCGGATCGCCTTGCGCGCTCCGGTGCGGACCTGTCCCAGCGTATGGCGCACTGGCAGCGCGGCGTTGCATTGCTGCGTACGCCAACGCAGTGGCTCCTGGGCTTGGGAGTGGGAAGACTGCCCGCGCACTACAGCACCCAAACTTTTGCCGGTGCTCCGGCTGGGCAAGTGCGATGGAAGCACAGCGCTGACGGTAGCACCCAGGCGTGGCTCGCGGGTCCGGCCGGGCCAGATATGCGAGGTGAAGTTGCGCTTGTCCAGCGGGTACCTCTGGTATCTGGAGGGACTTACAAGGTCCGCCTTGGCGTTGAGGTCTCAGGCTCTGCACGGATGGCGCTGCGCTTGTGCGAGCGGCATCTGCTGTACGCCTTTAAATGCCAAACGCGTTTGGTGCATGTGCCCCTAAGTCGGGAAGCGCGAATAACTGGGCTAGAGCTTGCTTTGCAAGGGCCTGATCTTGCACCGCCCCGTGTGCTTTCCGGAGTGCGTTATGGGGTGCTTTCTGTCACCGTACTTGGTCCAGACGAGTCTGTAGGGTTGCATGCAATAGAGCTGCTGGATCCCTATGGCCAGCAGGTAATTAAAAATCCGTCTTTCTTATTAGGCGAACGCTATTGGAACATCATTGCCGATGGAAATTTTTTGCCATGGCATATGGACAATCTTTTTCTCGAATTGCTGATAGAACGTGGCTTGGTTGGCTTGGGGGTTTTTATGGTTCTTGCCTCGGGAGCCTTGGCAATGACGGTTCGTGGCATGCAGCGTTACAGCCCGCTAGCACCCGTCATAGGGGTGGCAATGTCGGCAGTGTTTGTGCTGGGAAGCGTTGTAAGTTTTATTGAAATCCCACGTGTATCCATTATGCTCTGGTTGTTGCTTGCGGTGTCTCCGCTGGTCATCGATGACTGACACGTTGTCTGGTGGATACACGTTCCGCGTGCACCGGGTTTTCGCGCTAAAAGCGGTCTTCTGTGGGTCTTTCAATGCTCGGGCAAAACGGATACGTCTGTGAAACAGCCGATAGTGTTTGATTTTTGAGATGTTTTTTTGCTGCCGAGTGAAAATAATAGCAGGAAGCGAAATGATCAAGATATTCAGCCATTATTTTCATCGGCGCACCATGTGGCAAATCATGGTGTATTCAGCGTTGATTGTTGGCGCCTTGAGTATTTCACTGGCGTTGCAGGCGGGTATGTTCAATGCCGTTGCCATTTCTGCAAGTTTGGGTCGGGGCGGCTTGATGGCGGCCGGAATTTTGACCGTCAATTTCGCACTCGGACTTTATGAGCGCCCTAACAAACTAACGCTCGGTCAGGTGCGTGCTCGCGCAGTGCTATCCTTTTTGTGTTTTTTGGCCATTGCGGCTGGAATATTGATGATTCTGCCATTGCAGCCCCCTTACCATAATACACACGCTTGGGGTGCCTTGTTGCTGATAGCCAGCGGCATGCTAGTAGTTCGATTCTTCGGTGGAGACATACTTCCCACAGCCTACAGCGTTCAGCGCGTATTGATTTTTGGCACTGGAAATCGGGCGCGTATCGTGGGCCAGTCGCTCCAAAGGAATGACCCTAGTGTCGAATTGGTTGGATACTTTTTAGGCTCCCAAGAGAAAGAATCTGATGTGGCCGTGAGAAGTATTTTTTCTCGCGAATCTAGCCTTACGGAGGTAGTGAAAAAAAATCGCGTAGATGAAATTGTGGTGGCGTTGAATGAGCGTCGCGGTGGCAGCATGCCGTTGAGTGAGCTGCTGGATTGCAAGCTGAAAGGTATACAAGTCATAGATATTGCCACCCACTTCGAGCGATTTTTGGGGCAAATCCATCTTGAAGCCGTATCTGCCGGTTGGTTAATTTTTGGGGATGGTTTCAGGCAAGGGTTCGTGCGATCCATCATCAAATGGGCGTTTGACGTGATTGGCGCGACTGTTTTGTTGTTGTTGGCCGCACCCGTGATGGTTGTGGCAGCCTTCCTGATTTTTATCGAAGGCGGAGGACCCATATTTTACCGCCAAGAACGCATTGGCCTCCATGGCCGCATCTTCAATGTGATCAAGTTTCGTAGCATGCGCCAAGACGCAGAAAAAGACGGTATGCCCAGATGGGCGAGCGCCGCAGATGCGCGCGTTACCCGTGTGGGCAAACTGATGCGCAAGATGCGTATTGATGAACTTCCCCAGCTGTTTTGCGTACTCAAGGGCGACATGAGCCTTGTAGGGCCCAGACCGGAGCGGCCGTATTTTGTGGACCAGCTCACGCGTGAGATTCCCTATTACGCCATTCGCCATAGTATCAAACCTGGACTCACTGGTTGGGCCCAAGTGCGCTATCACTATGGAGCCTCGGTCGAAGATACCACGCAAAAACTGCAATATGATCTCTATTACGTTAAAAACCATTCGTGGTTTCTTGATGTGGTCATTCTGTTCGAAACGGTGGGCGTGGTACTGACGGGAAAAGGCGCACAGTAAAGCGGATTTTTGCACCAAGATCATGAATCAGAGCGAGCCCTCGTTGATTTACTGGAGCTTGGGGCTTGCGGGTATTGCGTATGCTATTTTGGTGCTGCGCTTGATTCGCCAGGGTGCCATGCGCAAGCCTGTCAATCGCATAGCTGCAACCATGCTGGCGGCCGCACTGGTCACGGTGCTTTGGAGCGGATTCAGTTTGCTGGCTCTGGCTGTCAACCCCGGATGGTGGTTGGCTGCGCAAGCGGCCGATATGCTGCGCTACCTGTGCTGGGGCATATTCTTGGCCCTGTTTTTCGCGCCTGGTGCAAGTTGGGTGCACAGCGCTGCTGGCCGCTGGTGGCCAGGCTGGATGCTGGCAGCTCTGCTCGGCGTTCCCCTGCTGATTGAGACCGTGCATGCGCTGGTTGGGCCCTTGGGAAACACATTTTTAATGGTGTTGCTGGCACTCGGCGCTCTTGTAATGGTCGAGCAGTTGTTTCGCAATCTTCCCGAAGACTCGGTCTGGAGCGCCAAACCTGTATGTCTCGGCTTGGCCGGAACCTTTGTGTTCGACCTCTACCTGTTTTCCCAAGGAGTACTTTTCCGCGGTATAGATCTCGACGCTTTGAGCGTGCGGCCCTTCGTGCACGCCCTGATGGTGCCCCTGCTACTGCTGGCCACCACGCGGCACCGCAACTGGATTTCCAAAATACGTGTCTCGCGCAAAGTCGTTTTTCACTCGGCAACGTTGGCATTGGTTGGGCTGTATCTGCTTTTCATTGCAGGTGTAGGTTATTACGTGCGTTTTTTTGGCGGCGACTGGGGCGGTGCCTTGCAAGTCGGCCTCGTCTTTGTGGCCTTGGTACTGGCAAGCGCTCTGGCACTTTCTGGTTCCTTGCGTGCCCGGTTGCGGGTGTTGCTGGGAAAACACTTCTTTCGCTACCGTTTTGATTACCGTGAGGAGTGGTTGAAATTCACAGCAACCCTTTCGAGCCAGGCCCGTCCGCAAGAAGCGGGCCGCCATGTGGTCAAAGGTCTTGCAGATATGCTCGAGAGCCCTGCGGGTGGCTTGTGGTTGTTGCGTCCGGAAGAAGATCAATATCGGCAGGTGACCGTGTGGAACATGGCTCCGACCACACACACCGAAGACCAGCATGCTGAGCTCGCAACTTTCATGCAATCCACCGGTTGGGTGGTCAATCTGGAGGAGTTTCGCGCCGCGCCCTGGCGATACCGGGACCTGCGCCTGCCAAAGTGGTTGTCCGAATATCCACAAGCCTGGCTGGTCGTGCCGCTCTGGCAATCCACGAGCATGCTGGGGTTTGTCGTGCTGGCCAGTCCACGCACGCCGGTGGACGTCAATTGGGAAGTCAATGACTTGCTCAAGACTGCCGGGCGACAGGCAGCGAGCTTGCTGGCGCAAATACAGGCTACCGAGGCACTGCTGGAAGCGCGCAAGTTTGAAGCTTTCAACCGCATGTCGGCCTTTGTGGTCCACGATCTAAAAAACATCATCGCCCAGCTGTCTCTCATGCTCAAAAATGCCAAGCGCCTGCAAGATAACCCAGAGTTCCAAGCCGATATGCTGATGACGGTTGAGAACTCGCTGGAGCGCATGCGCCAATTGATGCTTCAGTTGCGTGGAAGCGGTACATCCGGTGCTTCATCCGTGGGCGTTAACCTGGGAAAGATTGCTGAGCGGCTGGCGGCCAGTGCTTTGGGCCGAGGGCGCCAAGTCACGCTGGAGTTAGCGCCCCGCGTGTTTACCCGTGGACAGGCTGAGCGCGTGGAGCGCATCATTGGGCATCTGGTGCACAACGCGTTGGATGCCACCGATGTCGATGACCGGGTCTGGATCAAAGTCGATCGCTTTGCCAGCCATGCGCGGGTTGAAGTGGGTGACAGTGGCCAGGGCATGACCGAAGAATTTGTGCAAACGCGGTTGTTCAAGCCGTTCCAGACCACCAAGGAGTCTGGCATGGGAATTGGCACTTATGAGAGCTTTCAGTATGTGCAGGAGCTCGGTGGCAAGGTTTCCGTGGACAGCCAAGTTGGCAAGGGGACAGTGGTGAGCCTCCTGCTCCCCTCGATTGAAGTCTTTGGTGATTCCGATACCCCAGCTTAGGAGCAGGCATGGATGTGGAAAAGCTGCAGCCGCTGTTGATCGTGGAAGATGACGTGGCGCTGCAAAAGCAGATCAAATGGTCCCTGGATCGCTTTGAAGCCGTCACGGCCCACGACCGCGAGAGCGCCATGGCGCAGCTGCGCCGGCACGCGCCTGCCGTGGTAACCATGGACCTGGGCTTGCCACCCGATGCAGACTCGGTATCAGAGGGCTTCAAACTGCTCGCACAGATCCTGGCTGCAGACCCTGACGTCAAGGTCATCGTGCTGACCGGACAAAACGACCAGTCCAATGCGCTCAAGGCTGTTGCCATGGGCGCATACGATTTTTTGACCAAGCCCTTTGAGCCTGAAGTGCTCAACCTGAATGTCGAGCGTGCGTTCAGACTGCACTCGCTGCAGGCCGAGAACAGGAGGCTGCAGGCCATGCAGATGCCCGATGCAATCTCGGGCCTGCTCACGCGCGACCCGCAGATGCTTCGCATATGTCGCACCATCGAAAAGGTTGCCAATACCAATGCTTCCGTCATGCTGCTGGGCGAAAGCGGGACAGGCAAGGAGGTTCTGGCACGCAGCCTGCACCAGCAGTCCCTGCGCAAGACCGGAAAATTTGTGGCCATCAATTGCGCCGCCATTCCTGAAAATCTTTTGGAGAGCGAGCTTTTTGGCTACGAAAAAGGGGCTTTCACAGGGGCGGCGAAAACCACGACCGGCAAGATCGAGACAGCGCACGGTGGCACCCTCATGCTCGATGAGATCGGGGACATGCCGATGCCTTTGCAAGCCAAGCTGCTGCGCTTCTTGCAGGAACGTGTCGTCGAGCGCGTAGGCGGGCGCCAAGAAATTGCGGTGGATGTGCGCGTTGTATGCGCAACCCACCAAAACCTTACGCAATGCGTCAAAGAAGGGCGTTTTCGCGAAGACCTTTATTACCGTCTGGCGGAGATCGTGGTCGAGATTCCCCCCTTGCGCGCACGCGTAGGAGACGCGGCGTTGCTCGCCCACTCCTTTGTGCGCCGCTTCGGCGAGGAGCACCGCCGCACCCTGACGCTCGCCGCTGACGCGCTGCGTGCGATCGAGGCACATCCCTGGCCCGGCAACATCCGCGAGCTCGAGAACTGCATCAAGCGCGCCACCATCATGGCCGACGGAAATCAGATCACCGCAGACGATGTCGGGCTCGCGGTCGCCGACGGTACTGAGGGAGACCGATCGCTGGACCTGCGTGTGACGCGCGAGGCCGCCGAGCAGCGGGCAGTGCTTGCGGCGCTCGCGCGGGCGGACGGCACAGTGGCCAAGGCGGCCGACCTGCTCGGCGTCAGCCGCCCGACGCTGTACGACCTGATGCACCGCCTGGGGCTCAAGCCTTGAAGATTTTCTCTGGAGAACGACGATGAAGGTTTCCGTTTCCCGTTCCCTCGCTCCTGTGGCCGCTCTTACAGTGGCGTTGCTGGTGTCTGCATGCGGTAGCGACAATCCGGATGCGCTCATGGCGTCAGCGCAGGATTACATGAGCCGCAACGATGCACCAGCGGCCATCATCCAGCTCAAAAATGCATTGAAGGTGCGTCCGGACTCCGCAAAAGCGCGCCTCCTTTTGGGACAGGCTTTGCAGTCCAATGGCGATACGGCGGGCGCTGAAACCGAGTTGAGAAAAGCGCAGGAGCTGGGCGCAGCCCCTGACGAAGTTGTTCCGCAACTGGCCCAAGCCATGCTGCTCGGTCGGCAATATCGCAAGATCACGGCCGACTATGCAGATCTGCAGCTTGCCAGTGCCGAGGCCCAGGCCAGTCTCAAGACCATCGTGGCCATCGCCTGGCAGAGGCAGGGCCAGGAAGACAAATTCCGCGCCAGCCTCGACGAAGCGCTCAAAGCGAAGGTCGACCACCCGCCTGCGCTGATCGAGCTGGCACGCGCCAGTGCGCAGCACGGCGATATCGATGGTGCGTTGGCAGGCCTGGACAAGATCCCCCGCCAGTCTTCTGCCGCCGATGAGGCGCTGAAACTGCGCGGAGACGTGTTGTTGTACGGCAAACACGACATGGATGCGGCGCTGGTCGCGTACCGGGAAGCGCTCCAGGTCAACCCTTCGTACAAAGAGGGCCAGGCTGCCGTCGTGCAACTGCTGCTGCTCCAGGGCAAGACCGATGCTGCCGCCGAGGTCTTGCAGGGGTTGGCCAAGGCGGCGCCCGGCAAGCCGCAAACCGTGTATTTGCAGGCCATGTTGGCGTATGCCAAAAACGACCTCAAAGCGGCGCAGGAATACGCGCAAAAGCTGGTGAGTCTCACGCCCGACAATTTTCGCGCGCTCGAGCTGGCCGGCATGACGGAGCTGCGCCTGGGATCCAACGTCCAGGCTGAGGTGTTGCTGGCCAAAGCCTTGCAATTGGAGGCCGGGTTGCCCCTGGCTCGGCGCGGCCTGGTGACTGCATACGTGCGCCTGGGCCGGCTCGACAAAGCCATGGCCGCACTGCCTGCCGATGTAGAGCGCAATGACCGCGACCCCAGCATGCTGGCGCTGGCGGGGCAGGTATACATGCTCCATGGGGATGTCGACCGTGCACAGCGTTACTTTGCCCGGGCATCCAGTCTGGACCCCAAAGACCCGGCCAAGCGCACATCGCTGGCGGTCAGCCGATTGGCATCTGGGCAGAGCAGTGCCGCGCTGGGTGAGTTGCAGAGCATCGCGGCTTCCGACGATGGCGTGGTGGCAGACATGGCTTTGATCAATGCACTGCTGCAGGAGCGCAAGGTCGACGAGGCGCTCAAAGCCATTGATGCACTGGAGAAAAAGCGCCCTGCGGATGTGTTGCCTGTATTCTTGCGCGGCCGCGCTTTGCTGCTCAAGCGCGATGCAGCCGGCGCACGCAAGGCCATGGAGCGTGCGCTCGAAATCGACCCCAATTATTTTCCTGCGGTGGGCGTGCTGGCGGTGCTCGACAACGCCGACAAGCGACCAGACGATGCGCGTGCGCGCCTGGAGGCAGCCATCAAGCGCCAGCCGGGCAACATTCAGGCCCATCTGGCGCTGGTGGAGTTGCGTGCAGCCAACGGCGCGGACAAGACGGAGCTGGCAAACCTTCTGCGCAAGTCGGTCGATGCGGCACCCAACAGCCCCATCCCCCGCCTGGTCCTGGCAGAGCATTATTTGCGCAACGGGCAACCGAAAGACGCACTGGCCGTGGCGCAGCAAGCGGTGGCCGCAGTACCTGACAACCTGCAATTGCTCGATGTCCTGGGGCGTGCGCAGTCGGCCAACGGGGAGCACAACCAGGCGCAGACCAGCTTCAATCGGATGGCAGCCCTGCAGCCGCAGTCTCCGCGGCCTTACCTGCGCATGGCCAGCGCCAACCTGGTCGCCGGAGACCGCGCTGCTGCCGGCCAAAACCTGCGCAAGGCACTGGAGATCGAACCCAATTTGCTGGAAGCCCAGCAAGGGCTGGTCCGTTTGGCGATGGCGGCGCAGAAGCCCGGCGATGCCTTGGCCATCAGCCGCACCGTGCAAAAGCAAAGGCCAAAGGAGTCAGTAGGCTATGTGCTCGAAGGCGAGATTCACGCAGCGAACAAGGCGTGGGACAAGGCCATCGACGCCTTCCGCACCGGGCTCAAACAGGTGGCCAGCCCGGATTTGGCGGTACGGCTGCACGATGTGCTGGTGTCGGGCGGAAAGAAGCCCGAAGCCGATCGGTGGGCCGCTGAATGGCTGCGCACCCAGCCCAAGGATGCGGCTTTCCCCTTCTACCTGGGGAGCCGGGCTCTCAATGACAACGAGTTGCCAGAAAGTCTGCGCCAGTTTGAGCGTGTCTTGGCGCTAGAGCCCGGCAACGCCGTCGCCCTGAACAACATGGCTTGGATTAAAGGCCAGTTGGGGCGTGACGGTGCATTGGCCGATGCCGAGCGCGCCAACTCCCTGGCACCCAACCAGCCTGCGCTCATGGACACCTGGGCCATGCTGCTGTCCGCAGCCAATCAGCATGACCGAGCGCTTGAGCTGCAAAAGAAGGTCGTGCAGTTGCAACCCCAGACGCTCACGTTCAAGCTCAATCTGGCAAAAATCGAAATTAAAGCGGGCAAAAAGGACGCCGCCCGCGCCTTGCTCGACGAACTCGGCGCCGCAGGAGCGCAGTTTCCAGAGCAGGCCGAAGTGGAACGTCTCAAGAAAGAGCTTTGAGGTCTCGGTGGGCGGAGCCTGGTCGATCCCCGCGCCGCGCCAGCCCCTGGCGTCGGCCCTGGCCCTGGCGACGCGCCAGCAACGCGAGCTGCGGTTCGAGGTGGCGCAGATCGAGCGCGCGCTGCAGCCCTCCGGCCTGCCCCTCGTGTTGCTCAAAGGCGGCGCCTATGCGCTGACGGGCATGCAGGCGCCGCTCGGGCGCATGGTGTCGGACGTGGACATTCTGGTGCCGCGTGAGCGCCTGGCCGACGTCGAGACCGCTCTCATGATGGCCGGCTGGGTGCACACCCACCATGGCGCCCACGACCAGCACGACTACCGCACCTGGATGCACGAGCTGCCGCCGCTGCCGCACATGCGCCGCGGCACGGTGCTCGATGTGCACCACGCCGTGGTGCCCGCCACCGCCAAGGCCCGTTTCAGCACGCAGCGCCTGCTGCAGGCGGCGCAGCCGCTGCCCGGTCAGCCGGGCGTGCGCGTGCTCGCCCCGCCCGACATGGTGTTGCACAGCGCGGCCCATCTGTTCCATGAATGCGACTTCGCGCACGGATTCCGCAGCGTGGTCGACTTTGATGCGTTGCTGCGCGAGTTCGCCGCCTTGCCCGGTTTCTGGCCGCAACTGCTCGAACGGGCCGCGGCGCTGGACCTGCAGTGGCCGCTGCACCAGGCGCTGCGCTGTGCGCAGGCCCTCATGGACACCCCCCGTGCCGGCCGGAGCCGAGGCCGCGCTGGCGGCCTCTGCCCACGCCACCACCGAAGACAGGTGGACGCCGCTGGCGCGCGGCCTGCTGTACCTGTACGGCCACCGCCTGCGCATGCCCTTGCACCTGCTGCGGCCCCACCTGCTGCGCAAGGCAGTGCGCCAACTGCTTCCCAAGGAGAAACCATGAACCACACACGCTGGTGGGTGCGTTGGGCACCCGTCTTTCTGTTCCTCGGGGCAGGGAGCGGCAGCGCGCTGGCGCAGTTGCCCGACACCGTCGAACGGGTCAAGCCCGCCGTGGTGCTGGTGGGCACGTACCTGGCGACCGACACGCCGCGGTTCCGCTATGTGGGCACCGGCTTCGTCGTGGGCGACGGCTTGCATGTCGTGACCAATGCCCACGTGACGGCGGCCCTCGGTGCGGTGGGCGCCGACGGGCCGGCCCTGGTCGTGCAGCTGCGCGCGGGCGCGGGCCTGTGGGCCATGCGCCAGGCGCGGGTGCTGGAGACCGTCCCCGAGCACGATCTGGCCCTGCTGCAGATCGATGGGCCCCCAGCGGCGGCACTCAAGGTGGGCGCATCGGAGCCGGTGCGCGAAGGCGACGACCTGGCATTCATGGGTTTTCCGATCGGCGGGTTGCTGGGGTTTTCGAGCGTCACCCACCGCGCCACCGTCTCGTCCATCACCACCATGGCCCTGCCCAGCCCGACCGGCCAGCAGCTCAGCGAGCGCGCCATCCGCAGCCTGCGCGCTGGGCCCTTGAAGGTGTTCCAGCTCGACGCCACGGCCTACCCCGGCAACAGCGGCGGCCCCTTGTTCGATCCGCGCAGCGGCGCGGTGCTCGGCGTGATCAACATGGTGCTGATCAAGACCACGCGCGAATCGGCCATGAGCCAGCCCTCGGGCATTTCGTACGCGATTCCGAGCCGCTATGTGCTCGATCTGATGGCGCGGCACCGGTAGCACTGCGTGGCCCGCGCCTGGCCGCCAGGCGGCGTCGCAGTAACATGCTGCGCATTGTCTTGAATCCCCTGCTGGCCCATGCTGAACTCTCTTGGATCGAACCACACCCCCCTGGACGCCGCCATCATCGACCTTGACGGCACGATGGTGGACACCCTGGGCGATTTTGCCGAGGCCCTCAACCGCATGCTGCGCGACCTGGCGCTGCCGGCCCTTGCCGCAGCGCGCATCGAGCCCATGGTCGGAAAGGGCTCCGAACACCTGCTGCGCTCGGTGCTCCAGCACGTGCTCGGGCAGGCCGGGCAAGCGCCCACAGCGGTCGAAGTCGAAGCGCTTTATCCGCGTGCCTGGGAGCGCTACCAGCACCACTACCTGGCCATCAATGGGCAATATGCGCGCCTCTACCCCGGCGTCGCCGAGGGCCTGCAGGCGCTCAAGGGTGCGGGCCTGCGCCTGGCGTGCCTGACCAACAAGCCCACGGCCTTTGCGTTGCCGCTGCTGCGCGCCAAGGGCCTCGATGGGTTCTTTGAACATGTGTTCGGCGGCGATGCGTTCGAGCGCAAAAAACCCGATCCGCTGCCCCTGCTCAAGACCTGCGCGGCTCTGGGCACGGCGCCGGCGCGCACGCTGATGGTCGGCGACTCCAGCAACGATGCCCAGGCCGCGCGTGCCGCCGGCTGCCCGGTGGTGCTGACCACCTACGGCTACAACCACGGACAGCCGGTCACGGCGGTCGATGCCGACGGCTGGGTCGATTCCCTGATGCAGCTCGTACCGGCGTCTGTGGCCGAAGATATCCAGTGAAAAGTGGCTGAAACGCCGATGGGGTCAGCGCCGGCAGCTATCCATTCAGGATTCCACGCCACGGTACCGGCGCGGCGCACTACCTCAGGTGGGCTTGCCCAGCAGGGCGTCTTTGAGCTTCCAGTCGGCCGGCTGCTGGCCCAGCCAGATGCCCATCAGCGCGTGGAAGAATTCGGGCTCCTTGAAAGGCTCGCCCTGGGGCTGGCCCTTGACGGTGATCACGGTGCCGGTGCCGGGAACCCAGTCGATCATGAACTGGTCGCCGGCCTGCAGCTTCTTGTGCTCCGAGAAGATCTGGCTCATGCGCAGCACGCCCGGAATGAGCTTGGAGAACGAGGCCTTGTCCAGGTTGTCCTCCATGCCGCGCGAAAACAGCTTGCCCAGTTCGCGCGAGTCGATGTCGCGCAGCATGGTGACGGACAGGCGCTTGGCGCCCGCCAGGGTGGCCACCTCCTGCGGCGTGGAAGCCTTCTTTTCGAGGTACAGGCCGGCGGTGTAGACCTTGAACACGGCCTTGTAGCGCACGCCCGCGCCGTTGAGGACCAGCTTGCTGCCCTGCACCTCGGTGGGGTTGGGGTAGGCCACATCGGCCACCGTCACCGGCTGCGCCAGTGCGGCGCACGCCAGCAGGGCGGCCCACGCCGCCGCCAGGTTGTTGTACCGAATCTTCATGCACGCCTCCTGAAATAGAACGGTCGTTCTTTTTGAATTGTTGCCAAATGTGAATTTCCCTGCCACAGGGTTTGCCAGAGGGTGCTCCGGCATGGCGCCGCGCCGAAGCGGCAGGTGGGAGGCGGGAGAGGGCGGTGGCGCCTGCCCCATTTGCTACACTTTGGCCCATGTTCATTCACCGCGTGTTCACCACAGGTCGCAGCGACCGGGGGGCCTGGCCCTGGCGCAAGCCTGTCCGCCTGAACCCCTGAT
Organism: Acidovorax sp. SRB_14; assembly: GCF_012932145.1. Lineage (GTDB taxonomy): Bacteria > Pseudomonadota > Gammaproteobacteria > Burkholderiales > Burkholderiaceae_C > Simplicispira. Next base: position 14,434 of record NZ_MWOK01000010.1, on the reverse strand, counting down.
GGCACGCTGGGCCCCCAGCGTGCACCCGTGGCCCCACCGGGGCCAACCGAATGAACCGCGGCGCCTCTGGCACAGGGAGATGCGCCGCCCAAGCTGGGAGCCTTCCCCTTGATCACCGAACTTGAATTCAAAAGCCTGGCCCGCGAAGGCTACAACCGCATTCCGCTGATGGCGGAAGCCTTCGCCGACCTGGAGACCCCGCTGTCGCTGTACCTGAAGCTCGCGCACAGCAAAGACGGCGGCAAATACAGCTTTCTGCTCGAATCCGTCGTCGGCGGCGAGCGCTTTGGCCGCTACAGCTTCATCGGCCTGCCGGCGCGCACGCTGCTGCGCTCGCGCGGCTTCGGTGCCGCCGCCGTCACCGAGGTCGTGACCGACGGCCAGGTGACTGAGCGCGCGCAGGGCAACCCGCTCGACTTCGTCGCCGACTACCAGAAGCGCTTCAAGGTCGCGCTGCGCCCCGGGCTGCCGCGCTTCTGCGGCGGGCTGGCCGGCTACTTCGGCTACGACGCCGTGCGCCACATCGAGAAAAAGCTCGAAACCTCGTGCCCGCCCGATGCGCTCGACATGCCCGACATCCTGCTGCTGCAGTGCGAAGAGCTGGCCGTCATCGACAACCTCTCGGGCAAGCTCTACCTGATCGTCTACGCCGACCCGGCGCGGCCCGAGGCCTACAGCAACGCCAAGAAGCGCCTGCGCGAGCTGCGCGAGCAGCTCAAGTACTCGGTCAGCGCGCCGCAGGTACAGGCCTCGCAAAGCTACCCGGCGCAGCGCGACTTCGCCAAGGCCGACTACATCGCCGCCGTCGAACGCGCCAAGGAGCTGATCGCCGCGGGCGACTTCATGCAGGTGCAGGTGGGCCAGCGCATCCACAAGCGCTACACCGAGTCGCCATTGAGCCTCTACCGCGCGCTGCGCTCGCTCAACCCCAGCCCCTACATGTACTACTACCACTTCGGCGACAGCCATGTGGTGGGCGCGAGCCCCGAGATCCTGGTGCGCCAGGAGCGCACGCCCGACGGGCAGAAGGTGACGATCCGCCCGCTCGCCGGCACGCGCCCGCGCGGCGCCACGCCCGAACTCGACAAGGCCGCCGAGGTCGAGCTCGTCAACGACCCCAAGGAGCGCGCCGAGCACGTGATGCTGATCGACCTGGCGCGCAACGACATCGGCCGCATCGCCCAGACTGGAAGCGTCAAGGTGACCGAGGCCTTTGCCGTCGAGCGTTACAGCCACGTGATGCACATCGTCAGCAACGTCGAGGGCCTGCTGCACGAGGGCATGACGAGCATGGACGTGCTCAAGGCGACGTTTCCGGCCGGCACGCTCACGGGCGCGCCCAAGGTGCACGCCATGGAGGTCATCGACCGGCTCGAACCGACCAAGCGCGGCCTCTATGGCGGCGCCTGCGGCTATCTGAGCTACGCCGGCGACATGGACCTGGCGATTGCGATTCGCACCGGCATCGTCAAGGACGGCCAGCTCTATGTGCAGGCGGCGGCTGGCGTGGTCGCCGATTCGGTGCCCGAGCTCGAATGGAAAGAAACCGAACACAAGGCCCGCGCGCTGCTGCGCGCCGCCGAACTCGTTGAAGAAGGACTGGAATGATGACCCGCGCGATCGACAACACACAGCACTGCATCACCATGGACGACGTGCGCCGCCACATCGATGCGCTCGACGACGTGCTGGTGCCGCTCCTGGTCACGCGCGGCGGCTACATGACGCAGGCCGCGCGCATCAAGCAGGACGAGAACCAGGTGCGCGACGAAGAGCGCATCGAGGCCATCGTGGCGCGCGTGCGCGACCGTGCGGCCCTCGAGGGCGGCGAGCCCGACGTGATCGAGGCCATCTACCGCAGCATGATGGAGGCCTACATCGCCTTCGAACACCGCGAATTCGCGCGCCAGCGCGGGTCCGCGCACACACCGGGGTGAGCGCCATGCAACTGTTGATGATCGACAACTACGACAGCTTTACCTACAACATCGTGCAGTACTTCGGCGAGCTGGGTGCCCAGGTCGAGGTGCGCCGCAACGACGAGATCACCGTGGCCGAGATCGACGCGCGCCTGGCTGCTGGCCGTCTCGACCGCCTCGTCGTCTCACCCGGTCCGTGCTCGCCGCAGGAGGCCGGCATCTCGGTCGCGGCGATCCGGCACTTTGCCGGCAAGCTGCCGATTCTGGGCGTGTGCCTGGGCCACCAGGCGATCGGCGCGGCGTTCGGCGGCACGATCGTGCGCGCGCAGCAGCTCATGCACGGCAAGACCAGCACCATCACGACCACGCAAAAAGGCGTGTTCGCTGGCCTGCCCGAGCAGTTCACGGTGAACCGCTACCACTCGTTGTCGATAGAGCGTGCCAGCTGCCCCGAGGTGCTCGAGATCACCGCCTGGACCGACGACGGCGAGATCATGGGCGTGCGCCACAAAACGCTGGCCATCCAGGGCGTGCAGTTCCACCCCGAGAGCATCCTGACCGAGCACGGCCACGCCATGCTGCGCAACTTCCTCGAGCAGCGCGCATGACGCGTGCTTCGGTATTTGTAGCTGTCAGCGCTTGATGGGTCAGCGTTTGGTGCCGAAATGACCTGTATTTTCTGCAGCGCACCCCGCGCCTGAACGACGCGCCATGGCCACCGAACAACTGCTGCTCTTCATCGCCGCCGGCCTGCTGCTCAACCTCACGCCGGGGCCCGATGTGCTCTACATCATGGCGAACGCGCTGCGCTCGGGCGCGCGCGCCGGCATGGTGGCGGCCTGCGGCATCACGGCGGGCTGCTTTGTGCACATCTTCGCGGCGGCCGTGGGCGTGAGCGCGCTGCTGGCGGCGTCGGGCACGGCGTTCACGCTGCTCAAGTGGGTCGGCGCGGCCTACCTGGTCTATGTGGGCCTGCGCATGCTGCTGGCGCGCGCGCCGGATGCTATCGAAACAGGAGCTGCCGGCGCAGGCACAGCCGGCGCTACAGCGCTCAAAGGCATCTTTTTGCGCGGCTTCTGGACGAATGCGCTCAACCCCAAGGTGGCGCTGTTCTTCCTGGCCTTCGTGCCGCAGTTCATTGCGCCAGGGGTCGGCAACAAGCCGCTGGCTTTTGTGCTGCTGGGCCTGCTGTTCAACTTCAATGGCCTGTGGGTCAACCTGGGCTGGGCGCTGGCCGCCGCCTGGCTGGGCCGGCACGCCGGCCGCGTGGCCCGCGCCATGCACTGGATCGAACGCGGCGCCGGCCTGCTGTTCGTCGGCTTTGGCGCCCGGCTCGCGCTGAGCGACGCGCCCGCCGCCTGATTTCTTCCACCTTTATTGCGCAGGGAACCCCCATGCAAATCACACCGCAAGAAGCGCTGCAGCGCACCATCGAACACCGCGAAATCTTCCACGACGAGATGCTGCATCTGATGCGCATGATCATGAAGGGCGAGCTCTCGCCCGTCATGACGGCGGCCATCATCACCGGCCTGCGCGTGAAGAAGGAAACCATCGGCGAGATCACCGCCGCCGCGCAGGTCATGCGCGAGTTCTGCACCAAGGTGCCGGTGCAGGACGCCACGCACCTGGTCGACATCGTCGGCACGGGCGGCGACGGCGCCAACACCTTCAACATCTCGACCTGCGCGATGTTCGTCGCCGCTGCGGCCGGCGCCAAGACGGCCAAGCACGGCGGGCGCAGCGTCTCGAGCAAATCGGGCAGCGCTGACGTGATGGATGCGCTGGGCGTGCACATCAACCTCGCGCCGGCCGCGATTGCGCAGTGCATTGCCGAGGTCGGCATCGGCTTCATGTTCGCGCCCAACCACCACCCGGCCATGAAGAACGTGGCGCCGGTGCGCAAGGAGCTGGGCGTGCGCACGCTGTTCAACATCCTCGGGCCGCTGACCAACCCGGCCGGCGCGCCGAACATCCTGATGGGCGTGTTCCACCCCGACCTCGTTGGCATCCAGGTGCGCGCGCTGCAGCGGCTGGGCGCCGAGCACGCCATCGTGGTCTATGGCCGCGACGGCATGGACGAGATCAGCCTGGGCGCCGCCACGCTGGTGGGCGAGCTCAAGAACGGCCAGGTCAGCGAATACGAAATCCACCCCGAGGACTTCGGCCTGCCCATGGCGAGCAACCGCGCCTTCAAGGTCGAAACCCCCGAGCAGTCGCGCGACCTGCTGCTGTCCGTGCTGCAGGGCCAGCCGGGCGCGGCCAGCGACATCGTCTGCCTCAACGCCGGCGCGGCGCTCTACGCTGCCGGCGTGGCCGGCTCGATCCAGGATGGCCTGGACCGCGCGCGCGCGGCACTGGCCTCGGGCGCAGCGCGCGCCAAGCTCGCTGAGCTGGTCGCGCGCACGCACGCGCTGGCGGCAGCCTGATGGCTCACCCGCTGTGGAGCGACCCCGGAACCTGGATCGCGCTGGGCGCCACCGCCGTCTCGGTGGCGGTCGGCGTGGCCATGTCGGTGGTGTTCCGCCGCATCCTGCGCCGGCCGCCGCCTGCGCCGCCTTCCCCCGAATCTTCCGCACACCCCGCAGACCCTGAAAGGCGCGAAACCCCATGAACGATATTCTGAAAAAGATCGTCGCCGTCAAGCACGAAGAAGTCGCCGCAGCGCAAAAGCGCCTGCCGCTGGCCGCCATGCGCGCCGACGCCGAGAGCCGCGTGCTGACGCGCGATTTTGTCGGCGCACTGCGCGCCAAGATCGCCAGGAACCAGGCGGCCGTGATCGCCGAAATCAAGAAGGCCAGCCCGAGCAAGGGCGTCATCCGCGCCGACTTCGAACCCGCCGACATCGCCCAGAGCTATGCCGAGGGCGACGGCGTGGTCAGCGCGGCCTGTCTTTCGGTGCTGACTGACCGGCAGTTCTTCCAGGGCAGCACCGACTACCTCAAGCAGGCGCGCGCCAGCTGCCAGCTGCCGGTGCTGCGCAAGGACTTCATGGTTGACGCCTACCAGATCTACGAGTCGCGCGCCATGGGCGCCGATGCCGTGCTGTTGATCGCCGCCAGCCTTGATGACGCGCAGATGCAGGACTTCGAGGCCATCGCGCGCGACCTCGACATGGCCGTGCTGGTCGAGGTGCACGACCGCGCCGAGCTCGACCGCGCGCTGCGCCTGAAGACCGAGCTGGTCGGCATCAACAACCGCAACCTGCGCACCTTCGAGGTCACGCTGCAGACCACGCTGGACATGCTGTCGGACGTGCCGAAAGACCGCCTGCTCGTCACCGAGTCGGGCATCCTCGCGCCGCAGGACGTCAAGACCATGCGCGACGCCGGCGTGCAGGCCTTCCTCGTCGGCGAAGCCTTCATGCGCGCCGACGACCCGGGCACGGCGCTGGCGCAGCTGTTTGCCTGAATGCACCTGAATTCATAGCTGTAAGCGCAAGCCACACAAGCGCTGGAGGCCATTTTGACCATGAACGATCTGCCCCACCCCGGCGCCGGTGGCGCCACGCAGCTGCAAACCGCGAACCCGGCCGACTGGCCGGTGGCGCCCGGCTGGCAGCCGCTGGTCGGTGATTTTTTTGCCAGCGCCACCGGCCAGCGCCTGTGCGCGTTCCTGCAGGCGCGGCTCGGTGCGGGCGCGGTGGTGTTTCCGCCGCGGCCGCTGCGCGCGCTCGAACTCACGCCGCCCGATCAGGTGCGCGTCGTGATCCTCGGCCAGGACCCGTACCACGGCCGTGGCCAGGCCGAGGGGCTGGCATTTTCGGTCGCACCCGGCGTGCGCCTGCCGCCCTCGCTGCGCAACATCTTCAAGGAAATCGAGCGCGACCTGGGCACGCCGCCGCCGGCCTTTCCGAACCCCGGCGGCAGTCTGGTCAAGTGGGCGCAGAACGGCGTGCTGCTGCTCAACACCACGCTGACGGTGGAAGAGGGCCGGCCCGCGAGCCACGCCGGCAAGGGCTGGGAGGTGCTGACCGACGCCGTGATCGCGCAGGTCGCCGAGGGCCCGCGCCCGGTGGTGTTCATGCTCTGGGGCGCGCACGCGCAAAGCAAGCGCGCCCTGATCCCCGCAGACCGCGGCCACCTGGTGCTGTGCGCCAACCACCCCTCGCCACTGTCGGCGCTGCGCCCGCCGGTGCCGTTCATCGGCTGCGCGCACTTCGGCCGGGCGCGGGCGTTTCGCCAGGCGCAGGCGCACACGCCGCCGCCGCACTGACGTCCTGCGGCCCCGGCAGCCGTTCGGACAGCAGCGCCAGGAAAGCCTGCGCCGCCACCGGCAGGCTGCGCCCAGCCAGGGTCTGCACCTCGACGTCGCGCAGGTCCATGCCCTCGTCGCTCACGGGCCGGGCCACGAGGGCGCCCGAGGCCATCAGGTGGCGTGCCGCGATTTCGCTCGACAAGGCCACGCCGCCGCCCTGCACCACGAAGTTCATCAGGGTCTGCACATGGTTGCTCACGAGCACCGGCTGCAGCCGCAGGCCCTGGCGGCTGCAGGCCATGTCGATCATTTGCCGCACCGTGGTCTCGGGCGGCGGCAGCCCCAGCGCGTGCGGGACCAGGTGCGCCAGGGTGAGCCGCGGCTGGCCGGCCAGCGGGTGCTGCGGCGGCAGCAGCGCCAGCACCGGCGCGCTCTGGCGGTAGACCACCACGACGTCCTTGTGCGGCGCGCTGCTGAAGCACAGGCCGATATCGACCGCGCCGCTGCGCACCGCCGTCGGAACCATGGCCGTGGGCAGCGTCTGCACGCTGAACTGAATGCCCTGGTGCAGGCGCTTGAAGTCCACGCACAGGCGCGGCACCAGATCGTTCGCAAACGCGTCCGACGTGGCCAGGCGCACCTGCCCGGCGTGCAGGCCCTGCAGGGCGCCGATCTCTCCCAGCGCGCGTTCGGCATCGAGCCCGGTGCGGCGCGCATGGCGCGCCAGGATTTCGCCGGCCGCCGTCAGCACCATGCCGCGCGGATGGCGCTCGAACAGGGGCGTGCCCAGCTGGCCCTCGAGGCCGGCGATCTGGCGGCTCAGCGCCGAGGCCGCCACATGCAGCCGCTCGGACGCGAGCGTCAGGGAGCCGCTCTGCGCCACTTCGAGAAAGTAGCGCAGCGCCGTGTCGAGCAGGAGGTGGGGTCGCATGGCGGGTCGCAGTGTGTTGCTGATCGGAGATGGAAAGTATCGATCGGTTTGCTGTTTCGGCAAACCTGTTTGCCTATTTGCTGGTGGTCATCGGCATGGCGCATTTCTAAGATAGGCCGTGATAACTACCTTGGCTCGGCCTGGCGGCCGGCTGCGTGCCCCGATCCATCCTTTCTGGAGTGTTTCCATGCGTTTGTTTTCCTCGCGCCACGGTGCGCTGGCGGTGTCCTTGTGCGTGGCGCTGGCGGCAGGGGCCCATGCGCAGTCCGCGTGGCCGGACAAGCTGGTACGGGTGATCGTGCCGTTTCCGGCCAGTGGCGCCACGGACCTGGTGGCGCGTGTGGTCACGCAGCGCGTGGCGGCCGACCTGGGCCAGCAGATGGTGGTGGACAACCGCCCGGGGGCCGGCGGCACCATCGGCACGGCCGAGGCCGCCAAGGCGCCGGCCGACGGCTACACGCTGCTGCTGACCACGAGCAGCACGCATGCGATATCGCCGCACCTTCTGCCGCGCCTGGCCTACGACGCGCGCAAGGATTTCACCCCGGTCGTGCACCTGGCCGACGCGCCCAGCGTGGTGCTGGTCAACCCGTCGCTGCCGGTCAAGACCGTGGCGGAGCTGGTGGCGTACGGCAAAGCCCATCCCGGCAAGCTCAACTACGCCACCAGCGGCAACGGCACCATCGTGCACCTCAATTCCGCCGCCTTCAGCGCGCAGGCGGGCATCGAGATGACGCACGTGCCCTACAAGGGCACGGCGCTGGCCATCCCCGATCTGGTGGCCGGCCAGGTGCATGTGCTGTTCGACTCCCTGCCCACCGGCATGCCGCATGCGCGCAGCGGCCGCTTGCGCGCCCTGGCCGTGACCAGTGAAAAGCGCACGGCGCTGGCGCCCGAGCTGCCCACCCTGGCCGAATCGGGCCTGCCTGGCTATTCTTCGGTGACCTGGTTTGGCGTGTACCTGCCGGCCGGTGCGTCGCCAGCTCTGGTCAGCCGTGTGCACCAGGCTTTTGCCAAGGCCATGCTGGCGCCCGAGGTGGCTGCCAGCCTGGCCAAGCTGGGGGTCGAGCCTGCAGCGCCCAGCAGCCCGGCCCAGTTCGGCGCCATGGTGCAGACCGACAGCGCGCGCTGGGCCAGCGTCATCCGCCAGCACAAGATCACACTCGAATGAAAGGCATGCCATGAACGACCGCGCCTCTGCGCTCCACGCCAGTCCCTCCGCCATGGACTGGGCGCTGCCCTATGCCTCCCAGCGCAGCGCGGTGATGGGGCGCAACATCGTCAGCACCTCGCAGCCGCTGGCGGCCCAGGCCGGCCTGCGCATGCTGCTGGCGGGCGGCAATGCGGTGGACGCCGCGCTCGCCGCCGCCATGGCGCTCACCGTGGTCGAGCCCACGGGCTGCGGCCTGGGCAGCGACGCCTTCGCCATCGTCTGGGACGGCCAGGAACTGCACGGCCTCAACGCCTCGGGCCGCTCACCTGCCGCGTGGACGCCGCAGTATTTCGCCGAGCGCGGTGGCATGCCCGAAAAGGGCTGGAATGCCGTCACCGTGCCCGGCGCCGTGTCGGCCTGGGTGGCGCTGTCCAAGCGCCTGGGCAAGCTGCCGTTCGCGCAGCTGGCGCAGCCCGCCATCGATTACGCGCGCCGCGGCTTTCCGGTCTCGCCGACTATCGCGCGGCTGTGGGCGCTGGGCGCTGCCAAGCTCGGCGCCCAGCCGGGCTTTGCCGAGTGCTTCCTGCCCGGCGGCCTCGCCCCGCGCGCGGGCGAGATGTTTCGCAGCGAAGCCCATGCGCGCACACTGGAGCTGATCGCCGCCACCGAGGGCGAGGCGTTCTACCGCGGCGATCTGGCCCGGCAGATGGTGGCCCACGCGCAGGCGCACGGCGGCGCCATGGCCCTGGACGACCTCGCTGCACACCGGGCCGACTGGGTCGGCACGGTGAGCCAGCGCTTCGGCGATTCGGTCATCCACGAGATCCCGCCCAACGGCCAGGGCATCGCTACGCTGATGGCGCTGGGCATGCTCGATGCCGTGGGCGTCGGCCAGCAGCCGCTCGATGGTGTGGACAGCGTGCACCTGCAGATCGAGGCCATGAAGCTCGCGCTGGCCGACCTGCAGCAGTACAACGCCGACATCGATGCCATGCAGGTGGCGCCGGCCGATCTGCTCCATGCCGACTACCTGCGCGGCCGTGCGGCCCTCATCGATCCCGCGTGCGCGGGCGATCCGTCCTGCGGCGCGCCGCGCCCCGGCGGCACGGTGTACCTGGCGGCGGCGGACGCGTCCGGGATGATGGTGTCGTTCATCCAGTCCAACTACATGGGCTTTGGCTCGGGCGTGGTCGTGCCGGGCACGGGCATCAGCCTGCAGAACCGGGGCCATGGCTTCAATCTGGTTCCCGGCCATGCCAACGAAGTCGGCCCGCGCAAGCGGCCGTCCCACACCATCATTCCGGCCTTCGCCATGCACGCCGATGGCACGCCGCAAATGGCGTTTGGCGTCATGGGCGGACCCATGCAGTCGCAGGGCCACCTGCAGATGGCGCTGCGCGTGCTGCGCTATGGCCAGAACCCGCAGGCCGCGGCCGATGCGCCACGCTGGCGTGTCACGGGCGGCAAGGGCGTGGCCGTGGAGCCCCGCTTCGATCCGGCCGTGGTGGCCGGGCTGCGCGCGCGCGGCCACGAGGTCACGGTGGAAGAGGGCAACGGCGTCTTCGCCTTCGGCGGGGCCCAGCTGGTGCTGCGCGAGGGCGGGCACTATGTGGGCGGATCGGACCCGCGCAAGGACGGGTGCGCCGTGGCGTTCTGATGCTCTCAAAAACAGAGCGTCCGGCGCTGATGCGGCAAGCGCCAGCGCCGGATAGCGTCAGAAGACCGGCGTCCGGCACCTAGCTGCGCCCGCGCACGCTGAGCCACACGCTGGCCAGGCCGCACAGCGTGATCGCGGCCATGCCGGCCAGGGACTGGGCGTCGGGCCTCTGGCCGAAGAACAGCCAGCCCATGGCCATGGCAAAGCCGATCTGGCTGTAGAGAAACGGCGCGATGGCGCCCGGCGTGGTGTGCGCATAGGCCTGCAGCAGCAGCAAATGGCCCACGCCGCTGCACACCCCCATCACCGCCACGGCGGCCCAGACCGGCCCGTCGGGCACGCTCTGCCAGAACAGCGGCAGCAGCGGCGTGGTCGCCAGCAGCGGCAGCCAGGTCGTGTAGAGCTGGGTGGTGGTGGGCGGATCGAGCCGCGCCATGCGGCTGCCCAGCAGCTGGTAGGTGGTGCCGCACAGCAGCAGGCCCAGGGGCAGCAGGGCGCGCCAGCCCAGGGCCTGGCCGGCGCCCTCGGGCCGCACGATGGCGATCACGCTGGCCAGCCCCACCAGCAGCAGCCCCCAGCGCGCGGGGCTCACGCGTTCGCCGAACAGCCAGGCCGAGGCCACGACGATGAGCAGGGGAACGGCCGACCAGGTGGCGGTGAAGTTGGCCAGCGGCATGCTCTGGATGCAGAAGAAGGCGAAGACCGAGGTCAGAAAGCCGCTGGCCGCACGGCCGATCTGGAAGCGCGGGTGGGCCGTGCGCCAGGCGGCCCAGCCGTGGCGCGGCAGCACCATGGCCGTGGTCACCAGGGCCTGGGCCGCAAAGCGCAGCCACAGCACCATCAGCATGGGCAGCACCTGGCCGCTGAACTTGGTGGCGCTGTCCAGCAGCGCGAACAGGGCGCAGGCCGCGGTGGCCAGGGCGATGCCCCCCAGGGCGGAGCGGTGGGCCGCAGCGGCGGGCCTGAAAGTGCGGTCGGAGGTCACGGGGCAGGCAGACAGCCGGCGGCCCGAGGCCCCCGGCGGGGACCGGCGCGGGGAGCGCGGCGCAGGGCATTGTAGGGCGCGCCTGCTCATGGATCAGGAGCGCATGGCGCTGGTGGTGCCTGCATTTCAACGCCATACGGCTTTCAAAGGCAGGCAGGGTGGGCGCCTGCTGCTCCTCCTTCAGGAGCGGTCGGCCGGGAGGCGCTCCAGTAGCATGGCATCGCCATAGCTGAAGAAGCGGTAATGCTGGGCGATGGCGTGGCGGTACAGCTGCATGACATGCGCGTAGCCCGCGAAGGCCGAGACCAGCATCATCAGCGTGCTCTTGGGCAGGTGGAAGTTGGTCAGCAGCAGGTCCACCACCTGGAACCTGAAACCCGGCGTGATGAAGATGGCGGTGTCGCCCGAGGCCTGGCCGCTGCGCGCCCACGATTCGAGCGTGCGCACCGTCGTCGTGCCCACGGCCACGACGCGGCCGCCGCGCTGGCGGCAGCGCTCGAGCGCGGCGAGCGTGGCCAGCGGCACCTCGTACCACTCACTGTGCATCTGGTGCTCGGCCAGGTTCTCGGTCTTGACGGGCTGGAAGGTGCCGGCGCCCACGTGCAGCGTGACGCAGGCAGTGTCGATGCCGCGCGCGGCCAGATCGGCCAGCACGGCCGCGTCGAAGTGCAGTGCCGCCGTCGGTGCGGCCACGGCGCCGGGGGCGCGGGCGAACACGGTCTGGTAGCGCTCGCTGTCTGCGGCGGCGTCGGGGTCGTTGCCGCCTTGCTGCTGGCGCTCGATGTAGGGCGGCAGCGGCAGGTGGCCGTGGCGCTCCATCAGCTCCCAGGGCGTCTCGCCGGCCGGGCCGCGCAGCGCGAAGCGGAACAGCGGGCCGTCGCCGTCGGGCCAGCGGCCCAGCAGCAGCGCGTCGAAGCCGCCGCCGTGCAGCCCGCCTGCCATGTGCACGACGGTGCCGGGCTGGGGTTTCTTGCTGACCTTCATGTGGGCGACCACTTCGCCGCCCTCGAGCACACGCTCGATCAGCAGCTCGAGCTTGCCGCCGCTGGCCTTCTCGCCAAAGAGCCGCGCCTTGACGACGCGCGTGTCGTTGAACACCAGCAGGTCGCCCGCCCGCAGCAGGCCGGGCAGTTCCTTGAAGATGCGGTCCGCGGGCTGCGTGGCGCGGCCGTCGAGCAGGCGCGAGGCGCTGCGCTCGGGCGCGGGGTGCTGGGCAATCAGGTGGGGGGGGAGCGCGAAATCGAAATCGCTGAGCGTGTAGGTCGGTGCCGTATCGGTCATGGGTGCTTGAGGGCCGGACAGGCCCGTGCCAAGGGAAAAGCGGTGGCAGCGGCGCGGCGCGGGGCGCTGCCGCTGTGGGCGGAGGGCGATTGTCCCATGGCCGGTATTCCATAATTGCCTGCGACCGCGCGCCGTTGGGGCCGCGCCGCACGGCCCGCTTTTCGGCTGCCCGCACACGCCACGCCACAAGGAACCTCCATGCCGCTCGTCGTTTTCAACCAGAAGGGTGGGGTGGGCAAGTCCACCATCGCGTGCAACCTGGCCGCGATCAGCGCCCACCAGGGCCTGCGCACCCTGGTGATCGACCTGGACCCGCAGGGCAACTCGAGCGCCTACCTGCTGGGCACCGCGCCGCCCGCGGACCTGCCCGGCGTGGCCGGGTTCTTCGAGCAGACGCTGGGCTTCAGCTTCACGCCGGCGCCGCCGTCCGCGTTCACCGTGCGCACGCCGTTCGAGGGCCTGGACCTGATGGCGTCGAGCGCGCGGCTCGACGAGCTGCAGGGAAAGCTCGAATCGCGCCACAAGATCTACAAGCTGCGCGAGGCGCTGGCGCAGCTGGGCCAGGACTACGACCGCATCTACATCGACACCCCGCCGGCGCTCAATTTCTACACCCGCTCGGCGCTCATGGGCGCGCGCGGCTGCCTGATCCCGTTCGACTGCGACGACTTCTCGCGCCAGGCGCTCTACACGCTGCTGGCCAACGTGCAGGAGATCCGCGCCGACCACAACCCCCAGCTGGCGATCAAGGGCATCGTGGTCAACCAGTTCCAGGCGCGCGCCAAGCTGCCCCAGCGGCTCGTGCAGGAGCTGCTCGACGAGGGCCTGCCGGTGCTGCAGCCCTACCTGCCGCAGTCGGTCAAGGTGCGCGAATCGCACCAGCTGGCGCGGCCCATGATCCACCTCGACCCCGGGCACAAGCTCACGCAGGCGCTGGTGGCGATCCACGGCGTGCTCGCATAGCCGCCGCCATACTGGGAAATTCACACTGTCAAAGAAGGGCTTGAGCGCGTGGAAACTTTCGTCTGGGACCAGCATTTCGTGACCGGCCTGCCCGATGTGGACGAGCAGCACCGGGGCCTGGTGGACCTGTTCAACGAGCTCAGCCGCTCGCTGTTCGTCTCGGAGGCCGACACCGATCCCGGCGTCGGCCGCGAAGCGCTGCTGCGCGGCATCTTCGAGCGCCTGGTGGCCTACACCGAATACCACTTCAGCGAGGAAGAGGCCCTGATGCACAGTGCCGGCGTCGATGCGCGGCACACCGAGGCGCACGTGGCGCTGCACCGGCAGTTCGTGCAGCAGGTGCACACCTTTTGGGCCACGCGCGCCACCATGGCCGCGCCGGCCGAATCCATCGTCCACTTCTTGACCGCATGGCTGGGCCTGCACATCCTGGGCATCGACCAGTCGCTGGCGCGCCAGATCGCGGCCATCGCGCAGGGCCTGCCGGCCGCCCAGGCCTATGAGCGCGAGATGTCGGCGCACGACAACAGCACGCAGGTGCTGCTGAAGATGATCGGCAAGCTCTACCAGGTGCTGTCGGCGCAGAACGACGAGCTGGTGCAGGCCAACCAGCGCCTCGAAGACCGCGTCGCGCAGCGCACGGCCGAGCTGGCGCAGGCCAACGTCGCGCTGCAGCAGGCCAACGAACGGCTCGAGGCCTATGCCCGCACCGACGGGCTGCTGCAGGTGGCCAACCGCAGCTGCTTCGACGACCGCCTGGCGCAGGCCTGCGCCAGCGCGTTCCGGCGCCAAGTGCCGCTCGGTCTGCTGATGATCGACGTCGACGATTTCAAGCGCTACAACGACCAGTTCGGCCACCCCGCGGGCGATGCCTGCCTGCAGGCCGTGGCCCGTGCGGTGCAGCATGCGATGCAGCGCAGCACCGACCTGGTGGCCCGCTACGGCGGTGAGGAGCTGGCCGTCCTCCTGCCCGACACCGATGCAGCCGGCGCCGCCGCCGTCGCCGCGCGCGTGGTGGCCGCCGTGGCGGCGCTGCGCCTGCCGCACCCGGCCTCGGTGGCGCCGCATGTCAGCGTGAGCGTGGGCGCGGTCGGCCGTGTGCCGCGCCTGCAGGATGCCGGCGCGCAGCTGGTGGCCGAGGCCGACAGCGCCCTCTACCAGGCCAAGGCCGCGGGCCGCAACTGCTGGCTGCTGGCGCCGCCGTACTGACCCCCGCGCGCGCAGCCTGCCGGCGCCGCGCCTGCGCTGTTACACCGCCTCCACCACCACCTGGCGGTGCAGCCGCCGCACGTCGGCCGCCTGGGCCAGGGCCGTGCCCGGCTCCAGCAGGGCGGCCGCGCCCGCGGCC
>NZ_MWOK01000044.1 GCF_012932145.1 Acidovorax sp. SRB_14 | reverse complement strand
TGCGCCCGCGGCCCGTGGCCTGGGCACCGGGCGCTGCCGCGCCCGCCACCACCGCGCGTGCCAGCGGCGCGGGGGTGGGCGATGCCGGCGCCGCCATGTCCAACGCCATGGGGCGCTAGAGCCCATTGCAAGGCGCTGCCCCCATGCCCGTCTGGCCCGGATTCGAACTGCGCGTGGCGCTGCGCTTCCTGCGCGAGGGGCGCATGCAGACCGTGCTCATCATCGTCGGCGTGGCTGCGGGCGTGGCGGTGATCGCCTACATCTCGGCGCTGATCAGCGGCCTGCAGTCCAGCACCCTGACCAAGACGCTGGGCGCGCAGGCGCACCTCACGCTCCAGGCGCCCGACGACCGGGTCACGCCCGCCGCCGCGCCCGTGCCCGGCGCCACCGTGCTGACCGAAACGCAGCCGCGCGCCCAGCGCCTGCGCTCGGTCGCCAACTGGCAGGCGCTGGTGCCGCTGCTCGAAAAGCTGCCGAACGTGGCCGGCGTCTCGCCCATGGTCTCGGGCGCGGGGCTGGCGCTGCGCGGCGAGGCCGTGCAGTCGATCGCGCTGATGGGCGTGGACCTGGACCGCTACGACCGCGTCGTCGGCCTGCGCTCCAAGGTGGTCAGCGGCACGGCGCGGCTGGCGCCGGGCGAGGCCATCGTCGGGCGCGAGCTGGCGCAGGACCTGGGCGTGCGCGTGGGCGACCGCCTGACGGTGCAGACCGGCACCTCGAGCGAATCGCTGCGCGTGACGGCCCTGGTCGACCTGGGCGTGAAGGACCTCAACCGCCGCACCGTCATCGTGCCGCTGCGCGCCGCGCAGAACCTGCTGGCGCTGCCCGGCGGCGCCACCGAGCTCGACCTCACGCTGCACGACGTCTGGGCGGCGCAGCGCCTGGCCGCGGCGCTGCGCACGCAGTTCCCGGTCAAGGCCGAGAGCTGGCAGGAGAACAATGCGCAGCTGGTGTCGGCGCTCAACGCGCAGTCGGTCAGCACCGCCATCATCCGCGGCGTGGTGCTGGCCGTGGTGGTGCTGGGCATTGCCAGCGTGCTGGTGGTGACGGTGGTGCAAAAGCGCCGCGAGATCGGCATCCTGCGCGCCATGGGCGCCACGCGCGGCCAGGTGATGCGCCTGTTCCTGGTGCAGGGCGCGGTCGTCGGGGCGGTGGGCTCGGTGCTGGGCCTGCTGCTGGCGGTGGCGCTGATCGGGGTGTTCACGGGTTTTGTGCGCGGCTCCGACGGTCTGCCGCTGTTCCATATCCACCTGCCGCTGGACACTGCGCTGCGCGTGGCGCTGCTGGCCACGGTGTGCGGCGTGCTCGCCGCCATCGCGCCCGCGCGGCGCGCCGCCCAGCTCGACCCGGCGCAGGCCATCCGACTGTGAGCGCCGCCCCTGCCACCGCCCCCGCCGCGGGCGCCACCCCGGGCGCCGAGCTGATCGCGCTCGACGCGGTCAAGAAAAGCTACAACCTCGGCCAGCCGAGCGAGGCCGAGGTGCTGCACGGGCTCGACCTGCGCGTGCAGGCCGGCGAGTTCATTGCGCTGATGGGGCCCTCGGGCTCGGGCAAGAGCACGCTGCTCAACATCCTGGGCCTGCTCGAACCGATGACGTCCGGCAGCTACCGGCTGCAGGGCGCGCCGGTGCAGGGCCTCGATGACGCCGCGCTCACGCTGCGCCGGCGCCACACGCTGGGCTTCGTGTTCCAGTTTCACCACCTGCTGCCGGCGTTTTCGGCGCTGGAGAACGTCACGCTGCCGGCGCTGATGGGCGAGGGCCGTGTGAGCGCCGTGCAGCGCGAGCGCGCGCGCGGCCTGCTCGCTGCCGTGGGCCTGGCCCAGGCCATGGACAAGCGCCCCGGCCAGCTCTCGGGCGGCATGCAGCAGCGCGTGGCGATCGCGCGCGCGCTGGTCATGGAGCCGGCGCTGGTGCTGGCCGACGAGCCCACGGGCAACCTCGACACCGCGTCGTCGGCCGAGGTGTTTGCGCTGCTGCGCCGCATCCACGCCGAGCGCGGCACCGCGTTCGTCGTCGTCACGCACGACCCGCGCCTGGCCGCGCGCTGCGACCGGCTGGTCGAGCTGGTGGACGGCCGCATCGCGCGCGACGCGCCCATCACGCCCGGCGTCGAGCCGGTGCCCAGCGCGCTGCCGGCGCTGCGGCCGTGACCGCGCGCAGCAGGATCATCAAAAAAGTGAGCTGCAATCGCTTGCTGCATCAGCGTTTGTGGCCGATTTGACGGAAAACCCTGGCGCGGCCCGCGCGCCGCGGCTCACTGCCAGCCGAAGCGGCGGATGTACACGCGCTTGAGCACCGTGGTCAGCGTGGCGTAGCCCAGCAAGATCGCCACCAGCCAGCCAAAGTAGGGCAGCGGCAGCGCCTGCAGCTTGAAGTAGCCGGCCAGCGGACCCATGGGCAGGAAGATGCCCACCGCCATCACCGCCAGCGTCATGCCCAGCAGCGGCCAGGCGGCGCGGCTCTGCAGGAAAGGCAGCTTGGGCGTGCGGATCATGTGCACGATCAGCGTCTGCGTGAGCAGGCCGACGACGAACCAGCCCGACTGGAACAGCGTTTGCTGCGCCAGCGTCTGGGCCTGGAACACCCACCACATCAGCGCGAAGGTGAGCAGGTCGAACACCGAGCTGATCGGGCCGAAGAACACCATGAAGCGCCCCAGGTCCTGCGGGTTCCAGCGCAGCGGCTGGCGCACCAGCTCGTCATCGACGTTGTCGAACGGGATCGCGATCTGCGAGATGTCGTAGAGCAGGTTCTGCACCAGCAGCTGGATCGGCAGCATGGGCAGGAAGGGCAGGAACGCACTGGCCACCAGCACCGAGAACACGTTGCCGAAGTTCGAGCTGGCCGTCATGCGGATGTACTTGAGCATGTTGCTGAAGGTCTTGCGCCCTTCGACCACGCCCTCTTCGAGCACCATCAGGCTCTTTTCGAGCAGGATGATGTCGGCCGCCTCCTTGGCGATGTCGACCGCGCTGTCCACGCTGATGCCGATGTCGGCGGCGCGCAGCGCGGGCGCGTCGTTGATGCCGTCGCCCATGAAGCCGACGATGTGCCCATTGGCGCGCAGCGCGCGCACGATGCGCTCCTTGTGTAGCGGCGTGAGCTTGGCAAACAGGTTGTGCTGCTCCACCAGCCGGCGCAGGCCGGCCTCGTCGAGGTCTTCGATCTGCGCGCCCAGCACCACGCCGTCGATGGGCAGGCCGACGTCGCGGCAGATCTTGGCCGCCACTAGGTCGTTGTCGCCGGTCAGCACCTTCAAGGCCACGCCGTGCTCGGCCAGCGCCTGCAGCGCCGGGGCGCTCGATTCCTTGGGCGGGTCGAGGAAGGCGATGTAGCCGATCAGCGTGAGCGCCGCCTCGTCGGCCACGCTGTACACCGTTTTGTCCGGCGGCACCTCCTTGGCGGCCACGGCGACCACGCGCAGGCCCTCGTGGTTGAGCGCGGCGGTCACGGCCTGCACGCGCGCGAGCAGCGCGGCGTCGAGCGGCAGCACCTGCGCGCCGTCCTGGATCTGGCTGCAGGCGGCCAGCACCTCTTCGACCGCACCCTTACAGATCAGCTCGTGGTGGTCGTCGCGTTCGGACACCACCACCGACATGCGCCGGCGCTGGAAGTCGAACGGGATTTCATCGACCTTGCGGTAGTCCTGCGCCAGGCGCAGCTCGGTGCGCAGCTCCAGGTGGTCGAGCACGGCGCGGTCGAGCAGGTTCTTCAGCCCGGTCTGGTAGTGGCTGTTGAGGAAGGCGAACTTGAGCACCTCGTCCGAGGTGGCGCCAAACACATTCGTGTGGCGCTCGAGCACGATCTTGTCCTGCGTCAGCGTGCCGGTCTTGTCGGTGCACAGCACATCCATGGCGCCGAAGTTCTGGATCGCGTCGAGCCGCTTGACGACGACCTTCTTGCGCGACAGCAGCACGGCGCCCTTGGCCAGCGTCGAGGTCACGATCATCGGCAGCATCTCGGGCGTCAGGCCCACGGCCACCGAGAGCGCGAACAGGAAGGCCTCGGTCCAGTCGCCCTTGGTGTAGCCGTTGATGAGGAACACGATGGGAACCATGACGAGCGCAAAGCGGATCAGCAGCCAGCTGACGCTGTTCACGCCCGCCTGGAAGGCCGTGGGCGTGCGCTCGACCGCCGTGACGCGCGTGGCGATGGTGCCGAAATAGGTGCGGTTGCCCGTGGCCAGCACCAGCGCCGTGGCCGCGCCCGAGACCACGTTGGTGCCCATGAACAGCAGGTTGGCGGCGTCGAGCACGCTGTCGCTGGCGCCTTGGCGCACGGCGTGCTTTTCGACCGGCAGCGATTCGCCCGTCATGGCCGCCTGGCTGACGAACAGGTCCTTGGCCACCAGCACGCGGCAGTCGGCCGGGATCATGTCGCCGGCCGACAGCACGATCAGGTCGCCCGGCACGAGCTGGGCGATGGGCAGCTCCTGCTGCGCGCTGGTGCCGTCGTCGCTGCGGCGCAGCACCGTCGCCGTGTTGCTGACCAGGGCCTTGAGCCGCTCGGCCGCGCGGTGCGAGCGGCCCTCCTGCACAAAGCGCATCAGCGTGGACAGCACCACCATGCTGCCGATCACCACGGTGGCCTTGGCGTCGTGGGTGAGCCACGAGATGACGG
Organism: Acidovorax sp. SRB_14; assembly: GCF_012932145.1. Lineage (GTDB taxonomy): Bacteria > Pseudomonadota > Gammaproteobacteria > Burkholderiales > Burkholderiaceae_C > Simplicispira. The sequence continues at coordinate 3,091 of NZ_MWOK01000044.1, read as the reverse complement.
CCAGCGCCGTCAGCAGCAGGTTGAACGGGTTCTGGTAACAATGCCACAGGTGCAGCCAGGCGGGCAGGGGTTTTTCGTGCTCGACCTCGTTGGGGCCGACCCGCGCGCGGATGGCGCCGGCCTCGGCCTCGGTCAGGCCGCCGTCGTGGCTGCCGGCGCGCGCCAGCACTGCGGCGGCGCCGTCTTCGCTGGCCTGGCGCAGCGCCTGCGACAGCGCCGGCGGCACCGGCACGGCGTGGCCGCGCGTGTCGAGCGACTCGAGCATCAGGCGCCGCCGGAAATGCCGCAGCGCACGGCGGCTGCGCAGGAACAGGGCGAAGCGGGCTTGGAAAAACGGCAGGGCCATGTGTGTGCCTTCCAGGGCTGGCGGGTGGCGCGGGAAGGTGCAATTCTCGGGCGCCGGGTGCGGCAACGGGGCAGCTCCTGGCCCCGGTGCCGGCTTTATTTTGCTATGGGTTGTGTAGCTGCAGGCGATTATTCAGCAAGGGTTTGATGCCATTTTTCATGTTTTTAAGGCCGCCGCAGCACGCGCTCATGCGTTGTGCAGCGTGTCCCCCTGGCGCGTGGCGGCGCCGCTGCGCACCAGCTCGGCGACCAGGCGCAGCAGCCACGGCCCTGGCGCCTCGTCGCCAAAGTGGCGCGCGTGCAGCAGGCCGAAATAGGGCGTGGCCGTGGTCCAGCCCTGCAGCTCGGCGAGCGAAATCTGCTGCCATTCGAGCAGCTTGTACTTGAGCAGCACCTTGGCCGCGTAGAGCGCGTGGCGGCGCGGCTCGCGCACGAAGCCGTCGAGGCGCCGGCGCGCCACTTCCAACGCGCGCGGCACGCCGTGGAACACCGGGCCGTGGCCGGGGATGACGGTGCGCGGCGCCAGGCGCTCGATCAGGTCGAGCGTGGCGCCGACCGCGGCAAACGCGTCCTCGCCTTCGAGTTCGGGGAAGACGACGCCAAAGCCGTTCTCCCACAGCGCGTCGGCCGAGATCAGGAGCGCGTCCTGCGGCTCGAACAGCACGACCGAATGCGGGTCGTGGCCCGGGGCGGCGTGCACCTGCCACGGGCGGTCGCCGAGCACGACTTCGGTGCCCGGCTGCAGCAGGCCGTCGAAGCGGAACCGCGGGCACTCCTGGCCGGTGGGCGCGTAGCTGAGCGCATACGGGTCCCAGTGGCGCACGTGCGCCGCCTGGCCCGGGGGAATCGCGGTCTGCGCGCCCGGCCACGCGGCCTGCAGCGCGGCGTTGCCGCCGCAGTGGTCGCTGTGCAGGTGGGTGTTGAGGATGCGCGCGAGCGGCCGCCCGCCCAGGGTCGCGTCCACCAGCGCCACGGTCTGCGCGGCGTGCGCGCAGTAGCCGGTATCGACCACGGCCGTGCCCGAGCGGGCGCCGGCAAAGACGATGCTGTTGGCCGACAGCCAACCGCGTTCCAAGATGGTGATTTCGGGCGCAAGCGCTTGTGCAGTCTGCGTCATCAGCGATTCATTCCATAGTAAGGGTCGGTCAGGCGGCCGTGCGCAGCTGGCGCCGCAGCACCTTGCCGACATTGCTCTTGGGCAGGTCGTCGCGGAACTCGATGTGCCGGGGGCGTTTGTAGCCCGTCAGGTGGTCGTGGCAGTGCCGCACCACCGCCTCCTCGGTCAGCGCCGGGTCGCTGCGCACCACGAACACCTTGATGGCCTCGCCCTGCGTGTCGTCGGCCACGCCGATCGCCGCGCATTCGAGCACGCCCGGGCACAGCGAGACCACGTTCTCGACCTCGCTCGGAAAGACGTTGAAGCCGCTGACCAGGATCATGTCCTTCTTGCGGTCGATGATGCGCGTGTAGCCCTGCGCGTCCATGCTGCCGATGTCGCCGGTGCGCAGAAAGCCGTCGGCGGTGAAGGCCTGGGCGTTTTCCTCGGGCTGGTTGTAGTAGCCGGGCGTGACGTTGGGGCCGCGGATGCAGATCTCACCCGATTCGCCCAGCGGCAGGCTCTGGCCGGCCTCGTCCTTGATGGCGATGTCGATGCCTGGCAGCGGCAGGCCGATGCTGCCGCTGAACGCGGGGTTGTTGACCGGGTTCTTGGTGCCGATGGCAGGTCTCGCTCATGCCCCAGCCCTCAAGCATGGTGCGGCCCGTCGCCTTCTGCCACTGGCGCGCCGTGCCTTCGGAGGCCGCCATGCCGCCGGCCTGCGCCAGGCACAGCGGCGAGAAGTCCAGCGCGCGGAACTGCGCGTTTTGCAGCAGCGCATTGAACAGCGTGTTGACGGCCGGCAGCGTATGGAAGGGGCGCTTCTTGAGCACGTCGACGAATTTCGGGATGTCGCGCGGGTTCGGGATCAGCGTCAGGTGCGAGCCCTGGCGGATCGTCAGCAGGCACAGCGTGAGCGCAAAGATATGGTAGAGCGGCAGCGCGGCGATGTTGTTGGCGCGCGTCGGGTCGCCCAGCCGGGCCAGCGCGGGCTGGAACCAGGCCTCGGCCTGCAGCGCCGCAGCAATGATGTTGCGGTGCGTCAGCACCGCGCCCTTGGACCGCCCGGTGGTGCCGCCCGTGTACTGCAGGAAAGCGGTCGAATCGAGCGTGGCCTGGCTCGGCGCGAGCGTGCGGCGTGCCTTCGAGGTAGTTCTTCAGCCAGATCTTGTCCATGCGGTGTCCTGGGTTTCTGGAAGGGAGCGTGCCGCCTTGGCACGGGGCGGCGGGTGCGATTGTTGGACCGCGCGGCGCCGGCTGGCTAGGGGGCTTGTCCCGGGGGAGCGCTCCGGAGCGTCCCGCAGGTGACAGGAACGGCCCTGCCGGCGCACGCAGAGACCGCCGCCGGCGCTCTGCACAGGCCCGCCGCCCGGGCGGCACAATGCGCGCATGCCGCTCCTGCCGCCTCCATGATCGCCCGCATCCAACAGCTCGGGGTCCTGGGCACCGCGCTGGCCGTGGCCGCGTGGCTGTTCTGGTGCCTGCCCGATTCGCCCGGGTGGGCGCTGGCCGGCGCCGTGCTGCTGGCCCTGGGCTGGACGCTGCCGCTGGGCCTGCAGTTCACGTGGATGGCGCGCGCCAACCGCCGCGATCCGGCGCCGCGCGCGGGCGCCGGCCAGGTGCTGCGCGCGGCCGGGGCCGAGGTGCTGG
>NZ_MWOK01000055.1 GCF_012932145.1 Acidovorax sp. SRB_14 | reverse complement strand
GCAGGCGGCAGCAGCGGTGACGGTGTGGAGCGTGGCGCCCTTGAGGGACGCGTTGTCGTGTTCTGCGATGACGAGGGTGGTCATGTTCGGTTCCTCAGATGACTTTGGCTTCGTTTCGGAGCTTGTCGACCAGGGCAGCCACGTCGGCCACCTTGACGCCGGCGCCGCGCTTGGGCGGCTCGGTGACTTTCAAGGTCTTCAGGCGCGGAGTCACACCGACGCCGAGCTCCTCGGGCTTGACGACGTCGAGCTGCTTTTTCTTGGCCTTCATGATGTTGGGCAGCGTCACG
>NZ_MWOK01000042.1 GCF_012932145.1 Acidovorax sp. SRB_14 | reverse complement strand
TTGGTTAGAATACCGGCCTGTCACGCCGGGGGTCGCGGGTTCGAGTCCCGTCCACTCCGCCAGAGTTTGTCGATTTTTGGGTGGTGCGCAGCGTTTTTTCGCGCGCAGAGACCGCGATTCACAGGTCGAATTCAAAGCCGCAACGGTGCACACCGTTGCGGCTTTTGTTTTTTCTGGCCAGGCAAGCCAGGATGTTAGTGAAATCTGCGGCCGGCGGACCGCGCAGTGACGGCGCTTCAGGCCTTGGTGTCCGCAGCCGCCACACCCAGGCGCTGCTGCAGGCGCGCGCTGCTGGTGGTGTATTCGAGCGGGATTTTTTGGCCCGCCAGCCGCTCGGCAGTGGCAAAGGCCGCCAGCGTGGCCTCGTGGAAGCCGCACAGGATCAGGCGGCGTTTGCCGGGGTAGGTGTTGATGTCGCCCACGGCGTGGATGCCGCTGACGCTGGTGGCATAGCTGGCGGTGTCCACCACGAGCTGCTTGCGTTCCATCGCCAAGCCCCAGTCGGCCAGGGGCCCCAGGCGGGGCGACAGGCCCAGGCGCACGAGCAGCAGGTCCAGCGGCACGCGCCGGGTGCTGCCGTCGGGTGCCAGCAGCTGCAGCGCAGCAAGGCGCCCGCCGTCCTGTTCGGTGCCGGTGATCTGGCCGATGGCGACCTGGATGCGCCCGGCGTCGCGCAGTGCCTGCAGCTGCTCCAGCTGAGCGGGCGGTGCGTCGAACACATCGCGGCGGTGCAGCAGCGTGAGGCTGGCGGGCGGCGGCTCGGCCGTCGCACAGTCCAGCACCTGTGCCACCGCGGGCTCGTCGCCGCCGTGCACGACCACATGGCGACCCGCGATGGCGGCCCGATCGTCCAGGCGATAGAGCAGCTGTGTGCCTTCAAAAACGTCGATGCCCGGCACCTTGAGCGCGCGCGGCACAAAGGCGCCGACGCCGGCCGCGATGAAGACGGCGCGCGCCAGCAGCTGCGTGCCGCGCGAGGTCCCGACGAGAAAGCGCCCGTCGGCCTGCGCTGCGAGCTGCGCCACCGATTCGCCCAGGTGCCATTGCGGCGCAAACGGCGCAATCTGCTGCTGCAGGCGCTCGACCAGTTCGCGCCCGCTGCAGTGGGCGATGCCGGGAATGTCGTAGAGGGGTTTGTCGGCGTACAGCTCAATGCACTGGCCGCCGGGCTCGGGCAGGGCATCGACCACTTGCGCCTTGAGCCCCTGCAGGCCGAGCTGAAAGACCTGGAACAGGCCGACCGGGCCGGCGCCGATGACGACGGCGTCGGTCTCCAGCGGCGCAGTGGCGGGGGCGCGGGCAGTGCTCAAGCGGTGCAAGCCGGTGGGGGCGCAGTGCGGTGCGGCAGCGCAGCGGCGCTCAGCGCACCAGGTCCTTGACCTTGCCGGGCTGGCCGTTCCATTCGTCGGCCTCGGGCAGCGCGGCCTTGCGCTTGGTGATGACCTTCCAGCCGGGGGCGTTGGTCAGGTCGGCATTGAGCTTGATGAAGGCCAGCTCGGTGGGGGGCAGGTCTTCCTCGGCAAAGATGGCGTTGGCCGGGCATTCGGGAACGCACACGGCGCAGTCGATGCATTCGTCGGGGTTGATGACGAGCATGTTCGGGCCTTCGACAAAGCAGTCGACGGGACACACATCCACGCAATCGGTGTATTTGCACTTGATGCAGTTTTCGGAAACAACGTGGGTCATGGTTTTTTCTAAGGCGGTGAATAAGTGAAATTTTAAGGGTTTGCACCAAGCGCCTGCGGTGCTGCCCTGCGGGGTGTGGTGGCTCTGCGCCACCAGCCGCTGCGCGGGACGCGGCGGGCCGTCATCCGGGGGGCTGCGCCGGGTACACCAGGCGCTGGTCGGCGGGCGCGGCGTGCGGCTCCTTCAGGCGGGCGCCCGCCGTGAGGTGGGCCGCTTCGGTGCGGCCCGCGTTGAGGATGTGCTGCACCGAGCGCCCGTGCAGCAGCAGGTAGTCGGCAATGATGCGGCGGTGGCAGCGCCACCACACCGCCTCGGCGCACATCACCGCGCAGCGCTCGGTGCGGCTGCGCGCCAGCAGCGCGTGCAGGCCCGTGGCGAAATCGCTGCTGGCCAGCGCGTAATCGGCATAGCGGCGAAAGCTGTCGTGGGTCCAGAAGCCGTTGGGCGACGGCTCTCCCGCTGCCAGCGTGCGACCGCGCCGTCCGCCCAGCGCGGCCATGTGCACGTAGGCTATGCCATCGGCCGCCAGCGCGGGCGCCAGGGCCTCGGCGTTGAACTGCGGGTAGCGCCGCGAACCGGTGAGCTTGCGCACATCGACCACGCACTGCACGGCGTTTTCCTGCAGCAGGGCCAGAAACTCGGCGTGGCTGCGCGTGGAGTGGCCGATGGTGAAGATCGGCTCCAGCGGCGCAGTGGTCGGTTCAGCCGGCATGGGCACAGGGTGCCGCAAATGCACGGGCGCCGCCACCGCTGCGGTCCAACACCGGTGTGCTGCCGCGGGTCATGCCTGCAGCAGCACGGCGGCTGCCGTGCGGTGGCTCGCGGTGTCCACCAGAATCAGCGACCCGAGCGTGCGCGAGCGGCCAAACGGCGCCACCGGCAGGGGTTCCTGCAGCACCAGCGCGGCGTGGCCGATGGCGTTGGGAGCCAGTTCGGTGGCCGGCTCCTGTGCCAGGGTATGGACATTGAGGCGGTGCACCACGCGCTGCACCTTGGCCTTGACCCAGCGGTGGCCATGCAGCGCCCAGTACACGCGCCCGGCCACCAGCGGCTCGTCGTCCATCCAGGCGACGGTGGCGGTCAGCTCGCGCTGCGCCTGCCAGGCGGGCGTGCGGGCAGGGGCGTCGAAGCCGTCCGCGGCGCTGGCCGCTGCCGTGGACGCGGCGACGATCCAGTCGCCGCGCGAGACATCGACCTCGCGGTCGAGCACGATGCCGGCGCTGTGGCCGGCCGACACCTCGCCGGGGCGGCGCACGCGGTCGAGCACCTGGGCCACGGTGGCGGCCTGGCCGCTGGGGAAGACCTGCACTGCCGCACCGGGCGTGGCGCAGCCTGCGGCCACGCGGCCCCAGAACACGCGCCGGCCTTGCGAGGTGTCACTGGAGGCCGAGAACTTTTCGACCCACTGCACCGGCAGCGCCAGCGGCAGCGCGCTCTCGGCCGGGGTGCCGGGCAGTTCTTCGAGCAGTTGCAGCAGGCTCGGGCCGGCATAGCCGCACCAGCCGGGGTGGCGCTCCACCACGTTCCAGCCCTTGAGGGCCGAAACCGGCACGGTGGCGGTCACGGTGATGCCCGCATCCTGCGCGAACTGCAGCAGCGCCGCGCGGATGTGCTTGAAGGCCAGCGCCGGGTCCTGCACGGCGTCGAGCTTGTTGACCGCGAACACCAGGCTGGGCACGCGCAGCAGGTGCACCAGCAGGCTGTGGCGGCGCGTCTGCTCGAGCAGTGCGAGCGCGGGCGAGTGCCAGTCGAGCTTGGTGGCATCGACCAGCACCACGGCGGCGTCGGCCTGCGACGCGGCGGTGACCATGTTGCGCGTGTACTGCGCGTGGCCGGGGGCGTCGCCAATGATGAATTTGCGCGACTCGGTGTTGAAGTAGCGGTAGGCCACGTCGATCGTGATGCCCTGCTCGCGCTCGGCCGAGAGGCCGTCGGTCAGCAGGGCCAGATCGGTCTCGCCCGCGCGCTGCACGCCGGCGAGGTGGTCTTGCAGCACCGCTTTGCTGTCCACCAGCAGGCGACCGATCAGCGTGCTCTTGCCGTCGTCCACGCTGCCGCAGGTGATGAAGCGCAGCGCGGAATCATGGTCATTTTGGCCTGAAATGCTTGCTGTGATTGCGCTGGCAGCTATCAAATTGTTCGTTTTCATCTCAGAAGTACCCGTCTTTCTTGCGCTTTTCCATCGAGGCGTCGGAGGTCTTGTCGTCCATGCGCGTGGCGCCGCGCTCGCTCACGTCGGCGGCCAAGGTCTCGAGCACGATGTCGCCGGCCGTGGCGGCCAGGCTCTCGACCGGGCAGGTGCAGGTGACGTCGCCGACAGTGCGAAAGCGCACGCCGCGTGTCTGCACCTGCTCGCCCTCGCGCGCCGGGGTCAGCGCTGTCACGGGCACCAGCAGGCCCTTGCGCTCGACCACCTCGCGCGGGTGCGTGTAGTAGAGCGAAGGCAGGGCGATCTGCTCGCGCTCGATGTATTGCCACACATCGAGCTCGGTCCAGTTGCTGATCGGGAACACGCGGAAGTGCTCGCCCGGTTGCAGGCGCGTGTTGAACAGCGTCCACAACTCGGGCCGCTGGTCCTTGGGCTGCCATTGGCCGAAGCTGTCGCGGTGCGAAAAGATGCGCTCCTTGGCGCGGGCCTTTTCCTCGTCGCGGCGCGCGCCGCCGATCAGCGCGTCGAAGCGGAACTCCTCGATCGCTTCGAGCAGCGTCACCGATTGGTGCACGTTGCGCGACTCGCCCGGGTGCGCCAGCCGCACCGTGCCGCGCGCCATCGAGTCCTCGACGCTGCGCACGATCAGCTCGGCGCCCAACTCCCGGGCGCGCAAGTCGCGGAAGTCCGTGACCTCGGGGAAGTTGTGGCCGGTGTCGATCATCAACAGCGGGTACGGAATGCGCCCGGCGCCAAAGGCCTTTTCGGCGCAGCGCAGCATCACCAGCGAATCCTTGCCGCCCGAGAACAGCAGCGTGGGGCGCTCGAAGGCGGCGGCCACCTCGCGCAGGACGAAGATGGTTTCCTCTTCGAGCGCATCGAGGTGGCGGTTGCTGAGCTGGTTCAGCGCAGAGAAGTCGGTGCGGGCGTTCATGCAAGGGCTTTCGGGATTGGGGCGGCGGTGTCGTTGGGGGGGCGGCCAGGCGCGTCGGTGGGTGGTTTGACGTGAAGGCCGCATTCCTTGGCGGTTTCATCGTGGCTGCGGCCGGACGCTGGCGCGTCCTTCACGTCGCCTGCGGCGACATGAGCCTGCGCCGAAACTTCGGACGCACTGCCCGCGCTGTGCGCAGGCAGCGGCGCTGTCGCGCCGGAATGCGGCTTGACATGCAAGCCGCATTCCTTGGCGTCTTCGTTTTCCCACCACCAGCGTCCCGAGCGGAAGTCTTCGCCCAGGCTGATGGCGCGCGTGCAGGGCGCGCAGCCGATGCTCGGGTAGAACTGGTCGTGCAGCGGGTTGTAGTCCACGCCGTTCTCGGCGATGCAGTGCCAGACGTCGCCCCAGGTCCAGTCGGCCAGCGGGTTGAACTTGGTCAGGCCCTTGCTCGCCACTTCGCTGGTGTCGACCAGCGGCACCTCAGCACGGGCGTTCGACTGCTCGCGGCGCAGGCCGGTGATCCAGCCGGTCTTGCCGGCCAGCGCGCGCGCCAGCGGCTCCATCTTGCGGATGCCGCAGCAGGACTTGCGCAGTTCGATGCTGTCGTACATCGCGTTCTGGCCATGCGTGCGGATGAACTGGACCACGGCGTCGAACTGCGGCCGGTAGACGGTGATGGGCGCGCGCGAGTGCGCCTGCGTGCGCTCCAGCAGCGCCAGCGTCTCGGTGTGCAGCGCGCCCGTGTCGAGCACGAACACGCCGATGTCGAGCTGCAGCGCGTTGATCAGGTGCGTGATGACGACGTCTTCCGCGCCCAGGCTGGAGGCCTGCGTGACCGCGCCCAGCTGCGCCGCCTCGCGCAGCACGGCGCAGGTCTGCGCGAGCTTCTCGGCATAGCCGGCGCTGGCGCGGGCGTGCACGGCGGTGGCCTTGGCAGCCGCGCCGCGCGCCAGCAGGGTCGGGCTGCCGGCCGTCATCACGCGGCCTTGGCGAAGTGCGGGCGCGGCTGCACTGCGTCGCCCTGGTAGAAGCCGTGGAAGCGGTCGAACTGGCGCTGCGCGTCGGCCGCGTCCACGCCGTCCCTGAGCACCGCCACGTCGAAGCCGCAGCGCGCCATGTGCACCAGCTGGTCGATCAGCACGTCGCCGGTGGCGCGGATCTCGCCCGTGAACTGGCGCCGCTGGCGCAGCAGGCGCGCCTGGCTGTAGGCGCGGCCATCGGTGAACTTGGGAAACTGCAGGTCGATGCGGGTGACGCCGGCCAGGTCGATGTTCAGCGGATCGGCGTCGTTCGGCAGTTCCAGCACTTTTTGGCCTGGAACGCTTGCCTGGTGTGCGCTGCTAGCTATTATTTTCATAGTCTTGGTCTCAAGGAGGCTGCCGCGCTCAAGCCGTTTCGGCCTGCGATATGGCATGGCGCGCAGCGTGGGCGGCGGCCTTGAACGGGTCCATGCCAGTGCGGCGCAGGGTTTCGATGAAGGTTTCGGTGCGCTGGCCCTGGCTCTGGCGCAGGCGGCGGTAGGTGTCGAGCACGGCTTCGATCACGTCGGGCACCTCGGCGGCCGAGAACGACGGGCCGACCACCTTGCCGGGCAGGGCCGGGCCGCTGCGCGTGCTGCCGTCGGCGCCGCCGAGCGTGATCTGGTACCACTCCTTGCCGTCCTTGTCGACGCCGAGAATGCCGATGTGACCGCTGTGGTGGTGGCCGCAGCTGTTGATGCAGCCGCTCATGTTCAGGTCAATGGTGCCGATGTCGTGCAGCTCGTCCATGTCCTGGTAGCGCTCGGTGATCGCGCGCGCGATCGGCAGCGAGCGCGCATTGGCGAGCGAGCAGAAGTCGCCGCCGGGGCAGGCGATCATGTCGGTCAGCAGGCCGATGTTGGCCTGCGCCAGGCCCAGGCGCTTGGCCTCCTGGTAGAGCGCGGGAAGGTCGTTGACATGCACCCAGGGCAGCAGCAGGTTCTGCTGGTGCGTGACGCGCGCCTCGCCGGCGCTGAACTGCTCGGCCAGGTCGGCGGCGGCGTCCAGCACCTCGGCGCTGGCATCGCCCGGCGCGGCGCCGGGGCGCTTGAACGACAGCGTGACGGCGCGCAGCTCGGGGCGCTGGTGCGCGGCCACGTTGCGCTCGAGCCAGCGGTCAAACGCCTTATCGCCGCGGGGCAGGGCGGCCACCGGCGCGCCGACATGGCGTGTGAGCGTGGGCGCGACGAAACAGGCCGCCACGCGGTCGTATTCGGCCTGCGTGATGGTGTGCGGGGCGCCGTCCTGCTCGACGATCTGGCGGTATTCGGCCTCGACCTGGTCGATGTAGCGCTGGCCCTCGGCCTTGACCAGGATCTTGATGCGCGCCTTCCAGGCGTTGTCGCGCCGGCCGTAGCGGTTGTAGACGCGGATCACGGCTTCGAGGTAGTTCATCAGCTGGTGCCAGGGCAGGAATTCGCGCACCACCGAGCCGATGATGGGCGTGCGCCCCATGCCCCCGCCCACGCGCACCTGGAAGCCGATGCCGGCCAGCGGGCCGGATTCGCTCGCGGCCAGCGCCGCGTCGCGCACGATCTGCAGGCCCACGTCGTACCAGGGCGTGGCGGCGCGGTCTTCGAGGGCGCCGCTGATGGCGATCTTGAACTTGCGCGGCAGGAAGGCGAACTCGGGGTGCAGCGTGCTCCACTGGCGCAGGATTTCGCCGAAGGGGCGCGGGTCGGCGACCTCGTCGGGCGCAATGCCGGCGAGCTCGTCGGCCGTGATGTTGCGGATGCAGTTGCCGCTGGTCTGGATGCCGTGCATGTGCACGCTGGCCAGCAGGTCCATCACGTCGGCGCTCTTGTCGATCGGCACCCAGTTGAACTGCACGTTGGTGCGCGTGGTGAAATGGCCGTAGCCATGGCCGAGCTCGGAGCCGATGCGCTGTCCGTTCGACAGCGCGATCTCGCCCAGCTGGTCCTGCGTCGCGCGCGCGCGCAGCAGCAGCTCGGTGTCGGGCTGGTCGAACTCGCGCGCGATGCGTGCGAGCACGCGCAGCTGGTGGCTGGCGAGCTCGCCATAGGGCACGGCAATGCGCAGCATCGGCGCGTAGCGCTGGATGTACCAGCCGTTCTGCAGCCGCAGCGGTTTGAACTCGTCCTCGCTGAGCTTGCCGGCCTGCCAGCGTTCGAGCTGGTCGCGGTATTGCGCGGCGCGCAGACGGACAAAGTTTTGGTCGAATTCGGTGTATTGGTACATAAGGCCACTCAGTCGTGCATGGCGCGCACTTTAGAGGGCCTTCTTATGGAAGCAAACGATTGTTTTGTGCTTCCCTTATGCGCATAAGCATATGGTCGGGTGCCGCTATGGCAGGGCACCAGCCCGGGGCCATAGGCAACCACTGCAAAAAGAAGAGCTGCTTGCGCGCGTGTAAACAGGGTTTCAGGCACAAATGGCCATGAAACTGAGAGCACATATACGCTGACAGCTCCTGAATGGAGAGCGGCGACCTGTCCTGCAGATCAAAGCCGCTGCGTGGACAGCGCGCGCGCCAGCCGCGCGTCGAGCGGCAGCGGCTCGCCCTGCAGCTGCGCGGCCAGCAGCTCGCCGCAAAGCACGGCGCGCGTGAGCCCGCGCGAGCCCATGGCGGTGCAGACCCACAGGCCGGGCAGCGCCGCCGCGTCGACCGGGCCGACGATCGGCAGGCGGTCGGGTGAAGTGCAGCGCACGCTGGCCCAGGCGCGCACGGCCTGCGCACCGCCCGCTGCGGGGCCGAACGCCGCCTGCAGCGCCGGCGCGGCGCCGGGCAGCAGCTCCTGCAGCTGCTGCCAGTTGTGGGCGTGCGCGGCGGCGCGCTCGGCGTCGCTCAGCGGCAGGTGGTCGATGTCGCGCTCGAACGTCGAGCCCATGTGCCAGGCGTGGCCGCCCGCCACCGGCACATGGGCCACCAGGCCGCCATGGCCGTTGACCGGGAACGGCGGCAGGCCGGCGGCCGCTGCGCCTTGCAGGCCCCATGACAGCTGGCCGCGCACGGGTTGCAGCGGCAGGGCGGCGGCGCCGGCCAAG
>NZ_MWOK01000028.1 GCF_012932145.1 Acidovorax sp. SRB_14 | reverse complement strand
CTGCAGGCCGCGCGCGAGCGTGCCGCAGGCTACCGCGCCATCATGGTGGTCAGCGGCAATGCGGCCCAGCATTTTTTTGATCCAAAAACGGTTCAAACCCTTGCTGGACAAGCGCAAGCAGCTATCAAAACAAGAGTCTGGTCGCCCGGCCCTGGCACGGCGCAGACGCTGCAGGCCCTGGGCCTGGCGGCGGACTGCATCGACCAGCCGGCCGCCGACGCCGCGCAGTTCGAGTCCGAGGCGCTGTGGGCGCAGGTCCAGGGCCAGGTCGCGCCGCGCGACCGCATCCTGGTCGTGCGCGGCGCCGAAGCCGGTGCCCCCGCCGACGGCTCGGGCCGCGAGTGGCTCGCCCAGCAGCTGCGGGCCGCGGGCGCCGAGGTGGACTTCGTTGTCGCCTACACGCGCTGCGCGCCCGCGTTCACCGCCGCGCAGCGCGCGCTGGCGCAGCAGGCGGCGCACGACGGCTCGCTGTGGCTGCTGAGCAGCTCGCAGGCGCTCTCGCACCTGTGCGCCGCCCTGCCGGGCCAGGCCTGGGGCCAGGCACGGGCCCTGGCCACGCACCCGCGCATCGCGCAGGCCGCGCGCGCGGCCGGTTTTGGCTGCGTGCGCGAATGCCGGCCCGCGCTGGCCGATGTGGCTGCCTCGATAGAATCGGCCCCATGAGCGCCGCGCCCACCCCCGACCTGCCCGCAGCAGAGCCTTTCCCCCCGTCGGCGGCCGTGCCAGCGCCGCAGACTTCGGCCCCGGGCGCGCCCCGGATCGCGCTGTACGCCGTGGGCGCGGTCGCCGTGGCCGCCCTCGTCAGTGCCAGCCTGCTGTGGCAAAAGCTCAGCACGATCCAGGAACAGCTGGCGCGCCAGAGCGCCGACGCCGGCACCCAGGCGATCGAGGCGCGCACCATGGCGCGCCAGGCCCGCGACCAGGTCAGCCAGGCGCTCGCGCGCCTCACCGTGGCGGAAACCCGGCTCAGCGAAGTCGCCCTGCAGCGCAGCCAGCTCGAAGAGCTGATGCAAAGCCTGTCGCGCTCGCGCGATGAAACCCTGGTGGTGGACATCGAGTCGGCGGTCCGCATGGCGCAGCAGCAGACGCGGCTTACGGGCAGCCTGGAGCCGCTGGTGGCCGCGCTCCAGAATGCCCAGCAGCGCATCGAGCGCGCCGCCCAGCCGCGCCTGGCGCCGGTGCAGCGCGCCATCGGCCGCGACCTCGACCGCATCGCCAGCACCAACGTGACCGACACCGCCGGCCTGCTCGCGCGCCTGGACGACCTGGTGCGCCAGGTGGACGACCTGCCCGTGCAGAACGCCGTGGCGCTGGCCGCCGCCACCCGGCGCATGAACGCGCGCGTCTCCGGCGACAGCGCCGAGCCCGCCCCCGCCGACCTGCCGTGGTGGCAGGCCGCGCTGCTGCGCAGCTGGGAAGTAGTGCGCGACGAAGCCCGGGGCCTGGTGCGCGTGAGCCGCATCGACCAGCCCGAAGCCATTTTGCTGGCGCCCGACCAGACCTTCTTCCTGCGCGAGAACCTCAAGCTCAAACTGCTCAACGCGCGCCTGGGCGTGCTGGCGCGCCAGTTCGACTCGGCGCGCTCGGACCTGGCCACGGCCGGCGCCGCGCTCAACAAGTATTTCGACCCGGCATCGCGGCGCACACAGAACGCCGCCACGGTGCTGCAGCAGGCCCAGGCCAACATGAAGTCCGCCGAACTGCCGCGCCTAGACGAAACCCTGTCCGCGCTGGCCACCGCGGCCGCCGGCCGCTGAAGCGCGCGAGGACGAACCGCATGCGCGCAGCACTCTGGCTCCTGGCCCTGTTTGGCGTGGCCGTCGCGACGGCCCTGTTTGCGGGCAACAACCAGGGCAGCGTCACGCTGTTCTGGCCGCCCTACCGGCTCGATCTGTCGCTCAACATGGTGGTGCTGCTGCTGGCGCTGGGCTTCGCCACGCTGTATGCGGCCCTGCGCGCGCTCGCCGCGCTGCTGGAACTGCCGCACCAGGCGCGCCGCTGGCGCCTGCAGCAAAAAGAGCGCGCCATGCACTCGGCCCTGCTCGACGCCATGGCGCAGCTCATGGCCGGCCGCTTCCTGCGCTCGCGCAAGGCGGCCCTGGGCGCCCTGGCACAGGAAAGCGCGCTGGCCCGCGCCGGCGCGACCGTGCCCCACGGCCGGCAACTGCGCGCCCTGGCGCACCTGGTGGCGGCCGAGGGCTCGCACGCCCTGCAAGACCGCACCCACCGCGACAGCCACCTGCAGCAGTCGCTCGACCATGCGCCCCTGCGCGGCACCGCCCACGAGCAGGAGCTGCGCGAGGGCATCCAGCTGCGCGCCGCACGCTGGGCACTCGACGAGCGCGAGGCCGCCTCCGCGCTCGAATGGCTGGCCAGCCTGCCGCAGGGCGCGGCGCGGCGCACGCTGGCGCTGCGGGTCAAGCTCAAGGCCGCGCGCCTGGCGCACCAGACGCAGGACGCCCTGGACACCGCGCGCCTGCTGGCCAAGCACGGCGCGTTTTCGGCCCCGGCCGCGCAGAGCCTGGTGCGCGGCCTGGCCATCGAACTGTTCAACGGCGCGCACGACCCGGCGCAGCTGCACGGCACCTGGCAGTCGCTCGAAGCGACCGAGCGCGCCATGCCCGAGCTGGCCATCCATGCCGCGCAGCGCCTGGCGCAGCTCGGGGGCGATGGCCAGACGGTGCGCCAGTGGCTGCTGCCGGTGTGGGAGCACATGGTGCGCGCTCCCGGCACCTTGGCCGATCACCACGCGCTCAAGCTGGTGCGTGCGCTGGAGTCGGGCATGGACGCGCTCGACGGCACCTGGCTGGCGCGCATCGAAGCCGCGGCCCAGGCCAACCCGCGCGACCCGCGCCTGCAGTACCTCGCCGGCGCAGCCTGCGTGCAGCGCCAGCTGTGGGGCAAGGCGCAGCAGTTGCTGACGCAGTCCACGCAGCAGCTGCAGGACACCTCGCTGCGCCAGAGCGCGTGGCGCCGGCTGGCTGAACTGGCCGAGCAGCGCGGCGACGCAGGGGCCGCCGCACAGGCCTGGAAAAGCGCTGCGCTCGCGGGCTGAGCCCATCCGAGGAAGGCCTTGCCTGCGGCCCAGCCACGGCCACTCGTTCAATTCATTTGAATCGAGACATCAATCCCGTTGAAACGGAAAGAAGCTTCCGTTTCCTACACTGGCTCCCAAGCGGCTGCCGGCTGCTGTGCTGAACTTTTTCCCTCTAACGCCCCCTTACCGCCCTTTTGGCGCCCTGCATGCCTTCTTCCTCTCCGACCGCCCCGGCGCGTTCCGCGCGCTACAGCCACACCGCCATCGCGCTGCACTGGCTGCTGGCCGCAGCGCTGATGGCCCTGTTTGCGCTGGGCCTGTACATGGCCGACCTGCCGTTCTCGCCGCAGCGCCTCAAGCTCTACAACTGGCACAAATGGGCCGGCGTGGCCATCCTCACGCTGTCGCTGCTGCGCCTGCTGTGGCGCCTCACGCACCGCCCCCCGGCCCTGCCTGCCACGATGGTGCAGGCCATGCCCGCCTGGCAGAAATGGGCGCACCACGGCACGCACCACCTGCTGTATGCGCTGTTTTTCGCCGTGCCCCTGATCGGCTGGGCCTACAGCTCGGCGGCCGGCTTCCCCATCGTGTTCCTCGGACTGGTGCAGTTGCCCGACTTCGTGCCGGCCAGCGATGCGCTGGCCGAGGCCCTCAAGCCGTGGCACCAGATCAGCGCCTACGCCCTCGCGGCATTGGCCGGGCTGCATGTGGCCGCGGCGTTCAAGCACCAGTGGATCGACCGCGACGGCCTGCTCACGCGCATGTGGCCTGGCCGGCGTTGAAGCCTTGGCCGCGCACGCTGTCCGAACCCTTTTTCCCGCTCCCGAGTTCCCCATGAAAATTTCTGTATCCCTGTCCGCTGCCCTGCTGGGCGCCTGCGCCGTGCTGGCCACCGTGCCCGCCCATGCCGAACAAAAGCTGCTGCCCGCACAAAGCAGCGTGGCCTTCACGGCGCGCCAGATGGGTGTACCGCTGCAGGGGCACTTCAAGAAATTCGACGCACAGATCGCCTTCGACCCCGCCCAGCCCGCCGCCAGCAAGATCGCTTTCACGGTGGACACCGGCAGCGCCACGCTCGGCTCGCGCGAGACCGACGCCGAACTGCCCAAGCCCGTGTGGTTCAACGTGCCCCAGTTCCCCCAGGCCAGCTTCCAGTCCAGCGCCGTCAAGGCGCTGGGCGGGGGCAAGTTCGAGGTGGCGGGCAAGCTGTCCATCAAGGGCCAGGCGCGCGACGTGGTCGTGCCCGTGACCCTGGCGCAGAACGGCGCCACCACCACCGCCACCGGCACGCTGGCCCTCAAGCGCCTGGCCTACAAGATCGGCGAGAACGAGTGGGCCGACACCTCCATGGTCGCCGACGACGTGCAAGTGACCTTCAAGCTCGCGCTCAGCGGCGTGGGCAAGCTCTGATTTTTCTTTCTGCCACCCTTTTTCTCAAGGAACCCTTCATGCGCAAGTCCCTCTTCGCCCTGGCCGCGGCCGCAACGTTGGCCGCAGGTGTTGCCCACGCAGCCCCCGCGCAATACGCCATCGATCCCACCCACACCTTCGTGACCTTCGAGATCGACCACATGGGCGCCACCACCAACCGCGGCCGCTTCGACAAGAAGGAAGGCACCGTGCAATTCGACCGTGACGGCAAGGCGGGCAAGGTGGACCTGACCCTCCACATCAACTCGATCAACACGGGCACCGCTGCCTTCGACAAACACCTGCAAAGCGCCGAGCTGTTCGACGCGGCCAAGCACCCCACGGCCCGCTTCGTGTCCGATACGTTCAACTTCAGCGGCGACAAGGTCAGCGAAGTGACCGGCCAGCTCACGCTGATGGGCAAGACCCAGCCCGTCACGCTCAAGGCGTCTAAGTTCAACTGCTACCCCAACCCCATGCTGCAAAAGCGCGAAACCTGCGGCGGCGACTTCGAAACCACCATCGACCGCACGGCGTTCGGCATGAACTACGGCATCGACTGGGGCTTTGCCAAGAACGTGCGCCTGATCGTGCAGGTCGAGGCCGTCAAGCAGTAAGCAGCCAGCGCAGGCCTGCCACGCTGCCGGCCCCGCCAGCCCGCCCCTTGCTCGCAGGGAGCGGGCTTTTTTGTGCCCGGTCCAGCGCCTGCAGCGCAGCAAAATTGAACTAACGTAAACAAATTACGGATAGTAGAATTTCGGCACATTCCCCGGAGACCGCCATGAACGCCCTGCCCACCCCCGACCCCGCCACACTGCCGCCGCCCGCGGCCGTGCAGCAGCTGCACCATTTCGCCTACAAGGCGCGCGACGCCGAGGAAACGCGCCACTTCTACGAAGACATCCTGGGCCTGCCGCTCTACCACATCATCCAGAGCGACTACGTGCCGAGCACGGGCGAGTACTGCCCGTACACGCATTTCTTCTTCCGCCTGCAGGACGGCTCGTTCATCGCCTTCTTCGACCTGGGCGACGATGTCAAGGCCGAGCCCTCGCCCAACACGCCGGCCTGGGTCAACCACATCGCCTTCCGCGTCAACACCGTGCAGGAGCTGGAAAACACCAAGGCGCGGCTGCAGGCGCACGGCATCGAGGTGCTGGGCGTGACCGACCACCACATCTTCAAGAGCATCTATTTCTTCGACCCCAACGGCATCCGGCTGGAACTGTCGGCGCAGCTGGCCGACGCGGCGCAGATGGAGAAGGACAGCACCGTGGCGCACCAGCGGCTGGCCGAGTGGACGGCACGCAAGGCGCAGTGGCGCAGCGAGCGCGCCGAGGGCCGCGCCACCGCACCCCTCAAGCCGCAGGCGAACGACCGCCCGGAGTACGTGCCCAGTCGCACCTGATAGCTACTGTTTTCATAGCTATCAGCGCTTTCCCATAAAGCGTTTGAGGCTCATTTCACTGAAAACCCACAGCGGCCACGCACCTGCCGGTGTGCGGCCGCCCAGGCGTCAGTGCCCGCCCATGTAGATGAACTTGAACAGGAACACCGCGGCAATGATCCAGGCCATCCAGTGCACGTCGCGGGCCTTGCCGGTGAACAGCTTGAGCACGGCGTACGAGATGAAGCCGAACGCCAGGCCGTTGGCGATGTTGTAGGTGAAGGGCATCATCAGCGCCGTGATCACGCCGGGGATCACCTCGGTCGGGTCGTCCCAGTTCAGCTCGACCAGTTCGCGCAGCATCAGGCAGGCCACGAACAGCAGCGCCGGCGCGGTGGCGTAGGCCGGCACCACGGCGGCCAGCGGCGAGATGAACAGGCAGGCCAGGAACAGCACCGCCACCGTCAGCGCGGTCAGACCCGTGCGGCCGCCGGCCTGCACGCCTGCGGCGCTCTCGGCATAGGCGGTGGTGCTGGACGTGCCCAGCATCGATCCGGCAAAGATGGCGGCGCTGTCGGCCAGCAGGGCCTTGTTGAACCGCTCCATGCGGCCCGGCACGAGCAGGCCGGCGCGCTTGGCCACGCCCATCAGCGTGCCGGTGGCGTCGAACAGCTCGACCAGGAAGAACACCAGCACCACGTTGAGCACGCCGCCCTGGAGGGCGCCGGCAATGTCGAGCTGCAGGAAGGTGGGCGCGATCGAGGGCGGCGGCGCAAAGACGCCGGCGAATTGGTTGCCGCCGAAGAAGAACGACAGCACGGTCACCGTGACGATGCCGATCAGGATGGCGCCGGGCACGCGAAACCGGTCGAGCACGACGATCAGGATGAAGCCGATCACCGCCAGCACGGCCGGGGGCTGGTGCAGGTCGCCGAGCGTCACGAGCGTGGCGGGCGAGGCCACCACGATGCCGGCGCTCTTGAGCGCAATGATCGCCAGGAACATGCCGATGCCGACGACGATGGCCGTGCGGATCGATTGCGGAATGCCGCTCACGATGAGCTCGCGCAGGCCGAACACCGTGATCGCGAGGAACAGGCAGCCCGAGACGAAGACCGCCCCCAGCGCCGTCTGCCACGAATAGCCCATGGCGCCGACGACGACGAACGCAAAGTACGCGTTCAGCCCCATGCCGGGCGCCAGCGCGATCGGGTAGTTGGCGTACAGCGCCATGATGGCCGTGCCCAGCGCCGCGATCAGGCAGGTGGCGACGAACACCGCGTCCTGCGGCATGCCGGCGGCGCCCAGGATGGACGGGTTGACGAAGACGATGTAGGCCATCGTGAGGAAGGTCGTCAGACCCGCCACGATCTCGGTGCGCACGTCGGTGCCGTGCTCTTTCAGCTTGAAAATTCGCTCTAACATGGGTTTGTCTCCAGGTAGGGCTTGCCGCTCTGTGGCGGCTGCCGTTGTTTTGAGGGGTGCGGCGCCAGGGCTGCGCAGGCCGCTGCCGGGGTGCACCCTAGCCGCTCACCTCCTGCGGCGCTGCTGCGGCAGCTGGCAGGCGGTCCACGCCCGCCACATAGGCGGCCGCCAGGTTGCGCTCGTCCGACAGGGTGAGCCAGGCAAACACGCGCTCGTGCAGGTCGCGCGCCAGTGCGTGCCGGCGCTCGGCCACCGCGCCGCTGGCCCAGTGCCACACGCACACGTCGGCGGTGCAGCCGACATCGAACGAGCCGATTTCACCCGCCAGCCCCAGCGCCTGCGCCGCGCCGCGCGTGGCGCTGTGCAGCGCCTTCCAGGCGGTCAGGCGCTGGCCGGCCAGCGCCTGCACCTTGTAGGCGTCGGCCAGCGTGCGCTGCATCGACAGGCTGGTGCCGGCGCCGACGTCGGTGGCCACGCTGACGTGTATGCCCGCCTGCACGGCGGCGTGCCAGTCGAACAGCCCGCTGCCCAGGAACAGGTTGGACGAGGGGCTGTGCGCCACCTGCGCGCCGCTGTCGCGGATCGCTGCGCGGTCGTTGGCGTCGAGCCAGATGCCGTGCGCCAGCACGCTGCGCGCATGCAGCAGGCCGGCGCGTGCGTAGACATCGAGGTAGCTGCGCGCCTGCGGAAAGAGCTGCCGCACCCATTCCACCTCGTCGCGGTTCTCTGCGACATGGGTCTGCATGTAGGTGCCCGGGTAGGCCGCGCACAGCTGCCCCGCCATGGCCAGCTGCGCCGGCGTGCTGGTGGGCGCAAAGCGCACGGTCACGGCATAGGCATTGCGGCCCACGCCGTGCCAGCGCTCGATCAGGTCGACGCAGTCGCGCTCGGCCCCTGCCACGTCGTCACACAGCGCGGGCGGCGCGTGGCGGTCCATCAGCACCTTGCCCGTGACGAGGCGCATGCCGCGCGCGCTGGCGCCGGCAAACAGTGCGTCGGCGCTGGCTTTGTGGACGGTCGGAAAGACCACGGCGCTGGTCGTGCCGCTGGCCAGCAGCGCATCCAGAAAGCGCGCGGCGCCCGCCTGCGACACGGCCGGGTCGGCAAAGCGCATCTCGGCGGGGAAGGTGTAGGTGTGGAGCCAGTCGAGCAACTCGGCGCCGTAGCTGGCGATCATGTCGATCTGCGGGCTGTGCACGTGGGTGTCGATGAAGCCGGGCAGCAGCAGCCTGCCGCGGTGGTCGTGCTGCACCCAGTCCGCGCCCGGCGCCTGGTCGCCGGGCTGCACGCCGGTGATGCGGCCGCCCTCGATCAGCAGCCAGTGGTCGGGGCGGAAGCGCACGGCCGCGGCATCGACCACCGCCCATTCGGGCGTGCCGGTGAAATCGAGCAGATCGCCGCGCAGTGCGAGCTTGGAGGGTGACATCGTGGTCATGAGGTCGTTTGGTAAGACCGGGCCATCGGCCCCGGCGAACAAAGGGGCGGGCACTGCCCGGCAGCGGCCGCATCGGATGGAAGGCCGACTCCGAGGCCCGATCTTGGCGAAATCCGCGCGGAGCGCCATATGCACCACCGCATAGAGACTATTCCTTTCGGCATATGCCTGCCGGCAAGAAAGCGACTAAGTTTCAGGGATACCTCTGACCCTCCCATCCGTCGTCCATGCCACACCAAGCCATCCGTTTCTACCACCGGGGCGCCGTTGTCGAAGTCCGCGGCTCGCACCCCACGCGCACCGTGCTCGAATGGCTGCGCGAAGACGCCCGCTGCACCGGCACCAAGGAAGGCTGCAACGAGGGCGACTGCGGCGCCTGCACGGTCGTGATCGGCGAACTGCCCGGGCGCAGCGAGGCGCCGGGCACGACCGTGCGCGGCCTGGCGCTGCGCACTGTGAACGCCTGCCTCCAGTTCCTGCCCACGCTGCACGGCAAGGCGCTGTTCACGGTCGAAGACCTGAAGGCCGCCGACACCGCAACGCAGCCTGGTGCACTGCACCCGGTGCAGCAGGCGCTGGTCGATTGCCACGGCTCGCAGTGCGGCTTCTGCACGCCGGGCTTTGTGATGTCGCTGTGGTCTACGTACGAACACCACAGCGCCTGCGGCACGCAGCCCACGCGCCAGCAGCTGGCCGACGACCTGTCGGGCAACCTGTGCCGCTGCACCGGCTACCGGCCCATCCTCGACGCGGGCCAGCGCATGTTCGACCTGCCGGCGATCGCACTCGACACGGCACCCGTGGTCGCAGCGCTGCAGGGCATCGCGCGCGGCGCCAGCGAAGGCTCGTTCAGCTATGCCGGCCCGAACGCGGCCCGGCGCACCGACCACTTCCACGCCCCCCGGACGCTGGGCGCGCTGGCCGCGCTGCGCCTGCAGCACCCCCAGGCCCAGCTGCTGGCCGGTTCCACCGACGTGGGCCTGTGGGTCAACAAGATGTTCCGCGACCTGGGCGACATCCTTTTCGTCGGCGACGTCGACGCGATGAAGGTCGTCGAGGAACGCGACCACCTCGGCGGCCGCGAGCTCTACATCGGTGCGGGCGCCTCGCTCACCCGCGCCTGGGAGGCCCTGGTGCAGCGCGTGCCGGCGCTCACCGATATGTGGCTGCGCTTTGCCTCGCCGCCCATCCGCAACGCCGGCACCATGGGCGGCAATGTGGCCAACGGCTCGCCCATCGGCGACTCGCCGCCGATCCTGATGGCGCTCGATGCGCAGATCGAGCTGCGGCGCGGCGAACGCGTGCGCCGCATGCCGCTGCAGGACTTCTATACCGACTACATGAAGAACCGGCTCGAAACGGGTGAGTTCGTGCAGGGGCTGGCGATCCCACTCACGGCCCTGGCGCGCCAGGTGCGCGGCTACAAGATCAGCAAGCGCTTTGACTGCGACATCTCGGCGCTGTGCGGCGGCTTTGCGATCGAGCTCGACGGCGACCGGGTCGCCGCCGTGCGCCTGGCCTTTGGCGGCATGGCGGCCACGGTCCGGCGCGCGGCGCACGCCGAGGCCGCGCTGCGGGGCCAGCCCTGGTCGCAAGAAGCGGTCCAGGCGGCCCAGGCGGCCCTGGCCAGCGACTTCGCGCCGCTGTCCGACATGCGCGCGAGCGCCGGCTACCGGCTGCAGGTGGCGCAGAACCTGCTGCGGCGCTTCTGGCTGGAAACGCGCACGGCCGATCCGCTGCCCAGCGCGCTGACCAGCGTGTTCAGCGCCATGCCGCACGCCGCGCCAGCGGCTACCGCCAGCCCGTCCGACCTTCAGGGAGCCTGACATGAACCAACCCGTGGACGCGCGGCTGCTGCAGCGCGCTGAAACCTTTTCGGACTATCTGCAGAACACCGCGACCCGCATCGACCAGAGCGCCGAAGCGCGCGCCGAGCGCGCGGGCGCACGCGTGGGCGTGAGCCGGCCGCACGAGTCGGCGCACCTGCACGTGGCCGGTGAAGCTGCCTACATCGACGACCTGCCCGAGCTGGCCGGCACCCTGCACTGCGCGCTGGGCTTGTCGCCCGTGGCCCACGGCACGCTGACCGGCCTGTCGCTCGACCGCGTCCGTGCCATGCCCGGCGTGGTGGACGTCATCACGGCCGCAGACCTTCCCGGCGCCAACGACTGCGGCGCCATCGTCCCCGACGACCCCATCCTGTGCGACGGCGAGGTCCGCTACCTGGGCCAGCCGGTTTTTGCCGTGGTCGCCCAGACGCGCGATGCGGCCCGCCGCGCCGCCGCGCTGGCCCGGGACGCGCTGACGATCAGCCCGCTGCCGCCCGTGCTCACGCCGCAGCAGGCCCATGCCCTGCAGCAGTACGTGCTGCCGCCCATGCACTTGGCGCGCGCCACCACCGAGGGCGGCGCGCAGGCCGCCATCGCGCGCGCGCCGCACCGGCTGCGCGGCACGCTCTCCGTGGGCGGGCAGGAACAGTTCTACCTCGAAGGGCAGATCAGCTACGCCACACCGAAGGAAGACGGCGGCATGCACGTGCATTGCTCGACCCAGCACCCGAGCGAGATGCAGCATCTGGTGGCGCGTGCGCTGAATGTGCCGTCCAACCACGTGCAGGTCGAGTGCCGCCGCATGGGTGGCGGCTTTGGCGGCAAGGAGTCGCAGTCGGCCCTGTTCGCCTGCGTGGCCGCGGTGGCGGCGCGCCGGCTCCGGCGCCCGGTCAAGCTGCGCCTGGACCGCGACGACGACTTCCTGGTCACGGGCCGGCGCCACTGCTTCTGGTACGAGTACGAAGTCGGCTACGACGCTGCCGGCAAGGTGCTGGGCGCCGAAATCACCCTGGTCTCGCGCGCCGGGCACTCGGCCGACCTCTCGGGCCCGGTGATGACGCGCGCGATGTGCCATTTTGACAACGCCTACTGGCTGCCCGATGTGTCCATGCACGGCTTCTCGGGCAAGACGAACACGCAGTCGAACACCGCGTTCCGCGGCTTTGGCGGGCCCCAGGGCGCGATCGCCATCGAGAACATCCTCGACTCGGTGGCGCGCACGCTGGGCAAGGACCCGCTGGACGTGCGCCGCGCCAACTTCTATGGCAAGGCGCACAACAACGTCACGCCCTACGGCCAGACCGTCACCGACAACATCATCCACGAGCTGAGCGCGCAGCTCGAAGCCAGCAGCGGCTACCGCAGCCGCCGCGCCGAGATAGCCGCCTTCAACGCCGCGAGCCCCGTGCTCAAGCGCGGCATCGCGCTCACACCGGTCAAGTTCGGCATCTCGTTCAACGTCAAGCACCTCAACCAGGCCGGCGCGCTGGTGCACGTCTACACCGATGGCTCGGTCCTGGTCAACCACGGCGGCACCGAAATGGGCCAGGGCCTGAACACCAAGGTGGCGCAGGTCGTGGCGCACGAACTCGGCGTGGGTTTCGAGCGCGTGCGCGTCACCGCCACCGACACGCAGAAGGTGGCCAACACGTCCGCCACGGCGGCCTCCACGGGCGCCGATCTGAACGGCAAGGCCGCGCAGGATGCCGCGCGCCAGATCCGGGAACGGCTGGCCGCGTGCGCCGCCCAGCTGCACGGCGGCGAGCCGGCAGCGGTGCGCTTCGCCAACGACCTGGTGCAGGTCAACGGCCGGCAGATGGCGTTTTGTGCCCTCGTCGACCATGCCTACCTGGAGCGGGTGCAGCTGTGGTCCGACGGCTTCTACGCCACGCCGGGCCTGAGCTGGGACAAGGACAAGATGCAGGGCCGGCCGTTCTTCTACTTTGCCTACGGCGCGGCCGCCAGCGAGGTCGTGGTGGACACGCTCACGGGCGAGTGGAAGCTGCTGCGCGCCGACATCCTGCACGACGCCGGCAAGTCGCTGAACCCGGCCATCGACATCGGCCAGATCGAAGGCGCCTTCATCCAGGGCATGGGCTGGCTGACCACCGAAGAGCTGGTCTGGCATCCCACCAGCGGCAAGCTGACCACGCATGCACCCAGCACCTACAAGATCCCCACCGCCAACGACTGCCCGCCCGTGCTGCACTGCGAACTATTCAAAGGGCAGAACGCGGAGGACAGCATCCACCGCAGCAAGGCCGTGGGCGAGCCGCCGCTGTTGCTGCCGTTCTCGGTGTTCTTCGCCATCCGCGACGCGGTGTCGGCCGCGGGGGGCCACCACACCGACCCGCCCTTGAGCGCGCCGGCCACCAGCGAATCCATCCTGCGCGCCATCACGGCGGTGCAGGCGGCGCAGGAGGCCTAGCCATGGACCGCCTGCGCGACACCGCCGCCGCGTGGCTGGCCTGCGGGCAGCGCGCCACCGTGGTCGAGGTGCTCGACGCGCGCGGCTCGGTGCCGCGCGGCGCCGGCACGCGCATGCTGGTGGGCGCGTCGGACCTGGCCGGAACGATCGGTGGCGGCCACCTGGAGCTCCAGGCCATCGCCCAGGCGCGCGCGCTGCTGGCCGGCCAGGCCCGCCCGCCGCTGTCGGTGCACTACCCGCTGGGCCCCGCGCTCGGCCAATGCTGCGGCGGTGCCGTGACGCTGGGCTTTGCCCCGCTCGACGCCGCGGCGCTGTCCGCCTGGCCGCTGGTGCCGCCGCGCTTTCACCTGCAGCTGTACGGCGCCGGCCATGTGGGCCGCGCCATCGCGCGGGCGCTCGCCCCGCTGCACTGCGTGGTCGACTGGATCGATGAACGCGAAGAAGAATTTCCGGCCAGCTTCGATGGACTGGGCGGCCCCTGGCCCGCGCACATCCGCAGGCTGTGCGTCGATGCGGTGGAGGCCGAAGTCGCCACCGCACCGCCCGGTGCGTATTACCTGGTGCTCACGCACCAGCACGACCTCGACCTGCGCATCAGCGAGGCCATCCTGCGGCGCGGCGACTTTGGCTTCTTCGGTCTGATCGGCTCGAAGACCAAGAGGAACCGCTTCGTGCACCGCTTCGAGCAGCGTGGCATCGACCCCGCCGCGATCGCGCGCATGGCCTGCCCGATCGGCATCGACGGCATCAGCGGCAAGGAGCCCGAGGTGATTGCGGTGGCGGTGGCGGCACAGCTGGTGCGCGCATCCGACCCGGGGCGCGCACACGCCGCCCTGCGCCCAGGTGCGGTGGCGGTCTAAAATCAGCCTATCCCGCCCACCGTCCAACACCACGGCATCCTTTGGGATGCCGTTTTCATTTGCCATTGCCCCCTCCATGAGCGACACCCCTGCCCAACCCGGCCTTGCCAGCCTGTCCAAATCGTTCGAGCCCGCCGCGCTCGAAGCCCACTGGGGCCCCGAGTGGGAGGCGCGTGGCTACGGCGCGGCCGGCGTGCGCGGCAGCGGCGCGGCGCAGGCCGATGCGCCGTCGTTCGCGATCCAGCTGCCGCCGCCCAACGTCACCGGCACGCTGCACATGGGCCATGCGTTCAACCAGACGATCATGGACAGCCTCACGCGCTACCACCGCATGCGCGGCTTCAATACCGCCTGGATTCCCGGCACCGACCACGCCGGCATCGCCACGCAGATCGTCGTCGAGCGCCAGCTGCAAGAACTGGGCATCAGCCGCCACGACATGGGCGCCACGCCCCCCGAGGCGCGCAAGAACTTCGTCGCCAAGGTGTGGGAGTGGAAGGAACAGTCCGGCAACACCATCACCACGCAGATGCGCCGCATGGGCGACAGCGTGGACTGGAGCCGCGAATACTTCACCATGGACCCCAAACTGTCCACCGTGGTGACCGAGACCTTTGTGCGCCTCTACGAACAGGGCCTGATCTACCGCGGCAAGCGCCTGGTCAACTGGGACCCGAAGCTGCAGTCCGCCGTGTCGGACCTCGAAGTCGAGAGCGAAGAAAAAGACGGTTCGCTGTGGCACATCGCCTACCCGCTCTCCGACGGTTCAGGCCAGCTGGTGGTGGCCACCACGCGCCCCGAGACCATGCTGGGTGACGTGGCCGTGATGGTGCACCCCGAAGACGCGCGCTACCAGCACCTGATCGGCAAGATGGTCAACCTGCCGCTGTGCGACCGCCAGATTCCGGTGATTGCCGACGACTACGTGGACCAGGAATTCGGCACGGGCGTGGTGAAGGTCACGCCGGCGCACGACCCGAACGACTACCAGGTCGGACAGCGCCACCACCTGCCCATGGTGTGCGTGCTGACGCTGCAGGCCACCATCAACGACGAGGCGCCCGAAAAATACCGCGGCATGGACCGTTTCGTGGCGCGCAAGGCGATCGTGGCCGACCTCGAAGCGGCCGGCCTGATGGTCGAGATCAAGAAGCACAAGCTGATGGTGCCGATCTGCACGCGCACCGGCCAGGTGGTCGAGCCCATGCTGACCGACCAGTGGTTCGTCGCCATGGGCAAGGTCAGTGACTCCGACCCCACCGGCAAGAGCATTGCGCAGAAGGCCATCGACGCGGTCGATTCGGGCGCCGTCACCTTCGTGCCGGAAAACTGGGTCAACACCTACCACCAGTGGATGAACAACATCCAGGACTGGTGCATCTCGCGCCAGCTGTGGTGGGGCCACCAGATTCCCGCCTGGTACGACGAGGACGGCCAGGTCTACGTGGCGCGCAACGAGGCCGACGCCCAGGCTCAGGCGCCCGGCAAGACCCTGCGCCGCGACGACGACGTGCTCGACACCTGGTACTCGTCGGCCCTCGTGCCCTTTTCGACCATGGGCTGGCCCCACCAGGGCGACGCGCCCACCGACGACTACAACCTCTACCTGCCCTCCTCCGTGCTGGTGACGGGCTACGACATCATCTTCTTCTGGGTGGCCCGGATGATCATGATGACCACGCACTTCACGGGCCGCGTGCCGTTCAGGCATGTCTACATCCACGGCCTGGTGCGCGACGCGCAGGGCAAGAAGATGAGCAAGAGCGAGGGCAACGTGCTCGACCCGGTCGACCTGATCGACGGCATCGCGCTCGAGCCGCTGCTGGGCAAGCGCACCACCGGCCTGCGCAAGCCCGAAACCGCGCCCAAGGTGCGCAAGGACACGCAAAAGGAATTTCCCGACGGCATTCCGGCCTATGGCGCAGATGCCCTGCGTTTCACCTTCGCGGCCTTGGCCAGCCTGGGGCGGAGCATCAATTTTGATAGCAAGCGCTGCGAGGGCTACCGCAACTTCTGCAACAAGCTCTGGAACGCCAGCCGCTTCGTGCTGATGAACTGCGAAGGCCAGGACTGCGGCCTGCAGGAACACACCAAGGAACAGTGCCAGCCCGGCGGCGCCTTCGAGGGCTACCTGGACTTCAGCCAGTGCGACCGCTGGATCAGCTCGCAGCTGCAGAAGACCGAGGCCGAAGTCGCCAAGGGCTTTGCCGAGTACCGGCTCGACAACGTCGCCAACACGGTCTACGACTTCGTCTGGAACGAGTTCTGCGACTGGTACCTGGAAATCGCCAAGGTGCAGATCCAGACCGGCAACGCCGCCCAGCAGCGCGCCACGCGCCGCACGCTGATCCGCACGCTCGAAGCCATCCTGCGCCTGGCCCACCCCATCATCCCGTTCATCACCGAAGAGCTGTGGCAAAAGGTCGCGCCCGTGGCCGGCCTGGCGGGCGCGTCGGTCAGCATCGCACGCTACCCCGAGGCGCAGCCCGAGAAGATCGACGAGGCGGCAATCGCCCACGTCGCGCGCCTCAAGGCGCTGGTCGACGCCTGCCGCACGCTGCGCGGCGAGATGAACGTCTCGCCCGCCGCGCGCCTGCCTTTGTATGCCGTGGGCGACAGCGAATTTTTGCGCGGCGCCGCGCCGGTGCTGCAGGCGCTTGCCAAGCTCAGCGAAGTCAGGGTGTTCGACGACGAGGCCGCTTGGGCGGCCGCCGCGCAGGCCGCGCCCGTGGCCGTGGTCGGCGGCGCGCGCCTGTGCCTGCACATGGAGATCGACGTGACCGCCGAGCGCACGCGCCTGTCCAAGGAAATCGCGCGCATCGACGGCGAGGTTGCCAAGGCAAACGCCAAGCTGGGCAACGAGGCCTTTGTCGCCAAGGCGCCGGCCGCCGTCATCGAGCAGGAAAAGAAGCGCGTGGCCGACTTCGGTGCCACGCTCGAGCGCCTGCGCGAGCAACTGGCCCGCCTAGGCTGAAAAACCGCCGCGCACCACCACTCCATCCTTTCTTTAGGCCGACATGAATCCATCAACCAATACCCCTGTTCGCAAAGCCGTGTTCCCCGTGGCGGGCCTGGGCACGCGCTTTCTGCCCGCCACCAAGGCGTCCCCGAAAGAGATGCTGCCGGTGGTGGACAAGCCGCTGATCCAGTACGCCGTCGAAGAGGCCTACGCCGCCGGCATCCGCCACATGATCTTTGTCACGGGCCGCAGCAAGCGCGCCATCGAAGACCATTTCGACACCGCCTACGAACTCGAAAACGAACTCGAGGCGGCCGGCAAGAATGCGCTGTTGGAACTGGTGCGCTCGGTGCAACCGAGCGACATGGACTGCGCCTTCGTGCGCCAGCCGCGCTCGCTGGGCCTGGGCCACGCCGTGCTGTGCGCCGAGCCACTGGTGGGCAACGAGCCCTTTGCCGTGCTGCTGGCCGATGACCTGATGGTGGGCCCGCCCGACGGCGAGCCCGTGCTGGCGCAAATGGTGCAGGCGTTTCGCCAGCAGGGCCGCTCGATGCTGGCCGTGCAGGAGGTGCCGGCCGACCAGGTCAACCGCTACGGCATCGTGGCCGGCGAACCGGCGGGCGGCCCGCTGATGCGCCTCCAGCGCATCATCGAAAAGCCCTCCCCCGAAAGCGCCCCCTCGCGCATGGGCGTGGCCGGGCGCTACATCCTCACGCCGGCCATTTTTAGCGAAATCCGCAACCAGCCCAAGGGCGCCGGTGGCGAAATCCAGCTCACCGACGCCATCGCCCGCCTGATGGCGCACGAGGCCGTGTACGCCTTCCAGTACGCGGGCAAGCGCTACGACTGCGGCAGCAAGGAAGGCTTTCTCGAAGCCACCGTGGAACTGGCGCTGCAGCACCCCGAGGTGGGATCGGCATTCCGGGCGTACCTGCAAACGCTGGCGCTGTGAGCGCAGGGCTGCGGCTCCCGCCGCAGGCGCAGCGTGGGCAACGCATGAAACGCTCACCCTTCAATAGCTGACAGCGCTTGACAGATAAGCGTTTGAGGCCGATTTGACCTGAATTCCCGCGCCCTGGAAGAGCCAGCATGGGCGGGGGCAGCCTGCGCACGGCAGGCGTGCTCGGCCTGCGGCCCTCCGGCTTCGTCTGTCGCCCGCTCAGCGCCGGCGCAGCACGTGGATGAATTCGCCGCCCTGCGTCTGCTGCTCGACCAGCTCGTTGCCGGTCTGCTTGGCAAACGCCTGGAAATCGCGCAGCGAACCGCCGTCGGTGGACAGCACCTTGAGCAGCTGGCCACTGGCCATGTCGGCCAGCGCCTTCTTGGCCTTCAGGATGGGCAGCGGGCAGTTGAGCCCGCGGGTGTCGATTTCCTTGTGGATTTCCATGGTCTTTCAGTCCTTTGGCGGCAGGCCCAGTCCGCGGCGCCGCTCTGCATTTTCTTCTTCGGTGAAAAACACCGGCTCGTGGCCGCGCGTGCGCAGCCAGTCGGCCAGCGCATAGCCGGTGCCGGCAGGCCAGCAGCGCAGGTCCGGCAAGTCGTAGAGCCGGTAGTCCAGCAGCTCGGGCGAGAGCTGGACCTGGCCCTCGGCCACCACGTGGTAGGCGATGATGACCTGGTTCATGCGCAGGAACTCATAGGCGCCGACCAGCGTGGCCGAGCGCACATCGAGGTTGGTCTCTTCCTTGACCTCGCGCGCGATGCCGTCCTGCGGCGACTCGCCCGCTTCCATGAAGCCCGTGATCAGCGCAAACATCTTGGCGGGCCAGGCCGCATTGCGCGCCAGCAGCACCTGGCCATTGACTTCGACGATCGCCGCCAGCACCGGCGTCGGGTTGTTCCAGTGCGTCCAGCCGCAGGCCGGGCAGCGCAGCCGCTCGACGTCGCCGCCGTCCTCGGCCTGGCGGATCCGCGCCAGCGGCGTGGCGCAGTGCGTGCAAAAGCGGGTTTCGTGCTGCATGAAGTCTTCTTTTGATAGCTGCCAGCGCTTACCCCATAAGCGCTGAAGGCCGACTTGCCCCAAATTCCTGCATCCCATTGTTCCACCCAGCGTGAACGCCAAGGACAGCCTCAGACAGTGCAGTAGCGCGGCATTCCAACACAGCGCACGGGGGATGTCGCAATGGAATCAGGCCGGAAACACGCCCGTGGACAGGTAGCGGTCGCCCCGGTCGCAAACCACGAACACGATGGTCGCGTCGTGCTCGCGCGCGGCGATCTGCTGCGCCACCCAGCAGGCGCCGGCGGCCGAGATGCCGGCAAAAATCCCCTCTTCGCGCGCCAGGCGCCGGCACATGTCCTCGGCGTCGTCTTGGCTGACCAGCACCAGCTCGTCGACCGCGCGCGGATCGTAGATGGCCGGCATATACGCCTCGGGCCACTTGCGGATGCCCGGAATGCGCGATCCCTCTTGCGGCTGCGCGCCAATGATCAGCACGTTGGGGTTCTTTTCCTTCAGGTAGCGCGACACGCCGGTGATCGTGCCCGTGGTGCCCATGGCCGAGACGAAGTGCGTGATGCGCCCGCCCGTCTGCTCCCACAGTTCGGGGCCCGTGGTCTCGTAGTGGATGCGCGGGTTGTCGGCATTGGCGAACTGGTCGAGCACCCGGCCCTTGCCCTGCTTCTGCATGCCCTCGGCCAGGTCGCGCGCGTATTCCATGCCTCCGCTCTTGGGCGTGAGCAGCAGCTCGGCGCCAAAGGCCTTCATGGTCTGCGCGCGCTCGACGGACAAATCCTCGGGCATCACCAGCACCATGCGGTAGCCCTTGATGGCCGCCGCCATGGCCAGCGCGATGCCGGTGTTGCCCGAGGTCGCCTCGATCAACGTGTCGCCGGGGCGGATCTCGCCGCGCTCCTCGGCACGCTGGATCATGGCCAGCGCAGGCCGGTCCTTCACCGACCCCGCCGGGTTGTTGCCTTCGAGCTTGCCCAGCACCACATTGCCGCGCGCCGCGTTGTCTTGCGCACCGATGCGCTGCATGGCCACCAGGGGCGTATGGCCAATTGCATCTTCGATCGTCGGGTATTTCATCCGCCCTACTGTGCCATAATTTGCGACTCCACAAATTGCAGCCCGGGTGGTGAAATTGGTAGACGCAGGGGACTCAAAATCCCCCTCCGAAAGGAGTGCCGGTTCGATTCCGGCCCCGGGCACCATCTCATGCTCTCAGACAGCATCAAGACGGATCAAGCCCGCTACATCTCATAGGTGTAGCGGGTTTTTCTTTGCCTCACGCCCCCTCGTTGAGTACCATGACATACCAACAATTTGTTGGTACTTATGCAGGTATCTGGAAATACCACCGCCAGAGATACCAACAAAGGGGCACCTCGATGGCACTGACAGACACCTTCGTGAAGAACGTCAAACCTACCGGGTCTGCCGCGGGCGAAAAGCACACTGACGGGCAAGGGCTGTATCTCCACGTCAAGGGCGTCGGCAAATACTGGCGTATGAGCTACCGCTTCACAGGAAAGCAAAAAACGCTGGCGCTGGGCGTGTACCCAGCGGTGTCACTGGCCAAAGCCCGGGCGCGACGTGACAAGGCCCGTGAGTTGCTGGCGGACGGGATCGACCCCAGCACCGCCAAGCGTGAGGAAAGGCGGGCCAAGGCAGTTGCGGCGGCGCACACGTTTGAGCTTGTGGCGCGTGACTGGCTGGCCAAGACAGCAGCCGAGCGAGCGGCCACCACGCAGAACAAAATCACCTCGTGGCTGGAGAAGGACGTGATCCCCTTCATTGGCGACATACCCATATCGGCCATCGGGCCGCGTGACGTGCTGGCAGCGCTGCGCAAGATGGAGGCGCGCGGAGCGCTCGACAGCGTGCACCGAGTCAAGCAAGTGACCGGGCAGGTATTTCGCTATGCCGTAGCCATCGGCGCCGCAGAGCGTGACGTGACCCAAGACCTCAAGGGTTCGCTGGCCAAAGCCTCACCAAACCACTTTGCAGCGATCACCGAGCCAAAGCAGTTAGGCGACTTGATGCGCTCCATCTTCGCCTACGGCGGTCACCCCAACGTGGTGACGGCACTGCGACTCACTCCGCTGGTGTTTGTACGCCCCGGAGAACTACGCACCATGGAATGGGCCGAGGTTGACCTGGAGGCGGCAGAGTGGCGTATTCCTGGCACCAAGATGAAGATGAAGGCAGACCACATCGTCCCCTTGTCCACCCAGGCGCTGGCGCTGCTGCACGGTATGCACCCAGCTACCGGCCACGGCAAGTTTGTTTTTCCCAGCCTGCGCACCGGCGAGCGGCCCATGAGCGAGAACACCATTAATGCTGCCCTGCGCGGCATGGGTTACGCCAAAGAGGTGCACAGCGCCCACGGCTTCCGCGCCACGGCGCGCACCATCATGGATGAGGTTCTAGGGGAACGGGTGGACTTGATAGAGCACCAACTGGCACACGCGGTGAAGGACGTGAACGGACGGGCCTACAACCGCACGGCACACCTGCCGGCACGGCGGGAAATGATGCAACGCTGGGCCGACTACCTGGACAAGCTGCGCATTGGCGCGGACGTGATCGCGCTGCGCGGCGCGGCATGAGATACCTGCAAGCGATACTCGCTCCAAGGCAAAACCGACAAGGTTACATGACTCCATGGAGTCCGCCAACACAAGGGCCATTCAGAGCCTTTCCCCATGACAAGCACAAGGAAAACTCCTAGGGATGCTCTGCACGAATCCCTGTGAGAAGTGCTTGCCCTGAGCGGCAGGAGGCAGGAGGATCGCGACCCATGAAGCAAGCCAGTCTGATGCAGCCCCATTCGAGCAAGCGCACGCGTAAGCGGGAGTTCCTGGACTCGATGGATCGGGTCGTACCGTGGGCGGACCTGGTCGCACTTGTCGAGCCGTACCAGCCCGAGGGCGGCCGGCGCGGCCAGCAACCCTTTGCAGCCGAGACCATGCTGCGCATCCATTTCCTTCAACAGTGGTTCAACCTTTCGGATCCGGCGATGGAAGAGGCCTTGCACGACGTGTCGCTTTTTCGCAACTTCGCAGGCTTGAGCGGTTGGGATGACGCCGTGCCCAGTGAGACGAGCATCCTGCGCTTTCGCCACCGGCTGGAAGAACACAAGCTCGCAGGCGAGATCCTGGCTGTGGTCAACGACCTGCTCACCGCCAAGGGATTGCTGCTGAGAGCTGGCACCGTGGTGGACGCCACACTCATTGCCGCGCCGAGTTCGACGAAGAACAAGGACGGCACACGCGACCCAGAGATGCACCAAAGCAAGAAAGGCCAGCAGTATGACTTCGGCATGAAGGCCCACATTGGGGTGGATGCCGATTCAGGGCTTGTGCATACGGTACGGGGCACGGCAGGCAATGTTGCCGACGTGGTGGAGGCCAACAGCCTTCTGCATGGCCAGGAGACGGACGCGTTTGGCGATGCGGGCTACCAGGGAGTGCACAAGCGCCCCGATGCGAAAGGCAGCGTCGAGTGGCATGTGGCCATGAAGCCATCCATACGCCGGGCGTTGGACAAGGGGCACCCGATACAGGGCTTGCTGCACCAGTTGGAGAAGCTCAAGGCGAGCATCCGGGCCAAGGTGGAGCACCCGTTTCGGGTGATCAAGCGCCAGTTTGGCCATGTGAAGGTGCGCTACCGGGGGCTGAAGAAGAACACCGAGCAACTCAAGACGCTGTTTGCGCTATCGAACCTGTGGATGGTGCGTCACCAACTGGTGGCATGGGCATAGGTGCGTCTGCAGAGCGCCAACAACCCGGCGCAGGGCCTGTCGGGCGCCAAGAGGAACTCCTGGAGAGCACGGATACGCCGTTATGACGCTGAACGAGCCGACTCTCGGCACTCAAACGCTATGAGCACACCTCTCGACGATTCGTGCAGACCTTCCCTAGGGCATGTATGAAATGCAGCTCGAAGGCGACTGCCACCTCTTCGCCAACCAGTAGAACGACTCCATGCGCGACTAAAACATCCAATACGACCCCTTTTGCGGCCGTTTATGTAAAATTTTGAAACAAAACTCCCTGCCCTCTATAGAGAAAACATTGGGGGACCAACAAATCGTTGGCGCAACCCGCCCGAGAGCGAGTTTTTTGAAAGGAGGCGCCTGATGCAGCATCCCTTAACATTGGCGCACCTACTTGGATTCAACAGCACAAAAAGGCGAAAGCCCCCAAGTGCATAGAACACAAGGAGGCTCTCTAAGTACCCAATCCCGAAGGATCAAGGACTTGTCTTGGCGGACAGTTTTAGATTCTATGCTTTTGGAAAGCACGCGCTACTGTGATTAACCACATGCTGCGTTTGTGATCCGCTCGCCGGGAGCGGGGGTTCTTTGTCCCCTGTTTAAAAAGGGCCCATCATGGCCAATATCCCGCATCAGAACGAAACCTTGCTACGCCTGCCGCAAGTGCTGGCCCGCTTTCCTGTATCCCGCTCCGGCTGGTACGCAGGCATGAAGCGCGGCAAGTATCCCGCTCCCATCAAGTCAGGCCCGCGCACAGCCATGTGGCGCGCATCCGAGATTGATTCCCTGATCGCCACCATCGGCAATTAAGGGGACGCCATGCAAAAGCAAAAAAATGCCGCAACGGCAGGATACTCCACGTCCGACTCAATCGCAGCGAACTTTGACTCACTGCCCGACAGCGCGTTTCTCCGTGAATGGCAACTGGTGCAAAGCCCCAAAAGGCCAGAGACACCAGCCCCCCTACCCTTCAGCGCACCGACCCTGTGGCGCAAGGTGAAGGCGGGCACTTTCCCCAAGCCCATCAAGCTGTCCGAGCGCATCACCGCCTGGAAGGTGGGCGACGTGCGCGCCTGGATCGCCGGCCACTGCGCAACGCAGCGTGGGGAGGCCCACCAATGAAAACGCCCGACACCACAAAGGCAGTATCGAGCGCAGCGCGGGAAGGCGCTGTAACCATCCCATGCAATGCACTGGAACTGACCACTATCAAAGCAGAACCCCGCGCCGACACCCGCCTACTCGCCGAACACCTGGGCAACAAGCATAAGAGCTTGTTCGAGTTGGTGAAGAGCTACAAAACCGACTTCGAGGCACTCGGGAAGGTTCCGTTTCAAACGGAGGCTTTACCTAGTGGGCAGTCGGAAAAGTTCGCCCTCCTCAACGAGGATCAGGCATATCTGCTGCTGACCTACGCACGCAACAGCACAAGGGTGCGCGCCCTGAAGTTGAAGATGGTGACGGCGTTCCGCGACGCCCGCCGCGCTGCGGAAGTTCGGGCAACCGAGTATCTGCCGAGCTATCACGCCATGCACGACGCCATAAAGCGCGCCGCCAACGGTTCGCCCAATGAGCGCTTCATGCACATCAACGCCAACAAGTTTTTGAACCAGCTTGCTGGCGTACAGCCTGGGCAACGTCCTGCCGCTGGCCAGTTGCAGCAAAGCATTCTGGCCGTGGGGTGTGCGATGGCTGCAAAAGCCGTCACAGAGGCCTCGGACGGGCACGGTCTACACCAACAGATCAAGACCGCGCTGAAGCCACTGATAGGTGTTCTCGCGCTGACGGTGGGCACGCCATGACTGTTTATCGTGCCAGTTCATTGAAGCGTGAGAACGCCCTTCACGTTGTCAAAGTAGCAGAGCACAGCAAACGCAAGCACATCGCCAAGATGGCGGGCCTTTTGCATCAAGGTACTGTGTAATGGCGAATGGCCGCAACCGAGGCCAGAAGGGCGATTCGGGGCGCGACGCAGGCGGGTTCATAGCCTTGCCTTGGAGTGTGCTGGATTGCCCCGCCTACGCCGGTTTGAGCCATCCTGCGCGCGCCCTTCTTTTCGAGCTGGCACGCCAGTTTGTGCGAGACAACAATGGGCGATTGCTGGCGTCTGCTGCCTACCTTGCCAAACGCGGCTGGAAAAGTGCAGACGTGATTACACGGGCCAAGCGTGACCTGATCGAAGCCGGGTTCATCCATGAGACTGTCAAAGGCCACCGTCCCAACAAGGCGAGCTGGTATGCAGTCACATGGCGGACGCTCGACAAGATCCCGGGCTATGACCTGGGGGCTGCTGAAACATTCGTGCGCGGGGCGTACCAGAAAAACGCGTCCCTTAGACCGTCTCCCGGTGTAGAGAGGCCATCTATTGCACCGTCTCCCGGTGTAGAGAGTGCCCCGCCTACACCGTCTCACGGTGCTATCAGGGGTGTTTTTACTGTCCCGCGTACACCGTCTCGCGGAAACCATCTAGAGATGCCATCTGCAGGGAGACAACTGCATCACTGAGGGAGAAGGGGCGAAGTGACACAAACCAACTCGCCCCCCTTGAAACGACACGGTAACAACACCCCAGAAACGGGGCTATTACCTGTTCACCACTGACGGTATCAAAACATCTGAACGACAGCATGGCCACCAAAACCAAATTTCACGCCCACTGCACCGGCTGGGCGAACTGGCTGCAGGTTCGCGGCCTCATTCAATCAACCCAAGGAGCATGAGCATGGCAGCGAAAAAATCGACCGCAAAAACGGCACCGGCCCCACCACCTAGGCGCCACCCAGATGCCGTTGAGGTCGTGAAAAGTGAAGACACCACATCGCAGACATTGGCAAAACTCGCAACGACTTCAGCCCTGTCGGCGGTCACGCTCAAAAGCTACTCGGGAGCAGGGGACGCCTTGGACGTGGCTGACCTGGTGCCAGAAATGAAGAAGGCCGGGGAAGAAGCTGTCGCCGGCAACCTGGGCCGGGTCGAGCGAATGCTGGCAAACCAAGCCATGACCCTGGACGCCATATTCAATGACATGGCGCAGCGGTCGCGCAGACAAGACACATTCAAGGGCATCGAGGTGCTGATGCGGCTTGCCTTGAAGGCGCAGGCGCAGGCTAGGTCGACGGCTGAAGCACTGGCGCTGCTGAAGAACCCCATGCCCTACATCAAGCAGGCCAACATGACCACCGGGCCGCAACAGGTCAACAACACCTATGCCGATACACCTTCGCATGGTGGCATCCAGGCGGGCGCGGGAAATTTTCAAAGTGAGCCAAACAAACTATTGGAGGCAGATCATGGCCAACGGCTGGACATTAGAGCGCAGGCAGCGCCAAGCAGAGCTAATCAGAAACTGGAGACCGTGGGCTAAGTCCACCGGACCGAGATCTCTGGAGGGCAAGGAGCGGGTCAGTCGCAATGCCTGGAAGGGCGGCCACCGGGCAGAGCTGCGCGAGCTTTCCATGATGGTCAATGAGCATGTGCGGCTATCGCGTGAGTTGGCCAACAGGTGCAGGTAGGGGCCCCCTCGCACGGTACTGGCATGCGCTCCATGTTCGCCAATTTCTCCGGGGTGAATTCATAGGGCGGATAGGTGAAGGGGCTACCTTCGGGCCTACTGTAGCGGGGCGCTGGGCGCCGGAGCAGGCGGTCCCTGTGCTGGTCCGGGTTGTTTGTGAGCCATGCCGCCCCGCTGGCGGCCTCCTCGGCATCGCGGTGCTTTATATAGGCGCTGCGGTAGTCGTGGTTCAAATACCGCCAGTAACCGAAGCGGGCGGCCACCTCCACCTCCGCGCTGACCGCCTGATTGAAACACTCCGGCAATTGCTCGGGCGGCACCGCCATCGTGAACGGCAGGTCTTCCTCCTCAGCGGCGTCACCTTCCTCGATGGTCTTCGTGTCCTTGAGCAGGAAGAACCGCCCGCAAGCGCACGGCCGCAGGCCCTCGTCATTGGGCATCAGTGACTGGTCGCGCCAGCCGTCTGTCTAGTGCGCCCATGCCGTGAAGTTCATAGACGTGTAGCGGGGATAGGCGTAGCGGGCACCGCAACACGGTGCGGCAGGGGTGATAGCGCCAATGGCCCGGGTCATACGGCAAGCTCCGTGAAGGGCTCTGTGGGCCCAGTCGCACGCACTGGGCCGTGTGGATTCAAGGTAGCCCCGAAAAAGCAGCCGACAGCTGAGAGACTATCTGGCCGGATCCAGGCCCAACGGCAACTCCCGCGCATCCAGCCCCATGGCTTGAAGCTCGCGGCGGAAGTGGGTCATTGCCAGGGGGAAGGCTTGCGCGACCAGAATGTACTGGTATTCATGGTCATCCAGGAGCGGCGTTACCGTGTCCTCGGTCACGTCTGTGGGGTAGTAGAACCGGGCCTCGTATTCACCGGCATAGGCGGGCACATCGCTGGCGTCGTTTTCGTTGGTGGCCTTGGCGTCCAACTTGATCCTCACGGCCAGCATCAGCGGGGCACCTTCTACATCGGGCACGCCCAAACCAAACTCAATCTCTTGCTGCACTTCAAGCCGCATCTTGGAGCCCACGGCCTCGCCACGGTTCTGGCCGTTGGAGGCCAACACCCGAAAGCTGCGCAGCACAGGGCGAGGTGCCGTAGTCAGTGGCATGGCACGACTCCCTGACTAAATCTGCGGGTCCGCCGGTGGTCGTAATGCAGATCGGTGCGACTCGCAGAGATGGGCACCGACGCCAGCACTTTCGCCGTGGAGTGAACCGACACACGCGGTCGAATGAACTCCGACTGCATGCCCTTCTCCTCCACCAGCGCCCAGAACGCTGCGGGGCTTCGGCGGACCAGGCGCAGCAAGTTGTCCATCGATTCGGACTGCGCAACATCGTCGTTTTCGTACTTGCTGAACGCCACTGGTCCGCCACCAAACAGCAGCGCGGCCTGGGCCTGCGTGAGTTTGTATTGCTTGCGCAATGCGGTGATCTCTTCGCCGGTCAACAGCTGATCGACCTGTTTGCGAAACGCCATCAGCACGCGCTTGTTCAGCTTGCTCTCTGCAGCCCCGGCAAAGTCAGAGGTGCAGGCATCGCACAGCTTGTAATGCAAGGGCAGATCGGCCTTGTGGCCCTTGTAGTCGCTCTCCACCATCTGCACCTGTGCGGTGACATGGCCCTCACCGCAAATCGGGCAAAGTTCTTGTGCGCTCATCGAGGCACTCCTTTCAAGCATGGCAAGACACGATCAGCACCAAGGCGCCCGTCTTGCTCACTGCAAACTTCAAAAAATACTCCATGCGAACCGGCTTGCCGGTGGCGGGGGCGATCTCGGTCACGCTCACACGGTAGGCATCACAGGCCGCTATCGCACCCTTGCCGTTTTCGCACCATTCCGAGTCGATGTAATCGCCGGCTCTCAAAGCCAAGATCACATCGGAAACGCGCTCCAGGTCATCGTCAAACCACTTGCGCACATCCTTGCGGCACTTTTCTGTCCATGCGTTGAGCTGGCGCTCAGCCTGCGCCAACTGCTGCACCCGCGCCAAGTCGTATAGCGGCCCGTTGGCGATCTTGACGCGCCCCTGTCCGTCCTCGGGAGGATTCAGACTGTACTCCGAAACGACGAACATTTTTACCATGGTGGTAATTTTAGACAAGGCGATGGGGCTATCACGCCACAGAAGCCAGCAGCGCCTCGGCCAGACGGGCCTGCACGGATTGGCGTTCGGCCAGGCGCTGGCGCAGATCGGCGCACAGGCGGCGCAGGGCGGTGACGCGGGTGACGATGCGGGATTGTTCGGCGAGGGGCGGGAGTGGCAATTGCAACGAACCTATGTGACCTTGATTGACGGTCTTCTGGCCGGCTGTCGAGATGAACAAATTCTTGATTGCATTTCGTACAAGCGCACACTCTCCAAGAAGTGCGCAGAAGCTCGGCTCAACCCAACGCTGATCAATGCGCATGCGAATGAAGTGGTCGCAGTAGATCGCCTCCACCGGTCTATCGCATAGGTTGAATTGCCCAACAATGTCCGCGCTTCCATTCACACGAGTGATCAATATGTCACCTTCCGCAAGTTGGTACTTTGCGATATCGGAGGGCGCGATTGGAACCTGCCGGGTTTCCGCGAGCGAAATGCGTTTGCTCTTGATATCCGCAAGGCGGAGCACTGTTATCGGTGTTCCACCCGCATCCCCGCGACTCGATGCCCCATTCTGAAATTCAGGCATCAGGTCAATTAAACGTACCCACTCCCATTGATTCGGCAACCCAAACGCCTTTTCCTCGTCAGTGATTGGCGGCAGCGGGTTGTCGCGTTTGATCTTGCCTGCGGCGATGAGGCGGTCTTTTTTGGCGCGGATTTTTTGCAGCAGAGCGCTGGCGGGTTCGTCGGTGGGGTCTTGGGGCACGAGCAGGCCGCGCACGGCCAGTTGCAGCAGGGTTTGCTCCAAGGCGTCGATGGCTTCGGGGCGGTCCAGCAGCAGGTCGAAGTGCTGGGCCACGCGCTGCCAGTTGTCGGCCAGCTCTTCGGGCGTGGCGCTGGCGGTGAGCGTGCCCAGCAGGGTGTTGACCAGTTGGGCGTGCTGCGCGGCCTCCAACCGGCCCTTGGCCTCCAGCGCATCGCACAGGCGCATGAGTTCTGCGACGCGGGTGACGATGCGGGATTGTTCGGCGAGGGGAGGAACTGGTATTCGCAGCTGCGGAATATCGCCCAAGTTGAGCTTGTTTGTGTGACTTCCGCCGGCTTTGATCTCTTGGTACTGCGCTGCCAAAAGCGGGCTTCTCATGACCAGATGAAGATACGTACTGAGATTGCAGCTCTTGGGCAGCTTTATCAATCCAACACTCACGAACAAGCTGAATGGCCTGTCCGTATCAACCAACGTAGGGCGTCCCAAGGTTCCGATACGGCAAAGAAGAAGGTCGCCTTTTTCCGGATTGCACCGCGCATTAATTTGACGATGCTCTTCTTCCGAGATGAATTTGCAATCGTTGAAAGACACAGAATTTCCATCAATATCCTTGACCGATATGAAGGCGACGCCATTGGGCAAATACTTCGGCGTGTGATGCGTTCCATCCGTGACTTGCATCGCAATCTGACCAAGCCGTGCCCACTCCCACCCATCCGGCAACTCAAACGGCTTCTCCTCCTCAGCAATCTCCGCCAACGGCTTGTCCCGCTTGATCTTGCCTTCCGCAATCAGCCGGTCCTTCTCCGCCCGAATCTTCTGCAGCAGCACGCCCGCAGGCTCGTCCGCCGCGTCCTGCGGCACCAGCTTGCCTTGCACGGCCAGGGTCAAGATCAGTTCGCGCAGGCGCGCCACGCCGCCCGGAGCGGTGGCCAGTAAATCCAAATTTGATAGCAGCATGCGCTTACCCCTCAAGCGCTTGCGGCCGTTTTGGCTGATAAAGACTGGGCGAGGATGCCTTTGAGCTCGTCGCGCAGGGCCTGCGCCTCGGCCTGCAGGCGGGCGTAGTCGGCCAGCAGCACCTCGGGGTCGTGGCTGATCTGCTCGCCGACGTGAGGGTTCTTCTGGTCGAGGTTCCAGTTGGCGGCCTTGATCTGCTCGATGCCGAC
The DNA here is from genome assembly GCF_012932145.1 of Acidovorax sp. SRB_14. Lineage (GTDB taxonomy): Bacteria > Pseudomonadota > Gammaproteobacteria > Burkholderiales > Burkholderiaceae_C > Simplicispira. The sequence goes on along the minus strand of NZ_MWOK01000028.1, from coordinate 11,488 downwards.
CTTCCAGGCGCGCTCGTTTTCCACGCGGGCGGCAAAGCCGTCTGCCTCGGTGCCCCACCAGGCTTTCTCGGCGTCGAACTCTTCGATGCGGATGGGCTTGGTCTTGTTGTAGTTCTTCACGCCCGGCGGGTACGGGTGCTCGTAGTACCAGACATGCTGCGTGGGCTGGCCCTTGGTGAAGAACAGCAGGTTGGTCTTGATGCCGGTGTAGGGCGCAAACACGCCGTTGGGCAGGCGCACGATGGTGTGCAGGTTGCATTCCTGCAGCAGCTGCTCTTTGATGCGGCTTTTGACGCCTTCGCCAAACAGGGTGCCGTCGGGCAGCACCAGGGCGGCGCGGCCGTTGGTTTTGAGCAGGTGCTTGATGAGCACCAGGAACAGGTCGGCGGTTTCCTTGGTGCGCACGTCGGCGGGGTAGCCTTGTTCGATGCCGGGCTCTTCCACGCCGCCAAAGGGCGGGTTGGTCAGCACCACGTCCACGCGGTCGGCCTGGGTGTAGTCGCGCAGCGGGCGGGCCAGGGTGTTGTCGTGGCGGATGTGGCTGGGCACCTCGATGCCGTGCAGCAGCAGGTTGGTGACGCAGAGCATGTGCGGCATCTGCTTTTTCTCGACGCCACGAATGCTGTTTTGCAGCACGGCCTCTTGGCTTGCGTTGTGGACCTGCTTGCGCAGGTGCTCGATGGCGCAGACGAGAAAACCGCCCGTGCCCGTAGCCGGGTCCAGCACCACTTCGCCGAGCTGCGGGTTGACCATGTCCACCATGAACTGGGTGACGGCGCGCGGGGTGTAGAACTCGCCCGCATTGCCAGCGCTTTGCAGGTCTTTGAGGATTTTTTCGTACAGGTCGTTGAACTGGTGGCGCTCGGCCTGGCGGTTGAAGTCGATGCCACCGAGCTTGTTGACCACCTGGCGCAGCAGGTGGCCGCTTTTCATGTAGTTGTAGGCATCTTCAAACACGCCGCGCACCACATAGCCGCGCGGGTTGCGCACGGGGTCGGCGCTGAGGCTTTTGAGGGTGGCGAAAAGCTGGTTGTCGACAAAATCCAGCAGCTCGTCGCCGGTCATGCCCTCGGGGTCTGCCGCCCAGTGGCGCCAGCGCATGGCTTCAGGGATGGGGCTTTGGTAATGGTCGCGCGTGAGTTCGAGCTCTTCTTCGAGCGCATCGAATACCTTCAAAAACAGCAGCCAGGTGAGCTGGCTGATGCGCTGGGCGTCGCCATCGACGCCGCTGTCCTGGCGCATGATGTCCTGGATGGATTTGATGACGGGGGTGAGGTTGGACATGGATTGCAAACTTTGAACAAAATGATGCTCTAGCGCTTGCTGGACAAGCGCTATTAGCTATCAAAAACAGAGTAATTAAGGGGCCAAGATCAAGTGGCTGGCTGCGTAGCGTACAGCTCGCGCTGCAGCACTTGCAGCGCGCCCAGGTATTGCGGCCGGCCACCAAAGCTGCGCACCAGCTCCACGGGGCTGCCCAGATCGGTGAAGGGCTGGAGCTTGAAGATGTCGTTGCTCTCGATGGTGGCAATGCCTTCATCGGCGTATTTGTCGAGCAGCGCTTCGAGCACTTTGCGGGCCACGGGGCCGTACTGGGTGAAGACGTTGCGCTTTTGCACGCGGCGGGCGCGCTCGCTGCGGGTGAGCGGCGGCTGGTCGTAGGCCACATGCAGCAGGAGGTCGAAGGGGTCGAGGTCTTTGCCCACTTCATCGGCCAGGGCGTCCAGCAGCACGCCCTGCCCTTCGAGCTCCTGCAGCAGCGCGGCCTTGCGGTCGGCCTGCTGCCAGGCCTGCAGGAACTGGTCGAGCGAATCGAATTGTTTGCGCAGGTTGATGCGGGTGTAGTCGCGCAGGCTTTCGGTGATGAGCTTGCCCTGGGCGTTGAGGTATTGCACGCGCTCGCGGGCCACGGCCACGGTGACGTTGTTGCCGAGGATGTATTTCTTGGGGCCGTCGGAGGCACCGCCGCCGCCCGCGAAGGGGCCCAGAGGGTCCCACGGGCCGCTGTCTGCACCGGGCTGGCTGACGCCGCCAGGATTGCCCTCGGGTGCAAGAGGCTCGGGCGGCGCCACGGGCTCGCCGCTGCCGGGTTCGTAGATTTGCACGGGCTCGCCGTCAAAGTCCTTGTCGGCAAACAGCTCGGTGGCGCGCTTGAAATCGAGAATAGTGAACCAGGTCTTGCCCAGGTCTTCGCGCAGGCGGGTGCCCCGGCCGATGATCTGCTTGAACAGCGTCATGGACTTGATGCCCTGGTCGAGCACGATGAGCTTGCAGGTCTGCGCGTCCACGCCCGTGCTCATGAGCTTGGAGGTGGTGGCGATGACGGGGTAGGTTTTCTCGGGGTCGATGAAGTTGTCGAGCTCCAGCTTGCCCTCGGTGTTGTCGCCGGTGATCTGCACCACGTATTTGGGCTGGGCGGCGCACAGGTCGGCGTTGGCGTTGCTCAGCGCCTGGCGCATGCGGGCGGCGTGGTCTATGTCTTCGCAAAAGACGATGGTCTTGGCATAGCGGTCGGTGGCCTTGAGGTAGTCGGTGATCTTGGCGGCCACCATGGCATCGCGCTGTTCCAGCACCAGCTTGCGGTTCATGTCGGCGCCGGTGTAGATGCGGTCTTCGATGGCGTGGCCGTGCTTGTCGGTCATACCGGCGGTGGGGCGCCAGCCAAAGGTGTCTTTGTCCAGGTCCACGCGGATGACCTTGTACGGGGCCAGGTAGCCGTCTTCGATGCCTTGCTTGAGGCTGTAGGTATAGACGGGCTCGCCGAAGTAGTCGGTGTTGGAAACGTCTTTGGTCTCCTTGGGCGTGGCGGTCAAGCCGATCTGCGTGGCGCTGGCAAAGTAGCTGAGGATGTCGCGCCAGGCCGAGTCTTCGGCCGCGCTGCCCCGGTGGCATTCGTCCACCACGATGAGGTCGAAGAAGTCGGGGCTGAACTGCTTGTAGATGTTGCGCTCTTCCTCGGTGCCGGTGACGGCCTGGTAGAGCGACAGGTAAATCTCGTAGCTTTTGTCCACCCGCTTGGTGCTTTTGTTGACGGCCAGCTCCACGTCCTCGACCGACACCGTGCCCTGCGCATCGACGCGCTCCACGCCCTTGGCGTTGGGGCTGAGCTTGGCCATGGCGCCCTTGAAGGGGCGGAAGTCGTTGACCATGGTCTGGTCAATGAGGATGTTGCGGTCGGCCAGGAACAGGATGCGCTTTTTGGCGCCGCTCTTCCACAGGCGCCAGATGATCTGGAACGCGGTGTAGGTCTTGCCGGTGCCGGTGGCCATGACCAGCAGCACGCGGTTTTGCCCGGCGGCGATGGCTTCGACCGCGCGGTTCACGGCGTTGAGCTGGTAGTAGCGCGGAGTCTTGTTGGGGGCGTAGTCGAACCCGGCGACGCGGCTTTCCTCGGCGGACCAGCCTTTCCAGGCGCAGTAGCGGCTCCACAGCTCTTGCGGCGACGGGAATTCTTCGAGGCTGAGGTTCTGCTCCAGCACGCCGGTGGCCATGGTCGCGTCGCGAAACACAAAACCGTCGCCGTTGCTGGCGAAGCTGAAAGGAACATCAAGCAGCTGGGCGTAGTTCACGGCCTGACCCATGCCTGCGCCTACGGCATGCTTGTTGTCTTTGGCCTCGACCACCGCAAGGGGAATGTTGGCCTTGTAGAACAGGGCGTAATCGGCCCTGAGCACTGAACTCTTGTCGCGGTAGGCCTTGCTGCCGCGCACCACGACACGCCCGGCACGCAAGGGGTACTCCCGGAAGATCTGGTCCAGACCGTTCCACCCGGCTTGCTCCATGGCCGGGCGGATGAACTTGTCGCAAATGTCGCTTTCGGAGAGGTTTGTCTTGTCCATTCGGCAGATCGCGCCATCCCTGGGCGACCAAAGACAGCGGGTAGTTGTTACGGGATACTACCGCCCTGTCAGCCCGACCCCATCGAATCACACCCTGTCACGGCGTCTCAGCCCGATTCATCCGTGCCACAAATGAGACACCTCGAAAAATGACGGCACTTTTGACGGTACTTTTCAAAATAAATTTTTGAAAATCCAGTATTCATGCGCCTTATTGAATGCTTTGTGATTCCGGCCCCGGCACCATCTAATGCGTTCAGACAGCATCAAGACGGATCAAACCCGCTACATCTCATACGTGTAGCGGGTTTTTATTTGCCTCACGTCATCTCTGGATACCACGACATACCGTCAAAAACGGTACCTCTGACGGTATGTCCCAGATACCGTCAATCGACATACCGTCACAGAGGGAGTGCATGGCACTTACCAATACAGCAATCAAAAATGCCAAGCACATTCGCAAGCCCGCAGGCGACAAACTTATCTGACGGTGGGCATGTACTTGTTGGTGAACGCCAGTGGCAAGGACTGGCGCATGGACTATCGCTTTGTCGAAAAGCGCAAAACGCTCACGCTGGGCGTCTACCCTGCAGTCTCCCTTGCTGGTGCAGCAGGCGGCGAACAGCACCAAGAGGCAGTTCGCCCACTCGCCCGACCTCAAGCACGAGTGGCAAGACGCGAGCATCGCGCCGTATGACGCGCACACCGCGCCGAGCACGCAGGCGCTGAACTCACCGGCCGTGGTGCACGGTCTGCTGGATATTTTGCTGAACCAATCGCCTGTATGAAACGCGGCGGGAGCGGGCCGTAGTGGGCGCCGGGGCTTAAGAAGGCAACGGCGCATCGGCTCCTTCAGTTGTTCTGACGGCGGATCAGGGCGCGGCCGCTGTCGGTGATGGTGAGTTCGCCGCGTGCATTCTTGGCAATGAAGCCGCGCTCGTACAGGCGTCCGGACAGGTGTTCGCGCAGTGCTTCCGGCGTGGTCAGGAGTTGGCCCATTTCGAGCAATTTCAGGGTTTCAAGCTCGTCCACGGTGGCATCGAAATGCGGGGCGCGGTAGTTGTTTTCCATGGTCTAGGACTCCCAAAAAGCGAAGCCGGCAGTCGCCTGGCACGGCCAGCGTATCCCGCCCGCTAACGCAGCGCAAGCGGTAGGGACACTGCGCGGCGCGCACTGCACCGCCCGTGCCCTTGCGCTAGACTGGTGCGCCCGCTCCGCCGTTCCCGGCGCCTGCGGCGCCCTCCTTCACCACCCTCCGCCTGCCCCATGTGCCTCGGGCGCAGCGCCGCCCGTCACGCCTGTTGCCACCGCATGATTTACGCCATCGCTGTCTTGCTCGTCTGCCAGCTTCTGGGGGAGTTCGCCGTGCGCCTGCTGGCCCTGCCACTGCCCGGCGCGCTGGCGGGCATGCTGATCCTGTTTGCGGGCCTGCTCGCGCTGGGCCGCGTGCCCGAGGCACTGGAGCGCACCTCGGGCACGCTGCTGCAGAACATGATGCTGCTGTTCATTCCGGCCATCGTCGGCGTGATGGTGCATTTTGAACGCGTGGCGCGCGAATGGCAGCCGTTTCTGGTGGCCTGCGTGGTCGGCGCCGCCGTGACGCTGGTGGTGACGGCGCAGACGCTGCGCTGGCTGTTGCGCGCCCGGCCCGTGGAGGTCCGCCCATGAACGCGGTCTTGAGCGATGCAGCGGTCTGGCTCACGCAGTCGCCCCTGCCCTGGCTGGTGCTGACGGTGCTGGCCTATCTGGGCGCGGCGTGGCTGTACCGGCGCAGCGGCAACAACCCCTTTCTGATTCCGGTGCTCACGGCGGTGGCGCTGATCGTGGCCGTCCTGCTGCTCACCGACACGCCGTACCCGGTGTATTTCCAGGGCGTGGAATTCATCTATTTCCTGATCGGTCCCGCCACGGTGGCGCTGGCCGTGCCGCTGTACCGCCAGCTCGACCGCATCAAGCAGATGTGGCTGCCGCTGGGGCTGGCGCTGCTGGCCGGCTCGAGCGTGGCGATTGTCTCGGCGCTGCTGGTCGCCTGGGCGCTGGGCGGGTCGCTGGAGACGCTGATGTCGCTGGCGCCCAAGTCGGCGTCCATGCCGTTTGCGCTGCCGGTGGCCGAGCGCATGGGCGGCCTCCCTTCGCTGGCGGCCGTGGCGGTGGCCATCACCGGCATTGCCGGCACCATCCTGGCGCGGCCGCTGCTGCAGGCGCTGCGCATCGACGACCCGGCCGTGCGCGGTTTTGCCGTGGGCCTGACGGCGCATGCGATCGGCACGGCGCGCGAGCTGCAGTTCAACCAGACGGCCGGCGCCTTTGCCGCGCTGGCCATGGGCCTCAACGGCATCGCCACCGCGGTTCTGGTGCCGCTGATCGTGCAGCTGCTGCCGCGCCTCTGAGGCGGCGGCGCGGCGCAAGCCTCCCACACGCCGTCATGAGGGGTCCGCAGCCGGCGCTGGCTCGGCCATGGCCTGCAGCCACTGCGCAAAAGCCGCCAGCACCGGCGGCTGCGCCTGTGCCGGGCTGATCAGGTAGTAGCTGCGCTCGCCGCGCAGGTGCCGCTGGCAGGCAACCACCAGTTCGCCGCGCGCAAGCTCGGCCTCGATCAGGAGCGGCGGCATCAGCGCCACGCCCAGGCCGTGGGCCGCGGCCACGGCCAGCATCGAAAACAGCTCGTAGCGCGGGCCATCGAGCGCCTGCGGCGCCTCCACGCCCATGGCCTCGAACCATTGGCGCCAGCCGTAGGGCCGTGTGCTCTGCTGCAGCAGCGGCAGCTGCGCCAGCACCTCGGCGGCCACGCCCTGGTAGGCGCGCCCCAGGCCGCGCTGTGCGGCCAGCTCCAGCAGGCGCGGGCTGCACACCGGCACCACGTCTTCGTGCATCAGCCACTGCGCCTGCGTGCCGGGCCAGTTGGCCACCTGCTCGGGCGTGCCGGCGTAGAGCGCGGCGTCAAAGCCGGTGTCGGCAAACAGGAACGGCCGCGTGCGCGTTTCGATGTGCACCACGATCTCGGGATGCAGCGCGGCAAACTGCGGCAGGCGCGGAATCAGCCAGCGCGTGGCGAAGGTGGGCACCGCTGCCAACGCCAGCGCACCGCCATGGCCCTGGTGCGCCATCACGTCGAGCGTGTCGCGCTCGAGCGCCTGCAGGCGCGGGCCGATCTGGCGCGCATAGTGCGTGCCGGCGGGCGTGAGCGCGACGCCGTGGCGCGTGCGCCGGAACAGCGGCACGCCCAGAAAGTCTTCCAGCGCCGTGATCTGGCGCGAGACCGCGCTTTGCGTGAGCGAGAGCTCCTGCGCGGCGCGCGTGTAGCTCTCGTGCCGCGCGGCGGCTTCAAAGCAGGCCAGGGCCTGGGTGGACGGCAGGGTGCGGCGCATGGTTCCAGTCAAGGACGGCGGGTACGCCGCGATTGTGGCGCAACACGTTCTAAGGAGTTCTTTTTTCTCATAACTGAGTTCAGCATTTTCGCTTGCGGCGCAATATCCATGCACGCTACGATGGGCCATCCGTCGGCGCTTCATGCGCTTTTAGCACAACACGTTACACCTTCAGGAGATTGCCATGGCCCGCGCCACTTTTCACTGGGAAGACCCCTTCTTGCTCGACCTGCAGCTCACCGACGACGAGCGCATGGTGCGCGACGCCGCTGCCGCCTACTGCCAGGACAAGCTGGCGCCGCGCGTGCTCGACGCGTTCCGCCACGAAAAGATGGACACCAGCATCTTTCGCGAAATGGGCGAGGTCGGCCTGCTGGGCCCCACCATCCCCGAGCAGTACGGCGGCCCCGGCCTCAACTACGTGGCCTACGGCCTGATCGCGCGCGAGGTCGAGCGCGTTGACTCGGGCTACCGCTCCATGGCCAGCGTGCAAAGCTCGCTGGTGATGGTGCCGATCCATGAATTCGGCACCGAGGCGCAGCGCCAGAAGTACCTGCCGAAGCTGGCCAGCGGCGAATGGATCGGCTGCTTCGGCCTGACCGAGCCCGACCACGGCTCCGACCCCGGCAGCATGGCCAGCCGCGCCAAGAAGGTCGCCGGCGGCTACGAGCTCTCGGGCGCCAAGATGTGGATCACCAACAGCCCGGTGGCCGACGTGTTCGTCGTCTGGGCCAAGGAAGTGAGCGAGGCGGGTGCCGTCGGCCCGATCCGCGGCTTCATCCTCGACAAGGGCATGAAAGGCCTGTCGGCCCCGGCCATCCACGGCAAGGTCGGCCTGCGCGCCAGCATCACCGGCGAGATCGTGATGGACAAGGTGTTCGTGCCCGAGGAAAACGCCTTCCCCGAAGTGCAGGGCCTGAAAGGCCCGTTCACCTGCCTCAACAGCGCGCGCTACGGCATCGCCTGGGGCGCGCTCGGCGCGGCCGAGTTCTGCTGGCACACCTCGCGCCAGTACACGCTGGACCGCAAGCAGTTTGGCCGTCCGCTCGCCGCCAACCAGCTGATCCAGAAGAAGCTGGCCGACATGCAGACCGAGATCGCCATCGGCCTGCAGGCCTGCCTGCGCCTGGGCCGCATGAAGGACGAAGGCACGGCCGCCGTCGAAGCCACGTCGCTCATCAAGCGCAACAGCTGCGGCAAGGCGCTCGACATCGCCCGCCTGGCGCGCGACATGATGGGCGGCAACGGCATCAGCGACGAGTTCGGCGTGGCGCGCCACCTGGTGAACCTGGAGGTGGTCAACACCTACGAGGGCACGCACGACGTGCACGCGCTGATCCTGGGCCGCGCACAGACCGGCATCGCAGCCTTCGCCAACTGAACGGCAATTCAAGCGAAAAATGGCTCCAGCGCTTTCTGGATAAGCGCTTCAAGCTATTGATTTATGAGTGCACAGCCCACCATGACCGACCTCACCCCGCCCGCCGGCGCCCTCGCCGGCATCCAAGTCCTCGACCTCTCGCGCGTGCTCGCCGGCCCCTGGTGCACGCAGATCCTGGCCGACCTGGGCGCCGACGTGGTCAAGGTCGAGCGCCCCGGCGCGGGCGACGACACACGGCACTGGGGGCCCCCGTTCCTGCAGGACGCCGACGGCAACGACACCACGCAGGCGAGCTACTTCACCGCCTGCAACCGCAACAAGCGCTCGGTCACCATCGACATGGCGACCGAGGACGGCCAGCAGCTGATCCGCCAGATGGCGCTACAGGCCGACGTGCTGGTCGAGAACTTCAAGGTCGGGGGCCTGGCGCGCTACGGGCTGGACCACGCCACCCTGCGCGCGCTGAACCCGCGCCTGGTCTACTGCTCGGTCACCGGCTTCGGGCAGGACGGGCCGTATGCCGAGCGCGCCGGCTACGACCTGATGATCCAGGCCATGACCGGGATGATGAGCATCACCGGCCGCGCCGACGGCGAGCCCGGCGGCGGTCCGCTGCGCGTGGGTGTGGCGTTGACCGACCTGTTCACGGGCGTGTACGCATCGAGCGCCATCCTGGCGGCGCTGCATGCGCGCCACCGCACGGGCGAGGGCCAGCACATCGACATGGCGCTGCTAGACGTGGGCATGGCCATCCTGGCGAACCAGGCGGCCGGCTTTTTGGCCACGGGCGTGGCGCCGGGGCGCCAGGGCAACAGCCACCCGAGCCTGGCGCCCTACCAGGACTTTGCGACGCAGGATGGTTCCATGCTGCTGGCGATCGGCAACGATGGCCAGTTCGCGCGTTTTTGCGCCGCCGCTGGCCACCCCGAATGGGCGCAGGACGCACGCTTTGCCAGCAACACCCTGCGCGTGAAGCACCGCGCCGCACTGATCCCGGCCATGGAGGCCGTGACGCGCACGCGCACGACCGCCGAGTGGATTGCGCTGCTCGAAGACAAGGCCGTGCCCTGCGGCCCCATCAACACCATTGCCCAGGCCTTCGGCGACGCCCAGGTGCAGGCGCGCGGCCTGCGCGTGGCGCTGCCGCGGGACGCGGGCGACGGCGTCGCGCAGATCACCGGCGTGGCCAGCCCGCTGCGCCTCGCGGCCCACCCGCCTGTGCTGCGCCACGCGCCGCCAGCGCTGGGCCAGCACACCGACGAGGTGCTCGAGGCACTGGGGGTGGATGCGGCGCAGCGGGCCGAGCTGCGCGCCCGCGGCGTGGTGTAGCGCAGGCCTTTGTGTGCGGGCCGCCGCGGAGCCGGCCCTCAGTGAAAGGGCGGCGGATCGATCACGGGGGACTCGCGCGGCCCCGGCAGCGTCGGATCGGGCACCGGGGTTTCGCCTGGCACCGCAGGCGGCTCCACCACAGGCGGCTCGGGCACCCAGGTGGGCTGCGGCGGCTTGTCGATGGGAGGCGTGCCCACCGGGGGCAGTGGCGTGGGCGTGTGCGCATGGGCAGGCAGGGGCATGGCAAGTCCTCTGAAACATTCGGTACTTCAAACTAGCATGGCGCGGGCGCAGCGCGTGCCGGACAACGCCGCATGGGCGCGCCAGGGCCCACGCGAGCCCAGGGAGGGTTGGATCCTTGAGTGCCCCTGGCGCCCGCGCGCCGGCCGGCGCAGCGCATGCCTGCTCGAGCACCGTGGCCAAAACCGCTTTGTTACCCTGTGCGCCCTGCGTTGGCATCCGTTGGCGCTTTCCGCTGTTTTCTTTCCATGCGTTTCCACCCTGTGACCTTGGCCTGCGGCGGCACGCGCATGCCGCTGCTGCTGGCCACGGCGCGGAACCGCGTGGCCATTGCCCAGGCCCTGATCGCCGCGGGCGCCGACGTCAACCTGCCTGACCACGGCGGCGTGGCACCGCTGCGCCATGCCGAGCAGCGCGGCCACAGCGCCCTCGCTGCGCTGCTGCGCGCGGCCGGCGCGCGCTGAAATGCGCCATTTCACCGACCGTTTTTCCGCTTGCCCCCAGGAGCCCGTTCCATGTCCGACCACACCTCTTTGCTGCGCGAGGCCGTGCGCTTGGCGCAGGCCAACCGCGTGCGCGGCGGGCGCCCGTTTGGCGCCGTGCTGGCGCTCGGCGGCGAGCGCATTGCCAGCGGCGTCAACGAGATTGTGCACAGCCACGATCCCACCGCCCACGCCGAAATGCAGGCGCTGCGCGCCGCCAGTCGCCACCTCGGCCGCCCGCGCCTGGACGGCTGCGTGGTCTATGCCAGCGGCCACCCATGCCCCATGTGCCTGGCGGCCATGGTCATGGGCGGCGTGCAGGCGGTGTATTACGCGTTCGACAACGACGACGCTGCGCCCTACGGGCTGTCGAGCGCCGCGGCGTATGCAGCGCTGCGCCTGCCGCTCGCCCCCCGCCCGCTGCCGCTCACGCGGGTCGAGACCGGCGTGACAGCGCAGCAGCTCTATGGCGACGCGCCGGCCGGTCCGGGGGCGGCCGCCTGACATGGGCAGCGCCGCCGGCCGCACCGCCGCGCCCGAGCCAGTGCAGGTGCAGGTGCAGGCACCGGCCCGCCAGGGACTGTGGCTGGCCGTGGTGGTGTTCTCACGGCGCTGAACCTGCGCCCCTTTCTCACGGCCGTGGGCCCGCTCGCGCACGACATCGCCGCCGCCACGGGCCTCGATGTGCGCGGCATGGCCTGGCTCACGCTGCGGCCCATGCTGCTGATGGGCCTGGCGCCTGGTGCGGACCGGCGCTGCAGCAGCGCCTGGGCGCGCGCCACGTGCTGCTGGGCGCGCTGGCCGTGCTGGCTGCGGGCTTGGCGCTGCGCGCCTGGGCGCCCGGCG
>NZ_MWOK01000004.1:190166-222666 GCF_012932145.1 Acidovorax sp. SRB_14 | reverse complement strand
GGCCCTTATAGGTGGGGCTACACACGTCATACAATGGCTGGTACAAAGGGTTGCCAACCCGCGAGGGGGAGCTAATCCCATAAAGCCAGTCGTAGTCCGGATCGCAGTCTGCAACTCGACTGCGTGAAGTCGGAATCGCTAGTAATCGTGGATCAGAATGTCACGGTGAATACGTTCCCGGGTCTTGTACACACCGCCCGTCACACCATGGGAGCGGGTTCTGCCAGAAGTAGTTAGCCTAACCGCAAGGAGGGCGATTACCACGGCAGGGTTCGTGACTGGGGTGAAGTCGTAACAAGGTAGCCGTATCGGAAGGTGCGGCTGGATCACCTCCTTTCTGGAAAACTGCAATTCAATTTGAACGCCCACACTTATCGGTTGTTGGAAGAAGTCGCTGCAAAGCGGCGGGTGCGATAAGTGCCTGTCGACGGCAGTGGCCGGCTTGGGTCTGTAGCTCAGTTGGTTAGAGCACCGTCTTGATAAGGCGGGGGTCGGTGGTTCGAGACCACCCAGACCCACCAAGTGCTGCAGTCCAGGGGCGACACGACAATGCGATTCCTGGGGGATTAGCTCAGCTGGGAGAGCACCTGCTTTGCAAGCAGGGGGTCGTCGGTTCGATCCCGTCATCCTCCACCAACCAACACGATGCGCCCGCAAGGGCGGTGAATCAACACCAAAGCAGCTTTGCAAAAGGCTGCTTTGATGTTGATCGATATCAATCGATCAATCGGCTGTTCTTTAAAAATTCATAGAGTCGAATCAGCGTTGCTGATGGAAACTGCACATTCGTAAAGGTTTAGTGCAGACCGTGCCATCAGCAACAAGAATTTTTGATTGCGTCAAAACGAATATTCAAACTAGCTTTGAAATTCAAAAGTAATACGATGAAGGCTCGAAAGAGCCGTAGTTGATTACGGCATAACGCGCCGGGTGAAAGACCTGGCAAGTCCTTGAAAGAAAATGGAGATGTTTCGTTAAGAGACGTCAAAGTTATAGGGTCAAGTGACTAAGAGCATGTGGTGGATGCCTTGGCGATGATAGGCGACGAAAGACGTGATAGCCTGCGATAAGCTTCGGGGAGCTGGCAAATAAGCTTTGATCCGGAGATTTCTGAATGGGGAAACCCACCCTTCGGGGTATCGCAACCTGAATACATAGGGTTGCGAGGCGAACCGGGTGAACTGAAACATCTCAGTAGCTCGAGGAAAAGACATCAACCGAGATTCCGAAAGTAGTGGCGAGCGAAATCGGACAAGCCTTGCAGTGATAGCACGACGGTTAGCAAAATGGGATGGAAAGCCCGGCCATAGCAGGTGATAGCCCTGTATGCGAAAACCGACATGTGGTACTAGGCTGCAGACAAGTAGGGCGGGACACGAGAAATCCTGTCTGAATATGGGGGGACCATCCTCCAAGGCTAAATACTCATCATCGACCGATAGTGAACCAGTACCGTGAGGGAAAGGCGAAAAGAACCCCGGGAGGGGAGTGAAATAGATCCTGAAACCGCATGCTTACAAAAAGTAGGAGCCTCGCAAGGGGTGACTGCGTACCTTTTGTATAATGGGTCAGCGACTTACATTCAGTGGCAAGGTTAACCGAATAGGGAAGCCGTAGAGAAATCGAGTCCGAATAGGGCGAACATAGTCGCTGGGTGTAGACCCGAAACCAAGTGATCTATCCATGGCCAGGATGAAGGTGCCGTAACAGGTACTGGAGGTCCGAACCCACTAGTGTTGCAAAACTAGGGGATGAGCTGTGGATAGGGGCGAAAGGCTAAACAAACTTGGAAATAGCTGGTTCTCTCCGAAAACTATTTAGGTAGTGCCTCAAGTATTACCGTCGGGGGTAGAGCACTGTTTAGGCTAGGGGGTCATGGCGACTTACCAAACCTATGCAAACTCCGAATACCGACGAGTACAGCTTGGGAGACAGAGCACCGGGTGCTAACGTCCGGACTCAAGAGGGAAACAACCCAGACCGCCAGCTAAGGTCCCTAAAATTGGCTAAGTGGGAAACGAAGTGGGAAGGCTAAAACAGTCAGGATGTTGGCTTAGAAGCAGCCATCATTTAAAGAAAGCGTAATAGCTCACTGATCGAGTCGTCCTGCGCGGAAGATGTAACGGGGCTAAGCCAGTTACCGAAGCTGCGGATGTGCAATTTATTGCACGTGGTAGGAGAGCGTTCTGTAGGCCTGTGAAGGTGTCTGGTAATGGATGCTGGAGGTATCAGAAGTGCGAATGCTGACATGAGTAGCGTTAAAGGGGGTGAAAAGCCCCCTCGCCGTAAGCGCAAGGTTTTCTACGCAACGTTCATCGGCGTAGAGTGAGTCGGCCCCTAAGGCGAGGCAGAGATGCGTAGCTGATGGGAAACAGGTCAATATTCCTGTACCGATCAATAGTGCGATGTGGGGACGGAGAAGGTTAGCTCAGCCAACTGTTGGATATGTTGGTTCAAGCCTGTAGTCGTGCCCGGTAGGCAAATCCGCCGGGCTAAGATGAGGGGTGATAACGAGTCTGCTTGCAGACGAAGTGAGTGATACCCTGCTTCCAGGAAAAGCCACTAAGCTTCAGCTATTGACGACCGTACCGCAAACCGACACTGGTGCGCGAGATGAGTATTCTAAGGCGCTTGAGAGAACTCTGGAGAAGGAACTCGGCAAATTGATACCGTAACTTCGGGAGAAGGTATGCCCCAAGTAGGTGAACTTGAACAAAGGGAGCCCAAAGGGGTTGCAAAAAATCGGTGGCTGCGACTGTTTAATAAAAACACAGCACTCTGCAAACACGAAAGTGGACGTATAGGGTGTGACGCCTGCCCGGTGCTGGAAGATTAAATGATGGGGTGCAAGCTCTTGATTGAAGTCCCAGTAAACGGCGGCCGTAACTATAACGGTCCTAAGGTAGCGAAATTCCTTGTCGGGTAAGTTCCGACCTGCACGAATGGCGTAACGATGGCCACACTGTCTCCTCCAGAGACTCAGCGAAGTTGAAATGTTTGTGATGATGCAATCTCCCCGCGGAAAGACGGAAAGACCCCATGAACCTTTACTGTAGCTTTGTATTGGACTTTGAACAGATCTGTGTAGGATAGGTGGGAGGCTTTGAAGTGTGGTCGCTAGATCACATGGAGCCAACGTTGAAATACCACCCTGGTGTGTTTGAGGTTCTAACCCAGGTCCCTTATCGGGATCGGGGACAGTGCATGGTAGGCAGTTTGACTGGGGCGGTCTCCTCCCAAAGCGTAACGGAGGAGTTCGAAGGTACGCTAGTTACGGTCGGACATCGTGACGATAGTGCAATGGCATAAGCGTGCTTAACTGCGAGACTGACAAGTCGAGCAGATGCGAAAGCAGGACATAGTGATCCGGTGGTTCTGTATGGAAGGGCCATCGCTCAACGGATAAAAGGTACTCTGGGGATAACAGGCTGATACCGCCCAAGAGTTCATATCGACGGCGGTGTTTGGCACCTCGATGTCGGCTCATCTCATCCTGGGGCTGTAGCCGGTCCCAAGGGTATGGCTGTTCGCCATTTAAAGAGGTACGTGAGCTGGGTTTAAAACGTCGTGAGACAGTTTGGTCCCTATCTTCCGTGGGCGCTGCAGATTTGAGGAAGCCTGCTCCTAGTACGAGAGGACCGGAGTGGACACACCTCTGGTGTATCGGTTGTCACGCCAGTGGCATTGCCGAGTAGCTAAGTGTGGAAGAGATAACCGCTGAAAGCATCTAAGCGGGAAACTCGTTTCAAGATGAGATCTGCCGGGGGCTTGACCCCCCTAAAGAGTCGTTCAAGACCAGGACGTTGATAGGCTGGGTGTGGAAGTGCAGCAATGCATTAAGCTAACCAGTACTAATTGCTCGTGCGGCTTGACCCTATAACTTTGATCAAATCGATCAAGGTCGTTATGCCAAGTTGACGCAGTCAAATAAAACAAGCTGATTCCAAACTCTATGAATTCGCCCGGTTGATCCAAAGATCAGCCAGGCACCCAGTTATGCCTGATGACCATAGCAAGTCGGTCCCACTCCTTCCCATCCCGAACAGGACAGTGAAACGACTTCGCGCCGATGATAGTGCGGGTTCCCGTGTGAAAGTAGGTCATCGTCAGGCTCTTACAGCCCAGTCGCGCCCCCCTCAGCAATGAGGGGGGCGTTTCTGCTTTGGGGCGCGAAAGATCGCAGAAAGCTCGGATGGATGGTCGGCGCATGGCAGGTTAAGATTGACGTGAACGTTAACGTCATTTGTTGTCATCGCATGGCAAAAACGGACAGGCATGCCGTCTGTCATCTGTGCGAGCCGACCCTGGCTGCACCCTCCACCATGGCACACACCTACACCATCAGCGACCTTGCCAAAGAGTTCGACCTCACCACCCGCGCCATGCGGTTTTACGAGGACATGGGATTGCTGCTGCCCGAGCGCACGGGGCCTGGGGGGCGCAATCGACTCTACAGCGCCCGCGACCGCACGCGCCTCAAGCTGACCTTGCGAGCCAAGCGCCTCGGTCTCTCACTCACCGAGGCCAAGGAAATCATTGACCTGTACGACAGCCCGCGCGACACCGGGGTGCAGTTGCGCAAATTCCTGCTCGTGCTGGCCGACCACCGGCGCCAGCTGGAGGAGCAGATGGCGGATTTGGAGGCAAATCTGGACGAGGTCCGCGAGCATGAAAAGGAAGCGCGCGCCTTGTTGCTCAAGACTGAAAAAATGGATGATAATTGACGTTTACGTAAACGTCATATCTATTCCATATCGACGCCCATGTCCCCGTTCGAGCCCCGCAACAGCCATTACGCTCAGCGCGTGCACGAGAGTTTTTCTTGCCAAGGTGCCATGCAGACACTGGGTGCGCGCTTGGACCATGTCGCGCCCGGTGCCGTCGACATCGCGCTCGACTGGAGCCCGACACTGACGCAGCAGCACGGCTTCCTGCATGCCGGCATGCTGTCTGCCGCGCTCGATTCGGCGTGTGGTTATGCCGCCTTCACCCTGATGGCGCCCGAAGCCGAGGTGCTGACCATCGAATTCAAGATCAACCTGCTGGCCCCTGCACAGGGCGAGCGCTTTCGCATGGAAGGGCGCGTGCTCAGACCGGGACGCACCATCACCGTGTGCGAGGGCAGGGCCTACGCACTCAGCACCGGAGCAGAGAAACTGGTGGCCACCATGGCGTGCACACTCATGGCCGTGGCTGGTCGCGAAGGCGTGCGGGACTGACTTTGCCTTTCTTCCTTACCCTTCAGGAGACGTTCATGAGCATGCCCGCCAATCTTCCCGGCCTGAATTTCCAACTGGGCGACGACATCGACGCGTTGCGCGACGCCGTGCGCGATTTTGCGCAGGCCGAGATCGCTCCGCGTGCTGCGGAAGTCGACCACAGTGACCAGTTTCCCATGGACCTGTGGCGCAAGATGGGTGACCTGGGCGTGCTGGGCATCACCGTGCCCGAGCCGTATGGCGGGGCGTCCATGGGCTACTTGGCCCACATGGTGGCCATGGAAGAGATCTCGCGCGCCAGCGCTTCGGTGGGCTTGAGCTACGGTGCGCACAGCAACCTGTGCGTCAACCAGATCAACCGCAACGGCAGCGAGACGCAAAAGCGGAAATACCTGCCCAAGCTCATCAGCGGCGAACATGTGGGCGCCTTGGCCATGAGCGAGCCCGGTGCCGGTTCCGACGTCATCAGCATGAAGCTCAAGGCCGAGGACAAGGGGGGCTACTACCTGCTCAACGGCAGCAAGATGTGGATCACCAACGGCCCCGACGCTGACACGCTGGTGGTCTATGCGAAAACCGAGCCCGAATTGGGCGCCCGTGGCATCACGGCCTTTTTGATTGAAAAAGGCATGCCGGGCTTCAGCGTGGCGCAGAAGCTCGACAAGCTGGGCATGCGCGGCAGCCACACGGGCGAGCTGGTGTTCCAGAACGTCGAAGTGCCGGCGGACCATGTGCTCGGCGGCGTGAACATGGGCGCCAAGGTGCTGATGAGCGGGCTCGACTACGAGCGCGCCGTGCTCACCGGTGGACCGTTGGGCATCATGCAGAGCGTGATGGACAACGTGGTTCCCTACATCCACGACCGCAAACAGTTTGGTCAGAGCATCGGCGAATTCCAGCTGATCCAGGGCAAGGTCGCCGACATGTACACCGTGCTGCAGGCCGGCCGCTCGTTTGCCTACACCGTCGCCAAGAACCTCGACATGGTGGGCAGCGACCACGTGCGCCAGGTGCGCAAGGACTGCGCCAGCGTGATTCTGTGGACCGCAGAGAAGGCCACCTGGATGGCTGGCGAGGGCGTGCAGATCTTTGGCGGCAATGGCTACATCAACGAATACCCGCTGGGGCGCCTGTGGCGCGACGCCAAGCTCTACGAAATCGGCGCCGGCACCAGCGAAATCCGCCGCATGCTGATCGGTCGCGAGCTGTTTGCCGAGACCTGTTGAGCCCCCCTGACCCGTTCCATTGAAGAAAGCATCCCGATGCCGACCACCTCCATCGAAGAATTGTTTGTGCACAACCGCGCCTGGGCGGCGCAAATGGAGAAAGACCGTCCGGGCTTCTTCACCGGGCTGATGGCCCAGCAAAAGCCGCGCTACATGTGGATCGGCTGCTCCGACAGCCGCGTGCCGGCCAACCAGATCACGGGCCTGGAACCCGGTGAGATTTTTGTGCACCGCAATGTCGCCAATGTGGTGGTGCCGACCGATCTCAACTGCCTCTCCACCATCCAGTACGCTGTGGACCAGCTGCACGTCCAACACCTGATGGTCGTGGGCCACTACGGTTGCGGCGGCGTGCTGGCCGCACTGGAGGACCGCCGTGTGGGCCTGGCCGACAACTGGATCCGCCACGTCAAGGATGTGCGCGACAAACACCTCGAACTGATCGACGCGGTCGCGCCCGAGTGGCGCCACGACGTGCTCTGCGAGCTCAACGCCATCGAGCAGGTCCTCAACATCGCACACACCACGGTGCTGCAGGATGCCTGGGCGCGGGGTGAAAAAATCACCTTGCATGGATGGTGCTATGGCCTCAAGGATGGGCTCATCAACAACCTGCACATTTCCGTCGATGGCAACGACGGGCTGGAGTCGCGCTATGCCGCCGCGGTGGCCGGTGTGGCCGCCGCACGCCGTTAAGGCCGCGCACGTGTGTGCGGCGCGGGCCTGAGCGGCCTGCCACCCGTCGGATGAACCGGAGAGTGCCGACCATGTTCCCCCAACGCCTCGACTCGCCGCAAGCCTACGACATCGCCAAGGCAATGATGGACGGTTTTAACCGCCATTACCGGCTGTTCCGCACCGAATCGGCGCGCGCCAAGCACCGATTCGAGACGGCCGACTGGCACGGTCAGCAGCGCGCGCAGCGCGAGCGCATCGAGTTCTATGACCTGCGCGTCAAGGAATGTGTGCGCCGGCTGGAGAAGGAATTCCAGGCCGGCAGCGTGCCCATGGACGTGTGGCACCAGATCAAGCTGCACTACATCGGCCTGCTGGTCGATCACCGCCAGCCCGAGTTGGCCGAGACCTTTTTCAACTCGGTGACGACCAAGATCCTGCACCGCACGCACTTTCACAACGACTTCATCTTCGTGCGCCCGGCCATCAGCACCGAGTACATCGACAACGACGCGCGCGAGCAGCGCCCGACCTACTGGGCTTACTACCCATCGCCATCGCGCGAGAACCTGCGCGAGACGCTCACGCTCATTGTCGAGAACTTCCGCGTTCAGCGCCCGTTTGCCGACCTGCAAGGCGACATCGAACAGGTGCTGAGCGCGCTGCGCGGACACCTGCAACACAGCAAGCTGCGCGCCAACTTCCAGATCCAGGTGCTGTCGAGCCTGTTCTACCGCAACAAGGGCGCCTACCTTGTCGGCAAGGTCATCAACGGTTTCCACGAGGTGCCGTTTGCGTTGCCCATCCTGCACAACGACGCCGGCCTGCTCACCATCGACGCCGCGCTGTTCGGCGAGGACGACCTGCAGATGCTGTTTTCCTTCGCGCGGGCCTATTTCATGGTGGACATGGAAATCCCGAGTGCCTACGTGCAGTTCCTGCGCAGCCTCATGCCGCGCAAGCCGCGCGCCGAACTGTACAACGCGCTCGGCCTGGCCAAGCAGGGCAAGACGCTGTTCTACCGCGACTTCCTCTACCACCTCAAGCATTCGAGCGACAAGTTCCGCATCGCGCCCGGCATCAAGGGCATGGTCATGCTGGTGTTCGACCTGCCGAGCTTTCCCTATGTGTTCAAGCTCATCAAGGACTATTACCCCCCGCAGAAAGACACGACGCGCGAGCAGATCAAGGCCAAGTACCTGCTGGTCAAGCAACACGACCGCGTGGGCCGCATGGCCGATACGCTCGAATACAGCCTGGTGGCCTTTCCGCGCGACCGCTTCGAAGACGCGCTGATCGCCGAGATCCAGCAGTTCGCGCCCAGCCAGCTCGAGATCAGCGACCGCGACGGTGACGGCCGGCAGGAAGTCATCATCTCGCACCTCTACATCGAGCGGCGCATGGTCCCGCTCAACATGTACCTGCAGGAGTCGTTCGATGCCGGCCCGAACGATGCGCGCGCGCGCCAGCAGATGGAGCGCAGCGTGATCGACTACGGCAACGCGATCAAGGACCTCGTGGCGGCCAACATCTTCCCCGGCGACATGCTGTGGAAGAACTTCGGCGTCACGCGCAACGGCAAGGTGGTGTTCTACGACTACGACGAGATCGAGTACCTGACCGACTGCCAGTTCCGCCGCGTGCCCGCGCCGCGCAACGAGGAGGAAGAGATGAGCGGCGAGGTCTGGTACACGGTCGGCCCGCGCGACGTGTTCCCCGAAACCTTCGCCCCCTTCCTGCTCGGCAACGACGCCGTGCGCGCCGTGTTCATGGCGCACCATGCCGACCTGCTGGGCGCAGAATTCTGGCAGTCGCACAAGGAGCGCATCCTGGCGGGCCATGTGTACGACGTCTTTCCCTACGACACGCAGCGCCGTTTTGCGCACGCCAAGGCCTGAAACCGTTCTTTTTTCCCATTGCACAGGAGACTTTCATGACCGCACCCCTCGCAGATCCCATCGTCATCGTCGGCGCCGCGCGCACGCCCATGGGCGCCTTCCAGGGTGACTTTGCCGGCCTGGCCGCGCACGACCTCGGCGGCGCAGCGATCGCCGCCGCCGTCGAGCGCGCCGGCATTGCGCCGTCCGCCGTGGGCGAGGTGCTGTTCGGCAACTGCCTGATGGCCGGACAGGGCCAGGCGCCCGCGCGCCAGGCGGCGTTCAAGGGCGGACTGCCCAAGGAAACGGGCGCCGTGACGCTGTCCAAGATGTGCGGCTCGGGCATGAAGGCTGCCATGCTGGCGCACGACATGCTGCTGGCCGGCACGCACGACGTGGTGGTCGCGGGCGGCATGGAGAGCATGACCAACGCCCCCTACCTGCTGCAGAAAGGCCGCGGCGGCTACCGCTTGGGCCACGACCGCATCTTCGACCACATGATGCTCGACGGCCTCGAAGACGCCTACGAGCCCGGACGCTCCATGGGCACGTTCGGCGAGGACTGCGCCGCCAAATACGGCTTCACGCGCGCGCAGCAGGACGCATTCGCCACCGCCAGCGTGCAGCGCGCCCAGGCGGCCACCACCTCGGGCGCTTTCGCGGCCGAGATTACGCCCGTCACGGTCAAGACGCGCGCCGGCGAGACCGTGGTGTCCATCGACGAAGGACCGGGCAAGGCCCGCCTCGACAAGATCCCCACGCTCAAGCCCGCGTTCAAGAAGGACGGCACCATCACCGCCGCATCGAGCTCCAGCATCAACGACGGCGCCGCCGCGCTGGTGCTGATGCGCGCGTCCACCGCGCAACAGCTCGGCTGCAAGCCACTGGCGCGCATCGCCAGCCACGCCACGCACGCCCACGAGCCCGAATGGTTCGCCACGGCGCCGCTCGGCGCCACGCAGAAGGCGCTGGCCAAGGCCGGCTGGGCCGTGGGCGATGTGGACCTGTGGGAGATCAACGAGGCTTTTGCCGTCGTGCCGATGGCGCTGATGCACGAGCTGAACCTGCCGCACGACAAGGTCAACGTCCACGGCGGCGCCTGCGCATTGGGCCACCCCATCGGTGCCAGCGGCGCGCGCATCCTGGTCACGCTGCTGCATGCCTTGCAGGCCCGGGGCCTCCAAAAGGGTCTGGCGACGCTGTGCATCGGCGGCGGCGAAGCCACGGCCATGGCGGTCGAGCTGGTCTGAGCGGCGTGCACGCCGCGCCATGATCTCGACGGCCGAACAACTGCGCGCGCTGTATGCCGCACCCGGCGAGCGCGCGCTGCGCAAGCAGCAGGCACAGCTCGACGTGCACTGCCAGCGCTTCATTGCGCTCTCGCCTTTCTGTGTGCTGTCCACAGGCGGCACTGCGGGCACGTTCATGGACGCGTCGCCGCGCGGTGGGCCGCCGGGCTTTGTGCACGTGGCCGACGCGCACACCGTGTTGCTGCCCGATGCGGGCGGCAACAACCGGCTCGACACGCTGGGCAACCTGCTCCAGGACCCGCGCATCGGCCTGTTGTTCCTGGTGCCAGGCGTGGACGAAAGCCTGCGCATCAATGGCACGGCGCGGCTGCGCGACGAGCCCGAATTCACCGGGCGTTTCAGTGCCGAGCGCCAGCGCCCCAAGCTGGTGATCGAGGTGCAGGTGGCCGAGGCCTACCTGCACTGCGCCAAGGCGCTGATGCGCTCGCGCCTGTGGCAGGTCGGTGCGCAGGTTGAGCGCAGCGCCTTGCCGACCATGAATGAAATGGTCCACGACCAGATCCAGGCCGGCCCGGTGCAGGAGTCGCAAGATGCCATGGTGCAGCGTTACGCTCGGCAGATTGCCGACGAGCTGGCGCCATTGGCGGGCTGACGCAGATCGATTGCTTTCAATTTCATAGCTGCTTGCACATGCTGTACAAGGGCTGGAGGCCTATTTCATGTCAAACGTCCTGATCATTGGCGCCTCGCGCGGACTCGGTCTGGAGTTCGCGCGCCAGTATGTGGCGGCGGGCGACCGCGTGCTGGCCAGTGCGCGCGACGCCGCCGGGCGCGGGCGCCTGCAGGCGCTGGGCGTGGAGAACGTGCTGACCGTGGACGTGGCCGATCCCGCCAGCGTCAGCGGCCTGGCCTGGATGCTGGACGGCGAAAAAATCGACACCGCGGTCTATGTGGCGGGCGTGATGGAGCGCGGCAATGCGCTGTCTCCGCCCACGCGCGAGCAGTTCGACCGCGTCATGCACACCAACGTGCTGGGCGCCATGCAGGCCATCCCGCAGGTCGCGCCGCTGGTCGAGGCGGCGCAAGGGAGGTTTGCCTTCATCAGCAGCGAGCTGGGCCGCATCGGCGGCGTCGAGAGCAGCCACACCTGGCTCTACCGCGTCAGCAAGGCGGCGCTCAACATGGCGGTGGCCAGCGCCCAGCACGACTACCCGCAGGCCACGCTGGTGGCGCTGCACCCCGGCTGGGTGCAGACCGACATGGGCGGCGAACAGGCCCCGCTCACGGCGCCCGAGAGCGTGGCCGCCATGCGCGCCACGCTCGCGCGGCTCACGCCGGCGCACAAGGGCCAGTTCCTGCAGCGCGACGGCACGCCCTGCGCCTCGTGGTGAGGCGCGCCGGCCTGGCACCTTCCGCCCCACAAGACAAAAACACCCGGAGACCACGATGCTGCTGACCCCAGACCAGGAAATGATCCGCGACGCCGTGCGCGACTTTGCGCAGCAAGAGCTGTGGCCGCATGCCGCGCGCTGGGACAAGGAACACCACTTCCCCAAGGAGGCCCACCAAGGCCTGGCGGCGCTGGGCGCCTATGGCATCTGCGTGCCCGAGGAGTTCGGTGGTGCCCAGCTCGACTACCTGTCGCTCGCGCTGGTGCTCGAAGAGATCGCGGCCGGCGACGGCGGCACCAGCACTGCCATCTCGGTGACCAACTGCCCCGTCAACGCCATCCTGATGCGCTATGGCAACGCCCAGCAAAAGCGCGACTGGCTCACGCCGCTGGCGCAGGGCCAGATGCTCGGCGCGTTCTGCCTGACCGAGCCCCATGTGGGCTCCGACGCTTCGGCACTCCGGACGACTGCCGTGAAGCAGGGCGATGGCTATGTGATCCATGGCGTCAAGCAGTTCATCACCAGCGGCCAGAACGGCCAGGTCGCCATCGTCATCGCGGTGACCGACAAGGGCGCGGGCAAAAAGGGTATGAGCGCCTTCCTGGTGCCGACGAACGCGCCGGGTTACGCCGTGGCGCGCCTCGAAGACAAGCTGGGCCAGCACAGCAGCGACACCGCGCAGATCAACTTCGACCACTGCCGCATCCCGGCCGAGAACCTGATCGGCGCCGAGGGCGAGGGCTACAAGATCGCGCTCGGTGCTTTGGAAGGCGGGCGCATCGGCATCGCCGCGCAAAGCGTGGGCATGGCGCGCAGCGCCTTCGAGGCGGCGCTGGCGTATTCGAAAGAGCGCGAGAGCTTTGGCCAGCCCATCTTCCAGCACCAGGCCGTGGGCTTTCGCCTGGCCGACTGCGCCACGCAGATCGAGGCCGCACGCCAGCTCATCTGGCACGCCGCCGCGCTGCGCGACGCCGGCCGGCCCTGTCTGAAGGAAGCCGCCATGGCCAAGCTGTTCGCCAGCGAGATGGCGGAAAAGGTCTGCAGCGCCGCCATCCAGACCCTCGGCGGCTACGGCGTGGTGAGCGACTTCCCGGTCGAGCGCATCTACCGCGACGTGCGCGTGTGCCAGATCTACGAGGGCACGAGCGACGTGCAGAAAATCCTCATCCAGCGTGCGCTCGCGTGAACTTGACACGCTGGCCGTGCGATCCGGCAACGGTTTGCGCCCCTCCTTGATCTGCTTGGGGCGCAGGCCGTATTTTGGCGCCAACTCGGCCTGCGTTTATCACCACACACGACTTCAAGCGCCACTGGCGCCGTGATGGCGGCGGGTCTTCCGCCCATTTCTTATTCCGGTCTCGGAGGCCATCTTCCGCCCTGTTCAGGCGAAGAATGCGCTTCGCGATCTGTTCGATGTGCGGGAGCATCCACGAGGATTGCTATAGCATCCTGGGGCGCTATGGGCACGCATTGCATGTGTGCACGGTCACCGGCCTTCGCACCGGACCGAGATTGACCATCCATGGCGCGGATAACAACTA
Organism: Acidovorax sp. SRB_14; assembly: GCF_012932145.1. GTDB lineage: Bacteria > Pseudomonadota > Gammaproteobacteria > Burkholderiales > Burkholderiaceae_C > Simplicispira. The sequence goes on along the minus strand of NZ_MWOK01000004.1, from coordinate 209,487 downwards.
TTCATCTGGAGATGTTTCAATTTATGCATATCGCAGCACGTTTTTCATCGCTGGCGCTCGCCCTGGGCGCAGCCTTTGCCGGTTCTTCCACCATGGCGCAGACCTCCAGCCATGCGGCCGACATTGAGCGCATTCTGGCCAGCCCGGCATTCAAAACGGCTGCGGCCACAATCGACAAGGAGCATGGTCGCATAGTGGAAGACGGCGTCAAGTTCACCGAAATTCCTGCGCCGCCGTTCAAGGAAGAAGCCCGCGCCAAGGAGTTTGCCAAGATGCTCAAGGCGGCCGGCCTGCCCGATGTGAAGATCGATGAAGAAGGCAATGTGACCGGGCTGCGCAAGGGCACACGCAGCGACGGCAAGGTGGTCGTGGTGTCGGCGCACTTGGACACGGTGTTCCCTGCCGGTACCGATGTGCAAGTCAAGCGCCAGGGTACGAAGCTGTACGCTCCCGGTATAGGTGATGACACCATGAGCCTGGCCGTGTTGCTGGGTTTTGTGCGGGCCATGGAGGCTGGCAACATCAAAACGCGCGATGACATCCTGTTTGTCGGCACGGTCGGTGAAGAAGGGCCGGGCGATCTGCGTGGTGTGCGCCACCTGTTCACCAAGGGTGAATACAAGGACAAGATCAAGAGCTTCTTTTCTCTGGAGTCTGGAAGCGTCAGCCAGATCACCAATGGCGGAGTGGGCTCCAAGCGTTACCGCGTGACCTTCAGCGGTCCTGGGGGCCACAGCTTCGGCGCGTTTGGTCTGGTGAACCCCATGTTCGCGCTGGGCCAGGCGGCCAATGAGTTTTCACGCATCCAGGTTCCGGCCACGCCCAAGACCACCTACAGCATTGGCGTGATCGGTGGTGGCACCTCGGTGAACTCGATTCCGCTGAGTGGCTGGATGGACGTGGACATGCGTTCGGAGTCGGTCACCGAACTCAAGCGTGTCGAAGACCGTCTGCTCAAACTGGTGCAGGATGCCGCCGATGGCGAGAACTTTGCACGCTCTACCAAGGAAGGCAAGATCAAGGCCGAGGCCAAGCTGATCGGCGACCGCCCGGCCGGAAACACCGATGCAAAATCCGATCTGGTGCAGACCGCCAAGGCGGCGATCGAGGCCGGCGGCTACAAGGTCGATTACCGGTGGAGTTCGACCGATTCGAACCTGCCCATGAGCCTGGGCATCCCTGCGATCACCATCGGCCGCGCGGCACCGGACAAGGGCGGTCGTGCGCATTCGCTCGACGAGTGGATCGACGTCGAAAAAGAACCCATGGTCAAGGCCATGGCAACCAGCCTGAGCATTGTGCTGGCAACCACAGGTATGGAGTAAACGATGGGCCACAGAGTGCAGGGGGACCGGTTCATGTATCGCCGCGAGTTCGCGGTTTCTCTTGCTCTGTGCTCCGCGGCGCCTGCCGTGTGGGCTGCGCCGCCGCGGATTCGGATGTTTGAGTTGTACCAGGACGATTTGGGGTTTTCGGATACCGCCAAGCAGCTCAACGGCAAGACCGTCAGCATCCAGGGTTTCATGGCGCCGCACCTGAAAGTCGAGTCGGATTTTTTCGTGTTGTCGAACACACCGGTGGAAACCTGCCCGTTTTGTGCGTCCGAGGACGAGTGGATCAACACCATTATTTTTGTGCGCATGAAAAAACGCCAGGAAGCGGTCAAGCCCGGCGACCTGATCCAGGTTCTGGGCCGCTTGGAGATCGGGCCGCAGACAGATGCCGCGACTGGTTTTGTCAGCCGGGTCCGGCTGGTCGATGCCAGCTTCCAGCGCTTATGAGTCCGGACCGTTTGCACGGCGGGCTGGAGGCGCGCTCGGTTGGCGCTGTCTTTTTCGACGCCAGCGGTGCCAGCATCCAGGCGCTGCACAAGGTCAGCGCCCAATTTTTATCCGGCCATCTCACTGCCATTGTTGGCCCTTCGGGCTCTGGCAAAAGCACCCTGCTGCATGCGCTGGCCGGTATCGTGGTGCCCCATCAGGGCGAGGTTCGCTTTGGCGCAACCGTGGTCAGCCAGCTGGGCGAAAGGCAGCGCGATGCGTGGCGCCTGGCGCACTGCGGCATGGTCTTCCAGGACTTTCGCCTGATCGATGAGCTCGATGCCTTGAGCAACACCTTGCTGCCGGCGCAGTTTCAGCGCGCGCGCTTGCCCGAGGTTTTGCGCGAGCGCGCACGGGCCTTGCTTGCACGGTTTGAGGTTCCCTTGCGGGCCGGGCCGGTGGCGCGGCTCTCACGCGGCGAGCAGCAGCGGGTCGCCTTGGCGCGGGCCCTGTTGCTGGACCCACCGATCATTCTGGCCGACGAACCTACGGCCAGCCTCGACCCCGGCAATGGGCAACGGATTGCCGATGAACTCCACGCCATGGCGCGGGCCGGCAAAACCGTGGTGGCGGTCACCCACGATCACAAGCTGTCGGCGCTGGCCGACCAGGTGCTGCGCATGACTGCGGGACAAGTGCTTCTTCCCCAGCCCGCCGACACGGCCTCCATGGTTGCATGATGAATCCCCTGCCCGGCATTCGCGCCGCCCTCACGCGTTACCGTTTCAGCGCCCTGGCTTTTGTGTTGCTGGTTGCGGCGGGCGTCACCCTGTCGGTGGCCATCGTCTCGCAAGAGCGGGCCCTGCGCAGCGGCAGCGCCCGGGCGGCGGACCGCTTCGACATGATTGTGGCGCCGCCCGGCAGCCGTACCGACGCCTTGATGACCGGGGTGTTTCTGCGGCCCGGCTCTGGCCAGTTGCTCAGCGCGCCTCTGACAGTGGCCTTGCTCAACGACAGCCGGGCCGGCTTTGTGTCGCCATTGGCTTTTGGCGACAGCCACCGTGGTGCACCGGTGGTGGGCGTGGTCGCGGCCCTGGTCGAACATTTGTCGGGCGGGCTTGCAGAGGGGCGGCTTTTTGCGACGCGCCATGAGGCCGTGGTGGGCGCTGCGTCGGCACTCCAGGTGGGCGACACCTTCGAGCCGGTGCATGGGGTGCACCACGGCGGAGAAGAACACGGTGGCGACGAGCACCTCAATGCGCACGATGCCACGGTGACCGTGGTCGGGCGCATGAAGCCAACGGGCTCGCCCTGGGACAAGGCCGTGGCGGTGCCGGTCGAACTGGTCTGGTCACTGCACAACTTGCCGATCGGCCACGCGCCGGAGTCCACCCAACTCGGCGTGCCCTTTGACGCGGCCCACACGCCCGGTATTCCTGCGGCCGTGGTGCACACGGGGAACGTGGCCAACGCCTACAAATTGCGGCGCGCGTATACCGACAAGGAGTCCATGGCTTTCTTTCCGGCCGAAGCCCTGGTGCAGCTCTATTCCATCCTGGGCGACATGCGCCAGTTGATGAGCTTGCTGGCCCTGGTGACGCAGGCCTTGGTGCTGTTGTCCATCATCGCCAGCGTGTTCATTTTGTTCCGCCTGCTGATGCCGCAGTTTGTCACTTTGCGCGCGTTGGGGGCACCGCGGCGTTATGTGTTTGCGATGGCCTGGGGCTTTACGGCCCTGCTGGTCGGGCTCGGTGTGGTACTGGGGCTGGCGGGCGGCTACGCGCTGTCGTTTGGCATCAGCACCTGGCTCGCCCACCTGACCGGCGTGGCGTTGCGGCCCACCCTGGGCGGGACCGAGTGGCTGATGGCGCTGGCGATCCTGGCGGTGGGCCTGGTGCTGGCGTCGTTGCCGGCGTGGCACATGCAGCGTGTGTCTTTATCGGCGGCGATGAAGGAATACTGATCCAGGGTCCGCTGAATTCCATCGGCGATGGGGCGGAACAGGTCGGGCGCCGGTGACCTAGCAGGTGCTTCCACCAGGCGGCCAACGGGCGCTCGAGCAATCTTTGCCACCTGGGGGGCGGGATGGTTCCCAGCAAGGTTCGACAGGCTCGCTGCGTCCCCGAAGGGCATGCAGCGGTCCGTGATGGCGCGCTCTAGTGCGCTGGAGCGGGTGCCGGAAACACCGCCTCGCCCAGGTTCAGCATCAACCGGTTCGCCCAGGCGAAGATCGCCACGGCGTGCACCAGGTCGAGCACTTCGAGGTTCGTGAGCCCGGCGGCGCGCACGGCCTGCAGCTGGGCGGCGCCAAAGCCGGCCGGGTTTGCCGTCAGGTCGATCGACAGCTGCACGATGGCGCGCTCGCGCGCATTGGTGCCGGCACCCTGCGGCTCGGCGAACAGCTGGCAGATCACTTCGTTGCGCTTGGTGAGCTGCTCGAAGCGCTGGGCGTGCACCGAGGCGCAGTAGACGCAGCCGTTCACGCGCGAGACCACGGCGCTGGCCAGTTCGCGCTCGGCGCGCGAGAGGCCGCCGGGGGCGTACATGATGGCGTTGAAGACGATGGAGCGCTCTTCGAGGATGCGCGGCTGGTGCGCCAGCACGCGGTAGTAGTCGCTGTCCTTGGCCTTGGGGTGGCTGCTGGCCAGCACGGCCAGCTGCGCGGGCGTGGCCTGGTCGAGGTCCAGCACCGGCAGCCAGGCGGACCAGTCCAGGGTTTCGCTGGTGTAGCCGTTCACGCGCACGGGTTCGCCGGGTTGGGGCAGGTGGGCGGGGTGCACGAACGGCGCTTCCTCCGCGGGGGCAGCGGCCGGCGTGCTGTGCAGGTCATCGCCCAGTTCGACCAGCGCCTGCAGGCCGGCGACCACGCGCAGCTGGTAGGCGACGAAGGCGATCAGCTGCGCCAGCGCCACCACCTCGGGCGTGGCCAGGCCCGCGGCCGGCAGCTTGTGCAGCGCGGCCTGGTCGCCTTCGACGGGGCGCTCGGTCAGCGTGCGCGCGAAGGCCAGGATCGCTTGCAGGCGCGCGTCGCCGGCAGCGGGCTGGCCACCGAGCGCGGCCTGCTGCGCCGGCGTGAGCGGCAGGGCCTGCAGGCGCTCGCGGTAGTGGGCTGCCAGCACCGTGCTGCCCGCCAGGCGGGCGATATGGTGCGCGGCCAGCAGGCGTTCGGCCAGCGACGGGGCACCGCTCAGCGCCGGGTCGAAAATGCTGTCGTAGCTGCCCTGGGTGGCGGCGACAACCTTCGCGCGCTGGTGGCGCACGGCATGCACGGGGCTGCCGTCCGGCAGCGGCACCAGGGCATCGACCACGTCGGTGGCGGCGGGGGATGGGGTCATGACAGGGGCTCCGAAGTGGGATTGAAATATCAGGTGCTTTGGGGCTCTAGCGCAGACTGGGTCTGCACAGCGTGCTCTAAAAAATGGAGCACGCTAGCCCACGAGGCCTCGTCGGCATGGGCGTTGACGGCCGGCGTTCCGCCCGTGGTGCTGAGCCGCCCCGACACCGGGTGGGCATAGACCAGCTGCGTGGTCGGCACATAGGGAAAGACGATGGCGTGCCCGCCGCCTTCGAAGTCGAGCTGCTCGACCGGGTAGGGGTGCTGGACCTGCGCCAGCCGCTCGGCGACCATGCGGCCGTACAGGCTCGACGGCCAGGAGCCGTCGTCGCTCGCGGTCAGCAGCAGCACCGGGCCGCGGATGTTCTCGACGCGGATGCGCGCACGCTCCACGGCCTCGGGGTCTTGCAGGGCGGTCAGCAGCGCGTGGGCGTGGCGGCGCGGCTCGGGGCCTTCGTCCCACGGTGCCCAGCTGGCGGTGCGGTTGTCTTGCCACAGGTGGGGCAGGGGTTGGCCGCGCCAGAGCCAGGCCGGGCCGTTGCGGCTGTCGGGGCCGTTGGCCGGGTTGCAGGCGTTCTGCGCGCTGTGCACCACGGCGCCGGGCACATAGCCGATGACGGCCGAGACCAGTTGCGGGAGCAGCGAGGCGAGCAGCAGCACCAGCTCGCCGCCGCGCGACTGGCCGCTGAGCGCGACGAAGCCGTTCAGAGGCCGCACTTCGCGGTGCAGCCAGTGCAGCGCTGTCTCGAAGATTTCGAGCGGCGTGTCCGAGATGTAGTCGGACAGCCCCGGCGCCTTGAAGTACCCCAGCGCCAGCGCAGCGTAGCCGTGCGAGGCGTAGAGCGCGGCGCGCGGCTCGTTGATGCCGCCGCCCGAGCCGTTGAGCACCAGCACGGCCGGGTGCGGGCCCGACCCGGCGGGCGTGAACAGCGTGCCGACCAGGCCGTCGTCGCGCACCTCGCGCCGGGTCACGCCGGCGCCCTGCAGGCGCTGCACCAGGCGCGCCTGCAGCACGGGCGCGCCGTGGCGCTGCGCGGTCACGCCGGTGGTGAGCGCGGCGGCGGGCTCGGCGGCAAACACCTCGCGCGGCGCGCCAGCCTGATCGGGCGCCTGCGACCACACCAGCCCCATGGCCGACACGCCGCCGTAGCTGCCGGCCAGCGGGGCGTCGCGCTGCAGGTCCACCACGCCGTCGGCGTTGGCGCGGAACGTGGCGTGGGAGCACCACACCACGCCCGGACCGCGCAGCGTGCGCGTGGCCAGCGTGACTTCCTCGCCGGGCGCGAGGCCCTGCACCGCGATGCAGCGCGGCACGTCGATCAGCGCGTCTTCGGGGGTGACGGTCAGGGTGGCGGACGGCATGCGCGCGCTCCCTTACTTGGCGACCGGGCTGACCTGCATCGCGGTCGTGCGGTCGCTCAGCAGCGGCACCACTTTCAGCCCCTTCTTGGCGGCCCAGATGTTCTGGTAGTGGAACAGCGGGATGTGGCCGACGTCGTCGGTGACCAGCTTGACCGAGTGGCGGAAGATGGCCTCGCGGCGCTTGGCGTCGAACTCGACGGTGGCGGCATCGAACGCCTTGTCCACGGCCTCGTTGCTGTAGCGGCCCCAGTTGTTGACGCCGCGCCCGCGCTTGGCGTCGGTGCTGGCCAGCGTCTGCAGCAGGCCGTAGCCGGCTTCGCCCGTGCCATTGCCCCAGGCGATCACGCTGACCGCGTATTCGTTCTTGCCGGCGCGGCCGGCGTACACGCTCCATGGCACGACCTCGACCTTGGTCTTGACGCCCGCACGGGTCCAGAACTGGGCCACGGCCTGCACGGTTTCGGGCGCCTGCGGGTAGCGGTCGCCGGGCACGTGGATGGTGATCTGGAAGCCCTGCGGGTAGCCGGCCTCGGCCAGCAGCTTCTTGGCCTGCTCGGCGCTGTAGGCGATGTCCTTGACCTCGGGGTTGTAGCCGAAGGTGTTCTTGGGCATCCACTGGTTGGCCTCGGTCACCGTGCCCTGCAGGATGCGGTCGGCGATCGCCTTGCGGTTGATCGCGACCGACAGCGCCTGGCGCACCTTGAGCTCCTGCAGCGGGTTCTTGTCGAGCGGCTTGCCGGCGTTGTCGGTGATGAACTCGTTGGGGCCGGGGCGGAAGCTCGGCTGCAGCAGCAGCACGCGCAGGCCCGGGTAGGTGTAGACGCTGACGGACGGCGTCTTCTTGAGCTTGGCCACGTCGGTCACGGCCACCTTGTCGATCACGTCCACGTCGCCGGCCAGCAGCGCGGCCGTGCGCGCCGCGCCGTTGTTGATGAAGCGGTAGTTGACCTTGTCCCACACGGGCTTCGGACCGTAGTACGACGGATTGCGCTCGAACACCGTGCGGTCGCCGGGGCTGTACGAGACGAATTTGTACGGACCGGTGCCGACCACGGCGCGGCCGGCGTTGTAGTCCTCGGTCTTGGACTTTTCACCGACATGCTTGCTCACGATGTAGATCGACGCGATGTCGAGCGGCAGCATGGGGTTGGGCGTGTTGGTCTTGACGATGACGGTGTGCGGGTCCTTGGCGGTGGTCGATTCCACTGTGCGCAGCGCGCCGGTGTACGAGGCCACGGTGCCGGGCACGCTGCGCGCGCGCTGGAACGAGAACACGATGTCATCGGCCGTGAACGGCGTGCCGTCCTGCCACTTGATGTCGCTCCTCAGCTTGAATTCCCAGGTCTTGTCGTCGAGCGCCTTCCAGCTCGACGCGAGCGCCGGTTCGAGCTTGCCGCCGTCGCGCGAGTTGATGATCGAGTCCCAGAAATGCAGCGCGAGCGAGCGGTCGCCGGCGTGGTTGTTGAGCTGCGGGTCGACCGACGAGACCGGGTCGGCAAAGCCGATGGACAGCGTCTGCGCCGAGGCGGCCGCGCTGGCGGCCAGCACGGCCGCGGCGATGAGGGAGAGCTTGCGGTGGTTCATGGCGATGCCTTTCAGGAATGACAGATCAGGAAAACAAGGGGTTCAGGCCGCATCGTTCAGATGGCAGGCGCTGGCGTGCCGGATGGCGATGCCGCGCAGCTGCGGCACTTCGACGCTGCAGCGCGGCATGGCGTGCGGGCAGCGCGGGTGAAAGTGGCAGCCGCTGGGCGGCGCGATCGGGCTAGGGATCTCGCCGCGGATCGCGCTGAAGCGGGTGCGGCGCACGTCGATGCGCGGAATCTCGGCCAGCAGCGCCTGGGTGTAGGGGTGGTTGGGCCGGGCAAACAGCTCTTCGACCGGCGCGCTCTCGACCACGCGGCCCAGGTACATCACGGCCACGCGGTCGCAGACATGCTCGACTACGCCGAGGTCGTGGCTGATGAACAGGTAGGCCAGGCCGAGCTGGTCACGCAGGTCCATGAACAGGTTCAGGATCTGTGCCTGGATCGACACGTCGAGCGCGGCCACGGCCTCGTCGCAGACCAGCATGGCCGGCTGCACGGCGAGCGCGCGCGCAATGCCGATGCGCTGGCGCTGGCCGCCGCTGAACTGGTGCGGGTAGCGGTGGCGCAGGCTGGGGTCGAGCCCGGCGCGCTGCAGCTGGGCGGCGACGTAGTCGTCCTCGCCGGCCGCATCGGTCAGGCCGTGCAGGCGCGCGGCCTCGCCGACGATGCGCGAGACGCGCAGGCGCGGGTTCAGGCTGGCGAACGGGTCCTGGAACACCATCTGCACGCGCAGCCGCGCGGCCAGGCGCTGCGGGCCGTCCAGCGCTTCGAGCGGTGCGCCGTTGACGCGCACCACGCCTTCGGTGGGCGAGAGCAGCCCGGCGGCGATGCGGCCCAGCGTGGACTTGCCGCAGCCCGACTCGCCGACCAGGCCGACCACTTCGCCGGGGCGCACGGCCAGGTCCACGCCATCGACGGCGTGCGTCACCACGGGCGGCGTCTCCCAGCCGAGCCGGCGCAGCGCCCGGCCCAGGGGCCCGGGCGGCGGCTGCGCGCCAAAGCGCTTGGTCACGCCCTGCATGTCGACCAGGGGCAGTGCGGTGTCGGTGCTCATGCCGCGGCCTCCGCGGTGGCCGGCGCAGCGCCGGGGTGGAAGCAGCGCACGGTGTGGCCCGGCGCCTCGGGGCGCGGCTGCGTCATCTCGGGCAGGGTCGCGCAGACCGCGCTGGCGCGCGCGCAGCGCGGCGCGAACGCGCAGCCCGGGGGCATGTGCAGCAGGTTGGGCGCCATGCCGGGAATCTGCTGCAGCCGCGCGCCGCGCTGGCGCGTTTGGCGGTTGGCGCTGGGCAGGCTGCCGATCAGGCCCTGGGTGTAGGGGTGCTGCGGGTGGTCGAGCACGTCGTCCACGGTGCCGTGCTCGACGATGCGCCCCGCATACATCACGGCGATGTCGTCGGCCAGGCCAGCCACCACCGACAGGTCGTGGCTGATCCAGATCATCGCGGTGCCGGTGCTCTGCACGAGCTTTTGCATCTCCGACAGGATCTGCGCCTGGATGGTCACGTCGAGCGCCGTGGTCGGCTCGTCGGCAATGATCAGGTCGGGGCCGTGCAGCAGCGCGATCGCAATCGCCACGCGCTGGCGCATGCCGCCCGAGAGCTGGTGCGGGTAGGCGCGCAGCCGGTCGTCGGGGCTCGGGATACCCATCAGCGCGAGGGTATCGCTGGCCTGCTGGCGCGCCTCGGCGGTCGAGACCTTGCGGTGGGCCTGCACCGCCTCGATCATTTGCGTGTCGACGCGCAGCACCGGGTTCAGCGTCGCCATCGGGTCCTGGAAGATCATGGCGATGCGGTTGCCGCGCAGCGCGCGCTGTTCGCGCGGCGGCAGCTGCGTCAGGTCGCGGCCCTGGAACAGCACCTGGCCGCCTTCGATGCGGCCCGGCGGATCGACCAGGCCCATGATCGAAAAGCCGGTGACCGACTTGCCCGAGCCCGATTCGCCGACCAGGCCGAGCACCTTGCCGCGCTGCAGCGTGAACGAGACGCCATTGACCACCGGCAGCACGCCGGCGCGCGTATGAAAGCGCGTTTGCAGCCCGCGCACTTCGAGGGTGGGCGGTTCTTGGGGGATTGCGGTGCTCATTTCTGCAGCCTCGGGTTCAGCACATCGCGCAGCTGGTCGCCGACCAGGTTGATCGCCATGATGGTGGCGAGCAAGGCCACGCCAGGAAAGAAGCTGATCCAGTATTCGTTGGACAGCAGGTATTGGTAGCCGTTCGAGATCAGCAGGCCCAGTGAGGGCTCGGTGATCGGCACGCCCAGGCCCAGGAACGACAGCGTGGCCTCGAGCGTGATGGCGCGCGCGATCTGCAGCGCGCCGATCACCAAGAGCGGCGGCAGGCAGTTGGGCAGGATGTGGCCGGTGAGGATGCGCCAGCGCGGAATGCCCTGGCCGCGCGCCGCCTCGACGTATTCGCGGTTCGTCTCGACCAGCGCCTGGCCGCGCGCGGTGCGCGCGTAGTAGGCCCATTCGAGCAGCACCAGCGTCAGGATCACGTTGCCCACGCCTTTGCCGACGTAGGCCAGGATCATCAGCGCCATCAGGATGGTCGGGAACGACAGCAGCAGATCGACCACGCGCATCAGCAGCGCATCGACCCGGCCGCCGGCGTAGGCCGCGAGCAGGCCGACCAGCGTGCCGAGCACCGCCGCGATCAGCGCCGAGCCCACGCCCACCAGCAGGCTGATGCGCAGGCCGTAGACGATGGCCGAGTACAGGTCGCGGCCCTGGCCATCGGTGCCGAGCCAGTAGGTGTAGTCGGCCGAGCTGCTCGGCGTGCCGGGGTGCAGGCGCGCGTCGAGCACGTCGAGCTGCATCAGGTCGTACGGGTTCTGCGGCGTGATCCAGGGCGCGGCCAGGGCGGCCAGCGCGACCAGGACCAGCACGACCAGCCCGGCCACGGCCACGCGCGAGCGCAGGAAGTCGGCGCCCACGCGCCACCAGATCGAGTGCTCGTCAAAGCTGCGGGAGGTTTTCATTTCGCGGCCTCCAGGCGCACGCGCGGGTCAAGCAGTTTGTAGAGCAGGTCCACGACCAGGTTCAGCGTGACGAAGATCACCACCACCACCATCAGGTAGGCCACCACCACGGGCCGGTCGAGCGAGTTGATGCTGTCGAGGATCAGCTTGCCGGCGCCGGGCCAGGCAAAGATGGTCTCGGTCACGACGGCGTAGGCAATCGTCGCGCCCAGCTCCAGCCCGAGCACCGTGACCAGCGGGATCAGCGTGTTGCGCAGCACATGCATGACCATGACGCGCGCGGGCGACAGGCCCTTGGCGCGGGCGAACTTCACGAAGTCCTGCGGCAGCACCTCGCGCACGCCGGCGCGCGTGAGGCGCAGCACCAGCGAGATCTTGAACAGCGCGAGGTTGAAGGCCGGCAGGATCAGGTGCTGCAGGCCGTCGAGCGTCAGCCACGACCACTCGATGCCCAGCAGCGCGCGGGTCTCGCCGCGGCCGCTGGCCGGCAGCCAGCCCAGCTGCACGCTGAACACCATGATCAGCATCAGCGCCACCCAGAAGGCCGGCAGCGAAAAACCGACGATGCTGCCGGCCATCAGCGTGTGCGAGACCGGGTGGTCGGGCTTCATGCCGGCGAACAGCCCAAGCGGCACGCCGATCACGATCGCCAGCAGCAGGGCGCACACGGCCAGCTCCAGCGTGGCGGGCAGCCGGTGCAGGATCAGGCGGATCGCGTCTTCCTGGTAGACGAAGCTCTTGCCCAGGTTGCCGTGCAGCGCGCCATCGACAAAGGCCAGGTACTGGCGCCACAGCGGCTGGTCCAGGCCCAGGCGGGCAATGGCCTCGAGCCGCTCCTGCTGGTTCATGTCGTCGCCGATCAGGATGTCCACCGGGTTGCCAATGGCGTGCAGGCCGGCAAAGACGATCAGCGTCATCACCACCACCACCAGGGCCGCCTGGGCCACGCGGCGCAGCAGCCAGCCGCTCATGGGCGCTCTCCGTCGACGTAGGCGGGAAAGTCGGCCGGCGTCCATTCGTCGCCGTCGAGCTCGGGCTCGGCGTAGCGCTCCATCGCGGCAAAGTGCAGTGCGGCGTCTTCGGTGAACAGGCTCGCGGCCAGGCCCTGGCCCAGGCGCTTGGCACCGTCGCTGATCTGCGGAATGTCGCCTGCCACCGCGCCGTGCGACAGCGCCGACGGGTAGCAGAAGCAGTGCACGCGCTCGAGCCCGGGGCAGGCGCCGGGGGCCTTTTCCTGGAATTCGAGCAGCGCGCCCAGGTCGGGCGACTGCGCCAGTTCGGCGTCTTCCTGGCCCGGTGCGGGCTGGTAGCGGTCCTGCCACAGCCGCACCTGCGGGGCGAAAGCGGCGAACTCGGGGCGCTGGCCCCAGTCGGGGCGAAAGCCGGTGCAAAAGACCACGAAGTCGGTGGCCAGCGGGCCCTTGGCGGTGTCCAGGCGCAGCGCGCCGTCGCTGCGCTGCGCGGCCGACAGCACGGGCGTGCCCAGGTGGAAGTGCGCGTTCGCATGGCGCGAAACGCGTAGCGTGCTGCCGTGCGGCGGCGGCACCTGCTGCACGTTGATGTAGTGGCGAAAGCGCCATTTCCAGTCGTCGGGGAGCGCCTGGAAGCCGTGCGCCACGCCGGGGCTGCCGGCGCCCTTGCCCTTGTTGATGCGCGGCATCTCGCTGCGGCGCACCAGCAGGTCAACGCGCGCCGCGCCCGCTTCGAGCGCGGTGCCGGCGCTGTCCATGGCCGAGGCGCCGCCGCCGATGACGGCCACGCGCTTGCCCGCGAGCCGCGCGGCATCCCAGAGGTCGGCCGAATGCGCCCAGCGGTCGCGCGGCAGCGCCTGCGCCCAGTCGGGCACCCAGGGGCCGCCGAGGCCGTCGCGGCCGGTGGCCAGCACCACGTGGCGTGCGAGCACCTGGTACGGGCGCCCGCCCTGCGTGTCGTCTGCCAGGTCGAGCTGCACCACGCCGTCGGCGCGCGGCCGCACGGCCAGCACGCGCTGCTCGTTGCGCACGTCGAGCGCGAGCACGCGGCGGTACCAGCGCAAATAGTCCATCCACTGCAGGCGCGGGATCTTGTCGAGCGCTTCCCAGGCGGCCAGGCCGAACTGGGCCTCGAACCAGGCGCGGAAGGTGAGGGCGCCAAAGCCGAGCGCCGGGCCGGTCAGTTCCTTGGGCGAGCGCAGCGTCTCCATGCGCGCCGTCGTGGCCCAGGGGCCTTCGAAGCCTTCGGGCGCGCGGTCGAAGATGCGCGCCTGCACGCCCAGGTGGGTGAGCGCGGCGGCCAGCGCCAGGCCGGCCATGCCGCCGCCGACGATGGCGGTGTCGAGCACCTCGGCGCCGTCCTGCTGGCGCGGCGGCACCCAGCGCCGCGGGGGCAGGCACAGCCACTGCAAGTCCTGGCGCAGGCGCGCTTCCAGCGCCGCCAGGCCGTCTGCGCAGACGTGGTTCATGGGGAAGAGGTCGGTCGTTGAATTCATGGGTTCGTAAGTGTCAGAGGGGGCGCGGCATCGCCCGCGGACCCGGCCTGCAGCAGGCTCGCGTGGTCGGCCACATCGTGTTGCCGGCAGCCCGGCAGGGCCAGGGCCGCTTCGCGCAGCGCCTCGGCCAGGGCGCGCACGGGCGCCGTCAGTGGGTGGGCCTGCGGGGTGATCACGCCAAAGAAGAAAGGAATATCGACGTCCAGCGGGCGCACGACCACGCCATCGAGCGGCGCGCCCAGGGCCGTGAGCGGCTCCAGCACGGCCACGCCCAGCCCGGCGCGCACCAGGGCCTGGGCGTTGATGGAGGCGTTGGTCTCTATCAGGCCATCGCCGCGCCGCGGGTTGGGCCCCAGCACCGCGTCCAGCCGGTGGCGCAGGCGAAACGGGTTGCTCAAAGTGATCAGGCGCCGCTGCGTCAGCGCGGCCAGCGGCACGGTGGCCAGGGCCGCCAGCGGGTCGCCCTGCGCCAGCACCGCCACGCAGGGCAGTTGCGCGATCCAGTGCACCTGCAGGCCGCGGTGCTCCAGCGGCAGGCTGCAGGCGCCCAGCTGCACGGCGCCGGTCAGCACTGCGTGCACGACCTGTTCGGGCGCGGCCGAGCGCAGCTGGACCGGGGTGGCGCCCAGGTGCGCCTCGGCGCGCCGCAGCGCCTGCGGCAGCAGCCCGACCGCCAGGGCCGAGGTGGCGGCCAGCCGCAGCGGCTGGTCATCGCCACGGGCGATCTCGGCCGCGCGCGCATGGACCTGGCGCAGGCTGGCCAGCGCCCGTTCGGCGTCTTCGTAGAGCAGCAGGCCCTGCGCGGTCGGCGTGACCCGCGGACCGTGGCGCGTGAACAGTGCGTAGCCGATCTCGGCCTCGAGCTCCTGCACGAGCCGCGTCACGGCCGGCTGCGAACGGTTCAGCAGCTTGGCCGCGCCCGTGACGCTGCCCACCGACATGACGGCAGCGAAGGCTTCGAGTTGGCGGAGTTCCATGCGTTCAATGATTCAAATATTGCATGATGATGCATGGAATATGCAAACCGCAAATAATAAATCGGCATTTGCTTAACGGATCCAGGGCTGCTCACACCCGGCAGCGCGGCCGCCGGGGCGCCACCCCAGGCTCAGGCGGCGCCGCTGCGCTGGCGCAGCACCACGGTGATCTGGCCGTTGGTCTCGATGGTGGCGCGCTCGACCTCGTGGGCGTTCAGGCAGCCGCCGGCGCGCAGCGCCGCTTCCAGGTCGTCGTGGGTCAGCAGTTCGCTGCGCATCACGGCGCGGTCGATCTGTCCCTGGTCGATCAGCTTCTGCGCCTTGCCGTCGACCCAGCGCGAAATCCGGGGGTGGCGAAAGCTCAGGTGCGCCAGCGCCACATGGCAACTGAGCAGCGTGCTGGCCGAGATCAGGCCGCCGACCAGCGAGTTGTCGCCGGCGTTCATCGAGTTTTGCACCGCGTTCGACAGGATCAGCAGCAAGACCAGGTCAAATGGCGCGTACTGTCCCGTCTGGCGCTTGCCCGTCAGGCGCAGAAACACCAGCAGGAACAGGTACACCGCCACCCCGCGCAGCACAAACTCCCACCACGGCACGCTCATCGAGAACATTGGCATCTCCTCCCTTGCAGGGCGCGGCGGAGGCCGCACCGACAGAAGCGGCCAGTCTACGGGCCGCGGTGCCGCATGGCGTGCAGGGCAGGCCGAGCGGCCCTTTTCCCGCGCGTCTCAGGTCGGACCTCCTTCTCCCAGACAAGGGTTGGTTTATGGATGAAAACAGGCTGCAGCGCAGTCGGGGTCAGCGCTGTAAGCTCTTTTTTTGATAGCTGAACGGCGCCTTCCGGGCGGCGCCAGGCCCGCGCGCGCTGCGAGCGCTTCCTGCGACAGACCTCAGCCGGCCCAGGCAAACGGCGCAAAGTGCCCGTTGCGGGTGCCGCTGCTGTCGTCCCAGTCGATGCCGAAGGCGTGAAAGCGGCTGTGCGTGGCCTTGGCCAGAGACAGCCGGCCGTTGACCGGGTGCATGGTGTGGTCGATGCCGATGGCCTGTGCCGGGTCGGCGGCGCTCGGCACGCCGTCGCAGGCCTGGTCCACCAGATCGCCTGCGGCCAGCGCGTAATGCAGCCCCTGGGCGTCGAAGCGGATCGGGCGCCGTTCGATGCCGGCGTTCGTGCCGACCAGCGGCGCCAGGGCGGCCATGGGACCGCCGGCCGCTCCGCTCGCGATGGCGCCAAGGGCCTCGAGCTGCGGGTCCGAAGCGCGGTCGTCAACGATCAGCCCCACGGTCAGGTGGCCTTCGACCATCGGGCCGGGCGCATGCAGCATCAGCACGAAGGACAGCCCGTCGAGCGCCAGGCCGTCCTTCGCGCCTTGGTCGATGTGGAACGCAAGGGCCGCCTTGCAGTCGCCTTCGGTCGGCCGTGCTGTGAGGTTGGAGACGATGCAGGGGCACAGAAATGTGCAATTGCAGGTCTCCATGTAGTGACCTGTGATGTGCCAAGCAGACATGGTGTTACTCCTTGTGCGAGGTGCCGGTGCGGAACCCGGCGTGCAGGGCGCTCAAGGCGGGCAGCAGCGGCTGCACCCAAGCACTCTATGCCTGCGCCGGAACGTTCGCAAGCTGGACTTTCGCCCTGCCGGCAACCTGCCCGATGGGCGTGCCGAGCCCGTGCCCTGCGGCTTGACGGCCGGCACCGTCACGCGCATCGTGGGATTGCGCGCCTGACGCGCAGGAAGGGGTGCCCATGCGAAAACCGGAACGCGCTTCGGGCGCCCCAGCCCCGCAGAGTGGTGGCTCGCCCATGGCCCACCGCCGCCGATGGGCCGCGGGGATATTGGCCGCCAGCCTGGTCTGCTGGGCCGTGTTGGTCTGGATGGCGGTCGACATGGGCCAGCCGCTGGCGCAGCTGGCCATGCCGGACGCTGCCGACTGGGGCGCGGCCAGCGTGCTCGCGGTCTGGGCGATGTGGGCGCTGATGATGGCCGCGATGATGCTGCCGTCGGCGCTGCCCATGGTCCTGGCCTTCACCCGGCTGTGCGAGCGCAGCGCAGAACAGGCGCGGGCGCTGGCGTTTGTGGCCGCCTACCTCCTGGTGTGGGGCGCCTTCAGCGGGGCGGCGACCGCGGCGCAATGGGCCTTGCAGGCCCTGGGCTGGACCGATCCGATGGCCGCCAGCCGGTCGGCGTGGCTCACCGCGCTGCTGCTGTGCATCGCGGGCGCCTACCAGTTCTCGCCGCTCAAGCGGGCCTGCCTGTCGCGCTGCCGCACGCCGATGGGGTTCTTGCTCGGCGAGTGGCGCGCGGGCGTGCGCGGCGCGTGGGCGATGGGCCTGCGCCACGGCCTGTTCTGCGTCGGCTGCTGCGGGGCGCTGATGGCCCTGCTGTTCGTGGGCGGCACCATGAACCTCGCCTGGGTTGCCGCGCTCGCCATGGCGGTCGCGATCGAGAAGCTGCTGCCCGCGGGCGAGCGGCTGGCTGCCCTGCTGGGCCTGGGCCTGGGGGCGGCGGGCCTGGTCAAGCTGCTGCTCCTGTGGCGTTAGCCGCCGACGCGGCGGCGCATGCCTTGGCCAGCGAGGGGCGGCTGCCCCCCACGCGGGGCCGACCTGGCCACGATCGCGGACAATCCGGCGGCCATGCCTTCACCGCTTTCTGCCCCCTGCCCCTGTGGCGCACTCTCGCCGCGGCGCCAGCCGCTGGCGCTCGGCGACTGCTGCGGGCGCTATCTGGACCATTTGAACGACACGCCCGCGCCCGACGCCGAGCACCTGATGCGCTCGCGCTACAGCGCGTTCGTGCTGCAGCGGCGCGACTACCTGCTCGCGACATGGCACGCGGGCACCCGCCCGGCCACGCTGGAGTTCGAGCCAGGCGCGCGCTGGCTCGGGCTGGAGGTGCGCCGCCACCGCGTGCAGGGCGCCGACCATGCCGAGGTCGAGTTTGTCGCCCGCTACCGCGTCGCCGGCCGCGCCGTGCGCCTGCACGAGCTCAGCCGCTTCGTGCGCGAAGCCGGGCGCTGGTTCTACGTCGACGGCGACAGCCGCTGATTTCACGCCAAACAGGCTTCCAGCCCTTGGCCTGACTGCGCGAGAAGCTATCAAAATAAAAGCAACGGCGCCGCGCCGGCCGCGTGGTTTCCAAAATACCAGCCAAAACCACCCCAAACGCTTACCCATCAAGCGCCAATAGCTATGAAATTTGAAGCCATCCTGTTCGACTGTGACGGCGTGCTGGTCGACAGCGAACCGCTCACCAACGGCGTGCTCTGCACCATGCTCAACGAGGCCGGCTGGGCGCTGGCGCCCGAGGAATGCATGCGCCTGTTCATCGGCAAGACGGTGCGCAGCGAGGCCGCGCGCATCGAGGCGCACACCGGCCGGGCGCTCACCGACGCCTGGATGGACGAGTTCTATGCGCGCCGCAACGCCCAGCTGCAGGCGCACCTGCTGCCTATCGCCGGCGCCCCCGAGGCGGTGCGCGCCGTGCACGCGCGCCTGCAGGGCCGCATCGCCTGCGCTTCGGGCGCCGACCGCTTCAAGGTCGAGATGCAGCTGGCGCAGGTGGGCCTGGCGCCGTACTTTGCCGGCCGCATCTTCAGCGGCCACGAAATGCCGGCCACCAAGCCCGCGCCCGACGTGTACCTGGCGGCCGCCGCCGCCCTGGGCGTGCCGCCCGCGCACTGCCTGGTGGTCGAAGACACGGTGACCGGTGTCGCCGCGGGCGTGGCCGCGGGCGCCACGGTGGTCGGCTACAGCCCTTCTCCCGTGGGCCACGGCACGCCCGAGGCGCTGCGCGCGGCGGGTGCCGTGCATGTGATGGCCGACATGGCCGAGCTGCCGGCGCTGCTCGGTTAGGGGCTTCTCACGCCACGTTCACACACGCGGCACACTGGGGCCATCTTCCGTTTTCGTTTTCTCCAAGGAGCCTTCCATGCAACGACGCCAATTCCAGGCCTCCGGCCTTGCGGCCCTGATCCTCCTGGCCACGGCGCGGGCGCGGGCGCAGGCGCTGACGCTCGCGGACCTGAGCAATGCCGACGCCAGCAGCGGCGTGAAGGCCGCGCTCGAGCAGGGCGCGCTGGCCGCCGTGGGCCTGCTGGGGCAGTCCGGCGGCTTCCTGAACAACCCCAAGGTGCGCATCCCGCTGCCGGGCTACCTCAACGATGCCGCCAAGCTGCTGAAGAAGTTCGGCCAGGGGCAGCGCATCGAGGAACTGGAGACCTCGATCAACCGCGCCGCCGAAGCCGCCGTGCCCATGGGCAAGGACCTGCTGGTCGGCGCCGTGCGCAGCATGAGCGTGACCGATGCCAAGAACATCCTGAGCGGCGGCGACACGTCGGTGACGCAGTTCTTTTCCGAAAAAACCCGCGCCCCGCTGGGCCAGAAGTTCCTGCCCATCGTCACCCAGGCCACCCGCAAGGTCGGCCTGGCCCAGCAGTACAACGCCTTTGCCGGAAAGGCCGCCGGCTTCGGCCTGGTGAAGAAGGAGGACGCGACCCTCGAGCAGTACGTGACCGGCAAGACGCTGGACGGGCTGTTCCTGGTGATCGGCGAGCAAGAGCAGCAGCTGCGACAGAACCCGGCGGCGGCGGGGAGCGCCATCTTGAAGAAGGTGTTTGGGGCGCTGAAGTGACGGCTGTTTCGGGCCTGTTGTGGGTCGAATTGGGCTCTTGGGCTTATCTGGCTTGCGCTGGTAGCTATCCTTTTAAATAAGCTCTGCGCTTTATTGGGCTCTGCGCTTTTTGCCTGGGGCAGCTGGCCGGGATGTGCGCCCGGCGGCGCAGTGACTTTCTTTCGCTTCGCCGAAAGAAAGTCACCAAAGAAAGGGCGACCCCACTGTCTGCGACCCCGCTCGCCCTTTG
>NZ_MWOK01000004.1:0-190032 GCF_012932145.1 Acidovorax sp. SRB_14 | reverse complement strand
CGACTGTTTGAGCCACGCAGTGGCGAGTTGGAGCGAGACCCCGCTGGGCGCGAGCACCGCAGGTTGCCCCGTAGCGCAGCGCAGGGGTCGCAGACTTCGGGTCGCCTTCTCTTTGGTAACTTTCTCTTGGCGACCAAGAGAAAGTTACTGCGCCGCCGGGCGCACATCCTGGCCTCCGCCCTCAGCAAAGCGCGCAAAGCCAATCAAAAAACCAGTCCCCCCATCACCCCTTCTGCCGCTTCTTGAACGCACACAAATCCACCATCCCTGCCAGCGTGCGCGGGTCGCTCCCCGCCGGGAAGATACGGTGCTTCTGGATCTTCTGCGTGCCCGTGGTCGGGATCTCGTCCGCAAACCACCACCAGCCTGGCGCCTTGTAATACGCCAGCTCGCGCAGGCAGAAGTCCTGCAGGGTGCGCGCCGCGTCAGCGTGCGCCAGGTCGGCGGCAGCCGCGGGGTCGAGCACCACGCAGGCCAGCACCTCTTCTTCGCGCACCGCGTCGGGCACGGCCAGCACGGCCGCCTGGTGCACCATCGGGTGCGTGAGCAGCAAGGCCTCGACCTCGGCGGCGGCAATGTTCTCGCCCGAGCGGCGGATGATGTTCTTGCGCCGGTCCATGAAGTGCAGCATGCCGCCGGCATCGCGCGTGACGATGTCGCCGGTGTGGAACCAGCCGCCGCGCCAGGCCGCCTCGGTGGCCTCCGGGTCGTCGAGGTAGCCGCTGAAGAAGTCCTTGCGCGGCGTGGCGGCCGAGTGTCGCACCCACATCTCGCCGGGCTGGCCTGCGGGCACTTCGGCGCCCGATTCGTCCACGACGCAGACCTCCAGGCCGGGCTCCGCGCGGCCAAAGGCGCGCGTGCCGATCTGGCGCGGCGCGTGGTGGTCGGAGAGGATGCGCACGATCTCGGTCATGCCCCAGAGCTCGACCAGCGGCAGGCCAAAGCGCTCTTCGAACACGGCGTGCAGCTGCGGCTCGACGCCGGCGCCGTAGCCAAAGCGCACGCGGTGCGCGCGCTCCAGCGGACTGGCCGGCTGGGCCAGCAGCATGGGCACGACGACGCCCAGGTAATGCACGATGGTGGCGCGGCTCTCGCACACCTCCTGCCACCAGCGCGAGGGCGCAAAGCGGTCGGTCTGCACCTGGCAGCCGCCGGTCAGCAGCATGCAGTAGAACGACAGGATGGACGCGTTCACATGGAACAGCGGCAGCGGGTTGTACAGGCGCTCCTGGCCCTCGCGGATGGCGACCAGGCCGCCCTGGCCGGCATACCAAGCACCGGCCGCGAGCTCGTAGCGGTGCGAGAGCACGCAGCCCTTGGGCCGGCCCGTGGTGCCAGAGGTGTAGAGGATGCTGGCGTGCGTGTCGGCCACGGGCGCGCCGGGCTGCGCGGGCTGGGCCGGTGCAGGCAGCGCCGCCATCTCGTCCGGCGTGGCCACGGGCGGCTGGTGGCGCGCCTCGGCCAGCGCGGCGTGCACGGCGGGCAGGCGCGCGGGCAGCGCCACCGCCAGGTCCACGCGTGCATGGTCGATCAGGTAGGCCAGCTCGCGCGGGCGGTAGTCGGGGTTGATCGGCACCACGCAGGCGCCGAGCGCGTTCAGCGCCAGCTTGTGCAGCATGTGCTCGGGCCGGCTCTCCAGAAACAGGGCGACGCGGTGGCCCAGGCCATAGCCGGCGGCGCGGTAGCGCGCCATCAGGTCCTGCACCTGCGCGCCCGCTTCGCCATAGCCGATCTCGCGGCCCTGCGGGTCGTAGGCGCGCGCCGGGTTGGCGGGCACGGCCAGCAGGCTGTGGGGGCCGTAGGCTGCGGCGGCGCGGAAGAAGGCGTCGCCGATGGTGGTGGTGTCGTCGATGGAGATCATGGCGCGGGCAATGTCAGGGGCGATCAGGGGCGGATATCGGGCGAGGGCTGGGGCGAGATGCCCTCGTCCAGCGCCGCCTGCTGCTGCGCCGCCAGCGCGCGCCGGTAGGCCGGGCGCGCTTGCAGCCGCTGCCAGTAGGCGCGCGTGGCCTCGCCGAGCTGCGCGTCCAGGCCCAGGTGCTGGGCCAGCAGCAGGGCGTAGCCCACGGCCACGTCGGCGGCGGTGAAGCGGCCAGGGCAGAGCCAGTCGCTGCGGGCCGCGGCGCTTTCGACGGCGCGCAGGCGCGCCAGGAACCAGCGGCCATAGTCGTCCGCCACCTGCGGCTGCCGGCGCGCGGGCGGCTCGAAATGCGTGTAGCGCAGCACCAGCGTTTGCGGGAAGGTGAGCGTGGCATCGGCCATGTGCAGCCAGTTCAGGTAGGCGCCAAAGGCCGGGTCGGCGGCCGACACATCGAGCCCTGCCTCGGGTCGCAAGGCCGCGAGGTACTGGCACATGGCGCTGGACTCGGTCATGCGCACGTCGCCGTGCACCAGCAGCGGCACCGTGCCCAGCGGGTTGCGCTCGAGAAAGCTGCGCGCCAGCGTGCGCGGAGGGAACGGCAGCAGGTGCAGCCGGTAAGGGAGCTGCAGCTCTTCGAGCATCCATAGGGGGCGAAACGAGCGCGCGCTGACGCAGTGGTGGAGGTGGATCATGGCGTCGGCGCCTGGGGCAAAACGGCCAGTCTAGGCAAGCAGGCGGAACAAAAACTGCCAACGCGGGCGCAGATCATGCCGGCGCCCGCGCGCTGCGCCGGAACTCGGCGGGCGATTGGCCGGTCCAGCCGCGGAAGGCGCGGATGAAGCTCTTGTCGTTGGTGAAGCCGGCCTCGTGCGCCACCTGCTTGATCGGGCGGTCGGTGCGGTGCAGCAGGGCCACGGCGCGCTCGCGCCGCACCTCGTCTTTGAGCGCCTGCAGCGAGGCGCCCTCGTCCTTGAGCTGGCGGTGCAGGGTGCGCGGCGACAGGTGCAGGCGCAGCGCCAGCGCCTCGGCGCTGTGCGGCGCGCCGGGGTCGGCGGCCAAGGCCTGGCGCACGCGCTGCACCAGCAGGCGGTCGCGCCGGTACTGCAGCACCGTGAGCGGCAGGGCGCGCTCGAGCATCTGGCGCAGCGCGGCCTCGTCGCGCTGCAGTGGCAGCTGCAGGTAGCGCGCGTCAAAGCGCAGCGCCGCGGGCCCGGCGGCAAAGCGCGTGGGACCGGAAAACAGCACGTCGTATGCCGCCTGGTGCGCTGGCGCGGCGAACGGAAACTGCGCGCCCTGCAGCGGTATGCGCGAGTCGATGAACCAGCACGCCAGGCCGTGGATGTTGCGCAGCACGGACACTAGGCAGAACTCGCGCAGGCTGCCGAGGTCGCGGTGCTCGGCGATGGCGATTTCGGCCGTGCCGTCCTGCACGGACAGCGTGAGCGTGATGTCGTCGGCGATCAGCGCATGGTGGCGGCACCAGCGCGCGACGGCCAGCAGCAGGTCGGGCGCGCTGATGGAGGCGCGCGCCAGCATGCCGTAGCTGCCCCAGGGCAGGCGCCGGTTGAACCAGCCCAGGGCTTCGTCGTCCAGCGTCTGCATGGCCAGGCCCGAGAGGCGCTCGAATTGCCAGGCGGTCACGCGCGCTGCCGGATTTTTGGCATCGTCTGGCGCGATTTGTGCCTGGTGCAGCAGCGCGGTCGGGTCCAGGCCGGCGCGTTCGCAGGCCTGGACAATGGCCTGGACAAAGGCTATGGGGGTGGCGGCGGTCCCCCAGGAGTCGGGCGACAGGGGCGGGGCGGAGGGGCGCGCAGAGGGGAAGGGCGGCATGGGCTCCAGTGTGCCGGGCCGTGGCGCTATTTGCAACCACAGTGGCAACCTTGCGGTCGCCACCCGGCTTATTCTTGAGGGCACGAATTCCTGCCGCGGCCAGCGCCTGGCCGACGGCGCCCGTGCCCTGTGATCCTTCGCCCCGGAAAGACCTCCATGCCCGTTTTGCCCACCCAACTCAACGCCCGCTCGGCCGACTTCCTGGCCAACGCCACCGCCATGCGCGCGCTGGTCGAGGACCTGAACGCGCACATCGCCAAGATCTTCGAAGGCGGCGGCGAGGCCGCGCGCGCCAAGCACGTGGCGCGCGGCAAGCTGCTGCCGCGCGAGCGCGTGCAGATGCTGCTCGACCCGGGCACGCCCTTCCTGGAGCTGGCGCCGTTGGCCGCGCTCAACATGTACGGCAATGCCGCGCCCTGCGCCGGCCTGATCGCGGGCATCGGCCGCGTGAGCGGCATCGACTGCATGATCGTCTGCAACGACGCCACCGTGAAGGGCGGCACCTACTACCCGCTCACCGTCAAGAAGCACCTGCGCGCCCAGGAAGTGGCGCAGCAGAACCACCTGCCGTGCATCTACCTGGTTGACTCGGGCGGCGCCAACCTGCCCAACCAGGACGAGGTCTTCCCCGACCGCGACCACTTCGGCCGCATCTTCTACAACCAGGCCCAAATGAGCGCGCAGGGCATCGCGCAGATCGCCGTAGTCATGGGCAGCTGCACGGCAGGCGGCGCCTATGTGCCCGCCATGAGCGACGAGTCCATCATCGTGAAGAACCAGGGCACCATCTTTCTGGGCGGCCCGCCGCTGGTCAAGGCGGCCACGGGTGAAGTGGTGACGGCCGAAGACCTCGGCGGCGGCGACGTACACACGCGCCTGTCGGGCGTGGCCGACCACCTGGCGCAAAACGACCTGCACGCGTTGCAGCTGGCGCGCAACGCCGTGCGCAATTTGAATAAAAACAAGGCTCCAACCCTTGCCGACGCTGCGCCTGCAGCTCCTCTTTTTGCAGCGGAAGAGCTGTACGGCGTGATCCCGGTGGACACGCGCAAGCCGTTTGACGTGCGCGAGATCATTGCGCGCATCGTCGACGGCAGCGAGTTCGACGAGTTCAAGGCGCGCTACGGCACCACGCTGGTCACCGGTTTTGCGCGCATCGAGGGCATGGCCGTGGGCATCATTGCCAACAACGGCATCCTGTTCAGCGAATCGGCGCTCAAGGCGACGCACTTCATCGAGCTGTGCTGCCAGCGCAAGATCCCGCTGGTGTTTTTGCAGAACATCACCGGCTTCATGGTCGGCCGCAAGTACGAGAACGAAGGCATTGCACGCAACGGCGCCAAGATGGTCACGGCCGTGGCCACGGCGAACGTGCCGAAGTTCACCATCATCATCGGTGGCAGCTTTGGCGCCGGCAATTACGGCATGTGCGGCCGCGCCTACAGCCCGCGCTTCCTCTGGATGTGGCCGAACGCGCGCATCTCCGTCATGGGCGGTGACCAGGCCGCCGGCGTGCTCGCCACCGTCAAGCGCGACGGCATCGAAGGCAAGGGTGGCCAGTGGAGCATGGAGGAGGAGGAAGCCTTCAAGGCACCGATCCGCCGCCAGTACGACGACCAGGGCCACCCCTACTACGCCAGCGCGCGCCTGTGGGACGACGGCGTGATCGATCCTGCTGATACGCGCCGCGTGCTCGCGCTGGGCCTGTCGGCCACGCGCAATGCGCCGATCGAGGACACCAAGTTCGGTCTGTTCCGCATGTGATGGCCCTGGCGACGTAGAGATCCATTGTGTCCATCCCTGTGCTCCAACGCCTTTGTCACCGCCTGCTGCTGTGCGCTGCCCTCGGGCTCGGCGCGGCCCCGGTGCTGGCCGCGCCGGCGCTGCAGCGCGTGGAACTGCCCCTGCCATCGGGCGCGGTGCTGCGAGCCCACTGGTTGCCCGTCGAGGGTGACGCACGCAGGCCGGCCGTTCTGGCATTGCACGGCTGCGGCGGGCTCTACGCCAAGGGCGGCGGCCTGTCCGTGCGCTACCGCGAGACGGCCGAGCGCCTGCACGCCGCCGGCTACGCGGTGCTGATGCCCGACAGCTTCGGTTCGCGCGGCGTGCGCGAGGTCTGCCAGACCCGCTACCGCGAGCGCAGCGTGGACGTGGCCCAGCGTGCCCAGGACGCGCGCGCGGCCCTGGCCTGGCTTGCCGCGCAGCCGCAAGTGGATGTTCAGCGCATCGGCGTGCTCGGCTGGTCCAACGGCGCCACCACCACCCTGACCCTGCTGGAGCAGCGCCGCGCGCACCCCGAGGCCGGCGAGCCGCCCCTGGCGGGCGCCGCGGTGTTCTACCCGGGCTGTGCTCCGCTGCACAAGCGCCAGGCCCTGCTCGAGAACACCCCGCTGCTGATGTTGCTGGGCGCGCTCGACGACTGGACGCCACCGCAGCCGTGCGTGGACTTTGCACGCGGCCTGCAGGCGCGCGCCGGCAGTGATGTCAGCGTGCACGTGTACCAGGACAGCTACCACGGCTTCGACGGCATGGCGTCCGTGCGCCTGCGCACCGACGTGCCCAACGGAGCCTTGGCGCAGGGCGTACACCAGGGCGGCAATCCAAAGGCGCGCACAGAGGCGCTGGCTGCGCTCGATGCGTTCTGGAGCCGGGTGCTTGGCACCCGGGCCGCACCATGACTTGGAATGCGCACTTCACTCTGCTGGCGCGCTACAACGCCTGGGCCACGGCGCGCCTGCTGGACGCCGTGGCAGCGCTGCCCGAAGACACCTACCGGCGCGATCTGGGCCTGTTCTTTCGCAGCATCCACGGCACGCTGAACCACCTGCTGGTGGGCGAGCACCATCTGTGGTTTGTGCGCTTTGCCGAAGGCATTTCACCCCAGGTGGCGCTGGACCACGAGATCGAGCCCGACCGTGCGCGGCTGGACGCCCGCCTGCGCGCAGGCGCGGCCCGCTGGGAGCCGCTGATCGCCACGCTGCCCGCAGAGCGCTGGGGCCAGACGCTGGACTACACCACCACGCGCGGTGTGGCGGCCTCGCTGCCGTTCGCCGCCACGCTGGCCCATGTGTTCAACCATGGAACCCACCACCGCGGCCAGATCACGGCGGCACTCACCGCCCTGGGCCAGCCCTGCCCCGAGCTGGATCTCGTCTACTTTTTGCAAGCCGAACAAAGCGACACACCATGAGCAGCAATCTTCAAATCACCTGCGACGGCGCCGTGGCGCGCATCACGCTTACGCAGCCTGAAATTCGCAATGCCTTCAGCGACGAAGTGATCGCCGAGATCACGCAGGCCTTCACCGAGGTGGGCGCGCGCGCCGAGGTGCGCGCCGTGGTGCTGGCCGCCGAGGGACCGGCTTTCTGCGCCGGCGCCAACCTCAACTGGATGCGCCGCATGGCCGACTACACGCATGCCGAAAATTTGGCCGACGCCGCCAAGCTTGCCGACATGCTGCGCGCGATCTACGAATGCCCCAAGCCGACGATCGCGCGCGTGCAGGGCGATGTGTACGCCGGTGGCATGGGCCTGGTCGCGGCATGCGACATGGCGGTGGCGGTGGACACGGCCGGTTTTTGCCTCAGCGAGGTCAAGCTCGGGCTGATCCCGGCCACCATCAGCCCCTATGTCATCCGCGCCATGGGCGCGCGCGCCGCGCACCGCTACTTTCTGACCGCCGAGCGCTTTGATGCCGCCGAAGCACTGCGCATCGGTTTCGTGCACGCGGTGGTGGCGCCTGGCGCGCTCGATACCAAGGTGGACGAATTGCTCCAGGCACTGACCAGCGCTAGCCCGAACGCGGTGCGCGCCTGCAAGAAACTGGTGCTCGACGTTGCCGGGCGCGAGATCGGTGCCGCCCTGGTCGCTGCCACCGTCGAGGGCATCGCCGACATCCGCGCCAGCAGCGAAGGCAAGGAGGGCGTGCAGTCCTTCCTGCACAAGCGCAAGCCGGCGTGGTTGCTGCAACGGACGGATTGAACCCCGCAGGGAGCGCAGCGCCCATGGAAAACCTCTGGCCCACTTTCATTCAATGGCTGCACACGCTCGGCCTGCATCTGGACGTGGGCATGGTGCAGGGCGCGGCTGCCGGCGCGGCTCAGGCGGCGCAAAAGCTCGACATGCCGGGCCTGCTGGCGCTGGCCGCCGCGCTGGGCTGGGCCAGCGGTTTCCGGCTCTATGCCGTGGTGTTTCTGGTCGGCGCGATGGGTGCGGCCGGCTGGCTGCCCCTGCCTCCGGGGCTGCACGTGCTGCAGCACCCGGCGGTGCTGGCCGCCAGCGGCGGCATGCTGCTGGTCGAATTCCTTGCCGACAAGATTCCCTGGCTCGACAGCGCCTGGGATGCGGTGCACGCCTTCATCCGCATCCCTGCCGGAGCCCTGCTGGCGGCCGGGGTGTTTGGCGCCGACAGCGCCACCATGGGCGTGGTCGCGGGCCTGATGGGGGGATCGCTGGCGGCCACGTCGCTGGCCACCAAGATGACCGCGCGCGCGGCCGCCAACACCTCGCCCGAGCCGTTTTCCAATTGGCTGCTGTCCTTCTTCGAGGACGGCCTGGTGGTCGGCGTGGTCTGGCTGGCCACGCAGCACCCGGTGTGGTTTGGCGCCGCGCTGGCCGTGATGCTGCTGCTGTCGGTGCTGCTGCTGGTCGTGCTGTTCAAGTTCTTGAAGGCGGCGTGGCGCCGGCTCGCCGGGCAGGGTGCCACTGCGGCACCGGGTGCCTGAACGGGGTGATTGCACAATTGGTGCCCCTTTTTGCCCCAGGATTTTGACCTTGCACACCGACACCGCCCCTTCGCCCGCCACCGACTGGCCGCAGCGCAGCCTGCGCGCCGTCTGGCACCCGTGCACGCAAATGGCGCGTGCCGAGCAGGTGCCTCCCCTGGCCATCGCGCGCGGTGCAGGCCCGTGGCTGTATGGCTACGACGGTCGCCGCTATTTCGATGCCAACAGCTCGTGGTGGGTCAACCTGTTCGGCCACGCCGACGCCCGCACCAACGACGCCATTAAGCAGCAGCTCGACACCCTGCCGCACGTCATGCTGGCGGGCTGCACCCACGCGCCCGCGGTGCTGCTGGCCGAAAAGCTGGCGGCCCTGACCGGCGGCGCGCTGGGCCACACCTTCTTTGCCAGCGATGGCGCCAGCGCCGTGGAGATCGCGCTCAAGATGAGCTTTCATGCGTGGCGCAATCTGGGCCAGAGCGCGCGGCGTGAATTCATCTGCCTGCGCCATGGCTACCACGGCGAGACTCTGGGCGCCCTGTCGGTCACCGACGTGGCGGTGTTCCGCGACGCCTACGACCCGCTCTTGATGCGCTCGCACGTGGTCGAAGCGCCCGACTCGCGCCAGGGCCCGATGCAAGAGGCCCGCGCCCTGGCCGACATGCGCCGCATGCTGACCGAGCGGCGCGGCCACATTGCCGCCGTCATCATCGAGCCGCTGGTGCAGTGCGCTGCCGGCATGGTGATGCACGAGCCCTCGTACCTGCGCGCGCTGCGTGCGCTGTGCGATGAATTTGACGTGCACCTGATTGCCGACGAGATTGCCGTGGGCTGTGGGCGCAGCGGCAGTTTTTTTGCGTTCGAGCAGGCCGATGCCGGCTGGCCCGACTTCATCACCCTGTCCAAAGGCATCAGCGGCGGCACCCTGCCCCTGTCGCTGGTGCTGACCACCGATGCGGTCTACCAGTGCTTCTGGAGCGAGCAGGTCGAGCGCGGCTTTTTGCACTCGCATTCCTACACCGGCAATGCGCTGGCCTGCGCGGCGGCCAACGCGGTGCTCGACCGCTTTGCCAGCGACGATGTGCTGGCGCGCAACCGCGATCAGGCGCGCTGGCTGGCCGATGCCTTTGCGCCGCTGGCCACCGATGCGCGCGTGCAGCACCTGCGCCAGCGCGGCATGATTCTGGCGTTCGATGTGCGCGAGGACCTGGCGCCGCCGGGCTTTGCCGAGCGTTTTCACCTGGTCGCGCGCCAGCATGAATTGCTGATCCGACCGATCGGCCGCACCGTGTATGTCATGCCACCCTATGTGATGGACGAGGCGCTGGCGCAGTTTCTGGCGCGCGCTGTCATGGCCACGCTGGATGGGGTGCTGGCATGCTGATCGACTACCTGCAAGCCAAGCTCGACGCGCTGGCCGCGCAGAACCTGACGCGCGTGCTGCGCGAGGCCGGCAGCGCGACCGCGCCGCGCCAGCAGGTGCAGGCGGCCGGTGGCGCATCGCGCGAACTTCTGATGTTCTGCAGCAACGACTACCTGGGCCTGGCCGCGCACCCCGCGCTGGCGCTGGCCATGGGCGAAGGGGTGGCGCGCTACGGCGTGGGCTCGGGCTCGTCGCACCTCATCAGCGGTCACTCGCAGGCGCACGCCGCGCTGGAGCGCGCCCTCGGTGACTGGATGGCGCCCTGCATTCCCGATGCGCGCGCGCTGTTTTTCTGCACCGGCTACATGGCCAACCTAGCGGTGCTCACGGCGCTGGGCGATGCCGGCGCCGAGATCTTTTCCGAAGAGGTCAACCACGCTTCGCTGATCGACGGCGCGCGCCTGGCGCGCGCGGCCGTGCAGCGCTACGGCCACGGCGACATGGCGGGGCTGGCGCGGTTGCTGCAGGCCAGCACGGCGCGCATCAAGCTCATCGTGACCGATGCGGTCTTCAGCATGGACGGCGATCTGGCGCCGCTGGCCGCGCTGCTCGCGCTGGCCGAGGCGCACGACGCCTGGCTGATCGTGGACGACGCGCACGGCTTCGGCGTGCTCGGGCCCCAGGGGCGCGGCACGCTGGCGTACCTGGGCCTGCGCAGCGAGCGTCTGATCGCGATCGGCACGCTGGGCAAGGCGGCTGGTGTGGCCGGCGCCTTTGTGGCCGCGCACCCGACCATCACCGAGTACCTGCTGCAGGCCGCGCGCCCGTACATCTTCACCACCGCCGCACCGCCCGCGCTGGCGCACACGCTGTTGGCCAGCCTGCAGCTGGTGGCCGGAGACGAGGGCGATGCGCGGCGGGTGCAACTGCGCGCCTTGCAGCAGCAACTGCAAGCCGGCGTGGCGGCGCTGCTGGCGCGCCACGCGCCACCGGGTTGGCGCCTGCTGCCGTCCGACACCCCCGTGCAGCCCCTGGTGGTGGGCGCCAATGCCCAGGCGCTGGCGTTGGCGGCGCGGCTGGAGCAGCGCCACGGCATCCGCGTGCCGGCGATCCGGCCGCCCACAGTGCCGGCCGGCACGGCGCGCTTGCGCATCACCTTGTGCGCCAGCCACACCGCCGCCGACATCGACCTGCTGCTGGACGCGCTGCAAGAGTGCGCGCAGCACCTGGCGGGCGCTGCGGAGGCCGTGGCATGAAGGGCCTGTTCATCACCGGCACCGACACGGAGATCGGCAAGACCTGCGTCACTGCCGGGCTGGCGCATGCGCTGGCGCAGACGGGCCTGCGCGTGGCCGCGCTCAAGCCCGTCGCGGCAGGGCAGGAATGCGTGGATGGCGTCTGGGTCAACGAAGACGTGCGGCAACTGCGCGATGCCGGCAATGCGGGCTTGACGGACAGTGACGTGGGCCCGTGGCAATTGCGCGCCGCCTGTGCGCCCCATGTGGCGGCGCGCCTGGAAGGCCGCAGCCTGGCACCGCAGGCGCTGCTGGCCGAAGTGCGCCGTGTAGCGCAGCGCGCCGACATCGCCCTGGTCGAAGGTGTGGGCGGTTTTTGCGTGCCGCTGGTGCCCGGCTGGGACACGGCCGACCTGGCCCGCGAGCTGGCCCTGCCCGTGGTGCTGGTGGTGGGCCTGCGCCTGGGCTGCCTGAGCCATGCCTTCCTGACGGCCGAGGCGGTGCGCGCGCGTGGCCTGGTGCTGGCCGGCTGGGTCGCCAACACCGTCGATGCCGCCATGCCGCACCTGCCCGACCAGATCACCGCCCTGCAAGACGGACTGGGCGCGCCCTGCTGGGGCCAGGTGCCGCGCTTTGAACTGCAGCCCCACCGGGCAGCGGTGGCTGCGCACCTGGATGTGGCGGCTGTGCTGCGCGCCTGTGGCGTGGTTGCGGGAGTGCCGGGGCCGTGACGG
This sequence comes from Acidovorax sp. SRB_14, assembly GCF_012932145.1. Taxonomy (GTDB): domain Bacteria; phylum Pseudomonadota; class Gammaproteobacteria; order Burkholderiales; family Burkholderiaceae_C; genus Simplicispira. Next base: position 178,288 of record NZ_MWOK01000004.1, on the reverse strand, counting down.
CCTGGGATTTTTGAGACCGGGTGCGTGGGCACGCGGGCGTTTTCACCTTGGAGTTTTCTCATGTTTACAAAAATTCTCATAGCCAACCGCGGTGAAATCGCCTGCCGGGTCGCCGCCACTGCCCGTCGCATGGGCATCCGGACCGTCGCCGTCTATTCCGACGCCGACGCCCGCGCCAAGCATGTGGCCGTCTGCGACGAGGCGGTGCACATCGGCGGCAGCGCGCCGCAGGACAGCTACTTGCGCTGGGAAAAGATCATTGCCGCGGCCCAGGCCACGGGCGCGCAGGCCATTCACCCCGGCTACGGCTTCCTGAGCGAGAACGACGCGTTCGCCCAGGCCTGCGCCGATGCGGGCCTGGTTTTCATCGGCCCGCCCGCGTCGGCTATTTCCGCCATGGGCCTGAAGGCCGAGTCCAAGCAGCTGATGGAAAAGGCCGGCGTGCCGCTGGTGCCTGGCTACCACGGCAGCGACCAGGATCCGGCACTGCTGCAGCGCGAGGCCGACCGCATCGGCTACCCCGTGCTCATCAAGGCCAGCGCCGGCGGCGGCGGCAAGGGCATGCGCGTGGTGGACAGGTCCGAGGACTTTGCCGCCGCGCTCGCCAGTTGCCAGCGCGAGGCCATCAACAGCTTTGGCCTGGATGCCGTGCTGATTGAAAAGTACGTGCAGCGCCCGCGCCACATCGAGATCCAGGTGTTTGGCGACACGCTGGGCAACTGCGTCTACCTGTTCGAGCGCGACTGCTCGGTGCAGCGGCGCCACCAGAAGGTGCTGGAAGAAGCGCCAGCGCCGGGCATGACGCCGGAGCTGCGCGCGCGCATGGGCGAGGCCGCCGTGGCCGCCGCGCGCGCGGTGAACTACGTCGGCGCGGGCACGGTGGAATTCATCGTCGAGCAGCCTGGCGGCTACGCGCACCCCGAGCAGATGAAGTTCTTCTTCATGGAGATGAACACGCGCCTGCAGGTCGAGCACCCGGTGACCGAGGCCATCACCGGCGAAGACCTGGTCGAGTGGCAGTTGCGCGTGGCCAGTGGCGAGCCCCTGCCCAAACGCCAGGACGAGCTGCGCATCACCGGCCATGCCATCGAAGCGCGCATCTGCGCCGAGAACCCCGACAACCAGTTCCTGCCGGCCACCGGCACGCTGCACGTGTACCGCAAGCCGCCCGCCACCAGTTTCGAGCGGGGCACGGTGCGCATCGACGACGGCGTGCGCGAGGGCGACGCCATCAGCCCGTTCTACGACCCCATGGTCGCCAAGCTCATCGTGCACAGCGACACGCGCGAACAGGCCCTGGCGCGGCTCGATGAGGCACTGGCGCAGACGCACATCGTCGGCCTGGCGACCAACGTGCAGTTTCTGCGCCTGGTCGCGCGCAGCGACTCGTTTGCCAACGCTCAGCTCGACACCGCGCTGATCCCGCGCGAGGAGGCCGTGCTGTTCCAGCAGGAACGCGTGGGCCTGCCGCTGGCGGCCGCCGCCGCCGTGGCGCAGACCCTGCTGCGCGAGCGTGCCCGCGAAGGCGCAGACCCCTTCAGCCGCCGCGACGGCTGGCGCTCGCACGGCCTGGTCGAGCGCCGCTTTGAGTTCGATTTCGGCGGCACGCACGCCAAGGCCAGCCTGGCCTGCCTGCACGGCGGCGGCCTGCGCCTGAGCGTGGGTGAGGGCGCCGGGGCGGTGTCCGGCCCGCTGGTGTTCGAGGCCGCCGGGCGCGGCATCGACCTGCAGTACGCCGGCCAGCGCACCCTGGCGACCGTGTACGCCATGGGCGAAACCGACCATGTGTTCACTCCCCAGGGCGCGACGCAGATCGTCGCCATCGACCTGCTGGCCCATGCGGGCGAGGCCCAGGACGAAGGCGGCCGCCTGACGGCGCCCATGCCGGGCAAGGTGGTGTCGTTCGCCGTGCAGGCGGGCGACACGGTGAGCAAGGGACAGGCGCTGGCCGTGATGGAGGCCATGAAGATGGAGCACACCATCGCCGCGCCGCGCGCGGGCGTGGTGCAGGAACTGCTCTATGCGCCCGGCGACCAGGTCATGGAAGGCGCAGAGCTGCTCAAGCTGGCCGCCGTAGCCGACGCAACTGCCTGAACTTGCCTGACCCGCACGACCGGGCCGGGCGCAATGCGCACCCCGGTGCGACAGCGCCCGGCCCGCGCAGGCGTTAACCTCGCACGCCATGAAAATCACTTTTTGCTGTACCGACACCAAATCCGAACCCTGGCTGCAGGGCCTGGCCGCCGCGCTGCCCGGCGCTGACATCAGCGTCTGGCAGGCCGGGGCGCCGCAGGCCGACTACGCCGTCGTCTGGGCGCCGCCCCAGCAGTTCCTCGACGAGCAGCCGGGCCTGAAAGCCCTGTTCAACATTGGCGCCGGCGTGGACGCATTGCTCAAGCTGCGCCTGCCGCCCACCATCCCCGTGGTGCGGCTCGACGACGCCGGCATGGCGGTGCAGATGGCCGAATACGTGTGCCATGCCGTCATCCGCCATTTCCGTGAGTTCGACGCCTACGAAGAGAGCACGCGCGCGGGGCAATGGGCCTACCGCAAGCCGCGCCTGCGCGCCGACTTCGCCGTCGGCGTCATGGGCCTGGGCGTGCTGGGCGAGCGCGTGGCCAAGGCCTTGGCGCAGTTCGAGTTTCCGGTCAACGGCTGGAGCCGCTCGCCCAAGGCGCTGGGCGGCGTGCGCTGCTACAGCGGCGCCGAAGGTTTCAACGACTTCCTGGCCGCCAGCCGCGTCTTGGTCAACCTGCTGCCGCTGACGCCTGAAACGCAGGACATCCTCAACCAGGGCACCCTCTCGCGCTTGCAGAGCGGCGGCTACGTCATCAACGTGGCGCGCGGCGCGCACCTGGTCGACGACGACCTGATCGCGCTGCTCGCCAGCGGCCACCTGGCCGGCGCCACGCTCGACGTGTTCCGCACCGAGCCGCTGCCCGCCGGCCACCCGTTCTGGCAGCACCCGAAAATCACCGTCACGCCGCACACCTCGGCGCGCACCCTGCGCGATGAAACCATTGCGCAGATTGCGGGCAAGATCGCTGCCCTGCAGCGCGGCGAGGCCGTGGCGGGTATCGTGAACCCCGACCGCGGCTACTGAAGGCCCGCGCAGTTATCTGGAGTTGAGGACCTTTCCATGAACTACCCCTCCCGCGTCAAGCTCGTCGATGTTGGCCCGCGCGACGGCCTGCAGAACGAAAAATCGCCCGTGCCCTTTGACGTCAAGGTCGGCCTGGTGCACCGCCTGCAGGACGCCGGCCTCACAGAGATCGAGGTTACCAGCTACGTCAGCCCCAAATGGGTGCCGCAGATGGCCGACAACCACGCTGTGATGCAAGGCATCGCGCGCAAGCAAGGCGTGCGCTACTCGGTGCTCACGCCCAACCTGCAAGGCTTCGAGGCCGCCGTGGCCGACCGGCCCGACGAGATCGTGGTCTTCGGCTCGGCCAGCGAGGCCTTCAGCCAGAAGAACATCAACTGCAGCATTGCCGAGAGCATCGAGCGCTTTGCGCCCGTGGTCGAGGCCGCGCGCGCCGCCGGCATCGCCGTGCGCGGCGCCATGAGCTGCACCGTCGGCTGCCCCTACGAGGGCGAAATTGCGCCCGAGCGCGTGGCGTACCTGGCCGGCCTGATGAAGGGCATCGGCGTGCAGCATGTCGGCGTGGCCGACACCATCGGCGTGGGCACGCCGCTCAAGGTGCAGCGCGCGGTCGAAGCCACGCTGCAGCACTACGGCATCGACGACGTGTCGGGCCACTTCCATGACACCTACGGCCAGGCGCTGGTCAACACCCTGGCCACGCTGCAGATGGGCGTGTGGCAGTACGACACCTCGGTCGCGGGCCTGGGCGGCTGCCCGTACGCCAAGGGCGCCACCGGCAACGTGGCCACCGAAGACGTGGTCTACCTGCTGCACGGCATGGGCATCGAGACGGGGATCGACCTCGACAAGCTGATCGACGCCGGTGCCTACATCAGCGATTTCCTCGGCCGCAAGCCCAATTCGCGCGCGGCGATGGCGATCTTGAACAAGCGGGCAGGGTGAGCGCCATGTGTGGAGCTGAATTGAAAGCCTTGCCCGAGGGCGTGCAGCGCGTGGCGGCGGCCTTGCAGGCGCTGGGCCATCCGCACATGCCGCGCATGCTCGACGACGCCTGCCGCACCGCGCAGCAGGCGGCCGATGTGCTGGGCATCGAGGTCGGCCAGGTGGCCAAGAGCATCATCTTCCGGCGCAAGAGCGACGATGTCGCGGTGCTGGTCGTGACCTCGGGCGACCGGCGCGTCGACGAGAAGAAGGTCGAGGCGCTGGTCGGCAAGCTGGGCCGCGCCGACGCCGAATTCGTCAAGGCGCGCACCGGCTTCAGTATTGGCGGCGTCTCACCCCTGGCGCACGCCACGCCGCCGGTCACGCTGATCGACCGCGAACTGCAGCGCTTTGACGTGCTGTGGGCTGCAGCGGGCCACCCGCACGGCGTGTTTGCACTGCACCCAAGCGATTTGCAACGGCTCACTGGCGCACCCGTGGTGGACGTGGTGCAGGAAACAGAACAGAGACAAGCATGAATGCTATTGAACCAATAGCTGCTCGCGCAAGCCTGCTGGGCGCTGCGGGCTATTTTGACCAAAATTCGGACGAGGATGTCCCCTCGCCCTGCATCTCGGTCTGCCGCATGACCGAAGACCGCAGCCACTGCGCCGGGTGCTTTCGCACCATCCCCGAGATCCGCGCCTGGTCGCAGGCCGACCGGGCGCAGCGCCTGGCCATCTGGGCGCAGCTGTCGCAGCGCGCGGGCGTGCCGTTTCCGCCCGAGACCCTGGCGCAGGAGCCGACATGAAGCACATCACCTTCTACCTCGACTTTGTCTCGCCCTATGCCTGGCTGGCCTTCGAGCGCCTGCCCGAGGTGCTCGAAGGGCTGAGCTACAGCGTCGAATACCGGCCGGTGCTGCTGGGCGCGCTGCTGCAGCAGCATGGCAACCCGGGCCCGGCCGGCATTCTTCCGAAGCGCGACTGGACCTACCGCCACGTCAGCTGGCTGGGCCACGCGCTCGGCGTGCCGCTCGCGATGCCGCTGCGCCACCCGTTCAATCCGCTGCCGCTGTTGCGCCAGGCGCTGGCCTGCAGCGCGGACGGCAGCGTCAACCGCTTTGTCGCCGGCACGGTGCTACGCCATGTCTGGCAGGGCGGGCACGAGGCGCTCGATGCGGCGCGGCTCGATGCGCTGGCGGCCGAGCTGGCGCCGCAGCTGCAGCCGGGCCAGGACAGCGCCAGCGCGCAACCGAAGGCGCTGCTGCGCGCCAACACCGAGGCCGCGGCCGCGCGCGGCGTGTTCGGCGTGCCGGCGTTCGAGGTCGATGGCAAGCTGTTCTGGGGGCTCGACGGCCTGCCCATGCTGCGCGCCTACCTCGAAGGCGACGCCTGGTTCGACACCGGCTGGGACGCCGCTGCAAGCGTGGCGCAAGGCCTGCCGGGTTGAATGCGGGGGCCGCAGCCTGAACCGAGGCCGCAGGCGGTTCACCATCGCGCCCCACCATGCCCAACGCCTTCAACTTTGCCGCGTCGCCGTTCGACTGCCTGAGCCTGGACGAGCAGCGCCTGGTGCAGGACAGCGTTGACATCGCCTACTTCCCCGAGGGCGCCGTGGTGCTCGAGGTGGGCGCGGTGCCCACGCACCTGTTCATTCCCATCAAGGGCTATGTCACGCAGACCGAGGGCGACGAGGTGCTGGCCACCTACGGCCCCGACGACAGCTTCGACGGCCGCGGCCTGGTGGCCGGGCGCGTCAGCAGCCGCTTCGTCGCGGCCCAGGAGGTGGTGGCCTACCAGCTGGCCCGCGCAACGGTGAAGGAGCTGATCGCGCGCAACACCACCTTCGGCGCGCTGCTGTTTTCCGACATCGGGCACAAGCTCAGCGCGCTGGCCCAGCGCCCGGACCAGCACGAGCGCCAGTCGCTGACGCTGGCGCGCGTGGACGCGGCCTACCTGCGCCCGGCGCACACGGTCGATGCCGGGTGCGACATCGTTTCCGTGGTGCGGCTGTTCCAGGCGCAGCGCACCACCAGCGTGTTGGTCACGGGGCTGGCAGGGGGGCTGGGCATCTTCACCAACACCACGCTGCAGCGCGCCATCCTCGACGGGCGGCCGCTCGACCGGCTGGCGGTGGGCGAGCTGGCCAGCCGCCCGGTGGTCACCGTGCGCGCGTCCGACCAGCTCGGAGACGCCATGGCGCTGCTGCTGCGCGAGCGCGTGCACCGCGTGGTGGTGCTGGACGACGAGGAAAAGGGCGGCGGGGTGCGCGGCATCCTCGAGGCGCTCGACCTGTTCAGCTTCCTGGCCAACCACTCGCACCTGATCACGGTGCAGATCGAGCAGGCGCAGGACCTGCAGGCGCTGGCGCAGGCGGCCGCGCAGATCACGCGACTCATTGCCGCGCTGCACCGCGGCGGCACGCGCATCGGCCTGATGGCCAAGCTGGTGCAGCAGCTCAACGCGCGCCTGTTCGAGCGCGCCTGGGGCATGGTGGCGCCGGCCGAGCTGGTGGCCCACAGCTGCCTGTTCGTCATGGGCAGCGAGGGGCGCGGAGAACAGCTGCTCAAGACCGACCAGGACAACGGCCTGCTGCTGCGCGACGGCTACACCGCGCCGCAAGACCTGGATGCCATCTGCCAGCGTTTTTCGGACGTACTGGAGCGCTTTGGCTACCCCGAGTGCCCGGGCCGCATCATGCTCAGCAACCCCGAATGGCGCGGCACGGCCAGCGAATTCACGCGGCGCGTGCGCCAGTGGCTGCTGCTGCCCGAAGGTGACAGCCTGATGAACCTGGCCATCTTCCTCGACGCGCACGCGGTGGCGGGCGACGCCGCGCTGCTGGCCGGTGTGCGGAGCGGGCTGATGGCGCTGGCCACCGACAACGACGCCCTGGTTGCGCGCTTTGCCGCGGCGGCCCTGCAGTTCGACAACGGCGGCGGCTGGTGGAACCGGCTGCTGGGCCTGGGCGACGACGTGCGCCAGATCAGCCTGAAGAAGGCCGGCATCTTTCCCATCGTGCACGGCGTGCGCAGCCTGGCGCTGGCGCGGCGCGTGACCGCCACCGGCACGGCCGAGCGCGTGGCCGCGCTGGCGGCCGATGGCACGCTGGACGCTCGGCTCGGCGAGGAGCTGGTGGAGAGCCTGCACTTTCTGATGGGGCTGCGCCTGAAGGCCGGGCTGGCGGAGGTCGACACCGGCCGCGCCGTCACCGGCAATGTCGATCCGCAGCGCCTGAGCAGCCTGGAGCGCGACCTGCTCAAGGACGCGCTCACCGTGGTCAAGCGCTTCAAGGCGCTGCTGCACCAGCGCCTGCGGCTGGACGCGCTGTGAGCGCCGCCACCGGTCCGCGCCGCTGGCTGGCGCAGCTGCGGCGCCGCTGGCTGCTCTACCACCTGGCCGACCCGGCCTATGCCTTCCTGTTCGATCCGCCGCCGCCCGGGGAATGGGTGGCGCTGGACTGCGAGACCACGGGGCTCAACGTGCGCAGCGACGACATCATCGCCATCGGCGCGGTGCGCATCGCCGGCAACCGGATCCTGACCAGCCAGCGCCTGGAGCTGCTGGTGCGCCCCGGCAAGGACGTGCCGGCCGAGAGCGTGCGCATCCACCGCCTGCGCAGCCGGGACGTGGCCCAGGGGCTGCCGCTGGGCGAGGCGATGCACCAGCTGCTGCACTTCATCGGCAGCCGCCCGCTGGTGGGCTACTTCCTCGAGTTCGACGTCGCCATGCTCAACCGCGCCCTCTGGCCGCTCCTCGGCATGGGGCTGCCGCAGCAAAAAATAGAGGTCTCGGCGCTGTACTACGACCACAAGTTCCGGCAGCTGCCGCCCTACCAGCAGCAGGCCAACGCGGACATCGACCTGCGCTTTGCCAAGCTGATGGACGACCTGGGCCTGCCCCAGCGCGAGGCGCACGACGCGCTCAACGATGCGGTGATGGCGGCACTGGCGTTCGTCAAGCTGCGCCACTTGCGCGGCGGCGGCTGAGGCGTGGTCCCTGCCGCTGCGTTCCCCGCCAGGGGCAGGACGCCGGCGTTGGAGATTCAAGCCAAATCGGCCTCAAACGCTGATCAGGCAAGCGCTGAAAGCTCTCTTTTTGGGAGTGCTTGCGCGCTTGGGCGGCCCGAGCGCACACGGCGCGGCACCGGGGCGTGCGCCCCGGGCCCGGTGGGTTGCCGTCTCAGTGGCCCGAGGCACCCGAGGCGCCAAAGCCGGTTTCCGAGCGCACCTGCTGCGCCGGGAAGGCGGCGCGTTCGCGCGCGGCGTTGGCGCTGCGGTCGGTGATCGAGAACAGCCACACGCCGATGAAGCCGATCGCCATCGAGAACAGCGCGGGCGAGGTGTAGGGGAACCAGGCCGAGCCGGCCGGGTGGCCCAGCGTGGCTTCCCAGACCGAGGGCGACACGATGGTCAGGCCCACCGACGAGATCAGGCCCAGGAAGCCGCCGATCACCGCGCCGCGCGTCGTGCAGTCCTTCCAGAGCACCGACAGGAACAGCACCGGGAAGTTGGCCGAGGCCGCGATGGCGAACGCCAACGACACCATGAACGCGATGTTCTGCTTCTCGAACACGATGCCCAGCACCACGGCGATCAGTCCCAGGGCCAGCGTGGTCATGCGCGAGACCTTGAGCTCCGAGGCGCTGTCGGCCTTGCCCTTCTTGAACACCGTGGCGTACAGGTCGTGCGACACGGCCGAAGCGCCCGAGAGCGTCAGGCCCGCGACCACGGCCAGGATGGTCGCGAAGGCCACGGCCGAGATGAAGCCGAAGAAGATATTGCCGCCCACCGACTTGGCCACCAGCACCGCCGCCATGTTGGCCGTGCCCGCGCCGCCGTGGATCACGCCCGTGGCCACATCCGCGAACTCGGGGTTGGTGAGCACCAGGGTGATGGCACCAAAGCCGATGATGAAGATCAGGACGTAGAAGTAGCCGATCCAGGTCGTGGCCCACAGCACCGACTTGCGTGCCTGCTTGGCATCGGGCACGGTGAAGAAGCGCATCAGGATGTGCGGCAGGCCGGCCGTGCCGAACATCAGCGCCATGCCGAACGAGATGGCCGAAATCGGGTCCTTGATGAAGCCGCCCGGCCCCATGATGGCCAGGCCGGCCTTGGCCGCCTCTTCGGGTGTCTTGCCGGTGTTGGCGGCAATGGCGGCGCGCACCTCCACGCCGCGCGCAAACAGCGCCTCGGGGCTGAAGCCGAACTGCGCGAGCACCATGAAGGCCATGAAGGTCACGCCGGCCAGCAGCAGGCAGGCCTTGATGATCTGCACCCAGGTGGTGGCGGTCATGCCGCCGAACAGCACATAGACCATCATCAGCGCGCCGACGATGACCACGGCCATCCAGTATTCGAGGCCAAACAGCAGCTTGATGAGCTGGCCCGCGCCGACCATCTGCGCGATCAGGTAGAACGCCACCACCACCAGCGTGCCCGACGCGGCGAACGCGCGGATCGGGCCCTGCTGGAAGCGGTAGCCGGCCACGTCGGCAAACGTGAACTTGCCCAGGTTGCGCAGGCGCTCGGCCATCAGGAAGGTGATGATGGGCCAGCCCACGAGAAAGCCCAGCGAGTAGATCAGGCCGTCGTAGCCCGAGGCCATCACGGCCGCCGAAATGCCCAGGAAGGACGCGGCCGACATGTAGTCGCCGGCAATCGCCAGGCCATTCTGGAAGCCAGTGATGCCGCCGCCAGCGGTGTAGAAGTCGGACGCCGACTTGGTCTTGGAGGCCGCCCACTTGGTGATCCAGAGCGTGCCGGCGACAAAGACGGCAAACATGACGATGGCCGTCCAGTTGGTCGCCTGCTTGGCGGACTGGCCCAGGTCGCCGCCGGCGGCATGGGCGCCGCCCGCCGCCGCCAGCAGGGCCAGCAGCGCCAACGCGCCGCCTGCGTTGTTGTGCCGTGCGTTCATTGCGATGCGTCCTTCAGGATGTCTTTGGTCAGGTTGTCGAATTCGCCGTTGGCGCGGCGCACATAGATGCCGGTGATCACGATGGTGAAGACGATCACGCCGAAACCGATCGGAATGCCCAGCGAGGTCACGCCTGCGCCGATCGGGCGCGCCAGGAATTCCTTGTCAAAGGCGATCAGCGCGATGTAGCCGTAGTACACGACCATCATCAACGCCGTCAGGACGATGGCCAGGCGGTTGCGCTTGCGGCGCAGCTCGAGGTACTTGGGGTGCCTTTGTATTCTGTCGACGATGGGGTCGCTCATGGGTGTCTCTCCTCGGGGTGGATGCGGAACCGCCATGCAGGCCGGCGCACCGGTCCGCAGGTTTTTGATTCTGCAAACGCCCACTGACCAAGTGCTTACGCTGCGCGGCCGCCAGCGGGTGCGCAGCGGTTTCTCGGCCTGCCGCAGGGCCGGCCCTGGCTGCACGGTGCCGGCGCGCAACGGCCTGCCAAGTGCCCCTTTTTCACATCGGGAAAAGGCACGGCCGGGTTACTACCAAAGCCGTAAGGACCGCGAAAGTTTGCCGTCAACTTCTGTAAGAAACGCGTCAGAGCGGCGTCAGTGCCCGACCGGATAGTGCAACCACAGGTAAATTTTTCACTGCCTGTAGTTCCCCATAAAACTTAGGAGACAAAACCATGGCCATCAATGCCGCCAGCCTGGGTGCCGGCCACCCGGCTCCCAGGCCGATGTCAGCAGAGGAGCGAAAAGTCATCTTCGCTTCGTCACTCGGCACCGTGTTCGAGTGGTACGACTTTTACCTGTACGGCTCGCTCGCCGCCATCATCGCCAAGCAGTTCTTCAGCGGCCTCGATCCGCAGTCGGCGTTCATCTTTGCGCTGCTGGCTTTTGCCGCCGGCTTCATCGTGCGGCCCTTCGGCGCACTGGTGTTCGGTCGCTTGGGCGACATGATCGGGCGCAAGTACACCTTCCTGGTCACCATCCTGATCATGGGCCTGTCCACCTTCATCGTGGGCATCCTGCCGACCTACGCCAGCATCGGCGTGGCGGCGCCGGTGATCCTGATCGCGCTGCGCATGCTGCAGGGCCTGGCACTGGGCGGCGAGTACGGCGGTGCCGCCACCTACGTGGCTGAGCACGCGCCGCACGGCAAGCGCGGCGCCTACACCTCGTGGATCCAGACCACGGCCACGCTAGGCCTGTTTCTGTCGCTGCTGGTGATCCTGGGCACGCGCACGTTCATGGGCGAGGAAGCTTTTGTCGACTGGGGCTGGCGCATTCCGTTCCTGCTGTCCATCCTGCTGCTGGGGGTGTCGGTGTGGATCCGGCTGTCGCTGTCCGAGTCGCCGGCCTTCCAGAAAATGAAGGCCGAGGGCCGCACCTCCAAGGCGCCGCTGTCCGAGTCCTTCGGCCAGTGGAAGAACCTCAAGATCGTCATCCTGGCGCTGATCGGCCTCACGGCCGGCCAGGCCGTGGTCTGGTACACGGGCCAGTTCTATGCGCTGTTCTTCCTGACGCAGCAGCTCAAAGTCGATGCCGTCACGGCCAACCTGATGATCGCCGCGGCCCTGCTGATCGGCACCCCGTTCTTCGTGATCTTTGGCACGCTGTCCGACAAGATCGGCCGCAAGCCCATCATCATGCTGGGCTGTCTGCTGGCCGTGCTGACCTACTTCCCGGTGTTCAAGGCCCTGACCGAAGCGGCCAACCCCGACCTCGCCCAGGCGCAGGCTGCGAACAAGGTCGTGGTCGTGGCCGACCCCAGGGAGTGCTCGTTCCAGTTCAACCCCACGGGCACGGCCAAGTTCACGAGCTCGTGCGACATCGCCAAGCAGGTGCTGGCCGCCGGCTCGGTCAGCTATGACGGCGAAGACGCACCCGCCGGAACGCCTGCGGTCATCAAGATCGGCGACGTGACCATCCCGAGCTACGCGTCGAAGGGCCTGGCCGCCGACGAAGCCAAGAAGAAGGACGCCGAGTTCAAGAAGGCCGTGGCCGACACGCTCAAGGCCGACGGCTATCCGACCAAGGCCGACCCCGCCAAGATGAACAAGGTCATGATGATCGTCATCCTGACCTACCTCGTGATCCTGGTGACCATGGTGTACGGTCCCATTGCCGCCATCCTGGTGGAAATGTTCCCGACGCGCATCCGCTACACCTCGATGAGCCTGCCCTACCACATCGGCAATGGCTGGTTCGGCGGCCTGCTGCCCACCATGTCGTTCGCCATCGTGGCGCAGACGGGCAACATGTACAGCGGCTTGTGGTACCCCATCATCATTGCCGGCATGACGCTGGTGGTGGGCACGCTGTTCCTGCGCGACACCAAGGACGTGGACATCTACGCCGACGACTGAGTGCGCTGCCGCTGGTCCCATTGCGGGGCCAGCGGCAGAACCGGGCGACGCAAAGCGTCCCCGTGTGGCGCCCACGCATCACTTTGGTCATGAAGGCGTCGCCAAACTGTGGTCTGAAGTGCGGTTGAACCTAAAATTTTGATGGTAGATGCACCTTGGACTGATCAGTCAAAAACTGCAGACCGTGCCCTACCCATCGATGGTCAAGATCATTCAAGGAAATCACATGCAAAACCCAAGTCGTTTGTTGCTGGCCCTGCTGGCAGTTGTGGGCAGCAGCGCTGCCCTCGCGCAGAGCAGCGTCACTCTGTATGGTCGCGTGAACACCACCGTGGAACACCAAAAAACAGGTGACACCAAGGTCAATGGCCTCTTCAACAACTCCTCGCGCTTTGGTTTCAAGGGTACGGAAGACCTGGGCGGCGGCCTGAAGGCTGGCTTCCAGCTCGAAAGCGGCTTTGCTTCGGACACCGGCGCTGGCACGGGCTGGCCCGGCCTTCCCAGTTCCAACGGCGGGATCACCTTTGGCCGCCAAAGCGAAGTGAACCTGTCCGGCGGCTTCGGCATGGTGCGCCTGGGCAACTTCACGCCCGAGTCCTACTACGCCACTGCCGACTACGTCAGCATGCACAACCACGACACCGGTTCGTCGTCTGACGCCCTGTACTACGACCCCGTGTGGTTCGGTGGCCTGGGCACCAAGAACAAGGTGGGCTACCGCACCCCCAGCTTCGGCGGACTGACCGTTGATGCTGCCGTGAACCTGCACGAGCAAACCTCCGGCGGCAAGAACGGCTACGACCTGGCTGCCAACTACAACATGGGCCCCCTGGCCCTGGGCGCTGGCTACAGCGCGGTGAACAGCAACAACCAGTTCGGGCTGCGCGCTCTGTACACCATTGGCCAGTTCACGGTGGGTGGCTACTACCAGCGCAACAAGGATGCGAACCAATTGGTTTCGACCGGTGCAGGTACCCGCAACAACTTCCGCTTGGCCGGTATGTACGCCCTGGGCGCTTCCGAGTTCCACCTGAACGTGGGCCGTGCCAATAAGTGGAGCAATGTGGCCGATTCGGGAGCCACGCAGTACACCCTGGCTTACAACTACAACCTGAGCAAGCGCACCAAGGTGTACGGCTACTACACCCGCGTGAACAACAGCGCGAACGCAAACTACAGCGCGCCTTCTGGCCAGGACTTCAGTTCTCTCGCCGTCGGCGTTCGCCACAACTTCTGATGCCTTTGCCAGGCGGGCCGTGTGCCCGCCCGCCTGGCAGGGTTGGAAGCCAAAGGCCCCACACCTGCGAAGGTGTGAGGCCTTTTTTGCATCCCTGCGCGGGCGGGCTCAGCGCCGGAAGCTGCCGTCCTGGCCGATGATGGACAGGTCGGAAAAGTCCAGGCCCGTATGGCTGGTGCTGCTGTAGCTCAGCTCCAGGCCGCCCAGGTCATATTTGCGCATGCTTTCCAGCGCCGCATGCAGGCGGGCGCGGTCGGGCTTGGGGCCGGCGCGGCGCAGGCCCTCGACCAGCACCTTCGCGTTCACGAAGCCCTCCACCATGGCGGGCGTGAGGGCGCCGGTGTGCTGGGCCTTGGCCAGTGCCATGGCTTCCTTGATCACCGGGTAGCTCATCGAGCGCTCCGATGGGAACACCTGGGTCACCACCACGCCGCGCGCCTGTTCGCCCAGGGCCTTGACGAAACCGCCCGAGGCGTTGTTCGACAGCGTCACGATCTGCCCCGTCACCCCGGCGCCGCGCAGCGCCTTGATGCCATCGACCACGGCGGCGCCCGTGCCGATGAAGATCACCGCCTGGGGCTGCTTTTGCGACACGCGCGGCGCCAGCGCGCTGTAGTCGGGCTTGGCGCGGTCAAATTTCTCGACGAACAAGGCCTCGATCTGGTTGGCCTTGAAGCCCGCCAGGGCGCCCGCCAGGCCGTCGGCGCCAAAGCTGTCGTCCACGTGCACCACGCCGATGCGCTGCACGCCCAGGGTGTTCAGGTGCGTGATGGCCTTTTCGACCTCGCGCTGGTAGGGCGCGCGCACGTTGAAGATGTACTTCTGCAGCGGCTGGTGCAGCACCATGGCCCCGGTGGACGGCCCCACCAGCGGCACGCCATGTTGCTCGAGCAGCGGCAGGATGCCCTGGGTGTGCGGGGTGCCGCGGGTCATGAACAGCGCGATCACGCCTTTTTGCTCGATCAGGGTGCGCGTGTTGTCCAGCGTGAGCTTCGGGTCGAACTTGTCGTCGAGCGAGAGCACCTCGATCTTCTGGCCGGCCACGCCGCCCTGGGCGTTGATGTGGTTGATGTAGAGCGCGGCACCGCCCATCGACTCCTTCACGGTGGCCGCCGCCGAGCCGCTGATGCCCACCGTCTGCCCGACCAGGATCTGGGCCTGGGCTGCGCCCACCAGCCACGCCATGCACGCTGTGCCCATCCAGAAGCTCTTCCAGTGATTCATGCCTTGCCTTTGCCGTGAAAAAAGACCCAGTCTAGGAGAGAACCAGGCGCGCGCGTGAGCGGGTTTGCGCGATGTCGGCGCACGCTTGCGCCGGCGCAAGCCCTGGCTGGGGCCATTCGGAGCCTGGGGCGCCGGCGGTGTGGCGGGCTTCTAGAATGTTCCGCCTACCCCCAGAAAGACCGTCTGCCATGACCCAGGGACTGATCCGCATCCGCGGCGCGCGCCAGCACAACCTGAAAAACCTGGACCTCGACCTCCACACCGGCGAGCTCACCGTGGTCACCGGCCCGAGCGGCTCGGGCAAGTCCAGCCTGGTGTTCGACACGCTCTACGCCGAGGGCCAGCGCCGCTACGTCGAAACCTTCAGCGCTTACGCGCGCCAGTTCCTCGACCGCATGGACAAGCCGGCCGTGGACAAGGTCGATGGCGTGCCGCCGGCCATCGCCATCGACCAGACCAACCCGGTGCGCAGCTCGCGCTCCACCGTGGGCACGATGACCGAGCTCAACGACCACCTCAAGCTCCTGTTCGCGCGCGCCGGCCAGCTGTTCGATCGCCAGACCGCGAAGCCCGTGCGCCACGATTCGCCCGAGACCATTTACGCCGAGCTGCAGCGCCTGTGCGTTGCCGCCGGCGATCCGCGCATCGTGCTGACCTTCCCCGTGGAGCTGCCCGCCCACACCAGCGCCGACGAAGTCGCGCAGTGGCTGTCGGCCAGCGGCTTTACCAAGGTGCAGGCGGAGCGCGAATCGGGCGGCATCAAGCTGCTTGACGTGGTGGCCGACCGCTTTCGCCTCGGCAACACTGAAAAAGCGCGCGCCATCGAGGCGATCGAGGTGGGGCTTAAGCGCGGTGCCGGGCGGCTCAATGTCTACCGGCTGGCCGACGGCGGCGAACCTGAGGTGTGGCGGTTTTCGACCGGCCTGCACTGCCCCGACAGCGACCTGCGCTACAGCGAGCCTCTGGCGTCGATGTTCTCGTTCAACTCGGCGGTGGGCGCCTGCGAGACCTGCCGCGGCTTTGGACGCGTGATCGGCGTGGACTACGGGCTGGTGATCCCCGACGCCAAAAAGACGCTGCGCGCGGGCGCCATCAAGACCCTGCAGACACCCGCGTGGAAGGAAGCGCAGGACGACCTCCTGCGCCACGCCGAAGCCGCCGGCATCCCGCGCGACACGCCGTGGAACCGCCTCAGCGACGAGCACCAGCACTGGGTCATCCAGGGCTCGCCGAACTGGAACGGCAAGTGGAACCAGCAGTGGTACGGCATCAAGCGCTTCTTCGAGTACCTCGAAACCAAGGCCTACAAGATGCACATCCGCGTGCTGCTGTCCAAGTACCGCAGCTACACGCCGTGCCCCAGCTGCGGCGGCGCGCGCCTGAAGACCGAGAGCCTGCTGTGGCGCATCGGCAGCCAGGCGGACGCCGACGCCGTGCTGCCGCCCGCGCAGCGCTTCCTGCCGCAGGGCGTGCAGTGGAGCCGCGCCCAGCTCGAAGCCCTGCCGGGCCTGTGCCTGCACGACCTGATGCTGCTGCCGATCGACCGATTGCGGCGCTTCTTCGACCGCATGGCCAGCGCAGAGACTCCTGATTCAATAGCTGACAGCGCAGACAGGGCAATCGTTACGGCCGGTTTTGAGGCAAAAACCGCCCCGGCCGACGCGCGCAGCGGCGACGCCCAGGCGCTCAAGCTGCTGCACGCGGAAATCACCACGCGCCTTCGGTACCTGTGCGACGTCGGCATCGGCTACCTCACGCTCGACCGGCAAAGCCGCACGCTCAGCGGCGGCGAGGTGCAGCGCATCAATCTGACCACGGCGCTCGGCACCTCGCTCGTCAACACGCTGTTCGTGCTCGACGAGCCCAGCATCGGCCTGCACCCGCGCGACATGCACCGCATCACCGAGGCCATGCTGCGCCTGCGCGATGCCGGCAACACCCTGGTGGTGGTCGAACACGACCCGGCCGTGATGCTCGCGGCCGACCGCGTGATCGACTTCGGACCCGGTCCGGGCGAGCGCGGCGGGCGCATCGTGTTCGACGGCACGCCCGAGGCGCTGCGCAGCGCCGACACGCTCACGGGCCAGTACCTCGGCGGGCGCAAGCGGGTCGGCGCACCGTTTGCGCGCCGCGTGACGGACGCCACGCCGCGCCTCATCCTCGAAGGCGTGCGCGAGCACAACCTCAAGGACGTAGCGGTCGAGTTTCCGCTGCAGCGCCTGGTCACCATCACCGGCGTCAGCGGCTCGGGCAAGTCGAGCCTGGTCCAGGACGTGCTGGCGCCGGCGCTGCAGCGCCACTTCGGCAAGGCCACCGAAACGCCCGGCGCATTCGAGCGCCTGCTCGGCGCCGACCACCTGAACGACGTGGTGTTCGTCGACCAGTCGCCGATCGGCAAGACCGCGCGCTCGAATCCCGTGAGCTACGTCGGCGCCTGGGACACCGTGCGCGAGCTGTTCGCCACAGCGCCGCTCGCGCGCGAGCGCAGCTACACGGCGAGCAAGTTCAGCTTCAACAGCGGCGACGGGCGCTGCCCGACCTGCGGCGGCTCGGGCTTCGAGCATGTCGAGATGCAGTTTCTCTCCGACGTCTACCTGCGCTGCCCCGACTGCGACGGCAAGCGCTACCGGCCCGAAATCCTGCAGGTGGCGATCGAGCGCGGCGGCAAGGCCCTCAACGTGGCCGACGTGCTCGACCTCACCGTGAGCGAAGCCGTGGCGCTGTTCGCCAAAGACCGCGACGTGGTCCGCGCGCTGCAGCCCATCGTCGATGTCGGGCTCGAATACGTGAAGCTCGGCCAGCCCGTGCCCACGCTCAGCGGCGGCGAGGCGCAGCGGCTCAAGCTCGCGGGTTTCCTGGCCGGCGCGGCCAAAAGCGCGTCAAACAGCCGCCAGCCGCTGGCGCGCAAGGGCACGCTGTTCCTGTTCGACGAACCGACCACCGGCCTGCATTTCGACGACATCGCCAAGCTGATGCGCGCGTTCGGCAAGCTGCTCGACGCCGGCCATTCGCTGGTCGTGATCGAGCACAACCTCGACGTGATCGCTGCCTCCGACTGGCTGATCGACCTCGGCCCCGAGGGCGGCGACGCCGGCGGCTGGGTCGTGGCCGAGGGGCCGCCCGAGGCGGTGCGCGAACACGCCACGTCGCACACGGGCGCGGCGCTGCGCGACTACGCGCAGGCTATCGGCGCGGCGGGCCATGCGGTGCACGAAGACACTTCGGTGCTCCTTAAAAGAGAGCTGCAGGCGCAGTACCGCAGAGCGCTGCAGGCCAAAAACACCATCGACATCGTGAACGCGCGCGAGCACAACCTCAAGGGCCTAAGCGTCAGCATTCCGCGCGGCCAGTTCAGTGTGGTCACGGGGGTCAGCGGTTCGGGCAAGTCCACGCTGGCGTTCGACATCCTGTTCAACGAAGGCCAGCGCCGCTACCTGGAATCGCTCAACGCTTATGCGCGCAGCATCGTGCAGCCGGCCGGGCGCCCCGAAGTCGATGCGGTCTACGGCATTCCGCCCACCGTGGCGATCGAGCAGCGCCTCTCGCGCGGCGGCCGCAAGTCCACCGTCGGCACGACCACCGAGGTCTGGCACTATCTGCGCCTGCTCTACGTCAAGCTCGGCGTGCAGCACTGCAGGCACGACGGCGCGGCGGTGCAGCCGCAAACGACCGACAGCATCGCCGCGCAGCTGCTGCAGAACTACCGCGGCCAGCACATCGGCCTGCTTGCTCCGCTGGTGCTGAACCGCAAGGGCGTCTACACCGAGCTGGCTGACTGGGCGCGCCCGCGCGGCCACACGCACCTGCGCGTCGATGGCCACTTCGTGCAGACGGCGCCGTTCCCGCGCCTCGACCGCTTCAAGGAGCACACCATCGAGCTGCCGGTGATGAGCCTCGATGTGCGGCCCGAGAACGAGGCGCTGCTGCGCATCGCGTTGGCGCAGGCGCTCACGCACGGCAAGGGCGTGGTGCATGTGCTCTCGCACCTCGACGGCCTGGCCGAGGCGCTGGAGGGCGGCCTGCCGACCGCGGGCATCGGGCGGCTGCAGGTGTTCTCGACCCAGCGCGCCTGCCCGGTCTGCGCGACGAGCTATGCCGAGCTCGACCCGCGCCTGTTCAGCTACAACAGCAAGCACGGCTGGTGTCCCGACTGCGTCGGCACGGGCGTGCAGCTCACCAAAGAGCAGCGCAAGGTGTTCGACGACTCGGTGCTGGCCGACGACCAGAAGGGCCGCGAGCAGACCTTTGCCGAGCCCGAGGTCGAAGACGTCGAAGGCCTGGCCTGCACGACCTGCCACGGCACGCGGCTGAACGCCACGGCGCGCGCCGTGCAGTTTGGCGAAGACGCCGCGAGCGGGCGCGCGGGCGTGGCCATCACCGACATTGCGCGCCTGTCGGTGACCGACATCCGCGCCTGGGCGGCTGCGCTGGCGCTCACGGGCCGCCAGGCCGAGATCGCGCGCGACCTGCTGCCCGAGATCCAGAGCCGGCTCGAATTTCTTGAAGAAGTGGGCCTGGGCTACCTCACGCTCGACCGCGGTGCGCCCACGCTCAGCGGCGGCGAGGCGCAGCGCATCCGCCTGGCCGCGCAGCTGGGCAGCAACCTGCAGGGCGTGTGCTATGTGCTCGACGAGCCGACCATCGGCCTGCATGCGCGCGACAACCAGATCCTGCTCAACGCCCTGCACCAGCTCAGCAGCAAGGGCAACACCCTGGTGGTGGTGGAGCACGACGAAGACACGATCCGGCGCGCCGATCACATCATCGACATCGGTCCGAGCGCCGGCAAGCGCGGCGGCCGGCTGGTGGCCGAGGGCCGCGTGGCCGACATCACCGGTGCGGCGGATTCGCAGACCGGGCGCTACCTGCTGCACGCCATGCGCCACCCGCTGCAGGCGCGCAGGCCTGTCATGACTCCTGATTCCATAGCTGACATCGCAGGCACAGCAAGCGTTGCAGGCCAAAAAGACCCAAAAACGGACGGAGCGACGCGCTGGCTCACGGTGTACGGCGCGCAGCTGCACAACCTGCAGAACCTCACCGCCAGCGTGCCGCTGCACCGCCTGGTCGCCGTGGCGGGCGTCAGCGGATCGGGCAAGTCGACGCTGGCGCGCGATGTGCTGCTCACCAACGTGCAGGCCTGGGTGCAGCAGCGCAGCACGAAGGCCGGGCGCGACGCCATGGACGCGGGCAGGGCGCCCGCGCTGGTCGGCTGCACGGGCTTGGCCGGCTTCGAGACCATCGACCGCGTGCTCGAAGTCGACCAGACGCCGATCGGCAAGACGCCGCGTAGCTGCCCCGCCACCTACATCGGCTTCTGGGACACGGTGCGCAAGCTGTTCGCCGAAACCCTGGAGGCCAAGGCGCGCGGCTACGCCGCCGGGCGCTTCAGCTTCAACACCGGCGAAGGCCGCTGCCATAGCTGCGAAGGCCAGGGCATACGCACCATCGCCATGAGCTTCCTGCCCGACGTGAAGGTGCCGTGCGAGGCCTGCCACGGCGCGCGCTTCAACCCCGAAACGCTGGCCGTGACCTGGCGCGGCAAGAGCATCGGCGACGTGCTGCAAATGGAGGTGGACGAGGCGGTGGACTTCTTTGCCGCCATGCCGAACATCGCGCACCCGCTGCAGTTATTGAAAGATGTGGGACTGGGTTATCTGACGCTCGGCCAGCCCTCGCCCACGCTGTCGGGCGGCGAGGCGCAGCGCATCAAGCTCGTGACCGAGCTGACCAAGGTGCGCGACGAGGTCGGACGCCGCGGCAACAAGGCGCCGCACACGCTCTACGTGCTCGACGAGCCCACCGTGGGCCTGCACATGGCCGACGTCGACAAGCTGCTGCGCGTGCTGCACCGGCTGGTCGATGGCGGCCACAGCGTGGTGGTGATCGAGCACGACCTCGACGTGATCGCCGAGGCCGACTGGGTCATCGACCTGGGCCCCGAAGGCGGCAGCGCCGGCGGCCGCATCGTGGCCGCCGACACGCCCGAAGGGGTGGTGCGGCGCGGCACCCACACCGGCGCGGCCTTGGCGCCGGTGCTGTCCCGCTGACACGGCGCCGCCGGGGCGCGTGTCGGCGCCGGTCCTACGCCCACTGCCGGCGCACGCGCACAGGGGGCGCGGCGGTGCGCGCCGACGATAGGGACCAGGCAGGAGCGGCCTGCGGCATCTGCCCAGTCGCTCCGTGTTTCATCCACCTACCGGACGCCCCACCATGACCTCCTTCCACCCTTTTGCCAACCTGTGCGCCGCCACCGCGGCCGCTTCTGTCCTGCTGGCCGCCTGCGGCGGTGGCAACGACAGCGATCCGACCCCCAGCAACGAACCCGGCGTGCTCACGGTGACCGCGTCCACGCTCGGAGGCATCAACGGCATCTATGGCAACGGCGCGCTGAACCTCACCGATGTCGACAAAAAGAACCCCATCGGTGCGCAGCCCGAAGTCTGCAGCTTCAAATTCGACGGCGCCAACAAGGTGGCCGCAGACACCACGGCGTTTGGCGACATCCGCTACCAGCCCAATGCGAATGTCCTGTATGCCGCCTTCCTGACCTTCTCGGGCAAGGAATACGCCATCGCCAGCAGCGACAACACGGTGGTCGCGCGCGACCGCGACCAGGTGCGCTTCGAGAACACCGCCATGACCGCGACCGATGGCTCCAACAACACCATCCGCGTCAACGGCATCGTGCCCATGCGGACCAACCGCCCTGCGGGCTGCTGAAGGCCTTCGCACGCCGTTGCGCAGAAGGGCCCTCAGAGGCCCTTTTTGCGTCCGCCGGCATGGGCCAATTCCAGGGGGCGGCAAACCAGGCCTGTCGGGTTGGCCGAAAAGGGAGGGCCTGCAGGCCCACCCGCGCTACGCCGAGAATCCCACCGCTGCCATGAGGTACCGGAGCGCGCTGGCCACCAGGAACAGGGCAGCCACGCTGGCCAGCCAGATAACGACGAGCCATGCCAAGCGCCGCAGCCAAAGGCGTGTCGTCGACTCAGTGGTACCCGTCGCCATGCCGCACCTTGCCCCTGAAGACCCAGTAGCTCCACGCCGTGTACATCAGGATGATCGGAATGATCAGCAGCGCGCCCACGAGGGTGAAGCCCAGGCTTTGCGCCGGCCCGGCAGCTTGCCAGATCGAAATGTCCGGAGGAATGATGTTGGGCCACAGACTGATGCCCAGGCCCGTGTAGCCGAGAAACAGCAGCGCCAGCGTCAGGACGAACGGCCCGGCGTGGGTCGAGCCGCGCAGCGTTTGCAGCAAGCGCCAGACGACGGCCGCCACCAGCAGGGGCACCGGCGCGAAGTACAGCAGGTTGGGCAGCGAGAACCACCGCTCGGCGATGGCTGGGTGGGCCAGCGGCGTCCACACGCTCAACGCGACGATCACCGCGAGCATCGCCCACACCAGCGGCCGGGCCAGCGTGCGCATGCGTTCCTGGAGGTCGCCCTCAGTCTTCATGACGAGCCACGTGGCGCCGAGCAGTGCATAGGCGGCCACCAGCGCGAGCCCGGTGAACACGGAAAACGGCGAAATCCAATCGAACGGGCCGCCTGCGAAGTTGCCGTCCACCACCGTGAGCCCGCTGAGGAAGGCGCCCAGCGTCACGCCCTGGAAGAACGTGGCGGCCAGCGATCCACCGATGAACGCGGCGTCCCACCAGTGGCGCCGCGCCGCGTGGGCCTTGAAGCGGAACTCGAAAGCGACGCCGCGGAAGACCAGACCCACCAGCATCAGGATCAACGGCAGGTAGAACGCGCTGAGGATCACCGCATAGGCGAGCGGGAAGGCCGCGAGCAGGCCCGCACCGCCGAGCACCAGCCAGGTTTCGTTTCCGTCCCACACGGGGGCGACCGTGTTCATCATCACGTCGCGGTCCGCCGTCGCGGGCACGAGCGCGAACAGGATGCCGATGCCCAGATCGAAGCCGTCCATCACCACGTACATCATGATGCCGAACAGAATGATGACGGCCCAGATGAGAGGAAGATCAATGCCCATGGGGAACCTCCGGTGCTGCGAGCGCATCCACTGCGTCCATGCCCTCCGATGCCGCCGACAGCGGGCGCATCGGCTGGCGCGGCTCCCCCGGTCCACCGTGCACCGGGGCGTCGCCGCCGTTGCTCGCGGGCCCTTTTCGGATCAGGCGCAGCCCATAGGCCGTTCCCGCGCCGAACACCGCGAAATAGACGAGCACGAAGAGGCCGAGCGTGAAGCCCACCTGCGACGCGGAATGCTGCGGCGACACCGCCTCGGCAGTGCGCATGACCCCATACACGATCCAGGGTTGCCGGCCTACTTCCGTCGTCAGCCAACCTGCAAGGATCGCCACCAGGCCGGCCGGCGACAGCGCCAGCGCAAAGCGCAGGAAGGCGCGGTGCGAGAAGATGCGCTGCCCCCGGCGCAGCCACAGCCCCCAGAAGGCCAGTGCAATCATCAGGACACCGAGCCCCACCATGGCGCGGAACGTCCAGAACACCACCGTCGAGTTCGGCCGGTCTGCGGGCGGAAAGTCCTTGAGCGCCGGTATCTGCCCGTCCCAGCTGTGTGCGAGCAGCAGGCTGCCGGCCCGGGGAATCTCGATCGCGTAGCGCGTCACCTCCGCCTCCATGTCCGGCCAGCCGAACAGTTTCAGCGGCACCCCGGCGCCTTCGGGCGTGCGTTCCCAGTGGCCCTCGATCGCCGCCAGCTTGGCGGGCTGGTGTTCGAGCGTGTTCAGCCCGTGCTGGTCGCCGATGAGCGCCTGGATCGGCGCGGCCGCCAGGAGCATCCACAGGGCCATGGACAGCATGGTGCGCACACGGGTGTTGTCGCGGCCCGCCAGCAGGTGCCAGGCTGCGGCACCCGCCACCATGAGCGCGGTCGCAAGGTACGAGGCGACGACGGTGTGCGCCAGGCGATAGGGAAACGATGGGTTCAGGACCACGCGCAGCCAGTCGACCGGTACGACACGCCCGTGGATGATCTCGTGGCCTTGGGGCGTCTGCATCCAGCTGTTCGAGGCCAGGATCCAGGTGGCGGAGACCAGCGTTCCGAGCGCGACCGCCAACGTCGACACGAAGTGCAGCGCCGGCCCGACACGGTCCCGCCCGAACAGCATCACGCCGAGAAAACCGGCTTCGAGGAAGAAGGCCGTCAGGACCTCGTAGGCGAGCAGCGGGCCCGTGACCCCCCCGGCAAAGCGTGAAAAGTTGCTCCAGTTCGTGCCGAACTGGTAGGCCATGACCAGCCCCGACACCACGCCCATTCCGAAGGCCACCGCAAACACCTTGATCCAGAACTGGTAGAGGTCGATGTAGACCTTGCGGCCCGTGCGCAGCCACAGGCCCTCCAGCACCGCCAGATAGCTCGCCAACCCGATGGTCAGGGCTGGAAACAAGATGTGGAACGAGATCGTGAAACCGAACTGGATCCGGGCGAGCATCAATGAAGTCATGTCGGTGCCTCGTGTGGCTGAGCTTCGCCCCTTCAGGCCAGCTGTGAACGACAGCACGAAAATCATGCGTCGCCTGGCGCCCGACAGGCTGTAGTCCAATGCCGACAAATGCGTCGAAATCGACCGGCGGGCGAGCGATTCGGGCCGCGCACTGGAGCGCCCGCTGGACGGCACGGCCGGGGAGCGATGGCGTCCCTGGGGGGCGCGCATGGGCCGGCCGCGCCCAAAGACAAAGCGTTCGGTCCCGCGACGCCAGCCCGTGAACTCGACCATTCAACCGCGCAGGGCTTGCGCGGGACGGCTTGGTTTTTTGCGGAAAGCGGAACTGCCGGGCTCAGCGTGCCAGCGTCGCCCAGGCCTGGGTCAGGCGCTGTACCAGGTCTTGGGGCTGGCGCACCAGCGCATAGCCCTGGCTGCCAAAGAGCATCGGCAGATAGTCGTGCGCCTCGCGGTCGATGGTGACGCAGAACGGCACCAGGCCGGCCTCGCGCGCTTCCTGCACCGCATGGCGCGTGTCTTCGAGGCCGTAGCGGCCTTCGTAGACGTCGAGGTCGTTGGGCTTGCCGTCGGTCAGCACCAGCAGCAGGCGCTGGCGCTCGGGGCGGGCCGAGAGGCGCCGCGTCGCATCGCGCAGCGCGGCGCCCATGCGCGTGTAGAAGCCGGGCTTGATCGCGCCCACGCGGCTGCGCACGGTGTCGTTCCAGCGCTCGCCAAAGCCCTTGAGGTGCTGGATGCGCACATGCTGGCGCCGCACCGAACTGAACCCGAGCATCTCGAAGGCGTCGCCCGTGGCCGACAGCGCCTCGCCAAACACGTACAGCGCGTCGCGGATCACGTCGATCACGCGCGCGTGGTCGGTGGCATAGGCGTCGGTCGACAGCGACAGGTCGGCCAGCAGCAGCGTCGCCAGGCTGCGCTCGCTGCGCTGGCGGCGCAGGTACACCGGCGGCGCGTCGCTGTGTCGCGCGCCGCTGCAGGCCTCGGTCCGGAAGCGCACCCAGGCGTCGATGTCGAATTCATCGCCCAGCATCTGGCCGCCCTGCCAGCGCGGCGCGGCGCGCAGCGCTTCGAGGCGCCGGCGCACGCGCCGCGCCGTGGCGCGCAGTGTCGGCGGTGGCGTGTACGGTGCGCCGGGGCGCGCCACGGAACACTGCACCGCGCAGTGGTCGGGCAGCAGCGCCCGCCGGCGCCAGTCCCACTCGGGCGTTTTGCGGCCGGGGCCGAGCGGCAGGTCGTCGTGCGCTGCGCTGGGCAGGTCCAGGTCGAACTTGATGCGCGATGCCGTGGTCTGCTCGCCGCGCGCCAGCGACAGCGTGTCCATGTCGTTGGCGGCCGCGGTTGCGTTGGGGTCGGCCTCGTCGTCGGTGCCGCGGTCCAGGCGCACCAGCTCGCTCCAGGTGGTGATGGCCTCGACCTTGGCGGCCACCAGCAGCGGGTTGTGCACTTTCTCGTGCTCGACGCGGCGCGAGCGCCTGCGCCGCTGGCGTTCCGGGGCGGCAGCGTCGGCGTCGGGGCGCGTGGCGTTCTCAGGGCCGTTGCCCGGGGCGCTGCCGGGGGCGGGCGGGGCACTGAGCCCGGCGTCCAGCCACAGCCACACGGGCGCCACCTGGGCCGGCGTGACGAACAGCGGGCCGTGGTCTTCGCCGCGCAGCGCTGCCTGCACCGCGGCCTCGAACGGCACGGCGTCGGCGCGCAGGCTGGCCAGGGGCGGGCGCTGCACCAGGTGGGCTTGCAACAGGCGCTGGTGGCGGCTGCGCAGGCCGGCAAAGCGCTGCAGCGCGCGCGCGGTGGCGGCGCGGTTGTCGGCAATCCAGTCGCCGCTCGCCTCGAACACGGCGGCCAGCGCGGCCAGCCACAGGTAGAGGTCGCGGTTGAGTTCGCGGCTGTCGAGTACCGCCAGCTGCGCCGGCAGCGCCAGCGTTTCCCAGTCGAGCACCGGCAACGGCACGCGGATGCCGCTGCCCGCCAGGCGCTGCAGCCAGCCGCGCGGCCCGCCGTGGCGGCTGTCGGCCACGGGCGCCACGCGCACCCCGGCGTCGCCGCCGCCGGCGCGGTACAGCAGGGCCAGGCTGCGGCGCATCTCTTCGAGCGTGACCTGCACCGCGGCGCGGTCGGGTTCGGCCAGGCGCGTGACCGCGCGGTGCCACCACTGGCCCATCCATTCTTCCATCAGGGGTTCTCCTCGCGCCGCTGGCGCAGGGTTTCGCGCACCGCATCGACGCCGATCTTCCATTCGAGCGTCGGCGTGCGCCCCTGGTCGGTCTGCGTGCTGTCGCAGGCCTGCAGGCACTGGCCGCACTGCACGCAGGCAAACATCATGCGTTTGATGTTGCGCGGGTTCAGGCGCATGGGGCAGGCGTGGTCGCAGGCGCTGCCGCGCGGCGCGTCACAGGTCTTGCACTCGCGGGCGCGGCTGCGCGTGAACGACACCACCATCGCCTTCGGGTTGGCCATCCAGGCCAGGCTCTGGAACAGGCCGACGGCGCAGCCGTAGCGGCAGAACAGGTGGCGCGCCAGCGTGAATTCGAGCGTGAAGACGAGCGTGCCCATGGCCAGGAAGCGCGCCTCGTTCGGCGTGAGCGTGCCGTGCACCAGGTGGCCCCAGACCAGCGCGGGCGGCAGCAGGTAGGTCAGCAGCGTGATCGCCCAGGCGAAGCCGCACAGCAGGCAGGCCGCCAGGAACACCGGCCACCAGCGTTTATCGGCCGTGCGGCCGGGGCGCGGCGTGGGCGATTTGTCCCACAGGCTGAGCTTGCCGGTGGCGCGGTGCAGCAGGCCGTTGAGGGTTTCGACCAGCGAGAAATGGGGGCACAGCCAGCCGCAGTACAGGCGGCCAAAGCGGTAGGCCACGGCCAGAAAGCCCACGACCAGGGCCAGCGCGGGCAGGATGCCGCGGCAGGTGATGGCCCACGCGGTCTGCACCGCCGTGGCCTCGCCGCGCACGAAGGCATCGATGCCGAGCGACCAGCGAAAACCGAGTACCCACAGCTGGGTCTCGGTCAGGTCAAAGCGCAGCAGGTTGAGCGCGGGCGCGAGCAGGAACACGGCAAAGAAAGACAGCTGCAGTCCGCGGCGCCGGCGCTGCAGCTGCTGGGTGCGGCGCAGGGACAGCGGCGGCGGCGCAGCGCCCGCAGCGCCGGTGGCGCAGCGGGCGGCGCTGGCGCAGCCACCGCAGTCAGGCATCGTCGTCGCCCACCACGGCGCGCACCACCTCGTCGAGGGCCGCGAGCGTGTCGCTGTCGTCGCTCAGCGCATCGACCACGGCGGCGCGGCAGGCCGCGCGCAGCGGCAGGCCCGAGGCCACCAGGCGCGCCGCCATCACCAAGAGGCGCGTGCTGGCGGTCTCTTCGAGGTCGTGGTCGCTCAGGCGCCGCAAGGCTTGGGCCAGCTGCACCAGGCGCGCTGCCAGCGCGGGCGTGGCCCGGCCTTCGCGTTCCAGGATCGCGCGCTCGACCGCGGGCGCGGGGTAGTCCAGCGTCAGCGCGGTGAAGCGCTGGCGCGTGCTGGGCTTGAGGCCCTTGAGCAGGTTCTGGTAGCCGGGGTTGTACGAGATGACGAGCATGAACTCGGGCGGCGCCTGCAGCAGTTCGCCGGTGCGCTCGATCGGCAGCACGCGCCGGTCGTCGGCCAGCGGGTGCAGCACCACGGTGGTGTCCTTGCGCGCCTCGACCACCTCGTCGAGGTAGACGATCGCGCCTTCGCGCACCGCGCGCGTCAGCGGCCCGTCGGCCCAGACCGTGTTGCCCTGGCCGATCAGGTGGCGGCCCACCAGGTCGGCCGCGCTCAAATCGTCGTGGCAGGACACGGTGATCAGCGGGCGGCCCAGCCGCGCCGCCATGTGCTCGACGAAGCGCGTCTTGCCGCAGCCGGTGGGGCCTTTGATGAGCAGTGGCAGCTGCTGCTCGAAGCAGTGTTCGAACAGCGCGCATTCACTGCCCTGCGCGGCATAGAACGGCACGCGGGCGGCGCTGGCGCCTGCGGCTGGCGCGGTGGCAGAAAGGACGGGTGCCATGGCTCAGGCCCGTTGCAGGCGGACGCCGGGGATGGCGCGGGCCTGGCCTTCCTCGTCGGCCGAGGCGCCGATGAAGAAGCTCGACAGGTAGGTCAGCAGCCCCAGCAGGAACATGACGCCGCCGGCCACGCGCACCCAGTAGAAGAACACCAGTTGGTCTTGCGTCGCCATGAACGACATGGCGCCGCTGGTGGGCATGCGCTGCAGCCACACCTGCAGGATGCCGGCGCCGCTGAGCGCCAGCACCATGACGGCCATGCCGATGCTCATGGTCCAGAAGCTCCACATCTCCACGCGCTGGGCGTGCAGGGGGTTGGCTTCGCGGCCGCGCAGGATGGGCATGGCATAGCTGATGATGGCCAGCACCACCAGCACGTAGGCGCCGTAGAAGGCCAGGTGGCCGTGGGCGGCCGTGACCTGCGAGCCGTGGGTGTAGTAGTTGACCCAGCTGAGCGTGTGGATGAAGCCCCAGACGCCCGCGCCCAGGAAGGCGATGACGGCGGTGCCCACGGCCCACAGCACGGCGGCCTGGTTGGGATGTTCGCGGCGACGGCGCTGCACCATGTTGAACGCGAACAGCGTCATCATGAAGAAGGGAATCGGTTCGAGCGCCGAGAACACGCCGCCGATCCAGTGCCAGTAGCCCGGCAAGCCGATGAAGTAGAAGTGGTGGCCCGTGCCCAGGATGCCCGAGATCAGCGCGAAGGCGACGATCATGTACATCCACTTGTCGATCACCTCGCGGTCGACGCCAGTGGTCTTGATCAGCACGAAGGCCAGCAGCGCCGCCATGATCAGCTCCCAGGTGCCTTCCACCCACAGGTGTACCACGAACCACCAGTACATCTTGTCGCGCACCAGGTTGCTGGGGTTGACGAAGCTGAACAGGAACAGCAGCGCCAGGCCCCACAGGCCCATCAGCAGCACCAGCGTGATGGCAGTCTTGCGGCCCTTGAGCACGGTCAGGCTGATGTTGAACAGAAAGCCCAGGCACACCAGCACGATGCCGACCTTGGTGGGCAGCGGCTGCTCGAGGAACTCGCGCCCCATGGTCGCCAGCAGGTCGTTGCCGGTCATCTCGGCCAGCGCGGCATAGGGCACCAGCAGATAGCCCAGGATGGTGGCGGCCCCGGCCAGCAGGAACACCCAGAACAGGACCTTGGCCAGCAGCGGGCTCCACAGCTCGGTTTCGCTTTCTTCGGGCACCATGTAATAGGCGGCGCCCATGAAGCCGAACAGCAGCCACACGATCAGCAGGTTGGTGTGCACCATGCGGGCGATGTTGAACGGAATGGCCGGGAACATCAGGTCGCCGATCACGTACTGGAGACCGAGCGTCAGGCCAAAGACGATCTGGCCGGTGAACAGGCCCAGCGCGGCGATGAAGTACAGCTTCGCGACGGCCTGCGACTGGTATTTGAGGGTTGCGGGTTGCATAGGGGTTTCCTGGGGGGTGGATGGGGCCTCAACGGGGTGGGGCGCTCAGCCTTCGATGTTCGGCGGCCACTTCTCGGTGTTGATGCCGTTGGTCCAGCGCAGGAACTCGACCATGTCGTCGAGCTGGGCTTCCGTGAAGTTGAACTGCGGCATCTGGCGGCGGCCCGGCGTGTGCGTGGGCATGGCCTTGATCCAGCCCTTGATGAAGTCCGGGCCGCGGCGCTCGTAGACATTGCCCAGCTCGGGCGCGAAATAGGCGCCTTCGCCCAGCAGCGTGTGGCAGCCGATGCAGTTGCGCGTTTCCCAGAGGTGCTTGCCGCGCACGACGGCCGGCGTGATGTCGCCCGACTTGGAGCGTTCGGGGATCTTGGTTTCAGTGTGGAAGACCAGCGCCAGAAACACCAGAATGAAGAACAAAGATCCTCCATAAAAGATGTTGCGCGCCATTTGGCTCGTGAAGCCTTGACTCATGGTGTACCTCATGCAGTGATGAGAGGCCATCGTATGAATCCGCCGCGCCGTCCGTTTGATGCACATCAATAAGGTTCATGCTTTATGAATCTTATTGTGGAGGCTGTGCATTTCGGCCACAGATGCGGCCAGAATGCGGGCACGGCGTTGCCTGCGGGCGGCGCTTCTGCCCTGCAGGTTCCCTGACTGGACGCTCGCCCGATGCGCTTTCCCGCTGTTCCCGCCCGCCCTTTTCCGGCCGCTACCTCCGTGCCGTCCACGGCCGCCGCGCCCCGCCTGCGCGGCGACCTGGGCGTGTGGCTGGTCATCCTGCTCGAGCTGCTGACCTTCGCGATACTTTTCGTGGCCTTTGCGTTTGCGCGCACGCGCGAGCTGGCGCTGTTCAATGCCGGCCAGGACACGCTGAACCGGCAGGCCGGGGCGGCCAACACCGTGCTGCTCATCACCGGCAGCTGGTGCGTGGCGTGCGCGGTTCGTGCGGTGCAGCGCAGCGCGTCGGCGGCCGGCGCGCGCTGGCTGCTGGCGGCGCTGGCCTGCGGCGCGGCTTTCGTGGCCGTGAAGCTCGCCGAATACGCACAAAAGATCGACGCCGGCGTGGACTTCTCGTCCAACACCTTCTACCTGTTCTATCTCATGCTGACGGGCTTTCACTTCCTGCACGTGCTCGTGGGCATGCTGGCGCTCGCCTACCTGTGGGCCAAGACGCGGCGCGGCGCCTATGGCGCCCACGACGTCCACGCGCTGGAGACCGGCGCCGCGTTCTGGCACATGGTCGACCTGCTCTGGATCGTGCTGTTCCCGCTGGTCTATGTGATGCGCTGAAAGACATAGCCCCAGGATTTTTGCCATGCCCGCTTCCCCACTGCCCCCGCCGCGCTCTGAACCCGCCGCCCCGGCCGCCAGCGCGGCGCTGACGCGGGCCTGGCTGGCGCTGCTGGCCATCACCGCCACCACCTACTGGCTGGGCGGCGCGCAGCTGCCGGTGGCCGCCGGATCGATGGTGCCGGTGCTGGCGCTGTGCGCGCTGTCGTTTGCCAAGGGCCTGCTGGTGATCCTGGAGTTTCTGGAGCTGCGGCACGCCCCAGCGCTGTGGCGCTGGCTGGTGGTCGGTTGGCTGGCGCTGGTGCTGGCGTTGATCGCGCTGGCGTACTGGGTCGGTCGCTGGTGAGCGCCGCGCGCCGGCGCGGGCGGTGCTGTCGGATCGCAGGGGTTGGGAAGGGTTATTGCCTTGCCCAAAAGCGGAGCGCAAAATGGATTTTTGGAGACCTCCCGTGAACGCGTAGCACATGCACAAGCGTGTGCGGTTTCTGTATCCCTGTGCTTCCGTATTGGCCGCAGGCGTTCATGCACCGGTGCGGGCTACCTGCAAAGGAATGCTGCCATGGACAGCGCGATACTGAGTTTGTTGGGCGCGTTTTTGCTGTCTCTTCTAGGATTGTTCGTGTTCATCTGGTCGATGCGCAAGGGGCTGCTGGTCGAGAACCCCAGGGCGGCCTCGGTGATCTTTGCGCGCGGCGAGGTCGGCCGGGTGGACGACCCCACGGTGTCCGGCGCGGCGCGCAGCCGCCTGCAGGCTGCCGCCATCGAACCCGGCAGCGACCTGCATGTCGCCGACCCCGACGAGCTGCTGCACCGCGTCGAGGCGGACCAATCGAGCGCCTTTCCGGTCTTCATGTTCATGGCCTTTGCCTGCTTCTGGCTGGTGCTGGGCTCGCTGGCGGGGCTGACTTCTTCGCTCAAGCTGCACATGCCCGACTGGCTGGTGGGCGAGGCCTGGCTCACCTTCGGACGCATCCGCACCATCCACCTGACTGCCGTGCTGTATGGCTGGATCACCAACGCGGCGCTGGGCGTCATGGTGTGGCTGCTGCCGCGCCTGCTGCGCACGCCGCTGCTGGGGGCCATGTGGGTCATGCTGGGCGGCGCGCTCATCAACACCGGCATTGCCAGCGCCATCGGCGCCATCGGTTCGGGCTGGACCGACGGCATGGAGTACCTCGAGATTCCCTGGCAGATCGGCACCTTCATCGTCGCCGGCTTCCTGTGCATCATCGGGCCCGTGCTCTACACGCTGGTCAACCGCAAGGTCGAGTCGCTCTATGTGAGCGTCTGGTACATGGTGGCAGCGCTGCTGTGGATTGCACTGCTGTTCCTCATCGGCAAACTGCCCGGGGTGCACACCGGCGTGCAGCAGGCCACCACCAACTGGTGGTACGGCCACAATGTGCTGGGGCTGTGGTTCACGCCGGTCGCCGTAGGCGCCATTTATTACTTTCTGCCCAAGATCATCGGGCGGCCGGTGCGCTCGTACAACCTGTCCATCCTGGGCTTCTGGACGCTGGCCTTCTTCTATGGCCAGGTCGGCGGCCACCACCTGATCGGCGGGCCCGTGCCCGGCTGGCTGACCACGCTGTCCATCGTGCAGAGCATGATGATGATCATTCCGGTGACGGCCTTCACCATCAACATGGCCGGCACCATGTGGGGCCGCATGCATCTGGCGCGCCATTCGCCCACGCTGCGCTTCATGATGTTTGGCGGCCTGATGTACATGCTGTCGTCGATGCAGGGCTCCTTCGAGGCGCTGCGCAGCGTCAACCAGGTGGCGCACTTCACGCACTTCACGGTGGCCCATGCGCACCTGGGCGCCTACGCGTTCGTCACCATGGTGCTGTTCGGCGCGATCTATTTCATGATGCCGCGCGTGCTGAACTGGGAGTGGCCATACCCGCGCCTGATCACGCTGCAGTTCTGGCTCGCGGCCATCGGCATCAGCATCTATTTCATCGGCCTGACGGTCGGTGGCTGGCTGCAGGGGCAGGCCATGCTCGACGGCACGCGGCCGTTCATGGATTCGGTCACGCTGACCATCCCCTACCTGCAGTGGCGCAGTGTGGGTGGCGCACTGATGGTGCTCAGCCACCTGATCTTTGTCGGCCACTTCCTGGCCATGGTGCTGCGGTTTGGCCCCACGCGCACGGGCGCGGCACTGTTCTCGCCGCACAAGGCGCTGGAGCCCGTCCATGGAGAATGAAGTCAAGCTGGCGGCCGGCGCCATGGTGTCGCTCGCCGTTGCCACGGCTGCGTTGGTGGTAATGCCCTATATTCAGGTGCGCGACGTCGTGCCGCCCGAGGGGCTCAAGCCCTACACCAGCGCCGAGCTGCGCGGGCGCGCCGTTTACATCGCCAACGGCTGCGTCTACTGCCACACGCAGCAGCCACGCGACCGCAACCTCGGGCCTGACCACGAGCGCGGTTGGGGCCGCGCCTCGGTGCCGGGTGATTATTTCTATGACAAGCCGCACCTGCTGGGCAGCATGCGCACCGGGCCCGACCTGTTCAACATCGGCGCGCGCCAGCCCAGCAAGGACTGGCACCTGGGCCACCTGTACCAGCCGCGCGCCTATGCGCCGGGCTCGATCATGCCGGCTTACCCTTTCCTTTTCGAGGTCAAGGACGCGGCCGAGCCCGGCGATGAGGTGGTGAACCTGCCCCCCGGCGCGGGTCCATTTGGCCGTGTCGTGGTGGCGCGGCCCGAGGCGCTGGACCTGGTCAAGTACATGCAGGGCCTCAACCACACCTACCCGGTGCTGCCGCCCCCACCCAAGGCCGCGGCCGGCACGGCGGCGCCGCTCCCGGCAGACGCCGCGCCGGCAGCGGCCTACTGAACCTTGTGAGGCGCCCATGCCGAACGAACCCGACCCCCGCTACCGCGCCCAGCAGCGCGAAAACGCAGAGCCCGAGGAGCGCTCGCAGCCCATGCCCTTGATCGTGGCCGGCCTGGTGCTGGCCATGGTCGCGTTTGGCGTGCTCTATATCCTGATGTCCGACCCGTTTGGCAATTCGGCCCTGGGCGACCGCCGCACCGTGGCCGACCTGTCTGGCCCGGCACCTGCGGCGCCGGGGGCGGCAGTGGACGGCAAGCAGATCTTCACGGCGAACTGCGTCGCCTGCCACCAGGCCACGGGCAAGGGCTTGCCGGGCGTGTTCCCGCCGCTCGATGGTTCGGAATGGGTCCATGGCGATGCGCGCACGCTGGCCAACATCCTGCTGCACGGCGTCGAGGGCGAGATCGAAGTGGCCGGCACCACCTACAAGGGCGCCATGCCGGCGTTCCAGCAGCTGAGCGATGCCGAGCTGGCGGCCGTCGCCAGCTACATCCGCAGCAGCTGGTCGAACAAGTCGGACCCGCTGCCACCCGAGCTGTTCGGGCAGGAGCGCAAGGCCAGCACGCGCACCACGCCGTTCGAAGGCGGCGCCGCGCTCAAGGCCCTGGCCGCCGAGAAGCCCACCTGAGCGCTCGGCATGCTGCGCACCGCCTTTCTCAGTGGGGCGCTGGGGCTCACGGCCTACGCCTCGGCCGCCTGGCTGACGCACGACTTCCAGGTCTGGACCGCCAAGGGCGCGCGCCGCCTCGAAGTGGCGCTGCAGCCCGTGGCCGCGCCACCTGTGCAGGTGGACGGCCCCGGCACCACGCCGCGGCCGCTGCCGCAGTGGCTGGCCGCGCCACCGGGGGCCGTGACCATCGCCGGCTTCATCTACACCCGCTGCCAGAACGTGTGCCTGTCGCTGGGCAGCAGCTTCCAGCAGCTGCAGGCGCAGTTGCTGCAGGACCGCTCTGCCGTTGGCGGCACGCCCGCAGGGGCGCCTCCTGCGGCGGTGCGCTTGCTGTCGCTGAGCTTCGATGGGGCGCACGACACGCCCGCTGCGCTGCAGGCCTATGGCCGGCAGCTGCACGCCGACGCGTCGGTGTGGCAGTTCCTGCGCGTGCCCGACGCGGCCGAACGGGCGCAGCTGCTGCGGCGCTGGGAGGTGGTTGTGGTGCCCGACGGGCGCGGCGACTTCGAACACAACGCCGCGTTGCTCGTCATCGACCCCGCCGGGCGGCTGGTGCATGTGTTCGACATGGCCGAGCTGGAACTGGCGCTGAACTATGCGCGCCACCTGGCCCGTGGTGCCGCACCCACCGTGGCCACGCGGGCCGCTGTCCCCGCCAGCCCCCCAGGGGGTGCGCCGTGACGCACCGCGCCACCTTGCAGACCCCTGCGCCTGCGACCTGCGGTGCGCGGTGGGGTGCGACTGCCGCAGGTCTGGTGGCGCGCGCAGGCAGGCACGCCACGCCCGCCCACCAGGCGGCAGCGGGCGCGCTGGCACTGGCGCTGCTGGCCCTGCCGGCGGCGCGCCACGCCCTGGAAGCCAGCATGTGGCGCCACATGCTGCTGCAGGCGCCGCTGTGGATGCTGGCCGGCGCGCTGCTGTTGGCGGGGCTGGGCAGCAGCGCCCGTGCGCGCGTGGCGCGCTGGAACGCGTACGGCATCACCGGCCTGTGGGCTGCGGCCCTGGTGCTGGCGCTGTTGATGGTGCCGCGCGTGCTCGACCTGGCGCTGGTCAGCCCGGCCGTTGAAACCACCAAATGCGGCGCGCTGGCGCTGGCCGGTGCCGCACTGCGCCTGTCGTGGCGGCCGGCGGGGCTGGTGGTGCAGGGGTTCTTTTTGGGCAATGTGCTGCCCATGACCGCGGTGGTGGGACAGCTCTACATCGATTCGCCCACGCGCGTCTGCAACGCCTATCTGCTGGGCGACCAGGAGCGCCTGGGGCATTGGTTGGTGGGCGTGGCCGCGCTGCTGGCCGTGGCCTGGCTGGCGCAGGTGGCGTGGCGCATGGTCATGCGCGACAGTGCGGCGGCCTGAGGCGCACAGTGTGCGATCTGCCTTGCGCGGTGCGCTGGAGCGCTCGTCACTCCTGAAAATATAGCTGCAGACGCTTACTGGATAACCGTTACAGCCCATTTTTGCTTGAAATAGGCGGGCCGCAGGCAGAGGGGCAGGCGCATCGATGGGGCTGCGCCCACGGGCGTGATCGTCTGGCCTTCAGGCCACGCTGCGCAGGCGCAGGCGCAGGCGCGGCGCTGCGGCGGCCGGGTGCATGCGGCCAAACAGGTCCTTGGGATCGCCGTCGGTGGGCACGAGCGCGATGTCCCGGCCCACGCCGCGCTCGTGCGCGAGCCGGTGCAGCACCTGCAGGGCCGAGAAGTCCTCCAATGCAAAGCCGACCGAGTCGAACACCGTCACCTCGCCCGCATGGCGGCGCCCCGGCGCCTGGTCCGTGAGCACGCGCCAGAGCTCGGTGACCGGGTGGTCGGCCGCGAGCTGCTGGATCTCGCCCTCGGTGCGCGTCTGCGGCTCGTACTCGACAAAGATGCGCGAGCCGCGCAGCACGTCGGCGTGCAGCTCGGTCTTGCCGGGGCAGTCGCCGCCGACGGCGTTGAGGTGCATGCCGGGCTCGACCATGCCGGGCGTGAGGATGGTGGCGCGCGCCTTGTCGGCGGTGGCCGTGGTGACGATGTCGGCGCCGCGCACGGCTTCGGCCGTCGAGGCCGCGCGCCGCACGCGCAAGGCCGGCGCGGCGGCCGCCAGGTTGCGCACCAGCTTGTCGGTGGCCGCACGGTCCACATCGAACACGCGCAGCTCGGCGATGCCCAGCAGCGCGTGGAAGGCCAGCGCCTGGAATTCGCTTTGCGCGCCGTTGCCGATCAGCGCCATGCTGCGGCTATCGCGCCGCGCCAGCGCGCGGGCCGCCACGACCGAAGCGGCGGCGGTGCGCAGCGCGGTGGTCAGCGTCAGCTCGGCCAGCAGCAGCGGATAGCCGGTGGCCACTTCGGCGAGGACGCCAAAGGCCATCACCGTGGGCAGGCCCTGCGCCGGGTTGAACGGGTGGCCGTTGACGTATTTGAAGCTGTAGTGCGTGGCGTCGGCCACCGGCATCAGCTCGATCACGCCGCGCGCGCTGTGGCTCGCGGTGCGCGCTGACTTGTCGAATGCGGGCCAGCGCGCAAAGTCGGCTTCGATGCGCTCGGCCAGCAGGGCCATGAAGCGCGGCACGCCGATGCCGTGCACGAGGTGGGCGAGCGTGGGCAGGTCAATCAGGCGGGTCATGGCAGCGTCTCCGGGGGCGTTGCCCGATTCTGGCGCGGTGCTGTGCCAACACATAGCCAGCAAAACGGCACAAATGCGGATAAAAATAGCGAAATGCTTCAGGGAGCTGGCGTTATGGGCAAGATGGACGACACCGACCGCGAAATCCTCGGCATCCTGTGCGCCAACGCGCGCACGCCCGTCGCCACGCTGGCGCAGCGCCTGCGCGTGTCGCGCGGCACGGTGCAGAACCGCCTGCGCAAGCTCGAAGACAGCGGCGTCATCGTCGGCTACACGGTCCGGCTGCGGCCCGACTCAGAGCCCCAGCGCATCCGCGCCTGGATGAGCATCGCCGTCGAAGGCAATGCCGCCCCCGAGGTCATCCGCGCGCTGCGCGGCGAGCCGCTGGTCGGCACGCTGCACACCACGAACGGCCGCTGGGACATCGTGGCCGAGCTGCGCGCCGAAAGCCTCGAGGCCTTCGACAGCGCGCTCGGCCGCATCCGCCAGACGCCCGGCATTGCCAACACCGAGACCAGCATCCTGCTGTCGACCTACAAGGCCTGAGCGGGCCGCGCCGGGGCGGCATTGGCGCCTGGGCGACAGCAGGGCAGGGTTTTCGGCCTATCGCGGCCGCCGCAGGTGCGCTGCAATGCGGCCTCGCTTCTTTTTTCACCCTGACACAAGGAGACGCTATGCAGCGCCGCCATCTCATCCAACTCGGTGCCACCGCCCTGGTCGCCACCGCCCTCGGCGCCCAGGCCCAGGCCACCGGGTTCCCGACCAAGCCCATCAAGCTCGTGATTGCCTTCCCGGCCGGTGGCCCGACCGACATCACCATGCGCGCGCTGGCCGACAACGCCAGCCGCATCCTGGGCCAGCCGGTGATCGTCGACAACAAGCCCGGCGCTGGCGGCACATTGCCTGCGCAGGCGCTGCAGACGGCCGCCGCCGACGGCTACACCGTGGCGCAGATCCCGCTCGGTGTGTTCCGCCTGCCCTACACCACCAAGATCAACTGGGACCCGGTCAAGGACATCAGCTACGTGATCAACGTCACCGGCTACGCGTTCGGCATCGTCGTGCCGGCGGATTCGCCGCTCAAGACCTGGACGCACTTCGTCGCCTGGGCCAAGGCCAACCCGGGCAAGCTCAGCTACGGCTCGACCGGCACCATGACCAGTCCGCACCTGACGACCGAGTTGATCGCGCAGCAGCTCGGCATCGAACTGCTGCACGTGCCCTACAAGGGCAGCGCCGACCTGATGCAGTCCATTCTGGGCGGCAACATCATGGCCGCGGCCGACTCCACGGGCTTCGCCCCGCAGGTCGAGGCCGGCAAGCTGCGCGTGCTCAACACCTGGGGCGCCGAGCGCTTGGCCAAGTTCCCCGATGCGCCCACGCTCAAGGAGCTGGGCCTGGACATCGTGCAGAACTCGCCGTTCGGCATCGGCGCGCCCAAGGGCACGCCGTCCGCGGTGGTCAAGCGCCTGCACGACGCTTTCAAGCAGGCCATGGAGCAGGACGCCTACAAGGCGGCCCTGGCGCGCTACGACATGGTGCCGATGTACATGGGCAGCGCCGCCTACCAGAAGTTCGCGCAGGACACGTTCGCGCGCGAGAAGGCGCTGATCGAGAAGCTGGGCCTGGCGAAGGCGCAATAACGGCGCCGCGCCCGCAGCGCTTCAGCCGGCCGCGCCGCGCAGTGCCGCGAAATGCGCCTGCAGCAGGGCCGCGAAGCGCTCGGCCATGGCCGAGGGCGCGGACTGCGGCGGGAAGGCCAGCACCACTTCCACCGGGCAGCGCGGCTGCAGCGGCACGGTGCGCAGCTGCGGCGCAAACACCGCAGCCACATACGGGTTGACCACGCCCACGCCCGTGCCTTGCGCGGCCAGCATGCAGATGGTGGCGGAATAGGTGGTCTCGACCGTGGAGGCCGCCGCGATGCCATGCTGCTGCATGGTGTCCTGCAGCTGCAGATAGATCTCGTCGTCGGCGTGCAGGGTCAGCAGCACCTGGCCCTGCAGGTCGCACACGTGCAGCGCCTTGCGCGCGGCCAGCGGGTGGGCCGGGTGCATCACGCAGACGGCGTTGCCGCGGTGCAGCGTGGTCGCATCGAGCTGCGGATGCCGCATGGCCATGGTGCTCAGCGCCAGGTCGAACTGGCCGTGCAGCAGGCCCTCGCGCAGCTGTGGCGTGCCAATGGTCTGCAGGCTGACATGCACGTCCGGGTGTTGTTGCAAAAAGGCGTGCACCACGGCCGGCATCACGCTCAGGCCGAGCGCGGGCGTGCAGCCCAGGCGCAGCTCGCCAGTGCCCGACTGGCGCAGCGTGGCCACGTTCTGCTCGATGCGCTCGAGGCCCAGAAAGTGGCGCTGCACGGTCTGGAACAGCTCGCGCGCCTCGTGCGTGGGGCGCAGCCGGCCCTTCTGGATATCGAACAGCTTCAGGCCCGAGGCCGACTGCATCTGCGCCAGCAGCCGGCTGATGGACGGCTGCGTGGTGTGCAGCATGGCGGCCGCGGCCGTCGTGGTGCCGGTCTGCATGACGGCGCGAAAGGCCTCGATCTGGCGAAAGTTCAGGGGGCGCGGCATGGCGGAGCAGGGTGGGGGGACGCCGCGCAATGTATATCAAAACGGTATGGGTGACCGAAGAAATTGAATTTTCAAGAATCCCCAACGGCTCCTACACTGCATTTTTCCCAACCATGGCGCGCCGGAACCGGCCGAACAGGAGACACACATGAAGATGCAATGGACCCGCAGGAGCGTGGCACTGGGCGCGCTGGCGCTGGGCCTGGGCGCCATGGGCGCAGCCACGGCCGCCGAGCCGGCCTTCCCGGCCCGGACCGTGCGCATCATCGTGCCGTTCACGGCCGGCGGCAGCTCGGACGTGCAGGCGCGCATGCTGGCCGACCGGCTCGGCCGCCTGTGGGGCCAGCCGGTGGTGGTCGAGAACAAGCCCGGCGCGGGCGGCCACCTGGGCGGCAAGTACGTGGTCGACCAGCCGGCCGACGGCTACACGCTCATGGTGGGCTCGATCGGCCTGCACGCGGCCTACGGCATCTACAAGAAGCTGCCGTACAACCCCGCCACCGACCTGCGCCTGGTGACCGTGCTGGCCGAAATGCCGCACGTCGTCGTGGCCTCGCCCGCGCTGCCCGCCAAGGACCTCAAGCAGCTCACCGACATGGCCAAGAAGGCGCCGGGCACGGTCAACTTCGGCTCGGCCGGCGTCGGCTCGTCGGTGCACATGATGGGCGAGCTCTACAAGCTGCAGTCGGGCGCGCCCATCGTGCACGTGCCCTACCGCGGCAGCTCGGCCGCGCTCAACGACCTGCTGGGCGGCCAGATCCAGCTGATGTTCGAAAACCCGCCCACCGTGCTCTCGCACATCCGCGGCGGCAAGCTGCGCGCGCTGGCGGTGACGGGCAAGGAGCGCCTGGCCGCGCTGCCCGACGTGCCGACCGCCACCGAGGCCGGCGTCTCCGGCTTCGAAGCGACCTCGTGGACCACGGTGGCCGTGTCCTCCAAGGTGCCGCAGGCCGTGGTCGAAAAGATCAGCGCCGACGTGCGCAAGGTCGTCAACACGCCCGAGTTCCGCAAGGGCCTCGAAGACCAGGGCATGAGCGCCGTGGCCAACAGCCTGGCCGACGCCAAGGTGTTCGTGACCAGCGAAAAGACCCGCTGGGACCGCGTGATCCAGGAAGGGCACGTCTCGGCCGATTGAACGCGCACACGGGCCGCGCTGGCGCCCCCTGTGCCTTGTGCTGCCCGGCCCGCTGCCGGGCAGATGCTTTTTTGCTGTTGCATTGTTGATTCCCATGACCCCTGACACCCCCGCCTCCGCCGTCCCGTATGTGCCCTGCCGCCGCGTGGGCGACGGCAGCCAGCACCACTTCTTTGGCTACTACAACAAGTCCAACTGGGACCGCGGCAACCGCCTGGTGGCCGGCCAGCGCACGCCCTGGATGGACCAGCTCCTGACGCCCGATGCCAAGGCCACGATCGGCTACTTCGACACCGGGGACGGCGACCGCTTCCACGCCGTGGGCGAGACCTATGCCTGGAACTGGCAGATGGGCAGCCAGCTGCAGTGGCTCGACGGCGTCCCGGGCCGCCAGCTGGTCTACAACGACCGCACGGGCGACAGAGCGGCGCGCTACCCGGGCTTTGGCGCCGTGGTGGTGGACATCGACACGCAAGCGCGCCGCGTGCTGCCGATGCCGGTCTACGTGGTCGCGCCCAGCAGCGCCTGGGCGCTGTCGGTCGACTACCGGCGCCTGTACGTGACGCACGAGACCATCGGCTACAGCGAAGCGGGCGGCCCGTGCGAGCTGCCGCTGGCGCCTGCGGACGACGGCATCTGGCGCATGGACGTCGCCACGGGCGCGGCGCAGCTGCTGGTCAGCTACGCCCAGCTCAAGGCCTTCCACCATGTACCGTCGATGGACAAGGCGATCCACTGGGTCAGCCACATCGAAGTCAACCCGGCCTCTTCGCGCATCCTGTTCCTGCACCGCTGGACCGAGCGCGTGAAGGACGAGACCTGCTTCCTGCACCGCCTGGTCACCATGAACCCCGACGGTTCGGGCATGCGCCTGCTCGAATGCTCGGACCACCCGCTGCCCCAGCTGGCCGACGATTTCGACCCCGGCGCCGTCGGCACGTTCGACTACGAAAAGTCCGAATACCAGATCTCGCACCCGCTGTGGCAGGACGACGAGCACATCATCGTCTGGGGCCCGCACGCGGGCGAGATCCACTACCACCTCTACCACGATGTGGACGGTGGCGCCGTGCAGGTGATCGGCCGCGGCGTGCTGGTGGAGAACGGCCACATGACCTTCTCGCCCGTGAGCACGCGCTGGATGCTCAGTGACACCTACCCGGACGACCAGACGCACGAGCGCTTCCTGTTCCTGTTCGACATGCAGACCGGCGAGCGCCGCAACCTCGGCAGCTTCTACGCCACGCCCGATCTGAGCAAGGAAAACCGCTGCGACCTGCACCCGCGCTGGAGCCGCGACGGCCGCCAGGTGTGCATCGACTCGGTGCACGAAGGCCAGCGCCAGATGTACATCCTCGACGTGTCGTCCATCGTCGGCGCCTGAAGCAGGCACGCCATGAAAAAGCCCGCACGGTGGAGGCCGTGCGGGCTTTTTCAATTGCAGGAGCTGCCTGCACAGTGCGGGCGCGGGTTTCAAGCACTTTTACTGCCCAAAGCCAACGGATGCCGGCGCTGGTAGCTATGCCTTGGATAGCGCGCTTCAGCGCGTGGACAAGATGGCCTGCACCAGCTCGATGAAGCCGTCGCCGCGCTCGCTCGGCGTGACGTAGCGCGGCAGGTGCGCCAGCTGCGGCACGAAGCGCGCAATGTTGGCCACGCCAAAGCTGTGCGGCATGTGGGCGAACATCAGCTGGTCGTTGGTCGAGT
This sequence comes from Acidovorax sp. SRB_14, assembly GCF_012932145.1. GTDB lineage: Bacteria > Pseudomonadota > Gammaproteobacteria > Burkholderiales > Burkholderiaceae_C > Simplicispira. The sequence continues at coordinate 135,810 of NZ_MWOK01000004.1, read as the reverse complement.
CGCCAATGTAGGCCCAGCGCTCCAGGTCGGCGTCGAGGTCCTTGCCGAACAGCGTGCGCACGATCCAGCGCGCGCCTTCGAGCTTGTTGTGCGCGCCGAACCAGCCGTTGATGTGGATGCTGCTCACCGTGGCGTTCATGCCGGCGGCGCGCATCAGGGCCACGCACTGGTCGATCTGCGCCTGCGGCAGGTGCGTGAATTCGCTGTGGTCGATCGCAATGTCGGTCTCGCGCCCGGCCGAGTCGGTGGCGCGCACGGCGCCGGGCACCGTGGCCTCCATCTCGGCGAGCACCTGCTGCATGCGCGCAAAGTTGCGCGTGCGCGTGGCCTCGTCCTGCTGGTAGAGCCGGTCGAGGCCACCGCCGGCATTGCGGCGCAGCGCCACGGCACCGTTCTCGGCCACGATGGCGTCTACGGGCCAGGCCTGGGCAAAGGGCTCGCTCCAGCCCACGGGGCGGCCCGTGATCGGCACCACATGCAGGCCCGCCGCGTGCAGGTCGGCCAGCGCCTGCACCACGGGCGGCGGCACCAGGCCGTCGGTGGTCAGCGTGTCGTCGATGTCGGTGAGCACGCCCAGCAGCTCGCCGGGGGCCGGCGCGGGCCATTCGCTCAGAGCGCGCAGGAAGGCTGTCATGGCGGCGCGCTCAGTGGTTGGTGTCCAGCGCCAGGCCCGCGTGCTCGCGCAGCGGGTGGAAGTGGATCTTCGGAAAGCGCTCCTGCGCCAGGCGCACGTCGTACGGCGAGGTGCACAGGTAGGCCAGGGTGTTGGCCGCGTCGTGCGCCAGGCGCAGCGGGTAGGCGTCGGTGAAGGCGCGCAGGTCGGCGCTGCTGTCGGCCGTGATCCAGCGCGCGCCCGTGTACTGGCAGCCTTCAAGGCGGATGTCGGCGTCGTATTCGGTCTTGAGGCGGTGCTGCACGACCTCGAACTGCAGCTGGCCGACGGCGCCCAGCAGCATGTTGCCGCCCGCGTCGGGCTTGAACACCTGGATCGCGCCTTCCTCGCCGAGCTGGGCCAGGCCCTGCTGCAGCTGCTTGGTGCGCAGCGGGTTCTTCAGCACCACGGTCATGAACATTTCGGGCGCGAAGAACGGCAGGCCGGTGAACTGCAGCGCCGCGCCGTCGGTGATGGTGTCGCCGAGCTGCACGCCGCCGTGCGTAGTGAAGCCGATGATGTCGCCGGCATAGGCTTCTTCGACCGCCTCGCGGCGCTGGCTCATGAAAGTGACGACGCTGGTCGGGCGCAGTTCCTTGCCGGTGCGCTGCACCTTGAGTTTCATACCGGGCGTGTACTTGCCCGAGGCCAGGCGCACGAAGGCGATGCGGTCGCGGTGGTTGGCGTCCATGTTGGCCTGCACCTTGAAGACCACGCCCGAGAAGCCCTCGTCTTCGGGGTGGATCGTCTTGATGACCGGCTGCTTGTGGACCTGCAGCGTGCTGACGCGCGGGCCCGGCGGCGGCGACATGTCCACCACCGCGTCGAGCACTTCCATCACGCCGAAGTTGTTGACGCCCGAGCCAAAGAACACGGGCGTGAGCTTGCCGGCCAGGAAGGCCTCGTGGTCCCAGGCGGCAGAGGCGCCGACGGCCAGTTCCATGCTCTCGAGCGCATGGTCAAAGGTCTGGCCGAAGCGTGCCCGCAGCCTGTCGGCCTCCGCTAAGGGAATGACTTCAAAGTCCTTCGGGCCGCGGTCGCTGCCCGGGGTGAACACCGTCATGCTCTGCGTGCGCAGGTTGATGATGCCGCCGAACGACTTGCCCTGGCCCACCGGCCAGGTGATGGGGCAGCAGGGCATGCCCAGCTCGCGCTCGACCTCGTCGAGGATGTCGAGCGGGTCGCGCACCTCGCGGTCCATCTTGTTGACGAAGGTGATGATGGGCGTGTCGCGCTGGCGGCAGACCTCGATCAGGCGGCGCGTCTGCGTTTCCACGCCGTTGGCCGCGTCGATCACCATCAGCGCCGAGTCGACGGCGGTGAGCACGCGGTAGGTGTCTTCGCTGAAGTCCTTGTGGCCGGGCGTGTCGAGCAGGTTGATGACATGGTCGCGGTACAGCATCTGCATGACCGAGCTGGCCACCGAGATGCCGCGCTGCTTTTCGATCTCCATCCAGTCGGACGTGGCGTGGCGGCTGGCCTTGCGGCCCTTGACGGCGCCGGCGATCTGGATCGCGCCCGAGAACAGCAGCAGCTTTTCCGTCAGCGTGGTCTTGCCCGCGTCGGGGTGGGAAATGATGGCAAAGGTGCGGCGGCGCCGGGTCTCGGCAAGGAACGGTGCGGACATGCAGGGGAGGGGCCGCGCAGCGAAGCGGGCGGCACGGTCAAAAAAGGTTGGGACCGCGCGATTATCCCCGCGTCGTGTGCCGCGGGCCGCGCCCCGCGTGGCGCGCGGCCGGGGCGCCGCTTACTTGGCCGGCGTGACTTCGACCTTGGGCACCGTGATGGTCTTCTCTTCCGTGGTCACGTGGACGTCCGGCGTCTTGACATCGTATTTGGGCAGCGTGACATCGCCCGACTGGGTTTTTTCCACCTCGTACTTGGGCAACGTGACATTGCCTTCCTGGGTTTTCTTCACGTCACAGGCCGCAAGGCCTGCCAGGCCGATGGAGGCGATGGCGATGGAGATCAGTTTTTTCATGGCGGGGATTCTTTCTCTTCAAGAAGGTGGAACGAAATGCCGGTCACAGGGATCGGCCGGGATCACGCTGTCGATTGAAAGGGCATCGGCGCGCCCCGGCTGTAGGAATGCCGACCGCGCAGGTGTCGGCTGTGGCCCTGCGCTGCACGCGGACTGAGCCGGGTCTGCCGTGCGGCTGTACTAAAATGGCCAGCTTTTCCGAGGAGCGTTGCAGCGCCTCCCACCAGCGTGGGGCGTGAGGCTCGGAACCTGTCCCCCCCGCAACGACGCTCATCCACTTCTCGTGTGGTGAGCTTGGCTTTTCTTTCTCTCCCCCGGCAAGTGGTTTTCCTGAATTCGTTTTGGAGCACACCATGAACGCACGCCTGAATACCAACTTGAACGCCGATTGCGCGATCACCGACATCGCCCTGGCCGACTGGGGCCGCAAAGAAATCCGCATCGCCGAGACCGAGATGCCCGGCCTGATGGCCATCCGCGAGGAATTCGCCGCCCGCCAGCCGCTCAAGGGCGCGCGCATCACCGGCAGCCTGCACATGACGATCCAGACCGCCGTGCTGATCGAGACGCTGCAGGCGCTCGGCGCCACGGTGCGCTGGGCCTCGTGCAACATCTTCTCGACGCAGGACCACGCCGCCGCCGCCATCGCCGCCAGCGGCACGCCGGTGTTCGCGATCAAGGGCGAGTCGCTGGCCGACTACTGGGACTACACGCACCGCATCTTCGAGTTCGGCGCCCAGGGCACTGAAGGCGAAGGCCCGAACATGATCCTCGACGATGGTGGCGACGCCACCATGCTGATGCACCTGGGCCAGCGCGCGGAGAAAGACCTCTCGGTGCTGGGCAACCCCACGAGCGAGGAAGAAACCATCCTGTTCGCCGCCATCCGCGCCAAGCTGGCCGTGGACGCGACCTGGTACACGCGCAAGTCCGCCGAGATCATCGGCGTGACCGAAGAGACGACGACCGGCGTGCACCGCCTCAATGAAATGAGCGCCAAGGGCACGCTGCTGTTCCGCGCGATCAACGTCAACGACTCGGTGACGAAGAGCAAGTTCGACAACCTCTACGGCTGCCGCGAGTCGCTGGTCGACGGCATCAAGCGCGCCACCGACGTGATGATCGCCGGCAAGGTGGCCTGCGTGGCCGGCTACGGCGATGTGGGCAAGGGCTCGGCGCAGGCGCTGCGCGCGCTGTCGGCCCAGGTCTGGGTGACGGAGATCGACCCGATCAACGCGCTGCAGGCAGCGATGGAAGGCTACAAGGTCGTGACCATGGAGTACGCCGCCGACAAGGCCGACATCTTCGTGACCACCACCGGCAACCGCGACGTGATCCGCCACGAGCACATGCTTGCCATGAAGGACCAGGCGATCGTCTGCAACATCGGCCACTTCGACAACGAGATCGACGTCGCGTCGATCGAGAAGTACGAGTGGGAAGAGATCAAGCCCCAGGTCGACCACATCCGCTTCCCCGACGGCAAGAAGATCATCCTGCTGGCCAAGGGGCGCCTTGTGAACCTGGGCTGCGCCACCGGCCACCCGAGCTTCGTCATGAGCGCCTCGTTCGCCAACCAGACCATTGCGCAGATCGAGCTGTTCACCAAGCCCGACGAGTACCAGACCGGCAAGGTCTATGTGCTGCCCAAGCACCTCGACGAGAAAGTGGCGCGCCTGCACCTGAAGAAAGTGGGCGCCATGCTGACCGAGCTGACCGACGCGCAGGCCGCCTACATCGGCGTGGAAAAGACCGGGCCCTACAAGGCCGACACCTACCGCTACTGATCCGGCGCCCTTGGCTGATGCGTTTTTAGGAGCTATCAGCGCATACGGAGCAAGGGCTAGAGGCCAATTTGATATAAAACTATCGCCCGTGGGCGAGAGAGTGATGCATGCGCGCAGATGTTTTTTTGGTGGATTTTGGCCATGCGGCCACGCGCTCACAGGCGCAGCGGCTGATTGCGGCCGGTGTGGAGTGGCGCCTGTCGCCGCGCGCGCCCTGGCAGAAGGTGGCGAAGAACGGTGACGACATCCCGAGCGTGGCCGAGGTGCGGCTGCTCGACAGCGCCGAGGCACAGTACCTCTCGCGCGGCGGCCTCAAGCTCGAAGGGGCGCTCCAGGCCACGTCCCTGTCCGTGGCCGGCCTGCGCTGCCTGGACGTGGGCCAGAGCACGGGCGGCTTCACCGACTGCCTGCTGCAGCAGGGCGCGGCACAGGTGGTCGGTGTTGATGTCGGCCACGGTCAGCTGCACGAGCGGCTGCGCAGCGACCCGCGCGTCATCTGTGTCGAAGGCGTGAACGCGCGGGGGCTCACACCGGGCGCCCTGCAGCAGGACTGCGAGCTGGCGCTGTCCGAGGTCATCGAGGAGGTGGACGACAACGAGACCCAGCCCGAGGCGCCCTACAGCTGGATGCGCAATGGCGGGCTGGTGGACGAGGAATACGACGACAGCGACGACGCCAAGGACCGAGACATCGAGCGCTTCAAGGCCGAGCGCGCCGAAAAGGCGAAGGCGCGCGCAGCGGGCACGCTGCCCGTCGAGCGCCGCCGCCGCCCCGAGTGCGCGGGCGTTGACACCACGCCGCTGTTCGATGTGGTGACGGGCGACCTGTCGTTCATCTCGCTCACGCTGGTGCTGCCTGCGCTGGTGCCGCTGCTGGCGCCGGAGGGCGCGCTGCTGATGCTGGTCAAGCCGCAGTTCGAGCTGCAACCGGGGCAGGTGGGCAAGGGCGGCATCGTGCGCGATGCGGCGCTGTACGCCGTGGTCGAGCAGCGCATCCGCGACTGCTGCGCCGCGCTGGGCCTGCAGGTGCAGGCCTGGCTCGACAGCCCGATCCACGGCGGCGACGGCAACCGGGAGTTTTTTGTTTTTGCCAGGAGGGGCGCATGAGCGCAACGAACCCGACGCACGCAGGCGGGGCGCCGAGTGCGCCGTTTCCCGTCAGCGTGGAATTTTTTCCGACCAAGACGCCCGAGGGCGCCGACAAGCTGCGCGCGGTGCGCCAGCAGCTGTATGCGCTGCAGCCGCAGTTCTGTTCCGTGACCTATGGCGCGGGCGGCTCGACCCAGGAGGGCACGTTCACCACGGTGCGCGACATCCTGGCCGAAGGCGTGAGCGCGGCCTCGCACTTCTCGTGCATCGGCGCCACGCGCGCCTCGGTGCGGGGCGAGCTGGCCCAGCTGCAGGCCATGGGCGTCAAGCGCCTGGTGGCGCTGCGCGGCGACCTGCCCAGCGGCTACGGCGCGGGCGGCGAGTTCCACTACGCGAGCGATCTGGTGGAATTCATCCGCAGCGAGACGGGGCGCGGCTTCCAGATCGAGGTCGCGGCCTACCCCGAGGTGCACCCGCAGGCGCGCTCGCCCGAGGCCGACCTGCAGGCCTTTGCCGCCAAGGTGCGCGCGGGCGCCGATTCGGCCATCACGCAGTATTTCTTCAACGCCGACGCCTACTTCAGATTCGTCGAGGAGACCCAGCGCCTGGGCCTCGAGGTGCCCATCGTGCCGGGCATCATGCCCATCATGGGATCGACCCAGCTGATGCGCTTTTCCGACGCCTGCGGCGCCGAGATCCCGCGCTGGATCCGGCTGCGCCTGCAGGGCTTTGGCGACGACACGGCCTCTATCCGCGCCTTCGGGCTGGACGTGGTGACCGAGCTGTGCGCGCGCTTGCGCGAGGGCGGGGCGCCAGCACTGCACTTCTACACCATGAACCAGAGCGCGGCCACGCTGGAGATCTGCCGCCGCCTGGGGCTGGGCCTGCCTGGGATCGGCGAGGGCCAATAGGCCTACTGGGAGTGATGTTTTTATGCCACCGGCCGACACGGATTGATACAGGTCAACCGTGCCGTAGCGCATCGGTCATTCAATAGCCATTGGGGATTGTCCCCGGACTTCTTTGGATGAAAGACATGAAAAAACACGCCATCGCCGCCGCCCTGCTGGGCACTGTCCTGAGCTCCGCCGCCGTGGCCCAGCAGGCCGCCGAAGGCCCCTGGATGGTGCGCGCACGCGCCGTGCACCTGAGCAGCGACAACAGCGACACCACCGGCCTGGGCCTGTCGGCCAACCACAAGTGGCTGCCCGAGGTCGACATCAGCTACTTCTTCAACAAGAACGTCGCCGTCGAGTTGATCCTGACCGTGCCGCAGAAGCACACGCTGTACTCGAACGGCGCCGCCATCGGCTCGTTCAAGCACCTGCCGCCCACGCTGACCGCCCAATACCACTTCACCAACCTCGGTGCGTTCAAGCCCTACGTTGGCGCCGGCGTCAACTACACGCGCCTGAGCGCGGTCAACCTGCCTGCCGGCGTGACCGTGGACCGCAACAGCTACGGCCCCGCGCTGCAGGTGGGCGTGGACGTGCCGGTCGCCAAGAACCTGTACCTCAACTTCGACGTGAAGAAGGTCTACATCCGCACCGATGTATCCGCTGCCGGCGCCAAGATCGGCACCTTCAAGGTCGATCCGGTGCTGTTCGGCGTGGGCCTGGGCTGGCGTTTCTGAGCTCCGGCCGGTAGCCGGCCCCGACCGGCCGCCGGCCAGCGGCCGAGGTCCCTTCCCCGCTTCGGCGGGGATTTTTTTGGCCTGCGCTACCATTTGGCGCTTGTTGCCTGCCCTCATTCGCTGTTTTTCCCTGGCCACTGGCCGTTTTTCTCCGCTCGCCGCGGGCTGCGCCGTGCTCGCTTGCGCGGGCGCCCTGCTGGTTCAGGGCTGCGCCCTGGGCGATCGCGCTGGGCCAGCGACTGCCCCTGCTCCCGGGCCCGCGCAAGCGGCGCCGGCCGCGCCGCAGGCCCCTGCATCGCCTCGGCCGCCCCGGCCCCTGCCCGCCCCCCGTCCTGCCGACAGCGCGGCGGGGGACGCGGTGGAAGCGCCCGCTGCGCGCGCCGAGGAGCAGGGACAGGCCTCGTGGTATGGCGCCTCCTTGCACCGCCGCCGCACGGCCAGTGGCGAGCGTTTCGACATGCACGCTTTCACGGCCGCGCACCCCTCGCTGCCGTTTGGCACGCAGGTGTGCGTGCGCAGCCTGGTGAACGGCAAGGTGGTGCAGGTGCGCATCAACGACCGGGGACCGCACACGGCCGGCCGCATCATCGATCTCAGCCGCGCCGCCGCCCGGGCGCTGGACATGCTCGGGCGCGGCACCAAGCCGGTGGTACTGACGGTGCTGGAGCCGGAAGAGAAGGACTGCCCGCCAACCTGAGCGGCAGGGGCGCGTTCAGCTGCCCGCTTCGAGCGTGTGCGTGGCGTGTTTGTCCTGGCCCAGCAGCTCGGCCATCTGGGGCAGGGCGTCCTTGAGCTGCGCCTTGAGCGTGTGCGGCGGATTGACCACGAACATGCCGCTCGCGGGCAGGCCGGGCCGCTTGACCTCGCCTGCGGCGTCTTCGGTGATCTTGCTGGACTTGACGGTCAGCGTGGCGTGCAGCCAGCCCTTGCCGACCTTCTGGGCCAGGGTCTTGAGGCGGCGTGGCAGGTCGTGTGCTTCGGGGCGCGGAATGATGGGGTACCAGACGGCATACGTGCCGGTGGCAAAGCGCTTGAGCGCATCCGCAACCATGTCAAGCACTTTGCCGTAGTCGCTCTTGATTTCATAGCTGGGATCGCACAACACGAGCGCGCGGCGGGCTGGTGGGGGCAGGAACTTCTTGATGCCATCGAAGCCGTCCTCGTGCAGCACGGCGACTTGGCGGCCGGCCTCGAGCTGGGCCACGTTGCCCGCGAGCGCACGCAGGTCGGCCGGGTGCAGTTCGAACAGCTTGAGCTTGTCGTGAGCGCGCAGCAGGCGCTGGATGATGAAGGGCGAGCCCGGGTAGACCTTGGTGCTGGGGCTGCTGTTGAAGGCGCGCACCAGGTCGATGTAGGCCTGCAGGGCCGGGGCCAGCGGTGCGGCGGTGGCGGCGCCGGGCGCGCCCAGGCGCAGGATGCCGCCCGCGGCTTCGGCGCTGGTCTTGGCGTAGTCGCCGTCGAGCCGGTACAGGCCGGCGCCCGCATGGGTGTCCAGCACGGTGAGGGCCGCGTCCTTCTCGGTGAGGTATTGCAAGGTGGCAATCAGCACGGTGTGCTTGAGCACATCGGCGTGGTTGCCTGCGTGAAAGGCGTGGCGGTAACTGAACATGGCGCTATGGTAACCACCGGCCGGGGCTGGTCCGCGCGCGTGCCATGGGCGGGTTTGCGCCTTGCGCCCTCATGGGGTCCAGGAACGACTTGCCGCAGCCAGGGCGGCGGCTCGCAGAGCCGGATGCGGTTTGTTGCCAGAGGTCCGCAGGAATGGCCGATGATGGCGCCCGCAGCCACTGGCGATTTGATCGTTACCAACGGTATGTTATTGTTCTTAAACGTCGAACTGCACGCCCATGACCGACCCCCTCGCTGCTTCCGCTCCTGCCGTGCGCCATGTGGACGCACTGCCTACGGGCACGCGCCTGGCGGAGTTCGAGGTGTGCTCCTTGCTGGGGGTGGGCGGATTTGGCGTGGTCTACCAGGCCTTCGACCATTCGCTGCTGCGCACGGTGGCCATCAAGGAGTACCTGCCCGCGGCGCTGGCCGGGCGCACCGAAGGCCAGTCGCTGTGGGTGCGTTCGTCGAGCGACGAGCAGGCCTATCAGGCGGGCCTCAAATCGTTCGTCGGCGAGGCGCGGATGCTGGCGCAGTTCGAGCATCCGTCCTTGGTCAAGGTCTTCCGTTTCTGGGAAGCCAACAACACGGCCTACATGGTCATGCCCTTGTACCGGGGCATGACGCTCAAGCAGGCGCGTGCACAGATGCGCACGCCCCCGCCCGAGGCCTGGCTGCGCACCGTGCTGTGGTCGGTGCTGGACGCCTTGCGCACCTTGCACGGCAGCCAGACCCTGCACCGCGACATCTCGCCGGACAATATCTTTCTGCAGGACGTCGGCCCGCCGGTGCTGCTGGACCTGGGGGCTGCGCGCCATGCCATCAATGACCGCGACCAGCGGCACACCGCGGTCCTGAAGGTTCATTACGCCCCCATAGAGCAATACGCCGACGGCGACGCCGACATGCCGCAGGGCCCGTGGAGCGACCTGTATTCGCTGGCCGCCGTGGTGCACGGCTGCCTGTGCAACGAGGCGCCCATGCCGTCTACGCTGCGTTCCATCCGCGACCGCATGGTGCCGTTTGCCCGGGTCGCCAAGACCGTGGGCCGGCAATTTGGCCAAGAGTACTCTGCGGCTTTCGTTGCCGCCATTTCCCAGTCGCTGGCGCTGCGGTCCGAAGACCGGCCGCAGGACATCGACGCATTTTTGCAAACCATGGCCATGGTGGCGCCTCCGGGCCCGCTCGAGCACTTCGACTTCCGCGCGCAGCTCGGCGATATCTGGGTGGGGCCGGCGCACCAGCCCGCTGGGGCGCTGGCCGGGCCTGGCCTGGACTCGGCTGGCGTGCCACTGGCGGCGACGCTGTCTGCGCGCCCGGTGGCGCCGCACACCGCCCTTGGGGGGGCTGTGCCCCCATCCGGGGAGGGCGTGCAGGCCCTCGATCTCGTGGTTCCGGACGCCGAGGGCGCAGCGGAAGGCGCAAATCCCAGGCCACTCGCCAAGCTAGCCGGCCAGTCCGCGCCAGAACCGCTGCGCAGCGCGAAGCTGCAGCGCGCCTGGGCGTGGCTCGCGGGCGTGGTGCTGATCGTGGCCGTGGCCGGCGGCTATGGCTGGGGCCGGCGTGCGCCGCAGACCGCACCGCAGGATGGCATCATCACGGAATGGGCCGAGCCCGCCGCGCCTGCCGCCTCTGTGCCCGTGCCGCAGGAGCCGGCCGTCGCCGCCACCGAGGCAGCGGTGGTGGAGGCAGTGGCCGCGGCAGCGCCTGCGGGCCCCGCACCGGCGTTTGTCGAGGCGTCAGACCCGGCAGCGGCGCCGAGGGCTCCCGTGCGGATTCCTCCCAAGGCGTCCCGGGTGCCGCAGCCAGAGGTGGCGCGCGAGCCTGCGCGCGCGCCGGCCTCTGCCGGCGCGCCGCCACCGCTGGCGCCATCCCGCCCACGCCACGAGGCCGCGCACCAGCCCTGTGTCAATACCAATTTCTTCACGCAAAGCGCCTGCCTGTACCGCGAATGCCCCAAGCCCGCGTTCGCGGCCACGCCCATCTGCGTGGAACACCGCCGCCGCGTGCAATTGCAGGCCGACACGCGTTTCGGCAACTGACGCGCGCGGCCCCTGGACGGGCCTCTGTACAAGAAATGCGCACAGCCGGGCTTGCCTTTGTATAATGGCGGGCTTCGCAGCGCTTGCGTGACTCCGCGGCGAAGTGCAGGCCTTGCCTGCAAGTGCCACCTAAGAGGTTTCCGTTGAAGAGAAGCACCGACCGTGGAAAAGAGTCCCCAGGACGCCAGCCCCTGTTCCAGGCTGGTCAAACCCTCGAAAGAGAAAACTCATGAAAACTTTCAGCGCCAAACCCGCTGAGGTCGTGCACGAGTGGTTTGTGATTGACGCCACCGATAAGGTGCTCGGCCGGGTAGCCAGCGAAGTTGCCCTCCGTCTGCGCGGCAAACACAAAGCCATTTATACGCCTCACGTCGATACCGGTGACTTCATCGTCATCATCAACGCAGCGCAAATCAAGGTCACCGGGACCAAGTCCACCGACAAGGTGTACTACCGCCACTCGGGTTATCCGGGCGGCATCACGGCCACCAATTTCCGCGACATGCAATCCAAGCACCCCGGCCGCGCGCTGGAAAAGGCTGTCAAGGGCATGCTGCCCAAGGGCCCGCTTGGCTACGCCATGATCAAGAAACTCAAGGTGTACGCTGGTGCAGAGCATCCCCACACCGCCCAACAGCCCAAAGTGCTGGAACTGTAAGGAGCCTTGAGATGATTGGTGAATGGAACAATGGCACCGGCCGTCGCAAGTCCAGCGTCGCCCGCGTGTTTCTGAAAAAAGGCAGCGGCAAGATCACGGTCAACGGCAAGGACATCCAGTCCTACTTCGGCCGTGAAACCTCGATCATGATCGCCAAGCAGCCCCTCATGCTGACGAACCACGCCGAAACCTTCGACGTGATGGTCAACGTGCACGGCGGCGGTGAGTCCGGCCAGGCCGGCGCGACCCGCCACGGCATCACCCGCGCCCTGATCGACTACGACGCAGCACTCAAGCCCGCACTGAGCCAAGCCGGCTTCGTGACGCGCGATGCGCGCGAAGTGGAACGCAAGAAGGTCGGCCTGCACTCTGCCCGCCGCGCCAAGCAGTTCTCCAAGCGCTAATCCGCTGGTTTCTGCCTGCCAAAAAAGCCGCCGCAAGTTCGCTTGCGGCGGCTTTTTGTTTTGCGGCGATGGCGCCAGAGGCTGGAAATGCGCCGCCACGCCACCATCTGTGCCGCAGGGATACTGCCCGCCTGCCGGGAGAAAAACCCCCACTGGATTTGGCGTCAAACAACCGGGGGGCCCGCACTTCTGGCGGTTTGCAGTAGGATTTGCCCCGAAACCCTGAATTGGAGTGCCCCATGAGCGCAGTTGCTGAAAACATCCCCCCCCAAATGCCCGACCCGATCATCTTTACCGAGAGCGCGGCGGCCAAGGTGGCGGACCTGATTGCCGAGGAAGGCAACCCCGATCTGAAGCTGCGCGTTTTTGTGCAGGGCGGCGGCTGCTCGGGCTTCCAGTACGGGTTCACGTTCGATGAAATCGCCAACGACGACGATACCGTGATGACCAAGAACGGCGTGTCGCTGCTGATCGATGCGATGAGCTTCCAGTACCTGGTGGGCGCCGAGATCGACTACAAGGAAGACCTGCAGGGCGCCCAGTTCGTCATCAAGAACCCCCAGGCGACGTCGACCTGCGGTTGCGGTTCGAGCTTCTCCTAAGCCCCGCTTGCACGGCAGATGAAAAGCCGCCCACGGGCGGCTTTTTCTTGGGTTGCTTCTTTTGCAGGGCCCGCACTCCCAGGTCCTCAGGCCGGGTAGACCGCTCCGAGCACGCGCGCTCCGGCGGCGCCGGTGACGCGCGTCAGGTTGCCGCTTTCGTGGCGCAGGGCGCGGCGCGCGAGCCACGCAAACGCCGCCGCCTCGACCTGCAGCGGCGGCAGGCCGTGGGCCTGCGATGACGCCACCGCCATGCCTGGCAGCAGGGCCTGCAGGCGCTGCAGGAGCTGCGCGTTGAGCGCACCGCCGCCGCAGACGATCAGCGTGTTGCTGTCGCCTCCGTAGCGGACGACGTCCGCGGCACAGGCGCTGGCGGTGAATTCGGTCAAGGTCGCCTGCACGTCGGCAGCGCGCGCCTGGGCAAAGGGCGCCAGCCGCGTTGCCAGCCACGGTGGGTTGAACAGGTCGCGCCCCGTGCTCTTCGGCGGGGGCTTGGCCAGAAAAGGCTCGGCCAGCAAGGCGTGCAGCAGCTCTGGCATCACCTGGCCGCTGGCCGCCCAGGCGCCACCGGCGTCGAAAGGCTGGCCGGTGTGCTGCAGGCACCAGTGGTCCATCAGGGCGTTGCCGGGGCCGCAATCAAAGCCCAGCACCTGGCCCTGGGCGGCGAGCACGCTGAGGTTGGACATGCCGCCCAGGTTCAGCACGGCGGTGGCGCGGCCGGGCTGGCCAAAAACGTTTTGGTGGAAGGCTGGCACCAGCGGCGCGCCCTGGCCGCCGGCGGCGACGTCGCGGCTGCGCAGATCGGCCACCACGGCGATGCCGCAGAGTTCGGCCAGCAGCGCCGGGTTGCCCAGCTGCAGGGTGTAGCCGGTGCCGTCGAACTCCTGCGGCCGGTGGCGCACCGTCTGGCCATGGGCGCCGATGGCGCGCACGTCCGTGGCCTGGAGGCCGCTTTGCGCCAGCAGCGCGTGCACCACGCCGGCATAGGCGCGCGCGAGCGCATTGCCCGCTAGGGCTGCGCGGTGCAGCTCGTCGGCGCCGGGGGTGTTGAGGGCGAGCAGATCTGCTCTTAATTCAGGAGCTAACGGCGCAGACTGGTAGTGCGTTACCGTGCATTGTGATGCCGAAAAATCGGCCAGCACGCCGTCGATGCCGTCGAGCGAGGTGCCCGACATCAGGCCGATGTACCACTCGGACATGGGATGGGGTGGGGCATGGGCCGCCGCGGGACGGGACAGGTCCCGCCGGCGCGCTGCAGCGTCAGTCGGCGCTGGCCTGTTGGATCAGCTCGGCCGATGCCAGCTGCGTGCGCATCACCGCGGCGATACGGTTGAATGCCGGGCGGGCTGCGGCGGACACCGGCGCGGCCGATTCGCTTTGCTGGGCGATGGCCATCGGATCCTTCTGCTGGCCGTTCACGCGGAATTCGAAATGCAGGTGCGGGCCCGTGGCCCAGCCCGTGGCGCCCACGGCGCCGATGGTCTGGCCCTGGTCCACGGCCTGGTTGGTGCGCACGTCGACGCGGCTCAGGTGCGCATAGACGGTGACGTGCTGGTTGCGGTGCTTGATGTAGACGACGTTGCCGTAGCCGTTCTGCACCCCGGCGAATTCGACCACGCCATCGCCCACGGTGCGCACGGTGGTGCCGGTGGGCGCCGCAAAGTCGGTGCCCAGGTGGGCGCGCCATTTTTGCAGGATGGGGTGAAAACGCATCTTGAAGCCGCTGGAGATGCGCGAGAACTCCACGGGCGAGCTCAGGTAGGCGCGGCGCAGGCTCTGGCCGTCGAGCGTGTAGTACGCGCCCTGGGCGGCGGCAGTCTCCTGGAACCACACCGCCTGGTGGGTCTTGCCGTTGTTGTGGAATTCGGCGCTCAGCACGCGGCCGCTGCGCAGCGGTTCGCCATCGGCTTCGAGCGTTTCGTAGACCACCGAGAAGCGGTCGCCCTGGCGCAGTGCGCGGCGGAAGTCGATGCTGCCCGAGAACATCTCGGCGAGCTGCACGGCCACGGTGTCGGGGATGTTGGAGGCGTCGGTCGCGGCGAACAGCGAGCTGCGGATCACGCCGCCGGCCAGGCGGCTCGACGTGGCCAGGGGCGCCGTTTCGATGCGCGAGGCGAAGCCATGGCCCGATTTTTCGATCACCAGGCGCTTGAAGCTGCCGCTGTCGTCCGGCGCCCAGCGCGCCGTCAGGCGCAGCAGGCGGTGGTCGTCGGTGGTCTCGGCCGAGACCAGGCGGCCGCTGCGGCCCAGCAGGTTTTGCTGCGCCGGCGTGTCGCGGCGCAAAAAGGCGGCGGCGGCCGGATCGGCCACGCCCATGCGCTGCAGCAGCGACTCGGGGGTGTCGCTGCTGCGCACCTGGTCTGAGCGGTAGAGCGAGAAGCCGGGGCCTTCGGTCAGGTCGGCCAGCGAGGCGCCGCTGGCCAGCGATTCAACGGGCTGCTCGACCAGGCGCACGGGCAGGTCGACGGGGTCGGGCCCGAACGACGCGACGGCAAAAGCGCCGCCGCCGCCGGTCAGCAGCATGGCTGCGAGCACGGCGGTCAGCCGCTTGGGGTGTTTCTGGATGCTGTGGGACAGCCGCTCTAGCAAAGCGAGGCTGGCGGTGGTGAAACCGTGTGTCAAGGAGTGATCCCCAGGGTGGGCGTGTGTCCGCGGGAGCCAGGGCCGGTGGTGGAGCCGGGCCGCGGAGCGCACAAACTGTCAGGAAGCAGCCGTTCGAACGGGTCGAAAAGGCGGCCACACTTAGAATCCGCCACTGCAAGGTGGGGCGAAGTATAGCCAACCTCCTACATCGGACACCCAAGGAAACCCTTATGAATCAATCTGTTGTTACAACATCTGCTGTCTCCGATGGTGTAGGACGGGCGCTGGAAATCTCGCTGCGCGGTGCGCAGGAGCTGCTGCCGCAGGACGAGTGGGCGAAGAAATTGGCGCGGTCCGAGGCCACGGGACAGCCGCTGCGCATCAAGCTCGGCCTGGACCCGACGGCGCCGGACATCCACATCGGCCACACCGTGGTGCTCAACAAGATGCGCCAGCTGCAGGACCTGGGCCACCAGGTCATTTTTTTGATCGGCGACTTCACGAGCCTGATCGGCGACCCGTCGGGCCGCAACAGCACGCGCCCGCCGCTCACGCCCGCGCAGATCAAGGCCAACGCCGAAACCTACTACCAGCAGGCCAGCCTGGTGCTGGACCCGGCGCGCACCGAAATCCGCTACAACAGCGAGTGGTGCGAGCCGCTGGGCGCCAGCGGCATGATCTCGCTGGCCGCCAAGTACACCGTGGCGCGCATGATGGAGCGCGAGGATTTCCACAAGCGCTTCTCGACCGGCCAGTCGATCAGCGTGCACGAGTTCCTGTATCCGCTGATGCAGGGCTACGACTCGGTGGCGTTGCGGGCCGACCTCGAACTCGGCGGCACCGACCAGACCTTCAACCTGCTCATGGGCCGCCACCTGCAGCAGGAGTATGGCCAGGAGCCGCAGTGCGTGCTCACCATGCCGCTGCTCGTGGGCCTGGACGGCGTCGACAAGATGTCCAAGTCCAAGAACAACTACATCGGCATCACGGAAGACCCCAACACCATGTTCGCCAAGGTGCTGAGCATCTCGGACACGCTGATGTGGGACTGGTACACGCTGCTGTCCTTCCAGTCGCTCGAACAGATCGCGCAGCTCCAGGCCGAGGTGGCGGGCGGGCGCAACCCCAAGGAGGCCAAGGTGGCCCTGGCCAAGGAAATCACCACACGCTTCCACAGCGCGGCCGCGGCCGAGGCCGCCGAGCAGGACTTCATGAATCGCAGCAAGGGCGGCATTCCCGACGAGATCCCCGAGGTGGGCCTGTCGGGCGGGCCGCTGGGTATTGGTGCGCTGCTCAAGCAGGCGAACCTGGCACCTTCGACGAGCGAGGCCAACCGCCTGATCGACGGCGGCGGCGTGCGCGTGGACGGCAGCGTGGTCAGCGACCGCGGGCTGAAGCTGGCCGCGGGCTGCTATGTGGTGCAGGTGGGCAAGCGCAAGTTTGCGCGCGTCACGCTGGCCTGAGGCGCATTTTTAATGAAATCGGGCTCTGACGCTGGTGCCGTAAGCGCTGGCAGCTATTGAATTGACAGGGCATCAGCCGAGGTCGTCGTTCAGGTCGGTGTCCGGCACATCGCCGATGGCCGCGCGCGTGGCCTGCGCCTGCAGCGCGAGCCAGGCGCAAAAGGCCTGCACCTCGGGGCGCTGGCCGCTGCGCGGGCCCACCAGCAGCCAATAGGCCAGCGGCGAGTCGAGTCGGTGCGCCGGCAGCACCTCGACCAGGTCGCCGCGCGCCAGGCTGTCGGCCACCAGCGGCAGCCGGGCCAGGGCCAGGCCCTGGCCGGTCAGGGCGGCCTGGGCAATCTGGTGCGCGTAGTTGAAGTACAGCCAGCGTTTGGGCTGGACGGCGGGCATGCCGTGCATCTCGAACCAGCGCCGCCACGTGAGCCAGTCGAGCTGCTGGGTGCGGTGGACGTCGGCCGCCTCGATCAGGGTGAAGCCTGCGACGTCCGCAGGTGTGTCGACCACGGCGCCGCTCTTGAGCAGCCACGGGCTGATCACCACGGCCAGCTGCTCGCCAAACAGGCGCTGCGCGCCGCGCAGGTGGAAGCCGGGCACGCTGTAGCGCAGGGCCAGGTCGACGTCGGCGGTGTCCAGGTCGACGCAGGTGTCGGAGGCGTCGATGCGGATGTCGATGTCGGGGTGTTCGTGCTGGAACGGCTCGAGCCGCGGAATCAGCCACATCGACGCAAACGAGGCCCAGGTGGTGATGGCCACGCTCTTGCGTCCGGCCGTCTGGCGGATCTGGCGCACGGCGCTGTCCAGGCGTTCGAGCGCCGGCGCCACCGCACGCAGCAGCTGCGCGCCGGCCGAGGTGAGCTCGACGGCGCGCGTGTGGCGCAGGAACAGCGGCACGCCGACGTCGTCTTCGAGCGCCTGGATCTGGCGGCTGACTGCCGACTGCGTGAGCGCCAGGTCGTCGGCCGCGGCGCGGAAGTTGAGCTGCCGCGCCACTGCCACAAAGGCGCGCAACTGGCCCGCGGCGATCGGGCGCGTGCGCAGCGCCACGGCCGACAGCGGCGCCGGGGCCGCAGGTTGATTGATGCGGTTCATGAATGAATGATGGCATTGCTTTTCATTGGACGTCCAGCCTAGCTGCCATCACTATTAGGGCCTCATAGGGTTTGCTTGGAGATGGCCATGGCTGCATCGACTATTCTGAATTCGCAACAATCAGCGGTCCGGGGCACGGCCGGATCACTGCCTGCGCCGCTGTGCCGCCTCGGCGCGGGCAGTGCGCGCAGCCTGCGGCCGCGCGAGCCGGTGGCGCTGCGCGTCGCGCGCGGCCAGGCCTGGGTCACGCTCGGCGCGGGGCCGCACGGCGAGGCCGCGCAGTCGGCGGACGTGTTTGTCGCGCCGGGCCAGACGCTGTGGCTGGTGCCGGGTCAGCAGGTGGTGCTGGAGCCCGTGGGGCCCGAGGGAGTGCATTACCAGCTCGGCGGCCTCGCCGGCGCCAGCGTGTCGCGCCTGCAGGCGCTGCGCCGGTGGTGGCAGCGCCACGGGACGGTTGAGGGCGAGCAGGGCGCCTGCTGCGCCTGACGACGCGCTTCCACGCCCCAAGCGCTGCCAGCGCGGCTGCAGTCAGCGCTGGCAGCCCTTTTTGACGCAGCCCACGGCGCAGGGTCGCGCTGTGCCTGCGGGCGGCTCACAGCAGCACGCTGTCGCGCATGGCTTCAAACGCCTGCAGGGCCGCCTCGCCGTCCAGGAGTTCGAGCTGTGCCAGCGTGTCGGCGTCTTCCACGGCGCTGAAGGCCAGGCTGAAACCCGAAAAGCGCCGCGCCGCGAGCGGGCCGTGGTGCAGGATGGTTACGCCGGTGTGGCGGGGGTCCTGGCGGATGCGCTCGGTCAGCGCGAGCACATCTTTTTTCCAGCCTTCGAGCTGCTGGCAAAAGCGCCCGCCGTCAAAGACCAGCAGGCCCGTGATGTCGCGTTGCGCATTGGCCGCGCGCGCATGGCCGGCGATGTCGGCCACGGCGCTGATCGGCACGTCGGGCCCGAGAAGGCTGACGTAGAGCACCTGGTAGAGGGTCGTGAGGGAAGAGGCCATAGAGGGCCAATGTAGGGAGCGCGGCGGCGCGCCGCAATGTCAAAAGACACAGCAGAGATGGGCCCCGCTGCGGGCTGTGCCGCACCATGCCCCAGGGCTGCGGCGGCCCTAGAATCCGCGCACCATGAGCGCCGATGCCCTTGCCCACACCTGCCCGCCGCGCGACTGCGCCGACTGCCGGCTGCGCCGCAACGATGCGTTCACTGCGGTGACGCCGCAGCAGCTGGCATTCATCGAATCGTTTCGCAGCGGCACGGTCGCGGTGCCGGCCGGCGCGGCCGTGATCCGCGAGCATGTCTCCAACGGCAAACTATTCACGCTCTATGCGGGCTGGGCGTTTCGTTACAAAACACTGAGCGACGGGCGCCGGCAGATCCTCAACTTCGTGCTGCCGGGCGACCTGGTCGGCCTGCAGCAGGAGTTTGGCGACGACGCCGCGCACGGCGTCGAGGCGGTGACCGACTGCGCGCTGTGCGTGTTCGCCGGCGAGCGGCTGTGGGACCTGTTCCGCGCCGAGCCGCGCCTGGGCTACGACATCACGTGGCTGTCGGCGCGCGGCGAGAGCTTCGTCGACGAAAACCTGCTGACCGCCGGGCAGCGCAACGCCACCGAGCGCGTGGCCATGCTGCTGATCCACCTGTACCGCCGGCTCGAACGCATCGGGCTGGTGGAGGACGCCAGCGTGCCCTTTCCGATCAATCAGCAGCACATCGCCGATGCGCTCGGGCTGTCGCTGGTGCACACCAACAAGACGCTGCGCCGCCTGGCCAAGCTCGGCCTGCACGAGATCGCCCAGGGCCGGCTGCGCCTGCCCAACCCGCGCGCGCTGGAGCGTGTGGCCGAGTACTACGACCTGCCGCCGCGCCGCGTGCCGCTGCTGTAGCCGCGCAGCCGATAATTGCGCCTGCCGCCGGGCGCGTGCCGCCGTGGGGGCGGCGGGCCGCAGGGGCCAGTCGAGACGACGGAAATTTTCATGACACCACTGGACATTCTCATCATGGCCGCGGGCAAGGGCACGCGGATGAAAAGCAGCCGCCCCAAGGTGCTGCACCGGCTCGCCGGCCGCGCGCTGCTGCAGCATGTGCTCGATACGGCGGCGCAGCTGGCGCCGCGCAGCGCGGTCATCATCACCGGCCACGGTGCTACAGAAGTAGAAGCTACCAGCACAGGCTGGACAAGCGCTGCAGGCACTTTTGACCTGAAATTCGCGCGCCAGGAGCCGCAGCTGGGCACCGGCCACGCGGTGCAGCAGGCGGTGCCGCTGCTGGCCGGCGACGGCACGGTGGTGGTGCTCTCGGGCGACGTGCCGCTGACGCAGGTCGAGACCCTGCGCGCGCTGGTCGCCGCGTCCGAGGGCGCGCCCGGCGGCGCGCTGGCGCTGCTCACCGTCACGCTGCCCGACCCCACGGGCTACGGCCGCATCGTGCGCGCTGCCGATGGCGCGGTGCAGGGCATCGTCGAACACAAGGACGCGAGCGAGGCGCAGCGCGCGATCCATGAGGTCTACAGCGGCATCCTGGCCGTGCCCGCCGGGCGGCTCGCGCCCTGGCTCGCGCGCCTGTCGAACGACAACGCCCAGGGAGAGTACTACCTGACCGACATCGTCGCGATGGCGGTGCGGGACGGCGTGCCCGTGGTCGCCCACCGCATTGCGGACGCGCTGCAGGTCGAGGGCGTCAACAGCCCCGTGCAATTGGCCGGGCTCGAGCGCGCGCACCAGCTGCGCCAGGCCCGTGCCCTGATGGAGCAGGGCGTGCGCCTGGCCGACCCGGCGCGCTTCGACCTGCGCGACGACCGGCGCTCGGGCGTGCGCGGCGCACTGGTCTGCGGCGCCGACGTCGAGATCGACGCCGGCTGCATCTTCACCGGCCATGTGGAGCTGGGCGAGGGCGTGCAGATCGGCGCGCACTGCTGCATCGCCAATGCGCGCATCGCCGCCGGCGCCGTCATCCACCCCTACACCCACATCGATGGGGAACAGGCCGGCGTGGCCGTGGGCGAGGGCGCGCTGGTCGGCCCGTTCGCGCGCCTGCGCCCCGGCGCGCAGCTGGGCCGCGAGGTGCACATCGGCAACTTCGTCGAGGTCAAGAACAGCACCCTCGCCGACGGCGCCAAGGCCAACCACCTGGCATACCTGGGCGACGCCACCGTGGGCGAGCGCGTGAACTACGGCGCTGGCAGCATCACCGCCAACTACGACGGCGCCAACAAGCACCGCACGGTGATCGAGGCCGACGTGCATGTGGGCAGCAACTGCGTGCTGGTCGCACCGATCACGCTCGGTGCGGGCGCGACGGTGGGCGGCGGCTCGACCCTCACCAAGGACGTGCCCCCGGGCACGCTGGGCGTGGCGCGCGGCAAGCAGGTGGGCATTGCCAACTGGCAGCGCCCGGCCAAACAGCCCAAGCCATGACGCCGGAGCGGCGCGCCGACCTGACGTTGGAACAGGCGCAGGCCTTGCTGCTTGCGCGCGAGAGCGAACTGGCCGAGCTGCGCACCGCGCACGAGGACTTTCTGCGCGCCGTCTCGCACGACCTGCGCGCGCCGCTGCGCCACATCACCTCCTACGGCCCGCTGGTGGCCGAGCTGCTGCAGGACTGCGGCCTGCAGGGCGAGGAGCTGCAAGAGGCGCAGGGTTTCCTGGCCACCATGGACCAGTCGGCGCGGCGCATGGGTCGCATGCTCGACGGCCTGCTGGCGCTGTCGCGCATCGCGCGCGCGCCGCTGCAGCGCCAGCCGGTGGCCTTCGCCGAGCTGGTGGCACAGGCGCAGGCTGCCGTGGCGCCGCTGGCCCGGGGCCGCGCCGTCGCGTGGCAGATCGCCCCCGCGGCGGCCGTGCTGCACGGCGACCCGGCCCTGCTGCGCCAGCTGCTGACCGAGCTGCTGGGCAACGCGCTCAAGTTCACGCCGGGGCGCGCGCCCGCGCGCATCGCCATTGGCGTGGAGCGCAGTGCCGACGGCACCGGCGCCACGCTGAGCGTGCAGGACAACGGCGTGGGCTTCGATGCGGCGCAGGCGGCGGGGCTGTTCGGCGTGTTCCAGCGCCTGCACCGTGAGACCGAGTTCGAGGGCGTCGGCGCGGGCCTGGCGGCGGTGCGTGCCATCGCCCGGCGCCATGGCGGCGAGGCCCAGGCCACGGCGGCGCTGGGCGCCGGCTGCACGGTGCGCGTGCGCTTTCCGGGCTGACGCTGCGCCGCGCGCGCTTGAATTTGCGCGCGCCCGGCCCGATGTCTGTCGCATCGCCCTGTTGGAAACCCTGCCATGACCGAAGCCCTGCACATCGTCTGCCCCCACTGCCACACCACCAACCGCGTGCAGGCCGCGCAGCTGGAAAGCCGCCCCGACTGCGGCAGCTGCCACCGCCCGTTGTTCACCGGCGCGCCGCTCGAACTCGACGCCGCCAGCTTTGGCAAACACACGCAGCGCAGCCACATTCCGGTGCTGGTCGATTTCTGGGCGCCCTGGTGCGGGCCGTGCCGGCAGATGGCGCCGGCCTTCGCCCAGGCGGCGCGCGAGCTCGAACCGCAGGTGCGCCTGGCCAAGCTCGACACCGAGGCGCACCCGCAGGTGGCCGCGCCCTACGCCATCCGCAGCATCCCGACCATGGTGCTGTTCCAGGGCGGGCGCGAGGCCGCACGCATCTCGGGCGCCCTGGGCGCGGCGGACATCGTGCGCTGGGTGCGGTCGCTGGCCTGACGGCGCAGAAAAACGGCAGACCTCAGCCGGCCGCGGCGGGGGCCTGCGCCAGCCAGTCGGCCACGGCCTGCACGCGCGCAGCGTGGACCATTTCCCCCACTTTTTTGCCTGTCACGCCCGCCGCTGCTGCGTGTGCAGCTATCACACTGGTAGCAACCGACTGCGCCGCCGCCAGCGCCGCCCGCAGCCGTGCGCGCTGCGGGTAGGGCGACCCCTCCAGACCCAGCCGCCCGCGCGCGTCGCATTCGCAGGCCAGCACGATGGCGTCGAAGCGCCCGGGCTTGCGGATGCCGTCGCAGCGCTCGATCAGCCGCACCAGCGCGGCCGCGCCCAGGTCGCCGCTGCGGTGGATGTTGCCGTGCTCGCGCGCCACCACGTCGGCCAGTTCGCGGCAGTCGGTGGGCACGCGCAGGCGCTCGCACAGGCCCTTGAGCAGCTTGCTGCTCCGCTGCTCGTGGCCGAGGTGGCGCGGCAGCAGCTCGGCCGGCGTCGTGCCCTTGCCCAGGTCGTGCGTGAGGCAGGCGAAGCGCACGGCCAGCGGCGCCTGCAGGCGCGCTGCCATGTCGAGCACCAGCATCAGGTGCACGCCGGTGTCGACTTCGGGGTGGTGGTCGGCACGCTGCGGCACGCCCCAGAGTCGATCGACCTCGGGCAGCAGCACGGCCAGGGCGCCGCAGTCGCGCAGCACCGCGAACATGCGTGAGGGCTGGTCTTCCATCAGCCCGCGCGCGAGCTCCTGCCAGACGCGCTCGGCCACCAGGTGGTCGGCCTCGCCGTGCGCGACCATCTCGCGCATGAGCTGCAGGGTTTCGGGCGCGACCGTGAAGTCGGTGAAGCGCGCCGCAAAGCGCGCCACGCGCAGTATGCGCACCGGGTCCTCGCGGAAGGCGTCGGTGACGTGGCGCAGCACGCGCTCGCGCAGGTCGCGCGCGCCGCCATAGGGGTCAAAATGGCCTCCATCGCTTGCTGGGTCTGCGCTGACAGCTATTGCATTGATAGTAAGGTCGCGCCGCGCCAGGTCTTCTTCGAGCGTCACGTCGGGCGAGGCCTGCACGGCAAAGCCGCGGTAGCCGCGCCCGCTCTTGCGCTCGGTGCGCGCCAGCGCGTATTCCTCGCGCGTCTCGGGGTGCAGGAAGACCGGGAAGTCGCGCCCCACCGGCAGGTAGCCGCGCGCCACCATCTGTTCGGGCGTGGCGCCCACCACGACCCAGTCGTGGTCGTTGACCGGGCGGCCCAACAGCCGGTCGCGCACCGCGCCGCCCACCATGAAAATTTGCATGGCAGCAAGTGTAGGGCGCACGCGGCCTGCTCCCTCCGGAACCACCGCGCCCCGCAGGGGCGCTGGCCTGCCGGTATATTGCGGGCCCCTGCGCCCCGGCTGTCCCCTGGAGTTCCGTATGCCGTCTACCCCCGCCCTCACCATCGTTTCACCGAACCCCGACGGCAGCCTGCCACTGCCCGCAGACCCGCAAAACGCCGCGCCCCCGGCGGCGCAGTAGCAGGAGCGCGCCGAGCACCTGCAGCAGCAGGTCGACGGTTTGCAGGACATCCTGGCCCGGCCCCTGAGCGACATCCTGGCCGACCGGGAGAAGGCGCAGGAGGCCGCCGCCGCCTGGGATGCCTTCGGCGCCATGTGGATGCTCTCGCAGCGTGCCATGCGGCGCGTGGCGCTGGACCTGGCGGCACAGCTGGGCGTGAGCGAGGCCGACGTGGTGGCGCGCGCCCTGCAGCATGCCAACGAGGTGCTCAACGGCGACGGCGTCGACCTCGGCGGCACGGTGGCCTCCGCGCAGCTGGCGCACATCGCGCGCCACCGGCCTTTTCTGCGCCAGCAGTTCCGCCCGGGCTGAGGCCGGGCGGACGGCGCGCGCTGGCGTCCTACAAGCGCTGTCGCACCTGGCCGCCGCCGCCCCGTCCTGCGCGCCACGACGATGGGGGCTAGGCGGGGCAGCCGCACCGCTGCAGCGCAGCCAGGGTGGCGCCGCGCACGCTTTTGGGGAGAACGCGCTGGCCGCCTGGCATGCGCCCGCCGGCGGCCAGGGCGCGCTTTCCGCCACAGGACAGAATCATGGACTGGATGGACCTCTTGCAGTGGCCCGCGATGGCCGTCACGGTCGCGGCCGCGTGGTACGTGGCCTCGGAGCGCAAAAGCAAGCGCAACTGGGGCTTCTGGCTGTTCCTGGCCAGCAACGCGCTGTGGATTGCCTGGGGGCTGTCTGCGGGCGCCACGGCGCTGGTCGTGCTGCAGTTCTGCCTGGCCGCGCTGAACATCCGCGGCGCCGCCAAGGCGAAGACCTGACCCCCCAGCGCCCCCTGCGCCCGCGCCCCGGTCAGCAGCGTCAGCGCGCGAGCCGGTAGGGCTCCTCGAAGTCGCGGAAATCCTTTTCGGCCAGCGCGCCGGCAATCCACTCCTGCATGGCCGGCAGCGCGCGCACGCGCTCGACGTAGGCGGTGATGTGCGGCGGCACCGGCAGCGCATAGGTCCGCAGGCGCATGCAGACCGGCGCGAAGTAGGCGTCGGCCACCGAGAACTGCCCCAGCAGCATCGGGCCGCCGTGCGTCTGCAGCAGGCCGCTCCACAGCGCGACCAGGCGCTGCACGTCGGCGCGCACGGCCGCCCGGTCGCGCCAGACCAGCGCGCCGACGTCGGGCAGGTGGGCTTCGATGTTCATGGGGCAGGCGCTGCGCAGCGCGGCAAAGCCGCTGTGCATCTCGGCGCAGGCACTGCGCGCCTGCGCCCGCGCGCGCGCTTCAAGGGGCCACAGGTGCTTGTCGGCGTGCTGCTCGGCCAGGTACTCGGCAATCGCCAGCGTGTCCCAGACCACCAGGTCGCCGTCGATCAGCACCGGCACCTTGCCGGTGGGGCTGACGGCCTGCAGCGCCTGCTTGAAATGCGACTGCGGCCCGAAGCTGTCGAAGCGGACCATCACCTCTTCGAAGCCGATGCCGGCCTGGCGCATCAGCACCCAGGGGCGCAGGGACCAGGACGAGTAGTTCTTGTTGCCGATGTAGAGCTTGAGCATGTGTTCACCTTGCATCAAAAAAGCGAAGCGCAGCCGGTCCCCCCGGCCCGGGTCATACCGGCCAGACCACGCCGTTGTCGTTGAGGATGGCGTCCAGGGGCAGGTCGTGCGCCTCGGGCTCGAAGTCGTCGAGGTAGCCGCCGGTGTAGCCCAGGCCCACGGTGAAGGGGCGCGGCCGCAGGGCGGCCAGCGTGCGGTCGTAGAAGCCGCCGCCATAACCGAGCCGGTAGCCGCCAGGGGCGTAGCCCACGCAGGGCACGAACAGCAGCGTCGGCACGATGCGCTCGGTCTCCTTGGGCTTGGGGATGCCATAGGCGTCCTCCTCCATCGGGCAGCCGGGGTACCAGGCATGGAAGGCGAGCGTCTTGTGCTGCTTGTCGATCACCGGCAGGCCGATGCGGCGCGGCTGGGGCTCGTCCAGCAGCTCGCCGTCTTCCTTCCAGCGGTGCAGGGCGGGCAGGGGGTCGAACTCGCCCTTGATCGGCCAATAGGCGCCGATCACGGCGTCGGGCCGGTCCACCAGCCAGACGCGCATGACCTGCTGCAGCAGGTCGGCGCGCTCCAGGCGGTCGGGCAGGTTCAGGCGTTGTTCTATCAACATGCGGCGCAGGGCTGCTTTGTCCATCACATAATTCCCCCATGCAATTGCTGAAGATTCTGACACCGCTTGCCGCCTCGGCCGTGCTGGCCTGCGCTGTGCCCCCCGCCCTGGCCCAATCCGCCAGCCCTGCTGCCGCAGCCACGGCCGTGCCAGGCCGCGGCGACGACGTGCTATTGGAGATGCAGCAGGCCTTCCGCAAGAGCGACCGCCAACGGCTGGGCCAGCTGCTGCCGGCCGCACGCGGCCATGCGCTCGAGCCCTGGGCCGCCTACTGGGAGCTGCGGGCGCGCCTGGACGAGGCCCAGCCCAACGAAGTGCAGGCCTTCCTGCAGCGCTGGGCCGGCACCTACCAGGAAGACCGGCTGCGCAACGACTGGCTGCGCCAGCTCGGCCAGCGCCGCGACTGGGCGCGCTTTGCCGAGCTGCATCCGGCGTTCCGCATGGGTGACGACCGCGAGGTGCGCTGCTATGCGACCACCATCGACCTGCTGGAGGGCAAGGCCGCTGCCAGCGCCGCGCAGGAGGTGCTGCGCAACTGGCACGCGCTGCGCGATGCCGACGACGGCTGCACGCACGCTGCTGGCGAGCTGTTTGCCGCGCGCAAGCTCGGCGCGCCCGAGGTGTGGCGCAAGGCGCGTCTGGCGATCGAGGCCAACCGCCTGCGCGCGGCGCGCGATGCGGTGGCCATCGTGGCGCCCGAGGTGCTGGGCCTGGTCAACGAGCTGCAGGCCAATCCCGCCAAGTTTCTCGGCGGCCGCGCTGCCGCGCCCACGCGCCAGCGCCAGGAGCTGGTCGTGCTGGGGCTGATCAAGCTCGCCGCCAGCGATCCCGATGGCGCTGCCGCGCTGCTCGAAAACAAGTGGGGCGGCCACCTCACGCCCGAGGAGCGCCACTGGACCTGGGGCGTGATCGGCAAGCAGGCGGCGCTGCGGCTGTCGCCCGCGGCCACGGAATATTTCGACAAGGTTGCCAAGGACCGCGACCTCAGCGACGACCTGCTGGGCTGGAAGGTGCGCGCCGCGCTGCGTGCCGGCCATTGGAAGACTGTGCGCCGCGCCATCGATGCGATGGGCGACGAGGCGCGCGCGGACAGCACCTGGGTGTACTGGAAGGCGCGCGCGCTGCTCGCCGGCCGGCCCGGCGAGGCCGAGCGCGCCGAGGCGCAGCAGCTGCTGCAGCGCATTGCCGGCCCCCACGGTTTCTATGAACAGCTGGCGCTGGAAGACCTGGGCCAGCGCATCACGGTGCCGCCCGCCCCCGCGCCGCTCACGGCCGAGGAAAAGGCCGCGGCACGCACCAACCCGTCGCTGGCGCGCGGCCTTTACGCGATCGCCATCGGCCTGCGCAGCGAAGGCGTGCGCGAGTGGAACTACGCCACCAACCTGCACAGCCCCGGCGGCATGGCCGAGCGCGAGCTGCTGGCCGCCGCCGATCTGGCCTGCCAGCGCGAGGTGTGGGACCGCTGCATCAACACCAGCGAACGCACCAAGGGCGCGGTGGACTATGCGCAGCGCTTTCCGATGCCACACCAAAGCGCGGTGGTGGCGCACAGCCAGGGCGTAGGTCTGGACCCGGCCTATGTCTACGGCCTGATCCGCCAGGAGAGCCGCTTCATCATGGACGCGCGCTCGGGCGTCGGCGCCTCGGGCCTGATGCAGGTCATGCCGGCCACGGCGCGCTGGACGGCGAAGAAAATCGGCCTGACCGGCTTCACGCCCGACCAGCTCAACGACCGCGACACCAACATCACCATCGGCACGGCCTACCTGAAGCTCGCGCTCGACGACTTTGCCGGCTCCATGCCCATGGCCGCCGCGGCCTACAACGCCGGCCCGGGCCGCCCGCGCAGCTGGCGCAACGGACCGGTGCTCGACGCCGCCATCTGGGCCGAGAACGTGCCCTTTGCCGAAACGCGCGACTACGTCAAGAAGGTGCTGGCCAACACGACCAATTACGCCGCCATCCTCACGGGCCAGCCGCAGTCGCTGCGCAGCCGCTTGGGCACCGTGGGACCGCGGGACCTGTCCACGCCCGACCCGAGCCAGGACCTGCCCTGAAGCACCGCCGGGCGCGCGCATGGGCACGGCAGCGCTGCCGCACCAGCGCGCACCCCTAGTGCGAGGTGCCTTCCGAGCGTGTGATCTTGTTCCATACGTTGTACTTGCCCACGGGCTTGTTCATGGGCAGGCGCTTGACTTCCTTGAGCGTGCGCGCGTCGAACACGATGATCGCGCCGTCGCTTTCCCACACGCTCACCAGCGCATAGCGGCCGTTCTTGGTGAACTCGGTGTGCGCCAGCGTGCGGCCGGGTTCGCGCAGCGTCGCCACGGGCGCCAGGGTCGCCTTGTCGATCAGCGTCAGCGTGTCCTTCGATGCCGGGGCCATCATCGAGTCGGCCCAGGCGTAGGGCGTGTTCTCGTGGCTGCGGATGAAGAAGCCCGGGCCCGGTGTGGGAATGGTCTTGACGGTCTTCCAGGTCTTCATGTCGATCACGTCGAGTGCGCCGTCCTTCAGGTTGGGGCTGGCCAGCACGGTGGTGCCGTTCCACGCGAACGTGATGCCCGAGCCCAGGTGCGGCATGCCGGCAATCGGCAGCTCGGCGATCTTGCGGCGCACATCGAGGTTGACGACCTGGGCCGTGGGCACCTGGCCCTGCGCGCCCGATGGGGGCCGCGTGGAGCCGAGCACATGGGTGTAGCTCTGGTCAAAGAAGAAATCGTCGAGCGGCCCGTCGAGCGGCGTGCGGCGCACGCCCTGGTAGCCGGGCTTGGCAATGGCTTCGCCCATCTTGTAGTCGTGTACCAGGCCGTCATAAATGGGCGCGGCCTGGGGGTCGTAGGAAATCTCCCAGACCTCGGGGATGTCCTTGAGGGCCACCACAAAGCTCTGGCGCGGCGCCGCGTCGTACACCGCCGAGACGCGCGAGGCGCTCTTGCCGTCGAGCGTGGTGGCGTCGTAGCGCTTGACGAGCTGCAGGTCGGCGTCGAACAGCACGGCGGTGCGCGGCAGGTAGTTCGCCGCCATGACCCAGCGCCCGTCCCCGCTGACGGCCACGTTGCGCATGTTCAGGCCGGCGCGCACCTCGGCCACCACCGTGAGGTTCCACAGGTCGTACTTGGTGATCCAGCCGTCGCGCGAGCCAAAGAACACAAAGCGCCCGTCGGGCGTGAACTTGGGGCCGCCGTGCAGCGCGTAGCGGCTGGCAAAGCGGTGGATGACCTCGAAGCGGTCGCCGTCGACCAGCGAGACATGGTGGTCGCCGCCCTCGACAACCACGAACAGGTTCATCGGATCGGCCTTCCACGCCGGGCGCGCCGGCAGGTGCTGGGCGCCGGCAGTTTCCACGCGCGAGGCGCGGATGTCGGCGTCGCTCCAGGCGGGCGCGGGCGTGGTGGGCTGGTAGATCCAGTCGACCACGCTGGCGATCTCATGGTCCGACAGCTGGGCCGCATAGCCGCCCATCTGCGTGGCCGGGCGACCCTGCTGCACCACGGCGAGCGCGTCCTTCTTGCGCAGGCGCTCCAGGCTTTCGGGCAGCAGCGCGGGCCCCATGCCACCGGTGCGCGTGACGCCATGGCAGGCGGCGCAGTGCTGCTGGTAGAGCGCGCCGGCGGCGATGGCGGCGCCGGCCGGGGCGGTCGGCGGCGCTGTCTGCGCGGGCGCCGGAGCGGGGGCCTGTGCCTGCGCCAGACCGTGGCCCATCCACAGCAGGCCGGCGGCCAGCAGCCACGGCGCGGCGCGGCCCAGAACGGTGTGTGCTTTAGACATGCTGGCCCTCCGCTGCCACGATGTCGATCACGCGGCGGGCGCTGCGAAAGGGGGTCAGCGCCACGCGCTGCGCGTCGCTGCCCGCCGCGAGGCCAATCTCGTCGTCGCGCAGGTAGCAGCCGGGGTCTTCGGCCCAGGCGTCGCCGGTGAGCTGCTGCGCGCGCACGCGGGTGTTGCCGCCGCAGAGGGCAAAGTACTGGC
This sequence comes from Acidovorax sp. SRB_14, assembly GCF_012932145.1. Classification (GTDB taxonomy): domain Bacteria; phylum Pseudomonadota; class Gammaproteobacteria; order Burkholderiales; family Burkholderiaceae_C; genus Simplicispira. The sequence goes on along the minus strand of NZ_MWOK01000004.1, from coordinate 105,940 downwards.
ACGGCGCGCAGCGTCCGCCGACCGGGCGCGGGTGGGCCTTGAGGCCTGCCATCAGCGGTTCGGACGTGTCCGACCAGATGGCCGAGAACGGCCGCTGGCGCACGTTGCCCAGGTCGTGGTGCCACCACATGGTGTCGGGGTGCACGGTGCCCAGGTTGTCGATGTTGGCCACGTTCACGCCGCTCGCATTGCCACCCCACGCCACCAGGCGCTCACGCAGCGGTGCCGCCCACTGCGGCATGCGCGCCTGCACCCACTGCAGCAGGTAGGCCGCATCGGCATCGTTGTTGCCGGTCACGTAGTCCTCGGCACGGCCCTCCAGTGCGGCCTGCCAGGCGCGCTCGAACAGCAGGTCGAGGGCGCCCCGCGTGGCCTCGAACTGCGCGTCCTTGCCCCGGTGGATGTTGCCGCGTCCGGCGTAGTTGAGGTGCGAGAAATAGAACTTGTCGACGGCCTCCTGGCGCATCAGGTCGAGCAGCGCCGGCAGGTCGTGCGCGTTCAGCGCCGTCATCGTGAAGCGCAGGCCGACCTTGACGCCGCGCGCGTGCAGGTGGCGCACGGCGGCCAGGCTGCGCTTGAAGGCGCCTTCGAGCCGGCGGAAATGGTCGTGCGTCTCGCGCAGGCCGTCCAGGCTGATGCCGACGTAGTCGAAGCCGGTGGCCGCCACGCGGTCGGCCATGGCCTCGTCGATCAGCGTGCCGTTGGTCGACAGCCCGGTGTAGAACTTCATCGCCTTCGCGCGTCCGGCGATCTCGAAGATGTCGGGCCGCATCAGCGGCTCGCCTCCCGAGAGGATCAGCACCGGCACACGGTAGGCCTTCAGGTCGTCCATCACGCCAAACACTTCGCGGGTCGAGAGTTCGCCCTCGTAGTCGTGGTCGGCCGAGAGCGCATAGCAGTGCTTGCAGGTCAGGTTGCAGCGGCGGATCAGGTTCCAGATGACGACCGGGCCGGGTGCGCCGCCGCTGCCCTGGGCGCTGTGCCTGCGTGCGGGCGCGGCTTCCGGGTAGTGGCCGGTTTTTTCTGCGTGCGCGAGTTCGCGCAGGTATTGGCTGATGCGGAACATGGCCTCAATCCTCCTTGGAAGGGTGTGTCAGCCGCAACCCGGTTTTCTTCAGGATGGCGGTGGAATACAGAATGGCGTGGCTGCGGCAGGCCGCGCCCAGCAGCTGCTGCAGCTGCACAGCCTGCTGCTCGACCTCGGCACGCGTGCGCCCGTGCAGCATGGCGAACAGGTTGTAGGGCCAGTCGGGCAGGCGGCGCGGGCGGCGGTAGCAGTGGCTCACGCCGGGCAGTTGGCCGATGCGCTCGCCCAGGGCATCGACCTGGGCGTCGTCCACGTCCCAGACGCTCATGCCGTTGGCGGTGAAGCCCAGGCGGTAGTGGTTGGGCACGGCGCCGATGCGGCGGATGAAGCCCGAGGCCAGCATCTGCGCCATGCGCGCCTGCACCTGCTGCCCGGAAACGCCCAGCGCGGCACCCACGGCGTCGTAGGGGCGCGGCACCAGCGGCAGGCCGCGCTGCGTGGCGGCGACCAGGGCGCGGTCGAAATCATCCAGCGCCATGGGTGGCTCCCGTCAACGGCAGTTTGAGTTCGACGAAGAATTCGCGCTCCTTGGGAAAGGCCAGCACGCGCAATCCGGTGTCGGCTTCGATGCGCGCCATGGCGGCCGCGGCGGCGGCCGGCGTTTCGGTGCCGAGCACGAACCACATGTTGAGCGCGTGCGCGCGGCGGTAGTTGTGCGCCACCTCGGGCAGCGCGTTGACCTGGGCGGTGACGGCGGCATAGCGCTCCTCGGGCACCGCCATGGCGGCGAGCACGAACAGTCCGCCGGCGCGCTCGATCTGGAACAGCGGGCCAAAGCGCGTCAGCGTGCCGTCGGCCAGCAGGGCGCCGAGGCGCTCGAGCACCACCGCTTCGCTACTACCCAGCTCCGAGGCGACGTCGGCAAAGGGCGTGTCGGTCAGCGGCAGCGCGCCGTGCAGGCGCTCGAGCAGGCGCACGTCAAAGGCTGAGAGCATGGGCTTCCCCGGTGGTGCCCGGCAGCGCGCGAAAGCGGCGCGGCCCGGTCTGCTTGAAGCGCTGGCGCGAGAAGAGCACCTCGCGCGGGACGTGCGCCAGGCCGCTGCGTGCGGTCACGCGCTCGATGACGGCGAGCACCGCGGCGCGGTCGCGCCCGTGCACCATGCAGTACAGGTTGTAGGGCCAGCCGGCCGCGCGCGCGCGCCGATAGGCCAGCGTCACGCCGGCCGCGCGCGCCAGGGCTTCGCCGCAGGCGTCGACCTCGGCGTCGGGCACGTCGAACACGGTCATCGCGTTGGCGTCGAAGCCGAGCTCGTGGTGGCGCACGATGGCGCCCAGGCGGCGCAGCGTGCCGGTGTCCAGCCAGTGCTGCAGCGTCTGCAGCACCTCGTGCGGCGTGCGGCCCAGCGCCTGCGCCCAGGCATCAAACGGGTGGTGTTCCAGCGGCACGCCCCCCTCCAGCAGCGCCGCCAGCGGCCGGTCGACCGCGGCCACGGGCGCGGCGGTCCGCGCCGCTGCGGCGGCCATCGGCGCGGGGGCGGTGCGGCTGCGCAGGTCAAAGCCCAGGTCGATGCGGTAGGCGCGCTCCATGCGCAGCTGCAGCGCCGGCAGGCCGGTCTGCTGCTCCAGCGCCGCCATGGCGCGGCGCACGGCGGGGTCGTCGTGCCCGGTCATGACGAACCACAGATTGTGCCTGTGTTCGCGCTCGTAGTTGTGGTTCACGCCCGGGTGCGCCGACACCTGCGCAGCGACGGCGCACAGGCGCTCGGGCGGCACGGCCATCGCCGCCAGCAGCGCCGCCCCTCCGGCGTGGCCGGCAAACACGCCGCCAATGCGGCTGAGCGCGCCGCTGGCCTGCAGTTGGGCATAGCCGGCCAGCACCGCGTCCACCGCCATGCCGGCCTGCTGCGCAATCTGGTGGAACGGGTCGCGCACCAGCGGAAAGCCGCGCTGCCAGGGGTTGAGCAGCGCCAGCTGCAGGGTGTCCAGGGGGGCCATGGCGTGCCTGCCTTCGCGCTCAGAAACCCATGCGCGCGGCGCGCGCGGTGAAGAAGATGCCGCTGGGCGAGTCGATGGCCAGCGTCGCCGTGGTGGCAAAGGTCTGGGTGTCGATCACGCTGACGCGGTGGTCGTCGCGTGAGCTGATCCACACGGCCTCGCCGCGCGGCGTGAATTCCATGTGCAGCACCGCCTTGCCGGGTTCGAGCGTGCGCACGATGGCCTGCGTGGTGGTGTCGATGACCTGCACGCGGTGGTAGTCGGGCACGGCAAAGTTGACCCACACCTGGCGTCCGTCGGGCCGCGCCATGACGAACACCGGCTGGCCGGCCACGGGAATGCGGCCCACTTCTGCCCACGTTTCGGTGTCGACCACCAGCACCTCGTGGCGGCCGATCGCGGGCAGGTAGGCGCGGCGCCCGGCCACGGCCCAGCCGCGCAGGTGCGGCATCTTGTAGACCGGCAAGGGTTCCTGCCCCCGGCCGTAGCCGCCGAGGATGCGGCGCACCCGGGGCTGTTCGTCCCATAGGTCCACCATGGCCAGACCGTCCTCGCCAAACAGGCCGGCGATGTAGTGGCGCCCGTTGGGCGTCACGAGCGCGTCGTAGGGCTGGCGGCCGATGTCGCGGAGCCGGGTCGTGCGCGGCCGCGCGGGGTTGGAGAAATCGCTGATCCAGATCTCGCCCGCATCAAACAGGCTGTAGACAAAGCGCCGGCCCGGCAGGTCGGCCAGGCCGACGACGCGCGAGCGCTGGCCCGGCGCGTATTCGGCCGGCACGTCGGCCAGCAGCGTGAGCGTGGCGGCGTCGAACACCTTGATGCCGCCGGGCGTGTAGTTCTGCGCCACCACCAGCGTGCCGTCGGCGCTGATGGCGCCGCCGATCGAGTTGCCCGCCTGCACCACGCGGGCCACGGTCTGCTGCGTGAGCAGGTCGACCTTGCTGAGCGCGCCGTCGCGGCCGAACACATAGGCGTAGCGCGCATCGCGCGAGAACACCACCGAGGCGTGCGACAGGTCGCCCAGGCCGCTGACCTGGCCGAGCACGATGCGCTCGCTGGTGTTGACGATGGCCAGCGTGCCCGTGGCGCGCGCCACCACGGCGCCCAGGTCGCCGGTGCCGCGCAGCGGCGGGGAGGGCTCCGCGGCGCGCGCCGGCGGCGCGGGCGCGGTGGGCGGGGCGGCGGCGCCAGCGGCCAGCGGCAGGGTGGAGGCGCCCAGGCAGGTGCCGAGCAGGGCCAGGCTGTGGCGGCGTTTCATGGCTGGTCTTTCGCAGGTTCCGGAAATCCGGCAAACAGGTGCTGGGCGATCCAGCGCGCCTCGGCCTCGCTGAGCATCGCGCTCCACGGGGCCATCGGCGTGCCGGGGCGGCCGCGGTAGATGGTGGCGACCATGGAGTCGAGCGGTTTGCCCGCCAGCGCCTCGGGGGTCAGTGCAGGGCCCAGGCCGCCCGTCAGGCGCAGGCCGTGGCACGAGCCGCAGTCCTGGCGCACCATGCGCACCAGCGCCTGCTGGCGCTCGGCGCCCGGGGGCAGGGGTGCGGGGGCCTGCGCCTGGGCGGTGCCGACCAGCAGCACCAGCGCGGCGCCCAGCCAGGCCATGCCGGTGTGCCCGCAGCGGCGGGAGGGTGCGCGGCGCGGCGCGGCGGGAAGAAGGTGCGGGGTGGCCATGGTGCAAAAATGGAAGGGAGGCAGGCTGCGCGGGTGTGCGGGCCTGACAGACTGCATCGTTACCGCAGTGGCCCCGCATGTCCTTGACGTGCGTCAAGTACGCTGGCACACGGTGTTTTGACAATCGGGTCAGCCGTCCGGCCTCCCCGATGACCCAGGAGTTTTCATGACCACCGATGTTTCTGCCGCCCCCGGCGCCCCATCCCCTGCCAACCCGGGCACCGCCGTCCCGCCCGCGCAGTGGGGCCGGGTGACGCTGGTGGGCGCCGGGCCGGGCGATGCCGAACTGCTCACGCTCAAGGCAGCGCGCGTGCTGGCCAGCGCGCGCACCGTGCTCTACGACCACCTGGTCTCGCACGACGTGCTGGCGCATGTGGCGCCCGGGGCCGAACTGATCTATGTCGGCAAGCAAAGCCGCAACCACACGTTGCCGCAGGAAGGCATCATCGAATTGATGGTGCGGCTGGCGCAGCAGGGCAAGTCGCTGGTGCGCCTCAAGGGGGGCGATCCGTACATTTTTGGCCGCGGCGGCGAAGAAGCCCAGGCCCTGGCGGCGGCCGGCATTGCCTGCGACACCGTGCCCGGCATCAGCGCCGCGCAGGGCGCTGCGGCGGCGGCCGGCATTCCGCTCACACACCGCGACCACGCCGGCATGCTGGTGTTTGCCACCGGCCACCTGCAGGGCGAGGAGGGCGAGCGCACCGTGGCGCTGGACTGGGACGCGCTGGCGCGGCCGCGCCAGACCGTGGTGATCTACATGGGCGTGGGCACCTTGCCGGTGATCTGCGCGCAGCTGGTGCGCCATGGCATGGCGGCCGAGACGCCGGCGGCGCTGATCGAGCGCGCCACGCTGCCCGAGCAGCGCACCATCGTCGGCACCCTGCAGACCCTGCCGGAACTGGCCGTGCAGCACGCCGTGCGCGCGCCCGCGCTCATCGTGATCGGCACCACGGTGTCGCTGCACGCGGTGATTGGAGCGGGTGCCGAAGGCCGGCTGCCCGTGCCTGCCGCGGCGCCGCCCGCGGCACCCGCGGCGCGGACCGGCGGGCCGCAGGCCCGGCTGCGCGCCAGCGTCGACATGGCGTGAATCAGGCCACGCCTGTGCTCGCGCCGCTCAGGCGCTGCCCAGCGGAGTGCGTGCCGGGGGCGAAAGGTCCACGCCGCGGTCCGCCCCGGCGCAGGGCACGGCGCTGCCGCCCAGGCTGCGCAGCATGCCGTGCACGATCAGCACCTGCGCCGCGTAATAGCTGGCCAGCACCCACAGCGGCGCCAGCGGCAGCGGCAGCACGAAGCGGTGGGTGGCCAGCAGCGCGTCGCTCAGCATGAAAAGGCAGGCGCCCACGGCCACGCTGCGCGCGGCCGGGCTGCGCAGCCGCTGCGCGCGGCCCAGCGCCTGGGCGGCCATGAGCGCGATCACCAGCACATAGGCGGCCACGGGGCCGCGCAGCGCGGCGGGCAGGCCGCCCAGCCACAGGCAGGCGTACGTGGCGGCGCCCGTGGCCAGCGTGGCGAGCAGCGCCGGGCGGTGCGCGAACCAGGGCACGCCCTGGCGCAGCAGCGCAAGGTACGCCAGGTGCGCGCCGAGGAAGCTCACCAGGCCGGGCAGAAAGAGGCCGCCGAACATCAGGAACACGTCGCCGGCCAGCGACAGCGCCACAGCGGCCAGCAGCAGGCCCCAGGGTTTTGGGTCAAATCGGCCTCTAGCGATTGCCTGGCAAGCGCTGAGAGCTATCCATAAGATAGCAATCGCCATGGCCAGCGGCTTGAACTGCCAGTGCCATGGCAGCAAGCCCAGGGCGCTGGTGGCGGTGGCCAGCGCGCCGGCCTCGACCACCAGCGCCTGCAGCATGCCGATGCGGCCCTGCACCACGGCGCCCAGGGCCCACTGCGCGGCCAGCAGCACGGCAAACCAGACGGCGTTGTGCGCCAGCGGCGCGCCGTCGGCCTGCCACAGAAAGACCGACACGCCGGCCAGTAGCAGCACAAACTGCGCGCCCGCGAACCAACGCGTGCGCGCGTCTATGGCCGGGTCGAAGCGCGGCAGCTGCGCGAGGTCGAACGCCGGCTTGGGAAAGCGCGCGGCCACGTCGGCGGGCCGCCATCCGGGCCGCTTGAACCACACGCGCAGCTTGTCGCTGAAGCGCCGCGCATGCCAGCTGTCGTGCGCCAGCGCCGCATAGACCTGGGCGTTGGCCCACAGCGGGTCCCAGCTGTTGAGCAGGCCGCGCGTGCCGTAGACGCAGGGCTCGCGCGCGTCTTCGGCGTGGAACGTGCCAAAGAGGCGGTCCCAGACGATGAGGATGCCGCCGTAGTTCTTGTCGAGGTAGCGGTCGTTCACGGCGTGGTGCACGCGGTGGTTGCTGGGCGCGCAGAACCAGCGGTCGAACCAGCCCAGGCGCCCGACCTGCTCGGTGTGCACCCAGAACTGGTAGAGCAGGTCGATGAGGCCGACCACCGCGAACACCAGCGGCGGCACGCCGGCCAGCGCCATCGGCAGGTAGAACACCCAGCCCAGCAGCGCGCCCGAGCTGGTCTGGCGCAGCGCAGTGGACAGGTTGTAGTCCTGGCTCTGGTGGTGCACCGCGTGCGCGGCCCACAGCACGCCGACCTCGTGGCCCATGCGGTGCAGCCAGTAATAGCAGAAATCGTAGAACAGCAGCGCCAGCAGCCAGCCCCAGGCGCTGGTCCAGAACGCGTCGTTGCGCCACAGCGCCACCTGGCTGAAGACCGCGCTGTAGAGGCCGATGCGCAGCACGCGCGTGAACACCGCGCTGGTCTGGCTCAGCATGCCCAGGCTGATGCTGCCCAGCGCGTCATTGAAGCGGTAGGTGTTGCGCCCGCGCGCGCGGCCCACCGCGAATTCGATCGCGATCAGCAGCAGGAACACCGGGGTGGCGAGAACAATGGTCTGGCTCGGGCTCATGGCCCGATTCTTGCGCCGATCAGGTCAGCGCGCCTCTGGCGTCAACCCTGATGATGCGCTCGACCGTGCCGTGCGCCAGCCCGCCGCGCACGCTGACCAGGTGGTCGTGCAGGTTCACCGTCGGGTCGCAGTGCCCCGGGATGAGCCACAGCGTGTCGCCGAGGGCCGGCAGGCGGGCCTCGGGGCTGTCCGCATACAGGATGCCGTGCTCGTCGCCCCCGTTGGCATAGCGCAGCGCCTGCGCGGACGGCAGCAGCGCCACCGTGGGCAGGCCCGAGTCGATCGCATGGCTCTTGTGCCCGGCGTCGCAGACCGCATAGCTGGCGCAGACCGAGATGACCTGGGTCTTCACGAACAGCGCATGCTCGAACGCCGGCTGGGCGCTCTCGCGCTCGTTGCGCGCGTAGTCGGCGTCCATGAACAGGAACGAACCGGCCTGCAGCTCGCCAAACACGCCGCTGGCGGCCTCGTGCGCGAGCGTGCCAGTGCCCGAGCCGGTGACCAGCGGCACGGCCAGGCCGCTGGCAGTGACCAGGTCGCGCGCGTGGCGCGCCGCCTGCACCGCGGCGGCCAGGGCCTCGCGCCGCTCGGCCGCGCCCCTGAGGTGCTGCGCGCGGCCGTGGTAGGCCTGCAGGCCGGCAAAGCGCAGCCGCGCATGGCGCGCCACGGCCTGGGCCAGTGCCACTGCGGGTGCGCCGGGCGGCACGCCGCAGCGGCCCTGGCCGACGTCGATCTCGACGAACACATCGATGCCGGCGCCGCTGCCGGCCTGGTCCATCGCCGCTGCCAGGCGCGCAATGCCCTCCAGGCTGTCCACCGCCAGGGCCAGGTGCCCGCCCTGCGCCGCCAGCTGCGCGGCCAGGCGCGCCACGCGCAGCAGCTTGTGCGGCGCGATGACCTCGTTGCTGATGAAGATGTCGCGCACGCCGCCCGCAGCCAGGGCCTCGGCTTCGGCGGTTTTCTGCACGCAGGCGCCGGTGGCGCCGGAGCGCTGCAGCAGCAAGGCGATTTCGGCGCTCTTGTGCATCTTGGCGTGCGGACGCCAGCGCACCCTGTGCTGGCGCGCAAAGCCGGCCATGCGCTCGATGTTGCGCTCCATGGCGTCGAGGTCCACGACCAGCGCGGGCGTGTCGATCGCGTCCACGCCCTGGCCCAGGCAGGCGCGCAGCGCGTCAGGTAAGGGTTTCATCGCGGCTGGCGTGGTCCAGGTGCTGGGTGTCGGCCCAGCCGATCAGCGTCAGGCCGTCCGGCGTCCAGAGCAGGCGGTTGATGGCGGCGTTGGTCAGCTGCCAGGTGCGCGGCGCCTGCAGCTCCTGGCCCGTGGCCAGGCGGTAGAGCACGTCGAGCACGCCGCCGTGCGCCACCAGCACGACCAGTTCGCCGCAGTGCCGCGCGGCCAGGCGCTGCACGGTGGCGGCGATGCGTGCGCGCAGCGCGGTCAGCGACTCGCCGCCTTCGGGCGCGAAGAGCGGGTCGCGCTTGCGCCAGCGCCGCGCCTGCTCGGGCAGCTCGGCCTCGATCTCGGCGAAGGTGCGGCCCTGCAGCTCGCCAAAGCTGCGCTCGCGCAGGCCGGGCTCGGGCGTCAGCGGCGCGCCCGTGGCCTCGGCCACGGCCTGCGCGGTGGCGTGCGCGCGCTGAAGGTCGCTGGCATAGATGGCGCCCACGGGCTCGCCCGCCAGCGCCAGCCCGAGCTGGCGGGCCTGCCACAGGCCGGTGTCGTTGAGCGGGATATCGAGGTGGCCCTGGATGCGCGTGTCCACGTTCCAGGCGGTCTCGCCATGGCGCACGGCAATGATGCGGGTGGCGTCCATCAGCGTGGGATCTCGACGTTGATTCGGCGCGGCCCGGGCGGCGGCAGCGGAAAGCCGCTGAGCGCCGCGTCGAACATGGCGCCGAAGACGGCCGGGTCGTCGCTCCAGAGTCCTTCGTGCACCGCATGGGTTTCGTAGGCCACGTTGCCGCTCGCCGCCTCGCGCAGCACCAGGCCGACCTCGCGGCGGTACAGCGTGGACGGCGGAAAGCGCATGGCCAGGCCGCCGTGGAAGCCGCGCCCGCCCCAGCCCAGGCCACCCCATCCCCACCAGGGGCCGTACCAGTCGGGCGAGATCTGGCGGTCGGTGCGGGCGTAGACCTGCGCGCGGTAAAACGGTGCCGTGGCATCGAAGCGCAGGCCCACCTTGGCCAGGGCCTGTGCGGCCTGGGCCTCGATGGCCGATTGCTGGGCGTCCTGGACTTGCTGCGAGGGCAGGCGCTCGAAGCGGTAGGTGGGCGTGGCGGGCAGGGCGGCCAGGCGCGAGAACGACTGCACGTCGCTGTCGACCAGGCGAACGCCGGTGCAGCCGGCCAGCGCCAGCGCCGCGCACAGCAGGGGCCATCGGATCCATTTCATGGCAGCTCCTTGGGTGAGAGGGGTGGGCGCCGCAGCGCTGGCCTCAGGTGATCCGCACCACCTGCACGCCGGGCAGGCCCGGCGCGGCGGCAAACTCCTCGGTGTCAAAGGCCTTGTCGCCGTTCTCGTCGGCGATGCCGGTGGCGCGCGCACCCTGGAAATCGTACAGCGCGGCATCGAGCAGGTGGCTCGGAACGACGTTCTGCAACGCGTTGAACATGTTTTCCACCCGGCCGGGGAATTTCTTCTCCCAGTCGCGCAGCATCTCGCCGACCTGTTTGCGCTGCAGGTTCTCCTGGCTGCCGCACAGGTTGCACGGAATGATGGGGAAGTTGCGGTGCTGCGACCAGCGCTGCGTGTCCTTTTCGGCCACGAAGGCGAGCGGGCGGATCACGACATGGCGGCCGTCGTCGCTGACCAGCTTGGGCGGCATGCTCTTCATCTTGCCGCCAAAGAACATGTTGAGCAGCAGCGTCTGCAGGATGTCGTCGCGGTGGTGGCCGAGCGCTATTTTTGTGGCGCCGAGCTCGTCGGCTACACGGTACAAAATGCCGCGGCGTAGCCGGCTGCACAGGCTGCAGGTGGTCTTGCCCTCGGGGATCAGGCGCTTGACGATGCTGTAGGTGTCCTCGTTCTCGATGTGGAACGGCACGCCAGTGCTTTTCAGGTAATCGGGCAGCACGTGCTCGGGAAAGCCGGGCTGCTTCTGGTCCAGGTTGACCGCGATCAGGTCGAAGTGGATCGGCGCGCGCGCCTTGAGCTTGAGCAGGATGTCGAGCAGGGTGTAGCTGTCCTTGCCGCCCGACATGCAGACCATGACCTTGTCGCAGTCCTCGATCATGTTGTAGTGCACGACGGCGCGGCCCACCTCGCGGCACAGGCGCTTTTCGAGCTTGTGCGTTTCCCGCTCGATCTTGAAGTCGGCCGCCGGGCGCGCGGGCGCTGCGGCGTCTTCGCCGGTCCAGGTGGCGGTCTCCGCGCGGGGTTGCATTGCGTTCATGTCGTTCACCACTGTCCTGTCTGCATGCGGATGGCCACTTCGCAGTCGTCAAAAATTTCAAGCTTGGCGATTTTCACGCGCACGCCCAGCACGCCGGGCAACTGCATCAGCCGCTGGGCCAGCTTGCCGATCAGGCTCTCGAGCAGGTTCACATGCTCGGCCGTGCACTCGTCGATGATGATCTGGCGCACGCGCCGGTAGTCGAGCACGTGGCCGATGTCGTCGTCGCGCGGCGCCAGCGGCTGCACGCCCAGGCTCAGTTCGGCGTCGACCTGGATCGGTTGCGGGGCGTTTTTCTCGTGCGCCAGGATGCCCAGGTTGGCGTCGAAGCGCAGCCCGGTCAGGGTCAGGGTCTGGTTGCCAATGGCTTGGTTCATGGATTGTAGGGTGAGCCTGTGCTCACATCATGGAGAAGTCGCGGTCAAACTTCATCAGGTGCTGGCCGCCGTCGATCAGCAAGGTCGTGCCCGTGACCGAGCGGTTTTCGAGCGCAAAGCGCACGGCATGGGCCACATCGTCAGCCGTGGATGAGCGCCCGAGCGGGCTGAGCGCATGCAGCGCGGCGAACTTTTCGTCGCTCAGCAGGTGGCTGGTCAGCGTCAGGCCGGGCGCCACGCCGACCACCCGCACGCGCGGCGCGAGCGCCAGCGCCAGCATCGTGCCGGCGGCTTCGAGCGCGGCCTTGGACAATGTGTAGCTGACGAAATCGGGGTTCTGGTTCCACAGCTTCTGGTCGAGCAGGTTGACTACGGCGCCGTGCGCGCCGTCCTCGCCCGCGTCGGCGCGCGCCTGCAGGTGCGCGTGCAGCGCCTGCGCCAGCACGATGGGAGCGCCGGTATTGCTGCGCAGGTGCTGCTCCATCGCGGCAAAGCCGAAGCTGGCGGCGTCGTCGTGCGCAAACAGCGAGGCGCTGTTGACCACGGCGTCGACGGCACCAAAGTGCGCCACCACGCGCGGCAGCAGCGCACGCACGGCGGCCTCGTCCTCGAAGTTGGCATCAAAATGGGCGCTGGCGCCCGACAGCTCTACGCAGGCAGCTACCGTATCGATAGCGTCCCGCGCGGACGCCCGGTAGTGCACCGCCACCTGCCAGCCGCCGGCGGCCAGGGCCAGCGCAATGCTGCGGCCCAGGCGCCGGGCGGCGCCGGTCACCAGGACGGTGCGCGGACGGGAGGGTTCGGACATTCGGAGGGACAATGCGTGCCGTGACGAAAGAACCAACAAGTTTAACGACCGCCCTGCAAGCCCACATCGCGCAGGCCATTGCCGCGGGCGGCGGCTGGATCGGCTTTGACCGTTTCATGGCGCTGGCCTTGTACACGCCGGGCCTGGGCTACTACGCCGGCGAGCTGCCCAAGTTCGGCGCCATGCCGGGCTCGGGCAGCGACTTTGTGACCGCCCCCGAGCTCACGCCGCTGTTCGGCCAGACGCTGGCGGCGCAGGTGGGCCAGGCGCTTGCGCACACCGGCACCGACGAGGTCTGGGAGTTCGGCGCGGGCTCGGGCGCGCTCGCGCTGCAGCTGCTCGACGCGCTGGGCGGCGCGGTGCGCCTCTACACCATCGTCGACCTGTCGGGCAGCCTGCGCGCGCGCCAGCAGGCGCTGCTGGCCGCGCACGCCGACAAGCTGCGCTGGGTGGACGCGCTGCCGGACGCCTTCGAGGGCGTGGTCGTCGGCAACGAGGTGCTCGATGCCATGCCGGTCAAGCTGCTCGCGCGCCACGGCGGCGCGCAGGGCGGCGTCTGGCACGAGCGCGGCGTGGCCTGGCGGGACGGCGCCTTTGCCTGGGCAGACCGGCCCACCGATCTGCGCCCGCCGGTCGAGATCGAGGGCCCGCACGACTACCTGACCGAGGTCCATCCGCAGGCGGAGGCCTTCCTCCACACGCTGGGCGATCGCCTCACGCGCGGCGCGGCGTTCTTCCTCGACTACGGCTTTGGCGAGGGCGAGTACTACCACCCGCAGCGCCACATGGGCACGGTGATGTGCCACCGCGCGCACCAGGCGGACGACAACCCGCTGGCCGACGTAGGCCTCAAGGACATCACCGCCCACGTCAACTTCACCGCCATGGCGCTGGCCGCGCAAGACCAGGCCCTGCCCCCAGGCCAGGGCTGGAGCGTGCTCGGCTACACGACGCAGGCGCACTTCCTCATCAACTGCGGCTTGCTCCCAAAAATGGAGCTGCAACCGCTGGCCCAGCGGACGCTGGCGGCCAAATTGATCATGGAGCATGAGATGGGCGAGCTGTTCAAGGTGCTGGCGCTGTGCAAGGGCGAGCCCTGGGACGCTCTGGGCTTTGCGCACGGCGACCGCACGCACCGGCTGTGAAATGAAACGACAACCCCCTGAGGCGCTTCGCGCCTTCCCCCTTCCTTCGCATTGCTGCGCAAAGCGGGAAGGGGGACGCCGCCAGCGCTGCGGGGCGGCCCTTGCGCGGCGGATGCTGGCCTGGCCGCGCCTGTTTCAAGCGCTGCGGGTGGCGCGCAGCGCAATGGACCACTGAGATGATCCGCTGGCTCATCGTCGTCTTTCTGGCGCTGGTGCTGATCAACGGCCTCACGCCGTGGCTGCGCCGCCTCGGGCTGGGGCGGCTGCCGGGGGATTTTCACTTTCGCCTGTTCGGCCGCGACTGGTTCATTCCGCTGGCGAGCACGGTGCTGCTGAGCTTGCTGCTGAGCTTGGCGGTGAAGTGGCTCTAGCGCCGAGAAAATGCGGGGGCGGCGCCGCGGCACGTCAGGCAGAGGCGTGCGCAAGGGCGTCCGCGCCGGCATGCGCGACCCGGTTGCGCCCGCCGTGCTTGGCGCCATAGAGCGCGGCATCGGTCTCGTTCATCCAGTCGCGCAGCTGTGCATGCTGCGGCCCGGCCTGGGCCACGCCGATGCTGCCCGTCAGGCGCAGCTGGGGCAGCGCGTGCAGGCGCAATGCCTGCACGCGCTCGCGGATGCGCTGGGCGATGGCCAGCGCCTCGTCGGGCGTGGTGCGGCGGCAGACCACGGCGAATTCGTCGCCGCCGTAGCGGCCCGCGCAGTCCTGGGCGCGCACGCAGTCGCGGATGATGCGGCCCACGGCGCCGATCACCTCGTCGCCCACGGTGTGGCCATGGATGTCGTTGACCGGCTTGAAATGGTCGATGTCGATCATCAGCAGGCACGCGGGCTCGCCGCTGGCCTGGGCGTGGCGCAGCGCCGCTTCTGCCTGCTCCTGCCAGTGGTTGCGCGCGTACAGGCCGGTCTGGGCGTCGAGCTGCCGCAGTGCTTCGAGCTGGCGGTTCTGCCGCGAGACGGTGCGGATCAGCCGGTAGCTGGCCATGCTGGTAGCGAGCGTGTGGACGACGAGCAAAGGCAGCGTGCACGCCACCACCGTGAGCGGGCTCTCCAGCCAGGGTGCGGGTTGCGTGACCAGGGTGGCGAGCGCGCCCACGCCCAGCATGCCGGGCAGCGAATGCAGCCACAGGCGCTTGATGCCGGTGCTGATCTTGTCATAGGTGGTGACCGCCACCAGCACCGTGCTGGGCAGCAGGTTGAAGTGCATCAGCGGCACCCACAGACCGACGATGGCCGAGTCGACCAGCAGGTTGCGCACTTCCGCGCGGTAGGGGTCCGCACTGCGGCGCGCCAGCAGGTAGGCCAGGTGCGGCCACAGCAGCGTTGCCACCAGCAGCGCCCAGTGCGGTGCCGGGGCCTGCAGCTCGCGCAGCACACTGCCCACGAGCAGCGCGCCCAGCCCCATGCCCAGCACGCGCAGCGGGTAGATATGGCGCGGGATGCGCTGGCGCGGTGCGGGCGCGGTGTCCTGCGTGGAGGTGGGGAGCGGGTCGGGCATGGTGCGCAGGCGGAAGTGGTTGCTGTTTGTAACACTTGTGCGCAGAGTTGTCACTGCGTCCCGTCTCCGCGCTGGGCCAGGCGCTGGCGCAGCTGCGCCACCTCTTCGATCAGGTCGGCGGTCAGCGCGGCCAGGTAGGGGTCGGCGTCAAACGTCGCCTCGAGTTGCGCGATGCGGCGTGCGCGCACCAGCGTGGTGCCCGTGAAATGCCATTCGCCCGTGCCCGGCGAGGCGACTTCGATCACGCCGGCCTCGACGCGCGCGCTCACCCAGTCCGGGTGGCGGCGGCAGGCGCGCGCCAGCTCTTCGCGCGTGAGCGCATGCTCGTCCAGCAGCTCGCCCAGTTGCACGGGAAGGTGGAATGCGTGGGTCATGGTCAGGCTCCTTCGGCGCGGTGGTTCTGGCGCGGATTGAAGTGCGGGAAGGCCTTGGCCAGCGCGGCATAGGCGGCGCGCGCGCTGTCGCTGTCGGCCGGGGGCTGGGCGATGTCGAGCTCCAGGTACAGGTCGCCCGGCGGCGTCGATGGGATGCCGCGGCCTTTGAGGCGCAGCTTGCGGCCGGGCCGCGAGTGCGCGGGCACGCTCACCTCCACGGGGCCGGTGGGCGTCAGCACTTCGACGCTGGCGCCCAGTGCGGCCTCCCAGGGCGCCAGGGGCAGGGACTGGTAGACGTCGCGGCCCTCGGCGTGCCAGGGCCCGCCCGGCGTGAAATGCACTTCGAGGAACAGGTTGCCCGCGGGCGCGCCGCCGGTGCCGGGGCTGCCCTGGCCGACCAAGCGGATCAGCTGGCCTTCGCGCACGCCTTTGGGGATCTTGACCTGCAGGCTGCGCTCGTCGGGCACCAGATGGCCGTGGGCGTCCAGGTGCGCGCCGCGCAGGTGGATGGTGCGCTCGGCACCGTGGTAAGCGTCGCGCAGGTCCAGTTCGATCTTGGCGTGGTGGTCGCTGCCCGGCTCGGCATGCCGTCCATCGCCGCCATGCGTACGGTGGCCGCGCTGGGCGTGCTGGGCGCGCGCGGCGCGGCCAAACAGCTGCTCGAAGAAGTCGCTGAAGTCGCCCGCGTCGCCCGCAGTGCCGTCGTCCGAGAACTCGAAGCCCGCGTCCCAGTTGGGCGGCGGCCGGAAATCGCGGCCCCCATGCGCCGCCTGCGCCGCCTGGGCGCCCAGGTTGTCGTAGGCGGCGCGCGTTTCGGGGTCGGAGAGCACGGCGTTGGCCTCGTTGACCTCGCTCATGTGCTGGGCGGCGTGGGGCTCTTTGCTCACGTCCGGGTGGTACTTGCGGGCGAGCTTGCGGTAGGCCTTCTTGATGTCTTCGGCGCTCGCGTTCTTGGCGACGCCGAGAACCTGGTAGTAGTCCTTGAACTCCATGCCGGTGCTCCTGTCCGTGGGCTGCCTGCACTCTACGCGATTGCCGGGGCGCGGCAAGCGTTTCGCTAGGCAGGCGAGGGCGGAGGCATTGGATGCTATTTATTTAATAGCTATTTGCGCTTGCTGATAAAGCGTTTGGGTGGTTTTTCATGCCAAAGGCACGCGCGGATCGAACTTGGCCCGCCGGGTGCTGAAGAACGCGCGCACATTGCGCACGTTGGCGTCGCTGGTGAAGAGCCGCTGCGCCAGCGCCAGGTAGGCGGGCATGTCGCGCGTGTGCGTGACCAGCACGAAGTCGGGGCCGGGCGAGACGCGCCAGCATTGCTGCACGGCCGCGTCCTGCACGGCGCGCGCCTCGAACGCATCGAGCAGTTCGGCGCCCTGGCGCTCCAGCGTGATCTCCACGATCGCCTGCAGACCATGGCCCACCAGCGCCGCCACGCGCTCGGGCTGCAGCAGGGCCACCTGGCGCTCGATCAGGCCGGCGGCGTGCAGGCGTTTGACGCGGCGCAGGCAGGTGGGCGGCGAGACATGCACGCGCGCGGCCAGCGCTTGGTTGCTTTGCGCGGCGTCGTTTTGCAGCAGGTCCAGCAGCAACAGGTCGGTGGCATCAAGATCAAAAAATTCATTCATGTGATTTTTATAGATTTTAATTTCATGAGTGTTATTTTATGGAATATAAGTTCATTTATATACAAATATCAATCGGATATTTCTGAGTGCTGCGCCTACCATGGCACCACTTTCCACCGGAGATTTCTTATGTGCGGCATCGTCGGCGCGGTTTCAGCGCGCAATATCGTCCCCATCCTCGTCCAGGGTCTGCAGCGCCTCGAATACCGGGGCTACGACTCGTGCGGCGTGGCGGTGCACATGGCCAGCCTGGGCGCGGGCGGCGGTGGCCTGCAGCGCGCACGCAGCACGGCACGCGTGGCCGAGCTGCTGGAACAGGTGCAAACCACGCCCGTCGAAGGCGCGA
Source organism: Acidovorax sp. SRB_14 (assembly GCF_012932145.1). GTDB lineage: Bacteria > Pseudomonadota > Gammaproteobacteria > Burkholderiales > Burkholderiaceae_C > Simplicispira. The sequence continues at coordinate 88,769 of NZ_MWOK01000004.1, read as the reverse complement.
CCGGCATTGCCCACACCCGCTGGGCCACGCACGGTGCGCCCGTGGAGTGCAACGCCCACCCGCATTTCAGCTATGGCGCCGGCGCGGACACCGAGCCCGCTGGCGCCGCCGCAGGCCGCGTGGCCGTGGTGCACAACGGCATCATCGAAAACTTTGAAGCGCTGCGCACCCATTTGCGCGGGCGCGGCTACGTGTTCGCCAGCCAGACCGACACCGAGGTCATTGCCCACCTGGTGGACAGCCTCTACAGCGGCGACTTGTTCGAGGCAGTGCAGGCCGCCGTGGCGCAACTGCACGGCGCGTTTGCGATTGCGGTGATGCACAAAGACGAGCCGCACCGCGTGGTCGGCGCGCGCGCCGGCTCGCCCCTCATCCTGGGCGTGGGCCAGGATGGCAAGGAGCATTTCCTGGCCAGCGACGCCATGGCCCTGGCCGGCGTGACCGACCAGATCGTCTACCTCGAAGAAGGCGACCTGGTGGACCTGCAGTTGGGCCGCTACTGGGTGGTGGGGCGCGATGGCCGCTCGCTCGCGCCCGCGCAGCGCCCGGTGCGCACCGTGCACGCGCACAGCGGCGCGGCCGAACTCGGGCCCTACCGCCACTACATGCAAAAGGAGATCTTCGAGCAGCCGCGCGCCATTGGCGACACGCTCGAAGGCGTGGTCGGCATCGTGCCCGAGCTGTTTGGCGACGGCGCCTACCGGGTCTTCCAGGAGATCGACTCGGTGCTCATCCTGGCCTGCGGCACCAGTTACTACAGCGGCTGCACGGCCAAGTACTGGCTGGAGTCCATCGCCAAGCTACCGACCCAGGTCGAGGTGGCCAGCGAATACCGCTACCGCGAATCGGTGCCCAACCCGCGCACGCTGGTGGTGACCATCAGCCAGTCGGGCGAAACTGCCGACACGCTGGCCGCGCTGCGCCACGCGCAGGGCCTGGGCATGCAGCACACGCTGACCATCTGCAATGTCGCCACCAGCGCCATGGTGCGGGAATGCAAGCTGGCCTACATCACGCGCGCCGGCGTCGAGATCGGCGTGGCCAGCACCAAGGCCTTCACCACGCAGCTGGCGGGTCTGTTCTTGCTGACGCTGGCGCTGGCGCAGGCCAAGGGGCGCCTGAGCGAAGCGCAAGAGGCCGAACACCTCAAGGCCATGCGCCGCCTGCCCGTGGCGTTGCAGGCCGTGCTGGCGCTGGAGCCCCAGATCATCAGCTGGGCCGAAGACTTTGCCCGCAAGGAAAACGCCCTGTTCCTGGGCCGCGGCCTGCACTACCCGATCGCGCTCGAAGGCGCGCTCAAGCTCAAGGAAATCAGCTACATCCATGCCGAGGCCTATCCGGCCGGCGAGCTCAAGCATGGCCCGCTGGCGCTGGTGACCAGCGCCATGCCCGTGGTCACGGTGGCGCCCAACGATGCGCTGCTGAAAAAGCTCGAAAGCAACATGCAGGAGGTGCGCGCGCGCGGCGGAGTGCTCTATGTGCTTGCCGACGCCGACACGCGCATCGACAGCAGCGAAGGCGTCCACGTCATCCGCATGCCCGACCACTACGGCCCGCTCAGCCCCTTGCTGCACGTGGTGCCGCTGCAGCTGTTGGCCTACCACACGGCCTGCGCGCGCGGAACGGATGTGGACAAGCCCCGCAACCTCGCGAAAAGCGTCACGGTGGAGTAGCGTGGGGTGATGCAGCAAGGGCTATTATTCCGGGTAATTAGAGTCGTAAACAAGCCTCTAGCATCCATGCGGGTTTGCGGGCAGGTGATTTGTAACCGTAAAGTCGTAAACACAGATCCAGTTGATTCTTGGGTAAATTGAATGCGAGCCTTGCTCCCTTAGGCCATGCAACGATTGCTACAGAAAAAAGAGCGCTCGGGAAGAGCGCTCTTTTTTGTTGGTGAAAAGCCAATCGTTTTTCGTCATGGGCAGCCTGTTGGAGCTGTGGTGACCGCATCAGGCTGATAGCGGCCGCCCTGCATTAATCGCCGGATGACTGCTAATGGTGACACTGGAAGTTGGCCAACCTTGGCCTGGATGCCCTGTACCTTTTGAAATGGTCACTCCACGGATGGGAGCACGGCCGGCAAAGCCTACTTGCGGCGCTAGTGGCAGCCGGTATTGAACCGTCCCGGAGCGGGCTCGATAAGTCCAACCGGCAGGCTTGACAATGGCATTCTGATGAAAACACCCCCACTCAATCCTCTCAAGGTCTTTGAAGTCGTCGCACGCACCAGTAATCTCACGTTGGCGGCCAGCGAGCTGAATGTGAGTCAGTCGGCCGTGAGTCGGCAGGTGGCCGTGCTGGAGGAATACCTGGGTGTGCAGCTCTTCGCACGCGAACGAGTTGGCGTGCGACTTACCGAAATCGGAGAAACCTACGCACGCAGGATCGGGCCGGCGTTCAAGGAAATCTCCGCCGCCACCGCTTTCATCACGCAAAAATATTCCAACAACGTCATCCGCGTGCGCACCTACACCACGCTCACGGCGCGCTGGCTAATCCCGCGTCTGCCGCACTTCAAGGCACAGCACCCGGAGGTGGAGGTATCCATCCTCAACAGCAACGCGCAGCTGGATTTCGGAGTGGAGAAGTGCGACCTTGCCATCGTGCTGGGCGTCGGCGCCTGGCCCGACGCTGATGCCACGCTGCTGCTGGAGGACGTCGTGGAGCCGGTCTGCGCGTCTGGTTTCATCGAGGGCGCGGCGACCCTAGAAGGGCTGCGCGGAAAGCGCCTGCTGGTCTCTAAGTACCGCAAGGACGACTGGCCGCGCTGGCTCGCGCACGCGGGAATGACCGATGTGTTCGAGACGGCCGAAAAGATGGTTTTCAGCAGTTCCATCCTCACCTGGCAGGCGGCCATGGACGGCCTTGGCATTGCCATCGGCCAGCAGCATATGCTGGACTCCGACTTCCAGGCCGGCCGCCTCGTGCGCCCTTTCGCACGCCCGCTAAGCACGGGCCAGGGTCACTACATCGTCACACCGGCGCTGCAGCGCCACTCTGACAAGATCGCCGCGTTCAAGGACTGGCTGATGCGCGAGGCGAGGCAACTATGAAAAGGTGAGCTGCTTGTTCCTGCAGATAGTGGATTTCTAGCGGATTTGACTCCGAAATACAGGCCAGGTATGCGCAAGAAGTTAGGCTTCTTGAGCGCGCGCCAGGCGGTAGATTGCCGGATAGTAGTTTATCGCATAGCCGCGGGAGCGCTTTGGTCATGGCTGCCGCGAACGCATGCCCTCGCGAAGACCAGTCCCCCACAGGCGGTATGCCGGCCGCACCAGAATCAGCACCGCTACCAGCCGCGTCACCTGCAGGGCGGTGACGAGGGGTACGCCCAATTGCAGCGCCTTGGCGGTGATGGACATCTCCGCCATGCCGCCAAGCGCTGTGCCCAGAATGGCGGTAGCCGGATGCAGCCCCGTGACCCATGCCAGCAACACGCCAAACGCAGCGCAGGCCGCTATCAGGCCCACGGTACCCAGCGCCACGCGTGCGAGCCAACGCGGCGCGGTGTGCAGGAATTGCGGGCTGAAGCGCACGCCCAGGCTGACGCCGATGACCAGCTGCGCCGTGTTGGATAGCAGCGTGGGCACGGTCGCAGGAGCCGATTCGCTGGCGGCCAGCCCGATGGCCATCAGCAGTGGGCCGAGAAACCAGGGGTTGGGTAGGCGAAGCAGCTTCAGGGCCAAGCCCCCTGCCACAGTAAACAGCGCCAGCCATGCCCCGCCCACCACCGTGAAGGGCGCGCTGGCCGTTGGAGCGTGATCCACCACCTCCAGGTTCCACCAGAACTTCGCCAGCAGCATGCCGAAGGGCATGACCAGCAATACGATCAGCATGCGCGCAGGCTGTGCGAGGCTGCAACGAGGTCGGTACGCGCGCCTTCCCTCTCGGCGAGCAGCGTCATCTCGGATGCGGCGCCGATGGCACCCGCGAAGTAGGCCGAGGGTCGCAGCGCCTCATCGTGCACGCCGCGCAACCGGCCTGCGCAGGAGCGGTACTGCCAGTGTCCATACACCATGCCGAGCACCAGCGACCAAGCGACCGCCGCCAGCACCGCCCACCACAGGTTGACCAGCTGGGTCACGATGGTGGGCGTGAAATACAGACCCAGCGACGCGCCCATCACCCATTGCCCACCATTGCGCAGCCGCAGGCTGCTGCACGTGGGCAGACCGGCCAGCGTGGCCAGCGCCGTGGCGAGCAGCGGGCCGACCATCCACGGCACAGGCATGTGCAGGCGGCGGCAGATTTCGGCAGCCGTCCAGGCCAGCAGGAGAGTGAGGAGCTTGGATGGGGCGCTGCGCATGGGCCGTCAGAGATCCAGCAGGTGTGTGCGCGTGTCCAGTGCCCAGAGGCCGTCCAGCAAGGTGCGCGCACGCTCATCGCCTACCACCGGCGCGGCCAGCTCCATGAATTTGCCGGAGAGCTCTTCGTCCGTCAGGGGCTGCTCTGGATCGCCTTTGCGCGTGGGTTGCAGGTACTCCGCTTGCCGGCCGTCCGTGGTGGCGAAGTGCAAGCGCGCGGCCCGCTGGCCCGGAAAACCCGTATCCAGCGCGGGATCGACTGTGAGTCGGATGCGCGCCATGAGCGCGCGGATTTCCGCATCTTCCAGGCGCTCGGGTGTGAAGGCCGACAGGCGCACGCTGCCGTAGATCAGGGCCGTAGCCACCACGAATGGGATGGAAAAGCGCGCCTCGGCCGCAGTGCGGGGCGTGAAGTTGCCTGCCACCGCCAGCGCCGGGCCGTAGGTGGCGACCTCCACGGCGTCCAGCTCCTGCCAGCGCAGGCCCATGCGCGTCTGCAGTTCCAGCGCGCCGTCGATGGGCGCGAAGGTGTGGCCGCAGCAGGCGTGGTTCTTAAACGTCATGCGTGTGATGTGGAAGTCGCGCCCTAACGTGGAGGTGGCCTGGCTCCAGTCGGGCGCGTCACCCATGGCCCGGCCCATGCCGGCGTCACCATCGAGCACGTCGAGCGAGCCGGTCACACCGCGCTCGGCCGCCAAAGCGGCCAGCACGCCAGCCTCGGCGGCGTGGCCCGCATGCAGCGGCTTGGACATCGAATCCATCCGAAACGCCTGCTGCAGACCGGCCGCAAAGGTGGCACCCGTGCAGAGCGCGTGCGCGTGGCGCTCGGCGTCCAGTCCCAGCAGCGTGGCTGCGGCTGACGCGGCGCCAAAGGTGCCCACCGTGCCCGTGTTGTGCCAGTAGCGGTAGTGAGCGCGTCCCAGCGCCGCGCCAATGCGCGTGGAGACCTCATATCCCGCCACCACGGCGCGGATCATCTGCAGCCCGGTGGCCCGCCGCGCCTGGGCCATCGCCAACGCGGCGGCGATGGTGGGGGCACCGGGGTGGTAAATGGCCTCGCGGTAGATGTCGTCCACCTCGACGGTGTGTGCGGCCGTGCCGTTGATGAGCGCTGCCGTGCGCACGGTGGCCGCACGGCCCAGGGCCAGTCGTGCGTCGCCACGGTCCAGGTCTTCGGCCAGGGTCTGCTCCAGCAGCGTGGGCGGGGGCTCGATGGCGCCAGGCAAGAGCGCCGCGTACCAGTCAACAATCGCGCGCTTGGCATGGTGGATGACTTCGGGCGCGAGAGTTGCCTGGTTCAGGGACGAGGCGAATTCGGCAAGGCGTTGGGCGGCGGTCATGAGGTTCAGCGATGTTGTTTGCATGGGTACGTATCGTCGCGCGTGCGGGCGTTGCTGTGAACTTCGCAGAAGTGGTGGTGGTATGAGTATTTGTAGGGACTCCTGACAAAAGACGAAGTTCTCAAAACAGGGAGGCGTCGGCACTATTGAGCCAACTTACACACCCCCGCAGGAACGCACATGGATTTCAAACTCAGTGAAGAGCACCAGGCATTTGCCGACTCGGTGGCACGTTTTGCTCAGGCCAAGCTCAAGGACGGCGCACTGGCGCGTGCGCATTCGCCCCACTACCCCTGGGAAACGGCCGCGCTGCTGGCCGAGCAGGGCCTGTTGGGCATTGCCTTCCCCGAGGAAGACCACGGCCAGGGCGGCACGCTGATGCACGCCGTGCTGGCCATCGAGCAGATCGCGCTGGTCTGCCCCAAGAGTGCAGACATCGTGCAGGCGGGCAACTTCGGACCCATTCGCACCTTCGTCGAGTACGCCACGCCCGAGCAAAAGCAGCGCTTTTTGCCCGACCTGCTGGCGGGCCGCAAGCTGATCTCGCTGGGCATGAGCGAGCCCGATGCCGGCTCTGCTGTCACCGAACTCAAGACCAGTGCCCGCCTGGACGGCGACCACTATGTCATCAACGGCAGCAAGGTGTTTTCAACCCATAGCCCGGAAGCGGAACTGTTCTTGATCTATGTGCGCTTTGGGCCTGGCGTGGGCGGCATTGGCTCGGTGCTGGTTGAGCGCGGCACCCCCGGCTTTCAGGTCGGCACACCCTCGAACTTCATGAACGGCGAGCAGTGGTCGCAGCTCTATTTCGATGAGTGCCGCATTCCAGCCGCCAACGTGCTGCTGGGGCCGGGCGGCTTCAAGAAGCAGATTTCCGGCTTCAACGTGGAGCGCCTGGGCAACTCCTCGCGCGCACTGGCGCTGGGTCGCTACGCCTTCAACGCGGCCCGTGAGCACGCCATGACACGCAAGCAGTTCGGGCGCGAACTGTGCGAGTTTCAGGGGCTGCAGTGGAAGTTTGCCGACATGGCCATGAAGCTGGAACAAGCGCAATTGATGTTGTACCGCGCGGCCATGGAGGGTGAACATGGCCTGCCCAGCGCGCAAAGCACGGCCATGGCCAAGCTGGCTTGCAACATGGCCGGCTGGGAGGTGTCCAACGATGCGCTCCAGGTGATGGGCGGCATGGGTTTCAGCCAGGAGTCGCTGGTGGAGTACTGCGTGAGGCGCACGCGCGGCTGGATGATCGCCGGCGGCTCCATCGAGATCCTGAAGAACCGCATCGCCGAAGGCGTGTTTGGCCGCACGTTCTCGCAGCGTTCAAGCAAAGACTGAAAACTACAAATCACGGAGACAGATATGAATCGTCGCAATTTCTCGGTGGCCGCCTGCGCGGCGCTGACTCTGGCCATGGCCGGTGGTGCCATGGCCGATGCCGCCTACCCCGCCAAGCCCGTGCGTATCATCGTGGGCTATTCTGCAGGTGGCCCTACCGATCTGGTTGCGCGCATGATCGCGGTTCATCTTCAGACGCGGCTGGGCCAGCCTTTTATAGTGGACAACCGCCCCGGCGCCGGATCCAACATCGCTTCCGAAACTGTGGCCGCTGCCCCGGCCGACGGCTACACATTGCTGGTAGCCGCCGCTCCGCTCACGATGAACAGTTACGTCTACAAGAAGCTGAAATTCGACGCCGTCAAAAGCTTCACGCCCATATCCAAGCTGTCCTCCTCGCCCGGCGTGCTCGCAGTGCGGCCCGACCTGGGTGTGGGCAATGTCAAGGAGCTTATCGCCCTGGCGAAAAAAGAGCCGAGCAAGCTCACCTACGGCACCACCGGCCTGGGCGGGTCGCAACACATGGCAACCGAATTGCTCCAACGCCTGGCGGGCGTGCAGCTCACGCACATCCCCTACAAAGGGGCCAGCAATGTCATGACGGATTTGATTGCTGGGCATGTGGATTTGGCCTTTGTGTCCGCCAGTGGCGCCATGTCGTTTCTGCAGGCGGGCAAGGTGAAACCCCTGGCGGTGGCTGGACCGCAGCGTCTGTCGGGCCTGTCCGACGTGCCCACCTTCGCGCAGGTGGGTTTTCCGGCAATGGTTTCGGACTCGTGGAACGGCCTGCTCGCCCCGGCGGGCACGCCCCCTGTCATCGTCAATATGCTCCACGCAGCAGCCGTCGAGGCGCTACAAACCCCTGAAATCAAAGCCAAGCTGGAGTCCTTGGGCGCTATCGTGATCGGCAGCAGCCCCGAGGAGTTTCGCGGCGACATCCAGCGCGAGGTCGCGCACTGGGGCGAGCAGTTCAAGAACATCAAAATCGACACGCAATGAAACCACACAACGACAACACGACTGCGCTGGCACAGGCGCTTTTCCATCCGGTCAGCATCGCCCTCTACGGCGCCTCGGACGACGTGAGCAAAATGGGCGGGCGGCCCGTGCAGTTCCTGAAGCGCTCGGGTTTTGCCGGTCGCATCTATCCGATCAACCCCAAGCGGGCCGAGGTTCAGAGCCTGCAGGCCTGGCCCAGCCTGCAAAGCCTGCCTGAGGTGCCAGACCAAGTCTTCGTGCTCACGCCCACCGAAACCGTGATCCCAGCGGTGCGCGAATGCGCGGCCTTGGGCGTGAAAGTTGTCACCATTCTGGCCAGTGGATTTTCCGAGTCCGGTACCGAGGGCATGCAGCGCGAAGAAGAACTACGCCAGATAGCCCGCGAGACGGGCATCCGCGTCCTCGGTCCGAGCAGCCTGGGCGTGGTCAACCCGCGCACGGGCCTGGTGCTTACGGCAAACGCAGCCTTTGCCGAGCCGGACATCCCGCCCGGGAAAGTTTTCGTCGCCTCGCACAGCGGCAGCATGATCGGCGCGCTGGTCTCGCGCGGAAAGGCGCGCGGCGTAGGTTTCGCTGGGCTGGTGTCGGTGGGCAGCGAGGTGGATCTGAACGTAGGCGAGATCTGCGCTGCCACTCTGGATGACCCTGCAATAGAGGGCTATTTGCTGTTCCTGGAAAGCATGCGCCACGGCCCCGAACTGCGAGCCTTCGCGCGCGCGGCGCACCGGGCGGGTAAGCCGGTGATCGCCTACAAGCTCGGGCGCAGCGCCGCAGCCGCCGAGATGGCCACCACCCACACCGGTGCCATTGCGGGCGAAGACGACATCGCCGACGCCTTTTTCAAGGATTTGGGCATCGCCCGTGTGGGCGTGCTGGACGCGCTGCTCGAAACCTTCCCGCTCGCCAAGCGTATTCCGCTGGAGAGTGCACCCAAGCGCGTGGGTGTGGTCACCACCACCGGCGGCGGTGCGGCGATGGCTGTGGACCAGCTCGGTATCCGGGGCGTGGTCGTGGAACCGCCTTCCGCAGAAACGCTCAAGCGCTTGGAGCAGGCTGGCCTGCCCTGCACGCCCGGCCGCGTGCTCGACATGACGCTCGCGGGTACGAAGTACGAAACCATGAAGGGCACGCTGGACATCTTGCTCGCTGCACCCGAGTTCGACTTGGTGCTAGCCGTAGTAGGGTCGTCTGCGCGCTTCCAGCCGCAACTGGCCGTCAAGCCTATCGTCGAATGCGCAGGGCAGCCCAAGCCGCTCGCGGCCATGCTGGTGCCCGATGCACCCGAGGCGCTGGCTGCGCTCACCGCGGCGGGCGTACCGTGCTTTCGGTCGCCCGAGGCCTGCGGCGACGCCATCGCCGCCGTCTTGGCACGCCGGCAGCCCGGCCAGGAGCCCGTCACGTTGGCACGCCAGGCCGCCGGGACCACTCTGAGCGAGGCCCAGGCCTACGGCATCCTCGACGAGATCGGCCTGCCGCACGCGCCCACCGCTGTCCGGCGATTCGATGCCGACGCGACCCAGCCCCTGCCGTTTGCCTACCCGGTCGTCGCCAAGGTCTGCTCCGCTGACATACCGCACAAGACCGAAGTGGGCGGCGTGGTGCTCAACATCCGTAACGAGCAAGAGTTCGCAACCGCCATCGCCACCTTGCGGCAGAACCTGGCCGACAAAGCGCCCCAGGCGGCTTGTGAGGAGGTGCTGGTGCAGCCCATGCAGAAGGGCCTGGGCGAAGTCTTGGTGGGCTACCGGGTGGACCCTGAGGCCGGCCCTATTGTGATGCTGGCCGCTGGCGGCATCTGGGCGGAGGTCGCCAAGGACCGCAGCATCCGGCTCGCGCCGGTCACGGTCGAGACCGCGCGCGAGATGATTACCGAGGTCAATGCGCTCAAGCCGCTGACGGGCCTGCGTGGCAAGACGAAGGGGGACCTGGATGCCTTGGCGCGTGCGGTCAGCGCGCTCTCGCAACTGGCGCTCAAGCCCGAGTTGCGCATCGTCGAGGCCGAGGTGAATCCGCTGCTGATTTTACCCGAAGGCCAGGGCGTGACGGCTGTCGATGCACTGATCTTCCAGGCATGACCCTGTGCCTGCCTGACCCGAGAGACGTAGTGGCGGCCCGACGCCGCCTTGCGGCAACTGGCTGCCCAGGGGAGCCGCCACGAAACGCGGCACGATGGTGCGCGCCTGTGCTGGCGGCGGCGTCACTACGGCAGACACAGGCAAAAGCCTCTTCGTCGGCAGCGAAATTGCCAAGAGCGACTACCCCGAGCTCACCGCCGCCAAGGTGATCGTCTCGGGCGGGCAGGCGCTCGGGAGCAAGGAAAAGTTCGAAGAAGTCATCACGCCGCTGGCCGACAAGCTGGGAGCCGCGATGGGCGCGGCGGTGGACGCGGGCTACGCGCCCAACGACTGGCAGGTCGGGCGACGGGCAAGATCGTCGCGCCCGAGCTGTACGTGGCCGTGGGCATCTCGGGGGCGATCCAGCACCTGGCGGGCATGAAGGACTCGAAGGTGATCGTGGCGATCAACAAGGACCCCGAGGCGCCGATCTTCTCGGTGGCCGACTACGGGCTCGAAGCGGACCTGTTTGCGGCCGTGCCTGATTTCGTGAAGATGCTGTAGCACTTTGTCGTGCCAAAAATGGCACTCTCGCGGCCGAAAAGTCGCGAGTCAACCCCGGTGCCGGCAATGAGGTCGAGAGGCGGCTCCCGGCGTTGTTACTGTGAACTGCATTGCTGCATTCACTAATCTCCGCAGCCCACTCCGAGTGAAAGTTCGAGTTGATCGAACCAGCGCATGCCTGTGGCCCCTATATGGCACATACCGTGAATTCGCTGGCTGCCTCGACCGGCAGCAACCGCTGCGAAGCCGACATCGCCAAGGTGAGGGCGGTTTCCAGGCTGGCTGCCTACATTCAGACTTGGCGCGGCTATGGCCGCTGCCACCACTACCGGTCACTGAACATCTTGAGGTTTGAACGTCCGCTGCACTGCCAGGACCGGCCACCCTGTAGAGCTCTTTCTTAGAGCGATCAAGGGCCGAGGCACCACGCCGGTCAAAGCCAGCTTTCATAGACTGCAAACTGGCGGCGCCGACCCATAGCTGACTTTCGCTTCTTGGGCGGACCAGGTAGGCGGTTCAGGGCGGTTCAGCTTGGTGAACAGATTAAAACAATAGCTACAGTTTCGGCAGTTTGACTTGAGATAAAGTCTGCCTCAGATTCGCTCGCGCTCTGAATACTGGCCCTGATTTACTAAAGTACTGACGCAACTTCGTTGACTAGATTAAGGTCACTTACCTGAGATGTCGCAGATGCCCAGTCTCCAGTGTCTCTTCTGCCAGCATCTCAATCCGTCGGATGCAGTATTTTGCAATAATTGTGGCGGACAGTTAAACCTGCAACCCTGTGACCGGTGTGGCGCGGTTGACCTCCGAACTGCTACCAACTGCTACAAATGTGGCGCCGAATTCTCTCTGCCTATAGCACCGGGAGTTGACTTCCCGTTCACGCCAGCGATCGCTGACAACGAATTCACCTACCCAACATCAACAGATCCTGGAGTTGCGGATTCTGAGGCTGAGCACCTCAATGCTGGTCTGACTTACTCGCACCCTGAACGGCAACCGGTCGACGAAGCCCTTCCGCCGGAAACGTCTGCTACCGCGACCAGTTGGCGACGCGGCACACCTTTTGCGATCCCGGCAATATTGCTCCTGTTGATAACAACCGCTGTGTCAGTGTATTTATACCTTGGTCATACTGCACAACCCGCGCAGACGCAGGGCCAAAAGCAGGAAGTCATTGACGTATCCGGCGCGCGTAAGCCCAGCGACTCTGTACCATCAAATGGGGCAGCAGGAATGGATGCTGCTTTGAAACCAATAGACACGGTTCAAACACCCCCAGCCAGTGCGAATAACCCTGAAAAAACGCCCTCGCTTACGCCACCTAGTGCTGACGCCGCGCTGGCTGCTCGCCCATTGCCGGCGACTGATGCCGAAACAAAGACCCTACAAGATCCATCGGTAGTTGAAAAATGTCCACCAGCCGTCGCAACGCTAGGGCTCTGCAATATGAATACTCAACAGGAGAAGCCCTAAAATGAAAAAATTCATACTGAGCACGCTGCTGATGGCGGGGATGCTCTTCCATATCTCGGCGCTCGCGGCGGTGGAATACAAAATAGTCACGGCTTCCGAGCGGGGAACCTATATCAAGATCGGGCACGATCTCGCCCAGTTTGTTGCGCCTTCTGCGGACATCAAACTCCACGTCTTGCCTTCAGCCGGATCGGCGGAAAATGTTCGGCGCTTGCGTTACGAGTCGGGCGTCAAACTGGCCTTGGTGCAATCGGATGTCTATCAGGCCTTTCTCGACATTGCCGCTGGCGGAAATGTGGAAGCCCGCGACATGATCCGGCCATTGCGGGTGGTCATGCCGCTCTATAACGAGGAAATCTATTTTATCGTTCGGGCTGACTCGGAGCTGAACTATATCCACGAGATCAAGAATGCAAAGATCAGTGCAGGCGAGTCAGGGAGCGGAACAGCGCTTACCTCGGCAACGCTCTACCGCTTGATGTTTGGCGAACCCATGCCGCAGGCAGGCACAAGTTACTTGTCCAACGAGGAGGCGCTGAGCAAGTTGGTGACTGATAAGACTATTGACGTGGTCGCGGTCGTCGCCGGTCAGCCCGCCAAACTGCTCGTTGACATGAAACCTGAATCGCGCAAACTCATCAAATTGCTCAAGTTTGACCCCCATCATTCGACCAGTGCAGCGGTTCTCAAGACCTATTTTGCAGCCAGTGTTCTGGCCAGCAATTATCCCAACCTACTTACAACAGATATCCCGGCAGTGGCGGTCAAGGCGTTTCTTGTTACCTATGATTTTCAGCTCAAGGATACCGAGAACCACCTGCGCAATATGACGCGTTCGCTGTGTCAGAACTTCTCGACGCTTCAAGAAAAAGGACACCCGAAGTGGCGAGAGGTTGAGATAGCGCTTCCGGATCTCGGTCGCGGTTGGTTCTACTATCCACCGACGACGCGTGAGATCCGCTCCTGTATCGCCGGAAAGGCGAAGCTGGGAACGCCTGTGAAATCAAAACCTGCGAAGGACTGCTCGCAGCAGGAACAGATCCTTGGTCTGTGCAGTCCTGTCTAGCCGCAGTAGCGTGGACAAACCGCTTCAGCCGAAAAAAATCGCGCCCGGACTTTCCGCGTCACTGCGCTTTTATTCGTTAGCCATCCGCAGCCACGGATACAGCCTTGTCCAACGAGGTATGAGCCTGAACGACTCCTGTATTTCCACCCAGAAATGAGCCTGAAGGGTCGAATTTGAGATTGAAATGCGGCCGGCTTGACCATCGCAAGGATGTTGATCAACAAGGACGAGACAAAGCTGCGTACCATTGCGCAACTGTAGGAGTTTCTAGGCGCAACTCCCGAGGTAAGTTTCTCAAGCGCTGCAGGCAATGGAGACACCAAGCGCTACGAGCACATCAGCCGCGTACTGAGGCGCTGTGACTTCCCCTAGCACAGCAAGCAAGAGCGTGGCGTGGTGCTGGTCGCACCAGCGACCACAGCCGCCGCCAGTACACCAAGCCGCCCTCCATGAGCGCCTGCTCCTGGCCGAGAACGCAAGTTCGCCGCTGCCCCAGGAAGCCGCCAACCGGCGAGCGAACCATTAGTTACCCAATGTCAGTTTCGGGGACAACGCTGAAATCACACTACCGGCCATAACCGGACCTAGACCTTTTCCCTTCGCAGAGCGCCGCGCCATCGAGACGTGAGCAGCTTGGTGATAATCAATGCATCGGCCCGCCGAGCCGTTTGCTCGCCCTTGATATCGCGTAGTTCACCAGGCAGTAAAGCAGCGCTACAACGAGGTACACCGGCACCAGCGCGTGGTAGTTGGCGATGAGCACCTTGGCGTTCTGCATGAGCTCACCGTAGGTGACGACGTAGCCGAAGGTGGTGTCCTTGACCACGATGACCAGTTGCGCGACCAGCGCCGGGACAATGTAGCGAAGGGCCTGGGGGAAGACGACGAGGAAGAATACCTGGGCTTCGGACATCCCGAGGCTTCGCGCAGCATCGGTCTGGCCGCGGGGAACAGCGAGCACGCCCGCGCGGTAAACCTCGGCCACCACCGCGGCCGTGCTCAGGCCGACGGGCAAGGTCAGCATCCAGTAGGTGCTCAGCTTGATCCCGGCCTGCGGAAGAACCAGAAAACACACATAGATGAGCAGCAACGTCGGCGTGCCACGCAGAAACTCGATGACCGCGATGCTCGGCCAACGCACGAACGGCAGCCGCGCCAGGCGCCCCACCAACAGCACCAGCCCGAGGGTCAACGCGATGACGGCGGCCATCGCCGCCGATGCAAGCGTGCCTAGGAAGCCTGCAGCCAGGAAGGCCCAGGTCGTCGGCCAGGCGAAGAATTCCCAGAATCGGGCGTCGAGCTGCCCTGCGGTATGGAACCGGAACACGACACCTGCAGCCAGCAGGAGCAGCAAGGCCGCTGCGACCACACTAACCGCCCGCATGACGGTTTGGGCCTGGGGGCCCGGATTACGAAACAGAATCTCTTCCAAAGGGCGGCTCATCGCAGTATCCGCACCTTCTTTTCCAAGGTGGCACCAGCCCACGCGATGAGCAACCCAGTCACCACGTACATCGCAGCTGCCACCGCGAAGGCGGGAATGCCGGCGGCGGAGTCGTTGGCGATCTTGGACACGAGCGCGGTGAGCTCCCGGCCCGGAGACGGCACCTGCGACGCCAGCGAGGTCGATAACATCAGCGCAATGAGCAGGGAGGTCATCGGCTGCACCACCGCACGCAGTGCCTGCGGCAATACCACCGCAGTGATGACGCGCATCGGCCGCATGCCCAGGCTGAGTGCGGCCTCAATCTGGCCACCGGGAATGGTGTTGATGCCTGAGCGCAGGTAGTCCGCCGTGAACGCGGAGCAGACCAGCGCCAAGGTCAGGATCACGCTGGGCTCATAGTCGATCAGGACGTTGAGATCGGGCAGCGCAAACACGATGAAGATCAGCAGCGCTACGCTGGGAATGTTGCGGAAGATCTCGACGTAGCCGGTCAGGACGAAGCGCAGCGGTGGCAGCGGGAGGAGCCGAAGCACCGACACGACCATGCCCAGCAAGAAGCCGGGCACGAACGACACCACTGTGAGCTTCCATGTCAGCAAAAGGGCCTGCCCGAAGGCAGGCCGATAGTCGGCCAAGAGCCTTGAAACCTCGCCCATCCGTTATGGGAGAGCGGGCGGTGTCGGAACGGCTGTGCTGCCGGTGCGCTGTCCGATGGATATGGTCCAAAGTTTGGCCCAGGTGCCGTCGGCTTCCACCTTCTTCAGGAAGGCATTGACGAAGGCCACGCCGTCCGAGCCCTTGGGCAGTCCGACGCCGTAGGGGTCCTGCGCACCAAAGGGCGCGCCCGCCAGCTTCGCGTCGCCGGTTCCGAGGCTCAGGGCGTTGAGCAGCAGCGTGTGGTCGGTTACGTAGGCATCCACGCGTCCCTGGCGCAGTGCGTCAAGGGCTTCCTGGTGCGTCTGGAACTCTTGTACGACCGCCTTGGGCGCGTACTGCGCCAGTATCGCGGGTCCCGTGGAGCCAGCCTGCGTGGCGACCTTCTTGCCGGCCAGATCGTTGTACGACTGGATCGTCTTGTTGTTCGCCTTGACCAGTACCGCGGCCTGCGAGGTGTAATAGGGACCGGCGAACGAGATCTTCTCGGTGCGGGCGGGGGTGATGGAGTAGGTGGCGAACACCATGTCCACCTGGTCGTTGATGAGCACCTGCTCGCGCGTGGACGAGGTCACCTGCGTGAACTGGACCTTGGCCCCATCGCCCAGGATGTAGCGCGTGATGAGTTGGGCCAGACCTGCGTCGAAGCCGCGGATCTTGCCGTCTTTCTCGTTGAGCAGCGAGAAAAGATTCGAGGTTTGCGTGCCGCCGAGGCGCAGCGTGCCGGCCTGCTTGATCTTGCTGGCCCAGGTGCTCGATGCGATGGTCGCAGCGTCGGCGACGGGGCCCTGCGCGACCAGCGCGTCAAACGCCGCTGTATTGATGGGCGTGCCCTGGGCGAAAAGCGGCCCACCGGTCACAATCGCCAGTGACACCATGGTGGATTTCAGAATGGTTTTGATCGACATGCATTACTTTTGGAGGGGGTGACACAAACCAATATATAGCAGTTATGGAGTGCGCAGACTGCTCGTCCGGTTCGTCCACCGTTGTGCACGCGATGCACCATCCTCTCATTCATGGCCGCCCTGCCGCCACGGCTCGACGTGTTGGAGCTGTTCCGCGTATTCCCCTCCATCGCGCCAGTTAGCAGCGGCCTTGCCAAAGCTTGCCCGCAGCTCACCATAGGCCAGGAGCGGGTATTGGCGAGCTGCGGCCTCGGGGCGCACCATGAACGATGGCACTTCTCGCTTGTACAGCCGGTTTGCGCAAATGTGGCCATTCGACCGCTGAAGCTGAATGGCTGCATGCAGCTTCAGAGCTGCTGGTCGGGCTCACGAACCGGAGGACCGCAACCGCTGGAGGCTGTGTGAAAACCCTCTCACAGCTTGACGCATGAGCCGGTAGAGTTCTCTGGCTCAAGCAGGTATCCAACACGCAGATCGGCCGGGGGCTTTTTGACTCCCAAGTGGCGCAGTGGCGCGGCACGCTGGACGCCTCATCCAGCCCAGCCATACGCGAGGCATGGACCCATCTTGAGGAGTGGGGCACGGGGTGACACAAGAACGCATGCTGGCTTGCCTGGATCGCCTGTAGGCGTGTCTCGTGGTTCAATCGTCACTGGCTGACGGTATTTATTGGTTAATCCCGCTGGCTGAAGCCGAGGCAATCTATATCGGAAATTCGCCGGCCATGCCATTCGGGCCTGACTCGCACCAACCAGCCTTCGTGAAAGCCGGGACGATTCACTCCGACAACGGGTTCATCTAGTGTGAGTGCGTGCGGTCGAGAAAGATGCGGCGCTCGAATGAGTCAGTAAAAATCATCTTGGTGGTGTCGCCGATGTCGAGTTTGTCATCGCTTCGCGGTGATGCTGAGGGTTGCGATTAAGTGTTTACGACTTTAGCTAGATGCTGTTTCAGTTGACCACCCCAAAAACCCGCATGAATAATCCTAGGCCGACGTTTACGACTTTATTTACCCAGAATAGCAAGGGCTGTTTGCGTGATTAAAGTCGTAAGCCTGCAGATAAAGTTGTAAATCCGCTTCAGGCACTGGCGTGGGGTTACAGCGAGACGCGTTGTAAGTTCCAAGTCATCACCCTGATGACGTGGCGAAATTGGCGTGCACGCCAGGTTGGTTTGAGCGCACTATCTTGATGGGTGGCCTGGACTGTGCGCTGCCGGCTGAAAGCGGTCGCCTGGCTGTCCGGTTCTGCACCCGTAAATTCGGATTCGCCTGCTGCGGATGGGGTTGGGCGAAGTTCCGTTGACCGGGAGGGGTACATCAGGGTCGGGGTTCGTGTGCGCGAACGCGACCGTGCGCTGGAGGCATGGAAAGGCTCGTCCGGATGAACCACCAGCGCCTGCGGCGACGGGTGAGGATGGGGAGATTTATCCCAAGGCCTGTGCGAGCGAGACACCTGCCAGCCGAAGCCAACCGACCTCCTTCGACCCATGCGGCCAGCAAGCCCGAGATGGTGCCTTTTGAGACTGCTCTTGCGCGGGCAGCGTATTCGCCGAAAGGATCGCAATCAGTGATCGACTGCCGGTATCACCTCTCAACACGATCCCACCTGAGTGAAGCACGCAGCACCGCGCACGACGCAGGCCTGCCCGGGCGACCCTCGCCGCCGAGGGAAGTGGGGCGCGTTACGGCCAAGGGGCACAGCTTCTAGGGATGAATGGAGAACGCCATGAATACTACGCACCGCAAGGCACGGGAAGCCTCCACCAGGCTCTGCCGTGCGATCAGGGTCCGGTGCTCGCCGGCGATGAAGGTCGCAACCGCAGCGCTGATCGTCACCGGCGTGGCAGGCGGTTCTGCGCCGAGCCGCGCGCAAGCAACCATCGACGTCGAATTGCGTCTGGATGAGCTCGAGAAGGCCTTCTGGGTCTGCGACTACGCGGCGACGATCGACCTTGTCGACATTGGCAACGCGATCGCCTGCGGCAGCCTCACCGAGGCGCTGCGGCAGCGCAAATTCGGTGGCGATTTCAATGCCATGCTGGCTTGGTGGCAGCAGCACAAGGAGGCCGAGCACCTGGAACTTTCCAAGGGGGGCGGCACACCGTTTCCGCGCTTGGTGCCGAGCCTACCACCCTGACCGGACACTTCGCGACTTCTGGCCTCCCGCCGTCCACGAGAGGGCTCGGTGGCGTGGTCGATGCGCCCCGCGTGGATGCCGGAACAGTGGAGCCGACGGGCCAGTGACCCCGCTGGCGGTTTTTTCCACGACGGCAGGGTTTCCGCCGGGATCCGTTGCCTTGGAGAAAGAGAAGGGGAGCTGCCGGGCCGCTGCAAGTCTGCACCGCAGTAGGCTTGGATTTGCGCCTTATTTACCGAGAGTAATAGCGCCGTCCTACAACGCGGCAGGCACGAAACCGACATGGGTCCACGGCCGACAGCCGCACCATGCAATCTCCTCTGTGGGAGTCATAGCATGAATGAAAACATAGTGCCTGGTCCAAGGAGCGCTGGCCCAGGGTCCACGGTTCCATATCTGCCAAATCCGGTGCCCCCGGCCAGTGCGGTTTCCTGGGCGGCCATCCTTGCAGGTGCCGCTGGCGCTGCAGCGCTGTCGCTGATTCTGCTTATCCTGGGGGTGGGTCTGGGCTTGTCGGCCGTATCGCCCTGGTCGGGACAAGGCGCGGCGGCCGACACTTTTGGCGTCGCCACGATTGTGTGGATTTCATTCACTCAGCTTGCAGCGGCAGGCTTGGGCGGCTATCTGGCCGGGCGCCTGCGCACACGCTGGGCAGGACTCGATACGGACGAGGTCTACTTTCGGGACACGGCCCACGGGTTTCTTGCCTGGGCAGTTGCCACGTTGGTGACGGCAGGCCTGTTGACATCGGCCATCGGAGGCATCGTCCATGGCAGTGTGCAAGCCGGCGCGCAAATGGCGTCTGGCGCCGCAAGCGCCGCATCCAGCGCAGCCATGCCGGCTGTGGCCGCAGGCGCCATGAAGGACGGTGCATTGCCAAACCAGGGCTATTTTGTTGACGCACTCTTTCGGAAGAATTCCGAGGCTTCCTCGTCCGCGCCGGATGTGGTGGCGACTGTTCCCACCGTTGAGGGTTCCAATAACACCCCATCTGCAACTGCAAGCGCACTGGTGTCCGCATCCGTGTCCGCGCCTGGGTCTCCATCTGCATCGGCAGAAGCTGGACGCATCTTCGCCAATGCGATGGGCAAGGGGACCTTGCCGAGCGGCGATGCAAAGTACCTGGGTCAGCTGGTCGCCCAGCGCACCGGGATGCCCCAGGCAGACGCAGAAAATCGGGTCACCCAAGTGTTTGGACAATTGCAGGCGAGTGCCAAGGAGGCAGAAACGGCCGCGCGCAATGCCGCCGACAAAGCAAGAAAAGCCTCTGCCTACAGTGCCTTGTGGTTGTTCGTGTCCCTGTTGATTGGCGCCTTCTTTGCCAGCCTGGCGGCAACTTTTGGCGGACGCCAGCGCGACCTGTTTTAACACCAGCCAAGGAGAAATCGTATGCGTTCGCTGCTGTTGTTCTTTCTGGGAGTTCCCATTCCCATCATCATTCTGCTGGCCCTTTTCTTGCATTGACCGGCCTATTGCTTCACTGCCTATTGCTTCACTGAAGAAAACCACTGGAGGAATCACACCATGGCGACCCCACCCAAGGCGAAAACCACAACGGCCCCTTCGAAACACCCAGAGGCGACTGCCATGCTGCGAGCCGATCACCAGCGTGTCAGCGGGCTGTTCGAACAATATGAAAAAACCCGTTCAGCGGCCAAGAAGAAGGATCTGGTCACCACGATCTGTACCGAGTTGAGCGTTCACGCGCAGATCGAGGAAGAGATTTTTTATCCTGCGGTCAAAAAGGCCCTGCGCGATAAAGAGCTCGTCCCCGAAGCCACGGTGGAGCATGCGACGTTGAAAAGCCTGATCGCCCAAGTGGAAGGGGTCGAGCCCGATGGTGAAATGTTCGATGCCAAAATCAAAGTGCTGTCTGAATATGTCAAGCACCATGTGAAGGAGGAGCAGACACAAATGTTCCCTCAAGCAAAGAAGACTGCCCTGGACATGCGCGCATTGGGAGCTCAGATGGCGTTGCGCAAGGATGAGTTGTTGGCTTCCCGGCATACGCTCTGAACCACACCGGCCGTATCACGGGCAGCGCACAGAGACCGCCAACCGACAGCGGAAAGGGCCTGCTTACACGGCCTGGCCAACAGGGCCGATGCGTACTCAGACCATGAAGGTTTGGCAAGTGCGTGCATGTTGTTGTCTCAAACGGCAGGGGTTTCGTTCCAAAGAGCGACAACCCGTGTTGCCGGGTGGTTGGAAGCGTGGCCCAGCACGCTCACAGACGCG
This sequence comes from Acidovorax sp. SRB_14, assembly GCF_012932145.1. GTDB lineage: Bacteria > Pseudomonadota > Gammaproteobacteria > Burkholderiales > Burkholderiaceae_C > Simplicispira. The sequence continues at coordinate 68,243 of NZ_MWOK01000004.1, read as the reverse complement.
GGAAACAGCGCGAAATGTTGGCCTGTATCCAATGGCAGCCCTATCCAACGGACCGCCAGCGCAGCGCCAAATTGGGCATGGGAGAACAGCGCGACCCTGCCCTGCAGGGTGCACAGCCGCGCAATGAGCCGGTTGGCACGGATAGAGACGTGGGCAGGCATTTCGCCGTGCGGACATCCGTCGCGCCACACGTTCCAGTCAGGGCGTGCCTTGCGAATGTCTTCGGAGCGCAGGCCCTCGTAATCGCCGTAGTCCCATTCGGCCAAGTCCGGTTCTATTTCGCTCGCTGCCGCGCAGCCTGCCAGAGCGCAGGTCTGGCGCGCACGCAGGCGGGGACTCACCAGGATGTGCGTGAACACAGTTTCACCCAGGCGCTGCGCCAGTGCCCGCGCCTGGGACTCGCCATGCTCGGTCAGAGGCACTTCGGTGTGGCCGGTGTGTTGGCCGCTGAGCGACCAAGCCGTTTCGCCATGTCGGACGAGGTAGATTTCTAGCAAGGCAGTCACTGGTTTTCCATGCCAGGGTCGTACGCACCCCGCAGGGCAGCGCCATTGCAGCGGGCACGGTGCAGCAGCGCTTGCTGGGCCGCCGCGCGGTTCGCGGGCGCGCTGGCCCAGAGGTGCAGTGCCGGCTGCTGCAGCGCGCGAGCGAACGAGAAGGTCAGCGGCCAAGGGGGCAGTGCCGATCCGCTCCGTCGAAGATGCATGGCGTTGAGCCGTGCCGAAGCCAGCTCGCTCGATTGCCCGCCCGACAGAAAGGCGATGCCGGCCACTGCAGCCGGCACGGCACGGCGCAGACACGCCACCGTGGCCTCGGCCACTTCGTCCACCGAGGAGGGCGTGGAGCACTCCAAACCCGGCAACACCATGTTGGGCTTCAGTACCAGCGCCTCCAGCACCACGCCCTGGGTGTGCAGTTGGTCGAAGACTTGGTGCAATACCGTGTCGGTGACCGCCTGGCAGCGCGCCAAAGTGTGGCTGCCCTCCATGAGCACCTCTGGCTCAACAATGGGCACCAGTTCCGCTTCTTGGCACAGGGCCGCATAGCGCGCCAAGTCATGCGCGTTGGCTTCGATGCAAGCTGCAGTGGGCAAGCCTGCGCCGATGGTGAATACCGCGCGCCATTTGGCGAAACGCGCGCCCGCAGCGGCGTAATCCTTCAGGCGTTCGCGCAGGCCATCAAGCCCCTCCGTCGCGCGCTCAGCAGGGAGGCCTGCCAGGTCCACGGTGCCTTGATCGACCTTGATCCCTGGAAGGATGCCTGCCGCCATAAGCACCTGCACCAAAGGCGTTCCGTTCTGCGTCTTTTGGACCAAGGTCTCTTCATGAAGGATCGCGCCGCTGATGTAGTCGCCTAGACCAGGCGTTGTGACAAGCAGCTCGCGGTAGGCGCGGCGCGTTTCGCTGCTGGGCGCCAAGCCGACACTGGCAAAGCGCTTCGTGCAGGTGCCAATGCTCTCGTCCATGGCGAGCAAGCCCTTGCCGGCGGCCACGAGGGCCTGCGCTGTGGCGTGCAGGCTGGTCATGGCAAGGGCGCGCCCGGCAGAGCGGGCTCGATGCGGCCCGGGGTCGTCTGGCGAAGCACCAGCACCATCAGCGGGCCTGCCATGTCTGCGTCCACGTCGGGTACACGCCGCTTGAAGGCGGCGCGGTATTTGTCGACATCCGCCCGGTGCGCACCCAATTCACACCGTTCCATTTGTGCCATGGCATACCTCCTTCAAGGCGCGGGAGCGTTCGGCCTTCCAACCGCAATCTTTGGCAGAGCTTGGCCGTGTTGCTCGATCGGTTTGTAGTGTGCCTTCTGCGCACGGTGGCATGTCGGCCGACGCACCAGCCACGAATGGTCATCAAAACCGAAATTGAGGGGCTTGTCCAGTGTGAGCGGCATGTTGCAGTCCTTGTCGCTCGGACCCGGGGTCCAGGGTGGAACTCCTTCGCATAGAAATGCGCGCAACAGGCTGTATTTTTATATCGTCAGAAGGTACTTTTGCAAAAGCAGTATCGGGTGTAGTCTGTGTTACCGCACCCACATGGCGATCAGCCTTGGTCCGTGCGCGGCGCAGTGGTGCGTGAAATAGCGTGCAGACCCGACAACGCACCACTCTGGGCTCAGGTAGCCACGCCCTTTTGCCAGCCGGTCTGCTCCTGGAACCGCACACATGGTTGCCTTTCATACCGCGCGGTCGTTTCACACGGCCCCCTTGCCGGAGGTGCAGTTGCTGTCGAATGGTCGCTACCACGCAGTAGTTTCGCGGGCGGGCGGCGGATACAGCCACTGGAAGGGTGTGGCGCTGACGCGCTGGCGCGAAGACGCGACCTGTGACCCTTGGGGAAGTTTTTGTTATCTCCGCGACCGCACGAGCGGCCACATCTGGTCGGCGACCCTCCAGCCCACACTGCAGCAGGCCGACGTCTCTGAAGCCACCTTCTCGGTGGGACAAGCAACATTTCGCCGCCGCGACCATGGCATCGAGGTGGAAACCGAGATCGCCGTGGCTGGCGACGACGATGTGGAGGTGCGCCGAATCCGCATCACCAACCATTCGCGCCAGCAGCGGTTGCTGGACGTCACCAGCTATGCAGAGGTCGTGTTGGCGACTGCCGCGGCCGATGTGGCGCATCCAGCGTTTGAAAAGCTCTTCGTCGAAACCGAGATCCTGCCCGCATCGCGGGCCATTGTGTGCACCCGCCGTGCGCGCGCGCCGGGCGAAGCGACGCCATGCCTGTTCCACCTGCTGGCCCTGTCCAGGCCCAGCGCAGCAGCCGTGTCTTACGAGACCGACCGGGCCCGCTTTATCGGGCGTGGCCGCAGCACCGCCGATCCACAGGCGTTGGACAACCATGCGCCGCTGTCGGGCAGCGCTGGTGCCGTGCTCGATCCTGTGGTGGCGATCCGTTGCCCCATTTTTCTGGGCCCTGGCGCAAGCACCACCATCGCCTGGGTCAGCGGCGTTGCAGACACCCGCGACGCTTGCGCAAGTCTGGTTCAAAGGTACCAGGATCAGCGCATGGCCGACCATGCCCTGGCTTCTGCGCCAACACATGCGCAGGCGCTTCTGGACGGGCTGCATGTGAGCGCTGCCGACGCGCGACGTTATGCCGCCCTGGCCGCTGCGGTGCTGTATGCCAACGCCGTTCTGAGGGCCCGGCCCGCCGTGCTCTCCAGTAACCGACAAGGCCAGTCCAGCCTGTGGCGCTATGGCATTTCAGGCGATTGGCCCATCGTGCTGCTGCAGATCTGTGACCCGGGCCATCTGGAACTCGTGCGCCAGCTCGTGCAGGCACATGCGTACTGGCGCATGTCGGGCTTGCGTGTGGATTTGGTGGTGCTGGCGGAAAATCCGCAGCTGGAGAGCTCTGACCTGGCGCAGCAGGTGGTGGCGCTGGTCGCCGCCGAGGATGCAGCGGCCGCCATCGACAGGCCGGGCGGCATTTTTGTGCGTGCCAGCGCCGCCCTCCCGGAGGCAGATGCCGTTTTGCTGAAAACGGTGGCGCGCATCGTGCTCGATGGCCGTGGCGGGGCACTGGCGCAGCAACTTGCACAGCGCCTCCCGAGATCACCTGTCCCGCAGAGCACACACCATTTTCCCACCCTGAAACCTCCCCTATCCCAGCCGCAGGATGCGGCGTCAGAACAGGCGCTGATTTTTCCCAATGGCCTGGGGGGTTTCACAGCGGACGGGAACGAGTACGTCGTCACGCTCACGCCAGAGCGTATGGCGCCCATGCCCTGGATCAACATTCTGGCCAACCCCTTTTTTGGCAGTTTTGTCTCCGAGAGCGGCAGTGCACACACTTGGAGCGAAAACGCCCAGACATTTCGCCTGACACCCTGGTCCAACGACCCGGTCATCGATCCCAATACCGAGGCGTTCTATTTGCGCGACGAAGACAGCGGCCATTACTGGTCCCCCACCGTGCTGCCCAGCCCCATCCCGGGCGCGTCGTACGTGGCGCGCCACGGCTTTGGCTACAGCGTTTTCGAGCACAGCCAAGGTGACATCCACTCTGAGCTGACGGTGTTTGTCGCCCAAGACGCGCCGGTCAAGTTCGCACGGTTGCAGCTGTGCAATCGCTCGGAGCATGAGCGGCGTCTCTCGGTCACCGGCTATGTCGAATGGGTTCTGGGCGAGGAGCGCACCAAGACCGCCATGCACATTGGTACCGAGCGGGATGCGGACAGCGGCGCACTGTTGGCCTGCAACCCATACCACACGGATTTCACGGGCCGCACCGCGTTCTTTGATGTCGATGGCGCCGCTGATGCAGCTGCCAGCGCGTGTGGTGATCGCCGTGCGTTTCTGGGAATGCACGGCAACCTGCGGCGCCCGGCGGCAATGCAGCAGCTTCGGCTCTGCGGCAGCGTTGGGGTGGCGCTGGACCCGTGCGCCGCCCTGCGCGTCCCGTTCGTGCTGGCACCAGGGCAAACGCACGAAATCATTTTTCGCCTGGGGGCGGGCGCAACGCCCGAAGAAGCGCGCAGCCTGGTGCAACGCTGGCGCGGCCCGGCTTCAGCGCACGCAGCGCTGGATTCGGTACGGCAGTACTGGCGACACACGCTCGGTGCGGTGCAAATTCAAACACCAGACCGCGCGCTGGACCTTCTGGCCAATGGCTGGCTGCTGTACCAGACCCTGGCGTGCAGGCTCTGGGCACGCACCGCGTTCTACCAGGCCAGCGGCGCCTTCGGCTTTCGTGACCAGCTGCAGGATGCGATGGCCCTGGTGCATGCGACACCCGCTCGCGTGCGTGCGCACCTGCTGCTTTGCGCGTCGCGCCAGTTTCCGGAAGGCGATGTGCAGCACTGGTGGCATCCGCCCTCGGGCCGCGGTGTGCGCACGCGCTGTTCGGACGACTACTTGTGGCTGCCGCTGGCGGTGTGCCGGTATGTCGCAGTCACGGGCGACATGGGCGTGCTCACGGAACAGGTGGCCTTTCTGGAGGGCAGGGCACTGCAAGAGCACGAAGGTTCTTACTACGATCTGCCCACGCGCTCCGAGACCACCGCCAGCCTGTACCGACACTGCATGTGCGCGCTCGAGCACGGCCTGCGTTTCGGCGCGCACGGCCTGCCCTTGATGGGCACCGGCGATTGGAACGATGGCATGAACCTTGTTGGCGCCGAGGGCAAAGGCGAGAGCGTCTGGCTGGGGTTCTTTCTGTGCCAGGTGCTGGCGCAGTTCGCGGCCCTGGCGCGGCGGCACGGCGATGCGGCATTCGCGCAGCGCTGCCAGGCCGAGGCGGCGCAGCTGCGTGGAGCGATCGAGCACAGTGCGTGGGACGGCGTTTGGTACCAGCGCGGCTGGTTCGACGATGGTTCGCCCCTGGGCACTGCAGGCAACGCGGAGTGCCGCATCGACTCGATCGCGCAAAGCTGGGCGGTGCTGTCTGGCGCAGCAGACGCCCAGCGCGCGCGCCAGGCGATGGACGCCGTCGATGCGCAGCTCGTGCACCGCGGCGCGGCGCTGGTCCAATTGCTCGATCCGCCGTTCAACCATTCGGCCCCCAGCCCCGGCTACATCCAGGGCTATGTGCCCGGCGTGCGCGAGAACGGCGGCCAGTACACCCACGCCGCGGTCTGGGCAGGCATGGCCTTTGCGGCACTGGGCGATGCAAAGCGCGCGTGGGAGCTGTGCACGATGCTCAACCCCCTCCACCATGCGGACTCGCCCCAAGCGCTTGCGGTCTACCAGACCGAACCCTACGTGATCGCCTCGGACGTGTATGCGCTGCCACCGCACACCGGGCGCGGCGGCTGGACCTGGTACACGGGCTCGGCCGGATGGATGTGGCGCTTCATTCTGGAGTCGCTGTTGGGCTTGCGCGTGGAATCGGACACGCTGCGCATCGTGCCGTGCCTGCCAGCGCACTGGGGCGCGTTCCAGGTGAACTATCGCTACCGCGCAACGCTCTACCTGATCGAGGTGCGGCAGACGCCCAAGCTACAGACCGGGCCGGCAGTCATTTTGGACGGCGCCGAGCTCCCTGGCCCGGCGGTCCCTTTGGTGGACGATGGCCGTGAACACGCAGTGGTTGTGCAAGTCCACACGACAGGAGACTCGCAATGCAAATCGGCATGATTGGATTGGGGCGCATGGGGGCCAGCATGGCCACCCGGCTGCTGCGCGGCGGCCACGATTGCGTCGTCCACGACCAGAATCCGCAGGCCGTCCAGAGCCTGGAGGCGCTGGGTGCGACCGGCGCCGCCTCTCTGCAGCAACTGGTTTCCACGCTGTCGCAGCCGCGCGCCCTCTGGCTGATGGTGCCAGCGGCTGTCGTCGATGCCCTGCTGGCGCAGTTGACGCCGCTGCTGGACGCTGGCGACAGCGTTATTGATGGAGGCAATTCGCACTACCACGACGATCTGCGCCGAGCCGCCGCCTTGCAGCCCCTCGGCATCCATTACGTGGACGTGGGGACGAGCGGCGGCATGGCCGGCCTGGAGCGCGGTTACTGCCTGATGGTCGGTGGCGACGAGGCCGTGCAGCAGCTTGCCCCGGTGTTCGAGACGCTGGCACCGGGCGCGGGAGCTTCGGCACCGACACCGGGGCGCGCCTCGGCTGCCAGCACGGCAGACCGGGGCTGGCTGCATTGCGGGCCGCACGGTGCGGGGCACTTTGTCAAGATGGTGCACAACGGGATCGAGTACGGCCTCATGGCCGCCTATGCCGAGGGCTTGAACATCCTGCACCACGCCGATGTTGGCAAGCACGCCCAGTCTTCGGACGCCGAAACGGCGCCGCTGCGGCACCCGGAGCGCTACCAGTATGAGATGGACCTGCCCGAGATCGCCGAAGTCTGGCGGCGTGGCAGCGTGATCGGCTCCTGGCTGCTCGACCTGACAGCGGTGGCACTGGCCGCCGATTCCACGCTTGCCGGTTTTGAGGGCCGCGTGTCCGATTCCGGCGAGGGCCGCTGGACGGTCCAGGCCGCCATCGACGAAGCCGTGCCGGTGCCGGTGCTGAGCGCGGCGCTCTATGCACGCTTTGCGTCGCGCGGCGCATCCGACTTTGCCAACCGTTTGCAGTCGGCCATGCGGCATGAATTCGGCGGCCATGTCGAAAAACCGGTCGCCGATCCACCACCCAAGGATTGACATGGCACCCGACCTGACGCACCCGGCAGCACCCTGCGACGCGCTGGTGCTGTTTGGCGCCACAGGCGACCTGGCCCACAAGAAGGTCTTGCCAGCGCTCTATGCCATGCACCAGCACGGCACGCTGACCGTGCCAGTGATCGGCGTAGCGTCATCCCCGTGGACCCTGGAGCAGCTTCGCGCGCACGCCAAGAACAGCATTGAAGAGTCCGGTGCGGATGGCCATCCGGACCGGCTCGATTCGTTTCTTTCGCTGTTGCGTTACGTGAGCGGCGACTACCAGGACAGCGCCACCTTCGAAGTGCTCAAGCAGGCGCTGGGCACTGCGCGGCGACCGGCCCACTACCTGGCCATTCCGCCGGCCCTGTTTCCGACGGTCATTCGGGGTCTGGGCGCGACCGCTTTGGCGGCAGATGCCCGCGTCATCGTCGAAAAGCCGTTCGGCCGCGACCTCGCCTCGGCGCGCGCACTCAACCGTGTCGCGCTGGAGGTGTTTCCTGAAAGCGCCATCTTCCGCATCGATCACTTTCTGGGCAAGGAAGCGATCATGAATTTGCTTTATTTCCGCTTCGCCAACTCATTCCTGGAGCCGATCTGGAACCGCAACCACGTCGCGAGCGTGCAGATCACGCTGGCCGAGCAATTCGGCGTGCAGGGCCGGGGCAGCTTCTACGAAACGGCAGGCTGCCTGCGCGATGTGGTGCAGAACCACCTGTTCCAGATCGTTGCATTGCTGGCCATGGAGCCACCCGCTGGCCGGCATTTTTCCGCCGTCGATGCCGAAAAGCTCAAGGTGTTCCATGCGATGCGGCCGCTGTGCTCCAGCGACCTGGTGCGCGGGCAGTACGCGGGCTACCGGCGCGAACCCCAGGTCAGCGATTGCTCGGAAGTGGAAACCTACTGTGCGCTGCGGCTGCACATCGACTCCTGGCGCTGGTCCGGCGTGCCCTGGTATCTGCGCGCGGGCAAGTGCCTGCCGGCCACGGCGTGTGAAGTGCTGGTGCGCCTGGAGTCCCCTCCGTTGCGGCTCTTCGCAGATGCCGTGGCCCCAGGAGAAGAGGGCAACTACCTGCGCTTTCGCCTGTCACCGCACTCGCTGATTGCGCTGGCCGCGCGCGTCAAGCAGGCCGGCAAGGCCTTCGTGGGCGAACAACATGAGCTGGTGCTGATCGAGGAAGAAGCGGGTGAGCAGGCGCCCTACGAGCGCCTGCTCACCGATGCCATGGGGGGCGACCCGGCGCTGTTCGCGCGTGAAGACGCCGTGGAGGCTGCGTGGCGCGTGGTGGATCCGGTGCTCATCGCGCATGCACCGGCTCTTCCTTATGCGCCCGGCAGCTGGGGACCACCGGCCGCCGATGCGCTGATCGCCGAGCACGGCGGTTGGCACAACGCCATGGGGTGAAGCCACAGACGGACCCGTTGAATTCAAGGAGCCATCATGAACAAAGCACAGGCATTGCACGATCTTGGCCAAAGTCTTTGGCTCGACAACATCACCCGCCCGATGCTCGACAGCGGCACCCTGGAGCGCTACATCCGCGAATTCGCGATCACCGGGCTGACCTCGAACCCGACGATCTTCGAGCATGCGATCGGCCAATCCGACGCCTATGACGAAGCCATTCGCAAAAAAACGCAGGAAGGCCACTCGGGCGAGGCACTGTTTTTTGAAATTGCGCTGGAAGATCTCAGGCGCGCGGCCGACCTGTTCAGGCCGGTGTTCGATGCCACCGATGGCGTCGACGGCTGGGTCTCGCTGGAGGTTTCGCCCTTGCTGGCCCACGATGCAGTCCAGACCATTGCGGCGGTAACGCACCTGCATGCGCTTGCCGAGCGCCCGAACGTGTACATCAAGATTCCCGGCACGCCCGAGGGCGTGGTGGCGATCGAGGAGTCGATCTTCGCGGGCATCCCCATCAACGTCACGCTGTTGTTTTCGCCAGCGCAATACCAGGCGGCGGTCGAGGCCTACCTGCGCGGCATCGCTCGCCGCATCGCGGCTGGGCTGAACCCGCGCGTCCATTCGGTGGCCTCGCTGTTTGTCAGCCGCTGGGACGTGGCGGCCAATCAAACGCTGCCCGCGCATCTGCACAACCGGCTGGGCATTGCCGTGGCGGCGCAGACATACCAGGCCTACCGGACGCTGTTGGATTCGGCGCGCTGGCACAAAATGGCTGCTGCCGGCGCCTGTACGCAGCGCTTGCTGTGGGCGAGCACCGGCACCAAGGACCCATCGGCCCCCGATACGCTCTACATCAATGCGCTGGCCGCTCCCGACACCATCAACACCATGCCCGAGAAGACGCTGCTCGCTTTTGCAGAGCACGGCCGGGCACAGCAGGCCCTGGCGGGCGACGGCAACGGCGCGGATGCCGTGATGGCTGCGTGCCGCCAGGCAGGTATCGACCCCGACGCGCTCGCCGAGCGATTGCAAGATGACGGTGCGCAAGCGTTCTCGTCCTCCTGGAGCAGCTTGCTGGAGCACATCGCACACAAGGCACTTGCATTCACGCAAGCGGCTGTGCGATGAGCCGCATCGCTGTGCGGGGGGGCGCCGCCCTGCCGCCTTTGACCAGCCGGCCGGCCTGGCAGGCGCTGGTGGAACACCACCAGCTCATCGGCCATCGGCACCTGCGGCAGTTTTTTGCCGACGATGCCCGGCGTGGCGAACGCCTCCATGCCGATGCGGCTGGCTGGTACCTCGACTATTCCAAGCAGCGCATCAACGACCAGACCCTGCGCCTGTTGCTCGGCCTGGCGGAGAGCAGCGGTCTGCGCGAACGCATCGACGCGATGTTCCGCGGCGACCCGATCAATGCGACCGAAAAGCGCGCATCGCTGCACACCGCATTGCGTGCGCCGGCGGGCGCACACCTGCTGGTGCAGGGGGTCGATGTGATTCCGGAAGTGCATGCTGTGCTGGACCGCATGGCCGCGTTCGCCGACGCACTGCGCAGCGGCCAATGGAGGGGCTACAGCGGCAAGCCCATGCGCAACATCGTCAACATCGGTATCGGTGGCTCCGATCTCGGCCCTGTCATGGCCTATGAGGCGCTGCGCCACTACAGCCAGCGCGACCTGCGCTGTCGTTTTGTCTCCAATGTCGATGCCACTGCGCTGGTCGAGGCTACCCGCGACCTCGATGCCGCTGAGACGCTGTTCATCGTCTGCTCCAAAACCTTTACGACGTTGGAGACCCTCACCAATGCCCACGCGGCGCGTGCCTGGTGCGTGGCGCAGTTGGGCGACGAGCGGGCGGTTGCCCGGCATTTTGTCGCGGTGTCCACGAACGCCGAGGGCGTGGCAGAGTTCGGCATTTCCCCGGCCCACATGTTTGGCTTCTGGGACTGGGTCGGTGGACGTTATTCGATGGATTCGGCAATCGGCCTGTCGTTGATGGTTGCCATTGGCGCCGAGCACTTTCGCGCGATGCTGGCCGGCTTTCATGCCATGGACGGGCATTTCCAAAGCGCGCCGTTTGGTAAGAATTTGCCGCTGCTGATGGGGCTGCTGGCGGTCTGGAACATCGATTTTCACCATGCCCAGACGCAGGCCGTGCTGCCCTACGAGCAGTACCTGACGCGCTTTCCGGCCTACCTGCAGCAGTTGACCATGGAGAGCAATGGCAAACATGTCACGCTCGCTGGCACGCGCGTGAACTACGCCACCTCCCCGATTGTCTGGGGCGAGCCCGGCACGAACGGACAGCACTCGTTCTACCAACTGCTGCACCAGGGCACGCCTCTGGTGCCGTGCGACTTCATCGGCTTCTGCCAGAGCCTGAACCCGCTGGGACACGACGCCAGCCAAACCGATGGGCAGCACAACCTGTTAATGGCCAGTTTTTTCGCGCAGACCGAGGCGCTGGCCTTTGGCAAGACGGCCGAAGAAGTGCGCACCGAAGGCACGGCAGAGACGCTGGTGCCGCACCGCGTGTTCGAAGGCAACCGCCCCAGCAACACCCTGCTGGCGCAGCGCTTGACGCCGCATGCGCTGGGCGCGCTGGTGGCGTTGTACGAGCACAGTGTATTTACCCAGGGCGCGATCTGGAACATCGATTCTTTCGACCAATGGGGGGTCGAGCTGGGCAAGGCCCTGGCGGCAAAGACATCCGCTGAACTTTCCAGCGCCGACGCGCCTGTGTTAGCCCACGACAGCTCCACCAACACACTGATGCGCCGCTACCGGCAACTGCGCAAGGATCCGCCATGACCTCTGGTGATGAGAACACCCTCGACCTGCTGTGCATCAATACCTTGCGCACCCTCGCCATGGACATGGTGCAGAAGGCGAACTCCGGCCACCCGGGTACGCCCATGGGGGCGGCGCCGACCGCCTACTGCCTGTGGCAACGCTTCTTGCGCTACGACCCGGGCGCCCCCGCGTGGCCGAACCGCGACCGCTTCGTGCTGTCGGCAGGCCACGCCTGCGCCTTGCTTTACGCGCTGCTTTATCTGGCTGGGGTGAGGGCGGCCTCGGGCAACGCCGGCAACACCACCGCTGCGCAGCCTGTTTCCATGGACGATCTGCAGAGCTTTCGCCAGGCGGGCAGCCGCTGCACCGGCCACCCCGAGCATGGCTGGACCGTAGGGGTCGAGACCACCACCGGGCCGCTGGGCCAGGGCGTGGCGACCAGTGTGGGCATGGCGATGGCGCAAGCCTGGCTGGCCGCCACCTACAACCGCCCCGGCTTCACGCTTTTCGACCACAAGGTCTACGCGCTGGCCAGCGACGGCGACATGATGGAGGGCGTCAGCGCCGAAGCCGCTTCACTCGCGGGCCATCTGGGTCTGGGCAAGCTGTGCTGGATCTATGACTGCAACCACATCAGCATCGAAGGCTCCACGGCCATCACCTTCACCGAAGACGTGGGCGCGCGCTTTGAGGCCTATGGGTGGCGGGTGCTGCATGTCGAGGATGTCAATGACATCGAACAGCTCACGGGCTGCTTGCAGCGGTTCTGCGAGGCCCAGGACCTGCCCACGTTGATCATCGTGCAAAGCCACATCGGCTACGGCGCACCGCACAAGCAGGACACCAAGGAAGCGCACGGCGAGCCGCTCGGCGCCGAAGAAGTGCGTCTGGCCAAGGAGTTCTATGGCTTCGACCCGAATGCACAATTCGCCGTGCCGCCCGGCGTGCAGGCGCATTTCAGCGCCCACCTGGGACAGCGCGGCGCCGACGCGCACGCTGCATGGCAAGCGCTTTACGCTGCGTACCAGGTGCAATACCCGGACCTGGCCGAGCAACTCGCTGCCATGCAGCAGGGCCGCCTGCCCGAAGGCTGGGACGCTGCGCTGCCCCGTTTCATGACCGATGCCAAAGGCATGGCCTCAAGGGACGCGGCCGGGCAATTGCTCAATGCCATTGCCGCACGCGTGCCCTGGCTGTTGGGAGGCGCCGCCGACCTGTCTCCGTCCACCAAAACGCACTTGGGCTTTGAATTTGCTGGCGCTTTCGAGGCGCCCGGCATCGCAGGCGATGCCAGCCCTGTGGGCAGCTATGCGGGAAGAAACTTCCATTTCGGTATCCGTGAGCATGCCATGTGCGCCGCCGCCAGCGGGATGGCGCTGGCGGGGCTGCGCCCATTTGCCGCCAGCTTTCTGGTCTTCACTGACTATGCCCGCGGCGCGATCCGGCTGGCCGCCATGATGGGTCTGCCCGTCATCTATGTCTGGACTCACGACTCGATCGCCATGGGGGAAGACGGGCCCACGCACCAGCCGATCGAACAGCTGGCATCGCTGCGCGCCATGCCCGGCATGGTGCTGCTGCGCCCCGCCGACGCCAACGAGGTGGTCGAGGCCTGGCGTGTGGCCATGCAGCTCACCGACCGCCCGGCCAGCCTGGTGCTCTCGCGCCAAGCCCTGCCTACGCTGGACCGCAGCCGCTATGCCAGTGCCGCCGGCGTGGCGCGCGGCGCCTACGTACTCGCGGATTCCGCCAGCGGAGCGCCCGATGTGCTGTTGCTTGCCAGCGGCAGCGAGGTGGCGTTGTGCATCGCCGCGTACGAGCAGCTGCGCAGCGAAGGCATCCGGGCGCGCGTGGTCAGCATGCCGTCGTGGGAGCTGTTCGAGCGCCAGGACGGGGCCTACCGCGAGAGCGTTCTGCCCGAGGCGGTGCGGGCGCGTGTCTCGGTCGAGGCGGCGGCGGCGCTGGGCTGGGAGCGCTATGTCGGACGCCATGGCGCCATCCTGGCCATGCGCTCGTTCGGCGTGTCTGCCCCTGGCGCGGTGGCGCAAGCCCATTTTGGCTTCAATGCCGCGCATGTCGTCGCTGCTGCCCGGGAGCAGCTGGCCCGGCATGCGACTGCCACTTGAGAGGGAGCATCACTATGGGCACCCACCTCAGTCCTTTGGCCGGACAGCCGGCCCCGCCGGCCTCGTTGGTCGACGTGGACAAGCTCGTCGCAGCGTATTTTTCGGAACAACCCGACCCCACGGTGGCGGCGCAGCGCGTCGCTTTCGGTACCTCGGGCCACCGGGGGTCGGCGTTCGACGCGACGTTCAACGAAGCGCATGTGCTGGCCATCACACAGGCGATCTGCGACCACCGCCGGGCCCAAGGCACCACGGGGCCGCTGTTCCTTGGCATCGACACGCACGCCCTGTCGCCGCCCGCTTGCGCCAGTGCCCTCGAAGTGCTCGCCGCCAATGGCGTGGACGTGATGCTGGCTCCCCGCGGCGAATTCACACCGACACCGGCGATTTCGCATGCGATCCTGCGGCACAACGGCGTCGGCCGGGCGGCGCGGGCCGACGGCATCGTCATCACGCCCTCGCACAACCCGCCGCGCGACGGCGGCTTCAAATACAACCCCCCCCACGGCGGCCCGGCCGGCGAAGACATCACCCGGCTCATTCAGGCGGCGGCCAACCATTACCTGGAGCGGCGCCTGGAGGGTGTGCGGCGAACGCCCCACGCCCAGGCACTGAATGCGCCCACCACGCACCGCCACGACTACCTGGCCTGCTATGTCAGCGACCTGGGGCAGGTGATCGACATGGATGCCATCCGCAACGCCCAAATACGCATGGGCGTGGACCCGCTGGGCGGCGCTGGCGTGCACTACTGGGCCGCCATCGCCGAGCGCTGGAAACTGGACCTGAGCGTGGTTAGCCAAGTCGTCGATCCCACCTTTGCCTTCATGCCGCTCGATTGGGACGGGCAGATTCGGATGGACCCGTCGTCGCACTACGCCATGCAGCGGCTGATTGCCCTCAAAGACCGTTTCGACATTGCCTTCGCATGCGACACCGACCACGACCGCCATGGCATCGTCACGCCCGGCTGCGGGCTGCTGGCGCCCAACCACTATTTGTCGGTCGCCATCGACTACCTGTTCCGCCACCGGCCGCAGTGGGGGGCGCAGACCGCCGTCGGCAAGACCGTGGTCAGCACCCAGCTGATCGAGCGTGTCGCAGCCCGGTTGCAGCGCACGCTGTTTGACGTGCCGGTCGGATTCAAGTGGTTCTCGCAAGGCTTGCTCGATGGCCGCCTGGGGTTTGGCGGTGAGGAAAGCGCCGGCGCGGCGTTTCTCCGCCGCGACGGAAAGGTCTGGACCACCGACAAGGACGGCATCACCGCCTCCCTGCTGGCCGCCGAAATCACGGCCCGCACCGGTCGCGATCCTGGCGCGCTCTACCTTGCGCTGGCGCAGGAGCTGGGCAGCCCGGTCGCCGACCGCGTCGAAGCGCCGGCGAGCGCGCAGCAAAAGCAGCAACTGGCGGCGCTGTCACCGGCCCAGATCACGGCGACCGATCTGGCCGGAGAAAAAATCACGGCGGTTTTAAGCCAGGCCCCCGGCAATGGGGCACCGATCGACGGTATCAAGGTCTGCGCTCCCAGCGGCTGGTATGCCGCCCGCCCTTCGGGCACCGAAGACATTTACAAGATCTACGCGGAGAGCTTCCAAGGCGCCGACCACCTGCAACAGATCCTGCGTGAGGCGCAAGCGACCGTCGATGCGGCGTTGGCGCCCGCGCCGCGGTGAAGGAGCAAACGTGAAGGCGGATCGGCCCTGGGTGGACGTCACCCCTGACGACGAAGCGATGCTCGATCGCCTGCAGCGACACGCCTTCGGCTACTTTCTGCAGCACGGCAACCCGGTCAACGGCCTGGTGGCTGATACCTCGCGCCCCAACTCGCCCTCGAGCATCGCCACCGTCGGTTTTGCGCTGTCGGCCTACCCGGTTGGGGTGGAGCGCGGCTGGATTCCGCGCGCCGAAGCCGTGCAGCGCTGCCTGGTGGCACTGCGTTTTTTCTGGCACAGCGACCAAGGTGGCACGCCCGAGTCGACCGGCTGGCACGGCTTTTATTACCATTTCCTGGACATGGACAGCGGCCTCCGCGTTTGGGCCTGCGAGGTGTCGCTGATAGACAGCGCGCTGCTGCTCGCAGGCATGCTCGCTGCGGCAGCGTATTTCACGGACAGCACCCCGGCCGAGACCGAGCTGCGCGAACTGGCCCATGCGCTGTACGGCAGGGTCGACTGGCACTGGGCGCAACACCATGGCGCCGCCGTGGTGCACGGGTGGAAACCTGAAGGGGGGTTTTTGCATTACGGCTGGGAGGGCTACAGCGAGGCCATCCTGCTGTATGTGCTGGGACTGGGCTCGCCGACCCGTCCATTGACCACAGCAAGCTTTGAGGCCTGGAGCGCCACCTACCAATGGGAGAACCTGTATGGCTACGACTTCCTGTATGCCGGGCCGCTGTTCATCCACCAGTTCTCGCACGCATGGATCGATTTTCGTGGCATCCGCGACCGCTTCATGCGCGAGAAGCGCTGCGACTATTTTGAAAACAGCCGCCGCGCCACCTATGTGCAGCGCGAGTACGCCATCCGCAACCCGCGCAGCTTTGTCGGCTACAACGCGCAGTGCTGGGGTCTGACGGCCGGCGACGGGCCCAGCGTGGCACCGCAAAATGTTGCCGGCCGCCGCCAGGCGTTTTATGGCTACGCCGCGCGCGGCGTGCCCTATGGGCCCGACGATGGCACGATTTCCGTGCCTGGCATCGTGTCGTCGCTGGTGTTCGCCCCCGAAATCGTGTTGCCGACCCTGCGTACGCTGCTGGCGCGCAGCGGCGCAGCTGCCACCCGAGCGGTGCAGGCCAGCGGCTTCAACGCCACCGCGCGCAGTCCAGACACCCCGGCCGAGTCCGGCCCCTGGATATCGGAGGGGGAGTTTGGCCTGGACCAGGGCATGGTCGTGTTGATGGTCGAGAACTTCCGCTCGGGCCTGCTGTGGCGCCTGCTGCGTGCCTGCCCCTTCATGCAGACCGGTTTGCGCCGCGCCGGCTTTCGGGGTGGCTGGCTGGATACGGCCGCGCAGCCCTGAGCGCTGCGATACACCGCATGGCCATGCTGCCCACCTCCGCTGTCCACCGCACGCGTGCGAGCGCTGCGCTGCAGCGCGAGTCCCTGCCCAACATGCGGCCCGCAGACTGGCGCAACCCGCCTGTGCGTGGCCGCTACGACCTGCTGGTGATTGGCGCAGGCCCGGGCGGCCTGGCGGCAGCGCGCACGGCCGCGGCCGCTGGCGCCAAGGTGGCACTGGTCGAGCGCCAGCAGATCGGTGGCAATTGCATCAACGAAGGCTGCATCCCTTCCAAAACCCTGCTGCGCAGTGCGCAGCTATATGCCGAGATGCGCAGCGCAGAGCGCTATGGCGTGGCGCTGCCGCCCGCCGTGCCCGTGGATTTTGCCCAGGCCATGGCGCGCATGCGGCGCGTGCGCGACCGCCTGGGGCGCACCGACGCACCGGCGCAGCTGAGCGAAGCCGGGATTGAGCTCTACTTTGGCTGCGCCCGCTTTGTGGCCCCCGATGCGGTGGACGTCGAAGGCACACGCCTGCCGTTCAAAAAGGCGGTGATTGCCACGGGGTCGCGCGCGGTGCTGCCCCAGATTGAGGGACTGAACGAGGCGGGCTTTCTGAACAACGAGTCGGTGTTCGACCTCACGGCCCTTCCGGCCAGCCTGTTGGTCATTGGCGGCGGGCCGCTGGGCTGCGAGCTGGCCCAGGCCTTCGCGCGCTTTGGCACGCGCACCGTCATGGTCCATAGCGAACCGCTGTTTTTGCCCAAGGAAGAGCGCGACGCTGCGCAGATGGTGTCGGATGCCCTGGCGCAAGACGGTGTGGAAACCCATCTCAACTGCCGGGTCGTCAGCGTGCGGGCCGAGGACGGCGCCAAGCGCGTGCAGATGCTCAGTGCCGGCAACCTCTCCAGCACCGTGGTGCACGCCATCTTGACCGGCATTGGCCGCCGGCCCGCCGTGCAGGCGCTGGACCTGGAGCGCGCTGGCGTGGCTTACGACGCCAGCGCGGGCATCCACGTCGATGATTTTTTGCGCACCAGCAACCCGCGCATCTACGCGGTCGGCGACGTCTGCCTCGAGCACCGGTTCACCAACACGGCCGAGGCGTCTGCCCAACTGGTGGTGCGCAATGCGCTGTTTCTCGGGCGCCGGCGCATGAGCGCGCTGACGATCCCCTGGTGCACCTACACCGACCCGCAGGTGGCGCATGTCGGCCTGTATGTCCGGCACGCGCGCGAGCGCCACATCCCGGTCAAGACCTTCACGGTGCCGATGCACGACGTCGACCGTGCTGTCACCGACAGCGAAGAAGACGGTTTCGTGAAAATCCATGTCCGCGAAGGCAGCGACCATATCCTGGGCGCCACCATCGTGGGCCGCTACGCCGGGGAAATGATCAACACCGTGTCCCTGGCGATGGTGGCCGGCATCGGCCTGCGCCGGCTGGCCGAAGTGGTCCATGCCTACCCGACGCAGGGCGACGCCATCCGGCAGGCCGCCCGTGCCTGCGCCTGCGCGCACGCGTCCCCGCTGCTGGCCTGGCTCCAACGCAAGTGGCTGCAGCGATGAGAGGGTGCGGCGTGGGCACGCAAGGGGCCGCGAGTGCGAACATCGGCTGCGCTGCGATGGCTGTCCCGGCACGTTGGTTCACTGCGCGGACTGGGGTGAGAAACGGTGGCGGATGTGTCTGGAGCTGTCCGCACGGTGCGGCCGGCAAGAGGAGCGAGCCCATGGACCCCAATGTCCCGACCTTCAGGCCATGGCACGGCGCGTGGCCGGGCATCCCCGCCTTCGGCGTTGAGCCATGCGCTGTCTGCTGATCCTTGCCCACCCTCGCCGCGACAGTTTTTGCGGTGCACTTTTCGACGCCTACGCTGCGGGCGCACGCCAAGCGGGCGTGGAATGCCGGGAGCTGATCCTCAGCGCGTTGAAGTTCGACCCGAATGTCCATGCGGTCTCTCCCGAGCTGCAGCCACTGGAGCCGGACCTCGTGCGCGCGCAGCACGACATCGCCTGGGCCGAGCACGTGGTGTTCGTCTACCCCACGTGGTGGGGCACCTTCCCGGCGCTGCTCAAGGGCTTCCTCGACCGCGTCCTGGTCCCAGGGTTCGCTTTTCGCCATGTCACGCACGACCGGTGGGACAAGCTGCTCGCGGGCCGAACGGCCGACCTGCTCACGACGATGGACACACCGCCGCCCATCTATCGGTTCATTTACCGGGCGCCAGGGCGCCAGGCGCTGGCCCGTGCCACGCTCGGCTACTGCGGCCTGCGCACGGTGCGCGCCGACAGCTTCGGACCGGTCATCGCCTCCGACGCTGCGCAGCGCAGCCGCTGGCTGGAGCGTGCGCGCGCGAGCGGTGCGCGCCTGGCGCACGGCGCCCTCTCGCCCGCGCAGCGCCGTGCGCAGCGGGTCCTGGCATGGCTTGCCGCGTTGCGCCTGCAGTTCTACCCGATGACGTGGATCGCCT
This sequence comes from Acidovorax sp. SRB_14, assembly GCF_012932145.1. Taxonomy (GTDB): domain Bacteria; phylum Pseudomonadota; class Gammaproteobacteria; order Burkholderiales; family Burkholderiaceae_C; genus Simplicispira. The sequence goes on along the minus strand of NZ_MWOK01000004.1, from coordinate 49,355 downwards.
ACACCGTCGGGGCACTTGCCGCGGGCGCGGGCCCGCCGCTGGCGATGGCGCCATACCTGCTCGGCTACCTGGCCCTGTTTTTCCTCGAAGCCGCGACCGTCTTCCTCAACGAATGGTTCGATTTCGACAGCGATCGGCGGAACCGCAACGCCGGGCCGTTCACAGGCGGCTCGCGCGTGCTGGTCGACGGCCGGCTCGACCGTGCAGCGATGCGCAAGGGCATCGCCCTGGCGCTCCTGGCAGCAGTGGCGGCGCTGGTCGCCCTGATCGCGGCGGCTCCGGCGGGTTCGGCGCTGCCGGTGGCCTTGCTGTATGCCGTGTTTGCCGCGTTCGCACTGTTCTACACGGTTCCGCCGCTCAAGCTCTCGCACCGCGGGCTTGGCGAACTCGATGTCGCGCTGACCCACAGCGTCGGCGCCATCCTGGCCGGTTATGTGGCGCAGGGCGGTGGCTGGAGCCACCGCGTCCCGTGGCTGCTGGCGCTTCCCCTCGGAATCGCCGTGCTGCCCTCGATCCTGCTTGCCGGTTGCCCCGACCACGCGGCCGACCAGGCCGCGGCCAAGCGCACGCTCGTGGTCCTGCTCGGCAAGCGCAACACCGCGCGCCTGGCGATGGCGGCGACCGTCGCTGCGCCCGCCACGGCGGCGCTGCTGGCGCTGGCGCGGCCCGACATGGCGGCACTGCTGGGCTGGGGCGCCCTCGGCGGCGCTGTCCATGGCGCCTGGCTGTGCCAGCACCTGCGCAGGTTCACCGTGCAGGAGATGCCCGAGCGCATCGACGGCGCCATCGTGCTGGCACTTACGTTCATCCTCTGGTTCTGCATTCCGCCGCTGCTCGTGCTCGCGTGAGGGAGCCGCACCAGGCAGTACCCCGCATTCAGGCCAAGCGTCGCCATGGCAGCATGGCCAGCGCGGCGCCTGCCGCCAGGCCCACGGCGTCGGCCAGCCAGTCGTGCCAGTCGCCATCGCGCCACCAGGTGGCGGCCTGGGCCAGCTCAATCGCGCCGCCAAAGGCCAGCAGGCCGATCAGCACGCGCCCCGGATGGCGCGGGTAAACGCACAGGCCCCAGGTGCCCAGCGCGGCAAAGGCGCCCGCGTGCTGGGCCTTGTCCCAGATGTTCACGGTCTGGGGCGGCAGGTACTGCCCCGGCAGCAAGGACATTACCGCCACGCCCAGCAGCAGCACCCAAAAGCCGGCCACGGGGGCCCAGCGCAAAGGGCCCCGGAGCACCGCGCGCCGCGTCATGCCGCCCCGCCTTCGTGGGGCGTGGGCTGCTGCTCGCGCAGGCGCACCAATGTGTGCAGCAGGCGGTTGACCGGCGTGGCAAGGCCCAGCGCCTCGCCGCGGCGCACGACGAAGCCGTTGAGGTGGTCGATCTCGGTGCGCTTGCCGCGCGCCAGGTCCTGGGCGGTGGACGACATCTGCCCCGGCATCGTGCGCGCCAGGCCCAGCGTGGACGCCAGGATGTCGTGCGGCAGCGCCACACCGCTGGCCTGGGCCACGGCCTGGCATTCGCGCACGATGTCGGCCATCACCTGGGCCACGGGCAGGTCGGGGCTCTGCACGATCGCCCCGTAGGGCAGGCCCGAGAGGGCCGAGAGCGCGTTGTAGGCGCAGTTGAGCACCAGCTTGGCCCACAGGGCTTCGGTGGCGTTGCCGGACACCTGCACGGGCACGCCGGCGGCGCTGCAGACGGCCGCGATCGATGCACTGGCGGGCGATGGCGCAATCACCAGCTCGCCGCGCCCGTGGTGCCGGACGTGGCCGGGCGCCACCATTTCGGTGGCGACGTAGACCACCGCCGGGACGACCGCCCGCCCCAGCACCACCTCCAGGCGCTCGGCATTGTCCACGCCGTTTTGCAGGCTCAGCACCACGGCGCCATCGGCCAGGTGCGGGGCCATGGCGCGGCCTGCGCTCTCGGTGTCGGTGGATTTGACGCAAAAAAGCACCCACTGCGCGCCGCGCACGGCACTGGCGTCGGTGCTGGCCTGCACCGGAACGCGTTCCTGGAACGCCTGTGTCTCCAGCCACAGACCCCCCTGGCGCAGGGCCTCGGCATGGGCGGGGCGGGCGATGAGAGTGACTTCGTGGCCCGCGCGCGCGAGCATGCCGCCGTAATAGCAGCCCACGGCGCCCGCGCCCATCAAAGCGATCTTCATGGCAGTCCTTTCGTTCGAGTTCGGTTGGCCCACACAGGGGTGGCCGGCGACGCCATTGTGCGGCGCCATCGTCCGGAGTCCATATACGCCCCGGGTGGCGCAGGTTGCCATGGTCGGTCCAAAATCGGGGCCTGCCGCAATGGCCGCGCCGTGCAGTTCCTGCAGGCAGCCTGGCGCCCACCCCCCTATTCAGAAAGCACTATGCAACTGCCTTCCATTTTCCACTTCGCGTTCAACGTCACCGATCTGGCGCAGGCACGCAGCTTTTACGGCCAGACGCTGGGCTGCCGCGAAGGGCGCAGCACAGACACCTGGGTCGACTTCGATTTCTTTGGGCACCAGATTTCGCTGCACCTGGGCGAGCCATTTGCGACGGCGCGCACCGGCCGGGTCGGCGATGCGATGGTGCCCATGCCGCACTTCGGCGCCATCCTGGAGCTGCCGGCGTGGCGGGCACTGGCCGATCGGCTGGCCGCCGCAGGCTGCGCGTTTGTGCTGCCGCCGCAGGTGCGCTTCGAGGGCCAGCCCGGCGAGCAATGGACCATGTTCTTCCTCGACCCGTTCGGCAACCCGATCGAGTTCAAGGCCTTTGCCACCGAGGATGCCGTCTACGCCCACCAGTGAGGGATAGAGCGGCCTGCGGTGCAGGGGCGCGGCAGGGCCCTGCGGTGGTATTCTGGTGTGCGCACCCGGCGTACCTGACTGACTTGGACCGCCGCACACCTGGCGCTGCAGCGCCCATGCCCGTGGCAGGCACCCGGGCCCGAAGAAAGGCCGCCCCATGCGTCTTTTTGCCCTGGAACACAGCAAGGCCGCCTACCTGGCGGACTTCGCCCTGTATGGGGCAGCCGTCCTCGCACTGGCCGTGGCCCTGGGGTTTTTCGGGCCTGAGGGCCGGGGCGCGGAGTTGGCGGCCACGGCGCTGCTCGGGCTGGGGGCATGGACCCTGGTGGAATACGGTCTGCACCGCTTCGTGCTGCACGGCCTGCAGCCGTTTCGGCGTTGGCATGCGCTGCACCACGCGCATCCTGCCGCTCTGATCTGCACGCCGACGCTGCTGAGTGCCGCCCTCATCGCCTTGCTCGTGTTTCTGCCCGCCCTGCTGCTGAGCGACCTGTGGCGTGCCTGTGCGCTGACGCTGGGCCTGCTCGCAGGCTACCTGACCTATGCGGTGGTGCACCATGCGCTGCACCATGGGATGGCCCCGGGCCGGTGGCTGCAGCGGCGACGGCACTGGCACGCGCTGCACCACCGCGCGGGCGACCCCGGGGACTGCTATGGCGTGACCACGGCACTCTGGGACCGTGTCTTCGGCACTGGCCACCGGCCGGATGCCGACCGCAAGGCATGAAGTAAAACCACCCTGCGCGCTGTGGGGCCGCGGCGGTCGCCGCACAGGCGCCGTACCATGGGCATACCCTTTGCCACGCCCTTGCCGCCATGACGCCCCCTGCCGCTCCCACCACCTTGAAGATCGACTTTGTCTCCGACATCTCCTGCCCCTGGTGCGCCATCGGGCTGCATGCGCTGGAGCAGGCGGCCGAGCGCCTGCGCGGCGAGGTGTCGCTGGCACTGCATTTCCAGCCGTTCGAACTCAACCCGCAGATGGCACCCGAAGGCCAGGACATCGCCGAGCACCTGCAGCAGAAATACGGCGCCTCGCCTGCGCAGTCGCAGCAGACGCGCGACGCGATCACCGCGCGCGGCGCAGAGCTGGGCTTCGAGTTCCGCATGGACCAGCGCGCGCGCATTTACAACACCTTTGACGCGCACCGCCTGCTGCACTGGGCCGGTGAAGAGGGGCCGGCCGGAGCCCAGGCGGCGCTCAAGCATGCCTTGTTCACGGCCTATTTCACCGAGGGGCAGGATCCGAGCGACGCCGAGGTCTTGCTGCGTGCCGCAGCCAGCGCGGGCCTGGACACGCAGCGCGCGCGCGAGGTGCTGGCGTCGGACGCATTTGCCGGCGCGGTGCGCGAGCGCGAGCGCTTCTACCAAAGCCAGGGCATCCATTCGGTGCCGGCGATCATCGTCAACGACCGCCACCTGATCCAGGGCGGCCAGCCGGTGGAGGTGTTCGAGCAGGCGCTGCGCCAGATTGCTGCTGCAAGCTGATGCATTTGCTATCCAATAAATAGCTATCAGCCCTTGTTCAGTAAGCGTTAGAGGGCGATTTGAGGCTATTTCCACCTCCCGGCCCGTCCGGGGAGACTTTCTTGCCCGCGTCTTGGGCGACCAATTCAAGGAAACCAATCGGTCGCTCGTGGCACAAGCCCCCGCGATGAGCCTCCAACGTACGCTGCCTGGCGCTGGGTTGGCGGTGTGCCGCCGCCGTGCGCCAGAACAATTTTTGCACCGCGGTCGCAGGGCCGCGCGTCACCGAGGCGTGGCATTCGTCCAATGCGCAGGATCAGAGGCCCCGGATTTGTCGGGTTACTTAACACTCCGCTGAAGCCGGTCCGACGGATTCAAAAAAAAACTTTGCTAAATCAATGTCTTATGGCCATTTTCTAATCTGGCATGGATAGTGCTTGATCACAGTGCAAGTCCTTTTTGATTCCTAACGTAGGAGGTTCCATGTTCAAACGCACCTTTCTAGCGGCCGCTGTTGGTGCCGCACTGCTGATCGGACCGGTTGTATCCGCCAACGCCATTGAACTCACGGCGGGCAATTACAAGATCACGTTCGACAACTACGACTCTGGCACGCTGGGCTATGGGGATACGGCGGGTGTCAAGTGCACGACGGTGGCCGGATGCAATGCAGCAGCAGCCAGACCAGCGCCCGGAACTACCAGCGATACGGCGGGCATCTTGTCGATAGCCGCTATCGAAAACCTGAGCACTGGCCAGACTGAATACGTACGCGGTACTTCCAGCACGCTGGGCGGTATCACGTTCGGCCCCTATCTGACCGGGGTTTTTGGCGGGCTCAACGATTACTTCGTCGAAGTGGGGACTCTGGGGGGTTCGCCAACAACGCTGGCCAATTCCGTAGGAGGATTTTTCAGAATTTATAGCAACGCGACAGATTACAACCCGATCCTCGGTCCGACGGGCGGCGGTGTGAGTTTGGATGCAGGAACGTACCCTGGCATCACGGGCGGAAGTCTTCTCTTGGGAGGCGTCTTTGCAGGCGGTGCCGTGATTGCGGGTGACTCGACCACCAGTTACACATCGCTCTTCAATAACGCCTCTGTCGCTGGCAATGGGCAAGGTTTTCTTGATTTCACGAGCGGCTCCGCGCTGGCATTCTTTGACACGAATTCTCTGACCAACAGAAATGGTGGCAAAAATGACGCCTTTTTGACAGTGGCTTATGACGACGTGAATGGGGTGGCCAGCAGCATTGGCTGGACAGTCAAGTCGGTGGCCCAAGTCACTGGCCAAATTCCGGAGCCTGGCTCCATCGCACTGTTGTCCATGGCCCTTTTCGGTCTGGGTGCAGTGACACGCCGGCGCAACAAACAAGGCTGAGCGATGGCGCGGCGCCTCGGAGCGCAGCGGCGAAGCGGGGCATGGAGCCCCGCTTTTTTTGGTCAGTGCGGCAGCCGTTGCGTGCTGTGCAAGAGCGCTGGCGCACAGGTGCGCCGCTATTTTTTCAGCGGAATCGGCGTGGCGCGGTCCACCGGCACGGCGGTGACGCTGTTCTGCGGCGAGCCGTCGATCAGCTTGTCGGAATAGGTCAGGTACACCAGCGTGTTGCGCGGCGCATCCACCATGCGCACGATGCGCAGGCGCTTGAACAGCAGGGACATGCGTTCGCTGAACACTTCCTCCTGCTGGCGCAGGGGCTTGGGGAAGGTGACGGGGCCGGTCTGGCGGCAGGCGATCGAGGCTTCGACCCGGTCTTCGGCCAGGCCCAGCGTGCCCTTGATGCCGCCGGTGCGCGCGCGCGAGACATAGCAGGTCACGCCCGGGGCGCCGGGGTCGTCGTAGGCTTCCACGAGGATGTCGTGGTCGCGGCCTATCCACTGGAAGGCCGTGTCCACGCTGCCGATCTTCTCGGCCTGGGCGCTGGCGCAGGCGGCCGCGGCCAGGCAGAGGGCGCCAAGGCGCAGCGAAAGAAGGGCGGGGCGGGGCAGTGCGTGCATGGTCCAGCGATTGTGCCGCAGGGCCCTGCGTCGGGCCGGTCCGGCTGCGGCGCACCCGGAAATGGATGGCCCGATTTCCAAGCCAAATTGGCCTCTAGCGCTGATGCAGCAAGGGTATGCAGCTACTGAACTGGTAGTGAAACGCAAAAGGCCCTGGCGAGCGCACCAGGGCCTTGTCGCAGGCGTTGGCGTGCGCTGGCTTCAGCCTTCGCTGCAGCGCCGCGCCAGGTGGGCCAGCGCCTCTTCGACCTGGTCGACCAGCACCAGGCACAGGTCGCCCGGTGCCAGGCGCGCCAGGGCGGTGTCGATGGCGGTGAATTCGCCGTGGATCTCTTCGGTGTGCGTTGTGCGCACGGCGCCCTGCAGGCCCTGGCGCAGCAGGGCCATCACCTCGCCGTCGCCGCGCCCGCGCTGGGCCGCGTCCTGGTAGAGCAAAACGTCGTCGAACGCCGCGCCCAGGATCACGGTCTGCGCGCGGATGTCCTCGTCGCGCCGGTCGCCGGCGCCGCTGATGACCACGCTGCGGCGCTGGGCCGGCAGCGCGTCCACGGCGGCCACCAGGGCGCGCATGGCGTCGGGGTTGTGGCCGTAGTCGGCGATCACGGTGGCGCCCCTGTAGTCCATCAGGTTGAAACGGCCGGGGGCGTTGTCGCTGTCGTTGACAAAGCCCGAGAGGCCGCGCCGGATGGTCTGCCAGGGCAGGCCCGCGCCCCAGGCGGCGGCCACGGCGGCCATCACGTTCTCGACCTGGAAGCCGATCTTGCCATTGCGCGTGATGGGCACGTCGCGCAGGTGGATGTTCTCGCGCCACGAGCCCTCGGCGGCGACGATGGAGTCGCCATCGACGTACACCGAGCGGTGGCCCTGCGCGCGGTGCGTGGCCATCACGGGGTGGTGGCGGTCGGCGGCAAAGAAGATGATCTTGCCGGGGCAGGCGGGCGCCATTGCGGCGGTGATGGGGTCGGCGGCGTTGAGCACGCCGTAGCCATCGTGCGCCACGTTCTGCACGATCACGCGCTTGAGCACGGCCAGGTCTTCCACCGTGGTGATGAAATTCATGCCCAGGTGATCGCCCTCGCCGATGTTGGTGACCACGGCCACCTGGCAGCGGTCAAAGCCCAGGCCCTCGCGCAGGATGCCGCCGCGCGCCGTTTCGAACACGGCCGCGTCCACTTCCGGGTGCAGCAGCACGTTGCGCGCGCTTTTGGGGCCGGAACAGTCGCCGCTGTCGATCTGGCGGCCGTTGATGTACACGCCATCGGTGTTGGTCATGCCCACGCGCAGGCCCTGGGCCGCAAACAGGTGGGCGATCAGCCGCGCCGTCGTGGTCTTGCCGTTGGTGCCGGTGACGGCGACCACGGGAATGCGGCCGTCGTTGCCGTGGGCAAACACCTCGCCCACCATGGCCTGGCCAATGGCGCGCGGTTTGCCATACGACGGCGCCAGGTGCATGCGCAGTCCGGGCGCGGCGTTGACCTCGACGATGCCGCCGTTCTGTTCCTCGATCGGGTGCAGCACGCTCTCGCACACCAGGTCGACTCCGCAGATGTGCAGGCCCACCATGCGCGCCGCCGCCACGGCGCGCGCGGCCACGTCGGGGTGCACGTCGTCGGTCACATCGGTGGCGGTGCCCCCGGTGGACAGGTTGGCGTTGTTGCGCAGCACCACGCGCTGGCCCTTGGGCGGCACGGAGTCGGGCCCAAGGCCCTGCGCGGCCAGGCGCGCGATGGCAATGTCGTCCAGCCGGATCTTGGTGAGTGATGTGGCGTGCCCCTCGCCGCGGCGTGGGTCGAGGTTGACCAGGTCGACCAGCTCACGCACGGTGTGGATGGCGTCGCCGAGCACCTGCGGCGGCTCGCGGCGCGCGGCGGCCACCAGCTGGTCGCCGACGACCAGCAGGCGAAAGTCATGGCCGGGCAGGAAGCGCTCGACCATCACCGTGCCGTATTCGGCGGCGGTGGCGTAGGCCTCTTCGAGCGCGGCGCGCTCGGTGATGTTCACCGTCACGCCCTTGCCCTGGTTGCCGTCCTGGGGTTTGACGACCACGGGCAGGCCCACTTCGCGCGCCACGGCCCAGGCCTCTTCCATGGTCTCGACCGGGCGGCCCAGCGGCACGGGCACGCCGGCGGCGTGCAGCAGGCGCTTGGTCAGATCCTTGTCTTGCGCAATCGATTCGGCCACGGCGCTGGTGGAGTCGATCTCGGCCGCCTGAATGCGGCGCTGTTTGGAGCCCCAGCCAAACTGCACGAGGCTGCCCTGGGTCAGGCGCCGCCACGGAATGCCGCGTGCCGCGGCGGCTTCGACGATGGCGCCGGTGCTCGGGCCCAGGCGTTCTTCCTCGTCGAGTTCGCGCAGTCGGGCCACCACGGCGTCGCCGTCGAAGCTGCCGCTGCCCAGCGCGGCCTCGATCAGGGCCTGGGCATCGTCAAAGGCCTGGCGGCCCACGGCCTCTTCGGTATATTCAACGATGACCTGGTAGACACCCGATTCGGCGGTGGCGGCGGTGCGGCTGAAGGTGACCGGGCAGCCGGCCTGCGCCTGCAGTGCCAGCGCTGCGGACTGCAGCACATGGGCCAGCGAGATGTCGCTGTCGCTGCCCTCGGGGTGCAGGGTGCCGATGGCCGGGAACAGCGCGCGCAACCGGGCTTCAAAGCCGGCGATCTGCGCCATCGCGCGTTCGTGGTCGGCGCAGGACACGACGGCCTCGATGGCGGTGTTGCGGCTCCAAAGGTTGGGGCCGCGCAGGGCCCGAATGCGGGATACGTCCATGGGGTTCTTTCGATGCTGCGGCGGGGCCCGGGGCCCCACGCATGGGCAAAGTCGGGCGGCTCAGAGAGGAAGAAGGGTGCGCGGGCTGCCGCTGGCGGACAGTCCGGGCTCGAAGGTCTTGATGCCGGCGGCAATCAGGTCGGGCGCAATGTCCAGCGCCCAGGCGGCGGCGATGGCAGCCAGCAGTGTGGGGGTGTCGTGGCCGAACCCCAGGCGCTCGGGCGCACCGAGCGACTTCTCGCTGCTGCCGCTGGCCAGCACGACGTGGCCACCGTGCAGCAGCACGGCGCGGCCCTGGTCGGCGGCGCGGTGCGCGGCGATGGCCGGGTTCTGCGCATCCGTGGAATACAGGATGACTGCGCCGTCGCACAGGCGCGCCAGGGCAGCCACCTGCGGCTCGTCGGCATTGAGCACGGCGGCGCCGCTGGGCAGCACCACATCGACCTGGGTGCGCAGCACCCGGGCCATCTGCTCCGGTTCCTGGATGTCGAACATGCCCAGGTCGTGCGCGCCGTCCATGTCGGTCACCACGCCCACGGTGCAGCGGTCGTAGGCGAGGCCGTCGCGCAAGATGGTGCGTGCGTCGTTCTCGATCACGGCGGCCTGCACCATCTGGCTCATCAGCAGGCGGTGCGCGCCTTCCCAGTCGGCGCAGTCGCGCGTGTCCACGCGGCGCTCGTTCATGAACATGCCGTCTTTGCAGGCCAGGCCCGTGTAGCGCCCGCTCAGGTGCACGAGCCAGGCCACCAGGCGGGCCAGGGTCGAGGTGTCGCGCGAGCCCGCCACGCCCACCACGGGAATGCGGCCGGCGTCGCTCTCGCTCTTGCCTTCCTCGATAGGAAACAGGTGCTCCGCAATCGCCTGGCCCACCGGGCGCGGCGCGCCGACGGCGGGCTTGAGGTGCATCAGGAGGCCCGGGCCGGCATTGACTTCGACGATGGCACCGCTTTGCGCGTGCAGCGGGCGCGAGATGTCTTGCGCCACCATGTCGATGCCGGCAATGTCCAGGCCGACGACGCGCGCGGCGAGCTGGGCGATGTAGGCCACCTCGGGGTGGACCTCGTCGGTGCAGTCCACGGCCACGTTGCCGTTGCGCTGCACCACCACCTGGCGGCCGGCGGCGGGCACGGCGTCGGCATCGAGCTCCTGGCGCTTGAGTTCAAGCTGTACCTTGGAATCGGTCGCCAGGTCGATGATTTCGAGCGGGTACTCTTCCTCGTAGCCGCGGCGCGGATCGGAGTTGAGCTGGCTGTCCACGAGTTCGCGCACGGTGGAGCGGCCGTTGCCGGTGATGCTGACGAGCTCGCCGCGCGCCGCCGCCACCACCTTGCCGCCCACCACCAGCAAGCGGTGCTCGTCGCCGGGGATGAAGCGCTCGACCATGACTTCGCTGCCTTCAGGCTCGGCCACGTGCCAAGCCGCTTCGATGTCTTCGCGCCGGCGCAGGTCGAGCGTCACACCGCGGCCGTGATTGCCGTTGGATGGCTTGACCACCACCGGCAGGCCGATGTCCTGCGCGGCCTCCCAGGCCGCCTCGGGGCTGTCGACCACCTGGCCCTCGGGCACGGGCACGCCGCAGGCCTTGAGCAGGCCCTTGGTCAGGTCCTTGTCGCTGGCAATGCCCTCGGCGATGGCGCTGGTGAATTCGCTTTCGGCCGTCCAGATGCGGCGCTGCGCGGCGCCATAGCCGAGCTGCACCAGGTTGCCGTCGTTCAGGCGGATGTGCGGAATGCCGCGGTCGGCCGCGGCGGTGACGATGCAGGCCGTGCTCGGGCCGAGATACCGGTCGTCGACCTCGGTGCGCACGCGCGCCACGGCGGCGGCGACATCGAAGGGCTCGTCGTTGATGGCCGCCATGATGAGGCGGTGGCCTTGCTGCAGCGCCATGCGCGCCACCTGCTCTTCGCGGGCACGGAACACCATGCGGTAGACGCCGCGCTGCGAGGTGCTGCGCGTCTGGCCAAAACCCGTGGGCATACCGGCGAGGTTGAGCAGCTCAATCACGACGTGTTCGAGCACATGGCCGCACCAAGTGCCCTCCTGCAGGCGCTGCAGAAAACCGCCGCGCTCGCCGACGCCGCAGTGATGCTCGACCAGGGCCGGCAGCCAGGTGGTCAGGCGGTCGTTGAAGCCGGGCAGTTTGTGGGAGGGGCAGTCCTCGAGCGCGCCGAGGTCCAGCCAGACTTCCAGCACGGGGCGGTAGGTCCAGATGTTGGGTCCGCGCAGGTAGTTGATGCGCAGCAGTTCGATGTCTTTGATTTTTTCCATGGGTCGCAACGGGTCAGTGGAGGCCGGTCGTGCCGAAGATGACGGGAGATTGTGCGCCGAGTTTGGCACGGGTCCGTGCAGTGCGGCGGCGTGGGCAGGCACACGGTGTTGCGTGCTGCCAGCGGGTTTCGGTCAGAATTCGGGCTCTTGCACGCACCGCCGCCGTGCAGCGTTTTCCGCGCAAAGCCGAATCAAAATGCAACATCTCCCTCCTGTGGACGCCTCAGGTGTCTTTCTTGGCCCCCTCGGGACCGCATTGCGAGCACAGCTCGCACCTCACGAAAACGTGCTGGCCTCGCTGGAGGTTGACCTGAGCGCCCGAATGCAGTTTGGCGCCGGGGCCGTGGCACTGACCGAGGACCGGCTGCTGGCCTGCGAGCCCGGCACCAGCGACTGGCGCGACTGGCCGCTGGCACCCGGCCTCGCACTGCGCCTGGTGGACCATGGCGGCGTGGGCACGCTGGAGCTGCACGACCCGGCGCAGCGCCTCGCGCTGTGGCGCTTTCGCCTGGCCCACCACGCGCAGGCGCTGCGCCTGGTGCAGCGCTTTGAGCTGCAGAGCGCGCGCCTGGGTGCCGCCACGGCGGCCGCGCCGGCCGACGCGCAGGACGCCACCTGCCCGGTCTGCCACGCCGTGCTGCCGCCCGATACCGAAGAATGCCCGGCCTGCGCGCGCGCGCAGCCGCCGCAGCCATCGACCTGGGTGCTGCTGCGGCTGTGGCGCTTTGCCCGGCCCTACCGCATGCAGTTGGCCGCCGGCTTCGGGCTGACGCTGGCCTCCACGGCCGCCACGCTGGTGCCGCCGTACCTGACGATTCCGCTGATGGACGATATCCTGATCCCGTTCCAGAACGGCCAGCAGATCGAGCCCGGCCTGGTGCTGCTGTACCTGTCGGGCCTGCTGGCCTCGGCGCTCGCCGCCTGGGGCCTGGGCTGGGCGCGCACCTACATCCTGGCACTGGTGTCCGAGCGCATCGGCGCCGACCTGCGCACGACCACCTACGAGCACCTGCTGCGCCTGTCGCTCGATTACTTCGGCGGCAAGCGCACCGGCGACCTGATGGCGCGCATTGGCTCGGAGACCGACCGCATCAACGTCTTCCTGTCGCTGCACGCGCTGGATTTCGTCACCGACGTGCTGATGATCGGCATGACGGCGGCCATCCTGTTCTCGATCAACCCCTGGCTGGCGCTGGTCACGCTGGTGCCGCTGCCCTTCATCGGCTGGATGATCCACACGGTGCGCGACCGCCTGCGCACGGGCTTCGAGAAGATCGATCGCGTTTGGAGCGAGGTGACCAACGTGCTCGCCGACACCATTCCCGGCATCCGCGTGGTCAAGGCGTTTGCCCAGGAAAGGCGCGAGGCGCAGCGCTTCCACGAGGCCAACCAGCACAACCTGGAGGTCAACGACAAGCTCAACAAGACTTGGTCGCTGTTCACGCCCACGGTGTCGCTGCTGACCGAGATCGGCCTGCTCGTGGTCTGGGGCTTCGGCATCTGGCTGGTCTCGCGCAGCCAGATCACGGTCGGTGTGCTGACGGCGTTCATCGCCTACATCGGGCGCTTCTATGGCCGGCTCGATTCAATGAGCCGCATCGTCTCGGTCACGCAGAAGGCCGCTGCCGGTGCCAAGCGCATCTTCGACATCCTCGACCATGTGAGCAACGTTCCCGATCCGGTCCAGCCGGTGAAGCTGGAGCGGGTCCAGGGATCCATCGCCATGCACCGGGTCGGATTTCGCTATGGCAGCCGCGCCGTCATCAAGAGCCTGAACCTCGTGATCCGCCCTGGCGAGATGATCGGCCTGGTGGGTCAGAGCGGCTCCGGCAAGAGCACCCTGGTCAACCTGATCTGCCGCTTCTACGACGTCAGCAGCGGCTCCATCCGGGTCGATGGCGTCGATGTGCGCCGGCTCAAGGTGGCCGATTACCGGCGCCACATTGGTCTGGTGCTGCAGGACCCGTTTCTGTTCTTCGGCACCATTGCCGAGAACATCGCCTACGGCAAGCCGGACGCCACGCGCGCCGAGATCATTGCCGCGGCGCGCGCCGCGCATGCGCACGAGTTCATTCTGCGCCTGCCGCACGGCTACGACTCGCTCGTGGGCGAACGCGGACAGGGGCTCTCGGGCGGAGAACGCCAGCGCATCAGCATTGCGCGCGCGCTATTGATCGACCCGCGCATCCTGATCCTCGACGAGGCGACCTCGGCCGTGGACACCGAGACCGAGCGCGAGATCCAGACCGCGCTCGACAACCTCGTGCAGGGCCGCACCACCATCGCCATTGCGCACCGCCTGTCCACGCTGCGCAAGGCCGACCGCCTGGTCGTGATGGAGCGCGGCGAGATCGTCGAAGTAGGTCCGCACGACGAACTCATGGCCCGCGAGGGCGCCTACTGGCGGCTGTACGAGGCCCAGGCGCGGCGTGCCGAGGAGGATGCGCAGGCCGCCGGCGTCGTGCTCGACAGCGGCCTGCTGCACCCGGCCCATCCTGCCGGCAACTCCTGAAACGACACGCCATGCTCCTGTCTACATCCCCTTCTCTGCAACTGCACCGCAACGCCCATGGCCGCCTGGTGCTGACCCTGCCCGACGGCAGCGAACACGCGGGCGTGCTGCCCGTGCGCGCCTTTCCGATCGCCGCCCCCGACGAGGGTCTGTCGCTGGTCGGCAGCGACGGCCACGAACTGCTGTGGATCGAGCGCCTGGGCGACCTGCCCGCGTCCGTGCGCCCGCTGATCGAGGAGGAGCTGGCGGTGCGCGAGTTCGTGCCCGCCATCCAGAAGATCCACAGCGTGTCGAGCTTTTCGACGCCCAGCACCTGGGAGGTGGACACCGATCGCGGACCGACCCAGCTGGTGCTCAAGGCCGAGGAGGACATCCGCCGCCTGGGCGGCCGCACACGGCTGTTGATCGCCGGCAACGACGGCGTGCAGTATTCGGTGGCCGATACCACGGCGCTCGACCGGGCTTCGCGCCGGCTGCTGGAGCGCTTCCTGTAGCGTGCCCACCGGGTCCAAGTGCCTAGGTGAAAACCCGGTTTTTGCACCAAAGGCGCAAAAAGGGCTCAACTTCCCCGGCTTTTTGCCGTAATGGGTGCACGAGGAGGCCGTAAAGCCTTTTTTGTTTCTCTCAACCGTGGGCCACTGCCATGCCACTGCCACCTGTAGACCGATCGCCGCCCTGGCGTCCCCAGGGCGCTGACTTGTATTCGACCGGAGCGTCGGGTGCGGTGCCTGTGCGCCCCGTCCAGGTCGCCAACCCGGTCGAGTCCATGGACCGGCTGGGCGGGGGCGCCATCGTGACGACGCCGGACACCCCGTCGTCGCCCGAGGCGCCCAACCGCGACTGGACCGAGGTCAAGAAGAAGGAAACGGTCGAGGAGCCCCCCGAGCCGCCGAAAGAGCCCATCTCCAAGCAGCTGCTGGAGTTCATCCAGGCCATGTGGCGCGCCAGCGGCAGCGCCATCGAGATGGCGCAGGAGATCAACAAGACCACGCTGGCCGAGCGCATGGCGCAGCAGGCCAAGAACGAGCCGCTGACCTACGCCGACCCCAAGGCCAAGCGCACCGGCGGTCTCTGAAGCGCGCGCTCTGCGCGCACCGGCGCGGCGCACCGCCCTCGCCACGGTTGTGCAGGCCCCGACGCGCCGCCGCCGATCAGTCCGCGGACGGCGGCGGCTGGTTGGCGATGCCGCTGCTGACATGGCCGGCCGGCACATGCAGGGCGGCGCTGCTGACATGGCCGGTCTGGTCGTCGAAGAAGAAGTCCGGCTCGAACTCGCGCAGGAACTCCCCCTTGGACAGCCCGCCGAGGAACATCGCCTCGTCCACGGCGATCCTCCAGTTCATCAGCGTCTGGATGGCGCGCTCGTGTGCGGGCGCGCCGCGCGCCGTGACCAGCGCGGTGCGGATGCGCATGCCGTGCGCGCCGCTTTGCTGCAGCCGGTGCAGCGCCGACAGGAAGGGCTTGAACGGGCCGGGGGGCAGAGGCAGCAGCGCCTTTTCGACCTCGTGGGCCTGGAAGGCATCGAGCCCCGACGACTGGTACACGCGCTCGGCCTCGTCCGAGAACAGCACGGCATCCCCGTCGAACGCGATGCGCACCTCCTGCGGGTGCGTGGCGCTGGCCTGTACCGACTGGGTCGCCACACGGGCGGCCGGAAAGCCCATCGCCAGCGCCTCGTTCACATCGGCGCCGTTGGCCGACAGGAAGAGGTGCGCGCCCAGCGGGCGCAGGTAGCGAAACGGCTCCGCGCCCTGCGTGAACACGCCGCGCTGCACGCTCGCGAGGCCGTGCGCCCGGGCTGAGCGGAACACGCGCATGCCGCTGACCGGGTCGTTGCGCGAGAGCACCACGACCTCCACGCGCTGCTGCCCGGGTTCGTTGAAGGCCAGCAGCTTCTTGACCAGCGAGAAGGCTACGCCCGGGCGCGCCGTGACATCGAGGCGCTCGAGCTGCAGCTGCATGTAGTCCTGCGCCCGCCCCTGGTCGAACAGGCGGTTTTCCTCTTCGAAGTCGAACAGCGCGCGCGAGGAAATCGCGACCACGAGTCGGTCGCCCAGGCCCACGGACATGGCACTGCCTTTCTGCGCCGGTGCGGCGTCATTTGACGAACTGGTTGAGCTGGATGATGGGCAGCAGCACGGCCAGCACGATCAGCATCACGACCAGGCCCATGCCCACGATGAGCAGAGGCTCCAGAATGGTGGCCAGCTGCAGGGCGCGGCGCTGCACTTCGGTCGAGAGCTGCGTGGCCGCGCGCTGCAGCATCACGGGCAGCTGGCCGGTCTGCTCGCCCAGGCGTGCGAACATGGCCAGCAGCCCCGGGAAGCGTTTTTTCTGCGCCAGCGCGGTGGCCAGCGGTGCGCCCTCGCGCACGGCCACCAGCGCGTCGAGCGCGTCGGCGCGCATGGCGCGGTTGTTCAGCGTTTGTGCCGCCGCCTGCAGCGCCTTGAGGATGGGCACGCCGGCGCCCGCCAGCATGGCCAGCGTGCTCGCAAAGCGCGCTGCGTTGTAGCCGCGCGCGAGCTTGCCGACCAGCGGCAGGTTCAGCCATGCGGCATCGAATTTTTCACGAAAAACGGGCCTGGCTAAAGCCCAGCGTCCGCTGAATGCTATTAATACAAGAGCGCCCAGCAGCCACAGCCCGTGGTTGCGCACCAGGGCGCTGAGGCCCAGCATGGCCACGGTGAGGAACGGCAGGGCGCGCTTGGTGCCGGCAAACACGCTGGCCACCTGCGGCACCACGTAGCTGACCAGGAACAGCACGATGGCGATGGCGATCAGGGTCACGATGGCCGGGTAGAGCGCCGCGCCCAGCAGCTTGGCCTGCAGCGCCTGGCGCTCCTCGAGGTCGTCGGCCAGGCGCTCGAGCACCAGGCCGAGGTTGCCGCTGTGTTCGCCCGCGCCGATCACGGCGCAGTAAATATCGGAAAACTCGCGCGGGTGCTGCTCGAGCGCGCGGGCAAAGGTCGCGCCGGCGTTGACTTCGGCGCGCAGCATGGCCACCAGGTGGTGCTGGCGCTCGTCGTCGGCCTCCTCGGCCAGCGCGGTGAGCGCGCGCTCCAGCGGCAGGCCGGACGACACCAGGCCGGCGATCTGGCGCGTCCAGATGGCCAGCCCCGTGGCGTTGAACACCGGGCGCGTGAACAGGCTACGGCCCAGCGCGCCGGCGCTGCCCGGCGCGGCGTCCGGGCCCACGATCTGGACGTTCAGGGGCACCAGCGCCTGTGCGCGCAGCTGGCTGCGCGCGGCCTTGGCCGTGTCGGCCTCCATCACGCCCTTGCGGGTCTGGCCCTGGGCGTCGAGGGCTTCATAGGAATAGGCGGGCATGGAACGGTGGTGCGGCGCAGTGGTGGGGGCAGCTTGCGATGGTAGCCGCTGCGCGGCCAGCGCCGGGCGCGCGCCTGCGGTGGCAGTGGGGCGGATGGTTTTAGGTCAAAAGTGCCTCAAACGCTTGCCAGGTAAGCGCTGTCAGCTCACTTTTCTATAGTCCTTGCTGTGCCGTGCCCGACAGCGCCGCGCAGGCCGCGGCCGCGATGTCGAGCGAGCGCAGGCGGAGCTGGGGGTCGAACACGTCGCTCACCAGCATCAGTTCGTCGGCGCGCGTGGCCTGCAGCAGGGCCGCGAGGCCGCGCTGCACGGTCTCGGGCCCGCCGATCACGGCGGCGGCCAGGAAGTCGTCGATCGCGATGCGCGCCTGCGGGTCGAGCTGCGCGGCAAAGTTCTCGACGGGCGGCAGCAGCAGGCGCCGGTCGCCGGTCAGGATGCCCAACACGCGCTGGTAGGTGCTGCTGGCCAGGAATTCGGCTTCCTCGTCGGTCGGCGCCGCGATCAGCGGCACGCCCATCACCACATAGGGCTTGGCGAGCTGGGCCGAGGGCTTGAACAGCCGGCGGTACAGCTCGATGGCCTGCAGCAGCAGGCGCGGCGCAAAGTGCGAAGCAAACGCGTACGGCAGGCCGCGCTCGGCCGCCAGCTGCGCCGAAAACAGGCTCGAGCCCAGCAGCCAGATCGGCACGTTGGTGCCGGCGCCCGGCGTGGCCACCAGGCGCTGGCCCGGCTGCGCGGGCCCCAGCAGGCGCTGCAGCTCGGCCACGTCGCGCGGAAAGTCGTCGGCGGTCTCGAGCCGGTCGCGGCGCAGCGCGCGCATGGTCAGCGGGTCGGTGCCGGGCGCGCGGCCCAGGCCCAGGTCGATGCGGCCGGGGTAGAGCTCGGCCAGCGTGCCAAAGGCCTCGGCCACCACCAGCGGCGCATGGTTGGGCAGCATCACGCCGCCCGAACCCACGCGCATGCTGCGCGTGCCGCCGGCGATGTGGCCCACCAGCACGGCCGTGGCCGAGCTGGCGATGCCGGCCATGTTGTGGTGCTCGGCCAGCCAGTAGCGCTTGAAGCCGAGCGACTCGGCGTGCTGGGCGGTGCGCAGGGCGATCTGCAGCGCCTCGGCCACGGTGCCGCCTTCGCGCACGGCCACCAAGTCCAGCATCGACAGCGCAGGGGAGGAGAGGGGGGTTGTCATGGCCCCATTGTCCCGCGCTCTTCAAGCCCTTGTGCCAGTGCGTGCGGCGCAGCTGTGGTATCGGCGCTGAAAGCGGTGCCCACGGCGCCCCGATATCAAACAAAATGTATCCAATCGTTGTCTCCGGCGTTTGTGTCGCGGGAGGGGGTGCCGGAGGTGCAGCATGGGATTTTTCAACCGCTTGTTCAAGATTCGCCCACAGGGCCCAGACAGCCTGGAAAGCGCCTGGGCCAGCGAGGACAACGCCAGCGAGCTGGTGCTCGACGAGGAGTACGCCTCCACGCTGATGACCGAGATCGACATCGACACCGCGATCACGGCGCACGAGGCGCTGCGGGGCCGCTTGCAGCGCATGCTCGATGGCGCGCCCGACCCCGCGCTGCAGCCCGACACGCTGTGCCGCGCAGAACATTGCTTTCTGGGCCGCTGGCTGCACGGCGACGGGCGCGATGCGCTGGGGCGCTTTCCGGCCTTCGACATGCTGGTCGCGCGCCACCGCTACTTCCATGTGCAGGCGGCGGCGGTGCTAGCGCATCTGCGCGCGGGCGAGCTGGACAAGGCGCAGCGCACGCTGCAGGGCAGCTACCGGCAGTCGTCGACGCAGGTGGTGGTGCTGCTCAAGGAGCTCAAGCGCGGGATGGGGCGCTGAGACGGGTTGGCCTTTCACCGTACACGTTGTGGGCTCGCCTTGGGGTGCTGCAGCACTGTCTGCGGCTCTCCGCCCAGTGATCCGATGGAAGGCAACCCCGGATAGGGCCGCGCGGCGCGGCCTTCAGTCGCGCGTCACGCGCAGCACCTCTTCGCGGCTGGTGACACCGGCCTCAATCAGGCGCTCGCCGTCGTCGCGCATCAGCGCCATGCCGCCGCCCAGCGCGGCGGCGCGGATGTCGGCCTCGGACGCCCGGTTGTGGATCTGCGCGCGGATGGCATCGGTGGTCACCAGCAGCTCGAACAGGCCGGTGCGGCCCTGGTAGCCCGTCTGGCCGCAGGCGTCGCAGCCGGCGCCATGGCAGGCGGGGCAGTACTTGCGCACCAGGCGCTGGGCCAGCACACCGAGCAGCGACGAACTCAGCAGAAACGGCTCCACGCCCATGTCGGTCAGGCGCGTGACGGCGCTGGCCGCGTCGTTGGTGTGCAGCGTGGCCAGCACCAGGTGGCCGGTCAGGCTGGCCTGGATGGCGATCTGCGCGGTCTCGAAGTCGCGGATCTCGCCGATCATGATGATGTCCGGGTCCTGGCGCAGGATGGCGCGCAGGGCCTTGGCGAACGTCAGGTCGATCTTGCTGTTGACCTGGGTCTGGCCCACGCCGGGCAGCTCGTACTCGATCGGGTCTTCGACCGTCATGATGTTGTTGCGCGTGGCGTCCAGGCGGCCCAGGCCCGCGTACAAGGTGGTGGTCTTGCCCGAGCCCGTGGGGCCGGTGACGAGCACGATGCCGTGCGGCTGGGCGATCAGGCCCTCGAAGCGGCGCAGGGTCTCGCCCTGCATGCCGACGGCCTCCAGGCTCAGCTTGCTCTCGCTCTTGTCGAGCAGGCGCAGCACGGCGCGCTCGCCGTGCGCGCTGGGCAGCGTGGAGACGCGCACGTCGATGGCGCGGGTGCCCAGGCGCAGGCTGATGCGGCCGTCCTGGGGCAGGCGCTTCTCGGAAATGTCGAGGTCGGCCATGATCTTCAGGCGCGAGATCAGCGCCGCGTGCAGCGCGCGGTTGGGCTGCACCACTTCGCGCAGCGCGCCGTCGACGCGAAAGCGCACGCTGCTGAGGCGCTCGTAGGGTTCGATGTGGATGTCGCTGGCGCCGTCGCGCGCGGCCTGCGTGAGCAGCGCGTTGAGCATGCGGATGATGGGCGCGTCGTCGGCGGCTTCGAGCAGGTCTTCGACCGCGGGCAGCTCCTGCATCATGCGCGAGAGGTCGGTGTCGGACTCCACCTCGCTGACCACGGTCGCGGCGCTCGATTCGCCCTGCGAATAGGCTGCGCTGATGCGCTGC
Source organism: Acidovorax sp. SRB_14 (assembly GCF_012932145.1). GTDB lineage: Bacteria > Pseudomonadota > Gammaproteobacteria > Burkholderiales > Burkholderiaceae_C > Simplicispira. Next base: position 29,052 of record NZ_MWOK01000004.1, on the reverse strand, counting down.
GCCAGGCCGTGCGCGTCGAGCGCCTGCAGCTGCTGCACCGGGTGCTTGCGCAGGACTTCGCTCAGCGCCGTAGTGTTGGGCGCGGGGCCGTGCCAGAGCACGAGCCGCTGGCCGTCGTCTTCCAGCAGCAGCTGGGCGGTGCGCGCAAACGCGTAGGGCAGCGGGTGGCGCATCACTGGGGCGAGGGCAGCGGCTCGGACACCGGGGCGGTCGGCACATTGCCCAGCGGCGCGGGCACGGCGGCCGCGGGCGCCGCACCGGGGCGGCCGGCCAGGGCCGGCAGCAGAGGCGCTTCGTTGACCGGAACGGTGCCGCTGGGCACGGGCTGGGCGGCCTGCTGCACGCCGCGCATGATGTCGTAGCGGTCCAGCGACAACTGGCTGCTCTCGTTCGCGTCGCGCACCACCACGGGGCGCAGGAAGACCATCAGGTTGGTCTTGGTGCGCGCCCGCGTGTCGCTGCGAAACAGCGCCCCGACGCCGGGGATGTCGCCCAGGTAGGGGACTTTTTGCTGGCTGCCGGTGTACTGGTCCTGCAGCAGGCCGCCGAGCACGACGATGGCGCCGTCTTCGACCAGCACCGTGGATTCGATCGAGCGCTTGGTGGTGCTGGGGCCGTTGGCGGAGTTTTCGGTGCCGGCCTTGACGGCGGAAGTTTCCTGGTAGATCACCAGCTTGACGGTGCCGTTCTCGTTGATCTGCGGCTTCACGCGCAGCGTCAGGCCGACGTCCTTGCGCTCCACGGTCGTGAACGGGTTGACGGTGCTGGTGTTGCCGGTGGTGGAGTACGAACCGGTGACGAAGGGCACGTTCTCGCCGATCAGGATCTTTGCTTCTTCGTTGTCGAGCGTCAGCAGGTTGGGCGTGGACAGCACATTGCCGTCGCCCGAGGTCTGCAGCAGGTTGGCCAGCGCGCCCAGCACGAACTTGCCGTTGTGCTTGGCCGCCACGCCGAAGTTGAAGCCCGGCGACGGCACTGGCGAGGTGGCCGTGACCCCACCCGAGAGCCCGGCCGCGAGCGAGAACAGGTTGATGCCGCCCACGGTGAAGTTGCTGCCCGCCACGCCGACGACGTTGTTGCCCTGGCCCAGCAGGCTCTGCCACTGCACGCCGAACTGCGCCGCCTTGTCCATGTTGACCTCGGCGATCAGGCTCTCGACCAGCACCTGGGCGCGGCGCCCGTCGAGCTGGTCGATGACCGCGCGCAGCTGGCGGTATTGCGGCTCGGGCGCGGTGATGATGAGCGAGTTGGTCGACGGGTCGGCCTGGATCTGGCCGCCGGTGGACGGCTGGTTGCTGCTGGCGCTGCTGCCCAGGCTGGCGCCCATGCCGGTGCTCAGCCCGGCGTTGCTGCTGCCCGTGCTGCTCGGCGGCGGCGACAGGCCGGGCGACTGCGGACCGGGGCCCGAGCCCGCGCTCGCAGCGTTGCCGCTGCCGGCCGACATGGCGGCGCGCAAAGTGGTAGCCAGTTGCGTGGCGTCGGCATTCTTCAGGTAGACCACATGGATGTTGCCGTGGGCCGCCGAGCTGCCGGGCACGGGCGCCTGGTCGAGCTTCTCGACCAGGGCGCGCACCTGGGCCACGCGCGCCGGGTTGGCGGCGCGTAGGACCAGGGCGTTGCTGCGCGGCTCGGCCAGCAGCGTGGTCTTGAACGAGGTGTCGGCCTGGCCCGGCGTGGCACCGCCGGCCGCGCCCGGGGCTGCACCGGAATCGATGAGGCGTGCGACCAGCGGTGCCAGGTCGGTGGCCAGGGCGTTCTTGAGAGGAATGATCTCCACGTCGCTCGCGTTCGACACGTCCATCGCCGCAATGATCTTGCCCAGGCGCTGCAGGTTGTCGGCATAGTCGGTGATGACCAGCGCGTTGGTGCCGGGGTTGACGTTGATGGTGTTGTTCGGGCTGATCAGCGGGCGCAGCACGGGCACCAGGTTGCTGGCGCTTTCGTAGTTGAGCTTGAAGATCTGCGTCACGATCTGCCCGCCCGCGGGGCCGCTGCTGCCGGCGCGGGCCACGCTCACGCTGCCGCTTTGCAGTTTGGCATCGGCCTCGGGCACGACCTTGTACAGGCCGGCGGACTCGACCACGGTGAAACCCTGCAGGCGCAGCGCCGCCAGGAACTGCTGGAAGGCCGCCGCCGGGCTCACGGCGCGCTCGGTGACCAGGTTCAGCGTGCCCTTGACGCGCGGGTCGACCACCACATTGCGCCCCGTGATGGTGGCCATGGTGCGGGCCACGGCCTCGATCTCGGCGTTGGCGAAGTTCAGCGTGACCGGCTCGCCCGGGCGCACGCTGGTGCTGCCCGTGTCCACCGCGGTTTGGGCATGAATTGGGCCTGTAGCGCTTGCCAGTAAAGCGCTGGAGGCTATGATTTGAATAGCGGTCCGCAGGGGGTGCTTGGGGGGAAAATGCATTCGGTACTCCAGGTTCAACCCAGGGTGATGATGGAGCGCGCACCGCTGCGCCGCCCGATGATGTTGAGCAGGTTGGCCAGGGCCGCCTCGCGCTCGGGCGCGGCGCTGGCTTCGCCCGCGAAGCGCAGGCGCTGGCCAACCCATTGGCCGCTGCCGCTCAACTGCAGGCTGCCTTCGAGCGTTTGCAGCGTCAGCGTGGGCACCTCGCCGCCCTGCAAGGCAAAGCGGTAGCTGCCCATGGGCCGCAGCGTCGACAGGCGCGACGACATGGCCAGCGCATCGAGCTGCGCCTGGCCTGCCAGCACCAGGCGCCCGGCAGCCCAGTCGGCCTGCAGGCCCGTGGTGCGCAGCAGCAGCTGGCCCTGCGGCTGCAGGGTGTTCCAGGGCGTGCCCAGACCGGCCAGCACGGCCGCGGGCCACTGGCTCTGGCCGTCGGCCAGCGCCAGGTGTGCGCCACCCCAGCGCGGCCGTGCCCGCAGCTGCAGGGGCACGGCGGTGCAGCAGGCGGCGTGGACGTCGGCGCGCAGCCCGGTCCACGTGGGGCGCACGCGCCAGCCGACGCGGCCGGGCAGCGCGGCGATGTCCTGGCTGGCGGCGCCGCCGGTGAGCACCAGCTGCGCCGAGCCGGTCCACACCGTGCCGCGCGCCTGCGCCAGCTGCAGCTGGCCGCCGCTGGAGCGGGCCACGCCGCCCGCCAGCCACTGCGCAGGGGCAAAGGCCGCCAGCGCGGGCAGCGCGCCGGCCAGCGCACCGGCCAGCGCCCAGGCCCAGGGCGCACGCGTGCTGCGTGCCGGCCGGGCGGCGCGCGCGGGCCGCGCCAGGCTGCGTGGCAGGACACGGGGGCGGAACAGGGATGTCATGGCGGGCAGGAGGGCGCGCAGGCCGGCGGGTCCGTTCAGCGCGGCGGCAGGGCCAGCACCAGCGTGCCATCCCAGAGCGGGGCGGGGGCGGCAGCGGGCAGGTCGGACAGCGCCGTGGTGCGGCGGCCTTCGGCCGCTGCGGCGCCGCTGCGCACCAGGTGCACCTCTTGCGGCACGGCGTGCGCGTTGCTGCGCACCTGCGCCAGCCAGGGCGCAAGCGCATCGGCCGGCGTGCCCTTGAGCGTGACGGTGGCCTGGTCGCCGGAGAGGCTGAGGCGGGCGCTGCCGCCCAGGTGTTCGGTCACCGCGCTTTCCAGCGCGCGCCGGGCGTTGTCGGGATCGGCGCGCGGCGTGCCTTGCAGTTGCTGGGCCTCGGCCTGCAGCGCCTGCATGCGCTGCAGCTCCGCATCCAGCTCCGCATGGCGTGCGGGCGCGGTGCGCTGCGTTTGGAGCGCCGGCGCGATGCCGACCCACCACAGCAGGGCCAGCGCAATGGCGGCGGACGCAGCGCGCACCAGACGGCGCTCGCGCGGGGCCAGGGCCTGCCAGCGCGTGCGCAGCTGCGCGGCGGTGGCGTGGGAGACGGCCTGGGGGCTCATGGCGTGGCTCCGGCGCGCACGCGCAGGCTGTCGCCCTCGGTGTCCAGTTGGTAGCCGCTGGCGCGCGCGGCGGCGGTGGCGCGGCCCTGCTCTTCGGCGCTGAGCGCGGGGCCGCGCAGGCGCAGCGCGCCGGCGCTGTAGTCGATGGCGCTGGCCTGCCAGGCGGCGGGCAGGACGCCGGCGGTGGCGGCGAGCAGGGGTTCGAGGTCACTGGCCGACAGGGCACCGGCGGACAGGCGCAGCAGGGCCAGTTCGCGCTCCATCTGCACGGGCGCATCCACCACCAGGCGCACCTGCGGGAAGGTGGCGGTGAGGGCCTGGCGCACGCCGCCCTGCTTGGCGGCGAGCGCCTGGCGCTCTTGCCAGGCCCAGGCATTGAGGCCCACCACGTGCGCCAGCACCAGCACGGCGGCGCCCCAGCGCGCGGCGCGCCACTGCGGCGCGCGCAGCACGGCGCCGGCCAGCGAGCCGGCCTTGCGTAGCGTGCGCGTGCGGCCCGAGCTGGCCAGGTCGAACTGCGCCAGATCCCAGTCGCTGCGCGCGGCCTGCAGGGCGCGCTCGCTCGCGCTCTCGAGCTGCACGGGGCGCGCCAGCACGCGCTCGGCCAGCGCGGCCACGGCGGGTTCGGCGCGCACGGGCACGGGGTCGTCTTCGCTGGCGCCGGCCAGCGCCAGCGCGGCGCCCGACAGGGGCAGCACGGCCACGCCCAGGTCGGCGCCGTGGCCGGTGACGACCAGCTGCGCGTCTTCGGGCGTGCCCTGCGCGAACATCTCGCTCTGGCCGCTGGCGGTGGCGCCCGGCGCAAATTCGGGCACCACGCGCGTGGCCGGGCGGCCCGCGGCTTCGAGCACCTGCAGCGCTTCGCGCAGCCAGGCGCGGTCGCAAATGGCCACCCAGGCGGGCGTGCCGGGCCGGGCGCCGGGCTCCAGCGCAAAGTGCAGCTGTTCAGGGTCGTCGAGCAGGCGCTCTTCGAGCAGGCCTTCGAGCACGGCGCGCAGGCGCGGCGACTGGCGGCCCACGCCTTGCGGCAACTGCACGCGTTGCCACGACAGCGCACGCGCCGGCACCACGGCCACCACCTCGCCGGCAGCGCGGCCGGACTCGGGCAACTGGGCCGCGCGTGCGCTGGCGTGGCCGCTGGCGTGGTGGCCGTCGGCGCTCAGCGTGTAGCGCAATTCGGTGTTAGGCCCCAGGCGCGCCAGGGGCAGGTGGAGGATCAGGGTGCTCATGGAAGACAGTGGCGGGCCATTGTAGAGGTCGGTTGTGTCGTGGGTGTATCTGGACGTCTGCTGCCGGACGGCGCGTGCTGGAGCCGCTGGCGGGGCGCGTTCACGGCGTTGTGGGCGCCGCAGCTGCCCCGGCCCACGCGGTGGCGCCGCGTTCGCGCCACAGGGCGCGCACGGTGGCGCCGTCGCGCACCACCAGCGAGCGCTCCTGCACCGTCACGTCGCCCAGGCGCAGCCGGCCACGCACTTCAAAGTAGTCCGAGCGCACGCCCAGCGCCGCATTGCCCACCGTGGCACCGCTGCCCAGCAGCGCGCGCGCCTCTTGCACACTGCGAAAGTGCTGGATCTCACGCACCGCCATCAGCTTGTTGGCGCCGGCCTGGCCCAGTCCGTCGATGCAGGCCATCAGCACCTCGGCGCCTGCGGTGTTCAGGTTGACCGGGGTGGGCCGCGGCAGCAGCGTCACATGCGGCGCAAGCAGGGCCACGGTGGCGGGCGCCAGGCCCAGCCAGGTCAGTTGTGCCAAGGTTTGTGGCATCAGCGGCAGCTCGGCATTGTTGCTGCCGGCCTGCTGGGCCAGGCGCAGCGACTCGGCCAGGGAGCCCGCTGCCGCCGGCGGCAGGCCCAGGCGTGCGAACAGGCGTTGGAACTGTGCCAGCACGTCCTTTTGCACGGCGCCGTCCACCACCAGGTTGGCCAGGTTCAGGCGCGATTGCAGGTCGATGATTTGGCCCGACAGGAAGGCATCGCTGGTGTCGGTGCTGGCGTCGGGTTGCTGCGCCACGCCGCCCTCGGCCGCCAAAAAGGTCGACAGGCGGGCTTCTTCGAGCGGCACGGCCCAGGGTTCGGCCAAGTAGTCGGCGCCGCCGGCGTTGCGGTCTTCGGCCAGGATCAGGCGCGACCAGTCGAGCGCGCCGACCAGGATCCAGGCCGATTGCACGCGCGCCCGCTCGGCGGTCTCGACCTCGATGGCGCGCCACTGCTGCCACATGGCGCTGGCGGCAAAGGTGGCCACCAGCGTCACGGTGAGCATCGCGGCCAGCAGGGCGGCGCCGGCCTGGCGTGGACGCACGCTCATGACTTGCCGCCGCCGCGCAGCGGATTCACCCAGTCGCGCATGACCGGCCCCGCCAGCCCCGCGCCCGGCGGCAGGTCCAGCTGCAGGCGCACGCCGTCGGGGATGGTGGTGTCCGCGCTCGGGGCAGCGGGCGCATTCGGGGCGCCGGGCGCACCAGGCGCACCAGGGGCGCCGGAGGGTGCGGACGCGTCGCTGCTCGACTGCGGGTTGGTCCAGGCGTCGCGGCGGTAATAGAACACCTGCCAGCCGGCCAGCGGAAGCAGGGCCACCTCGCCGCGCTTTTCGGCCGCACCCGGGTTGCGCGCCCAGAGGGCGGCCTGTTGCCAGGCCTGCTGCCACTCGGCGCGCGTGCGCAGCGGCGCAGACTGCCAGCGCAGCCACTGGCCCTGTCCCTGCACATTGCGCTGCGCCCAGGCCACCACCAGGGCACCGGGGTCCGGCACGGCGCTGCTGCGGCGCGTGAGGCGCAGCACCTGTCCGTCCCAGGCAATGGGCACGGTGTGCTCCAGTGGCAGCAGCGCATCGAGGTCGGTGCCCCACTGCGCCAGGGCCGCCTGCAGCACCAGCAGGGCGTCGCCGCGCTGGCGCGTCTGTTCCTGCGAGCGCACCATGCCGTCGAGGCCGCGCCAGCTCACGATGGCCAGCAAGGCCATCACGGCCAGGGCCACCAGCAGCTCGACCAGGGTGAAGCCGCGCGCGCGCGTCCGGGTGTCCATCTAGCGCCGCCCCACGATGGTCGACAGGCGCAGCACCGGGCTGCCCTCGGCCAGCACCTGCGCATCGACGCGCCGGAAGCTCGGGTTGGGCGTCGGCCGCACCGCCACGGCGACCGTGAACTCGCGTCCGGCCTGCACGCAACTGTGCTGGCTGTCGCCGACGGACGGCATCTGGCGCGACAGGCGCACCTGCACCAGCTCGTTCTCGGCGCACAGGTGGGCCAGCAGCACGTCGGCCTGGCGCTGCGCGTTGCGCGTGAGCGCGCTCGTCGCCTGCAGCCCCGCGAGCAGCGCAATGGCGACGATGGCCAGCGCCACGAGCACCTCGACCAGGGTGAAGCCGCGCTGCGTCATGGCACCGGCTCGGCAGTGAACGGGCGCAGACCGTCGCTGGCCACGCGCAGGGCGCGCTCGGGGTGGTCTTGCAGAAACAGCGTCACCGCCTGCGGGCCGATCAACGGTTCGGGCCCGAGCACCAGCACTGCGGCGCCGCGCACCCGGGTGTCGGCGCTGAGCCACTGCGCGGGCAGCGTGCCGGCGCGCACGCCGTCAAAGCGAAAGCCTCCCGCCACCGCCTGCCAGCGCACCGGAACGCCGCTGGCCCGCGACTGCGCGCGTGCCGATTCGAGCAGCGCCGCCAGCCGTTCGCCTTCGCGCGCGAGCTGTGTCTGGCCCGGATCGCGCAGCGCCAGGCCCACGCCGGCCGTGGCCAGCGCCATGATGCTGACGACCACCAACAGCTCCAGCAGCGTGAAGCCGTGGGCGCGGCGGCGGGTGGCGGGGTGCATGGGGTGGTGCCGGCGCCGCAGCGCAGGCAGGGGAAGTGCGGCTATTGCCAGCTGCCGATGTCGGCGTTCTTGCCTTCGCCGCCGGGCTGGCCGTCGGCGCCCAAGGACATCACGTCGATCTCGCCCTTGACGCCAGGGTTGAGGTATTGGTAAGGCCGGCCCCAGGGGTCGTTGGGCAGCTTGTCGAGGTAGGGCTTCCAGTTGGGAGGCGGCGGGCCGGCCGTGGGCTTGGCGATCAGGGCCTGCAGGCCCTGATCGCCCGTGGGGTAGCGCTGGTTGTCGAGGCGGTAGAGCTTGAGCGCCTGCATGAGGTTGGTGACATCGGTGCGGGCCGCCGTGACGCGCGCGTCGTCGGCGCGGTCGAGCACGTTGGGCACGATCAGCGCGGCCAGCACGCCGATGATGACCAGCACCACCATCAGTTCGATCAGGGTGAAGCCCCGGGCGATATGGCGGCGCGCGGCGCGGGCAAGAGAGAGGGGGCGTTTCATGGCAATGGGCAATCGGTAGGGGCAAGGCGCGTGTGCCGCGCGGATCGCGTGAATGATAATCCTGCGATGGTGACAAATACCGAAGGCCGTTGGAACGTGCGCCTGGCAACCATGGCGCTGTGGGCGCTGGCCGCGGCCAGCGTCTTTTATTGGGCGCTGCGCCTGCTGGCCGTGCCTTCGGGCCTGCCCGTGCCGGCCGTGTCTGCAGCCCCGCCGGCCCCCGACGCGCAGGCCATGGCGCGGCTGCTGGGCGTGTCCACGGCCGCTGCGCCGACGGCACCGGCGCTGGCCAGCCGCTTTGCGCTGGTGGGCGTGCTCGCCGGCCGCAGCAGTGGCGGCGGGGCGGCGCTGATCGCCGTGGACGGCCAGCCGGCCAAGCCGTTTCGCGCCGGCGCCGTGGTCGACGCCGGCCTGGTGCTGCAGTCGCTGGGCCCGCGCCAGGCCCGCCTGGGCCCGGCTCTGGACGGCCCCGCCACGATCACGCTGGAGATGCCGGCGCGCCAGTGACGGCGCTGGGCGCATCGGTGCGCCGCACCCCGGTGTCTCACTCCAGGTCCCACACCGTCCATGCGCCGAACGCTGGCGCTGCGGTCGGCCAGGCGTCGGCACGCAGCGCTGCGCCGGGCGCGGCCTGCAGCAGCCACTGCACGCAGCGCGCGACGCCCGCGTGGGTGATCCAGAGCACATCGCGCCCGCCGTGGGTGCGGCTCTGGGCGTCCCGCAGCGCGGCGCCCACGCGCGCCAGCATGCGCTCGAGCGCCTCGCCGCCGCCAGGGCGGTGCGTGGCGAACGCGGCGGTCCAGGCGTCGATGTCGGCGCGCGCCATGGCATCCCACGGCCGGCCTTCCCAGGCGCCAAAGTCCATCTCTGCCAGCCGCGCGTCGGCTTGAAGCGTCAGATCGGGCCTGAGCCCTTGCAGGGCAAGCGCCAGAAGCTCGCATCTTTGTAGCGAAGAGTGGCGCACCGCCAGGCCGTGCGGCAGGGCCGCGGCCAGGCGCCGCGCGCTCTCGGCCGTGGCCGCGGCGTCGGCCGGCAGGTCGAGCGCGCCATAGCAGGTGCCGGGGGCCACCAGTGGCTGAGCGTGGCGCGCCAGCCAGAGGCGCCGGGCGCTCACGCGCCCACCCAGCGCGCCAGCGGCCCCAGCGCCAGCGCGGCGCCGAGGTAAAAACCCACTTCGCTGACCTGCTGCACGGCGCCCAGGCAGTCGCCGGTGAAGCCCTGCAGGCGCCGTGCAAACCGCCGCGCCATGTGCGCGGCGCCCAGCGCGCTGCAGGCCACGCCTGCTATCAGAAAGAGAGCTGAATGCGCTTGCCAGACAAGGGCCAGAGGCAGAAAACACCACAAACCCGCAGCCCACAGCGCGCGCGCGCTGATCTGGTCGGCCAGCGGCTTGCTCTTGGACGTGGCGGTGTCGCCCACATGCGGCAGGGCGCGCACCAGCCCCAGCGGCCAAAAGCGCGACAGCACATGGCCGCCGACCAGCGCGCACAGCGCGGCGGCGAGGCTGTGCGCGCCCAGCAGCGCCAGCAGGCTGGTCTTGGCCAGCAGCGCCAGCACCAGCGCCATGGCGCCAAAAGCGCCGATGCGCGAGTCCTTCATGATCTCGAGCGCGCGCTCCTTCTGGGCGCTGCCGCCCAGGCCGTCGGCCACATCGCCGAGGCCGTCTTCATGGAAGCCCCCTGTTACCAGCACCGTGGCGATGGTGCTGAAGACCGCGGCCACGAGCGGCGCGAACGGCTGCGCGCCGAGCGCCCACTGCAGCGCCGCGTACACGCCCGCCGCCACCGCGGCCACCAGCCAACCGACGCCCGGAAAGTGCGCGCTGCTGGCGCGCAGCAGCGCCGGGCTGAAGCCCACCCACGCCGCCAGCCGCCCCGTGACGGGGATGCGCGTGAAGAACTGCACGGCCAGCAGGTAGTGGCGAAACGCTTGCATGGGGTCGCTGTTTCTCAAAAACAATAGCTGCCAACGCAGACTGAGTAAGCGCTGGACGCTGTTTTTGCTTGAAGTATCAGGCCGGGACGGCGGGCGCCTGCAGGAACAGGCGGTAGGCCGGGTTCAGCGTTTCCTCGACGTGCGGGTAGCCCAGCGTGGCCAGGAAGGCGTCGAACGCGGCGGCGTCGCCGGGTGGCACCTGCAGGCCCACGAGGATGCGGCCATAGTCGGCGCCCTGGTTGCGGTAGTGGAACAGCGAGATGTTCCAGGTCGGCTGCATCAGGCTCAAAAATTTGAGCAGCGCGCCCGGGCGCTCGGGGAAGACGAAGCGCAGCAGGCGCTCGTCCTGCGCCAGCGCCGAGTGGCCGCCCACGAGGTGGCGCAGGTGCTCCTTGGCCAGTTCGTCCTGCGTCAGGTCCAGCGCCTCGAAGCCGTGGCGCTGGAAGTTCTTGGCGATCTTCTCCGACTCGCCCTTGCCGTGCGTGGCCAGGCCCACGAAGACATGGGCGCGCGCCGCGTCGTGGATGCGGTAGTTGAACTCGGTAACGTTGCGCGGGCCGCCCGGCAGGCCGCCGATGACTTCGCAAAAGCGCTTGAAGCTGCCGCGCTCCTCGGGGATGGTCACGGCCAGCAGCGCCTCGCGCTCCTCGCCGACTTCGGCGCGCTCGGCGACGAAGCGCAGGCGGTCGAAGTTCATGTTGGCGCCGCACAGGATGGCGGCGTAGGTCTCGCCCTTGGTCTTGTGTTGGGCGACGTACTGCTTGATCGCGGCCACGGCCAGCGCGCCGGCCGGCTCAACGATGCTGCGCGTGTCGACAAAGATGTCCTTGATCGCGGCACAGACCGCGTCGGTGTCCACGGTCATGTAGTCGTCGACCAGACCGCGCGCGATGCGGAAGGTTTCCTCGCCCACGAGTTTGACGGCCGTGCCGTCCGAGAACAGGCCCACGTCGGGCAGCGTGACCCGGTGGCCTGCCGCCACCGACTGCACCATGGCGTCCGAGTCGTTCATCTGCACGCCGATCACCTTGATGTCGGGGCGCACGGCCTTGATGTAGTTGGCCACGCCCGAGATCAGGCCGCCGCCGCCAATCGCCACGAACACGGCGTCGAGCCGGTTGCTGCCGAGCTTTTGCAGCTGGCGCAGGATTTCCATGGCGATCGTGCCCTGGCCGGCGATCACGTCGGGGTCGTCGAACGGGTGCACGAAGCTCAGGCCCTGCTCCTGCTGCAGCACGGCCGCGTGGTCGTAGGCGTCGGTATAGCTCTCGCCGTGCAGCACCACCTCGCCGCCGAGCGCCTGCACGGCATCGACCTTGAGCTGCGGCGTTGTCGTCGGCATGACCACCACGGCGCGCGTGCCGAGCTTGCGTGCGCTCATGGCCACGCCCTGGGCATGGTTGCCGGCCGAGGCGCAGATCACGCCGCGCGCCAGCTGCTCGGGCGTGAGGTGCGCCATCTTGTTGTAGGCGCCGCGCAGCTTGAAGCTGAACACGGGCTGCTGGTCCTCGCGCTTGAGCAGCACCTTGTTGTGCAGGCGCCGGCTCAGGTTGCGGGCGGGGTCCAGGTCGGACTCGACCGCCACGTCGTAGACGCGCGCGGTCAGGATTTTTTTCAGGTAGTCGAGGGGGGTGAGATGCTGGGTCATGGTCGGGTGCGAAACGGCGCCGCCCGCGCGGTGCGCGGCCTGGCGCGGCAGCCATCATAGGCGCGCGCGCCGCGCGCCTCCCGGGCCGCGCAGCCAAAAAAAAGCCCCTGGCCGTGAGGCCGGGGGCTGAATCCATCCTTTTGAGGAGATGGAGGAGACAATCGTTGCATGGCAGGGCGTACCTGCCGGGTGGGCCCGCCGCGCATTTGGCGCTGGGCGGCTGTGCTGTGATGGAGTTTAACGCAGTCCGGCGGGAAGATGTTGCATTGCAGCAAAAACCATTCATTTTTTGGGTCAAATCGTGGCAATGATGCACCACAAGGAGAACACGGCATGGAATGCACAGTGAGCTGGACAGGGGCGGCGGGCACACGCTCGAGCATGGGTTTCGTGGCAGAGACGGGCAGCGGCCATGTGCTCGCCATGGATGGCGCGCCCGACGCCGCCAAGCCCGAGAACGGCGGCCAGAATCTGGCGCCGCGCCCCATGGAAACCGTGCTGGCCGGCACCGGCGGCTGCACCGCCTACGACGTGGTGCTGATCTTGAAGCGCGGGCGCCACGACGTGCGCGGCTGCAGCGTCCGGCTCACGTCCGAGCGCGCCGCCACCGAGCCCAAGGTGTTCACCAAGATCCACATGCACTTCACCGTGACCGGCAAGGAGCTCGCGCCCACGGCTGTCGAGCGCGCCATTGCGCTCAGCCACGAGAAATACTGCTCGGCCAGCATCATGCTGGCCAAGACGGCCGAGATCACCACCAGTTTTGATGTTGTTGAGGTGTAAACCAGGTCTTCAAACGTAATGTGCGGTGGTCGTCATGAGCTTGGCGGCCGCTTTCATGAGCGCGCGTGCCGGCGCCGGCAGCGTGAGCGCTCCCGCTGCCAGGGCGTTGGCCGCGTGGCGCTCTTCGTCGGCCTTCATGCGCGCCACCACGGCGCGAGAGGCCAGGTCCTGCGCGGGCAGGCGCTCCAGGTGGCTCTGCAGGTGCGCAGCCACCTGGTTTTCTGTCTCCACCACAAAACCCAGGCTCACGCGGTCGCTCACCTTGGACGCCACCAGCCCGACGGCAAACGCGCCGGCGTACCACAGCGGGTTCAGCAGGCTCGGGCGGTCGCCCAGGGCCTGCAGGCGCTCACGCGTCCAGGCCAGGTGGTCGCCTTCTTCGCGTGCTGCGTCCAGCAAATGGGCGCGCAGCTGCGGGTCGCGGGTCACGGCAGCCTGTGCGGTGTAGAGCGCCTGCGCGCAGACCTCGCCCACATGGTTGACGCGCATCAAGGCGCCCGACAGGCGTTTTTGATCCGGGTCCAGCTCGGTGGCGGGAAGGAGTGCGGCGGGAGAGTCTTCGCTGGCGCGCGGCGTGGCAAAAAGCGTGCGCAAGGCGGCGTCGGCAGCGGTCAGGAGTTTGTCCATGCTCGTCTTACCCTAGTTGGTGTTGATTGAGGTTGTTGTTTCTTTTGGATACTTTCATGCGCCTGAAATATGGGTGTGCTGGCGTAAGAACGGCCGATTTGGAAGGATCTTGTCCTGTGTTGTTTCATTGCAACGAAATCCTGGTTTGACGGACATTGTGGGGGAATTTCTTTGCGAAAGGGGGCGCCGTCTGGTGCAATAGACCACAACTTCCCTACCAGGAGGTTGGCCCGGGCAACCGGTGGTGCATGGCAGGAGTCACCTCTTGCCATCCCTCCCGTACCGGTGCCCTACGTTAAACCTTGGAGTAATTCGAAATGAAAAAATCCCTGATCGCCTTGGCCGTGCTGGCTGCTTCCGGCGCTGCAATGGCTCAGTCGTCTGTCACCATGTTCGGTATTGTTGACGTGGGCGTTGGCCATGTGTCGGCCACCAACTCGGTGACCGGCGTGACGCAAAGCGGCAACTCCTCCAGCCGTCTGGGCTTCCGCGGCGTGGAAGACCTCGGTGGTGGTCTGAAGGCTGGCTTCTGGCTGGAAGGCGCTATCTCGCCTGACACCGGTACCGGCGCTGGCGCCAACAACACTGGCCCTGGCTTCGCTTTCTCGCGCCGCTCGACCATCAGCCTGGCTGGCAACTTCGGTGAAGTGCGCCTGGGCCGTGAACTGGCTGCTGGCTATGCCAAGCCCACCTCGTACGATCCCTTCGGTCAAGTCGGCCTGGCTTCGCTGCAAGGCTGGACCACCGTCCGCGTGAGCAACGGTGTGAGCTACACCACCCCCGGCAACCTGGGCGGCTTCTCTGCAATGGCCCACTACGGTTTCGGCGAGCAAGCTGGCAACAACAGCTCGGGCCGCTACATGGGCCTGTCGGGTGCCTATGACAACGGTCCCATCAGCGTGACCCTGGCGGCTGACCGCGTCAAGGCCGGCATTGTGCAAACCGGCTATAACGGTGCGGGTGCAGTTTTGGCTAACGACCTTAAGACCTGGAGCCTGGGTGCTTCGTACGACCTGGGTGTCGTGAAGCCTGCCTTCGCATACCACTCGGAAAAGGGCGGCGCCACCTCGAACGCCAAGGTCGACACCTGGATGCTGGCTCTGACGGCGCCCGTGGGTCCTGGCAAGCTGATCGGTTCGTACGCTCGTTATGACGACAAGAACAGCAGCAACGATTCCGACGCTTACGCAATCGGTTACGTGTACGACCTGTCCAAGCGCACCGCTGTGTATGGCACGTACGCCCACATGAAGAACAAGAACGGCGCAAACCGTAACCTGGGCGGCGTGAGCGGCAGCTTCAACAGCAACGTGACCGTTGGCGCTGGCGAAAACGTCGACGGCTACCAAGTCGGCATCCGCCACGCGTTCTAATCCCCTGCTGGCCTGAGCCAGCAGCGTGAAACGCCAAGCCGCCAACCTTCGGGTTGGCGGCTTTTTCTTTTGGGTTCCCAGTTGTGCTGGAGCATGCCCGCTCGCCCATGGTTATCCCTGTGTCGGCAGTTTGCAACAATGCGTTTTCAAGGCGATGGAGTCACTAAACTGAATTGGTTGTAACCAACCGCAGAAAGAGAGACATCGGCATGAAGAAAATCGCGTTCAAACAAGTTGTCGCCCTGTGCGCGGTCGCACTGGCCTCCGGCTTCGCCTGTGCGCAGACGAGCAGCGTGCAGCTGTACGGCATCGTGGACGTGGCCTATCGCCATACGTCCAACGAAGGACCGGCCAGCGATCCAGGCCAATCGCTCAACCAGATGGTGGGCGGTGGCATGTCGCAAAGCCGCTGGGGCATCAACGTGAACGAAGACCTGGGTGGCGGTCTGAAGGCGCTGGTCAACCTGGAAAACCGTTTTGGCGCCGACACCGGCGCTGCCACCACGCCCTACTTCCAGCAGTCCTGGGTGGGCCTGCAAGGGGGGTTTGGCCGGCTGACCATGGGCCGTCAGTACAACATCCTGTTCGATCTGGTGACCAGTACCTATGCTTCGTACCCTTACTCGCCCTATATGGACGTGTACAAGCCTGAGATCGGCTTTTCCCTGGGTGCGCGCAACGACAACATGATCAAGTACATGGCCGAAGTCGGCGCAGTGCGCGGTGCATTGCAGTACGCGTTCGACGAAAAGAGCCCCACGGGTGGCAAGTCGATCGGCGGCTATTTGCGCTATGCAGCCAACGGCATCGCCGCAGGTGCGGGTTACCAGGACTACGAATTTGCCTCGGGCAAGAAAGTCAAGGCCTACACGCTGGGCGGCTCCTATCGCACCGGCCCCTGGTACGTCAACCTGGGCTATGGCCAAAACAAGGTGGACACGGGGCTGACGCCCACCGACTCCGCGGTGTTGGGCGCCATGTGGGGCTCTGCCGCCAACGGCGGCTTTGGCAGCGGGGCGATGTTCCTGAACGCCAACAAGCGCACCATCTATACGGTGGGCGCGGGTTACCAGGTCACGCCGCAAATCAATCTCGGCGCCCATTATTTCCGCGCCAAGCAGTCGGGCGCGACCTCTTCGGCAGACGGCACGGCCGACTTCCTGACGATGGCGGCGGACTATGCGTTCTCCAAGCGCACCGATGCCTATCTGGAAGTCGACCGGACCAAGCTCAAGGGCGGCAACATCGCCTTTGCCAATGGCGCCACGTCCCGCAGCGGTTTCACCATCGGCCTGCGCCACCGCTTCTGACCCCGACAGTGTTCAGCCCCAGGGCTGAACGCTTCCGGCGTTTTGCCAAGCCGGCCTCCTGCCAGGAGGCCGGCTTTTTTGTTTTGCGCACCCACGGCCCAGGACCGTGCCGGTGTTGCGCGCTGCCGACACAAAGTGCCGCGCGCCTGCGGGCCGGGGTGGAGCGCCTGCCGGGCGCTGCGTCTCGCGGCACAATGGTTTTTTGTTCTGTACGGCTGCCCGAGCGCATGGTGCGGGGCAGGGCTGGAGTCCCTTGATGCAAGCGTCCCGTTTGAAGGCCGGTGGCCGTGCTTTTGCACACATCGCCCAGTACTACCCCGAGCTCGTGGCGCTGCGCCGCGACCTGCATGCCCACCCCGAGCTGGGGTTTGAAGAGCTCTACACCGGCGCCCGCGTGAAAGAGGCGCTCAAGGTCTGCGGCGTGGACGAGATCCACGATGGCATTGGCCGCACGGGCGTGGTGGCCGTGGTTCGCGGGCGCAGCACGGCCAGTGGCCGCATGGTGGGCCTGCGTGCCGACATGGACGCGCTGCCGATGACCGAGCACAACGACTTTCCCTGGAAGTCGGCCAAGTCCGGGGTTATGCACGGCTGCGGGCACGACGGCCACACGGCCATGCTGATCGGCGCGGCGCGCTATCTGGCGGCCACGCGCAACTTCGACGGCACGGCGGTGCTGATCTTCCAGCCCGGCGAAGAGGGCTTTGCCGGTGCGCGCGTGATGATGGAGGACGGCCTGTTCGAGCGTTTTCCGGTCGATGCCGTGTATGCCATGCACAACTGGCCGGCCATGAAGGCCGGCACCGTGGGCCTCAACAACGGGCCCATGATGGCGGCGGCCGACCGCATCACCATCGAGATCACGGGCCGCGGCGGCCACGGCGCGCACGCCTACCAGACGGTGGACGTGGTGCTGGTGGCGGCGCAGATCATCACCGCCGTGCAGAGCATCGTGGCGCGCAATGTGCGCCCCCTCGACAGCGCGGTGATCAGCTTGTGCGCGATACAGGCCGGCGACCTCGGCGCCTTCAGCGTGCTGCCAGGCAAGGCCACCCTGGTGGGCACGGTGCGCACCTTCGAGCCGGCCTTGCAGAACATGGTGGAGCAGCGCCTGCACGAGCTGTGCAGCGCCGTGGCGCTGGGCTTTGGCGCGACGGCCACCGTGCACTACGAGCGCATGTACCCCGCGACCATCAACACCGAGCGCGAGGCGATCTTCGCCGGCGATGTGGCGCAGAGCCTGGTCGGCGCCGAGCATCTGGTGCGCGACCTCGAACCGAGCATGGGGGCCGAAGACTTCTCGTTCATGCTGCAAAGCAAGCCCGGCGCCTACCTGCGTCTGGGCCAGGGCAACGGCGCGGGCAGCTGCGGGCTGCACAACAGCCGCTACGACTTCAACGACGACGTCCTGCCCCTGGGGGCGGCCCTGCACGCCGGGCTGGCCGAGCAGGCCATGCCGCTGCCCATGCTGTGACCCTGTCTACGCCGTTGGCCGCTCCAGACGCGTTGTGGAGATTTGCTATTGGAAAAGAAGCGCCTGGCGCTTTGCCAGTAAGCGTTTGAAGCCGATTGGACCTGATTTTCAGGTGGTGGGCAGGCCGTGGTCCCCGCCGGGCAGGGCGCGGCCCAGCAGGTAGTCGATGCAGGTGCGCACGGCGCGTGTCTGGTGGCGGTTGGGCATGTAGAGCATGAACATCTGCGTGCCGAAGATGCTCAGCCGCCATGCGTCCAGCGCGGTCAGCACCTCGCCGCTGGCCACGGCGTCCTGCACCACATAGTCGGGCACCAGCCCCACGCCCAGCCCGGCCAGGATGCCCTGGCGCAGGAACGGGAAATGCTCGGATATCAGCGTCGGCTCCAGCGTCACTTCTTCGCGCAACTCGCCCTGGTAGGCGCGCAGGCGCAGCTGGCGCCCGACCACGCCGGCCGTGATCAGCGGCGCGGTGCGCAGCGCTTCGGGCCCCGCGGGCAGGCCATGCGCCTCGGCGTAGCTGCGCGAGGCGCAGGCGATGTAGCGCACCGCTCCCAGGTCGCGCGCGACCAGGGTGGGCGGCGGCTCGGGCATGACGCGAATGGCGATGTCCACGTCGTCGCGGATCAGGTCGTCCACGCGATTCTCGAACAGCACGTCGAGCACGATGCCCGGGTACAGGCGCTTGAAGTCGATCAGCCAGTCGGACATCACCATCTGCCCGTAGCCGCTGGGCACGCTCACGCCGACGCGGCCCTGCAGGCCCTGGCCCAGCGTGGTGATGGTTTCGCGCGCGGCCAGCATTTCGTTCTGGATGGCGCGACCATGCTGGTACAGGCGCAGGCCCAGCTCGGTCGGCTCGACGCGGCGCGTGGTGCGGCGCACCAGCTGCACGCCCACCGATTTTTCGAGCTGGTTGAGGTGGTAGCTCACGTTGGCGCGCGTCATCTTCAGGTTGCGCGCGGCCTGGCTGAGGTTGCCGGCGTCCACGATGTCCACGAGCACGGTCAGGGAAGTGAGTTCCATGGCTAGGTGTAAAAAAATATTTGACAGTCTGTCAATGATCAATGTCATTGTCAAGATTGTTTAGCGCATCAACAATAGGAAGCTTTTTTCTAATCCACCAGGAGAACCCCGCATGGGCGCAGCCATCCCCGATTCCGTTGTCACCACCGCCCGCGCGGGCGCCGTCCTGGTCGTGACCGTCGACAACCCCCCGGTCAATGCGCTGGGTGTCGCGGTGCGCCAGGGGCTGGCCGCGGCCATGGCGGCGGCGCAGGCCGACGCATCCGTCGCTGCCGTGCTGCTGGTGGGCGCGGGCAAGGCCTTTATCGCGGGCGCGGACATCCGCGAATTTGGCAAGCCCGCCATGCCCCCGTCGCTGCCCGAGGTGTGCCGCAGCATCGAAGACTCTCCGAAGCCCGTGGTCGCGGTATTGCATGGCGCCGCGCTCGGCGGTGGCCTGGAAGTGGCGATGTCGGCGCACTACCGCGTGGCGCTGCCCGCCGCCAAGCTCGGCCTGCCCGAGGTGACGCTGGGCCTGCTGCCCGGCTCGGGCGGCACGCAGCGCGCGCCGCGCCTGATGGGCGTCAAGGCCGCCACCGAGCTGATGCTCAGCGGCAAGCACCTGGGCGCCAAGGCCGCCCAGCAGGCCGGTCTGGTGGACCGCCTGGCCGAGGGCGCCGACCCGGTGGCCGCGGGCCTGGCCTATGCCAATGAACTGCTGGCCCAGAACGCGCCCGTGCGCCGCACGCGCGACATCGCCATCGCCGACCCGGCGGCGGCGCTGGCCGACCTGGAGCTTCTCAAGGCCGAGACCGCGAAGAAGACCCGCGGCCTGTTCTCGCCGCTCAAGATCATCGAATGCGTGCAGGCCGCGGTGCAGCTGCCATTTGACGAAGGCATGGCGCGCGAGCGCGCGCTGTTCGTGGAGTGCCTCGACAGCCCGCAGCGCGCCGGCCTGGTCCACGCCTTCTTTGCCGAGCGCGAAGTCGCCAAGGTGCCCGAGGCCAAGGCCGCCGCGCCGCGCGCGTTCGCCAGCATCGCCGTGATCGGTGGCGGCACCATGGGCGCGGGCATCACCGTGTCGGCGCTGGACGCGGGCTACCCCGTGACCATGGTCGAGCGCGACGCCGCATCCATCGCCCGGGGCCGCGCCAACGTCGAGAAGGTCTACACCGGCCTGGTCGCCAAGGGCCGCATGACCGAAGAGGCCAAGGCCGCCGTCCTGGCCCGCTACACCGGCAGCACCTCCTACGACGACCTCAAGGACGTGGACCTGGTGATCGAGGCCGTGTTCGAAGACCTCGAAGTCAAGAAGGCCGTGTTCCAGGAGCTCGACCGCGTGTGCAAGCCGGGCGCCGTGCTCGCCACCAACACCTCGTACCTGGACATCGACGCCATCGCCGCGGCCACCAGCCGCCCGCAGGACGTGATCGGCCTGCACTTCTTCAGCCCGGCCAACATCATGAAGCTGCTGGAGATCGTGGTGCCCGCCAAGGTGTCCGCCGACGTGGTCGCCACGGCGTTCGAGCTGGCGAAGAAGCTCAAGAAGGTGCCGGTGCGCGCCGGCGTCTGCGACGGCTTCATCGGCAACCGCATCCTGGCCGTCTACAAGCAGGCCGCCGACTACCTGATGGAAGACGGCGCCAGCCCCTACGAAATCGACGAGGCCGTGCGCGGCTTTGGGTTTGCGATGGGCCCGTTCCAGGTCACCGACCTGGCCGGCGGCGACATCGGCTGGGCCACGCGCAAGCGCCGCGCCGCCACGCGCGACCCCAAGGCCCGCTACGTGCAGGTGGCCGACCGCATCTGCGAGCGCGGCTGGTTCGGCCAGAAGACCCAGCGCGGCTTCTACCTTTACCCGCAGGGCGCCCGCGTGGGCCAGCCCGACCCCGAGGTGCTGGCCATCGTCGATGCCGAGCGCCAGCGCGCCGGCGTGGTGCCGCGCCCGTTCACGGCCGACGACATCATGCGCCGCTACATGGCCGCGATGGTCAACGAAGGCGCCAACGTGGTGCACGAAGGCATTGCGCTGCGCCCGCTCGACGTGGACGTCACGTTCATCTCGGGCTACGGCTTTCCGCGCTTCCGTGGCGGCCCGATGAAGTGGGCCGACACGGTGGGCCTGCCCAAGGTGCTGGCCGACATCGAGGAGTTCGCGAAGGAAGACGCCCTGTTCTGGAAGCCCTCGCCGCTGCTCGTGAAGCTGGTGCAGGAAGGCCGGAACTTCGACAGCCTGAACCGGGCCGCCTGAACGCCGGACGCTGGAGACACCGGAAAACTATCAAAAGAAGAGCGCACAGCGCTTGCGGTTACTGGGTTTCATAGTATTTTTTATCTGAAACGCAGGAAGCAAAGGCGCTGGAAGCTATCAATTAAGGAGCAAGCCATGCGCGAAGCCGTCATCGTTTCCACCGCCCGCACCCCGCTGACCAAGTCGCACCGCGGCGAGTTCAACACCACGCCGGCCGCCCAGCTGGCGGCGTTTTCCGTCAAGGCGGCGGTCGAGCGCTCGGGCATCGATCCCGCGATGATCGAAGACCTGGTCCTCGGCTGCGGCAACCCCGACGGCTTCCAGGGCCGCAACCTGGGCCGCCAGACCGTGCTGCGCGCCGAGCTGCCTTTGGGCATCGCGGGCACCACCATCACGCGCTACTGCGCCTCGGGCCTGCAGTCGATCGCGATGGCCGCAGGCCGCGTGGTGGCCGAAGGCGTGGACGCCATGCTGGCCGGCGGCGTGGAAACCATCTCCGGCATCCGCGCCGGCAACAACCTGCCCACCGACATGGACCCCTGGCTGGTCGAGCGCAAGCCCGAGCTGTTCATGGCCATGATCGACACCGCCGACGTGGTGGCCAAGCGCTACCACATCTCGCGGGAAGACCAAGACGCGTTCTCGCTGCTGAGCCAGCAGCGCACCGCCGCTGCGCAGGCGGCCGGCCTGTTCGACAACGAAATCATTCCCTGCGCTACGCGCATGGCCGAAAAGAACAAGGACAGCGGCGAGGTCAGCTACCGCGACGTGGTCGCCACCCAGGACAACTGCAACCGCGCCAGCACCACGTTGGCCGGCCTGGCCAAGCTGGAGCCCGTGAAGGGTGCCGGCAACTTCGTCACCGCCGGCAATGCCTCGCAGCTGTCGGACGGGTCGAGTGCCTGCGTGGTGGTCGAAGCCAAGGTGGCCGAGCGCCTGGGCCTGCAACCGCTGGGCGCCTTCCGCGGCTTTGCCGTGGCCGGCTGCGAGCCCGACGAGATGGGCATTGGCCCGGTGTTCGCCGTGCCCAAGCTGCTGGCGCGCCACGGCCTCACCGTGCAGGACATCGACCTGTGGGAGATGAACGAGGCCTTCGCCTCGCAGGCGCTGTACTGCCAGCGCACGCTGGGCATTCCCGGCGAGCGGCTGAACGTCAACGGCGGCGCGATCTCCATCGGCCACCCGTTCGGCATGACGGGCGCGCGCCTCGTGGGCCACCTGCTGCTCGAAGGCCACCGCCGCAAGGCCAAGTGGGGCGTGGTCACGATGTGCATCGCCGGGGGCATGGGCGCCGCCGGCCTGTTCGAAATTTACTGACGCAAAGACACGATATGGACCTGAATTTCACTCCCGAAGAAGAGGCCTTCCGCGCCGAGGTGCAGGCTTTCCTCAAGGAAAAGCTGCCCGCCCGGATCGCCAACAAGGTCAAGGCCGGCCAGCGCCTGACCAAGGCCGACCAGGAGGAGTGGCACGCCATCCTCAACGCGCGCGGCTGGCTCGCCAACCACTGGCCCGAGCAATACGGCGGCCCCGGTTGGGGCGCCGTGCAGAAGTTCATCTTTGACAACGAGTGCGCGCTCGCGGGCGGGCCGCGCATCGTGCCCTTCGGCCTCAACATGCTGGGCCCGGTGCTGATCAAGTACGGCAACGAGGCACAAAAGGCGCACTGGCTGCCGCGCATCCTGAGCGGCGCCGACTGGTGGTGCCAGGGCTACTCCGAGCCGGGCTCGGGCTCGGACCTGGCCTCGGTCAAGACCACGGCCGTGCGCGGCCTGGACGCTGAAGGAGCGCACTACATCGTCAACGGCCAGAAGACCTGGACCACGCAGGGCCAGCATGCCAACATGATCTTCTGCCTGGTGCGCACCGACAAGCAGGTGCGCCCGCAGGCGGGCATCAGCTTCCTGCTGGTGGACATGGACACGCCCGGCGTCGAAATCCGCCCGATCCGCACGCTCGACGGCGACCGCGAGGTCAACGAGGTGTTCTTCACCGACGTGCGCGTGCCGGCCGAGAACCTGGTCGGCGAAGAGAACAAGGGCTGGACCTACGCCAAGTACCTGCTGACCTATGAGCGCACCGGCATCGCCGGCGTGGGCTTCTCGGTCGCGGCGCTCGAAAAGCTCAAGGTGGTCGCGAGCAAGGTGCAGCGCAACGGCCGCCCGCTGGACCAGGACCCGCAGTTCGCGGCCCGCATGGCCCAAGTCGAGATCGACCTCGAGAACATGAAGACCACCAACCTGCGCGTGATCGCCGCGGTCGCCGGTGGCGGCGTGCCGGGGGCCGAGAGCTCGATGCTCAAGATCCGCGGCACCGAGATCCGCCAGGAGATCCTGTCGCTGATCCGCCGCGCCGTGGGCCCGTATGCGCTGCCCTTCATCGAAGAGGCGCAGTACGAGGGCTATGCCGACGCGCCCGTCGGGCCCGCCGAGGCCGCCACGGCCGCGGCCAACTACTTCAACTACCGCAAGCTGTCGATTTTCGGCGGCTCCAATGAAATCCAGAAGAACATCATCTCCAAGATGATCCTGGGCCTGTGAGGTTGCTGCGATGAACTTTGAACACACCGAAGACCGCCGCATGCTGGCGGACACCCTCGACCGTTTCGTGGCCGAGCAGTACGGCTTTGAAACCCGCAACGCCATCGCCTATGGCGACACCGGCATGTCGCCCGCCCTGTGGGGCCAGTTCGCCGAGCTCGGCGCCATCGGGGCGCTGTTCCCCGAAGCCGAGGGCGGCTTTGGCGGCGCAGGCTTTGACATCGCCGTGGTGTTTGAGTCGCTGGGCCGGGGCCTGGTGGTCGAGCCTTTCCTGGGCGCCCTGATGGTCGGGCGCGCCCTAGCCGCGGCCGGTACGCCAGCGCAAAAAGAGCAGATCGCCAGCCTGATCGACGGCAGCACCGTGGCCGCGCTGGCGCACGATGAACCGGGCAGCCATTACGAACTCGCGCGCGTCGCCACCCGTGCGGTGCGCAGCGCCGAGGGCTGGGCCCTCACGGGCGCCAAGGCCGTGGTGCTGCAGGGCGACAACGCAGAACTGCTGCTGGTGTCGGCCCGCACTGCGGGCGCGGTGGACAGCGCGGACGGCATCTCGCTGTTCCTCGTGCCGGCCGATGCGCCCGGCGTGGTGCGCCGGGGCATGGGCCGCATCGACGGCGGCCGCGTGGCCGAAGTCACGCTCGACAACGTGCAGCTGGGCGCGGACGCGCTGCTGGGCGCCGAGGGCCAGGGCTTTGCCACGCTGGAGCTGGCCGTGGGCTGGGGCGTGCTGGCGCTGTGCGCCGAAGCGCTGGGCGCCATGGAAGTGGCCAAGAAAGACACGCTCGAATACCTGCAGACGCGCAAGCAGTTCGGCGTGCCGATCGGCAGCTTCCAGGCGCTGCAGCACCGCATGGCCGACCTGCTGCTCGAAGTGGAGCAATCGCGCTCGGCGGTCATCAACGCCGCTGCCGCCATGGACGCGGGCCGCGTGGAGCGCGAGCGCGCGCTGTCGGCGGCCAAGTTCACCATCGGCCGCATCGGCGCGCTGGTGTCGGAAGAGAGCATCCAGATGCACGGCGGCATCGGCATGACCTGGGAGCTGCCCCTGTCGCACTATGCCAAGCGCCTGGTGATGGTCGACCACGAGCTGGGCGACACCGACCACCACCTCGAGCGCTTCACCGCGCTGGGCCGCCCATGAGCGCCGCCGACACCCCGCTGCTGCAGCGGCGCGTTGGCGCGGTGCTGGTGCTGTCCAACAACAACCCGGCCGCGCGCAACGCGCTCTCGCCCGAGTTCTATGCCGCGCTCACGCAGGCACTGTCGCAGGCCGAGTCCGACCCCGGCGTCGGCGCCATTGTGCTGACGGGCGAGGGTGGGCATTTCTGTTCGGGCGGCGACCTGCGCCAGCTGGCCAAGCGCCGCGAACTGCCGATGGAGGAGCGCCGCGCCAAGCTCGAAGGCCTGCACGACCTCGTGCGCGCCGTGCGCGACTGCCGCAAGCCGGTGATCGCCGCCGTCGAAGGCGCGGCCGCGGGCGCGGGCCTGTCGCTGGCGCTGGCCTGCGACATGCTGGTGGCCGCCAAGAACGCGGTGTTTTCGGTGGCCTACGTGAAGGTCGGCCTCACGCCCGACGGCGGCGCGACCGCTTTCCTGGCCGAGTTCGTGTCGCGCCAGGTGCTGACCGAGCTGTGCCTCACGGGCGAACGCATCAGCGGCGAACGCCTGCATGCATTGGGGCCGGTCAACCGCCTGGCCGAGCCGGGCCAGGCCCTCGCGCAGGCGCTGGCCTTGGCCACCCAGGTCGCGGCCGGGCCCGACCAGGCCATGGCGCGCATCAAGGCGCTGTGCCGCAACGCCTACGTGCACACCCTGGAAGAGCAGCTCGAACAGGAAGCCCAGTCCATGGTGCGCTCGCAGGAAACCGAAGAATCACGCGAAGGCATTGGTGCCTTTCTCGAAAAGCGCCAGCCCGACTTCGCTACGCTACGGCAGAGCCGGGCGTAGGCGCTGGCATGGAAACCCCCCTGTGACAACCACCCCCACCCCTTCCCCCAACACCCCCGCCGCCCCGGGCGGCGGCATGGACTTTCCGCTCGAGGGCGTGCGCGTGCTCGACCTCTCGCGCGTCTTCGCCGGCCCGCTGTGCGGCATGGTGCTGGCCGACTTCGGCGCCGAGGTCGTCAAGGTGGAGCACCCGGGCCGCGGCGACGACACGCGCGACTGGGGCATGCGCATCGGCAAGACCGAAACCACCTACTACAACAGCATGAACCGCAACAAGCGGTCGATCACCGTGGACCTGCAGACGCCCGAAGGCGCCCGGCTGATCCACGACCTGCTGCCGCAGTTCGACGTGGTGGTGCAGAACTTCAAGACCGGCGGCGCCGAGAAGCTGGGCCTGGGCTACGAGCAGCTCAAGGCAATCAAGCCCGACCTGATCTACTGTTCGGTGGCCGGCTACGACAGTTCGGGCCCCGAGGCCCAGCGCCCGGGCTACGACCTGGTGATCCAGGGAGAGACGGGGTTGATGGCCCTCAACGGCGAGGCAAACACGCCGCCGCTCAAATTCGGTGTCGCCGTGGTGGACCTGATGACCGGCATGTACGCGGCCCAGGCCGTGCTGGCGGCGCTCTTTCAGCGCACGCGCACCGGCAAGGGCCGCCTGATCGAGATGGCGCTGTACGACTGCGGCCTGATGGTCACCGGCTACTACGGCCTCGACGCCATGCTGCTCGGGCACGACCCGCAGCGCTATGGCAACGCCCACCCGTCCATCGTCCCCTACGGCATGTTCGAGGCCCAGGATGGCCCGCTGATCGTGGCCGTGGGCAACAACAAGCAATTCGACAAGTTCTGCCGCCAGGTGGTGATGCGCCCCGACATCGTCGAAGACCCGCGCTACGCCACCAACGTCGAGCGCGCCAAGAACCGGCACACCCTGCAGCCGCTGATGGAGCAGCTGATCGGCAGCTTTGCGCGCGACCTGCTGCTCGAGCGCATGGCGGCCGCCGGCATCCCCTGCGGCAAGGTCGCGGGCCTGCACGAGGCCCTGACCAGCGAGCGCACGCGCCGCGGCGGTCTGCTGCAGGAAATGCCGCACCCGGTGGCGGGCAGCACGCACGTGTTCGCGCCGCCCTACCGCCTCGACGGCCAGCGCCTGCCCATCCGCAGCGCGCCGCCCACGCTGGGCGAGGGCACGCGCGAGGTGCTGCAGCAGCTGCTGCAGCTGTCCGAGCAGGAGCTGCAGGCGCTGCGCGACAAGGGCGTACTGACACTGCCGCAAGGTTGAATGTTAAAAATGATAGCTGCTGGCGCTTGATGCACAAGCGCTGCAGCCTGTTTTTATGCAAAAGGAGACTGGCATGAATTTTTCGCAAATAGGCCGCCGCACCGTGCTGGCCCTGGCGGCCGCACCGCTGCTGGTCGGCAGCGCCATCGCGCAGCAGGCGGCTGCCTGGCCCGACAAGATGATCAAGCTCGTCGTGCCGTTTCCGGCCGGCGGCCCCACCGACACAGCTGCGCGCATCGTCGGTCAGAAGCTGGGCGAACGCCTCAAGCAGACCGTGGTGGTGGACAACCGCCCGGGCGCTTCGGGCTCGATCGCGGCCGCCCAGGTCGCCAAGGCCCCGGCCGACGGCTACACGCTGATGATGCTGGCCACACCGACGCTGCTGGCGCCGCATCTTTACAAGAAGCCCGGCTACGACACCGTGAAGGACTTCACGCCCGTGGCCACGGTGTACGACCTGCCCATCGTGGTGGTGGTCAACCCCAAGCTGCTGCCCGATGTGGTCGACCTCAAGACCCTGATTGCCCACGCCAAGGCGCAGAAGACGCCGCTCAACTACACCAGCTCGGGCGCCGGCAGCTTCGGCCACCTGAGCATGGAAATGCTCAAGCAGATGGCGGGTTTCGACATGCAGCATGTGCCCTACAAGGGCGGCGTGCCGGCCATCACCGACACCATCGGTGGCCAGGTGCCCATCATGTATGCCGACCTCGTGGCCGCGCTGCCGCACATCCAAGCCGGCAAGCTGCGCGCCATCGCCGTGGGCTCGCCCCAGCGCGTGACCATGCTGCCCGACGTCAAGACCATTGCCGAGCAGGGCATCCAGGGCTACGACGCCGTGTCCTGGGGCGGGCTGCTCGCGCCGCCCGGCACGCCCAAGGCCGTGGTGGAACGCATTGCGGGCGAGGTTAAGCACATCCTGGCCGAGAAGGAGATCCAGGACAAGCTGCTGAACGTCGGCGCCATCGCCCAGTTCCAGGGGCCGGCGCAGATGGGCCAGCGCATCCAGCAGGACTACACCCGCTGGGGCCAGCTGATCCGCGACAAGGGCATTGCCTCCGAGTGACACACCCATGAAGACACGCATCACCGAACTTTTCGGCATCGAACACCCCATCCTCCAGGGCGGCATGCACCACGTCGGCCTGGCCGAGCTGGCATCGGCGGTCTCCAACGCCGGGGGGCTGGGCATCATCACGGGCCTGACGCAGCGCACGCCCGAGCTGCTGGCGCGCGAGATCGCTCGCTGCCGCGCCATGACCGACAAGCCCTTCGGCGTGAACCTGACCTTCCTGCCCTCGGTCAACCCGCCCGACTACCCGGGCTATGTGAAAGCCATCATCGAAGGCGGCGTCAAGGTCGTGGAGACGGCCGGCAACAACCCGCAGAAGTGGCTGCCCGCGCTCAAGGACGCCGGCATCAAGGTCATCCACAAGTGCACCTCGGTGCGCCATGCGCTCAAGGCCGAATCGATTGGCTGCGATGCGATCAGCGTCGATGGTTTCGAATGCGGCGGCCACCCGGGCGAGGACGACATCCCCAACTTCATCCTGCTGCCGCGCGCGGCCGAGGAATTGACGATCCCCTTCGTCGCGTCGGGCGGCATGGCCGACGGCCGCTCGCTCGTGGCGGCGCTGGCGCTCGGTGCCGAGGGCATGAACATGGGCACGCGCTTCATCGCCACGCAGGAGGCGCCGGTGCACGAGAACGTCAAGCGCGCCATCGTCGCGGCCAGCGAACTCGACACCCGCCTGGTCATGCGCCCGCTGCGCAACACCGAGCGCGTGCTGACCAATGCGGCCGTGGAGCGCCTGCTACAGAAGGAGCGCGCGCTGGGCGCCTCCATCACGTTCGAGGACATCCTGCCCGAGGTCGCCGGCGTCTATCCGCGCATCATGCAGCAGGGCGACATGGAGGCCGGCGCCTGGTCCTGCGGCATGGTGGCCGGCCTGATCCAGGACGTGCCCACCGTGCAGCAGCTGATCGACCGCATCATGGGCGAGGCCCATGCACTCATCACCGAACGGCTGGCCGGACTGGCCGGCCAGCGTTCCGCCACCCTTCAAAACCAGGAAAGAGCCTTTTCATGAAAATCCTCGTACCCGTCAAACGCGTGGTGGACTACAACGTGAAGGTCCGAGTGAAGTCGGACAACACGGGTGTGGACATCGCCAACGTCAAGATGAGCATGAACCCCTTTGACGAGATCGCCGTCGAGGAGGCCGTGCGCCTCAAGGAAAAGGGCGCCGCCACGGAAGTCATCGCAGTCTCGTGCGGCGACGCCAAGAGCCAGGAGACGCTGCGCACGGCGATGGCGATCGGCGCCGACCGCGCGATCCTCGTCGAGACCCCGGCGGACCTCGAGCTGCAGCCGCTGGCCGTCGCCAAGCTGCTCAAGGCCCTGGTCGAGAAGGAGCAACCGGGCCTCATCATCCTGGGCAAGCAGGCGATCGACGACGACGCCAACCAGACCGGCCAGATGCTCGCAGCGCTCGCCAACCTGCCCCAGGGCACGTTCGCGAGCAAGGTCGAAGTCTCTGGTGACAAAGTCCACGTCACGCGCGAAGTCGACGGGGGGCTGGAGACCCTGGCATTGAGCCTCCCTGCCGTCGTCACGACCGACCTGCGCCTGAACGAGCCGCGCTACGTGACGCTGCCCAACATCATGAAGGCCAAGAAAAAGCAGCTCGACGTCGTCAAGCCCGAGGA
>NZ_MWOK01000001.1:141165-421520 GCF_012932145.1 Acidovorax sp. SRB_14 | reverse complement strand
CGGGGCATCGCCCAGCCAGACCTCGGCGCCCGGCGGCGGCAGGTGGCGGAACGATTCGCTGCGCGCGGGGATCCAGCCGCGCACCGCGAGGCGGTCGCGCGCGGCGAGGGCTTCGGCTCTTGCGCTGTCCATGGCTCAGGCCTCCACGGGTTCGGCGGCGCGCGCGAAGCCGGTTTGGGCAATGCCGCGTGCCAGCGCCACACCGCCGGTCTCGGCAATGCAGCCCTGGTCGAGGCGCAGCACGGCGTCGGGCTGCAGCGACTCGATCAGCTGCAGGTAGTGCGACACCACCACGAAGGCCGTGCCCTGGGTGCGCAGCGTCTGAATGAGCTGCACAACAGCGCGCACGCCATCGACGTCCATGCCCGAATCGATCTCGTCGAGCAGTGCCAGGCGCGGCTGCAGCAGCGCGAGCTGCAGGAGTTCGTTGCGCTTGCGCTCGCCGCCCGAAAAGCCTTCGTTGACCGGGCGCGACAGCATCGCTTCGGGCAGGCCCAGCTGCCGGGCGGCGGCGCGCGCACTGCCCAGAAAATCAAACGCATCGAGCGGCGCCTCGCCCCGCGCCTCGCGCACGGCGTTGAGGGCACTGCGGATGAACAGGTTGTTCTTCACGCCCGGAATGTCGGGCGGCGCCTGGAAGGACACGAACAGGCCGGCGCGCGCGCGCTCCTGGGCGTTGAGCGCGAGCAGGTCCTGCCCGCCAAACCGCGCATGGCCGCCGGTGACGCGGTAGCTCGGGTGGCCTGCCAGCGCCAGGCCGAGCGTGCTCTTGCCGCTGCCGTTGGCGCCCATCAGCACCACCAGCGCGCCCGGGGGCACATCGAGCGATATGGACTTGAGCACGTTGCGCTCGCCCACATCGACGCGCAGGTCGCGCACGTGCAGCAAGGGGAGGGTCGATGTCATAGGACGGTCTTTCTTCAAATTTAATAGCTGCTAACGATTGCTGGGTAAGGCGTTGATGGCTTTTTCGTTTCAATCGTTCTGCGGCTCAGCCCACGGCGCCTTCAAGCGACACGGCGAGCAGGGCCTTGGCCTCGAGGGCGAATTCCATGGGCAGCTCTTCGAGCACCGCCTGGCAGAAGCCGCCAACGATCAGCGCCGTGGCCTCCTGCGGGTCCATGCCGCGCTGCTGGCAATAGAACAGACGCTCCTCGGAGATGCGCGTGGTGGTGGCCTCGTGCTCGACCACGGCGTCGTTGCGCGCGGTGTCGATGTACGGGTAGGTGTGTGCGCCGCAGTCGGGGCCGATCAGCAGCGAATCACACTGCGTGTGGTTTGCGGCGCCGGCGGCGGTGGGCGCCACGCGCACCAGGCCGCGGTAGCTGTTCTGCGCATGTCCGGCGCTGATGCCCTTGGAGACGATGCGGCTCTTGGTGTTGCGCCCCAGGTGGATCATCTTGGTGCCGGTGTCGGCCTGCTGGAAGTGGTTGGACACCGCGATCGAATAAAACTCGCCGCTCGACCCGTCGCCGCGCAGCACCACGCTGGGGTATTTCCAGGTGATGGCCGAGCCGGTCTCGATCTGCGTCCAGGCAATGTGCGCGCGCTCGCCGGCGCACAGCCCGCGCTTGGTGACAAAGTTGTAGATGCCGCCGCGCCCGTGCTCGTCGCCGGGGTACCAGTTCTGCACGGTCGAGTACTTGATGTGCGCGTCGGCGTGCGCCACCAGCTCGACCACGGCCGCATGCAGCTGGTGCTCGTCGCGCTGCGGCGCGGTGCAGCCTTCGAGGTAGCTCACATGGCTGCCTTCTTCGGCAATGATCAGCGTGCGCTCGAACTGCCCGGTGTTGCGGGCATTGATGCGGAAGTACGACGACAGCTCCATCGGGCAGCGCACGCCCCGGGGGATGTAGACAAACGAGCCGTCCGAAAACACGGCCGAGTTGAGCGCGGCATAGAAGTTGTCGCCCTGCGGCACCACCGTGCCCAGGTAGCGCTCGACCAGTGCGGGGTGGTGCTGCACCGCGTGCGAGAACGAGCAGAAGATGACGCCGACCTGGGCCAGCTGCTCACGGAACGTGGTGCCGACCGAGACCGAGTCGAACACCGCATCCACCGCCACGCCGGCCAGGCGCGCGCGCTCGTGCAGCGGCACGCCGAGTTTTTCGTAGGTTTCGAGCAGTTTGGGGTCGACGTCGGCCAGGCTTTGGGGGCCGCCCTGGTGCGACTTGGGCGCCGAGTAGTAGCTCAGCGCCTGGAAGTCCACCGGCTCCATCTGCAGCTTGGCCCAGGACGGCACCGGCATGGACAGCCAGCGCTCGAATGCCGCCAGGCGCCATTGCAGGAGGAAATCGGGCTCGCGCTTGCGCCGCGAGATCGCGCGGATGGTGCCTTCGTCGAGCCCGGGTGGCAGGGCGTCGGATGCGATATCGGTGACAAAGCCGTGCAGGTAGGGGCGCTCGAGCGCCTGGGTCAGCGGCGGCGCTTGCGCCGGCGTGGGCAGGGGGGTGCGGGGCATCGTGGTGGCTCGGTGGTTAATAGATTCATTAAATATGAATCTTTAAATTCCGGGCAAGCTTTCCTGGGTTGACCGTGCCATCGCCATGGATATCCGGGTGGGTTCGGAGCCGGCGCTGCAGAGCGGCCCAGCACGCTGGGAAATGCCCGGAAAAATGCCCGCTTCAAGGCTGGCGAAACGGGCTGCGCGCCTGCAGGTGCTCCAGGTACTGCGCCACGCCCGCGCCTTCGCGCTCCAGGAAGCGGTCCACCGCGTCGGCAAAAGCCGGGTGCGCGAGCCAGTGTGCGCTGTGCGCTTGCACGGGCAGCAGCGCACGCGCCATCTTGTGCTCGCCCTGCGCGCCGCCTTCAAATCGCTGCACGCCGTGGTCTATGCACCACTGCAGCGGCTGGTAGTAGCAGGCCTCGAAGTGCAGGCAGTCCACGCGCTCCAGCGCACCCCAGTAGCGGCCATAGGCGACCTGCTCTTGCGGTTTAAGGTCTTTTTGGCCTCCAACGCTTACTGAGTCTGCGTTGATAGCTATCAAACTGCTAGCGATGGGGCGGCCCGCGCGCTCGGCGATGCACAGCAGCCAGTGGCCGGCCATGTCGCGCTGCATGCGCGCGAAGAAATCGCGCGTGAGGTACGGCGGGTTGCCATGCTCAAGGTAGGTGCGCTCGTAGCAGCGGTAGAAAAAATCCCAGTCCGCTGCCGCGATGTCGGCGCCGCGCGACCAGCGGAACGTGACGCCGGCCTCGGCCACACGGCGGCGCTCCTGGCGGATCTTCTTGCGCTTGTCCTGTGCCAGCTGGGCCAGAAATTCGTCGAAGCTGCGGTAGCCGTGGTTGGTCCAGTGAAACTGCACCGTGTGGCGCGGCATCAGGCCGCCTGCCGTGCAGGCGGCCAGGTCGCCGTCGTCGGCGAACAGCACGTGCAGCGACGACAGGCGTTTTTCCTCGCACCAGCTGCGCACGGCCTCGAGCAGGGCCTGGTGCGTGGCGGCATCCCGCGCCATCAGGCGCGTGCCCGGCACCGGCGTGAACGGCACGGCCACCACGGCCTTGGGGTAGTAATTCAGGCCGTGCTGCTCGTAGGCATGGGCCCAGGCCCAGTCGAACACGTATTCGCCATACGAATGGCTTTTGGCGTACAGCGGGCAGGCGGCCACCAGCGCGCCGGCCTGCCACAAGGTGATGAAGCGCGGCGTCCAGCCGGTGCGCGGCGTGGCGCTGCCGCTCGCGTGCAGCGCGGCCAGGTACTCGTGGCGCATGAAGGGCGTGGCGTGCGGCTGCGCTGCCAGCAGGGCGTTCCAGGCGCCGGCGGCGATGTCCAGCGGAGAGTCGAACACGCGGGTGATAATCGCGTTTTCAGCCACGCACGCTCCTGTGGCCGCAGCCTGCCCCTCGGGCCGGCCCGGCGGGCCGATTGACGAACCTTGCGGCCACGGCGGCCGTTTTCCAATCCATGACGCTCTCCATTTGCACTGCGCAGCTCAATTTTGTCGTGGGCGACATGCCCGCCAACGCGCAAAAGATCATTGCCGCCGCGCGCGAGGCCCATGCGGCGGGCGCGCAGCTCCTGCTCACGCCAGAACTGGCCATCTGCGCCTATGCGGCCGAAGACCTGTTCCTGCGGCCGGCGTTTCTGGCGGCCTGCGATGATGCCGTGAAAACCGTGGCCCGCGAGACCGCGGGGTTGAACGGTCTGGCCATCGTGGTCGGCCACCCGCACAGCGGCGCGGCCGGCGCCGATGGTGTGACAGCCTGCTTCAACGCGGCCAGCGTGCTGCGCCACGGTGTGGTCGAGCACACCTATGCCAAGCGCCACTTGCCCAACTACGGCGTGTTCGACGAGCGCCGGCATTTCACACCGGGCACGCAGACCTGCGTGTTCGACGTGGCCGGCCTGCGCGTGGGCCTGCTGATTTGCGAGGACGCCTGGTTCCCGGGCCCCGCGCGTGCGGCGGCCGAGGCCGGCGCCCAGCTGCTGGCGGTCATCAATGCCTCGCCGTTCCACGCCGGCAAGGGTGCCGAGCGCGAGCAGACGCTGCGCGCGCGCGTGCTCGAAACCGGCCTGCCCGTGGTCTATGCCCACTTGGTCGGCGGCCAGGACGAGGTGGTCTTCGACGGCGGCTCGTTCGCCCTGAACGCCGACGGCAGCCTCGCCGGACGCGCGCCGGTTTTTGAGGAAAAACTGGTGTTTTCGCACGTCCAGCATACGCAATCAGCTATCAAAATAGAAGCTGACATCGCACCGCAGCCGACGCGCGAGGCCGAGCTGTGGGGCGCGCTGGTGCTGGCCGTGCGCGACTATGTCGGCAAGAACGGTTTTCCGGGCGTGCTGCTGGGCCTCTCGGGCGGCATGGATTCGGCGCTGGTGCTGGCCATCGCGGTCGATGCGCTGGGCGCCGACAAGGTGCGCGCGGTGATGATGCCTTCGCCGTACACGGCCGACATCAGCGGCATCGACGCGCACGACATGGCGCAGCGCCTGGGCGTGCGCTGCGACGAGATCGCGATTGCGCCGCAGTTCGAGGCGTTCAAGGCCGCGCTGGCGCCCGAATTTGCCGGCCACCCCGAAGACACGACCGAAGAGAACCTGCAGGCGCGCATCCGCGGCACGCTGCTGATGGCACTGTCGAACAAGTTCGGCGCGCTGGTGCTGACCACCGGCAACAAGAGCGAGCTGGCCACCGGCTACTGCACGCTGTACGGCGACATGGCGGGCGGTTTTGCCGTCATCAAGGACGTGCCCAAGACGGTGGTCTATGCGCTGGCGCGCTGGCGCAACCAGAACGATCCGCACGGCACGGGGATGAACCCTATTCCCGAGCGCATCATCACGCGCGCGCCCAGCGCCGAGCTGCGGCCCGACCAGACCGACCAGGACAGCCTGCCGCCGTACGAGGTGCTCGATGCGATCGTTGCGCGCTACATGGAGCGCGACGAGCCGATAGAGAGCATTGTGGCCGCCGGCTTTGCGCGTGCCGATGTCGAGCGCGTCACGCGGCTGATCCAGGTCAACGAATACAAGCGCCGCCAGGCGCCGCCGGGCCCGCGGGTGACGCACCGCGCCTTCGGCAAGGACTGGCGCTACCCGATCACCAACCGTTTTCGCGCCTGAGCGCCCCCGGTCGGCAGCCGCCGCCGCGCACCGCATTCCACGTTCCAGGAGTTTCCGCCATGAAAATGATCACCGCCGTCATCAAGCCCTTCAAGCTCGAAGAAGTCCGTGAGGCCCTCGCCGATTGCGGCGTCACGGGTCTCACGGTCACCGAGGTCAAGGGCTTCGGCCGCCAAAAGGGCCACACCGAGCTGTACCGCGGCGCCGAGTACGTGGTCGACTTCCTGCCCAAGGTGAAAATCGAGGTGGTGGTCAAGACCGCCGACCTGGACCGCTGCGTCGATGCCATCGTGAATGTGGCGCGCACCGGCAAGATCGGGGACGGCAAGATTTTTGTCACGCCCGTCGAGCGCGTGGTGCGCATCCGCACGGGCGACCTCGACGACACGGCGATCTGACGCCCCCGGCGAAGCCTGTGCCGCGGCCCAGGGCCGCTCAGATCACCGAGCGCAGCGGCAGGGTTGCCGTGTGGGTGCCCGCTGCCTGCACCAGCGCGCGCAGCAGCGCGTCTGTGTCGCTGCCGGACTCCATCAGGCCCATCTGCCACTCGCTCATGAAGCCGCTGGCCACGCTGGTGCGCAGGAAGCCCAGCATGCCGTCGTAGTAGCCGGCCACGTTGAGCAGCCCGATGGGCTTGTCGTGGTAGCCGAGCTGGCGCCAGGTCCAGACCTCGAACAATTCCTCGAACGTGCCGATGCCGCCCGGCAGCGCCAGAAAGGCGTCGCTGCGCTCGGCCATCAGCGCCTTGCGCTCGTGCATGGTCTGCACGATGTGCAGCTCGTCGCAGGCGTGGCGCGCATGCTCCTTGTCCACCAGCGCCTGCGGAATCACGCCCACCACGCGCCCACCGGCGGCCTGGGTGGCGTCGGCCACGATGCCCATCAGGCCGCTGCGGCCGCCGCCATAGACGAGCTGCCCGTCGCGCGCGCCGATCCAGGCGCCCACGGCGCGCGCGGCGTCGGCAAACAGCGGGTTCTCGCCGGGGCGCGAGCCGCAATACACACACACGGAAAAAGCCGGTTCAGCCATGGAAAAACCTCTGGTAAAGCGCTGCGGCCCAGATGCCGGCGCACAACAACAAGCTCAGCAAGACAGCCGCGCTGCCCATGTCCTTGGCGCGCTTGGACAACGCGTGCCACTGCGGCCCGATGCGGTCGATGGCGGCCTCGATGCCGGTGTTGAGCAGCTCCACCACCATCAGAAAAACGACCGAGCCCGCGAGAAGCGCCACCTCGACCCAGCTCTGGCCCAGCCACAGGGATGCGGGCAGCAGCACGGCCGCGGCGATGGCCTCCTGGCGAAACGCCGTTTCGCCCCAGCCCGCGCGCAGGCCTTGCAGGGAATAGCGCGTGGCATGCCACAGGCGGTGCAACCCTTTGCGGGATTTTTGCGCGTTGGCGGACTCTGTGGGAAGCGGGGGCGGTGATTGCATGGCCGCATTTTGACCCAGCGGTGGCGGTGGGTCGACGCTGCCGCTACCTTTTGGCGCTGTCGAAATGCACCAGGCGGGTGCCGGCCAGCGCGTCGTGCCAGAACTGCCGCTGCGGGTGAAAGCGGCTCAGCAGGGCCCAGACCGCCACCCAGCCCAGCACGACCACCGCAATTTCTGCCGCGGGCAGGGAAAACGGTGCCACCGCCACCAGCGGCGGCAAAAACCACAGCCAGCTGAGCACATAGCGCCCCAGGGCGCGCGGCTGGGTCAGTGGCCGGCCAGCCGCGTCGACCACGCGGATGTGCCAGGTCTTCATCGCCAGCGTCTGGCCCTTGGCCCAGAACCAGGTGAAGTAGATGCCAAACACCACGAACAAGAAGGCCTGCAGCGGATGGCGGTTGTCCATGGCGTTGCGTGTCTGGCTCAGCGTGCCAAACAGGTAGCCCGCAATGAAGACCACGCCGAACATCAGCATGCCCTCGTACAGCCAGCAGGCCATGCGGCGTGCCAGAGCGGGTGCTTGCAGGGAAGGGCCCGGGGGCGGGGCGGTCGTGGCAGCGGCGGGACGGACGGACATGCAGGGTGCGGTGGAAATTCAGTGGGAGTATTGGGATGCCGTGTCCGCGGACAGGGGTGCACCGGGCTCCGGGGTGCCTGCAGGCGCGAGGGGAGGGAGGGGCGCGGGCACGGCCTGGGGCACGGTGACGGGGGCGGTTTCCACGGCGGTGGGGGCATGGGATGGCGCTTTGCTCTCGCTATCCGATGGCGGGCGCGCCGGGACCGCATGCGTCGGTACCACGGCCGAGGCCGGAATCTTGGGCGGGTTGGCCCGGTTGTTGTGGCTGGCCGCGGCGGCAGGCACCTGGACGAGCTTGCGCGGCGACACCGGTCGCAGGGCTGTGGCGGCGCCCATGGTGCGCTGCGCCGCGGCCGCGGCGAGGCGGTTTTTTTCTTCCGTGCTCAGGGCCTGGTAGGCCTCCCATTGCGCGCGCTTGTTGTCCGGCGCGAGGGTGTTGGTGACGGCGTAGTTCAGGCGCGCCTGGTTGCGCTGCTGTGCGCTGAGGGTCGTCCACTCGGCCATGCGCTCGTGCAAGCGCTGTTGCTCGGGCTCCGGCAGCGAGGAGAAATTTTGCGCGAGCACCAGCCAGCGGCGCTTTTGCAGCTCGCTGAGCACCGCCCAGCGCTCGGCTAGCGGATACAGGGCCAATTTCTGGGGCGTGGTGAGCACCTCCCAGCCCGGCCCTGCACTCGGAGCGGCAGCGCCCACCGGACGCATGTCGCTGCTGCGCGCGGCGGACGGGGCCGCCAGTGCCTCCATGGGCACGGGGGTGCCGGGCACCATACGCACCATCTGCCATGCTTGCCAGGCTCCCACGGCCATCGCGCCCAGCAACGCCAACGCCAGCACGGTGGCTGGCGTGGGACGGAAAGCGTGGTTTTGCGGTGCGTGCATGCAGGCGTGGGACCGGGTCAATTGCTTTGCGTTCCGCCTGTTTTCAGAAATTGCACGAATCCGGGGTCGGCATAGGCCGCGGGCGGCAGGTCATCGGTCAGCAGGGCTGCGTCCACCGCGACCACTTCGGCCGTGCCGTACTCGTCTTGTGCAAAGTTGATGATCACCAAGCCTGCGAGCAGGGCCATGACCGGAACCGCAGAGAGCACCGAGCGCCACCATGAGCCTCCCTCGCTGCCCCAGCCCAGCGCGGCGCTGGCCCCCAAGGGAACTACGGCGGGTGCCGGCTGGTGCACCGGGGCCGGCTTCTTGCGCTTGGCCAGTGCCTGCATGCGCGCGGCCCGCAGGCGCTCGGAGACGTCGTAAGGCAACTCACCTGCGCCCTGGTCCAGGCGCGCGGTGACGCGGCGCGCAAAACGGTCGGCAGCCAACTCAGGGGGGGGCGGTGGTGAAGTTTTCATAGTTCTATTCCTTTTGCCTTCAGGGCTTTGCTGAGGGCCTGGACGGCGCGAAAGCAGTG
Source organism: Acidovorax sp. SRB_14 (assembly GCF_012932145.1). Taxonomy (GTDB): domain Bacteria; phylum Pseudomonadota; class Gammaproteobacteria; order Burkholderiales; family Burkholderiaceae_C; genus Simplicispira. The sequence goes on along the minus strand of NZ_MWOK01000001.1, from coordinate 412,552 downwards.
GGTTTTGACACTCCCTTCAGAGCATCCCATGGCGGCTGCGGTTTCGGCCACGTCCATCTCTTCCCAATAACGCATCAAAAACGCCTCTCGTTGACGGGCCGGCAGACTTTGGATCTCTATTTCGATGTCCCGCAGCGTCTGGCCGCGCCGCGCCAGGTCTTCGGCGCTCTGCACGCGCTCGCCGCCGTCGGGGCCGGCCCAGGCTTCGAGCAGGTCGAAGTCGCCGCCCTCGTTGTCGGGCCCTTCGAAGTCGCTCATGTGCGAAAACAGCGCATTGTGGGTTTTTTGCCGGCGAAACCAGTCCAGCGTGCAGTTCGACAGAATGCGCTGGAACAGCATCGGCAGTTCGTTGACCGGCTTATCGCCATAGTGTTCGGCCAGCTTCATCATGCTGTCCTGCACGATGTCGAGTGCCGCCTCCTCGTTGCGAACGTGGTAGACCGAGCGTTTGAAGGCACGCTTTTCCACGCTTTTGAGGAAGTCGGAGAGTTCTTGTTCAGTGGCCAAGAGGTTTCAGGCGGGAGGAGGGCTTGCCGGCGTGCTGCGCGGGCGGTGGTTTGCACTAGGCGCTGGATTATGGCACCGGGACAGTTTTTTTCAGGCATGCGCGCATTCCCTATGTTGCGGTGCGATAATCGCGCTTGCAATTCAACAGGCAAACGGGTCACGGTCCGGCGCGTCAATCATCTCGCCCATGTCCTTGGCCTCAAGTTCCAAGCCGGCTTCACAAGAGCCCGTGCAAGGAGCACCCTAGGTTTTTCGTTAGAGAAAATCACAAAGGTTCATCATGGAAATCACCAAGGCCGAGCTCTCGCTTGCCGCCGCAGCACAACCTTCTTCCGACTCCCCAGAGCTCATGGGCTCGGAAATCCTCGTCAAGTCGTTGCAGGCCGAAGGCGTGCAATACATCTGGGGTTACCCCGGCGGGGCTGTTCTCTATATTTACGACGCCCTGTACAAGCAGGACACCATGCAGCATGTGCTGGTGCGCCACGAGCAGGCCGCAGTGCATGCCGCAGACGGCTATGCGCGCGCCACCGGCAACGTCGGCGTGGCCCTGGTCACGTCCGGCCCGGGTGTGACGAACGCTGTCACCGGCATCGCCACGGCCTACATGGACAGCATTCCGATGGTGATCATCACCGGCCAGGTGCCCACGGCCGCGATTGGCCTGGACGCGTTCCAGGAGTGCGACACCGTCGGCATCACCCGCCCCATCGTCAAGCACAACTTCCTGGTCAAGGACGCGCGCGATCTGGCCACGACGATGAAAAAGGCCTTCCACATCGCCCGCACCGGCCGTCCCGGCCCGGTGGTGGTCGATATTCCAAAGGATGTGTCGTTCAAGAAGGTGCCCTACCACGGGTATCCGCAGAGCGTCGAGATGCGCTCGTACAACCCGGTGCGCCGCGGCCACGGCGGGCAGATCCGCAAGGCCCTGCAGCTGCTGTTGACGGCCAAGCGCCCGTATATCTACACCGGTGGCGGCGTCTTGCTGGGCAATGCGACGAACGAGCTGCGCACCCTGGTGGACATGCTGGGCTACCCGGTCACCAACACGCTGATGGGCCTGGGGGCCTACCCGGCGAGCGACCGCAAGTTCCTGGGCATGCTGGGCATGCACGGCACGATCGAGGCCAACAATGCCATGCAGAACTGCGACGTGCTGCTGGCCGTGGGCGCGCGCTTTGACGACCGCGTGATCGGCAACACCAAGCATTTCGCGCAGAACGAGCGCAAGATCATCCACATCGACATCGACCCGTCGAGCATCTCCAAGCGCGTCAAGGTCGACATCCCGATCGTCGGCGACGTCAAGGACGTGCTGACCGAGCTGATCTCCATGGTCCGCGAAACCACCACGCGCGCGGACGCCGGCGCGCTGGCTGCCTGGTGGGACACCATCGAAGGCTGGCGCAAGCGCGACTGCCTCAAGTACGACATGGGCAGCCAAGACGTCATCAAGCCGCAGTACGTGGTCGAGACGCTCTGGAACATGACCAAGGACGCCGACACCTACATCACGTCCGACGTGGGCCAGCATCAGATGTGGGCCGCGCAGTACTACCGCTTCGACGAGCCGCGCCGCTGGATCAACTCGGGGGGCCTGGGCACCATGGGCGTGGGCATTCCCTATGCCATGGGCATCAAGCTGGCCAAGCCCGAATCCGAGGTGTTCTGCATCACCGGCGAAGGCTCGGTGCAAATGAACATCCAGGAGCTGTCCACCTGCCTGCAGTACAACACGCCGATCAAGATCTGCTCGCTCAACAACCGCTACCTGGGCATGGTGCGCCAGTGGCAGGAGATCGAGTACTCGGGCCGCTACAGCCACAGCTATATGGATGCGCTGCCCAACTTCGTGAAGCTCGCCGAGGCCTATGGCCATGTCGGCATGCTGATCGAACACCCCAAGGACGTCGAGCCTGCGCTGCGCGAAGCGCGCAAGCTCAAGGACCGCACGGTGTTCATGGATTTCCGCACCGACCCCACCGAGAACGTGTTCCCGATGGTGCAGGCCGGCAAAGGCATCACCGAAATGCTGCTGGGATCGGAAGATCTTTGAGCGAAATCGGGTCCTAACGCTTATCAGGTAAGCGCACGCAGCTATCTTTTTGATGGCTATCCATCTTTGACGAATCTATTGCCTGCCAAGCCCGCGCATTACCGTGCGCGGGGGAGGGCAGCGAAAAGAGGAATCTGCACGCCATGAAACACATCATTGCCGTTTTGCTCGAGAACGAGCCCGGCGCGCTCTCGCGCGTCGTGGGCCTGTTCTCTGCCCGGGGCTACAACATCGAATCGCTCACTGTGGCGCCGACCGAGGACCCCTCGCTGTCGCGCATGACCATCCAGACCACGGGCTCGGACGACGTGATCGAACAGATCACCAAGCACCTCAACCGCCTCATCGAGGTCGTGAAGGTGGTCGACCTCACCGAGGGCGCCTACACCGAGCGCGAGCTCATGATGGTCAAGGTGCGCGCCGTGGGCAAGGAGCGCGAGGAGATGAAGCGCATGGCCGACATCTTCCGCGGCCGCATCATCGACGTGACCGAGAAGAGCTACACCGTAGAGCTCACGGGCGACCAGTCGAAGAACGACGCGTTCCTGCAGGCCCTCGACCGCACGGCCATCCTTGAAACCGTCCGCACCGGTGCCAGCGGCATCGGTCGCGGCGAGCGCATCCTGCGCGTGTAAGACAATCCCCTGTTTTTCCTTCCCCAACAACGCATTTCAACCGGAGCGACCCATGAAAGTTTTCTACGACAAAGACTGTGACCTGAGCCTGATCAAGGGCAAGACCGTGGCCATCATCGGCTACGGCTCGCAGGGCCACGCCCATGCACAGAATCTGAACGACAGCGGCGTCAAGGTCGTGGTCGGCCTGCGCAAGGGCGGTGCTTCGTGGGACAAGGTCGGCAAGGCCGGCCTGAACGTGATGGAAGTCAACGACGCCGTGAAGGCCGCCGACGTGGTCATGATCCTGCTGCCCGACGAGCAGATCGGCGAGGTCTACACCAACAACGTGGCGCCCCACATCAAGCAAGGCGCATCGCTCGCCTTCGCCCACGGCTTCAACGTGCACTACAACCAAGTCGTGCCGCGCGCCGACCTCGACGTGTGGATGGTCGCCCCCAAGGCCCCCGGCCACACCGTGCGCAACACCTACACCCAGGGCGGCGGCGTGCCACACCTGGTGGCCGTGCACCAGGACAAGTCCGGCAAGGCCCGTGACCTGGCCCTCTCGTACGCCATGGCCAACGGTGGCGGCAAGGCCGGCATCATCGAGACCAACTTCAAGGAAGAAACCGAGACCGACCTGTTCGGCGAGCAGGCCGTGCTGTGCGGCGGTGCCGTCGAGCTGATCAAGATGGGTTACGAAACCCTGGTCGAAGCCGGCTACGCCCCCGAGATGGCCTACTTCGAATGCCTGCACGAGCTCAAGCTCATCGTCGACCTGATCTACGAAGGCGGCATTGCCAACATGAACTACTCGATCTCGAACAACGCCGAGTACGGCGAGTACGTGACCGGCCCCGAAGTGATCAACGAGCAGTCGCGCGTGGCCATGCGCAATGCCTTGAAGCGCATCCAGAGCGGTGAGTACGCCAAGATGTTCATCCAGGAAGGCCGCCTGAACTACCCGAGCATGACGGCCCGCCGCCGCAACACCGCCGACCACAGCATCGAAGTGGTCGGTGCCCAACTGCGCGCCATGATGCCCTGGATCGCCAAGAACAAGCTCGTCGACCAGACCCGCAACTGATCGACCGCCGCTTTTTTGCGCGCTGCAAAGGCCACTTCGGTGGCCTTTGCCATTTCTGTCTTCCCGGGCCAGGGCGCTTGCTGGCACGGCTACACTCGCCGGTGTCCGGGTGGTAAGATACTATCGTTTTTATAGCTGCTTGCGCTTGATAGATAAGCGCTGGAGGTCAATTTGATGCATGATGGCAACGAGTCCCATGGGGGTGGAGATGTGGTGGTGCGCAAGCGCCGCAAGGGCATCTACATCCTGCCCAACCTGTTCACGCTGGCCGCGCTGTTTGGGGGCTTCTACTCGGTCGTCATGGCCATGAACGGTCGTTTCGACCTGGCTGCGATCGGTGTGTTCTGCGCCATGGTGCTCGACAGCCTCGATGGCCGCGTCGCGCGCATGACGAACACGCAAAGCGCCTTCGGCGAGCAGATGGATTCGCTCTCCGACATGGTGTCCTTCGGCGCCGCGCCTGCGCTGATCGCCTACGAATGGTCGCTCAAGGGCCTGGGACGCTGGGGCTGGATCGCCGCCTTCATCTACTGCGCCTGCGCCGCGCTGCGGCTGGCGCGCTTCAACGTCAACACGGGCGTGGTCGACAAGCGCTACTTCCAGGGCCTGCCTTCGCCTGCCGCCGCGGCCCTGGTGGCGGGGTTCATCTGGCTCATGACCGAGATCGGCGTGCAGCGCGGCATGGATTCGTTCTTGATGAGCTGGACGCAGATCACCTGGACCATGTTCGGCTTCACGCTGTATGCGGGCCTGACCATGGTCACCAATGTACCGTTCTACAGCTTCAAGGACGTGCACCTGAAAAAGAGCGTGCCCTTCGTCGTCATCGTGCTGATCGCCTTGGGCATCGCGGTGATCAACATCCATCCGCCCATCGTGTTGTTTGGCGTGTTCGTGCTGTACGGCCTCAGTGGCTATGCGGTCTACGGCTGGCGCAAGGCCAAGGGCCAGCACAGCAGCGTGATCAGCATTTCCACCGACGAACCGGATGAGCGCGGCCTGCACAAGTGAGCGCGCCGCGCTGCCACTTGTGCTACATTGCAATGCATGAAAACGTTTGCCCTGGCCCTACTGCTATCCCCCCACGGGCGGAGACAGTAGAGCGCGCGCGCACTCTTTTTCCTCAAAGGCCCGTATGCACCCGCAACGGGCCTTTTGTTTTGTGCACCAGAATTTTGACGTTGCGGCACACCGAAATCAGGAACCAGGAGTAAACACATGGCTGACCAGCTGATCATTTTCGACACCACCTTGCGCGATGGCGAGCAATCGCCGGGCGCCTCCATGACCAAGGACGAGAAACTGCGCATCGCCCGCCAGCTCGAGCGCCTGAAGGTGGACGTGATCGAAGCGGGCTTTGCCGCCAGCTCCAACGGCGATTTCGAGGCCGTGCAGCTCATTGCCAACACTATCAAGGACTCGACCATCTGTTCCCTGTCGCGCGCCAATGACCGCGACATCGCGCGCGCCGCCGAAGCGCTCAAGGGCGCCCACCGCGCGCGCATCCATACCTTCATTGCCACGTCCGCCCTGCACATGGAAAAGAAGCTGCGCATGACGCCCGACCAGGTGCTGGAACAGGCCAAGCAGTCCGTGCGGTTTGCCCGCAACCTGTGTGGCGACATCGAATTCAGCCCTGAAGACGGCTATCGCAGCGATGTCGACTTTTTGTGCCGCGTGATCGAGACCGTGATTGCCGAAGGCGCCACCACGATCAACGTGCCCGATACCGTTGGTTATGCCATCCCCGAGCTGTACGGCAACTTCATCAAGACGCTGCGCGAGCGCGTGCCCAACAGCGACAAGGCGATCTGGTCGGTGCACTGCCACAACGACCTGGGCATGGCGGTGGCCAACTCGCTTGCCGGTGTCAAGATCGGTGGCGCCCGGCAGGTGGAGTGCACGATCAACGGCCTGGGCGAGCGCGCCGGCAATTGCGCGCTGGAAGAGATTGTCATGGCCGTCAAGACACGGCGCGATTATTTCAACCTTGACCTCAACATCGACGCGCAGCACATCCTGGCCGCCAGCCGCATGGTCAGCCAGACCACCGGCTTCGTCGTACAGCCCAACAAGGCCGTGGTGGGCGCCAATGCCTTCGCGCATGCCAGCGGCATCCACCAAGACGGCGTGCTCAAGGCCCGCGATACCTACGAGATCATGCGCGCCGAGGACGTGGGCTGGACCGCCAACAAGATCGTCCTGGGCAAACTCAGCGGGCGCAATGCGTTCAAGCAGCGCCTGCAGGAACTGGGTGTCAGCCTGGAAAGCGAAGCGGACAACAACGCCGCATTCGCACGCTTCAAGGAACTGGCCGACCGCAAGAGCGAGATCTTCGACGAGGACATCCTGGCGCTGGTCAACGATGAGCACACGGCCGGCGAAAAGGACCAGTTTGGTTTTGTCTCGCTGTCGCAGCACAGCGAAACCGGCGAGCGCCCCCATGCTACCGTGGTGTTCACGGTCAGCGGCAAGGAAGTGACTGGCGAGTCGGACGGCAACGGGCCGGTCGACGCTTCGCTCAAGGCCATTGAGTCGCACGCCCGCAGCGGCGCCGAAATGGTGCTGTATTCCGTCAATGCCATCAGTGGCTCGACCGAAAGCCAGGGCGAGGTGACGGTGCGCCTGCAAAACAGCGGTCGCGTGGTCAATGGCGTCGGGGCAGATCCGGACATCGTTGTCGCATCGGCCAAGGCTTACCTGAGTGCGCTGAACAAGCTACACAGCAAGGCCGATCGCGTCGCTGCGCAGGGGTGAAGGCTTCCGCGGCCACAGGCCGCAGCCTATAATTTCATCCTGATTGTTGAAAAGTCGCGCAAGCCATTGATCTTGCGCGATTTTTTGTTGCCGCTACACTTCTGCACATTTTCTGCCCATTGGAGACACCTTAATGCAAAGCCGCCCTCGCACCGCATTGCGCTCGTTCATTCAGGTGTTGGGCGTTGCGGCGCTGGGCGTTGCCCTCGCAGCCCCGGGCGCAGATGCGGCGGAACGCAAGAAATCTGCGGCCAAGAAGCAGGTCAGCACGGTTGCCGCCAAGCGCTCGGTGGCACCCCGAAAAGCTGCACCCCGAGTCAAGGTCACGCGCGCTTCTGCCGTGTCCGCACGAGCGCCCGTGCGCACCGCCTATGTGGCGCCGGCGCGGCCCTCATTTGGCGAGCTTGCGGGTCTGCACACCCTGACCGATCCGCTGGCACTCAAGTCCAGCGTGGCGCTGGTGATTGACCAGGATACCCACGAGGTGCTGCTCAGCAAGAACGACCATGCTGTGTTGCCCATCGCGTCGCTCACCAAGCTCATGACCGGGCTGCTCATCACCCAGGCCAACCTGCCCATGGACGAGCCGATCACCATCACGCAGGACGATGTTGACACCGAAAAAGGCAGCCGCTCGCGCTTGTCCGTGGGCACGACGCTCACGCGCCGTGAAATGCTGCACCTGGCGCTGATGTCCAGCGAAAACCGCGCCGCCCATGCGCTCGGACGCACCTATCCGGGGGGACTGGCCCTGTTCGTCGGACAGATGAACGCCAAGGCGCGCCTGTTGGGCATGGCAGACACGCGCTACGTGGAGCCAACAGGTCTGTCGAGCAACAACCAGTCGAGCGCCCGCGACCTGGCGGTGCTGGTGAATGTTGCGCACAGCGATCCGGTGCTGCGCGAATTTTCCACTTCGCCAGGCTACGAGGTGGCGGTGGGCGCCAAGACCTTGCAGTACAACAACACCAACCGCCTGGTGCACAGCCCGGCGTGGGACATCGGTCTGCAAAAGACAGGCTATATCTCGGAAGCGGGGCGCTGCCTGGTGATGCAGACGCAGGTGGCCGGACGCAAGCTGATCATGGTGTTTCTGGACTCGGCCGGAAAATTCAGCCGCCTCGGTGATGCCGAGCGGGTGCGCAGCTGGGTGGAGTCCACACCGGCCCTCCGCTCTGCGGTGCCGCATGCGGTGCGTGGCAACGGCTGAGTCTCGGCAACTGGTCCTCCTCTCGAAGGCCAGGCAGCTGCGTTATCCGACAGGCTCCTAAGAGCCCTGGGCAGGGACTGGAGAGGAGAATCCAGGCGTGCCGTTAAAACCCAGAGCCGCCGAGATTTCTTGGGCGGTCGCCTGCAGCTTGGGCAGCCAGCCCTCATCGAGTCGGTCCGCTGGCGCTGAAATCGACAGTCCTGCGACCAGTTTGCCCTGATCGTCATGGATGCCAGCGGCCATGCAGCGCACCCCCAGCTCCAGTTCTTCGTTGTCGCGTGCCACCCCATATTGGCGTGCCTTGGCCAGTTCGCGCTCCAGCACGGACAGCTGCGTGATGCTGTTGCGGGTGTGTCCTGCAAGGCCTGTGCGTGTAGCGTAGGTGCGCACCCGTTGCGGGTCGTCCGCCGCCAGAAACAGCTTTCCGGTGGAGGTCAGGTGCAGGGGGGCGCGCCCGCCGATGGCGCGCACCACCTGCATGCCCGAGCGTTCGCTGTAAGCGCGCTCGACGTAGATGATTTCATCGCCCTGGCGCATGCTCAGGTTGACCGGTTGCTGGGTGAGCCGGTGCAGTTCGCGCATTGGGACAAGGGCTGCGTCGCGCACACTCAGGCGGGCCTTGACCAGATTGCCCAACTCCAGCAAGCGCATGCCAAGGCGGTAGCTGCCCGATTCCGGCCGATCAACAAAGCGGCCGGTGGCCAGATCGTTCAGGATGCGATGGGTGGTCGAAGGGTGAAGTCCGGTCTTCTCGCTGATTTCCTTGAGTGAAATGGCTTCTTCACGCGAGGCCAGCACATCTATCAGGGCAAACATGCGTTCTATGACCTGAACGCTGGGTTTGGTTGGAATCGCCGGGTCGAATGTTTTCATGGGCAGCGAACTCTCCTAAAGTCCGTGCATTTTACTTGGTGAAATTTCATCCCCTGGCGGCGACCGGTGCAGGCTTTCGACGCGTTGCCATTGCTGGTGGATGAGGACTTCGTGCGGCAGGAAAACTGCCTTGTAATTCATCTTGGCACTGGCGGCGATCCAGTAGCCCAGATAAACGTGGGGCAAGCCGAGGCGGCAGGCCTGTTCGATCTGCCACAGCACGTTGTAGGTGCCATAGCTGCTGCGCGCTTCCGGCTCATAGAAGGTGTAGACAGCGGACAGGCCGTCGTCGAGCATGTCCAGGATGGACACCATCTTGAGTCTGCCGTCCATGCCGGGTTCGCGGAACTCCACAAGGCGCGAATCCACTCGGCTGTGGAGCAAAAACTGCGTGTATTGGTCAATGCTGTCGTGGTCCATTCCGCCCCCGGCGTGGCGTGCATTTTGGTAGCGCAGATAGAGTTGGTAGTGTTCAGGCACAAAGCCGGGCCGCAGGATGCGGACCTGCAGGTCCGCGTGGCGCTGCCGGGCACGCCGCTGACTGCGGTCGGGCTGGAACTCCCGGGCCAGCACGCGCAGTGGCGTGCAGGCCTGGCAGCCGTCGCAGTAGGGACGGTAGGTGAACATTCCGCTGCGCCGGAACCCCTGGGCCACGAGGTTGGAGTAGGTGTCGCTGCGCACCAGATGCCCCGGCGTGGCTACCTGGGAGCGTGCTTGCCGATGGGGCAGGTAGCTGCACGCATACGGGGCAGTTGCGTAAAACTGCAGTGTCTGGGCCGGAAGATCGTTGAGTTGCGTCATGCCACTGGTGCCGTGGGAGACAAAATCTCATTCCAGTATACGGGCTTGAAATGCCATGCGATCGCAGGCATGGCTTGGGCCTGGACAAGGTGTGCCATGAAGTCGGTGCGGGCGATTTCGTGGGCCCCGAGGGAGGCCAGGTGCTGGGTGTTTTGCTGGCAATCAATGAGCGCAACGCCGTGCCGCAGCGACAGGCACACCAGAGCGGCGAGTGCGATTTTGGACGCGTCCGTGGCGCGGGCGAACATCGACTCGCCGAACACCGCCCGGCCCAGGCCGACGCAGTACAGCCCGCCTGCCAGACGGCCGTCAACCCAGGTCTCCACGCTGTGTGCGTAGCCGGCAGCGTGGAAAGCGCCATAGGCGTCCACCATCTCCGGTCCGATCCACGTGCCGCTTTGGCCCGTGCGCTGCGCGGCCGCGCAGGCGCTTATCACATCGCGGAAGTTGTGGTCCACCCGAATCTCGCAGCGCGGATCGGCACGGAACCGCTGCAGCGTTTTACGCAGAGACCGGTGCAGGCGAAACGCGCCGGGCCGCAGCACCATGCGCGGGTCGGGTGCCCACCACAGGATGGGCTGGTCACCGCTGAACCACGGAAAAATGCCCTGACCATAGGCGCGTCGCAGGTGCGCCACGTCCAGCGCTGCACCTGCGGCCAAGAGGCCGGGGGCCGGATCGTTCTGGCCCCATGCGTGGTGTGGCGCGGGAAATGGCTCGTCAGGCTCCAGCCAGGGCAGGGGTGAGGGCATCGGTCGGGGCAGGGTGATCGGTAAGGCGCATTGTCGCCGCAGCAGCCCCGCAGTGCGGGCTGGCATGACAGATGCACAGCGGCCAGCGGTACGAGCGCAAGGGCCATAGGGAACGCACAGTGCAGGTCTGGAGTAGCCGATGTAAAAGCAGACTGCCTGCCACCGTTGGGCGGTTTTGTAGCGCTGCCTCGTGGCTCCGCTTTTCACGGGCCTTCCATGAAGATCAATATTCTGTCGGACCTGCATTTGGGCCAAGGCGACCTGGATATCCCACGCAACGATGCCGATGTGGTCATCCTTGCGGGAGACGTTGCGCGTCCGCTCCAGGCGCTGGCCTGGGCGCAGGGTTTGGGCAAACCCGTGCTCTATGTTCCGGGCAACCATGAGTATTACGGCGGCAGCCTCCGGGGGGTTGCCGCTCAGTGGCGGGCGCTGACGGAGGGCACCCGGGTCCAGGTGCTTCAGCAAGGCGAGCGGGTGGTGGCGGGTGTGCGCTTTCTTGGCGCCACGTTGTGGACCGACTTTCGCCTGTTTCCGGACCGGCAGCGCAGCGCCGCATGCCAGGCTGAAGCGCAGCGCATGCTGCGGGATTTCAGCCGGATTGCGCTCGAGGACGGCGCACTGGACCTGCTCACGCCGGCCCACTGCACCGCGCTGTTCGATCGCCACGCCGCTTGGCTGGAGCAGAAGCTCGCCCAGCCGCACAGGGGGCCGACGGTGGTCATCACCCACCATGCCCCCTCGCCACGCAGCATCCACCCGCGCTTTGCGCAGTCGCTGCTCAATGCCTGCTTTGTGTCGAATGCCGAGCACCTGCTCGATGGCCGGCGGGTGCAGCTGTGGGTGCATGGCCATGTGCACGACAGTTTTGACTACTGCGTCAACGGCACGCGCGTGGTCTGCAATCCGCGAGGCTATGCCCTGGGCGGGGCCAATGAAAACACCTTGTTTGATCCGAACTTCACAGTGGACATCGGCTGACGCCGGCGGGGCCGCCTCGGAGTAAGGGGCCGTTCGCAAGGCTCCTGCCCCAGGCGGGAGGCTGCGCGGGAACGGCGCAGGCAGGCAGGGCATCTAACGAATAAAGGACATGCCATGCACACGACCCCGACCCTGCAGCTTTCCGGGTTGCCGGACGACGCCTCCGACGCGGATTTGGCCGCGCGCGCCGCCCAGGGCAATGCCCAGGCATTTGCCCTGATCATGCGGCGACACAACCGCCTGCTGTTTCGCACGGTACGCAGCATCTTGAAAAGCGACGCCGATACCGAAGAGGCGCTCCAGGAGGGCTACCTGAGTGCCTGGCGCGCGCTGGGCACGTTCCGTCAGGAGGCGCGGCTTTCCACCTGGCTGGTGCGCATCGTCATCAATGAGGCACTGGGCCGGGTGCGGCGCCGTGCGGGCCAGGTCATCGCCTTGGATACCGGCCAGGAGGTGGGTGCCATGGACGCCGAAGCAGGGATGGAAGCCAACCCCGATGAGCAGCCCGAGGCGGCAGCAGCACGCACGGAGATGCGCCGGCTCATGGAGCGGCGCATCGACGCGTTGCCCGAGGCGTTTCGCACCGTGTTTGTCCTGCGCGCAGTGCAGGAGTTATCGGTGGAGGAAGTGGCGGCCGCGCTCGGCTTGGCTGAGGCGACGGTGCGCACGCGCTTTTTTCGCGCCCGCGGCCTGCTGCGGGAGAGCCTGTCGCGCGAGATGGACTTCGCCATGGAAGACGCATTCTCGTTTGCCGGCGCGCGCTGCGATCGCATCGTGGCGCATGTGCTGGCCAACATCGCCGCGGGCGCCCCGCCCATTCCTTGATCCGCCAGGAGAACGCCATGTCTTTTCTCGCCATGCCTCATCCCGCCGCTGCGCGGCGCCTGTTCTTGGGCCGTTCGGGCCTCGTCCTATCGGGGGCGGCGGTCGCGCTGCTGTCCGGCAATGAGGCGCTCGCTGCCAAGGCCCGGAGTGCCAACCAGGCCGCCGGTGACACGCAGATTCTCAACACCGCGCTGGGCGCCGAGCTGGAGGCCATTGCCGCCTACCAGGCAGGCGCCGAAAGCCAGCTGCTCGAAAAGCCGGTGCTCGATCTGGCCGTGGGGTTCCAGGGCCACCACAAGCAGCATGCCGACCTGCTGGCCAAGACCATCACCAAGCTCGGCGGAAAGCCCGTGGCGGCCAAGGACAAATACGACTTTTCGGGGGAGCGGCTCCAATCGCAGGCCGATGTGCTGAGATTTGCCGCGCGGCTGGAGCAGGGGGCTGTCAGCGCCTACCTGGGCGCCGTGCCCCTGTTTGGCAACCGCGACCTGGCCAAGGCGGCCGCCAGCATCCTGGGCGACGAGGCCATGCATTGGGCGGTGCTGCGCCAGGCCCTGGGCGAAAACCCCGTGCCATCGGCCTTCATGTCATGAGCTCCGTGCATGGGTGGCTGCGGTGGGGTGTGGCTGTTCTGGCCTGCGGCGTGACTGCCCTGGCTGCGGCTGCGCCCGACGCGCTGCGGGGCGAGCAGGTCTACGCGCGGTGCCTGGCCTGCCATGCATTGGCCTACGACCGGGTGGGGCCGCACCACTGCGGCTTGCTCGGGCGCCGCGCGGGAAGTGTGCCGGGGTTTGCCTATTCCGACGCGATGAAGAAGTCGGGCCTGGTGTGGGACGAGAAGACGCTCGACCTGTTCCTGCGCAAACCCCTCGCGCTGGTGCCGGGCAGCAGCATGGCCTACGACGGCGTGCCCGACGCAAGCGAGCGCAGCGACCTGATCGCCTACCTCCGGCAGGCCGGGCAGTCGCCGCAATGCAGGCCGCAGGCCAAGGACGGGGCGGGCCCGAAGGGCCCATAAAAAAAGCGACCACCCCATCCTGGGGTGGTCGCTTTTTGGGCTGGCTCCTCGACCTGGGCTCGAACCAGGGACCTACGGATTAACAGTCCGGCGCTCTACCGACTGAGCTATCGAGGAATGATCGGTACGTAAAAGGCCCTGCGTACACCTGCAGGGCCTGTGAATTCTTGGCTCCTCGACCTGGGCTCGAACCAGGGACCTACGGATTAACAGTCCGGCGCTCTACCGACTGAGCTATCGAGGAACAAGACTTAGATTATATACACAAAATGGAGCGCTTTTGGCCAGTTGCCGCATCCTCGGCTTCTTGTCTGCAGGAAGGGCGTCCAGCGCATCAACGCGGCTCCGGGCGATGCCACAGCCACACCAGCACGCAGGCCATGCATGCGCTGGCCAGGGCGGCGGCCCACAGGCGCGTGCCGGTGGCAAACAGCACGGCCGCGCACAAGGCCATGAGCACGGTGGCGCTCCATTTGGCCCGGCGGCCGACGCAACCCCCTTGGGACCAGTCGCGCAGCAGGCGGCCAAACAGCCGGTGTTGCCACAGCCACGCATGCAGGCGCGGCGAACTGCGTGCTGCCGCCCAGCCAGCCATCAGGATGAAGACCGTGGTCGGCAGGCCCGGCACAAACACGCCCACCACGCCCAGCACCAGGCACAGGATGGCAAAGGCCAGCAGCAGCCAGCGCAGCGGGGCGCTCAGGCGGCGGTGCGGCGGGACAGGAGCGGCGGGCGGGTGTGGGAGCGGCATGGCCGTGGCGGGCGGTGGACGAAGCCTTGGCATTGTGCATGGGCTTGGGCGCCTGGCCGCCTTCCCACGCGCGCGGCCAGCTATGCTGGCGGCCCAGGGCTGAACCTTTTCAGACGCATTTGCCGACACCATGACCCTCCACACCATCTTGAAAATGGGCGATCCGCGCTTGCTGCGCGTGGCCCAGCCCGTCACCGCGTTTGACACGGACGAGTTGCACCGCCTGGTGCACGACATGCAGGAGACCATGCGCGCCGCCAACGGCGCGGGCCTGGCCGCGCCGCAGATCGGCGTGGACCTGCAGCTGGTCATTTTTGGCTCGCACGAAAGCAACCCGCGCTACCCCGACCGCCCCCAGGTTCCGCCCACTGTGCTGCTCAACCCGGTGATCACGCCGCTGGGCGACGCAGAGGAGGAAGACTGGGAGGGCTGCCTGTCGGTGCCCGGCCTGCGTGGCAGGGTGCCGCGCTGGTTGCGCATCCACTACCGCGGCCTGGACCCTTATGGCGACCCCATCGAGCGCACGGCCGAGGGCTTCCACGCCCGCGTGGTGCAGCACGAGTGCGACCACCTGCTGGGCAAGCTGTACCCGATGCGCATGCGCGACTTCACGCAGTTTGGCTACACCGAGGTCCTGTTTCCCGCCATCGACGCGGCCGAGGACGACTGAAGGCGAACACGCCCGCGCGGTGGCTCAGCGGTGCACCAGCACCGGAATCCTGCTGTGGGCCAGCACCTTTTGCGTTTCACTGCCGAGCAGGAAGCCTTCGACGCCGCGGCGCCCATGGGAGGCCATGAGGATCAGGTCGCAGCCCCGGTCCTGGGCCGCCTTGATGATGGCCTCGTAGGGGCGGTCGCTGGTGGTCATGACGGTGTCGCAGGCCACGCCTTCCTTCTGCGCTGCCGCCTGCACGTAGCCGAGCACAGCCTCGGCATGCGCCACTGCCTGCGTCTCGAACATGGTCTCCGTGTCCTTGAGCATGGCCGTGGTATAGCCCATCACGCGGAATTCCGGCATGGCATAGAAGCCCGTTACCTTGGCACCGAGTTCTCTGGCAAAGCGCATGCCGCGGCGCACGGCGTCCTCGGACAGGGCGGTGCCGTCGGTGGGCAAGAGCAGGTGTTTGAACATGTCTTTCTCCGTTCGCGCGCGCGGGGTTGCGGGCGCCGCTTCGTGCCACGTTCTTATAGGCCGCAGTCCTGCGCAAAGCAAGCCGAGGCAGATGTTCGACCCCCCGCGGGGCACCGCCCTGCGCGGGGTCGGGGCGCGGCGTACGCGGTCGGCCCCGTCCCGTATTCCTATTGAAACGGCCGCAAACGCTTGCGTGGCAAGCGCTGGCAGCTATCAAATAGACACCTCTGCCTCAGGACGACAGCGCCTGCAGGACTTCGGTCTCGATCTGGATCTGCCGCGCGCTGTTTTGCAGTTCGGGGCCCTCAACCAGGAAGGTGTCCTCCACGCGCTCGCCCAGGGTGCTGACCTTGGCCAGCTGCACGCTCAGGCCGTGGCGCGCCAGCACGCGTGCCACCAGGTACAGCAGGCCTGCACGGTCGCTGGCCGAGATGCCCAGCAGCCAGAGCTGGGCCTTTTCATCGGGCCGCAGGGTCACGCGCGGCGCCACGGGGAAGCTCTTGGCGCGGCGCGAGAGGCGCCGCTGGCCGGGTTCGGGCAGGGGGCCGCCTTGTTCGATGGCGCGCGCGAGGTCGCTTTCGACCATGTGCATGAGCTCCCGGTAGTGCCCGGGCAGCGTGGCCGTGATGACCTGGAAGGTGTCGAGCGCATAGCCGTTGCGGGCCGTGTGCACGCGCGCGTCCAGGATGGAGAAGCCTGCGCGGTCGAAGTAGCCGCAGATGCGTGCAAACAGATCGGCCTGGTCGCTGGCATAGACCATGACCTGCAGGCCTTCGCCGGCCAGCGACTGGCGCGCGCGCACCACCGGGCGGGCCGTGCCCACATGGCGCGAGAGGTGGCGCGCGTGCCAGGCGATGTCGGCGGCCTCGTGGCGCATGAAGTAGCTCACGTCGAGCGTCTCCCACAGCGCGCGGTGCGCCCCGGAGGGCTGGGCGCTCAGGGCCAGCAGCACGAGCGCGTCGCGCTTGCGTGCCTCGACGGCGGCGGCCGCGTCGGGCGCGCGCCCGCCCAGGGCGCGCAGCGCCAGCTGGTACAGGTCTTCGAGCAGCTTGCCCTTCCAGGCATTCCAGACCTTAGGACTGGTGCCGCGGATGTCGGCCACCGTGAGCAGGTACAGCGCCGTGAGGTAGCGCTCGTTGCCCACGCGCTGCGCAAACCGGGCGATCACGTCCGGGTCGCTCAGGTCCTGCTTCTGCGCCACCTGGCTCATGGTCAGGTGCTCCAGCACCAGGAATTCGATGAGCTGGGCGTCGTCGCGCCCGATGCCATGCGGGCCGTGCTGGCGGCAAAAGCGCCGCGCCTCGGCCCCGCCGATCTGGGAATGGTCGCCGCCGCGCCCCTTGCCGATGTCGTGGAACAGCGCCGCCACGTACAGGATCCAGGGCTTGTCCCAGCCGGCCGCGAGCTGCGAGCAAAACGGGTACTCGTGCGCATGCTCGGCGATGAAGAAGCGCCGCACGTTGCGCAGCACCATCAGGATGTGCTGGTCCACGGTGTAGACATGGAACAGGTCGTGCTGCATCTGGCCGACGATGCGGCGAAACGGCCAGACATAGCGCCCCAGCACCGAGGTCTGGTTCATCAGCCGCATGGCGTGCGTGAGGCCCGAGGGCTGCTGCAGGATGCGCATGAAGGCGGCGCGGTTGACCGGGTCGCGGCGGAACGTGCTGTCCATGACGGCGCGCGCGCTGTAGAGCGCGCGCAGCGTGCGCGCCGAGAGGTGCTGCAGCGCGGCCGAACTCTGGAAGAGCAGAAAGGTTTCGAGGATGGCGTGCGGGTCGCGCTGGTACAGGTCGTCGCTGGCGACGTCGATCATGCCCGCCTTGTCGAAGAAGCGCGCGTTGATCGGCTGCGGCGGCCGCGCCGGCGGGTTGAGCCGCTCCTCGATGTTCAGCAGCAGGATCTGGCACAGCTGCGTCACCGCCTTGGCGGCCCAGTAGTAGCGGCGCATCAGTGTCTCGCTGGCGCGCATGGGCAGGCGCTGGCCGTCGGGCGTGAGCGAGCGGTAGCCAAACGACTCGGCCACGGCGGTCTGCAGGTCGAACACCAGGCGGTCTTCGCGCCGCCCGGCCAGCACATGCAGGCGCGCGCGGATCGCGCAGAGCACGGCTTCGTTGCGCGCGATCTGGCGCACCTCGAACGGCGTGGCCAGGCCGCTGTCGGCCAGTTCCTGCCAGGTGCGGCCCAGGCCCGCCGCCTGCGCCACCCACAGCACCATCTGCAGGTCGCGCAGGCCCCCGGGCGACTCCTTGCAGTTGGGCTCCAGCGCGTAGGGGGTGTTTTCGTACTTGTTGTGGCGCTGGCGCATCTCCAGCGTCTTGGCGACCAGGAAGGCCTGGGGGTCCAGGTGCGCACGGTATTGGTGCTGGAAGTCGGCAAAGAGCGCGGCATTGCCGCACAGCAGGCGCGCCTCCAGCAGCGAGGTACGCACCGTCACGTCGCGGTCGGCCTCGGCGATGCACTCGGGCACGGTGCGCACGCTGGAGCCGATTTCGAGGCCGGCGTCCCAGCAGCTGCGGATGAAGGATTCGACCTGGCCGTTCAGCGCGGCGCCGTCGGCGCCGCCGCCGTCCTCGGGCAAGAGCAGCAGCACGTCCACATCGGAGTAGGGAAACAGCTGGTCGCGGCCAAAGCCGCCGACGGCGACCAGCGCCAAGCTCTGTGGCAGGGCCGCGTGCGCCCACAGCGTGCACAGCAGGCTGCCGGTGAGGCCCGAGAGCTTGCGCAGGCGCGCGTGGATGCCGCGCGTGGACGCCTGCGAGGCCTGCAGCGCGGCCAGCAGGGCCGCTTTGTGCTGGCGGTAGGTGTCGCGCAGGTCGTGCAGTTCGGTCATGGACAGGGCAGGGTCAGAGGACATGGCCCGCAACCATGCAAGAAGCGTGCGCGGTGGCGCTCAGGTGGCCGTGGCCTGGACGAAGGGGGGCAGGGCGGGTGAGCCGGCGGAGAGCGTCAGCACGTCGTAGCCGGTTTCGGTAACCAGCACCGTGTGCTCCCACTGGGCCGAAAGGCTGTGGTCCTTGGTGACGATGGTCCAGCCGTCGTTGCCGAATTCCTTGATCTCGCGCCGGCCGGCATTGATCATCGGTTCAATGGTGAAGACCATGCCGGGCTTCAATTCTTCGAGCGTGCCGGGGCGGCCGTAGTGCAGCACCTGCGGCTCCTCGTGGAACACCTTGCCGATGCCGTGGCCGCAGAACTCGCGTACCACGCTGAAACCATGGCCTTCGGCGAACTTCTGGATGGCGTGGCCGATGTCGCCCAGGTGGGCGCCGGGCTTGACCTGCTGGATGCCCAGCCACATGGCGTCGAAGGTGATGGCCGACAGGCGCTTGGCGGCGATCGAGCATTCGCCGATCAGGTACATGCGGCTGTTGTCGCCGTACCAGCCGTCCGGGGTGATCACGGTGACGTCGACGTTGACGAAGTCGCCCTTCTTGAGCGGCTTGTCGTTGGGAATGCCGTGGCAGACCACATGGTTGACCGAGGTGCACAGCGACGCGGGGTAGGGTGGGTAGCCCGGCGGCTGGTAGCCGATGGTGGCCGAAATGGTGCCCTGCTGGGCCATGCATTCGGCGCCCAGGCGGTCGATTTCGCGGGTGGTGATGCCGGGCCGGATGTGCGGTGCGATGTAGTCCAGCACTTCAGAGGCCAGGCGGCATGCCACGCGCATGCCGGCAATGTCTTCTGCCGTTTTGATGGTGATGCTCATGCGGCAATTATCCCATCGCGCCCTGTGCCCTGCCGGCCACCGGGAGCTGCCCCTGCCCCCAGCCCGGTAAAATGCCGGGCTTCGATCCCGCGTGCGCAGGCCTTCCGGCGCCGCCATCGCCGGGCTGCCCCCGGTCGGTCCCTCTGTCCTCTCAAACCCTTCAGGCCGCCACTGTGACCTTGCACATGACCACGCTTGCGGGCGGTAACGCTCTCAGCCCTTTCCGCGCCCAACAACTCCAGGCTGCGCTCGAAGCCATCCACCCGAAGATCGCCGCCATCGCCGCGCGCCATGTGCACCTGGTTGCCACCGACGTGGCACCGACCCCCGAGCAGCAGCAGCGCTTGGCCGACCTGCTGACCTACGGCGAGCCCTACGCCGGCCCGGCCGAGGGCCCCGCCATCGTCGTCACGCCGCGCCTGGGCACCGTCTCGCCCTGGGCGTCCAAGGCCACCGACATCGCGCGCAACTGTGGGCTGCAGATCCACCGGGTCGAGCGCGTCACCGAATACCGCCTGCAACTGCAGTCGGGCCTGCTGGGCCGGCCGACGCTCAGCGCCGAGCAGCTGGCGCAGGTCGCCGCACTGCTGCACGACCGCATGACCGAGTCCGTGGTGGCCGACCTGGCCGGCGCGCAGGCGCTGTTCACCGCGCTGCAGCCCCAGCCCATGGAGCATGTGGACGTGCTCGGCGGCGGGCGCGCGCAGCTCGAAGCGGCCAACGTGCGCTTTGGCCTGGCGCTGGCCGACGACGAAATCGACTACCTCGTTCACGCCTTCCAGGGCTTGGGCCGCAACCCCAGCGACGTCGAGCTGATGATGTTCGCGCAGGCCAACAGCGAGCACTGCCGTCACAAGATCTTCAACGCGCAGTTCACCATCGACGGCGCGGCGCAGGGCGTGACCCTGTTCGGCATGATCCGCCACACGCACCAGACCAGCCCGCAGCACACGGTGGTGGCGTACTCCGACAACGCCTCGGTGATGGAAGGCACGCAGGTCGAGCGATTTGTGGCCAAAATGGCCTCTAGCGCAAGCGGGTCCAGCGCTTCTAGCTATCAAAAAAAGAGTGCGTTGCAGCACGTGCTGATGAAGGTGGAAACGCACAACCACCCCACGGCGATCTCGCCGTTTCCCGGTGCCTCCACGGGCGCGGGCGGCGAAATCCGCGACGAAGGCGCGACCGGGCGCGGCTCCAAGCCCAAGGCGGGCCTGACGGGCTTCACCGTCTCCAAGCTCTGGGGCGGCGCTTCCGACCAGGAGGGCGGCAAGCCCGGCCACATCGCCAGCCCGCTGCAGATCATGACCGAGGGGCCGCTGGGCGGCGCCGCGTTCAACAACGAGTTCGGCCGACCGAACCTGCTGGGCTACTTCCGTGAGTACGAGCAGACCGTCGCGGGCGTGGCGCGCGGCTACCTCAAGCCCATCATGATCGCCGGCGGCCTGGGCGTGATCGACGCCGCGCAAACGCAGAAGATCGAATTCCCGGCCGGTTCGCTGCTGATCCAGCTCGGCGGCCCGGGCATGCGCATCGGCATGGGCGGCAGCGCCGCCAGCTCGATGGCCACGGGCGCCAACGCGGCCGAGCTCGACTTTGACTCGGTGCAGCGCGGCAACCCCG
Source organism: Acidovorax sp. SRB_14 (assembly GCF_012932145.1). GTDB lineage: Bacteria > Pseudomonadota > Gammaproteobacteria > Burkholderiales > Burkholderiaceae_C > Simplicispira. The sequence continues at coordinate 391,853 of NZ_MWOK01000001.1, read as the reverse complement.
AAATCGAACGCCGCGCGCAGGAGGTCATCAACCACTGCTGGGCGCAGGGCGCGGCCAACCCGATCCTGGCGATCCACGACGTGGGCGCGGGCGGGCTCTCGAACGCCTTCCCCGAGCTGACCAACGACGCCGGCCGCGGCGCGCGCTTTGACCTGCGCGCCGTGCAGCTCGAAGAGTCGGGCATGTCGCCGAAAGAAATCTGGTCCAACGAAAGCCAGGAGCGCTACGTGCTGGCGATCGCGCCGGAGTCGCTGGACCAGTTCCAGGCCTTCTGCGAGCGCGAGCGCTGCCCGTTCGCCGTCATCGGCACGGCCACCGAGGAGCGCCAGCTGGTGCTCGAAGACACGGCCGCCACGGCGGACGACCAAAAGCTGCCGGTCGACATGCCCATGTCCGTGCTGCTGGGCAAGCCGCCCAAGATGCACCGCGACGTGGCCACCGTGGCGCGCGAGTTCGCGCCCATGGTTCTCACCGGCGTCAGCCTGCAGCAGTCCGTCATCGACGTGCTGAGCCACCCCACGGTGGCGTCCAAGCGCTTCCTGATCACCATCGGCGACCGCAGCGTGGGCGGCCTCACGCACCGCGACCAGATGGTCGGCCCCTGGCAGGTGCCGGTGGCCGACGTGGCGGTGACGCTGGCCGATTACAAGGGCTTTGCCGGCGAGGCCATGGCCATGGGCGAGCGCACGCCGCTGGCCGCCATCGACGCGCCGGCTTCGGGCCGCATGGCCGTGGCCGAAGCCATCACCAACCTGCTGGCCGCGCCGATCGAGCTGCCGCGCGTCAAGCTCTCGGCCAACTGGATGGCCGCCTGCGGCGAGCCCGGCGAAGACGCCGCGCTGTACGCCACCGTGAAGGCCGTGGGCCTGGAGCTGTGCCCGGCGCTCGGCGTGTCGATTCCGGTCGGCAAGGACTCCTTGTCGATGCGCACGCAGTGGCAGCACGCAGGCGAAGCCCACAAGGTGGTCTCGCCCGTCAGCCTGGTCATCACCGCATTTGCCACGCTGGCAGACGTGCGCGGCACGCTGACGCCGCAGCTTGACGCCACGGAGGACGACACCACGCTGGTGCTGATCGACCTGGGCAAGGGCCAAAGCCGCATAGGCGGCAGCATCCTGGGCCAGGTGCTCGGCCAGGCCGGCGACACCGTGCCCGACCTTGACGACGCGCAAGACCTGAAGAACCTCGTGGCCGCCGTGAACGCGCTGCGCGCGCAGGGCAAGATTCTGGCCTACCACGACCGCAGCGACGGCGGCCTGCTGGCCGCGGTGGCCGAGATGGCCTTTGCCGGCCACGTCGGCGTGGCGCTGAACGTCGACATGCTGGTCATCGAAGGCGACGGCATCTCCGACAGCCGCATGGAAACCGGCGACGCCAAGAATTGGGCGCAGCAGGTCAGCGCGCGCCGCGAAGAGCTGACGCTCAAGGCGCTGTTCAACGAAGAGCTGGGCGTGGTGCTGCAGGTGCGCACGGCCGAGCGCAACGAGGTCATGCAGACGCTGCGCGCGCACGGCCTCTCGGCCTTCAGCCACTTCGTCGGCAAGACGCGCCCGGCCAGCTCTGCCATCGACGCGGGCAAGGGCCAGCTGTCGGTGTGGCGCGACGCCAAGGAAGTCTTCAGCGCGCCGCTGCACGACCTGCACCAGGTCTGGGACAGCGTGAGCTGGAAGATCTGCCAGCAGCGCGACAACCCGGCCGGTGCCGACGCCGAGCACGCCGCCGCCGGCGCGCCGGCCGACCCCGGCATGCATGTGCACCTGGCGTTCGACCCGGCCGTCAACGTGGCCGCGCCGTTCTTGAACCTCGCGCGCCCCAAGGTGGCCGTGCTGCGCGAGCAGGGCGTGAACTCGCACATCGAAATGGCCTATGCCTTCACCGAAGCGGGCTTCGAGGCGCACGATGTGCACATGACCGATCTGCAGACCGGCCGCGCCCGGCTGCAGGACTTCCAGGGCGTGGTCGCGTGCGGTGGCTTCAGCTACGGCGACACGCTGGGCGCCGGCATTGGCTGGGCGCGCAGCATCACCTTCAACCCCGTGCTGGCGGCGCAGTTCCAGGGCTTCTTCGCGCGCCAGGACACCTTCGGCCTCGGCGTGTGCAACGGCTGCCAGATGTTTGCCGAGCTGGCCGACATCATTCCGGGCGCGCAGGACTGGCCGCGCTTCACGACCAACCAGAGCGAGCGCTTCGAGGCGCGGCTGTCGATGGTCGAGGTGCTCGAATCGCCGAGCCTGTTCTTTGCCGGCATGGCCGGCAGCCGCCTGCCGATCGCCGTGGCGCACGGCGAGGGCTATGCCAACTTCAAGCACCGCGGCAACGCGGCGCAGGCGATTGCCGCCATGCGCTTCGTCGACCACCACGGCGCGGCCGCCGAGCAGTACCCGTTCAACCCCAACGGCAGCGCCGGCGGCTTGACGGCCGTGACCACCGCCGACGGGCGCTTCACGGCCATGATGCCGCACCCCGAGCGGGTCTTCCGCAACATCCAGATGAGCTGGACCGACCTGGCCGCCACCGGCGGCGCGGCCGCGGCGAGCCCCTGGATGCAGATCTGGCGGAACGCGCGCAAGTGGATCGGTTGAGCTTGGGACAGCGCGCGCAGCGGCCGCGCTGCTGACCTGTTTCACTATCAAAAACATAGCTTCCAGCGCATGTCCTACAAGCGTTGGAAGCTTTTTTTATCCATAATCCGTCCACTTTCAGACTCTCTCCCAAGGAGTTTCCATGGCCGGAGCCAGCCTGCTGACCCTGTTGGACGACATTGCCACCATCCTCGACGACGTGGCCCTGATGACCAAGGTGGCAGCGAAGAAAAGCGCTGTGATCGCGGACGACGTGTCGGCCATGACCAAGGTGGCCACGCAAAAGACCGCTGGCGTCCTGGGCGACGATCTGGCGCTCAACGCGCAGCAGGTGTCGGGCGTGCGGGCCGAGCGCGAGATCCCCGTGGTCTGGGCCGTGGCCAAGGGCTCGATGGTCAACAAGGTCATCCTGGTGCCGGCGGCGCTGGCCATCAGTGCCTTCATCCCCTGGGCGGTGACGCCGCTGCTCATGCTGGGCGGCGCCTTCCTGTGCTTCGAGGGCTTCGAGAAGCTGGCGCACAAGTTCCTACACGGCGCGCCGCGCGCCGCGGCCGAGCACGACATCCTCGTGCAGGCGAACGCCAATCCCGCCGTCGACATGGTGGCGTTCGAAAAGGGCAAGATCCAGGGCGCCGTGCGCACCGACTTCATCCTGTCGGCCGAGATCATCACCATCGCACTGGGCACGGTGGCGGAGGCGCCCTTCGTGCAGCAGCTGGCGGTGCTGACGGCCGTCGCGGCACTGATGACCGTCGGCGTCTACGGCCTGGTGGCGGGCATCGTCAAGCTCGACGACCTCGGCTTGTGGCTCACCGACCGCAGCAACGCCGTGGCCCAGGCCCTGGGGCGCGGCGTGGTGCGCGCTGCGCCGGGGCTGATGAAGGCGCTCAGCGTGGCGGGCACGGCGGCCATGTTCCTCGTGGGCGGCGGCATTCTGGTGCACGGTTGGCCTGCGCTGCACCACGCGATCGAGGGCTGGGCCGTTGCGGCGTCCCAGGTCGGGGCTTGGGCGCAGGTCCTGGCCGCAAATGGCCTCAACGCCGTGGTCGGCCTGGTCGCCGGTGCGCTGGTGCTCGCGGGCGTGACCCTGGTGCAGCGCCTGCGTGGGCGTGCCGGCGTGCCATGAAGCCACGCAGGGCCATGGCGCTTGGGTCAGGGGCGCCGCAGCTATGGCCTAATAGAGGGCTTTCCCTTTTTCTTTTCACTTTTTAGCGGAGGCCTCCCATGGGCAACAAAATCGTCACCGAAGCAGATCGCAAGCGCACCCCCCAGCCGAAAACCCTGCCTGGCTTCACCCTGCCCACCGCCGGCCGTGGCCAGCGCGTGAGCCTGGAGCGCGGCGTGTCCACGCGCAGCAAGAAGAACCCCGGCAAGCGCCCCCACCAGGGTTGATCGCCATTTGGCGGTGCGGCCTTGTGGCCGCTGCAAACACAAAAGCCCTCTGACGAGGGCTTTTGTGTTTCTCGGTCGGCGCGGCTTAGGGTCGCGTCTTGCCCGTTCAGTGCACGACCATCAGATGGAATGGCCAGACATAGGCCTGCAGCGTCACGTACAGGCCCACCAGGCAGGCCAGCGCAATCGAGTGGAAGAACACGTAGCGCAGGATGTCGCCTTCGTGGTTGAACCAGCGCGTGGCCGTGGACGCCACGACGATGGACTGCGCGTCGATCATCTTGCCCATCACGCCGCCCGAGCTGTTGGCCGCGCCCATCAGGTTGGGCGACAGCCCCAACTGCTCGGCCGCCACCTTCTGCATGCCGCCAAACAGCACGTTCGAGGCCGTGTCCGATCCGGTGAGCGCCACGCCCAGCCAGCCCATCAGCGTGCCGAAGAACGGGTAGAGGACGCCGGTGTTGGCAAACGCCAGGCCCAGCGTGGTGTCGGTGCCCGAGTAGCGCGTGAGCGTGCCCAGGGCCAGCATCAGAACGATGGTGAGCAGTGAATACTTCACCAGCCACACCGTCTTGAAGAAGGTGCGCACGATGGCCACCGGGTTGTACTTCATGAGCAGCGCGCTGACGATGGCCGACAGCAGGATGCCCGTGCCGGTGGCTGAAAGCAGGTTGAGCGTATAGATGGCGCCTTCCTTGGTCGGCTGGGTCACCACGGGTGGCACCTTTTCGACCAGGTTGTGCAGCCCGCTCATGGGGAAGGCGGGGGCGAAGAGGCCGTTGAGCCAGGTCTTCACCACGGGCAGGCCCCAGATGAACACGAACACCGACAGCACCACCCAGGGCATCCAGGCGCGCAGCAGTTCAGCGCGGCTGTGCTGCGCGACCGCCTGGGGCGGCTTGGCCTCGGCAGCGCTGATGTCCTTGCCGCGCAGCGACGGCGAGGTCCACACCTTCTTGGGCTGCCACACGCGCAGGAAGCCCACCAAGCATGCCATCGAGATGATGGCCGCAATGATGTCCACCAGTTCCGGCCCGATGAAGTTGGACACCAGGTACTGCGGCACGGCAAACGACACGCCCGTCACCAGGATAGCCGGCCAGATTTCCATCATGCCCTTGCGCCCGGCGAACGCCCAGATCAGCCAGAACGGCACCAGCAGCGAGAAAAACGGCAGCTGGCGTCCGATCATGGCGGTGACTTCCATCAGATCGTAGCCATGCACCTTGGCCAGCGTGATCACGGGCGTGCCCAGCGCGCCAAAGGCCACTGGCGCGGTGTTGGCGATCAGCGACAGGCCCGAGGCCGCCAGCGGCGAAAAACCCAGGCCGATCAGGATCGCGGCCGTCACCGCCACGGGCGTGCCAAAGCCGGCCGCGCCCTCGAAGAACGCGCCAAAGCAGAACGCGATCAGCAGCAGCTGGATGCGCCGGTCTTCGGTGATGCCCGAGAGCGAGTCCTGCAGCACCTTGAAGCTGCCGTTCTGCTCGGTCAGCTGGTGCAGAAAGATGATGTTCAGCACGATCCAGCCAATCGGCAAGAGGCCGGTGAAGCCGCCGTAGAGTGCTGCGCGCCCGGCCATGTCCACCGGCATGCCATAAGCAAAGATGGCCACCAGCAGCGCTGCCACCAGCCCCATGCCGGCCGCAATGTGCGCCTTGATGTGGAAGAAGCCCAGCGCCGCAAGCATGACCACCACCGGGATCGCAGCCAGCGCGGTGGAGATGATCATGTTGCCGAACGGGTCGTAGATTTGCTGCCAGGTCATTCTTGTCTCCATTTATGTGCCGCTGCGGGGCCGAACCCCTGCATCCGACGGGCTGCGTTGAAGGCAGTACCGGACTTTAAGAAATGCGGCTTTGGCACGGCGTGAAAACGCTTGCAGCGTTGCATGAAGCTTTTTCAGGAACCGCTGGCGCATCGTAAGCCCAAGCAGTGGTAATGCATGCCGCTGCGCTGCATCGCTGTTGTGAACTTTCCACAGCCCATACAGCGCCTTTTGAATGCTTCTAATTCGATAGCTTGAAGCGCTTCGTGCACAAGCGCTTGGGGCCAAAAATCCCCTGTTTTTCAGCACGCCCGCCGCGCACCGCCTGCGGCGCTGGGGCAGGCGCGGTGCGGCGACTCAGACGCGTTCGAGCGCCTGCGCCAGGTCGGCCTGCAGGTCGTCGATGTGCTCGATGCCGACCGACAGGCGCACCATGTTTTCGCTGACGCCGGCCTTGGCCAGTTCTTCGGGGTTGAGCTGGCGGTGCGTGGTCGACGCCGGGTGCGTGGCCAGCGACTTGGCGTCACCGATGTTCACAAGGCGCGTGAACAGGCCGAGCGCGTCGAGGAAGCGCGCGCCGGCGGCGCGCGGGTCGGCGTCGCTGGCTTTGAGGCCGAACGACAGAATGCCCGAGGCCTTGCCGCTCATCTGGCGCTGCGCCAGCGCGTGGTCGGCGTGGTCGGGCAGGCCGGCGTAGCGCACCCATTCGACCTTGGGATGGCTCTGCAGGAACCGGGCCAGCGCCAGCGTGTTGTCGCAGATGCGGTCCATGCGCAGCGGCAGGGTTTCGATGCCCTGCAGCGTGAGCCAGGCGTTGAACGGCGAGAGCGCCGCGCCCATGTTGCGCAGCGGCACCACGCGCGCGCGGCCGATGTAGGCGGCAGCGCCCAGGGCTTCCGTGTAGACCACGCCGTGGTAGCTCACGTCGGGCTCGTTGAGGCGCTTGAAGCGTTCCTTGTGCTGGCCCCAAGGGAACTTGCCGCTGTCGACGATCACGCCGCCGATGCTGTTGCCATGGCCGTTCATGTATTTGGTGAGCGCGTGCACTACGATGTCGGCGCCGTGCTCGATCGGGCGGCACAGGTAGGGGCTGGGCACGGTGTTGTCGACGATCAGCGGCACGCCATGGTCGTGGGCGATCTGGGCCAGCGCGGCGATGTCGGTCACGTTGCCCAGCGGGTTGCCGATCGATTCGCAGAACACGGCCTTGGTGCGCGCGTCGATCAGCGCGGCGAAAGTCTCGGGCCGGCCGGGGTCGGCAAAGCGCACTTCGATGCCCTGCTGCGGGAAGGTGTGGGCAAACAGGTTGTAGGTGCCGCCGTACAGCGTGCTGGCCGAGACGATGTTGTCGCCGGTCTCGGCAATCGTCTGGATCGCTGCCGTGATGGCGGCCATGCCCGAGGCCAGCGCCAGCGCGGCCACGCCGCCTTCCAGGGCCGCCACGCGCTGCTCGAGCACGTCGGTGGTCGGGTTCATGATGCGCGTGTAGATGTTGCCCGGCACCTTCAGGTCGAACAGGTCGGCGCCGTGCTGGGCGCTGTCGAATGCGTAGGCGACCGTCTGGTACAGCGGCACGGCGGCGGACTTGGTGGTGGGGTCGGGCGTGTAGCCGGCATGGACGGCCAGGGTTTCGATGCGCATGGGTCTCCTCGGGATGGGTGTGGAACACAACATGCCAGCGCGGGCTGGCAATGGCGGCCATTGTCGCCAGCTGCCGCGCTGGCGCCAAACAAGCTTTGGCTATGTTCTTATGCGCAGCGCAAGATGCTGCGGTTTTGGTAGCTCACGGCGCTTGTCCTGTAAGCGCTGGAGGCCGATTTGACCCATATTCCGCAGAGCGGCGTCACACGGCAGAGGACGGCCGCGTGCGGTAGAACTGCAGCGGCTTCTCGGCCATCTCCTGCCGGTGCTGGTTCAGGACCGAGCGCTTCATCTTGCCCACCACATGCATCTCGCAGGGCTTGCAGTCAAAGCGCAGCGTGAGCTTTTCCTTGCCGTTGACGAGGTGCAGCGGCTCGGCCTTGATGGTGCCCTTGACGCCGATCACGCCCTTGGCCTGCTTGGGGCACAGGCTGAGCGAGTAGCGCACGCAGTGCTTGGTGATCATCAGGCTGACTTCGCCTTCCTCTTCCTTGCTTTCGTACGCCGCGGCTATCACCTGCACGCCGTGCTTTCGGTAGAAGTCGTGCGCCTTGGTGTTGTAGACGTTGGCCAGGTAGCTCAGCGTATCTTCGGGGAAGGGGGCGGGCGGCTGCACGGGCTGGGCGCGCGGCAGGCGCGGCAGGCCGGCGGCGCGGGCGGCCTCGAGCGCGGCCACGGCGTCGCGGCGCAGCGGGTTCAGGATGGACGCCGGCACAAACCAGGGCTGCGACAGGGTGAGCGCGATGTCGTGCACCGAAAAAATCGTGCTGCCAAAGCGGCCCAGCTGCTCGCGCAGCGCGGACTCGGCCTGCGCGGCATCGGTGGCGCGCTGGTGCGGCAGGTCCGCGCTGGCGCTGCCGACGACGCCGTCCTCGTCGGTCAGCGTGAGGGTGAAGCCCGTGGGGGTCTCCGTCAGCTGCGCCCACAGGCCGATGCGGCGCTCGCTCGATTTCTTGTCGAGCATGCGGACCCAGTCCATGTCGCGGTTGCGGTTGATTTCGACGCCCTTGCGCAGGTCCTTCAGGCCCGCGATCGGGTCCTTGGGGTAGACGCGCCACTGGCCCACGCTGCGGCCGGAGGCCGGCTCGGCGCGGTTGATGGCCAGGCCGACCAGCTCTTTCTGCAGGTCGTAGTAGCACAGGCCGTCGCCGTTGTGCAGCACGGTCTCGGGGCTGCTGGTCTCGAGTTCGACAAAGTCTTCGCCGACTTTGGTCACCCAGCCGATGGCGCGGCCGGGCGTCTTGGGCGTGTCGAAGGCGCCGATGTCGTCCTTGCGGCCGTTGACGAAGTAGTCGGTGAACTCGCGGTTGAAGTTCTGGTCGGGGTCGGGCGTGAAGAAGAAGCGCGTGCTGCCGCTCGATGCGCGCGCCAGCGGCTGGCCCGAGCATTCGCGCTCTTCGATGATGGCGTCGAGCAGCGTGCGGTAGTGGGCCGTGATGTTCTTCACATAGCCCAGGTCTTTGTAGCGGCCCTCGATCTTGAAGCTGCGCACGCCCGCGTCGATGAGGGCGCGCAGGTTGTCCGACTGGTTGTTGTCCTTCATCGACAGCACGTGCTTGTCGTGCGCGATGAAGCGGCCCTGGTCGTCGGTGACCTGGTAGGGCAGGCGGCAGGCCTGGTTGCAGTCGCCGCGGTTGGCGCTGCGCCCGGTGTGCGCGTGGGTGATGTAGCACTGGCCCGAATAGGCCACGCACAGCGCGCCGTGAACGAAGAACTCGATGCTGCAGCGCTCCGGGTCGGTGGCGGCGCGCACGGCGGCGATCTGCTGCAGGGTCAGCTCGCGCGCCAGCACGATCTGCGACAGGCCCGCGTCCTGCAGGAAGCGCGCTTTCTCGGGCGTGCGGATGTCGGTCTGCGTGCTCGCGTGCAGCTGGATGGGCGGCAGGTCGAGTTCGAGCAGGCCCATGTCCTGGATGATCAGCGCGTCGGCGCCGGCGTTGTAGACCTGCCAGGCCATCTGGCGCGCGCCCTCGAGCTCATCGTCGCGCAGGATGGTGTTGAGCGTGATGAAGATGCGGCTGCCAAAGCGGTGCGCATGCTGGATCAGGCGCTCCAGGTCGCGGAGGTCGTTGCCGGCCGTGGCGCGCGCGCCAAAGGCCGGGCCGCCGATGTAGACGGCGTCAGCGCCGTGGTTGACAGCCTCGATGCCGATGTCGGCGTCGCGGGCGGGGGAGAGCAGTTCGAGCTGGTGGGGCAGGAGGGACATGGGGCGGGATTATCCCCGTGCCCAGCGGGCCCGCGCCGGCCGGGGCTTTCGGCGCCTTGGCGGCTCAGGCGCTGGTCGGCGCCGCGCCGCGCGAGGCCATGGCCTCGCCGAGGCGGATGGCGCGGCCCGGCGCCCAGGCGGGGTTGAAGCGCAGCGGCCCGGCCGGGAACAGCATCACCACGGTGGAACCCAGCAGGAAACGCCCCATTTCCTCGCCCTGCTGCAGCGCAATCCCCTGGCCGGTGTAGTCCCACTGGCGCGGCACGCCACTGCGCGGCGGATTCACCTGCCCGTGCCAGACGGTGGCCATGCTGCCCACGATGGTGGCGCCCACCAGCACCAGCACGAACGGCCCGTGCTCGGAATCAAAGGTGCAGACCACACGCTCGTTGCGCGCGAACAGCCCGGGCACGCCGCGCGCGGTGGTCGGGTTGACCGAGAACAGGTCGCCGGGCACATGCACCATGCTGCGCAGGGTGCCCGCGCAGGGCATGTGGATGCGGTGGTAGTCGCGCGGGCTCAGGTAGAGCGTGGCGAAATGGCCGTCGGCAAACTGCGCCGCCAGCGCCGCATCGCCGCCGACCAGGGCCGTGGCCGAGTAGCTGTGGCCCTTGGCCTGGAAGACCTGGCCCTGGTCGATGGCGCCGAACTGGCTGATGGCGCCGTCGACCGGGCAGACCAGGTCGGCCTGCGCCAGCGGCCGGGCGCCGGGCCGCAGCGCGCGCGTGAAGAAGGCGTTGAAGCTGTCGTAGGCGGCCATGTCCGGCTCGGCCGCCTCGGCCATGTCGACCCCGTAGCGCGCGACGAAACGGCGGATCAGTGCCGTGCTCAAGCCGCCCGCGCGGGCCGAGGCGATGCGCCCCGCGAGCGTGGTCAGCAAGCGCTTGGGCAAAAGGTACTGCGGCAAAACGGCAAGGCGATCAGACACGTGGGCGGGCCCGGTAGTGGTGGGAGCGGGCCATTCTATCGGCCCCTGCGCGCTGTTCGGCCGGGAACTGGGGCTGGCCGGGCCACGGTTTTGCGGGGCTCGCGCCTGGGGGGCTGGCACCCCGCCGCCGACAGGGCCATTGCGCTGCAGCAGCAGGTTGGGGGAGCGGCGGGCACAATGCGCGGTTTGCCCGCGGCGGCACTTCGGAAATCGTCCCACCGCGCCGCAGCCCCCGCGCCGCGCCATGGGGGCTCCAGCCGCCGCCTCTGTGTTCTTCCATCGCGCTTTGTCCATGCCTTCTTCAGATATCGACCGGCGGCCACTACCTGCCGCCAGCGCTGCCGCGCCAGCGCACTCTGCCAGGGCGCAGCTGCTGCAGTGGCTGCGCAACTTCTGGCCCGCCCCGATGCGCATCAATGGGCGCGAGCGGGTCCGCATCACGCTGGGCGTGGCCCTGGGGGTGCTGTGCATGGCCCTGCTGGGGCGGTGGTGGGCGCACACGGGGAGCGCGCAGCCGTGGATGGTCGCTTCCCTGGGCGCCAGCGCCGTGCTGGTGTTTGCCATTCCGTCGAGTCCCCTGTCGCAGCCGTGGCCGCTGCTGGGGGGTAATACGCTGTCGGTGCTGGTGGGCGTGGCCTGCGCGGCCCTGGTGCCCGACCCGGCCTGGGCAGCGGCCCTCGCGGTGGCGCTTGCGGTCGCCGCCATGCTGTCGTTGCGCTGCCTGCACCCGCCCGGTGCGGCGCTGGCGCTGTTCGTCGTGCTCAACCACGGTCTGGGCGCGCAGCTGGCGGCATTTCCGGTGCTCTTCAGCTCGGTCGTGCTGCTGGCGGCGGGCGTGGTCTACAACAGCCTCACGGGGCGCAGCTACCCGCACCCGCAGCGCACGCCGGAGGCCAGGGCCGATCCCCAGCACGGGGGCTTCATCTCGGCCGACCTGGACGCTGCTCTGGCGCACTACAACGAGGTGCTGGACATCAGCCGGGCCGACCTGGAGGGGCTGCTGCACATGGCAGGGCGCGCTGCGTTTGCGCGCACGCTGGGCGAGCTGCGCTGCCGCGACATCATGTCCAGACCGCCCTTCGCGGTCGAGGCGGGCGCCCCGCTGGCCCACGCCTGGACCCTGATGCGGCGCGAGCAGATCAAGGCCTTGCCCGTGGTCGACGCGCAGCACGCGGTGCTGGGCATCGTCACGGTGGCCGATTTCATGCGCCTGGCCAACCTCGACGAGCGCGAAGGCCTGGGACAGCGCCTGCGCAGGCTGGTGATGGGACGCGGACACCAACCCAAGGTGGTGGGGGAGATCATGTCGGCCCCCGTGCAGGTGGCCCAGGCCCTGCAGCATGTGATGGAGCTGGTGCCGCTGTTTTCGCACGGCGGGCACCACCACATTCCCATCGTCGATGAGCAGCAGCGCCTGGCGGGCATCATCACGCAGACCGACCTGGTGCGCGCCCTGGCCGCTGCTGTGCAGGTACAGTGAAGAGCCCATAGGCACGGCAGCCGCATCGCGCTACAATTGACAGGCTAAAGCACAGCGCTCGCCTGTCCATTGAAGCCGTCTCAGCCGGCATCCTTCCCGACCTGCTCCAATTGGGTGCAGCGACTCCCACAGCCCGCAATGCACAGTGTGCCTAGTCCTTCACAGGGCTTCGCTGCCCGGGGCGGACGCGCCATGCGCAGGCGCTGAACACGGATTGATTTGTTTTTAAGAGATTGAACATGGCCAAAGAAGAACTGATTGAAATGCAGGGCAGCGTCACGGAAGTGCTGCCCGACTCACGCTTTCGCGTGACCCTGGACAACGGGCACCAGCTGATTGCCTACACCGGCGGCAAGATGCGCAAGCACCACATCCGCATCCTGGCCGGCGACAAGGTGTCGCTGGAAATGTCGCCCTACGACCTGACCAAGGGCCGCATCACGTTCCGCCACCTGGCTGGCCGCGGTCCTGGGCCGGGCAGCCGCTGAGCACTTGCACGCGGGCCAGACGCGTGCCCGGGAGCATTTAAATTGAAATCGTACGGGCTCCTTCAAAAAACCGCCTGTTTTCCAAGTTAGAATATTAGCTGTCGGAGCGTAGCGCAGCCTGGTAGCGCATCTGCTTTGGGAGCAGAGGGTCGCGAGTTCGAATCCCGCCGCTCCGACCATTGATATCAAGGCCTTAGGTTGTAATGACCTAGGGCCTTTTGTCTAACAGAACAGCCACTGTCTTACGGCGATCGCGTAGCGCCAGCGCGAACTGTCTTCTTGTGCCTTGCCTCATCCGCCACCTGGGATTGGATGGTGTGGGCACCTGTCCTCTGTCTCCTGCGTGCTTCGTCCTCCTCGGCGCTGTCCAGCGTCTTGCCGGCCGGAACGAGGGTGGCGCCGAAATCACTGGACGTTGTCTGACAGCATCACGGCCCCCAGGACGGGGCGAACGGTGTAGTGTGCAGCCTACAACGGAGATGCAGCGAGTGCCCGGCCCGGCTCGCCTCATCGTCAACTTCCGAAGGAGAAGCCCATGAACGCATCCACCACACAACAGAGCGGTGTAAAGCCTGTGGACCCGGACCTTGCCGAGCAGGCGGTTCCGGGCCACGGTGTTCCGTCGCAGGATCCGACGCCCGCAGCTCAGGTTGCGCTCGAGCCCGGGGAAGCCGAGCGGGAATCGCAGTCCGCGATGATGGGAGGCGGCGTCATTGCAGGTTCGGCCGCGGGCGCCGCAGTCGGCGCGGCGGTGGGGGGGCCGGTGGGCGTGTTGGTCGGCGGCACCATTGGAGCCGTTGCCGGAGCGCTGGGAGGCGGCGCCGCTGGCAAGTTGGTGGGTGGCGCCGACACAGTGCCTGCAGATGATGCGGACTCCCCCATCGGCGACCATGGAGGCAGCAGTCCGCCGCGCTCACCCATAGAGACGGCGGGTAAACCCACCTAGCGGTGGCGCTGCGCACGCCGCACTGCCGCAAGGCAGGTCCTGCGTGCGCTGGTCGCGTGCCCTGCGACACAGATCGACGCGCCGCAACTTGTCGCGCGCAAACCAAGGCCGTCGCCGCTGGCATGCCATCGATTTGAGGGCGTCGACGCGCAAGGTCGGAGAGGTCGGTGTGTGCGCCCTGGCATCATGGGCTGTGCCTGTTTCACTTTTCTGTATCCGTGATACCTTTTCAGACCCAACCCGGCCCCGCAGCGCCGCGTCGCCGCTTTGACCGGGTGGATGCGCTGCGCGGTGCGGCGATGCTGTGGATGACGGTCTTCCATGCCTGTTTTGACCTCAGCCACTTCGGCTATTGGCCGCAAGACTTTCGCACCGACCCCTGGTGGACCTGGCAACGCACCGCCATCGTCAGCATGTTCCTCTTTTGCGCCGGACTGGGGCAGGCCATTGCCGTGCACCAGGGGCAGGGATGGCCGCGTTTTGGGCGGCGCTGGGCGCAGATCGCAGGCTCTGCCTTGCTGGTCAGTGCGGGCTCGTTCGCCATGTTTCCGCAGAGCTTCATTTATTTTGGCGTGCTGCATGCCATGGTGGTGGTGCTGCTGGTGGCACGCTGCACGGCGGGCTGGGGGCGCGCGCTGTGGTTTGCCGGCACCGTGGCGCTGGCGCTGCCCTGGCTGGCCCAATGGGCACTTGCGGGTCCGCTGGCGGATGTCGCCGGCCCCATGAATGCCCGCAGCCTCAACTGGCTTGGGCTGGTGTCACGCAAACCCTACACCGAAGACTATGTGCCCGTCTTTCCATGGCTGGGCGTGGTGTGGTGGGGGATGGCTGCGGGGCAATGGCTGCTGCAGCGCAGGCCGGCATGGCTGCAGGGCGATGTGTTTGCCGCCCTGCGCCCGCTTGCGGTGCTGGGGCGCTGGAGCCTGAGCTATTACATGCTGCACCAGCCCGTGCTGATCGGCGCATTGATGGCCGCAGGCTGGGTGCTGGGCCGCACGGCCTGAGCGTGCAACAAAAAAGCGGCCGAAGCCGCTTTGCAGAGTGTGGGCAGTTGCCGCGAGCTGGCCCGCGACGAACGCCTTATTCGACCTTGGCCTTGGCGCGCAAATCTTCCTGGAACTTGGCCAGTTTTTGCTGCTGCAGCTGCTGGGCCACCTGGGGCTTGACTTCGTCGAGCTTGGGCAGCTGCGCTTGGCGCACGTCGTCCAGGCGGATCACGTGCCAGCCGAACTGGCTCTTCACGGGCGTCTGCGTCATCTTGCCCTTGTCGAGCTGGATGAGGGCCTCGGTGAACTCAGAGACATAGCTGCTGGGGTTGGCCCAGTCGAGGTCGCCACCCTTGGCGCCAGAGCCTGGGTCCTTGGACTTCTTCTTGGCGAGGTCTTCGAACTTCGCCCCTTTCTTGATCGAGGCGATGATGGCCTTGGCCTCGTCTTCGCTGTCGACCAGGATGTGGCTGGCCTTGTATTCCTTGCCGCCGTTGGCCGCGACGAACTTGTCGTACTCGGCCTGGATTTCCGCGTCGGTAACGGGGTTCTTCTTCTGGTAGTCGGCAAACAGCTCGCGGATCAGGATGGTCTGGCGCGCCAGTTCCATTTGCGCCTTGTAGTCCTGCGACGCTTCGAGACCGCGCTTTTGCGCTTCCTGCATGAAGATTTCGCGGGCGATGACTTCTTCCTTGATTTGGCCTTCCATTTCTGGCGTGACCGGACGGCCTGAACGCTCGACCTGCTGCTTGAGCACTTCGGCGCGCTCCTTGGGAACGGGCTTGCCGTTCACGATGGCGATGTTCTGGGCAAAAACGGGCATGGCCACGGTGCCCAGCAAGGCGGCGGCCACGAGGCCGGACAGAAGCTGTTTCTTCATGTGGAATCCAAATAAGAGAAATGGGCTGCAGGCTGACGGCCGGCGAGCGGAAAAGATGGGGGCCAGATCAGAGAATTTCTATGGCAATGGCATGGGCGCCGCGGTCAATAAATTCTTGCAGCGCATCATACACAAGGCGGTGCTGCCGCACGCGGGGCAAACCGGTAAACAAAGGTGAGGCCACGCGCACCCGGAAATGGGTTCCAAACCCGGTGCCGTTGGCGCCGGCGTGGCCGGCGTGGGCATGGCTTTCGTCGAGCACTTGCAGGGCGGTGGGCGCGAGGGCGGCGCGCAGGCTGTGCTCCATGGCAGAGGCAGTGATGGCTTCGGTGTTCATGGCTGGGGCTTGTTGGAGGTGTCGGTGTCCTTGGCGTAGCGGCCCAGGTACAGCGCCTGTGCAATGACAAAGGCGAACATCAGTCCCATGCCGCCAAACAGCTTGAAGTTGACCCAGGTGTCGGTGTCAAAGTGGTAGGCCACCCAGAGGTTGAGCACGCCCATCACGGCGAAAAAACCGGCCCAGCTCCAGTTCACGGCACGCCAGGCGGCCTCGGGCAGGTCCATTTGCGTGCCCATCAGGCGGCGGATGAGGTTGGTGCGAAACACCAGCTGCCCGACCAGCAGCGCGCCGCCCATCAGCCAGTACAGCACCGTGGGTTTCCATTTGATGAACGTCTCGCTCTGCGAGAGCAGGGTGGCGCCGCCAAATAGCACGATCACGCCCAGGCTCAGCCATTGCATGGGCTCCACCTTGCCGTGCTTGAAGCGCAGGTAGCCGATCTGCAGCACCGTGGCCGCAATCGCCACGGCGGTCGCGGTGAAGATGCCCCAGGCCTTGAAGGCGGCAAAGAACAGGATGATGGGGAAGAAGTCGATGAGAAGTTTCATGGCGCCAGGGGCAGTGGAAAACGTTTCAGGATCCGCCCGCCTCAAAGTCCAGCGACGCGGAATTCATACAGTAGCGCAGGCCCGTGGGGGCGGGGCCGTCCTCAAAGACGTGGCCCAGATGCGCACCGCATTGTGCACACACGGTTTCGACCCGCACCATGCCATGGCTGCGGTCGGTGATTTCAGAGATGGCCCCGGGCACGGCCTGTGAGAAGCTGGGCCAGCCGCAGCCGGCGTCGAACTTGGTGGCCGAGTCGAACAGTTTGGCGCCGCAGCAGACGCAGTGGTAGCTGCCGTCGGCCCAATGGGCATTGAACTTGCCGGTGAAAGGCCGCTCGGTGGCGGCGTGCCGCGTGACCTGCAGCGCGCCAGGCTCGGCGCCCTTGCCCTGGAGCAGGGCCTGCCATTCGGCCTCGGTTTTCTGGATGGAAAAGCTCATGATGAACAGCTGATGGAGAGGGTGGATGCCCAGTCGGGCGGGAAGTCTGCATAGGCCTCATGGCCGGGGTGCTCGTCAAACGGGCGCTCCAGCAGACGCTGCAGGGTTTGGAGTTCGCTGAAGTCGCCAAGTTTCGCGGCGCGGATGGCCTGCTCGGCCAGGTGGTTGCGCAAGACATAGCGCGGATTGGTTTTGAGCATCAAATCGGCATCAAACGCACTACCAGTCTGCGCTGTTAGCTCTGAATAGGAGAGCAACCACTGGTCAAATCCGGCGCGATCGGCAAACAGGTCGCGCACCGGCTCGAACTGCCCTTGCGCCACAGCATGCGAGAGCCGGCGCCAGAAGATGGGGTAGTCGACGCGGTTGTCGGCCAACAGGCGCAGGAGGGAGTCCATGGTGGCGCCGTCGCCCTCCGTGGCCTGGCGCAGCCCGAGTTTGGCGCGCAGGCGTGCCATCAGCTCGGCCGGAAAGCGCGTCTTGTAGGGCTCCAACGCCGCCACCACGACTTCGGGCTCGCCAATCAGCGGCTGCAGCGCCTGGCCCAGGCAGAACAGGTTCCAGTAGACGACGTTGGGCTGGCGGTTGAAGGCGTAGCGGCCCTGGGTGTCGCTGTGGTTGCAGACGTGGTTGGGCTCAAAGGCGTCGAGGAACTGGAACGGGCCATAGTCGATGGTCAGGCCCAGGATGCTCATGTTGTCGGTGTTGAGCACGCCATGGCAAAACCCCACGGCCTGCCAGTGCGCTGCCAGGTCCGCCGTGCGCTCGGTCACGGCCTGGAGCAGCGCAGCGTAGGCGTTGCCGCCGTAGTGCGGTGTGTCGCGGCATTCGGGGTAATGGCGGTCGATCACATGGTCGGCCAGCGCGCGCAGCGGCCCGAGCAGGTTGCGCGACGCAAAGTGTTCGAAATGCCCAAACCGGATGAAGGTGGGCGCGGTGCGCGTGACCACCGCCGCGGTCTCGGTGGTTTCGCGCCGCACGGGCTGGGGCGAGCCGACCACGCACAGCGCGCGCGTGGTGGGAATGCCGAGCGCGTGCATGGCTTCGCTGCACAGGAATTCGCGGATGCTCGAACGCAGCACGGCGCGCCCATCGCCCATGCGCGAATACGGCGTCATGCCACTGCCTTTGAGTTGAACCTCCAGGCCGGCGGCCGTTTCGCCCAGCAGGATGGCGCGCCCATCGCCAAGCTGCCCGGCCCAGACGCCGAACTGGTGTCCGCTGTAGACGCTGGCCAGCGGGTCGCTGCCCTGCAGCGTGCGGTTGCCGGCAAACACCTGCAGAGCCGTGTCGGATTGGAACCACTCCGGGTCCAGGCCCAGCGCGTGGGCCGCGGCGTCGCTGCGGCCCACCCAGTGCGGCGCCGGCAACGGCGTGGGCGACAGGCGCGTGAAGAACTCGGGCCCCAGCCCGGCAAAGGCGTTGTTCCAGGTCAACCCCGCATCCAGGGTGGTCGTGCGGTCGGCAAGCTGTGTCATCGGAACATTGTCCCGCAGACGACAAGGCCCAGTTCCTGCAGGGCCAAGCGGTCTCGCGGGGAGGGGGTTTCAGGGGCCACAATGCACACGCTTGCGGCGCACGCCAGCACGGCTGTGGCCTGGCAAAAACGCTGGGACGGCGTTTGTTGTAGCGACCAATTATTCAAGGAGCACCTATGTTGGGTTTGATGCAGGATCAGCCGCTGCTGATTTCGTCTTTGATCGAGTTTGCAGAACGCCACCACGGCGACGGCGAGATCGTCTCGCGCCGCGTCGAGGGCGACATCCACCGCTACACCTACCGCGACCTGGCGGCGCGCTCGCGGCGCCTGGCCAATGCGCTGGATGCGCTGCAGCTGCAGTTCAGCGACCGCGTGGCCTCCTTGGCCTGGAATGGCTACCGCCACCTGGAGATGTACTTTGGCGTGAGCGGCTCGGGCCGCGTGCTGCACACCATCAACCCGCGCCTGCACCCCGACCAGATCGCCTGGATCATGAACCACGCCGAAGACCGGGTGCTGTGCTTTGACCTGAGCTTCCTGCCGCTGGTGCAGGCCGTGCACGCCAAATGCCCTACGGTGAAAAAATGGGTGGCGCTGTGCGATGCCGACCGGCTGCCGCAGGACAGCGGCATTCCCGGCCTGGCGAGCTACGAAGAGTGGATCGGCGGGCACCCAAGCGTCTACGTGTGGCCGCAGTTCGACGAGAACACCGCGTCGAGCATGTGCTACACCAGCGGCACCACGGGCGATCCGAAGGCGGCGCTCTACAGCCACCGCTCGACCACGCTGCACGCCTATGCGGCGGCCCTGCCCGATGTGATGTGCCTGTCGGCGCGCGACTCCGTACTGCCCGTGGTGCCCATGTTCCACGTCAATGCCTGGGGCATTCCGTATTCGGCGGCGCTCACGGGCTGCAAGCTGGTGTTTCCGGGCCCGGCCATGGACGGCAAGTCGATCTACGAACTGATGGAGGCCGAGGGGGTGACCTATGCCGCTGGCGTGCCCACCGTGTGGCAGATGCTGCTCTCCCACCTCAAGCCCACGGGTCTGAAGTTCTCCACCCTCAAGCGCACGGTGATCGGTGGTTCGGCCTGCCCGCCGGCCATGATCACCGCCTTCCAGGACGACTATGGCGTCGAAGTGCTGCACGCCTGGGGCATGACCGAGATGAGTCCGCTGGGCACGCTGTGCACGCTCAAGAACAAACACCTGTCCCTGCCCAAGGACGAGCAGATGAAGATCCTGCAAAAGCAGGGGCGTGCCATCTATGGCGTGGACATGAAGATCGTCGATGGCAACGGCAAGGAACTGCCCTGGGATGGCAAGACCTATGGGGACCTGCTGGTGCGGGGACCATGGATCCTGGACACCTATTACCAAGGTGACAGCCCGCTGGTGCCCGACGCGCAGGGCCGCAACTGGTTTCCGACCGGTGACGTGGCGACCATCGACGCCGATGGCTTCATGCAGATCACCGACCGCAGCAAGGACGTGATCAAGTCGGGCGGTGAGTGGATCAGCTCGATCGACATCGAGAACATCGCCATGGGCCACCCGGCCATCGCCATGGCTGCGTGTATCGGCATGCCGCACCCCAAGTGGGATGAGCGCCCCATCGTGGCGGTGACGCTCAAGCCCGGCATGCAGGCCACGCGCGAGGAGCTGCTCCAGTTCTACGAGGGCAAGACCGCTAAATGGCAGATTCCGGACGACGTGGTGTTCGTCGATGCGATTCCGTTGGGCGCCACGGGCAAGATGCTCAAGGTCAAGCTGCGCGAAGTGCTCAAGGACTACCAACTGCCAGGCGTGTGAGGCCTCGGCCTGCTGCGCCCGGGCGGGCGCAGCAGGCAGTCGCGCGGGCGATAGCGGCTAGGGGCATTCCCTGAGCGGCGCGCTCGGCACGGCACGGTACGCTGCCTTTTGTTGATTCACCAGGAGATCTGACAATGAGATTTGCTATCAAGGCAGTAGCGGCATCCATCATGTTGGCGAGCGCGGGAGGCGTTTTTGCCCAAAAGGGCGAGACCGTGAAGATTGCCTGGCTTGATCCCCTCTCAGGTCTCATGGCCGCTGTGGGCACCAACCAGCTCAAGAGCTTTCAGTTCCTGGCGGAAGAGGTCAACAAGAAAAACGCGGCCGGGGTGAAATTCGAAATCATCGGCATCGACAACAAGCTCAGCCCCCAGGAAACCACCAGCGCCTTGCGCTCGGCCATGGACCAGGGCGCGCGCTATGTGGTGCAGGGCAACGGCTCCGGCCCGGCGCTGGCGATCATCGACGCGCTGGAAAAGCACAATGCGCGCAACCCCGGCAAGGAGGTGGTCTACCTCAACTACGCCGCCGTGGACCCCGACCTGACCAACAGCAAGTGCAGTTACTGGCACTTCCGCTTCGACGCCGACACCTCGATGAAGATGGAAGCGCTCACCACCTACATGAAGGATTTGCCGGAGGTCAAGAAGGTCTACCTGATCAACCAGAACTATTCGCACGGCCAGCAGGTCTCGAAGTTCGCCAAGGACATGCTCAAGCACAAGCGCCCCGACGTGCAGGTCGTCGGCGACGACCTGCACCCGCTGGCGCAGGTGCGCGACTTCGCGCCTTACATCGCCAAGATCAAGCAGTCGGGCGCCGACACTGTGATCACCGGCAACTGGGGCTCCGATCTGGCGCTGCTGATCAAGGCAGCCAACGACTCGGGCCTGAACAATGTCAAGTTCTATACCTACTACGCGGTGACTACCGGCACGCCGACCGCCATGGGCGCGGCATCGGACGGCAAGGTCTATCAGGTGGGTTATGGGCACTACAACATGGGTGGCGACATCGGCAAGCTGGCCGCGCAATACAAGGCCAAGTTCAACGATGACCTCTACACCACCGACATACAGACGGTGTATGACGCGCTGGTCGAGGCCTTTGTGCGCGCCAAGTCCACCGACCCCGCCAGGGTGGCAGCGACGCTCGAGGGCATGAAGTTCAAGAGCTACAACGGCGATGTGGAAATGCGCAAGGCCGACCACCAGCTGCAGCAGGGTCTGTACATCACCAAGTGGGAAAAGGCCAGCGCCAAATACCCTTACTCGCCCGAGAACACCGGCTACACGCTGGCGCCAGTGAAGTATTTCGAGCCCTACGTGGCCAGCACGCCCACGTCCTGCCAGATGAAGCGCCCTTCCTGAGCGCGCTGCGCGCTCGCACGAGGCCCGACACCCCTCGGGCCTTTTTTTTACCCCTGTGACGAAGCTTTTCGATGAATCCAGAGTTTTTCGTGATCTCGCTGCTCAATGGCGTCAGCTATGGGTTGCTGCTTTTCATGCTGAGTTCGGGCCTCACGCTGATCTTCAGCATGATGGGCGTGCTCAATTTCGCGCACACCAGTTTCTACATGCTCGGGGCCTACCTGGCCTATACCATTTCCAGCGTCGTCGGGTTCTGGCCGGCGCTGGTGCTGGCGCCGCTGGCCGTGGGCGTGCTGGGCGCGCTGTTCGAGCGCTACAGCCTACGCCGCGTGCACAAATTCGGCCATGTGCCCGAACTGCTCGTCACGTTCGGCCTGTCGTACCTGATCCTGGAACTGGTGCAGCTGGTGTGGGGGCGCTCCACCGTGCCCTACGGACTGCCCACGCAGCTGCAGGGGCCGCTGTTCACGCTGTATGGGACGCAATTTCCCAAGTCGCGCTCCTTCATCATGCTGGTGGCGCTCTTGATGCTGCTGTCGGTGTGGCTGCTGCTCACGCGTACGCGCATCGGCCTGGTGATCCAGGCGGCGCTCAAGCACCCGGAGATGGTGCAGGCGCTCGGCCACAACGTGCCGCGCGTATTCATGCTGGTGTTCGGCGGGGGCTGCGCGCTGGCGGGCTTGGCCGGTGTGATTGGCGGAAACACCTATGTCACCGAACCGGCCATGGCGGGCTCGGTCGGCTCCATCATTTTCGTCGTGGTGGTGGTGGGCGGCATGGGGTCGCTGGCCGGGGCGTTCCTCGCTTCGCTGCTGATCGGGCTGCTGCAGACGTTCGCCGTGGCGATCGACTATTCGCTCGCGCAGGCGCTGCAGGGGCTGGGCGTGGCGGTGTCCGAGAGCACTTTTGGCTGGCCGCTGCTCAAGCTCACGGTGTCGCAGGTGGCGCCGATCCTGCCGTACCTGTTCCTTGTGCTGATCCTGATCTTCCGCCCCAAGGGCCTGCTGGGCACCCGGGAGGACTGATGCCATGACCCCATCCACACCCCCTGATCCGCGCGCCGTGCCCGCCTACCGTTTCCGGCCCTGGAACGTGGGCCGATTTGTCGTCTGGACGCTGTTTGCGCTGCTGCTCATCGTCTCGCCCCTGCTGTTCACGAGCAGCCTGGCCCTGACCATGCTCTCGCAGATGGGCTACCTCATCATCATCTGCCTGAGCTACAACATCCTGCTGGGCCAGGGCGGCATGCTGAGCTTCGGCCATGCGGTCTACACCGGCCTGGGCTCGTTCATCGCCATCCACGCCATGAACCTGGCGGGCAAGGGCACGCTGCCGATACCGCTGGTGCTGATCCCGCTCGTCGGCGGCTTGGCAGGCATGCTGTTTGCGGTGCTGTTGGGCTTCGTGACCACCAAGAAGTCGGGCACGACGTTCGCGATGATCACGCTCGGCATTGGCGAACTGGTGGCCTCGATGGCGCTGATGTTCCCCGAGTTCTTCGGCGGCGAGGGCGGCATCACCACCGACCGCGTCTACGGCAAAGGGTTCCTGGGCATCAGCTTCGGCCCGGCGATCCAGGTGTATTACCTGATCGCGGCGTATTGCTTCGTCTGCACCGCCGCCATGTTCGCCTTCACGGGAACGCCCCTGGGCCGCATCCTCAACGCCGTGCGCGACAACCCCGAGCGCGTCGAGTTCATTGGCTACAACACGCAGCGCGTGCGCTACTTCGCCTTCATCATCGCGGGCTTTTTTGCCGGCATTGGCGGCGGCCTCGCCGCGATCAACTTCGAGATCGTGACCGGCGCCGACAGCGTGGGTGTGGTGCGCTCGGGCGGCTACCTGCTCTTCACCTTCCTCGGCGGTGCGACGTTCTTCTTCGGGCCGATCATCGGCGCGGTGCTGCTGGTGTTGGCCTCGGTGCTGCTGTCCGAGCTGTCCAAGGCCTGGCTGCTGTACCTGGGCCTGGTTTTCCTGTTCATGGTGATGTATGCGCCCGGGGGCATTGCCAGCCTGATCATGATGAATTTGCGCGTGGCCCGCTACGGGAAGCTGGGGCGTCTCACCATGACCTATCTGGCGTTGGCCGCAACGGCGCTGGTGGCGGTGCTCGGCGCGGCCTGCATGGTCGAGATGACCTACCACCTGCAACTCAACGCGGCGATGGGGCCAGAGCTGCGGTTTCTGGGGACCACGATCAATGCCACCGCGTGGACCAGCTGGTTGGGCGCAGGTGCCGTGCTGCTCGTGGGCATGGCCATGTTCGAATGGTGCCGGCGCCGGTTCGTGCGCCAGTGGAGCCGCATCCAGGAAGAAATAGAGCATGCGATCCAGCGTGGGGAGGCGCTGTAAACCATGGCAGACCACGCACCCTTTGCCCTGGAGCTGCGCGACCTGCGCAAGAGCTTCGGCAAGACAGAAATCATCCGCGGCGCGGACCTGGCGGTTCGGCCGGGCGAGCGGGTGGCCATCATCGGCCCCAATGGCGCGGGCAAATCCACGCTGTTCAACCTCATCAGCGGGCGCTTTGCGCCGACCAGCGGGCAGGTGCTGCTCAACGGCCAGCGCATCGACGGCAAGAAGCCGTTCGAGATCAACCGGCTCGGCCTGTCGCGCAGCTTCCAGATCACGAACATCTTTCCCAAGCTCAGCGTGTTCGAGAACCTGCGCTGCGGCGTGCTCTGGAGCCTGGGCTACAAGTACACGTTCCTGCGTTTGCTTGCGGGCCTGCACGACGCCAACGCGCGTGCGCAGCAGCTCATGGAGCAGATCCACCTGGACAAGAAGCGCGACGTGCTGGCCGTCAACCTGACCTATGCCGAACAGCGCGCGCTCGAGATCGGCATCACCATCGCCGGCGGCGCCAACGTCATCCTGCTCGACGAGCCCACCGCCGGCATGAGCCGCAGCGAGACCACGCGCTTCATCCAGCTGATCAAGCAGGTGACCGAGGGCCGCACGCTGCTCACGGTCGAGCACGACATGGGGGTGGTCTTTGGATTGGCCGACAAGATCGCGGTGGTGGTGTACGGCGAGGTCATCGCCTTCGACAACCCTGAGAAGGTGCGCGCCAACCCGCGCGTGCAAGAGGCCTACCTCGGCTCGGCCGTGGCCGACGAGCAGCCGGAGGGCCACTGACATGCTGCACATCCACGACCTCCACGCCTACTACGGCAAAAGCCATGTGCTGCATGGCGTGGGCTTCAACGTACAACCGGGCGAAATCGTGGCGCTGCTCGGGCGCAATGGGTCGGGCCGCTCGACCACGGCCAAGGCGATCATGGGCCTCGTGGACTGGGAGGGCGCCATCGAATGGAAGGGCCAGCCGCTCACGGGACGCAAGGCCTACGAAATCGCCCATGCGGGCCTGGGCTATGTGCCCGAGAGCCGCGACGTGTTCCCCCACCTCACGGTGCACCAGAACCTGCTGCTGGGCCAAAAGGGCAATGGCAAGGGCAGCCGCTGGTCATTCGATGACATGTATGCCATGTTCCCGCGCCTCAAGGAACGCCAGCACACCGAGGCCGGCGTCATGTCGGGCGGCGAGCAGCAGATGCTGACGCTGTGCCGCACGCTCATGGGCGACCCGGACCTGATCATCATCGACGAGCCCACCGAGGGCCTGGCACCAAAAATAGTCGAACTGGTCGGCCAGTACCTGCAGGCGATCAAGGCGCGCGGCATCTCGGTGCTGCTGATCGAGCAAAAACTCACCATCGCCATGAAGGTGTCCGACCGCGCGCTGGTCATGGGCCACGGCAGCATCGTCTTTGATGGAACGCCCGACGGCCTGCGCGCCAACGACGCCGTGCGCAAGGAGTGGCTGGAGGTTTGAGCAGTTGTCCCGGGTGGGACAAAACGGCAAGGGCAGGGCGGACAAAACTCCCTACAATCAAAAACGCACGACCGTTCTTTTATCACTACGCAAGGAACAACAGCATGACCGCTGAATACCAAGTCCACGGCGACGTTGCCGTGATCACCCTGGCCAACCCGCCCGTCAACGGTTTGGGTCTGTCGACCCGCCAGGGCATCGTGGACGGTCTGGACCGTGCCCAGGCCGACGCCGCGGTGGCGGCCATCGTCATCACCGGCGCGGGCAAGGCCTTCTCGGGCGGCGCCGACATCAAGGAATTCGGCACCGACAAGGCGCTGCAGCAACCCAACCTGCACGCCGTGATCGCCGCCATCGAGAACGCCACCAAGCCGGTCGTGGCCGCGATCCACAGCGTGTGCATGGGCGGCGGCCTGGAACTGGCCCTCGGTTGCCACTATCGGCTGGCCGCGCCCGGTTGCAGCGTGGCGCTGCCCGAGGTCAAGCTGGGCATCCTGCCGGGCGCCGGCGGCACGCAGCGCCTGCCGCGCGTGGTGGGCGTCGAGGCCGCGCTGAACATGATCGTCAGCGGCGAAACCGTGAAGAGCGAGCTGATCGGTTCGATGCCCGGCCAGAAGCTGTTCGACAAGATGGCGGCCTCGCCCGAGGCGCTGGCCGCCGAGGCGCTGGCGTTTGCGCAGAGCATCGCTGCCGTGCGCCCGCTGCCCCTGGTGCGCAACCTGCCGTGCAAGCACCCCGAAGGCGACGCCTATTTCCAGTTCGCGCGCAACATGGTCAAGGGCATGGCCAAGAACTACCCGGCGCCGCTCAAGTGCGTGGACGCCGTCGAGGCGGCCACCAAGCGCAAGTTTGCCGATGGCCTGGCGTATGAGCGCGAACTGTTCATCAACCTGATGTGGACGAGCGAATCGCGGGCGCTGCGCCACCTGTTCCTGGCTGAACGTGCGGCCTCGAAGATTCCCGATGTGCCCGCCGACACGCCCCAGCGCAGCATTCAGAGCGTGGCCGTGATCGGCGCCGGCACCATGGGCGGCGGCATCGCCATGAACTTCCTGAACGCCGGCATCCCCGTGAAGATGCTGGAGATGAAGCAGGAAGCGCTGGATCGCGGCATCGCCACCATCCGCAAGAACTACGAAGCGCAGGTCAAGAAGGGCAAGCTCAAGCAGGACAAGTACGAGCAGCGCATGGCCCTCTTGACGACCACGCTCGACTATGCCGACCTGAAGGACGCGGACCTCGTGATCGAGGCCGTGTTCGAGGAACTCGGCGTCAAGGAAGCCGTTTTCAAACAGCTCGACGCCGTCATGAAGTCTGGCGCCATCCTGGCCAGCAACACCTCGACGCTCGACGTCGACAAGATCGCATCGTTCACCCAGCGCACGCAGGACGTGGTGGGCCTGCACTTCTTCAGCCCCGCCAACGTGATGAAGCTGCTCGAAGTGGTGCGTGGCGAAAAGACCGCCAAGGACGTGCTCGCCACCGTCATGGCGATGGCCAAGAAGATCAAGAAGACGGCGGTGGTCTCGGGCGTGTGCGACGGCTTCATCGGCAACCGCATGATCGAGCAGTACGGCCGCCAGGGCGGTTTCCTGCTCGACGAAGGCTGCACCCCCGAGCAGGTCGACAAGGCGATGGAAAAGTTCGGCATGGCCATGGGACCGTTCCGCATGGGCGACCTGGCCGGCAACGACATCGGCTGGGCCATCCGCAAGCGCCGCTACCAGGAAAAGCCTGACATGAAGTACAGCAAGACCGCCGACCTGCTGTGCGAGAAGGGCCGCTTTGGCCAGAAAACCGGCGCTGGCTGGTACGACTACCTGCCCGGCAAGCGCGATGCCATTCCGAACGCCGAAGTCGTGAAGATGATCGAGGACCACCGCGCCGCGCTCGGCATCACGCCGCGCAAGATTTCCGACGAAGAGATCGTGCAGCGCCTGGTGTTTAGCCTGGTCAACGAGGCCGCGCACATCCTGGAAGAGGGCATTGCCAACAAGGCCAGCGACATCGACGTGGTCTACATCTTTGGCTATGGCTTTCCCATCTACCGCGGCGGCCCGCTGAACTACGCCAACGAGGTCGGCCTGTTCAACGTGGTGCAGGCCATGCAGCGCTTTGCGCAGAACCCGCTCGACGACGCGAAGTTCTGGCAGCCCGCGCCGCTGCTGGCCCGGCTCGCTGCCGAA
Organism: Acidovorax sp. SRB_14; assembly: GCF_012932145.1. Taxonomy (GTDB): domain Bacteria; phylum Pseudomonadota; class Gammaproteobacteria; order Burkholderiales; family Burkholderiaceae_C; genus Simplicispira. Next base: position 364,546 of record NZ_MWOK01000001.1, on the reverse strand, counting down.
GGCAAAACCTTCAACTGACCGATGTGCACCCACCCCGCACGCGCAGGCCGCTGGCCGCGCCCGCGGGGCGCCCACCCCCGAAAGGATTCCCCATGACCTCCGCAGTGATTGTTTCCACCGCCCGCACGCCGCTTGCCAAGAGCTGGAAGGGCTCGTTCAACATGACGCACGGCGCCACGCTCGGCGGCCACGCCGTGCAGTACGCCGTGCAGCGCGCCGGCGTGGACTCGGCCGATGTCGACGACGTGCTCATGGGCTGCGCCACGCCCGAAGGCGCCACGGGCGCCAACATCGCGCGCCAGATCGCCTTGCGCGCGGGCCTGCCCATCACCGTGTCGGGCGCCACCGTCAACCGCTTCTGCTCTTCCGGCTTACAGACCATTGCCATGGCCGCGCAGCGCATCATTGCCGGCGAGGCCGATGTGTTCGTCGCCGGCGGCGTCGAAAGCATCTCCTGCGTGCAGCAGGAAATGAACACCCACATGCTGCAGGACCTGCAGCTGGCCAAGGCCAAGCCCGAGATCTACTGGAGCATGCTGCAGACCGCCGAACAGGTCGCCAAGCGCTACGGCATCGGCCGCGACGCCATGGACGAGTACGGCGCCGCCAGCCAGCAGAAGGCCTGCGCCGCCCAGGCCGCCGGCCTGTTCGACGCCGAAATCGCCCCCATCGAAGTGACCATGGGCGTGGCCGACAAGGTGATGGGCCTGACGACCAAAAAAGTCACCGTCAGCCGCGACGAAGGCACGCGCGAAGGCACCACCTTCGAGGGCATTCACGGCCTGCGCTCGGCGCTGCCGGGCGGATTGATCTCGGCCGGCAACGCCAGCCAGTTCAGCGACGGCGCCGGCGCCTGCGTGCTGACCAGCGAAGACTACGCCAGCAAGAAGGGTCTCAAGCCCTTGGGCCGCTTCCTCGGCTTTGCCGTGGCCGGCTGCGAGCCCGACGAGATGGGCATCGGCCCCGTGTTCGCCGTGCCCAAGGTTTTGAAAAAATTGGGCCTGACGGTGCAGGACATCGACCTGTGGGAGCTCAACGAAGCCTTCGCCGTGCAGGTGCTGTACTGCCGCGACAAGCTGGGCATCCCGGCCGACCGCCTGAACGTCAACGGCGGCGCCATCGCCCTGGGCCACCCCTACGGCGTGAGCGGCCAGCGCCTCACGGGCCACGCGCTCATCGAAGGCAAGCGCCGAGGTGCCAAGAAGGTCTGCGTGACCATGTGCATCGGCGGCGGCATGGGCGCGGCCGGCATCTTCGAGGTGCTGTAGCCATGGGCAGGCACGCCGCGCCCCACGCCGACGACCGGCCGGAAGCCGCGGTCACGCCCGAGGTCTTCCTGGCCATGGGCCGGGAAGTGCTGGCGGCGCAGCCTTTCAGCGTGCTGATCGGCGCCGAACTGCACGCCCTGGCTCCCGGGCGGTGCGAACTGCACCTGCCCCTGACCGCGCAACTGCGCCAGCAGGATGGCTTCGCGCATGGTGGGGTGCTCAGCTACATGGCCGACAACGCGCTCACCTACGCGGGTGGCACGGCGCTGCGGGTGCCGGTGGTGACCTCCGAGTTCAAGATCAACTACCTGCGCCCCGCCGTGGGCGAGCGGCTGATCGCGCGCGCCGAAGCCGTGCACCAGAGCCGCAGCCAGGCCGTGTGCCGCTGCGACGTGTTCGTGCTGCAGGACGGCGTGGAAACGCTCTGCGCCATGGCGCAGGGCACGATTGCCGCGCTGCCGCCGCGCGGCAGTGCCGAAACACCGCCGTCGCCGGGCCCAGCGCGCTGACAGCTTTCACGGGCAGGCCAGGCCATGGCGCAACCCCGCTTTGTTACTCCTCATTTAATAGCTTAAGGCGCTTGCTGCACAAGCGTTTAGGCCAATTTTTGCTGAAACCCCATGCGCTTGCGTCCCACCCTTGAATTCCTGCTCTATCAGTGGCTGCAGGCCGAGAAACTGCAAGAGCGCGAGCGCTTTGCCGACCATTCGCGCGAGACTTTCGATGCCGTGCTCGACACCTGCGAGCGCATCGCGCGCGAGAAGTACGCGCCCTTCAACCGCACGGTGGACACGCAGGAGCCGCAGTTCGACGGCGAGCGCGTCATGCTGCCGCAGGCGACGCAAGACGCCTACGACGCCTACGCTGCCTCGGGCATGCTCAGCGCCGCGCAGGACTACGGCATCGGCGGGATGCAGCTGCCCTACACCGTCGAGGCGGCGGCCAATGCCTTCTTCGCGCTGGCCTCGATCAGCATCAGCTCCAGCCTGCTGAGCGTGGGCAACGCCAACCTGCTCATGGTGCATGGCACGCCGCTGCAGAAGAAGGTGTTCGCGCTCAACGAGTTCTCGGGGCGCTTCTCGGGCACCATGTGCCTCTCCGAGCCGCAGGCGGGCTCGAGCTTGAGCGACGTGGCCACGCGCGCTGTGCCCGATGGGGAAGGCTTTAAAGCCGATCCCTTGGGCCCGCGCTACCGCATCACGGGCCACAAGATGTGGATTTCGTCGGGCGAGCACGAGCTGTCCGAGAACATCGTCCACCTTGTGCTGGCCAAGATTCCGGGGCCCGACGGCAAGCTGGTGCCGGGCACGCGCGGCATCTCGCTGTTCATCGTGCCCAAGAAGCTGGTCGATGCCGAGGGCCACCTGACCGGCGTGCGCAACGACGTGGCGCTGGCGGGCCTCAACCACAAGCTGGGCTGGCGCGGCACCACCAACACGCTGCTCAACTTCGGCGAAGGCAAGTACCCGGTGCAGGGCAGGGCGGGGGCCGTGGGCTATTTGGTGGGCGAGGCCGGCAGGGGCCTCGCCTGCATGTTCCACATGATGAACGAGGCGCGCATCGGCATCGGCATGGCGGCCACCATGCTGGGCCTGGCGGGCTACTACGCCAGCCTCGACTACGCCAAGAACCGCCCGCAGGGCCGCCCCATGGGCGCCGGCGGCAAGGACGCCGCGCAGCCGCAGGTGCGCATCATCGAACACGCCGATGTGCGCCGCATGCTGCTGGCGCAGAAGAGCTATGGCGAGGGAGCGCTGGCGCTCAACCTGTACTGCGCGCGCCTGGTGGACGAGCAGCACACCGGCGAGCCCGAGGCCGCCGACGAAGCGCGCCTGCTGCTCGAAGTGCTCACGCCGATTGCCAAAAGCTGGCCCAGCGAGTTCTGCCTGGAGGCCAATTCGCTGGCCATCCAGGTCCACGGCGGCTATGGCTACACGCGCGACTTTCCGGTTGAGCAGTATTGGCGCGACAACCGCCTGAACATGATCCACGAGGGCACGCACGGCATCCAGGCCGCCGACCTGCTGGGCCGCAAGGTGCTGATGGAGGGCGGCCGGGGCCTGCAAATGCTGGCCGCGCGCATGCAGGCCACGATGGCGCAGGCCGCCGCCGTGCCCGAGCTGGCAGCGTACGCGGCGCAGCTCGGCGGCGCCTTGCAGCAGGTGGGCGCCGCCACGCAGGCCGCCTGGGCCACCGGCAACCCCGCCGAGGCCCTGGCCAATGCCGTGCCCTACATGCAGGCCTTCGGCCACACAGTGCTGGCCTGGATCTGGCTCGACGTGGCGCTGGCCACGCTGCGCGCGAATGCTACGCTTTCAATAGCTTCAAGCGAAGGCAGGGTGGGCGCTGCACGCTATTTTTACCATTACGAGTTGCCCAAGATCACGGCCTGGCTGGACGTGGTGAACCGCCGCGACATGACCTGCGCCGCGCTCAGCGAAGCGGCCTTTTAGGCACTGCGCTCGCGCAGCCGCTGGGCGTGGATTGGGCGCGCCGCGGTGCAGGCGGACAGCAGCCAGCCCATGCCGATCGCCAGCACGACCGAAGTGATTTCAGCGGTCCGTGTCGGCAAATAGCGCTGCGTCCATTCGCATGCGAAGGCGAGCACCGCCGTGCAGACGGTCATGCCCCCGAGCAAGGCGCCGTTGCGGACCGTGCTCCAGAGGATCCCGCCAAAGCACAGGCATTCAAACGCGCGCGCCGAGATCGCTGACTGCACCCAGGTCGACAGCGACGACGCAAACGGCATCCAGGCCATGTCGGCCGGCGGCGTGCGCCACGCCCAGGGCCAGATCGCGTCGAGCAGGTAGGTGGCCAAGGCCACCCAGGCGGTCGCGGCCCACCGCGGCCCGGGAGGCCACGGATCCATCCAGCGCCACAAAAGCCAGCCGCCGGCAATCCCCAGCACCACCGCCATGCCCGGTGACTGGTCCACGACCACGAACTTGCCTGCCAGCACCGCCGCTGCGGCGACCCCGGCCACGGCGCGCGCGCGGTGCGCGAGCTGGGCGGTGCGCGCCAGGTGCGCGACGGCCGACGCACCGATCACCGCCATGCCGGCGTGCAGCAGCATGCGCCGCGGCTGCCACAGGTCCAGTTGCCACAGCGACTTGACGTTCTGCGCCACCGAAGAGACATCGAACGTCGGGATGAGCGGATACAGCTCGGCCAGCCACCACAGCGCGATCAGCACCAGCGCGAACCGGTCTGCACCGGCCCAACCCTGGTGCCGGACCAGCAGGTGCCCCACGCGCCAGCGCGCAACGCAGCCTGCGCCCCAGCCCAGGACATAGCCCACCATATTGAAGAGAACGTCCGACAAGGCCGGGGTGCGCGGCAGGTACTTCTGCAGCCATTGCAGCGTGCTTGCCACCACCAGCGCCACCCCGAACCAGCCGGCGAAAAACCACCAGCGGCGGAGACGCCCTTGGGCGGCCCAGCCCAGCAGCCCCCCCAGCGGCAAAAACAAAAGGATGTTTTCGATCAGGTCCACCAAGCCAATGCGGCCGCTCCAGATGAAGGCCTGCGGCGCGGCGAAGTCCCACTGGAAGGGGTATAGCGAGCCATACACGATGAGCAGCCACACCAGGCCCACCGCGACCGCGAAGCTGCGAGAGCGAACGTCCATGCTTTTCATGCGGGTCTCTGATCTTTGAATTGCACATCACACCATATTGGCCACGCCATGGCGAATTGCCTGGGTCGGCCAAGGCTGGGGCCAGAGCCATGTCTCGGCGAAAAAACCGCCGCTGCATGGCGGCGTCGCAGTTCCTTGCATCCGATACACCCTGCGGCGCGTGCCCGCATGCACAGCCTGCGTGGCGCACGCTTGGCCCTGCCTGGCGCACCACAGGAGATCGTACGCTTGCTTACGCCATGCAATGGCGCGCGCCAGCGCGGCAGCGTTCGCAGGCGCATTGGCGGATTCTCAGGCGTGGCCTGGAACGCTGCCGCGTGCCACGACCCTAGAATGCACCGCGACCATGGGTGTAAACCCTGGTTCTGGCGGGTCTGCCATACACGCAATGGACCCGGAAAGGTTTGCAGATTTGGTATTGAAAGAGTTCAAGCTCGGTTACAACCCCGCCCTCGACGGGCTGCGCGGTGTGGCGATCGTGCTGGTGCTGCTGTCGCACGCGCATGTGCCCTTGTTCGAGGGGGCATTTTTGGGGGTCGACCTGTTTTTCGTGCTCAGCGGATTTCTGATCACTTCGCTGCTGCTGCTCGAATACCGGTCTCAGGGGCGGATCCAGTACTGGCGTTTTTACCGGCGCCGCTTCTTTCGCCTGATGCCGGCGCTGGCCCTGTTTCTGGCCACCTACTGCGTGGTGGCGCCGCTGTTGTGGCCGGAGCTGGACGACATCCACCAGGACGCCCTGGTGTCGCTCCTGTACCTGGCCGACTACGGGATCGCCTTTTTTGACAGCCCCGGCACCTTGCTGCACATATGGTCGCTGTCGGTGGAAGAGCATTTCTACCTGGTCTGGCCCCCGCTGCTGGTGCTGCTGTTGCGCTCGGCCCAGCCCGGGGCTGTGTGGCGCCCGATCGCCTTGCTGTGCCTGCTGGCCTGGCTGTGGCGCGTGTTCTGGGTGGTGCAGGGCCAGCAGTTCTACGAAATTTTCTTCCGCTTTGACACCCGCGTTTCGGGCTTGCTCATGGGCAGCCTGCTCGCGGCGCTGGCGATCGAAAAGCCGGGCTTTCTCCAGCAGCTGCGCGCGCGCATGCACTACGCCATGTGGCTGCCGCTGGCCATTCCGCTGCTGATGGCGCTGGACTGGGACAACCAGAGCGCCATGGTGTGGGGCATCACGGTGGTCGAGATGGCTGCCGTCGTCTTGCTGGCGGCCGTGCAGCAGCGCTCCGGCCTGGTGTACGACATGCTGAGCGCGCCGGCCCTGGTCAAGCTGGGCACGCTGTCGTATGGCATCTATCTCTGGCACTATCCTGTCGTGCGCTACCTGCGCGCGGACCATGCCTGGCCCGTGGTGGTGGTGCTGGGGCTGCTGATTTCCACGGCGCTGGCCGCGCTGTCGTTCCATACCCTGGAGCGTTGGGCGATGCGTTACCGCGATGGAGCGCAACACGGCAACGCGCGCGGCGCCCCCGTGCCCGCGCATGCCTGCGGCAGGGCGGGAAAAGGAAGGCCAACCAAGGCAGGGTGCCGCACCACGGCAGATGCACTGCTCTGACCGCTGCGAGCCACCCCTAGCGTTGGGAAATTGCTCCCTGTTCTGTGGGGCCAGAGCGGCGCCTCATGGCTCGACTGTCGCAAGCGAGCTCGGAAATCAGACTGCGCATCCATTTCATGCAGCGGTGGTTCAAGGTCAGCGATACCGCAATGGAAGAGGCCCTGCACGACGTGTCCGCATTCCGCGACTTCGCGGGGCTGTTCCACTGGGGCGAATACATCCCCAGCGAGTCAAGCATCCTGCGCTTTCGGCATCTGCTGGAGCGCCATAAGCTGGCTGAGCAAATCCTGGCCACGGGGTCTGCGCCGTGCGCTGGCAAGGACACACCCGTGGACGCACTGATCGATCAACTGGAGCGCACCAGAGCTGGCATTCGAGTCAAGGTGGAACACCCATTTCGGGTGCTCCAGCAGTACTTCGAGTACGTGAAAGTGCGCTACCGGGGCTGAAGAAGAACACGGCGCAGATCGTCACGCTGTTTGCGCTGTCCAACCTGTGGATGGCCAGGCAAAAAATTACTGGCTGCGGGACAGGTGCGTGTGCAGGGAGCGTAAGGCTCACCAAACCGGGGAATCGTGCAGAGCGCCCCTGGGTCAGGGTTTATCAATGTAATGCTTTCTTGATATAAGAGTATTTTTTTGACAGTAAAAAGTTTGCTGCGGCGGCTTTTGATCCATAAATGCTTATATGTGCTCCTTCTAAGCTGAAAGGTAAATTTTCATTGGTTAAATCGGAAGGTTTTCCGTCGGAATTAAAAATTGAATCTCTGTCTATAAATAAAACATTGGTGTAATTTTTTGAAAACCCCTCTAAAATTTCGTTCGCCTTGAGCGTATTTTTGTCTCTTTGGTTTGTGGCTTTTGGGATGTCAAATTTGCCATCAAACCACATGCTTTTTTTATAGTATTTCATGATGTCGTTTTCAAAATGCTTTGGGCTCGCCATCAAGATAACAATTCGTACCTTCGGTGCGAGCTTGTCTATTAATTGCAGAACCCCATCCATTTTTTTTTGTTCTAAAACGCTGCCCCAGCTTCCGCCTAAAACGGCAAAATCGTAATTTGAAATATTCTCAATCAAATATTTTCTGTTATAAAAACACTGCTTCAGTGCCCGACTGCTGGTTTTTCCAGTGAATTCCTCATTCATGCTCGGAAAACACCAGTTTGTTGTGATGGCATTGATGCTTGCATTCAGTTCGTTGGCGGTTTTGTCCCAGAAGGGTTCGTATTGTCCAGCAAAAGAATCTCCGAATAAAATGCCTTTTACGTTTGACGACTTTTTTCCGAGCCAGCAATTTACGCCGTCAGCGCCGACTTTTAAATAGCCTAGGTTGTCAATGCTGTAGAAGCACCAGCCGTTGTCAATTCTGGGTAGTTCTATTTCCGTAAGCGCAAGAGATTTAGGAAGGCGATTTGGATATCCTTCGTTAAAATTCCCTATTAATCCAAAAGAAAGAAATAAGGAGCTGCCTAAAGCGCTGTATAGAAATATTTTTCTGCGGCTGAAATTGTGTTTGTTCCTGAGAGGTATTTCAATATATTTCCAAGTGAAGTAGGCCAGCCCTAAGGTAAGCATCGCCAATACAGTAAAAAGTAGTTTGCTGGGTTCGGTTAGGCTTCTGTGGCGTGCAAAGGCGAACAACGGCTGATGCCATAGATAGGCGCTGTAGCTAATCAACCCGACTCCGACCAGTAGTTTGTGGCTTAGTATTTTTCCGATTGTCGTTTGCTCTGTGGCGCAAAAAATAATAAGGGCGGTTCCAATGGTTGGGACTAGTGTGTAAAAGCTGGGAAATGGGGTTTCGTTGTTGAATTTAAATATTGCGTATATAAGCAGCAGGATGCCGAGCAGACTGCCGAATTCACTGAGTATTCTGTTTGGATGAAAGCGATTTTTTTCTGTTGAGTAGATTGCCAAGAGGGCACCAATTAGCAGCTCCCATCCGCGTGTCGGTAAAAGATAAAATGCAGCGGAGGGATTGAAAATTGATCCCCATTGTGCGAGCGCCAGACTTAGAGAGGCAAGACTTGCAAGTATGGCAAAAACCCAATTTTTGCCTAATTTCCAAATTGCCACGAAGAAAATTGGAAATAAAAAATAGTATTGTTCCTCAATTGCCAAACTCCACGTATGAAGTAGAGGCTTCAATTCGGCTGCGGTCTCGAAATAGCCGCTGGTACGCCAAAATAAAATATTTGAAATATAAGCAGAAACGGCCATCAAGCTTTGTGAGAAACTAATCATGTCTTCTGGCAGCAGCCATGCCCACGTAAAAGGTAAGCAAACGACAAGGACTGTGAAGAGTGCCGGCAATATCCGCCTGGCTCTGCGTTCGTAAAAATTGATGAGACTGAACGTGCCCGTTTTCTTCTCGGCGAGTATGATTGAAGTAATCAAATATCCACTGATTACAAAGAATACGTCGACGCCAACGAAACCGCCGCTGAATAATTGAAAGCCAGCATGAAAAACTATGACAGGGAGAACTGCTATTGCACGGAGTCCGTCTACTTCAGGTCTATATTTCATAGGGTGCCCGCATACATGTTAAGGATGGCTGATCTTCAATCGAAGCAAGTACAAAAGAGATGTTCCCTTCCGGTCATCCCATCATTACGAAAGGTTTTATACACTTTTGGAATTGAAGAGGCGAGGGCAGGAGGAAGAAATATTAAAAAAAGCGCGATGTCCATCACCACTGGCCAAAATGTTTTCCTGGGTGTCTCGGCACCAATCGCCCAGGTGACACGCTGCGCCACTGCGCCATCGCACAATCGGCTGCCACACAGCAAGCGCTAGGCCGGCCATTGGGCATGGGCTCATTGACGACATGCATCTAACCTGCTCCAGGAGACCACGACATGACCCGCACCATCCAGCAATTGTTCGACCTCAGCGGCAAGACCGCGCTGGTCACCGGCGGCTCGCGCGGCCTGGGGCTGCAGATCGCGCACGCGCTGGGCGAGGCGGGCGCGCGCATCATGCTCAGCTCGCGCAAGGCGTCCGACCTGGAAGAGGCCACGGCGCAACTGCAGGACGCGGGCATCGATGCGCGCTGGACCGCCGCCGACTGCGCGCAGGAGGCCGACATCCACCGCCTGGCCGACGAGACGATGCAGCGCATGGGCGACGTGGACATCCTGGTCAACAACGCCGGCGCCACCTGGGGCGCGCCCGCCGAGGACCACCCGGTCGAGGCCTGGGACAAGGTCATGAACCTCAACGTGCGCGGCTATTTCATCCTCAGCCAGCACATCGCCAAGCGCAGCATGATCGGGCGGCGCAGCGGCAGCATCATCAACGTGGCGTCCATCGCCGGCCTGGGCGGCAACCCCGGCGGCATGAAGACCATTGCCTACAACACGTCCAAGGGCGCGGTGATCAACTTCACGCGCGCGCTGGCCGCCGAATGGGGCCGGTACGGCATCCGCGTCAATGCCATCTGCCCGGGTTTCTTTCCAAGCAAGATGACGGTGGGCACGCTCAAGGCCATGGGCGAGGAGGCGCTGGCGGCCCATGCGCCGCTGGGCCGGCTGGGCGACGACGAGGACTTGAAGGGCCTGTGCGCGCTGTACGCGTCCGACGCGGGCAAGCACATCACCGGTCAGTGGCTGGCGGTGGACGGCGGCGTGAGCGTGGTCACCGGTGGCTGAGCGCTGCGGCTTGGGTATGCTGCGCGCTCTTCTTTGAACCTTGGAGCGAACCGTGTTGAAATTTGGTGCAGAAATTCCTTTTGTCAGCCACCTGGGCTTTACGCTGCACCGCATGGACGGCGGCCATTCCGAGCTGCACTACGAAGCGCAGCCCCAGCACCTGAATTCGTTTGCCGTGACCCACGGCGGCGCCTCCATGACGCTGCTCGACGTGGCCATGGCGACTGCGGCGCGCAGCGACACGCCCGACTTTGGCGTCGTCACGATCGAGATGAAAACCACGTTCATGCAGCCCGCGCGCGGCCCCCTCGTGGCCAAGGGCCGGCTCCTCCACCGCACCGCGTCGATGGCGTTTGTCGAAGGCTCGGTGGTCGACGCCGAAGGCCGCCTGTGCAGCCATGCCACCGGCACCTTCAAATATGTGCGCCGCCGTGCGGAAGAGGGCGCGGGGGTGGCCGCCCCGGCAGTCCTGTCCACCGACTGATCCGAAAAACAGGTCATATGGGCCTCCAGCGCTTACTGGGTAATCGCTGGCAGCTATCAAATTTGCAACCCACAGGAGACCACCATGCCCCGCAACCAGCAAATCCTGCTCGACAACCGCCCCCAGGGCGGGGCCACGGCCGCCAACTTCAAGCTGGTGGCCAGCGACACGCCGGCGCTGCAAGACGGCGAGGTGCTGGTGCGCCACCACTACCTGAGCCTGGACCCCTACATGCGCGGGCGCATGAACGACAGCAAGAGCTACGCCCAGCCGCAGCCGCTGGGCGAGGTGATGCAGGGCGGCACCGCGGGCGAGGTGGTCGAGAGCCACCACCCCAAGTACGCCGTGGGCGACAAGGTGGTGGGTTTTGGCGGCTGGCAGGAATACAGCGTGGTCAATGCCACGCAGCCCGGTGCCCTGAAGAAGGTGGACACCACGCAGGTGCCGCTGTCCGCCTACCTGGGCGCTGTCGGCATGCCGGGCGTGACGGCCTGGTACGGCCTGGTGAAGATCATCGCGCCCAAGGCCGGCGACACTGTGGTCGTCAGCGCCGCCAGTGGCGCGGTGGGCAGCGCCTTTGCCGCGCTGGCCAAGGCGCGCGGCTGCCGCGTGGTGGGCATTGCCGGGGGCGTGGACAAGTGCCGCTATGCCGTCGAAGAGCTGCACTTCGACGCCTGCCTCGACTACAAGGAGCACACCGACACCCCGGCCATGGCCAAGGCGCTCAAGGAAGCCTGCCCGAACGGCATCGACGGCTACTTCGAGAACGTCGGCGGCTGGATCATGGACGCCGTCATGCTGCGCATGAACGCCTTTGGCCGCATCGCGCTGTGCGGCATGATCGCCGGCTACGACGGCGCGCCGCTGCCCATGGCCAACCCGGCGCTGATCCTCATCAACCGCATGAAGATCGAAGGCTTCATCGTCAGCGAGCACATGGAGGTCTGGCCCGAGGCCCTGATCGAGCTGGGCACGCTGGTGGCCACCGGCAAGCTGCGCCCGCGCGAGAGCATTGCGCAGGGCCTTGCCGCCGCGCCCGAGGCGTTCCTGGGCCTGCTCAAGGGCCGCAACTTCGGCAAGCAGCTCGTCAAGCTGGTCTGAGCGGCCGTGCGCCCCGGCGCTGGCCGCCCGACCTGAACCCGTAAGCACGTTCTCACGGAGGCACCATGACCGCTCTGATCCTGCACCACTACCCGTCGTCCCCGTTCTCTGAAAAGATCCGGCGCGCGCTGGCCTACAAGCAGTTGCCCTGGAAGTCGGTGATCGTGCCCAGCATCCTGCCCAAGCCCGACGTGCAGGCGCTCACGGGCGGCTACCGCAAGACGCCCATCCTGCAGGTCGGCGCCGACATCTACTGCGACACGGCCCTGATCTGCGACGTGCTGGAGCACCAGCAGGCCGAGCCCGTGCTGTACCCGCCGCACCTCAAGGGCGTGGCGCGCGTGTTCGCGCAGTGGGCCGACACCACGCTGTTCTCGGCCGCCATGGCCTACAGCCTGCAGCCGCGCGGCGCGGCCGCCCTGTTCGCCCACCTGCCCGACGGTGCGGCGCAGGCCTTTGGCGCGGACCGCGGCGCCATGGCGGCCGGCATGCCGCGCCCGCGCCCGCAGGACGCCACCGCCGCCTACCGCTCGTACCTGCGGCGCATTGCGCACATGGCCGAGGAGCACGACTTTTTGTTCGGCGCCGAGCCGTGCCTGGCCGACTTCGCCGCCTACCATCCGCTGTGGTTCACGCGCACCTGCGTGCCGGTGATGGCCGACATCTTCGCCGCCACGCCGGCCGTGTCCGAGTGGATGGACCGCGTGGCCGCGCTGGGCATGGTGCGCATGGAGAAGTTCAGCAGCGAGGATGCCATCACCGTCGCCGCGGGCGCCGAGCCGCTGCCGCTGGTGGGCGACGTGTTCCAGGACGAGCACGGCATCGCGCTGGGCTCGGCCGTGAGCATCGCGGCCGAGAGCTTTGGCACCGAGCCCACCCACGGCGAGCTGCTGGCCGCCACGCGCACGCGCTACACGCTGCGCCGCCAGGACCCGCGCGTGGGCACCGTGCACGTGCACTTCCCGCGCATTGGCTACACCCTCCGAAAGGCAGAGACATGATCGACCACTTCCACGGCAAGACGGCGGTGCTCACGGGCGCGGGCTCGGGCTTCGGGCTCGAATGCGCGCGCATCGGCGCGCGCCTGGGCATGAACCTGGTGCTGGTCGATGTGCAGCAGGACGCGCTGGACGCCGCGGCCGCCGAGATGCAGGCCGCAGGCTGCCAGGTGCTGGCGCGCCGCGTCGACGTATCGAACGCCGCGCAGATGGAGCAGCTGGCCGCCGACGTGCAGCAGCGCTTTGGCGCGCCGCACCTGGTGTTCAACAACGCCGGCGTGGGCGCGGGCGGCCTGGTGTGGGAGAACTCGGTCAAGGACTGGGAATGGGTGCTGGGCGTGAACCTGTGGGGCGTGATCCACGGCGTGCGCCTGTTCACGCCGATGATGCTGGCCGCCGCCCGGGCCGACCCGCAGTGGCGCGGCCACATCGTCAACACCGCCAGCATGGCGGGCCTGCTGGCGCCGCCGAACATGGGCATCTACAACGTCAGCAAGCACGCCGTGGTGAGCCTCACCGAGACGCTGTACCAGGACCTGGCGCTGGTGACGGACCAGGTGGGCGCCAGCGTGCTGTGCCCGTTCTTCGTCGCCACCGGCATCAACGACAGCCAGCGCAACCGCCCTGGCGAGTTGGCCGCAAGCAAGCCCACGCAGAGCCAGCTCATCGGCCAGGCCATGATCGGCAAGGCGGTGACCTCGGGCAAGGTGACGGCGGCGGAGGTGGCGCAAAAAGTGTTCGACGCTGCCGCCGCCAACCGGTTCTACATCTACAGCCACCCCAAGGCCATCGGCTCGGTGCAGACGCGGCTCGAAGACATCCTGCAGGCGCGCAATCCGACCGACCCGTTTGCCGACAAGCCCGAGCTGGGCGCGCAGCTGCGCACGGCGCTGCGCGCGGCTTGAACGGGCCTCGTGCGGGGGCGGCCGCCGTCAGGGCTCCCGTGGGCTCCCGCGTCCGCCTGCGGGGACCCTGCCCATCGCATGGATCAGCGCCGGCACCTGGGCCGAGAGTTCGCGCGCGAGGTAACCCAGCGGTCCGTGCGCCTGCGCCAGCGCCCGCCCGGCGCGCGAGTGCAGCAGCACCCCCCAGGCGCAGGCCTGCAGCGGCGGCGAGCCGCGCGCGGCCAGCCCGCCGATCAGCCCCGCCAGCGTGTCGCCCGAGCCCGAAGTGGCCAGCCCCGGCGTGCCGCCGTCAAAGCGCCAGGCGCGGCCGTCGGGTTGCGCGATGAAGGTGGTCGCTCCCTTGAGCGCCACGCAGGCGTTCCAGCGCTGCGCGGCCGCGCGCGCCGCAGCCAGCATGTCGGCCACGACGGCGTCCTTGCTCAAACCGGTCAGGTGCGCCATCTCGCCCGCGTGCGGCGTCATCACCACGCTCTGCGCGAACGGACCGTCCTGCGCCACCGCCATCGCGCAGGCGTCCAGCACCACCGTGCTGGCGCGGAACAGCGGCAGCAGGGCGCGCACAAAGGGCACGCTGCGGGCTTCGTCCTGCATGCCCGGCCCCAGCACCAGCGCGCTCACGCGCTCGGCCAGGGGCTCGAGCAGCGCGCAGCCGCTGGCCGCAAAACCGCCACCGCGCGTTTCCTTGAGGCCGATCACGCGCGACTCGGGAACGGCCAGCGCCAAGCCCTGCGCAATGCTTTCGGGCGCGGCGATCGTGAGCTTGCCCGCGCCCGCGCGCAGCGCTGCGGTGGCGGCCAGCAGCGCTGCGCCGGGGATCTCCGGGCTGCCGGCCACGATCAGCACGTGGCCGCGCATTTCCTTGTCGGCCTGCTGACCGGGATCGGGCAGCGGCCAGCGCGCCAGCAGGGCCTCGGTCAGCAGCCGGGGGCGCGCAAGGGCGCGCGCGCCGCCCTCCGCTGCGTTCGCATCGGTGGGTTCGGCTGTAGCGCGGGACAGGGAGCGGGCCATGGACAGCCTCTGGACAGGGGCGGCGGAGCGTCGCGGGGGCGCTTCAGGGTTTGGGCGCGGCGGGCGCGTCGGGCGCGCGCGTCACCGGCGTGGCCGCGTCGTGCAGCGGCGCGAGGAAATTCACCAGGTCCAGTTGCATCACGGTGTCGGCGTCGTTGCGCTTTTCGGCGCGGTACGAGGTCACGGCGCAGTTGGGCACGTCGCCCTGGCGGTCGATGCCGAGGATTTGCTGCTCGTCCATGTGTTCGAGCAGATAGCGCATGCAGTTGACGATGACCTGGTGCGCCACCACCAGCACACGCAGGTCGGCGTATTCGCGCGTCACCATCTCGAGCAGGCTGCGCAGGCGCAGGATCACATCGCACCAGCTCTCGCCACCGGGCGGGCGGAAATAGAACTTGCCGACGTGCGCGCGCTGCGCATCGAGCTGCGGGTGCTGCTGCTGGATGCCGTGGCGCGTGAGCCGGTCGAGAATGCCAAATTCCTTCTCTCGCAGGCGCTCGTCCAGGCGCAGCTTGGCGTCGGCGCCGCCGAGCAGCTGGCTGTGCTCGGCCACCGCGCGGGCGGTCTGCTGGGCGCGCAGGTAGGGCGAGCACAGGATCACCTCGGGCTGGTGCTCGCGCGCCTGGCGCGCAAACCACTGGCCCAGCGCACGCGACTGGGCGTGGCCCAGGTCCGACAGCGGCACGTCGATGTCGCGCCACGCCAGGTCGATCATCGGCAGCCCGCCCGCCTCGGCGGCGTCGCGCGCGACGTTGCCGGCGCTCTCGCCGTGGCGCACGATCCAGAGGGTGCGCGGCCAGTTCGTGGGCATGGGCGGGGCTGCGCTCAGCGCGCGCGCTGGGCCAGCAGGTCGCGCACGCGGTCGGTCGGCGTGGGGGCCCGCTTGCCCAGCGGACCGTCACGCCCGGTGGCGGCGCGCGCGAGCAGCGCGGTGCCCAGCGTGCGCCCGAGCATGCGGCCGACCAGCGAGCGCGAACGCCCGGCGCGGCGCATCACCAGGAGGCCCGCGCCCAGCGCCAGCCAGTGCTCGCCCGGAAAGCCGGGGCGGCGTTCGTCCCAGCGTTGAAGGTCCTTGAGCTTGTCGGAAATTTTCATGGTGGTAGCGCCGGTGCGCAAAAAGGGCGGACGATGGAGGAATGGAACAGACGGGTGCGGCTTGTGGTGGCGTGTTCGATCTTGCAGCGCCGCTGGGGCGCCGCGCTGTAAGACGCGTCTTCACATCGCGTGCTCTGCGTCCTACAGGCCTGGCGCACGGCACTGGCGCAGGCGCTGGCGCAGGCGCTGGCGGAACGACAAAATGTGGATGAAAAGTGGCCTCAACGCATGTGTGAGCAACGTTGATAGCTATGAAAAGGAGAGCAAATTGCAGCAAGCGCCACTCTGGCACAGCCCGAACCATGGCGGTGGCTGGGCCTTTTTTGCCACCGCCGTGGGCCAGTGCGCGGTGGCCTGGGGCCCGCACGGCATCGTGGCCCTGCAGCTGCCCGAGGCCACGGCCGCGGCCACGCGGGCGCGCCTGCTGCGCGCCGCGGGCGCATTGCCCGAGGCGGCGCCGCCACCGCCCGTGGCCGCGGCCATCGACACGATCGCCGCATTCCTGGACGGTCGTGCACCCGCGATGGACGGCGTGCTGCTGGACATGCGCGGCGTGACGGATTTCCAGCGCCGCGTCTATGCGCTGGCGCTGCGCATCGCGCCCGGTCAGACCAGCACCTATGGCGAACTGGCGGCGCAGCTCGGCGGGCGCCACCTGGCGCGCGCCGTCGGGCAGGCGCTCGGGCACAACCCGTTCGCGCCCGTCGTGCCCTGCCACCGCGTGCTGGCGGCCGGCGGGCGCGCGGGTGGCTTCTCGGCCGAAGGCGGCACGGCCACCAAGCTGCGGTTGCTGCAGATCGAAGGCGCGCGTTTCGGCGCGCAGCCAGGGCTCTTCGACGCCGGGCCGGTCAGCGCGGCGACTGCGCCACCAGCTGCGCCAGCGCGCGCACCGACAGCGGGGCGCAGCCCTCGGCCTGGTTGGCGACGGTGACGAAAGCGTTCTGTCCGGCCCCGGTGATGCCGGCAATCGTGCGTGCCAGCAGCGCGCGGGTTTCGGGGTCGGGGTCGACGATCTTGTCGTAGGGGCTGTACACGGCCTGCGCCTCTTCGTAGCCGTACGCGCCATGCAGCGGGTTGAGGTTCCAGCGGCACACCAGCGGACCCGGCCAGAGCGCGCGCAGCAGCGGCAACTGTGCTTCCAGGCGCGGCATCTTGGCGTGCAGGCCCAGGCAGTAGGTGGCGCCGGCCTCGCGCAGCACGGCGGCGAACTCCGGCGTCAGGCACTCGGGGTCGCGCACCTCCACGGCCAGCACGCCGTCGGGTGCCGTGGGGGCCAGCCCGGGCTGGGCCAGCAGCATGGCGCGCAGGCGCCGCAGCAGCGCGGGCCAGCGGTCCAGTTGCGCCAGCGGCAGCGGGCTGAGCTGGAACACCAGCGCGCCGACCTTGGCGCCCAGGCCGTCGAGCGCGGGCTGCACGAATTCGCGCAGGGCCAGCTCCGGGTCGAGGAACGCCGTGTTGGCCTGGCGCCCCCGGCCGTCTTCGCCGCGCACCAGCGCATCGGTGACCAGGCTCGGGGCCTTGACGACGAAGCGGAAGTCTGCCGGCACCTGTGCGGCGTAATGCCCGTACTGGCTGGCCGTGAGCGGCCGGTAGAAGCTGCGGTCGATGCTCACGCAGCGCAGCAGCGGGTGCTGCGCGTAGGCCGCCAGCCCGTGCTTGGACAGCACGGCATCGGGGTAGTCGCCATCCCAGACCAAGCCATTCCAGCCGGGGTAGGCCCAGGACGAGGTGCCCAGCCGCAGCTGCGGTGGCAGCGCCGCCGCCAGCGCCGCGAGCGCCGCGTCGGCAGGCGCGGCACGCACCTGCTCAGGGGCGCGTTTGCGCGGTGGCACAGGCGCCGGGAGGGGCGGCGCGCCGAACAAATCGTCTTGCATGGCGGGGCCTGTTGGGGCGGCGTGGAGGCCAAGATGGTAGCGAAGAAGCGCCCGGCGAGCAGCATTGGCCCAGCTTGGCGACAATCGCGAGCTATGCTTTTTTCCCGTTTTCTCAAAATCGCCCTGATCCTGGGCCTGCTTTCGGCCATCGGCCCGTTTGCCATCGACATGTACCTGCCGGCGCTGCCGGCCATCGGGCAGAGCCTGGGCGCCGAGGTGGGCGCCGTGCAGTGGAGCCTGACGGCGTTCTTCCTGGCGCTGGGCACCGGCCAGCTGTTCTACGGCCCGGTCTCCGACATGCTGGGGCGCAAGCCGCCGCTGTACTTTGGCCTGGGCCTGTTCACCGTGGCCAGCGTGGGCTGCGCGCTCACGACGAACATCGAAACCCTGGTGGCGCTGCGCTTTGTGCAGGGCCTGGGCGCGGCGGCCGGCATGGCCATTCCGCGCGCCGTGGTGCGCGACCTGCACACCGGCAACGAGGCCGCGCGCCTGATGTCGCTGCTGATGCTGGTGTTCAGCGTCTCGCCGATCCTGGCGCCGCTCGCAGGCAGCGGTGTGATCGCCCTGACGGGCTGGCGCGGCGTGTTCTGGGCGGTGGCCCTGGCCGCCGTGGCCGGTCTGGTGCTGGTGTACGCCGTGCTGAAGGAAACCCGTCCCGCCAGCGCGCGGGTCGAAAGCAGCCTGGGCGGCGCGCTGCGTGCCTACGGCCTGCTGCTGCGCGATGCGCATTACCTGGGCCTGGTGTTCATTGGCGGCTGCGCCATGGCCGGCTTCTTCGTGTACTTGGCGAGCTCGCCGTTCGTGCTCATCAACCACTACGGGCTCACGCCCACGCAGTACAGCCTCGCGTTCTCGCTCAACGCGATCGCCTTCATCGGCGCCTCGCAGTTCACGGCCGCGTTGGGTGCGCGCTTCGGGCTCGTGCGCGTGGTCAAGGGGGCGGCCAGCGCCTCGGGCGCGGTCATGCTGGCGTTGCTGGGCTACTACCTGGCGGGCGGCGACCGGCTGGGCGTACTGATCGCGCTGTATTTCATCGCCAGCGCCTTCATGGGGCTGGTGATTCCGACCACCTCGGTGCTGGCGCTCGAAGAGCATGGCGCCATTGCCGGCACGGCCTCGGCGCTGCTGGGCACGCTGCAAATGCTGACCGGCGCGGCCGCGATGGGCATCGTCGGCCTGTTTGCCAACGGCCAGCCGCTGCCGATGGTGGTGGGCATGGCGAGCGGCGCCCTGGTGGGCGTGGCGCTGACCTGGATCACGCTCGGCGGCGCGCGCGCGGGCCGGCTGCACGGGTGCCACGCCTGATGGCCGGCACCGACGCGCCGCACGACGGCCTGCCCGAGCCGGCGCGCAGCCGGGCCATGCTGGTCATCATCCTGGGCCTGACGGTGGCCGTGCTCGACGGCAGCATCGTCAACCTGGCGCTGCCGGGCATCGCGCGCGAACTCAACGCCAGCGCCGCGCACTCGATCTGGGTGGTCAATGCCTACCAGATCGCCACCCTGGTCATGCTGCTGCCGCTGGCCTCGCTCGGCGACCGCATCGGCTACCGGCGCGTGTACCTGGTCGGCATGGCGCTGTTTGCGCTGTCGTCGGTGGGCGCCATGCTGGCGAACTCGCTGGGCACGCTGATTGCGGCGCGCACCGTGCAGGGCCTGGGCGCGGCCGGCATCATGAGCGTGAACGCGGCCATGGTGCGCCTGATTTACCCGCGCGCGCTGCTGGGGCGCGGCATGGCGATCAATTCCATGGTGGTGGCGATCTCTTCGGTGGCCGGGCCTTCGGTCGCGGCGGGCATCCTGTCGGTCGCCTCGTGGCCGTGGCTGTTCGCGCTCAACCTGCCGCTGGGCGCATTCACCCTGTGGCTGGGGCGGCGCGCGCTGCCGCGCAACCCGGTGCTGGACACGGGCCCGCGCAACTCCATGGTCGACATTGCGCTGAATGTGCTGATGTTCACGCTGATCTTCCTGGGCGCCGAACGCCTGGGCGTGCGCCATGGCGACACGCCCGGTGCGGCCTCGCCGCTGCCCTGGGCCCTGCTGGCGGCGGGCGTGCTGGTGGGCTGGGTCTATCTGCGCCGCCAGTGGCACATGGCCACACCGCTGTTCCCGATCGATCTGTTGCGCATTCCGGTGTTTGCGCTGTCCATGGGGTCGTCGGTGGGCGCGTTTTGCGCGCAGATGCTGGCCTACCTGGCGCTGCCCTTTCTGTTGCTGGACAGCTTTGGCCGCTCCCCGCTGCAGGCGGGCCTGCTGATCACGGCCTGGCCGCTGGGCATCGTGGTCGTGGCGCCGCTGGCAGGCCGGCTGATTGGGCGCTATGCCGACGGGCTGCTGGGCGGCATCGGCATGGGCGTGTTTGCCAGCGGCCTGCTGCTGCTGGCGGCGCTGCCCGCCGACCCGTCGAACGCCAACATGGTCTGGCGCCTGGCGCTGTGCGGGGCCGGGTTTGCGCTGTTCCAGTCGCCCAACAACCACACCATCGTCACGTCGGCACCCCTGCACCGCAGCGGCGCCGCCAGCGGCATGCTGGGTTCGGCGCGGCTGACGGGGCAGACGCTGGGCGCCGTCCTGCTGGCCACCATCTTCACGGTCTGGCCGCCCAGCGACGGGGTCGGCGAGGTCGTGGCGCTGCTTTTGGCCGCGAGCTTTGCGGCGCTGGCGGGGGTGTGCAGCTCGCTGCGGTTGCGCAGCCACTGAGGCGTGCCCGGCGCCGGGCCAGCCCGTAGGGTGTGCAGATTTGGCATGAAAATGGCCGCAATGCCACGCCCCACGGGCGCCGTCAGCTATCTTTTTTGAATTTCGCAGACGGTGGCTTGGGTGCTGAAGCCGCTACCCCGCGCGGCGCGTGCGGGCCGAACATACCAGCGCCGACACAGAAGTCTGGACAGCAACACAAACCCTGGGTAAAAAGCGGTAGTGCCAAGAAGTAATGTCTGAAACCTGCGCCGCGTGCCGCGTGGTGCCTGGTGGCACGCCGCTGTTGCTGTTGGTGGCATTTTTGCCCGAAAAACCATGTGCACGTGGGCCCTGGGCACAGGGTACTGCGGCACGCTGGAGGTCTTATGGTCGCAGTCCACGCCTTGCCCGACAGTGCGCTCCCTTCCGGCGCGCCGGCACCGGAGACCGAGGAAGACGCCAACTTCGGCGTCTACAACGCGCCGCCATCGGTGTGGCCGCATTTCCTGGTCGGGCAGGCCGAACGCCCCGTGCGCGTGCTGATCGTGGACGACGACGCCCACATCCGGCGCGTGATGGCGCAGGAACTCATGGCCGACCCGCGCACCATGGTGGTGGGCCAGGCCACCAACGTGCGCGAGGGGCGCCGGGCCATCAAGCAGCACGATTTCGATGTGATGCTCGTCGACCTGCACCTGGGCGATGGCGAGGGCTTCGAGCTGCTCGACTACATGAAGACGGTGCGCCCCGCGGCCGAGGCGGTGGTCGTGTCCGTCACGGAAAGCGAGGAGCAGGTGCTGCGCGCCTTCGAGCTCGGCGCCACGGGCTTTCTGCTCAAGAACTCCTGGTTCGGCAACTACCCGCAGGCGGTGCTGCAGGTGGCCAACGGGGGCGCTTCGATCACGCCCACGCTGGCGCGCCGCCTGTTGCAGCGCTTTGATTCGTCCCATACCGGCGCGGCCCGAACGCCAGCGCCGCCAGAGTTCGAGCAGCTCTCCGAGCGGGAAAAAGAAGTGCTGCGCATGGTGGCCAGCGGCCACACCAGCACCGAAATTGGCGCGCAACTGCAGATCAGCGGCATGACCGTGAACACACATGTGCGCAACATCTACCGCAAGTTCCAGGTGCGCACGCGCGCGCAGGCGGTGCGCTTTGCCTCGCTGCGGGGCCTGTTTTAGCGCCAGAGCCGTGGCAGCCCGCCATGTTCCGCTACCGCCCCCCGGTCTTTGCACTGGCCTGCGTGGCCCTGTGGCTGCTGCAGCTGCTGTTTTTGCCCATGGCTTTGGGCTGGTTTGCCGGAGAGCGCTTTGGGCAGTGGGTGGTCTTGGGCGCGACGGTGCTGCTCGGGGCGCTGCTGCTGGTGCAGCTGCCGCGCGTGCTGCGCTGGCGCCCGCGGCGCAGTGCGCGGCCCTCGCCCGAGCTGCAGGCCGAGCGCCAGCGCATCGCCCAGACCCTGCACGACAGCGTGGGCTCGCAGCTCGTGGGCGCCATGGCACTGCTCGACGCGGCGCAGCCCGCACAGCAACACGCCTTGCACAGCCTGGAGCAGTGCCTGCTGGAGCTGCGCGTGGTCGTCGACTCGATGGACAGCACCGATGAGGCGCTGCCCGACCGGCTGGCCCGGCTGCGCCACCGCTTCCAACCGGTGCTGGAACACCGCGGGATCGCGATGGACTGGAGCGTGCAGGAGGCGGGCAGCGGCGCCGTGCTGGGCGGTGCCGCGGCACAGCAGTTGGCCCTGATCGTGCAGGAGGCCCTGAGCAACACGCTGCAGCACGCGCACGCCACGCGCGTCAGCGTGTCGTGGGGTCCGGCGTCCTCCGGCAACGCCTGGCTGTTGCAGGTCAGCGACAACGGCCGCGGACTGGCCCGGGCGGACGGCGCCGCTCCGCCGGGCGGCGGCAAGGGACTGGCCGGCATGCGTTCGCGCGCGCAACAGGCGGGCGGGCGCTTGCAGGTGGGGCCGTCGGCGCAGGGCGGGGTGTGGATTGGCGTCGAAGTGCCCTGCGTTGCCGCGCTGCCGGGTGCGGCAGGCCCGGGCGCGCTGCCGGGGCGGCGCAAAAAATGGCTGGACCGCCACCTGTTTTCGGCCAAATAGGTTTTTTGCTATGCTAGGGTTGCGGTATTTGCTATTGAAAAAGTAGCAATTTGCGCAGGGCCGCAGTGCGGCGCTCGCACGGTGTGCCCCCGCGCCTGTGGCAAACTCGCCCGCTTTTCCTGACCGGGTGCCGTGGGGCACGACAGCAATGCAAAAAATCATTGGGCAGATTGCCGCAGAAATCCGTGTCACGGCGGCGCAGGTGCAGGCCGCCATCGACCTGCTCGACGGCGGGGCCACCGTGCCCTTCATTGCGCGCTACCGCAAGGAAGCGACGGGCGGCCTCGACGACATCCAGCTGCGCGAGCTCGAAGCCCGCCTGTCGTACCTGCGCGAGCTCGCCGACCGGCGGGCGGCGGTGCTCAAGGCCATCGACGAGCAGGGCAAGCTGACCGACGCGCTGCGCGCGGCCATTGCCGCCGCGCCGACCAAGCAGGAGCTCGAAGACCTCTACCTGCCGTTCAAGCAAAAGCGCCGCACCAAGGGCCAGATGGCGCGCGAGGCCGGCATCGAGCCGCTGGCCGACAAACTGTTTGCCGACCCCTCGCTCGACCCCGCCACCGAGGCCGCCGCGTTCACCCGGCCGCCCGAAGTGCTCGACGACGGCAAGCCCGGCGCCGACTTCTCGACCGTGCCGGCCGTGCTCGACGGCGTGCGCGACATCCTGTCCGAGCGCTGGGCCGAAGACGCGGCGCTGGTGCAGGGCCTGCGCGAATGGCTCTGGGCCGAGGGCCTGCTGGCCGCCAAGAAGGTCGATGGCAAGGACGAAAACCACCCCGACGTGGCCAAGTTCCGCGACTACTTCGCCTATGACGAGCCGATCGGCCGCGTGCCCTCGCACCGCGCGCTGGCCGTGTTCCGCGGCCGGGCGCTGGAATTGCTCGACGCCAAGCTGGTGCTGCCAGTGGAGCCCGAGCCCGGCAAGCCCAGCATCGCCGAAGGCAGGATCGCGCTGCACCTGGGCTGGAGCCACGCCCGCCGCCCCGCCGACGACCTGATCCGCAAGTGCGTGGCCTGGACCTGGCGCGTCAAGCTCAGCCTCTCGACCGAGCGCGACCTGTTCTCGCGCCTGCGTGAAGACGCCGAGAAGGTCGCCATCAAGGTGTTTGCCGACAACCTGCGCGACTTGCTGCTGGCCGCACCGGCCGGCCCGCGCGTGGTGATGGGGCTGGACCCGGGCATCCGCACCGGCGTCAAGGTGGCCGTGGTCGATGCCACGGGCAAGCTGGTCGACACCGCCACCGTGTTCCCGCACGAGCCGCGCAAGGACTGGGACGGCGCGCTGCACACGCTGGCCAAGCTGTGCGACAAGCATGGCGTGCAGCTGGTTGCGATCGGCAACGGCACGGCCAGCCGCGAGACCGACAAGCTCGCGGGCGAGCTCATCAAGTTGATGTCAAAAGTGTTTCAAACGCAGTCGGGACAAGCGCGAGCAGCTATTGAAAAGATAGTCGTTAGCGAAGCCGGCGCCTCGGTTTACTCGGCCAGCGAATACGCGTCGCAAGAAATGCCCGACGTCGATGTGAGCCTGCGCGGCGCCGCCAGCATCGCGCGGCGCCTGCAGGACCCGCTGGCCGAGCTGGTCAAAATCGACCCCAAGAGCATCGGCGTGGGCCAGTACCAGCACGACGTGAACCAGGCCGAGCTGGCGCGCACGCTCGGCGCCGTGGTCGAGGACTGCGTGAACGCGGTCGGCGTGGACCTGAACACGGCCAGCGCGCCGCTGCTCTCGCGCGTCTCGGGCCTCTCGGGCAGCGTGGCAAAGGCGGTGGTGCGCTGGCGCGAAGCGCACGGCGCGTTCCAGAGCCGCAAGCAGCTGATGGAAGTGGCGGGCCTGGGCGCCAAGACCTTCGAACAAAGCGCGGGCTTCCTGCGCATCCGCGGCGGCGACAACCCACTCGACATGACCGGTGTGCACCCCGAAACCTACCCCGTGGTCGAGCAGATCATGCAGGCGACGGGCAAGCCCGTGGCCGAGCTGATGGGCCGCGCCGACATGCTCAAGACCCTGAAGCCCGAGCTGCTGGCCAGCGAAAAATTCGGCGTCATCACCGTCAAGGACATCCTGGCCGAGCTCGAAAAGCCCGGCCGCGACCCGCGGCCCGACTTCAAGGTGGCGCGCTTCAACGACGGTGTCGAGGACATCAGCGACCTCAAGGAAGGCATGCAGCTCGAAGGCACGGTGAGCAACGTGGCGCAGTTCGGCGCCTTCATCGACCTGGGCGTGCACCAGGATGGGCTGGTCCACGTGAGCCAGCTGGCGCACAAGTTCGTCAGCGATGCGCGCGAAGTCGTCAAGACCGGCGACATCGTCAAGGTGCAGGTGCTCGAAGTCGACGTGCTGCGCAAGCGCATCAGCCTGACCATGAAGCTGGGCCAGGCCAGCGCCCGCCCGGGCGGCGGCGCGCCCAACCGCTTCGAGGGCGCAGGGCGCCAGCAGCAGCCGCGCCGCGCGAGCGAAGCGCCGCAGCAGTCCAGCATGGCCGCGGCCTTTGCCAAGTTGCAGGGCAAGCGCTAAGGCGGTAAGAACCGGAACAGGCGCTGGGCACGGCAGGGCGCCGGGCCCATGGATAATGGCCCGGTTTCCACCACCGCGCGCCCGAACCCCATGGAGTTGAACGCCCTGCTGGCCCAGCCCGCCGTCCTGCCCAGTCTGCCGCGGGCGGTGGCTTTGCTGATGAACCAGCTGGCCCACGACGAGCCCGACCTGCGCCGCGTCAACCAGCTGCTGGGCACCGACCCGGCGCTGGCGGCGCGGGTGCTGGAGCTGGCCAATTCCGGCGCTTTCGCGGCGCAGCGCCACATCGCCGGCATTCCCGAAGCGCTGGCGCTGCTGAGCACGGCCCAGCTGCGCACGCTGGTGAACTCGGCGCCACTGGGCACGGCCTCGCGCAGCGTGCCGGGCGTGAACCTGCCCCAGTTCTGGCGCTACAGCCTCCACACCGCCAAGCTCGCGCGCTCGCTCGCGGGCAGCCTGCACCAGGACCAGGTGGCGGCCTATACCGCGGGCCTGCTGCACGGCCTGGGCGAGCTGGTCATCCACCTGGCCGCGCCGGAGCGCGTGCAGTCGCTCAATACGCTGGTCGCGCCGCTGGACCTGCGCCGCAGCAAGCTGGAGCAACACCTCTTCGGCTACTGCTATGGCCGCGTGAGCGCGGCGCTGGCCCTGCGCTGGCAGCTGCCGCAGGTGGTGGTCGATGCGCTGGCCTACCAGCACGCCCCGTTCGAGAACAAGGCCTATGAGCCCCTGGCCGGGGTGATCCACCTGGCGGTCTGGCGCGCACGGGCACGCGAGGCCGGTCTGGACGACAAGGAGATGGCGGTGACCTTTCCCGACGAGGTGGGTGTGGTGCTGGGGCTGGACATCGACATGGTGCTGCAGCAGGACCCCATCGACTGGACCCCGCGCTCCGAGGCCGACGCCGGCGAGTTCGCCTGAGCCGCGCAGGGCAAGCGTCCTGTGGCGCGGCTTTGGGCGACGGGTTTACAGCGAGGCCCGCAGCATCTCGCGGTAGTCCTGCCGCGTCGCCAGGCGCGGATTGGTCAGGTGGCAGTGGTCGGCCAGGGCGCCGTCGATCACGGCCTCGAACTGCGCTTCGCCGACGCCGACCGCCGAGAGGCCACGCGGCAGGCCCAGGCGGGCATTCATGGCACGGATCGCCTCGGGGATGTCGCCCGCCGATGCCAGGCCCATGGCGTGCGCCATGCGCTCCAGGCGCCTTTCCTTTTGCACGGATTCAGACGTGGCGTTGAAGCGTACCACCGCCGGCAGAAACAGCGCATTGAGCGTGCCATGGTGCAGCCGCGGGTCCACGCCGCCGAGACTGTGGCTCAGCGAATGCACGCAGCCCAGGCCCTTCTGGAACGCCATTGCGCCCTGCATGCTGGCGCTCATCATGTTCAGGCGCGCTTCGGCATCCTGGCCCTGGCGCGTGGCGCGCTCGATGTGCGCCCAGCCGCGTGCGAGGCCGTCGAGCGCAATGCCGTCGGCCGGCGGGTTGAAAGCGGCCGACATGAAGGTTTCCATACAGTGCGCGATCGCGTCCATGCCGGTCGCGGCCGTCAGGAGCGGGGGCAGGCCGAGCGTGAGCTCGGGGTCGCAGATGGCGGCCCGGGGCACCAGGTGCCACGAATGGAAGCCGAGCTTGCGGTGGTCGTCGACGATGAGGATGGCGCCGCGCGCCACCTCGCTGCCGGTGCCGCTGGTGGTGGGCACGGCAATCACGGGCGCCACTGCCGCCGTGATGCGCGGCGAGCCGCCTTCGATCGTGGCGTAGTGCGTGAGCGGACCGCCGTGCGTGGCGGCGATGGCAATGCCCTTGGCGCAGTCGATGGCGCTGCCGCCGCCCACGGCGATGAGCCCGTCGCAGCCCTCGGCACGGTACACCGCCACGGCGGCGCGCACGGCGGCCTCGGTCGGGTTGGAGGGCGTCTGGTCGAACACCGCCACCGGCAGGCCGGGCAGGGCGTCGAGCGCCTTTTGCAGCAGGCCCGCGGCTTTCACGCCGGGGTCGGTGACGATGAGCGGGCGCGCGATGCCGACGCGCTCGCACTCCTGCTTGAGCAGGCGGATGGCGCCGGCTTCGAACTGGATCTGGGTGATGTAGTAGATGAAAGCCATGGCGGTGGAGGCAAAAGTTGCGGCTACGATGCGTGCAAACACTGTACAACCCGGAGGCTGACATGACCCCAAAGCAAACCCTGGCCCTGCTGGCGTTTTCCGTCGCGTGCGCGACAGCGGCGCAGGCGCAGTGCCTGACCGATGCCCAGGCCGCCGAGATGGCCGCGCACTACCTGGCCAGGACGCCTGCCGCCAACCCCGAGAACCTGTCCGCCGCCGACGGCGCCTGCACGCGCGCCAAGTTCAATGCGCTGCTGGCGCCGCGCTTGGGCAAGGTGGTGGGCTACAAGGCCGGCCTGACCAACCCCGCGGTGCAAAAGCGCTTCAACACCGACAAGCCGGTCTGGGGCAAGCTCTACGAGGGCATGGTGCTGCCAAGCGGCGCGAGCGTGCCGGCCGCCTTCGGCGCGCGCCCGCTGTTCGAGGCCGACATGCTGGTGCGCGTGAAGAGCGCGGCCATCAACCAGGCCCGCACGCCCATGGACGTGCTCGCCGCCATCGACCAGGTCATCCCGTTCATTGAGCTGCCCGACTTGATGGTGCAAGCGCCGTCGAAGCTCAACGGCCCGGGCGTGGCCGCCATCAACGTTGGCGCGCGCCTGGGCGTGGCGGGCAGCCCGCTGCCCGTGCCCGCCTACCGCGCCGAGCGCCATGCGCTGCTCGACGCGCTGCGCGACATGCGCGTGGTGGTGAGCGAGGGCAGCGGCGCGCAGCTGGCGCAGGGCCAGGGCAGCGACATCCTCGAGCACCCGCTCAACGCCGTGGTCTGGCTGGCTGCTGCGCTGGCGCAGGAAGGCCTGGCGATGCAGCCCGGCGACCTGATCAGCCTGGGCTCGTTCTCGCCGCTCATGCCGCCCAAGGCGGGCCAGTCGATCACGGTGCGCTACGAGGGCCTCGCCGGCGCGGCGCCCGTGGCGGTGCGTTTTGAGTGAAAGCGGCGCAGTGACGGCCTCCCATCTGCACCTGCACCACACCCGCCTGACCCCGCAGATGCGCAGCGTGCTCGAACGCATGGCGCGCGCGGGCCACCCGCCGCTGCACACGCTCTCGCCCACGCAGGCGCGCGCCGCCTACGAGGCCGGCGCGGGCGTGCTCGAAGTGCCCAAGGCGCCTCTGGCGCGCGTCGAAGACTTGCGCATTCCCGCACGCGACGGCCAGGCCTTGCCGGCGCGGCTCTATGCGCCGCAGGTGCCAACCGGCGGCCCGGGCCTGCCGCTGCTGCTGTACCTGCACGGCGGCGGCTTCACCATTGGCAGCATCGCCACGCACGACGTGCTGTGCCGCGAACTCGCGCGCCTGGCGGACTCCATGGTGGTGTCGCTGGGCTACCGGCTCGCGCCCGAGCACAAGTTTCCGACCGCGTCCAACGACGCCTGGGACGCCCTGCAGTGGCTGGCCACCCACGCCCCGGCCCTGGGCGCCGATGGCGCGCGCCTGGCCGTGGGCGGCGACAGCGCGGGCGGCACGCTGGCGGCGGTGTGCGCCATCCTCGCGCGCGACGCCGGCCTGCCGCTGGCGCTGCAGCTGCTGTTCTATCCCGGCTGCGCGGCGCACCAGGACACGCCCTCGCACACCACCTATGCCAAGGGCCTGGTGCTGGAGGCACCAGCCATCAGCTGGTTCTTCGGCCACTATGTGAAAAACCGCCAGGAGCGCGAGGACTGGCGCTTCGCCCCGCTGCTGGCGAGCGACGTCGACGGCGTGGCGCCGGCCTGGCTGGGCCTGGCCGAGTGCGACCCGCTGGTGGACGAGGGCGTCGACTACGCCGACAAGCTGCGTGCCGCGGGCGTGCCGGTCGATCTGGAGATCTACCGCGGCGTCACGCACGAATTCATCAAGATGGGCCGCGCCATTGCCGAGGCGCGCACCGCCCATGCCGACGCCGCGCGCGCGCTGCGCCAGGCGTTCCGTTCCGAGGACTGAGCCATGGCCCGCCAAGCGTTCCGTTTCTTCCACCCCATGCGCGTGCGCTGGGCCGAGGTGGACATGCAGAAGATCGTCTTCAATGCCCATTACCTGATGTACTTCGACACCGCCATGGCCGACTACTGGCGTGCGCTGGCGCTGCCGTACGAGGCCAGCCTGCAGGCGCTGCATGGCGACCTGTACGTGCGCAAGGCCACGCTCGAATACCACGCCTCGGCCCGCGCCGACGAGCGCATCGACGTGGGCCTGCGCTGCAGCCGCATCGGCAACTCGTCGCTGTTGTTCGAGGGCGGCGTTTTCCGGGGCGACACGCTGCTGGTCGGCGGCGAGCTGGTGTACGTGTTTGCCGACCCGACCACGCAAACCCCGCGCCCCGTGCCCGAGCTGCTGCGCAGCGTGCTGCAGGGCTTCGAAGCCGGGGAGCCCATGCTCGACATCCGCACCGGCAGCTGGGACGAGCTGCAAGCCCACGCCGGGCCGCTGCGCACCGCGGTGTTCGTGCAGGAGCAGGGCATCCCTGCCGAACTCGAATGGGATGCCGACGACGCCAGCGCGCTGCACGCCGTGGCCTTCAACCGCCTGGGCCTGCCCGTGGCCACCGGGCGCTTGGTGCGCCAGGCGGATGGCGCGGCGCGCATCGGCCGCATGGCGGTGCTGCCGCTGCTGCGCGGCGCCGCCGTGGGGCGCGCCGTGCTCGATGCGCTGGTCGAAGCCGCGCGCGCGCGCGGTGACCGCCAGATCGTGCTGCACGCGCAGCGCAGCGCCGAGGGCTTTTACCGCCGCGCCGGCTTTGCGGCGCAGGGCGATCCCTATGAAGAGGCGGGCATCGCCCATATCACCATGGCGCGGACGCTGTAGGGCGAGGATGCGCCGCGCCGTGCCATCGCGTGCAAGGCACGATTGCTCTTAAAGCAATAGCTGTCAGCGCTTGCTGGGTAAGCGCTGGAAGCCTATTTCATTGAAATTTTCTGCGCCGCCGGCGCGGCGCATCAAAGGTCTTCGAGCAGCGGGTAGGGCAGGGTGCCCAGCGTGAGCGCCACGCCATCGGTGGCGCCGACCTGCAGGCCGCCATGCTCGGCCGCCGCGATCTGCAGCGAGGCGATGGCGTCCCAGCCGCCGCCCGGGGCGGGGGCGGCCTGCACCAAGGTGCCGCAGGGCTGCTCCAGCTCGTCTGCCGCAAACACTTCGGCGCCCGCGGCGAGCGCCGCCGGCGCATGCACCAAGTAGGCGCGGCGCTTGATGGCGCCGCGGAACTGGCTGCGCGCCACGACTTCCTGGCCCGGGTAGCAGCCTTTCTTGAAGCTCACACCGCCCACCGATTCGTAGTTGAGCATCTGCGGCACGAACGCCTCGACCAGCGGCGCGGTCAGTGTGGCGACGCCGCTGCGCACCTCGCCCCAGGCCCAGAGCGCGGGGTCGAGCACCGCGCTGGCAGGAGGGGACTCGCCGGCGGGTGCCACCCACAGCGCGCGGGGCTGGCCGTCCGCAGCGGGCAGGTGCACCAGGGTTGCAGAGCCAAAATCGGCCTTGGCCCAGGCGGGCTGTGCGCTGCCAGCTATGGAAAGCAGAGCGTTGCCGGCCAGGCCATAGAGCGCGAAATCTTCCGTCGCGTCGCTCAGTCTGGCCTTGGCGCGCATCACGAACATCGACATGCGCTTGAGCGTGGGTGCCAACAGGTCGCGGCTGCAGACCAGCAGCACCTCGGTCGGGCTGCGCTTGAAACCGATGAAGCTGGCCTGCATGCGACCCTTGGCCGACAAGAAGGCGGCCAGGCGCGCCTCGTGCAGGCCGAGCAGCGCAAAGTCCTGCGTGAGCTGGCCGTGCAGGAACTTGGCCGCGTCTTCGCCTTCCGCGCGGATCACGCCAAGGTGGTTCAAGGGGGTTATGCCATCGAGGATCACAGTCATGGCTGAATTATGATGCCCCCTCCCTTTCTTACAGGTTGCAGGGTTGTGCGTCGTCTTCTGGCATGGTTTTTGTTTTTGGCGGTGGCGCTCGGCGGCGCGGCCGTGTGGTGGCTGCACGCCCCCCTGCCCATGGGCGGCCAGGCGCTGGAGCTGGAGATCGAGCCCGGCACCACACCGCGCGGCGTGGCCCGCAACGTGCAGGCCGCGGGCGTGCAGGTCGATGCGCGGCTGCTGTATGCGTGGTTTCGCCTGTCGGGGCAGGACCGCCTGATCAAGGCCGGCAACTACGAGATTCCTGCGGGCACGTCGCCCTACAGCCTGCTGCAGAAGCTGGTGCGCGGAGAAGAGTCTCTGCGCGCGCTGACCCTGGTCGAGGGCTGGAACTTCCGCCAGGTGCGCGCCGCGCTGGCGCGCGAGGAGTCGCTCAAGCCCGACACCGCTGGGCTGACCGACGCGGACATCATGGCGCGCCTGGAGCGCCCCGGCGTCCCGGCGGAAGGGCGCTTTTTCCCTGACACCTACACCTACGCCAAGGGGTCGAGCGACCTGGCCGTGCTGCGCCGCGCCCTGCGCGCCATGGACCGGCGCCTGGAGGCGGCATGGAGCCAGCGCGCCAGCGACACGCCGCTCAAGTCGGCCGACGAGGCGCTGGTCCTGGCCAGCATCGTCGAGAAAGAAACCGGCCGCGCCAGCGACCGCGGCATGGTGGCCGGCGTCTTCACGAACCGCCTGCGCGTGGGCATGCTGCTGCAGACCGACCCGACGGTGATCTACGGCCTCGGCGAAAAATTCGACGGCAATCTGCGCAAGAAGGACCTGCAGACCGATACCCCGTGGAACACCTACACGCGTGCCGGCCTGCCGCCCACGCCTATCGCCATGCCTGGCAAGGCCGCGCTGCTGGCCGCCGTGCAGCCCGAGCGCACCAAGGCCCTGTATTTCGTCGCCAGGGGCGACGGCAGCAGCCACTTCAGCGGCTCGCTCGACGAGCACAACCGCGCCGTCAACCGCTACCAGCGCAGGCAGTAGAGAGAACCCAACACATGGCACCCACAGGGCTGTTCATCAGTTTCGAAGGCATCGACGGCGCGGGCAAGTCCTCGCACATCGAGGGCCTGGCCGCGGCCTTCCGGGCCCAGGGCCGCACGGTGGCGCTCACGCGCGAGCCCGGCGGCACGCCGCTGGCCGAGAAGCTGCGCGCGCTGCTGCTGCACGACGCCATGGATGCGCTCACCGAGTCGCTGCTGGTGTTTGCCGCACGGCGCGACCACCTGCGCTGCGTCATCGAGCCTGCCCTGGCGCGCGGAGAGGTCGTGCTCTGCGACCGCTTCACCGACGCTACGTTCGCCTACCAGGGCGCGGGGCGCGGCTTCGATCTGGCGGTGCTATCGCATCTGGAGCGCCTGGCGCAGACCGGGCTTGCTCCAGAGCCCGATTTGATGCGTGAACCCGATCTGACAGTCTGGTTTGACCTGCCCGTCGAAGTGGCCGCGCAGCGCCTGGCCGCCGCGCGCGCGCCCGACCGCTTCGAGTCCGAGCCCGTAGAGTTCTTCCGCCGCGTCGCACAGGGCTATGCCGACCGCGCGGCCGCCGCGCCCCAGCGCTTCGCGCGCATCGACTCCGCGCAGGAACGCCACGAGGTCTGGCAGCAGTTGACCAGCATCCTGGTGCGCAAGGGCTGGCTGGCGATCATGGTGGCAGCGCAGGGAGGCCCAAGGTGAGCGCTGTGCTTGCGTCATGGATCGCCGCGCAGCGCAGCACGCTGCTGGCCCAGCGCGGCCACGCCTGGCTGCTGCAGGGCCCGTCGGGGCTTGGGCAGTTCCAGCTGGCGCTGGAGCTGGTGCGTGCCTGGCTGTGCGAGGCGCCGACGGCACAAGGCGCCTGCGGCCACTGCACCAGTTGCCATGCGATCGACGTGCACACCCACGCCGACCTGTGCGTGCTGATGCCCGAGGTCGACATGCTGGCGCGTGGCTGGCCGCTGCCCGAGAAAGCCCAGGCCGAGCTTGACGACAAGAAGCGCAAGCCCAGCCGCGAGATCCGCGTCGAGGCCATGCGCGACGCCGTCGAGTTTGCGCAGCGCACCAGCGCGCGCGGGCGCGGCAAGACGGTGCTGGTCTATCCGGCCGAGCAGATGAACACCGTGACGTCCAACGCGCTGCTCAAGACGCTGGAGGAGCCGCCCGGCGACGTGCGCTTCGTGCTCGCCAGCGAGGCCGCGCACCAGCTGCTGCCCACCATCCGCAGCCGCTGCCTGGGCCACACCATGGTGTGGCCGGCACAGGCGCAGATGCTCGACTGGCTGGCTGCGCAGGGCGTGGCCGGCGAGGCGGCAGAAGCCTTTTTGCGCGCCACGGGTGGCCGCCCCGAAGACGCCCTGGCGTTCGCGCGCTCGGGCCGCAGTCCTCAGGCCTGGGCGCAGTTGCCCAAGGCGATGCTGCGCGGCGACGTGACCGCGCTGGCCGACGAGGGCCCGGCGCAGGCCATCGACGCACTGCAAAAGCTCTGCCACGATCTGCTGGCGCTGCGCGTGGGCGCCGCACCGCGTTACTTCGCGACCGCCGATCTGCCGCCGGCGCCCGCCATCGGCCCGCTCACGCGCTGGTCGCGCGCACTGACCACGGCGGCGCGCACCGCCGACCATCCGTTCAACGCCGGCCTGATGCTGGAGGCGCTTGTGGCCCAGGCGCGAAACACCCTACACTCGCGCTAACCCCGCGTTTCCCACCCCATGAGCAGTCCTTCCACCGCGCCCCGTCCCAGCGTCATGCAGCTGGCCATCAAGGAAAAGGCCGCCCTGTATGCCGCCTACATTCCCTTTTTTGCCGAAGGGGGCATTTTCGTGCCCACCCCGCGCGACTACCGGTTGGGCGACGATGTCTATGTGCTGCTGACGCTGCCCGAAGACACGCAGCGCTACCCGGTCGCGGGCCGCGTGGCCTGGGTCACGCCGGCGCGCGCCGGTGGCAACCGCACGCAGGGCGTCGGCATCCAGTTTCCGAAAGATGAGAAGTCGCGCCAACTGAAGCTGAAGATCGAAGAGATCCTGGGCACGGCGCTGGGCTCCGACAAACCGACGCAGACGATCTGACGCGCGCCTTTCACCCCGTGCCGATCCGCTCAGAACGTGAACACGTTCTCACGCCGGTCGGCATTTTGTTTTGACCCAAGCCATGTTCACCGACTCCCACTGCCATCTCAGCTTTCCCGAACTGGCCAGCCAGCTGCCCGCCATCCGCCAGGCCATGGCGCAGGCGCAGGTGGAGCGCGCCCTGTGCATCTGCACTACCCTAGAAGAGTTTGCCGACGTGCATGCGCTGGCGACGGCGCACGACAACTTCTGGTGTTCGGTCGGCGTGCACCCCGACAACGAGGGCGTGACCGAGCCCACGGTGCAGGATCTGGTAGAGCGTGCCGCGCTGCCGCGCGTCGTGGCGATTGGCGAGACGGGCCTCGACTACTACGGCATGGAAGACCGCAAGGGCGGCCGCAGCATCGCCGACCTGGAGTGGCAGCGCGAGCGCTTTCGCACGCACATCCGCGCCGCGCGCGCCTGTGCCAAGCCCCTGGTCATCCATACGCGCAGCGCGTCGGATGACACGCTGGCGATCCTGCGCGAGGAGGGCGAGGACGGCGCGGGCAACCGTGCCGGTGGCGTGTTCCATTGCTTCACCGAGTCGGCGCAGGTGGCGCGTGCCGCGCTCGACCTGGGTTACTACATCTCGTTCTCCGGCATCATCACCTTCAAGAATGCGCAAGACCTGCGCGACGTGGTGGCGTTTGTGCCGCTGGACCGCATGCTGATCGAAACCGACAGCCCCTACCTCGCGCCCGTGCCCTACCGCGGCAAGACCAACAACCCTGCGTATGTGCCGTTCGTGGCGCAGCAGATCGCACAGACGCGCGGCATCGCGGTGGAGGACGTGGCCAGCGCCACCAGCCGCAACTTCGAGGCCCTGTTTGCGGGCGTGCTGGCATGACGCTGCGCCGGCGCGCCGTCCTGGGCATGGCCGCGGCGGGCCTGGCGAAGGCGGTGCCGGCGGGTTCGTTCGAAGACTTTTTCACGGCCATCCGGCGCGACGATGGCAATGCCATCCTAGCGCTGCTGCGCCGGGGCTTTGACCCCAACACGCGCGATGCCACGGGCCAGCCGGGGCTGACGCTGGCCCTGCAGCTGCAGTCGCTGCGCGCCTTCGCCGCGCTGATGGCAGCGCCGACGCTTGATGTGGAGGCGCGCAACGCCCAGGGCGAAAGCGCGCTGATGCTGGCCGCGATCCGGGGCGACATCGACGCGGCCAAGGCCTTGATCGCGCGCGACGCCGACGTCAACAAGACCGGCTGGACCCCCTTGCATTACGCCGCCGCCGGCACGGGCGCGCAGCATGTGGCCATCATGGCGCTGCTGCTGGACCACCATGCCTACATCGACGCGGAGTCGCCCAACGGCACCACGCCGCTGATGATGGCCGCGCAATACGGCACGCACGAAGGCGTGCAGCTGCTGCTCGACGAAGGCGCCGATCCGTCGCTGAAGAACCAGCTGGGCCTGGGAGCCTCCGACTTTGCCCTGCGCGCCCAGCGCAGCAATGTGGCCGATGCCATTGCCGCCGCCGTGCGCAGACGCCAACCCCAAAGCGGAAAGTGGTAAGGCCGCAGGACGGCGGTGGCGGCCCCTGGCCCTCGCGCCTGTCTCAGAGTGCGGGCGGGCGGGCCTGCAGCCGGGCGTAGAGGCCGCCGCTGGCCATGAGTTCGGCGTGCGTGCCTTGCTCGGCAATGTGCCCGCGCTCCATCACCACCACGCGGTCGGCATGTTCGATGGTGGACAGCCGGTGCGCAATCACGAGCGTGGTGCGTCCACGCATCAGGCGCTGCAGGGCGTCCTGCACCAGCCGCTCGGATTCGGTGTCCAGCGCGGAGGTGGCCTCGTCGAGGATCAGGATGGGCGCATTCTTGTAGAGCGCGCGGGCGATCGCCAGGCGCTGGCGCTGCCCGCCCGACAGCTGCGTGGCGTTGTGGCCGACCACGGTGTCCATGCCCTGGGGCAGCGCCGCGACATGCTCGGCCAGGTTCGCCGCTTCCAGGCATTCCTGCACGCGCTGCGCGTCCGGCGTGGCCCCCAGGGCAATGTTGGCGGCAATGCTGTCGTTGAACATCACCACATCCTGGCTGACCAGTGCGAACTGCGCACGCAAGGTCTCCAGCTTCCATTCGGGCAGCGCATGGCCGTCGAGCAGCACCTGGCCCGAGGTGGGCGCCACAAAGCGCGGCAGCAGATTCACCAGCGTGGTCTTGCCCGCCCCCGAGGGGCCGACCAGGGCGACGATTTCGCCGGGTTGTACCACCAGGTTCACGTGCTCCAGCGCAGGGGCCTGATCGTCCTTGAAGCGAACGCTGACGTCCTGCAGCGTGATGGCGCCTTGCACCTGGGCCGGCGCATGGCTGCCACCCGTCTCCGCCGGCGCACTGCCGAGCAGCGCCAGCCCGCGCTCCAGCGCCGCCACGCCGCGCGTGATGGGGCTGGCCACGTCGGCCAGGCGGCGAATCGGCGCGATCAGCATCAACATCGCGGTGATGAAGGCCACGAAGCTGCCGACCGTCACCTCGGAGGAGGTGCCTGCCGCCCGGTTTTGCCACAGCGCCACACAGATCACCGTCGACAGCGCGGCCGCAGCCATCAGCTGGGTCAGGGGCGTCATGGCCGACGAGGCGATGGTGGACTTGATGGCGAGCTTGCGCAGGCTGCGGCTGAGCGCGTCAAAGCGTGTGGCCTGGCCGGGCTGGGCGCCGTGCAGCCGCACCATGCGGTGCGCCAGCACGTTTTCTTCCACCACATAGGCCAGTTCGTCCGTGGCCTGCTGGCTGCTCTTGGTGAGCGTGTACAGGCGCCGCGAAAGGGTCTTCATGATCCAGGCCACGCCGGGCACGACGACGGCCACGATGAGCGTGAGCTGCCAGTTCAGGTACAGCAGATAACCGAGCAGCGCGACCAGTGTGAAGCCGTCGCGCGACAGCCCCATCAAGGCCTGCACCAACAGCGTCGCGCCGGTCTGCACCTCGTACACCACCGTGTTCGACAAGGTGCTGGCGGACTGGCGCGCAAACAGCGCCATGTCGGCCGCCAGCAGGCGCTCGAACAGGGCTTGGCGCAGCTTCAGCATGCCCTCGTTGGCGATGCGCGTCAGTGCGTACTGGCCGGTGAACTGTGCGAGGCCGCGCACCATGAAAATTCCCATGATCGCCACCGGAACCATCCACAGCTCGAGCGAGCCCTGCGTGAATCCACGGTCCAGCAGCGGCTTGAGCAGGGCCGGCATCAGCGGCTCGGTGGCGGCGCCGACCAAGGTGGCCACCACGGCTAAAACCCAGGCGCGGCGTTGGTTGCCAAAGTAAATCGACAGCCGTTTGAGCCGTTGAAGCAGTCGCTCAGGGGGGGGGGGCTGCGCAGGCGCAGGGGTGGCGGGGATGCTGGCGTCGGGGTCTTGCATGTGCGGCGATTCTACGTTTGGCCGTCTGCGCCAACAGATTGTCACAGGGAGGGCCTTTGTCAGTGTGTAACATTGGTGTTTGATCGCCGGCCCGTTGCCCGGCTCCTGTTGGCAGAGAATGACTACAGACTCCTTGTTTTCCCTTTCCTCCTCAACGGCTTTGCCGCACCCCACCAGGCGCCACCTTCTGACTGCAGCTGCGGCGTCTTCCGCGCTGCCCGCACTGGCGCAGTTCAAGGTGGAAGTCTCTGGCGTCGGGCTGACACAGTTGCCCATTGCCATTGCCGCCTTTCGCGGCGAAGCCCAAGCACCCCAAAAGATCGGCGCGATCGTCCAGGCCGATCTGGAGCGCAGCGGGCAGTTCCGCGCCGTCGACGCCTCGGGCGTGGCGCTGGACGAGACTTCGCGCCCCGACGTGGCCCTCTGGAAGCAGAAAAACGCCGACTCGCTGGTCACAGGCAGCATTGCGCGCCTGGCCGACGGGCGCTTCGATGTGCGCTTTCGCCTCTGGGATGTGGTGCGCGGCCAGGACCTGGGCGGACAAAGCTATGTGGTCACGCCGGGCGATCTGCGCCTGGTGGCGCACCGCATTGCCGACTATGTCTATGAAAAGCTCACCGGCGAGCGCGGTGTCTTCTCGACCCGCATTGCCTATGTCACCAAGAGCGGCACGCGCTACAGCCTCTGGGTGGCCGACGCCGACGGCGAGAACGCACAGTCTGCGCTCTCGAGCCCCGAGCCCATCATCTCACCCGCGTGGTCGCCCACGGGCGGGCAATTGGCCTATGTATCGTTTGAGTCGCGCAAGCCGGTGGTGTATGTGCACGACGTGGCCACGGGTCGCCGCCGCCTCATCGCCAATTTCCGCGGCTCCAACAGCGCGCCCGCGTGGTCGCCCGACGGCCGCACCCTCGCCGTCACCCTGAGCCGCGACGGCAATTCCCAGCTCTACACCATCGATGCCAACGGCGGCGAGCCGCGTCGGCTCATGCAGAGTTCGGGCATCGATACCGAGCCTGTGTATTCGGCCGATGGACGCAGCATTTATTTTGTCAGCGACCGCGGTGGCGCTCCGCAGATCTACAAAGTCGGCAGCAACGGCGGCAATGCCGAGCGCGTGAGCTTCAGTGGCAGCTACAACATCTCGCCAAGCCTGAGCCCCGATGGCCGTTGGCTGGCCTATATCTCGCGCGTGGGCGGTGCCTTCAAGCTGCATGTGATGGACCTGGCCAGCGGCGCAGTCAACGCCATCACCGACACGGCGGCCGATGAAAGTCCCAGTTTCGCTCCGAACAGCCGGTTGATCGTCTACGCCACGCAGCAGCAGGGCCGCGAGGCACTCATGACCACCACGGTCGACGGGAAAATCAAGGCCCGTCTGGCAGGCCAGAGCGGCGATATCCGCGAGCCCGACTGGGGCCCTTTTCCCAAGCAGTAATTCATCTCCAATCACCGAGTTTCAGGAGCTTTTCAATGATCAAACGCGTTTATTCCGCCATTGCTGTCGCTGTGCTGATGGCCGGGTGCAGTTCCGGTGTCAACCTCGACAACGTCCCCGTGGAAGACAAGGCTGGCACCGCGCTGCCCACCACCGGCAATGGCGCCAATGCCCGCAATACCGGACAAAGCGGTGTGGCGGGTGTCGACCTGTCGCAATCCGCACGCGACGCAGCCGGCCCGGTGGGCGTCAGCCGCATCGTTTACTTTGACTACGACAGCTACGTCATCAAGGCCGACAACCAAGCCCTGATCGATGCCCATGCCCGCTTCATCAAGGCCAGCCCATCGCGCAAGGTCATGATCGAAGGCCATACCGATGAGCGCGGGGGCCGCGAGTACAACCTGGCTCTCGGACAAAAGCGCGCCGAAGCCGTGCGTCGCGCGCTGGGCTTGCTCGGTGTGCCCGATTCCCAGGTCGAAGCCGTGAGCTTTGGCAAGGAAAAGCCTGCTGCCACCGGCCACAGCGAAGAAGCCTACGCGCAAAACCGCCGCGCTGAACTGTCCTACCGCTGATGCCCGCGCTCGCTCCCACCCGTACGGCTCGCGCGCTGTGGGCGCTGGCGCTGACCTGCGCAGCGCTTCCGGCGGCCCATGCCGCACTGTTCGAAGACGACGAGGCGCGGCGCGCCATTCTGGAGATGCGCCAGCGCGTGGATGCGCTCCAGCAGTCGGGCCAGCGCAACAGCGACGATCTGCGGCGCTCGGGCGAAGACACTACGCAGTTGCGCCGCAGCCTGCTCGAGTTGCAGACCCAGATCGAAACGCTGCGTGCCGAGACCGCCAAGCTGCGCGGCCAAAATGAACAGTTGCTGCGCGATGTCACCGAACTGCAGCGGCACCAGAAAGACATGGCCCAGGGCGTGGACGAGCGCCTGCGCCAGTTCGAGCCTGCCAAAGTCAGTGTGGATGGCCAGGAGTTCCAGGCCGATCCCGCTGAGAAGCGTGATTTCGACGCGGCCTTGGCGGTTTTTCGCAGCGGCAAGTTTGCCGATGCGCAAGCGGCCTTTGGCAACTTCGTTAGGCTCTACCCGCGCAGCGGATACGTACCCTCGGCACGTTTCTGGCTCGGCAACGCGCAGTATGCGACGCGCGACTATAAAGAGGCCATCAACAACTTCAAGGCTTTGCTGGCCGCGGCGCCCAACCATGCGCGGGCGCCCGAGGCGGCCCTGTCGATCGCCAATTGCCAGATCGAGCTGAAGGAAACCCGCGGGGCGCGCAAGACGCTCGAAGACCTGGTGCGTGCCTATCCCCAGTCCGAGGCCGCAGTCGCAGCCAAGGACCGCCTCTCGCGCCTGAAGTGATGGACTCCGCGCAGGGCCTGCCGGCCGCCGAAAGTGCGTCCATCGACGACGCTGTTTCGCAACAGCGCCGCTTCGGCGGGCTGGAGCGCCTGTACGGCATGGAAGGCGCCGCGCGCATCCGTGCGGCGCACATTGCGGTCGTGGGCATTGGCGGGGTAGGGTCTTGGGCGGCCGAGGCGCTGGCGCGCAGTGGGGTGGGCAGACTCACGCTCATCGACCTGGACCATGTGGCAGAGTCCAATATCAATCGCCAGATCCATGCATTGAGCAGCACGGTGGGCCAGGCCAAGGTCCAGGCGATGCGCGAGCGCATTGCACAGATCAATCCGCTGTGCTTGGTCGAGTGCATAGAAGATTTCGTCGAGCCAGCCAACTGGCCCGCGCTCTTGCCGCAGGGCGTGCACGCCGTCATCGATGCCTGCGACCAGGCCCCTGCGAAGACCGCGATGGCCGCGTGGGCGCGCAGCACAGGTGTCACATTCATCAGCGTGGGTGCGGCGGGCGGCAAGCGCCATGCGCACAAGGTCGACGTTGACGATCTCTCGGCCACCACGCACGACCCCTTGCTCGCGCAGCTGCGCTACCGCTTGCGCAAGCACCATGGCGCGGCCCGCGAGGGTCGCACGATCGGCGTGATGTGCGTCTTTAGCCGCGAGGCCGTGGCGCCGCCCGATCCCTCCTGCGACATGGACGGCGATGGCACGCTCAATTGTCACGGCTATGGCTCGGTGGTCGCGGTCACTGCCACCTTCGGACAGTGCGCAGCGGGTTGGGTTTTGGACAAAATTGCGCAGAATTCTCGAAACGGGTTAAAAACCGCTCTATAATTTAAAGCTTTGCTGATATCGCAGATTGCGGTCCAGCAGCCAGTGGGACGTTAGCTCAGTTGGTAGAGCAGCGGACTTTTAATCCGTTTGTCGTGGGTTCGACCCCCGCACGTCCCACCAAGATTAACAAGACGCAAGTGCTTGATTTCAAAGGCCTTCTCACGGGGGTCTTTGTTTTTTCGGCGTCGGACGCGGCTTTGATAGCACTGAGCTGCCGCGAGCGCTTACTCGCCGCAGCGAGGGCCGTTGCGCTTTCCAGTGTGCCGGTGTGGCCTGCAAAGGGCTAAAACCGGTCTCTGCACCCGTCATCCCATGTTGGAGATGACGAATGAGCGTTATGAAGAATGGAAGAGGGCCCTTGCGCGCCGGTGTCCTGCAGGGCTGCCTCAACGGCGGAGGTGCGGCATGGCGAAGCAACCCAAGCCTTTCCATACCGAGGCCGTTGGCGGGTCCAAGTGAGTCATCATTAATGGCACGCGTCTCTTGCAGAGATTTTGACAGACACGCTGACGCCGTGCGGTGGGCTGTCGAGCAGCTCGCCAATGCCAATAGCGCGCATGCGCCGCAGCTTGGAGGGCCCAAGAAAGCCACGTTAGCGCAGGCGTTGGTCCATTACGCAGAGCACTACAGCGTCCTGAAAGGCGGTGTGGTTGCCGAACTCAAACGTATCAACGGAGCACCATAGCCATCCCTCTGATTGCTGCGATCACGCTGGGTATTGGCGTGGTAGTTGCACGGCTGCTCGTTGCGCAGGTACGAATTGTCATGACGCCTCTCGCGGCCGCCGTGGGACCCGGGGTTGCAGGCTGAGCGAACAGCTTTGGCGTGGAACCGCACTGGATTGGCCGTGCTGGCCAACGCATTGCTGGCACTGCGCTCGGGTTGGTCGAGCAGGGATATGTCCATCACCATCC
Organism: Acidovorax sp. SRB_14; assembly: GCF_012932145.1. GTDB lineage: Bacteria > Pseudomonadota > Gammaproteobacteria > Burkholderiales > Burkholderiaceae_C > Simplicispira. Next base: position 322,705 of record NZ_MWOK01000001.1, on the reverse strand, counting down.
TGGCCTTGGCGTTGCTGGTGGTATCGGATGCCGCTATTTTCTATGGCGCATGGCGTTGTCGGGAACTGTTGAGCGGTCAGGACAAGATTCCACTTCCGAAGACTGGAATCGCTACAGCTGCTGTCGTTGCGTTGGGACTATGTCATGGCTCTGCTTTCGTTTTATTGCAAGTCAATTGGCTGCTGTGATTGTTGGTTCATCTAGCCAGGGTGCTCTACCTGCTGGATCGGGGATGCCTGGAATTTGCTCGGCTGTTCGCCATCCACCATGCCCGGCCTTCTTCGCGCCCCGCGCCGAGCAACTCCATATTCAAGTGGCGTTACTCGCATCGGGTGGACCGCGCCAGCACGTCCGTCTTGTGCGATCAGTCCGGTGTGCTGCCGGTGTTCTACCCGACCGAGGAATTCAAGGTGTCGCCCCATGAATAGATTTCGAAGGCGTGCTAAAGGCTTATGTGGCGGCCTGGGTGTTTGGCTGTGCCTGTGGCCAAAACCGATACTTTCTGTGTACTTGTTAGCAGACTCCGTAGTCAAAGGACTGGGAATCCGCATGCAGATTATTCAACTGGCGTCGTCCTGCTCGATTACCGGTTGTTACACTGGCCGGCAATCCACCTTTCTTGGCCGTGTTTGCGAAGTGATGTAGCCCAGGTTCCTGGCCACACCGTCAGCTCCCCCTCTCAACGTCAACATGGTTGCAACCATTCTCGTCGGTATGCTGTGCGCACACCTGCTGTGCTTTTCGGTGATGTTTTGGCTCATCAGCAGACGCCTGCACGGCAAAAAGATGGGGATGGACTTTTTTGCGATGGGCAACCTCCTGTTGGGTTTTGCCTATGTGTTGCAATTGGCTGAAGGAGGCCCCGCCTGGAGCCTGATGAGTGTTGTCAACCACACCTTCACATTAGCCTCCCCAGTGGCTTACGGGCTGGGTGCCATGCGTTTTTTTGGGCACTCCGTCCCTTTGTGGCGTCCACTGCTTGCATTCGCCGTGACCTACGGCGCCGCGCAGGTGCTGGTGCAATGGAGCCTGGGCCCGGCTGCCCGCTACGCCATGCTCTCGGGCATGTCCGCCCTGCTTTTCTTGGTCATGGCCATCACCGTGGTCTATGGCGTGCGCACCTTTGCCAAAGATTTGTATGGGGAGATGGTATTTTTTGCAGCCTTGATCAGCGGCATTTGCGTACTCAATGCACTCAAGTTCATGAAGATTCTGGATGGCGGCCTAGATGCACTGCAGATGGACCGCAATTTCCAGATGGTGTTCTACATCTACATGTCATCCCTGGCCACGGTGTTGCCGCCATCGATCGTTTGGCTGGTACTGCGCCGCTTGACCGATGACCTGCGCAACCTGGCTGCGCGTGACCCCATGACACAGTTACTCAATCGCCGCGGACTTACGGAAGCGCTGCAACGGTATTTCAACTCCAGCAAGGCAGTGCCTGCGCACTTGCTGATGGTTGACGTCGACCACTTCAAACGCATCAACGATACCTATGGCCACCAAATCGGAGATGCCGTCCTGTGCCATGTGGCGGAGGTACTTCGCACCACGGTGCGCCTTGGCGACTTGGCAGGCCGTATCGGCGGAGAAGAGTTTCTTGTCATCTGCCTAGACACCGACATTCTGGGGGTCATGCACCTGGCTGAGCGTTTGCGTGCAGCCATCGAAAATCAAGCCATCAAGATCCCTGGCTCCAACTATCCACTGCACTGCACGATCACGATTGGGGTTTCACACAACTTCGCTGGTGCACATGTCTTAGAGGACGCTATGCAAGAAGCCGACGCCGCCCTTTACCGTGGCAAAGCCGCTGGACGCAACCGGATCGAATTGGCGCAAGTCGCTCATGGCAATCAGCTAACCCAGGGCATGGGTACATCAACAACGTACCAGACCGACACGGTGGTTTAGCCTGCGTCCAAGGTATTTACCCATTTGGAGGACTGCATCTGTGGCTATCACCGGTGCCCTATGACCCGACAAAGCAGTCCTTGAATCCCCTCGGGCGAAGGACTACGCTGGGTCGCTGTGCGAAAGTTAGTGAGCGGCCAGAAACAGGCGAAACGCCGCCATTGATTGGATGTTTGGCCCTCTCGTGACCCTATGCTATACATTCAGGTGCCGTCACAGAGGAACTGCCCACGTCGCTCGTTGTCCGACCTGCGCATGTCGACGAGTTGGCGCGCGCCGAAGAGCTGGTTGCCCGCAGCATCAACGATCTGGCCGTGCGCCACGGTTTCGGATCGATCGCCACTTCGCGGCCTCCGCATTTCCAGCTGTTCTGCCTGCGAGATGACCCGCGCGGCGTGTGGCTGGCCGAGGATGATGGCGAGATAGTGGGCTTCGCCTTGAGATGGGTTTGCGGCCGGCTCTGGTTTCTGGCGGAATTGTTTGTTGCACCTGGCCGGCAGGGACTGGGTATCGGCAACCAACTGCTGGACCGCACCCTGCAGCATGCGCGTCAGGCCGGTGCCACGGAAAAGAGCCTGATTACCTTCGCCTTAAATGTGGTGTCTCAGGGGCTGTATGTGCAGCACGGCCTGTTGCCGCGCGTGCCCCTCCATTTGTGCAGCGCAGAGCGTGCGTCATTGGCGCGTCACGCGCAGGGCCCCGCGCTGCGCACGACGCCCATCCGGACGACCGCCGCCGATCTAGAACTGCTGCGGCAAATCGACGTCGCAATCCTGGGTGTTTCGCGAGAGAAGCATCACCGCTACTTGCTGAGCGATCCCCGGATGGAAGGTGTTTTTCTCGAGGATGGAGACGTGCGCGTTGGCTACGCGTACGTTGCTGCGGTGGGTCATATAGGTCCCATGGCAGTCAGGCATGGTCATGCGATGCCTGGTGCATTCAGGGCGGCGCTGGCCATGGCCGTCGCGGGGAAGGAAAAACAGATCTCCGTGTTCGTTCCCGGGACCAGCGATGCACTGGCGATCGCAGCCAGCCAAGGCATGTGATTCACACTTCCCATGGTGCTGATGTCGACACACGATTGCGGCAACTGGACACGCTATCTCCCGCGCAACCCGGGCTTCATGTGAGACCGCTTCAGACACGGAAACTCCAGGCGGGAATGTCTGTGATGGGTCGGTTCCGCACGTCCAAGTGATGGGCAAGCGGCCGTTTGCGCAGCGCCGGCAAGGTGGCAGGGGCCTACGACCGCAGCACCTCGTACAGCCGCCGTTTGTGCAAGCGTCGGTTGCACCTCCGATGACCGCTTGGCGCCAGCCATCGTGAGTTCGACGGCTGATAACCGCCGGCAGCAACCGCTGCATTTCTGACTCCTGGCATGTCTGCAGCAGGCTGGGTGCCGTTATCCAGTTTTGACGGATCGATGACCGCTGCCGCTATTACTTTTCGCGGGCCGAGTGACCGCTGCGCTGCCAGGACCGATCATTCCACAGAACTTTTGCATAGGACGACCAAGATTCGTGGCGCCACGCAGGTCAAGGGCGTTATCGACCCAAACGAGACGCTTGTGCATCAATCGCAAAGCGATCTGTCATGTTCGTAAGTTCCGGATCATCCCCTTCAGACAGACCGAGTTCATGAACCGACCGACCTGACTGCTTGATCAGAGAGAGTTTCGTCCTTGGCGGCGGCATGGTGCCATCACCTGTAACCGGTCTTGTCACCGTGAAGGTGGGTGGCAAGGACATGCAGGTTCCCTTCGTTATTGGTGGTGGTGGAGGCAAGAACGCAGACGGGAAAGCGGGACTGGATGTAGAACGCCCAATGATCGCAATCAAGAAAACTAAGCGCAGATCGTATTGGTACAGGGAAAAGGACCGATAACACTCACGGTGGGCCTGTGCGGCATAAGCCTCCAAGATCTATACAAGGCACCATCAACGCGTCTGCATTAGCGTAGTCATCCGGTTGTATTGCCAAGACAAAACGACCTAACTCCTGCGAATGTCCGTCGCCATTCAGCGCTCAACCTCAGGGAGCTTTGGGACAGGCCGGGCGGCGCGCGCAGGCACGGTTTGTGGAATTTCGGAGGGCGCAAACAAATCCCAGGTGGCGATGAACAGCGCGGCAATGACCGGGCCGATCACAAATCCGCTGAGGCCAAAAAGCGCCATGCCGCCGAGCGTGGAGATCAGCACGACATAGTCGGGCATCTTGGTGTCTTTGCCGACCAGGACCGGACGCAGCATGTTGTCGACCAAGCCGATCACAAAGATGCCGAAGGCGGTGAGCGTGATGGCTTGCCAGAGTGCTCCCGTGGCAAAGAAGTAAATGGCCACCGGGGCCCAGATCAATCCGGCGCCTACGGCAGGCAGCAGGGACAGGAAGGCCATCAATACGCCCCACAGCACGGGTCCCTGGATGCCCACTACGGCAAAAATGAATCCGCCCAGCAGGCCTTGCGATGCCGCCACGACGATGTTTCCTTTGACGGTGGCGCGGACCACGGTGGTGAACTTCTGGCTCAGCTTGCGCTTGTGGTCCTCGTCCAGCGGAATGGCGTGGCGTATGCGCGCTCCCAGTCGCGGGCCATCGCGCAACAAGAAGAACAAGAGGTACAGCATGATGCCGAAGCTCACCAAGAACTGGAAAGTGTTCTGCCCAATGTTCAGTGCGCGTGTCGCAATGAGCTGGCTGGCTTGGAGGGCGGCGCTGGAAACTTTTTGCTGCAACGCGGCGACACTGGATAGGCCCAGGCGGTCCAGCACACCCGACGCCCACGCTGGCATCGCGGCCACGACTTGCTGAAAGTAGGCCCCCATGTCCAGTTCGCCCGAGCGCAGCCGGTCATAAATATGGACGGCTTCCTGGGCCAGTGACACGCCGATGAGCGCCAGCGGCAGGATGACGACCACCAGGCACAGCGTGAGTGTGGTCAGCGCGGCCAGATTGCGCCGCGACGGCATGCGCTTGAGCAGGCGCTGGTGCAGCGGCGTGAACAAGATGGCCAATGCCATTCCCCAGAAGACGGCTTCATAGAACGGCCACAGGACGGCCAGAAAAGCCAGCGTGACGGCGCTCAGCAGCAGCAAAAAAACCTTGTTTTGCAGGGACGGTGATGTCATGGTGGGTAAACACGTTCTAAGGGTCAGTGCGATGCTGCGACTGTAAGCGAGCGCCTGGCGCGACAGCGGTGATAGCTGGCGTGGGCGCCGGCTGCCACCGCAGCCCTGGCGGCATGCGTTCGGTGGCACAATGTCGGCCGTACAAGGCCCTTCCCCAGCCACAGTCGCATCCGCCAACCGGTTCAGCCGTGTCGCGGAAGGTTTCTAAACCACCCTAATGCTTTCCAAAGGAAAGCGGAGGCCAGCGGAATATGAGCGAGACGACATCCGTTTACCAAGCCTACCAAGGCAACACCTATCTCTTTGGTGGCAATGCGCCCTATGTCGAAGAGATGTACGAGAACTACCTGGCGAACCCCGGCAGCGTTCCCGACACTTGGCGTGAATATTTCGATGCGCTGCAGCATGTGCCAGCCGCCGACGGCAGCGATGCCAAGGACGTGCCGCACCTGCCGGTGATCAGTGCTTTTGCCGAGCGGGCCAAGCAAGGCGGCACCAAGGTGGTCGTGGCCAGCCACGACGCCGAAATGGGGCGCAAGCGCACCGCCGTGCAGCAGCTGATTGCTGCCTATCGCAACGTGGGCCAGCGCTGGGCCGACCTCGATCCGCTCAAGCGCACCGAGCGCCCCGCCATCCCCGAGCTGGAGCCGTCGTTCTACGGCTTCAGCGATGCCGATCAAGAAACCGTGTTCGACACCAGCAACACCTTCTTCGGCAAGGACAGCATGCCCCTGCGCGAGCTGCTCAATGCGCTGCGCGAAACCTATTGCGGCACCCTGGGCGCTGAATACATGTATGCCACCGACCAGAACCAGAAGCGCTGGTGGCAGCAAAAGCTCGAATCCATCCGCTCCAAGGCCACCTACAGCGCCGACAAGAAAAAGCACATCCTCGATCGCCTGACGGCAGCCGAGGGCCTGGAGCGCTTCCTGCACACCAAGTACGTGGGGCAAAAGCGCTTCTCGCTCGAAGGCGGCGAGAGCTTCATCGTGGCGATGGACGAGCTGATCCAGTCGGCCGGCACCAAGGGCGTGCAGGAAATCGTGATCGGCATGGCCCACCGCGGCCGCCTGAACGTGCTGGTCAATTCGCTGGGCAAGATGCCCAAGGACCTGTTCGCCGAGTTCGACCACACCGCCCCCGAAGACCTGCCCTCGGGCGACGTCAAGTACCACCAGGGCTTCAGCTCGGACGTGTCCACCGCCGGTGGCCCGGTGCACCTGAGCCTGGCGTTCAACCCCTCGCACCTTGAAATCGTGAACCCGGTGGTCGAGGGCTCGGTGCGCGCGCGCATGGACCGCCGCGGCGACCCGCTGGGCCAGCAGGTGCTGCCGGTTCTCGTCCACGGCGACGCGGCCTTTGCCGGCCAGGGCGTGATCCAGGAAACCCTGGCACTGGCGCAAACCCGGGGCTATTCCACGGGCGGCACGGTGCACATCGTGATCAACAACCAGATCGGCTTCACCACCTCGGACCCGCGCGACAGCCGCTCCACGCTGTACTGCACCGACGTGGTGAAGATGATCGAGTCGCCCGTGCTGCACGTGAACGGCGACGACCCTGAAGCCGTGGCGCTGGCCATGGAGCTGGCGCTGGAGTTCCGCATGGAGTTCCGCAAGGACGTCGTGGTCGATGTCATCTGCTTCCGCAAGCTCGGCCACAACGAGCAGGACACCCCGGCGCTCACCCAGCCGCTGATGTACAAGAAGATCGGCGCCCACCCCGGCACGCGCAAGCTCTATGCCGACAAGCTGGCGGCGCAGGGCCTGGGCGAGACGCTCGGCGACGACATGGTCAAGGCCTACCGCGCCGCCATGGACGCGGGCAAGCACACCGTGGACCCGGTGCTGACCGACTTCAAGCGCAAGTACGCCGTCGACTGGAGCCCGTTCCTGGGCAAGAAGTGGACCGATGCCTCCGAGACCGCCATCCCGCTGGCCGAGTGGAAGCGCCTGTCCGAAAAAATCACCACTATCCCCGACAGCGTCACGCCGCACCAGCTTGTCAAGAAGGTCTACGACGACCGCGCGGCCATGGGCCGGGGCGACATTCCGGTGGACTGGGGCATGGGCGAGCACATGGCTTTTGCCTCGCTGGTGGCCAGCGGCTTCCCGGTGCGCCTGTCGGGCGAGGACTGCGGCCGCGGCACGTTCACGCACCGCCATTCCGTGATCCACGACCAGAAGCGCGAGAAGTGGGATGTGGGCACCTATGTGCCGCTGCAGAATGTGGCCGAGAACCAGGCACCGTTCGTCGTCATCGACTCCATCCTCTCGGAAGAGGCCGTGCTGGGCTTCGAATACGGCTACGCATCGAACGACCCGAACACCCTGGTCATCTGGGAAGCCCAGTTTGGCGACTTCGCCAACGGCGCCCAGGTCGTCATCGACCAGTTCATCGCGTCAGGTGAAGTGAAGTGGGGCCGCGTCAACGGCATCACGCTGATGCTGCCGCACGGCTACGAAGGACAGGGCCCCGAGCACAGCTCGGCGCGCCTGGAGCGCTTCATGCAGCTGTCGGCCGACACCAACATGCAGGTGGTGCAGCCGACCACGGCCAGCCAGATCTTCCACGTGCTGCGCCGCCAGATGGTGCGCGACCTGCGCAAGCCGCTGATCATCATGACGCCGAAGTCGCTGCTGCGGAACAAGGATGCGACCTCGCCGCTGTCGGAGTTCACCAAGGGCGGTTTCCAGACCGTGATTCCGGAGCAGAACGAAGCCGTCGTGCGCAATGCCGCCAAGGTCAAGCGCGTGGTGGCCTGCTCGGGCAAGGTGTACTACGACCTCGTGAAAAAGCGTGCCGAGCGCGAAGACGACGATGTGGCCATCATCCGCGTCGAGCAGCTGTACCCGTTCCCGCACAAGGCCTTCGGCGCCGAGATCAAGCGCTACCCGAACGCCACCGAGGTCGTGTGGTGCCAGGATGAGCCACAGAACCAGGGCGCCTGGTTCTTCATCCAGCACAACATCCACGAGAACATGATCGACGGCCAGAAGCTCGGCTACTCCGGCCGCGCCGCGTCCGCGTCGCCCGCCGTCGGCTACTCGCATTTGCACCAGGAACAGCAAAAGGCGCTGGTCGATGGCGCCTTCGGCAAGCTCAAGGGTTTTGTGCTGACCAAGTAAGGCCAGCGACCCGACACCAGAACAGAACCCTATTTTCGAAAGAATCCCAATGGCTATCGTAGAAGTCAAAGTTCCCCAACTGTCCGAGTCCGTGGCCGAGGCCACCATGCTGACCTGGAAGAAGAAGGCCGGTGAGGCCGTCGCCATCGATGAAATCCTGATCGAGATCGAAACCGACAAGGTCGTGCTGGAAGTGCCCGCACCCGCTGCCGGTGTGCTCACGGAAATCGTGCAGGCCGACGGCGCTACGGTGGTGGCCGAGCAGCTGATCGCCAAGATCGACACCGAAGCAGTGGCTGGCGCCGCTGCACCCGCTGCGGCGCCGGCCGCCGCAGTGGCTGCTGCTCCCGCTGCAGCCACTGCGAACAAGGGCGACGTGGCCATGCCTGCGGCAGCCAAGCTGCTGGCCGAGAACAACTTGTCGGTGTCTGCCGTGGCCGGCACCGGCAAGGACGGTCGTGTGACCAAGGGCGACGTGCTTGGCGCCGTGGCCGCAGGTGCTGCAAAATCTGTAGCTGCCAGCGCAATCCCCACCGGCGTTCCGACCAAATCTCTGCCCCAAGTGGCAGCGCCTTCGCCGGTGCAGAATCTGGGTGACCGACCCGAGCAGCGCGTGCCCATGAGCCGCCTGCGCGCCCGCGTGGCCGAGCGCCTGCTGCAGTCGCAATCGACCAACGCCATTCTGACCACGTTTAACGAAGTGAACATGGCGCCTGTGATGGAGCTGCGCAAGAAGTTCCAGGACAGCTTCACCAAGGAGCATGGCGTCAAGCTCGGTTTCATGTCCTTCTTTGTGAAGGCGGCAGTGCACGCGCTCAAGAAGTTCCCGGTCATCAACGCCAGCGTGGACGGCAGCGACATCGTCTACCACGGCTACTTCGACATCGGCATTGCCGTGGGCAGCCCGCGTGGCCTGGTGGTGCCGATCCTGCGCAATGCCGACCAGATGAGCTTTGCCGACATCGAGAAGAAGATCGCCGAATTCGGCAAGAAGGCGGCCGAAGGCAAGCTGGGCATTGACGACATGACCGGCGGCACCTTCTCCATCAGCAACGGCGGCACCTTCGGCTCGATGATGTCCACCCCCATCATCAACCCGCCCCAGTCGGCCATCCTGGGCGTGCACGCCACCAAGGACCGCGCCGTGGTCGAAAACGGCCAGATCGTCGTCCGCCCGATGAACTACCTGGCCATGTCATACGACCACCGCATCATCGACGGCCGCGAAGCCGTTCTGGGCCTGGTGGCCATGAAGGACGCGCTGGAAGACCCGTCGCGCCTGCTGTTCGACATCTAAGCGCTAGAACCTGGTGAACCCACCCGTGCGGCACGGCCTGAAGGTCCAGCCCGGGGTGGGTTTTTTGACAACCGATTGGGTGAGATTCATATGAGCAAACAATTTGACGTCGTCGTGATCGGCGCCGGCCCCGGCGGCTACATCGCCGCCATTCGCGCGGCGCAGCTGGGCTTCAACGTGGCCTGCATCGACGAGTGGAAGAACGACAAGGGCGGCCCCGCGCTTGGCGGCACCTGCACCAACGTGGGCTGCATTCCGTCCAAGGCGCTGCTGCAGTCGTCCGAGCATTTCGAGCACGCCAACAAGCACTTTGCCGACCATGGCATCACCGCCACCGGTGTGAAGATCGACGTGGCCAAGATGGTCGGTCGCAAGGACACCGTGGTCAAACAGAACAACGACGGCATCCTGTACCTGTTCAAGAAGAACAAGGTCAGCTTCTTCCACGGCCGCGGCGCGTTTTCCAAGGCCGTCGACGGTGGCTACGAAATCGCGGTGTCGGGCAGTGCGCCCGAAACCCTGGTCGCCAGGCAGATCGTCGTGGCCACGGGCTCCAACGCGCGCGCGCTGCCGGGCGTGCCGTTCGATGAAGAGCATGTGCTGTCCAACGACGGCGCGCTGCGCATCGGCGCGGTGCCCAAGAAGATGGCGCTGATCGGCTCGGGCGTGATCGGGCTGGAGATGGGTTCGGTCTGGCGCCGCCTGGGCTGCGACGTGACCATCCTCGAAGGCCTGCCTACGTTCCTGGGCGCGGTGGACGAGCAGATCGCCAAGGAAGCCAAGAAGGCGTTCGACAAGCAGGGTCTGAAGATCGAACTGGGCGTGAAGGTCGGCGACGTCAAGGTCGGCAAGAAGGGCGTGAGCGTGGCCTACACCAATGCCAAGGGCGAGGCGGCCAGCCTGGACGTGGACAAGCTCATCGTCTCGATCGGCCGCGTGCCCAACACCAACGGCCTGAACGCCGAAGCCGTGGGCCTGCAGCTCGACGAGCGCGGCGCCATCGTGGTCGATGACGACTGCAAGACCAACCTGCCGGGCGTCTGGGCGGTGGGCGATGTGGTGCGCGGCCCGATGCTCGCGCACAAGGCCGAGGAAGAGGGCGTGGCCGTGGCCGAGCGCATGGCCGGCCAGCACGGGCACGTCAACTTCAACACCGTGCCCTGGGTGATCTACACCAGCCCCGAAATTGCCTGGGTGGGCCGCACCGAGCAGCAGCTCAAGGCCGACGGCGTGAAGTACAAGGCCGGCACCTTCCCGTTCCTGGCCAACGGCCGCGCGCGCGCGCTGGGCGACACGACCGGCATGGTCAAGTTCCTGGCCGACGCCACGACGGACGAAATCCTGGGCGTGCACATGGTGGGACCGCAGGTCAGCGAGCTGATCTCCGAGGCTGTGGTGGCTATGGAGTTCAAGGCGAGCAGCGAAGACATTGCGCGCATCTGCCACGCCCACCCTTCGCTGTCGGAAGCCACCAAGGAAGCCGCGCTCGCGGTGGACAAGCGCACGCTCAATTTCTAAGTTTTGAGTGAAATTGGCCTCTAGCGCTTGCTGGTCAAGCGCTGGTAGCTATCAAAAAAATAGTGAAGAGGCGCCATCCTGTCTGTTTCCGTGATCCAGGCCTACGAGGCCGAACTGGCCGCCAAGGGCTTCCAGAGCGACCCCGCGCAGTTGCGCGCCGTGCAGGCACTGCAGCGCTGCGCCAACGACTGGGCGGCGTACAAGGCGCGGCGCTCCAGCGCGCTCAAGAAGCTGATCAACCGTCCCGACATTCCGCGCGGCGTCTACATGTACGGCGGGGTGGGGCGCGGCAAGAGCTTTCTGATGGACTGCTTTTTCAACGCCGTCCCGCTCAAGCGCAAGGTGCGCCTGCACTTCCACGAATTCATGCGCGAGGTGCACCGCGAGCTCGCCGGCCTGCAGGGCACGCAGAACCCGCTCGATGTGCTGGGAGCCCGCATCGCCAAGCGTTACAAGCTCATCTGCTTCGACGAGTTCCATGTGGCCGACATCACCGACGCGATGATCCTCCACCGCCTGCTGGCGGCGCTGTTCGACAACGGCGTGGGCTTTGTCACCACGTCCAACTTCGAGCCCGACGGCCTGTACCCGAACGGGCTGCACCGCGATCGCATCCTGCCGGCGATTGCACTGCTCAAGGAACGCCTGGAGGTGCTCAACGTCGACAACGGCACCGACTACCGGCGCCGCACCATGGAGCAGGTCAGGCTCTACCACACGCCGCTGGGGCCGCAGGCCGACGCCGAGATGCAGCAGGCCTTCGAGCGGCTGGCCGAGGTGCGCGACGAAGACCCCGTGCTGAAGATCGAGGCCCGCGAGATACGCGCCCGGCGCAAGGCGGGCGGCGTGGTCTGGTTCGATTTCAACACCCTGTGCGGCGGTCCGCGTTCGCAGAACGACTACCTGGAAATTGCCAGCCAGTTCCACACCGTGCTGCTGTCCGACGTGCCCTACATGCCGGTGAGCATGGCGTCGCCCGCGCGGCGCTTCACGTGGCTCATCGATGTGCTCTATGACCGGCGCGTCAAACTCATCCTGTCGGCCGCCGTGCCGCCCGAGCAGCTCTACACCGAGGGGCCGCTGGCGCACGAGTTTCCGCGCACGGTTTCGCGCCTCAACGAGATGCAGTCGCGCGAATTCCTGGCGCTGGACCGGCGCGTCGTGGATACTGGCCTGACATGAAAACCCTGCCTTTCCTGCGCTGCGTGGGTGGCGCCTGGTTGCTGCTGGGGCTGGCCGGCGCACACGCACAGACGCCCACCGCCCACGCCGACGCGGCGGCGGCCGCAGCGCGCGCGCAGGAGAGCGAAAGCCTGCAGCGCGAGCGCGAGGCCATCGACAGGGCATTGCAGCAGGCCGAGAAGGGCTGCTACCAGCGCTTTGCGGTGGAGGATTGCCTGCGCGAGGCGCGCCGCAGTGCGCGCGAGGCCCGCGCCCGGGTGCGCCAGCGTCAACTGGTGCTGGACGAGGCGGAGCGCCGCGAACGCGCCGCGCAGCGCCTCAGCGAGATCCAGGAACGCGAGAGCACGCGCGTGCCGCCCACGCCCCCCCCAAGCGCGTCCGCCGAGCCTGCGCGGCGCCCCACCCAGGCCGATATCGACCGCCAGGCACAGGAGCGCGCGCGCACGCAGCAGGACAGGCGTGCCGCGCAGCAGGCGCGTCAGGCGCAGGCCCGGGAGGCGGCGGCGCAGGCCGAGGCCGCGCGCGAGAAACAGCTGCAAAAACAGCAGGCGGCCGCGGAACACAAGGCCCGTGTGCTGAAGTCGCAGGCCGACAAGGCGTCAGCGGGCCAGAAACCCGCCGCACCCTTGCCACCGCCCCCGTAAGCGCTGCCTGCGCGGGCACACAGGACGTCACGGCGTCTGCGCGCTGCCCCATGCGGCCAGGCGTGCATCCTTTTTGCCGTCGTACAAGGCTTCGATCTTGACGACCACGAGCGAAAGGTTGTCGCCCGCACCGCGCGCGCGCGCGCGCGCCTTCTCGATCAGAAATTCGGTCGCCTCGCGCGGCGTGAGCGACTCCAACACCGACGCCAGTTCAGACGGTGAAAAGTAATGCCACACGCCGTCGCTGCAGGCGAGCAGCACATCGCCCGGTTGCAGTTGGGCGATAGTGTGGCCGGCGATGGGCGGATCGCTTTCCGTGCCCAGGCAGCCCACCAGGATGTTGGCGTGCGGGTGCACCAGGGCCTCGGCTTCGGTGAGTTCACCGCGGTCGACCAGTGCCTGGACATACGAGTGGTCGCTGGTGCGCTGCAGCAGCCGCCCGCCGCTGAAGTGATAGATGCGCGAGTCGCCGGCATGCACCCAGTGGCAGTCGCCGCGCGGGTTGATGAGGAAGGCGGCCACCGTGCTGTGCGGCTCTTGCTCGGCGGTGATGGCGGTCAGCCGGATGACGATGTGGGCCTCCTGCACCATGTTCCGTAGCACTGCGGCCGGATCGTCCGAGTCGGGGTCGTAGCGCTCGAACAGCTGGCGTGCCGTCATCATCACCTGGTCGGAAGCCTTGCGCCCGCCGCTGCGCCCGCCCATGCCGTCGGCCACCACGGCGAGCACGCAGCCGTTGTGCCGCGGGTGGGAGAGCACGACGACCTGGTCTTGCTGGTAGTCGCGGTCACCCTTGTGGATGCCGGTCGAGGCGGTGAGGCGAAACGCTTTGGACATGCGCAAGGGTAGGGCAGTGGGAAGAACGGTAGGGCGTGTGGGCTGGGCGGGCGAAGCACGTATTATCGGCAGCCGCGTGACATTTCTACCATCGCCGTACGCCGATCGCCGCCATTCCCTTGGAACCTTCCTTTTTTCTCCTCGCGCGTGAGCGCGGCGGCCTCATGCGGCTGTGCCTGCGCAGCCCTGCGCGACGGTCCCTCCGTCCGGTGACAAGGGGCGCGCCATGACGGTGGTAGCTGCCGTGCAGCACGCGTTTGCGGCCGACGGCGTGCTCGCACGCACCCAGGCCAACTTCCGGCCCCGCGAAGGTCAGACCGCCATGGCGCTGGCGGTGGCCGAGGCCATCGAAGCGGGCGGGGCGCTGGTGGTCGAGGCCGGCACGGGTGTGGGCAAGACCTTTGCCTATCTGGTGCCTGCGCTGCTGAGCGGCGAGCGCGCGCTGCTGTCCACCGCCACCAAGGCCTTGCAAGACCAGCTGTATGCGCGCGATCTGCCGCAGCTCTTGCAGGCCCTGGGCCTGCCGCTGCGCATTGCGCTGCTCAAGGGGCGCAGCAGCTACCTGTGCCACCACCGTCTGGGCCTGGCCCGCCAGCACCCGGCGGCGCAAGAGGGGGCGGTGCTGCGCGCGTTGGCCGATATCGAGCAATGGGCCCACGGCACGCGCAGCGGTGATCTGGCCGAGCTGCCGGCGCTGGACGAGCGTTCGCCCGCCATCCCGCTCGTCACATCGAGCCGCGACAACTGCCTGGGCGCGCCATGTCCGAGTTTTCAGCGCTGCCATGTCAACCTGGCGCGGCGCGAGGCGCTGGCCGCCGATGTCGTCGTCATCAACCACCACCTGTTCTTTGCCGATGTGGCGGTGCGCGAATCAGGCGTGGCAGAACTGTTGCCCACGGTGGGCGCGGTGGTCTTTGACGAGGCGCACCAGCTCAACGAGATCGGTGTGCAGTTTCTGGGGACGCAGGTGGGCACGGGGCAGTTGCTCAATTTGGTGCGGGACCTGCTGGCCACCGGCCTGAAGTTGGCCCGGGGCCTGGTGGACTGGCAGGGGGTGGCGGCGCAGGTGGAGCGCGCAGCGCGCGATTTGCGCCTGGCCGCTGGGCCGGCGCGCTCGGGCGCGCGCCTGCGCTGGTTCGATGGCCTCCCCGAGGGCGTGCCCGCGGCGGCGTGGCGGTCGGCGCTGCAGCAGGTGGTGCATGCCCTCGCCCTGGCGCAGCAGGCACTCGACCTGGTGACCGAAAGCGCCCCCGATTTTGTGCGCCTGCAGGAGCGATGCGTGGCCTTGCACGCGCGCATGGAGCTGTTTGCCGGGCCCTGCGTGCCCGAGGCCGTGCGCTGGCTCGATGTGGGCATGCACCTGCGCATGGTCGAGTCGCCACTGGACATCGCGCAGGCGATGCAGCAGCGCTTGCGCGGTCCGCTGCCGGGGCCCGAAGGCAAGGGCGCAGGCGGCGATGCGACCGGTACGCGCGAGAGTGCCGCCCATCCCCGCGCCTGGATTTTTACTTCGGCCACCCTCGGCGACGACCCGCAACTGCGCTGGTTCACCGAGCCCTGCGGTCTGGAAGACGCCACGGTGCTGCGCGTTGGCAGTCCGTTCGACTATGCCGCGCAGGCCGGGGTCTATGTGCCAGAGCACCTGCCCAAGCCGTCGGACCCAGGCCACAGCGTGCAGCTGGCGCGCTGGGTGGGCGATGCGGCTGCGCGCATCGGCGGCCGCACCCTGGTGCTCACCACCACGCTCAAGGCCCTGCGGACCATGGGCGACGTGCTGCAGACGCGCTTTCAGGGGTCGGGCGCACTGGAAGTGCTGGTGCAAGGACAGTGGCCCAAGCGGCGTCTGATGGAACGGTTGCGCGCTGGTGCGCAGCCCGGCCAGCCGGGTTGCATTCTGGTGGCGTCGGCTTCGTTCTGGGAGGGCTTCGACGTGCCGGGCGACGCGCTGCAGTTGGTGGTGATCGACAAACTGCCTTTTCCGCCGCCGGGCGACCCCGTGGTGGAGGCGCGTTCACGGCGCCTGGAGCTGGCCGGGCGCAGCGCGTTCCGGGACTATTCGATCCCCGAAGCCGCCGTAGCGCTCAAGCAGGGCGCCGGCCGGTTGATACGGCACGAGTCGGACCGGGGCCTGTTGGTGGTGGGCGACACCCGGCTGGTCAGCATGGGCTATGGACGGCGCCTCATGGCGGCGCTGCCGCCCATGCGGCGCATTGGCGACGCGCAAGCGTTCGATGCGGCGCTGGAGGCGCTTACCAGACCTTCCACCAAGGCTCTGCCTTGCCCTTGATGCCGTTGGCAGAGAAACGGCTCTGCGGGTAGGTGGCATCCATCACGCGCTGGGCGTCGTCGCGCAACTGGGCCATGCCCAATGCATCGTAGGACTTCACCAGGATGTACAGCGCTTCTTCCAGGGCCGGCACGCCCTGGTAGTCGGTCAGGGCCTGCTGTGCCCGGCCAATCGCTGCGACGTAGGCGCCACGCTGGAAGTAGTAGCGTGCGACATGCACTTCGTATTGCGCCAGTGCGTCAACGATGTACGTCATGCGCTGGCGCGCGTCCTGGGCATAGCGTGACTCGGGGAAACGCGTGGACAGTTCGCGGAACGATTCAAACGAATCTTTGGCCGCCTTCTGGTCGCGCTCGGACAGGTCCTGCCGCGTCAGCCACGAGAACATGCCCAAGTTGTCGTTGAAGTTCACCAGGCCCTTGAGGTAGAGGGCGTAGTCGAGCGCCGGGCTGGCCGGATGCAGTTTCATGAAACGGTCGAGCGTGGCGACGGCCTGGGCCTTTTCGCCCGCCTTGTACTGGGCGTAGGCCTTTTCGAGCTGCGCCTGCTGCGCCAGGGGTGTACCGGCGGCGCGCCCTTCGAGCTTTTCAAACAGCGGAACGGCCTTGTCGTAGCCGCCGCTGCCGAGCTCGTCACGCGCTTCGGAATAGAGGCGGTCGGTGGTCCAGCCCGCGGTCTTGTCTTCTGGGGTGCTGGAACAGCCAGCCACCAGCAGGCTGGCCACCAGCAGGGCAGGAAAGGTCGCAAGGGGCGCACGCAGCATGGCAGGCAGCTTTCTGGCAGTAAGAGGCATGGGATTCCGGTGAAAGTCCCTGGTGCCACGCGGGCGGGCGTGGGCACATCGGGGAAATCCATTGTAGCGGCGGCGCGGTGGGCGCAATGCACCCGCCGCGGCAGGGGCGGTGCCCTTGCACGCCTTGGCCCTGCCTGCGCCTTTCTACAATGGCGCCATGTTTGTTCACCTGCGCCTGCACACCGAATTTTCCGTCGTCGACGGGACCAATCGCATCGATGAGACGGCCAAGGCCGCAGCGGCAGACGGCCAGCCCGCACTGGCCATCACCGATTTCAACAACCTCTTTGGCGCCATCAAGTTCTACAAGGAAGCGCGTTCCAAAGGCATCAAGCCCCTCCTGGGGGCCGAAGTCCTGGTCGAAGGCGAGGGCTCGGCCGCCCCGTCCCGCATCGTGCTGCTGGTCCAGGGCATGCAAGGATATTTGCATCTGTCGGAGCTGCTGGCCCGCGCCTGGACGCGCAATGTCGCCAAGGGTCAGGCCGTATGCACCTGGGCCTGGTTGCAGGAGCTGAGCGAGGGCCTGATTGTGCTCTCCGGAGCCCAGGCGGGGCCGGTCGGCCAGGCGCTGGTGCGCGGCGACGATGCGGGCGCCGCCAGCCTGGCGCTGCGCCTGGCTGGCTTGTTTCCTCACCGTTTTTACCTGGAGATACAGCGCGCCGGACGGGCCGATGACGAGGCCCATGTGGTGGCCGCGGTGCAGTTGGCCGCGCGCTTGAACCTGCCGGTCGTCGCGACGCACCCCGTGCAGTTCGCGACCGCAGACGACTACGAGGCGCACGAGGCGCGCGTGTGCATCGCCGAAGGCGAGATCCTGGGCAACCAGCGCCGCGTGCGCCGCTTCACGCGCGAGCAGTACTTCAAGTCGAGCGCGCAGATGCAGGCGCTGTTTGCCGACGTGCCCACCGCGCTCGCCAACACGGTCGAGATTGCGCGGCGCTGCAACCTCACGCTGGTGCTCGGCAAGCCGCAGCTGCCCAATTTCCCGATCCCGCCGGTGGACGGGAAAGTGCTTTCGGTGGAAGAGTATTTCCGGCATGTCTCGCACGAAGGCCTGGAGGCCCGGCTGCTGCACCTCTATCCGAACGAGGCAAAGCGCAACGAGCAGCGTCCGCGCTACCTCGAACGCCTGGAATTCGAGCTCAACACCATCCTGAAGATGGGGTTCCCTGGGTACTTCCTCATCGTGGGCGATTTCATCCAGTGGGCCAAGGCCAACGGCTGCCCGGTCGGCCCCGGGCGCGGCTCGGGCGCGGGCTCGCTGGTGGCCTATGCGCTCAAGATCACCGACCTCGATCCGCTTGAATACAAGCTGCTGTTCGAGCGCTTCCTGAACCCCGAGCGCGTGTCGATGCCCGACTTCGACATCGACTTCTGCCAGACCAACCGCGACCGCGTGATCGACTACGTGAAGGACAAGTACGGCAAGGAGGCCGTGAGCCAGATCGCCACGTTCGGCACCATGGCCGCGAAGGCGGCCATCCGCGACGTGGGCCGCGTGATGGACATGAGTTACACGTTCTGCGACGGCATCTCCAAGCTCGTACCCGGCAAGCCGGGCATGTCCTATACGCTGCAGTACCCGCCCGAAGTGAAGGAGGACGGGGACAAGAACAACTACGCGCTGGAGCTTGAGCCCATGCTCTACGAGCGCGTGCGCAAGGAAGAGGACGTCAAGACCATCATCGAGATGGCGCAAAAGCTCGAAGGCATGACGCGCAACATCGGCATGCACGCGGGCGGCGTGCTGATCGCGCCGGGCAAGCTGACCGACTTTTGCCCGCTCTACCAGCAGCCCGGCAGCGAATCGGCCGTGAGCCAGTACGACAAGGACGACGTCGAGGCCATCGGCCTGGTGAAGTTCGACTTTCTGGGCCTGGCAACGCTCACCATCCTGGAGATTGCGCGCGAATTCATCATGCAGCGCCACAAGGGCCAGGAAAACTTCGCTTTCGAGAACATCGCCCTGGACGACGTCGCCACCTACCGGCTGTTCTCGGAAGGCAAGACCGAGGCCGTGTTCCAGTTTGAAAGCCGGGGCATGCAGGGCATGCTCAAGGAGGCGCGGCCTTCGCGGCTCGAAGACCTGATTGCGCTCAATGCCCTGTACCGCCCAGGGCCCATGGACCTGATCCCGAGCTTCGTGAACCGCAAGCACGGCAAGGAATCGGTCGAATACCCGCACCCGCTGGTGGCCGACATGCTCTCGGAGACCTACGGCATCATGGTCTACCAGGAGCAGGTCATGCAGACCGCGCAGATCCTGGGCGGCTACTCTCTGGGCGGCGCCGACATGCTGCGCCGTGCCATGGGCAAGAAGAAGGCCGAAGAGATGGCCGAGCACCGCGCCATCTTCCGCGAGGGTGCCGCCAAGAACGGCCTCTCGACCGAAAAGGCCGACGAGGTGTTCGACCTGATGGAGAAGTTCGCCGGCTACGGCTTCAACAAGTCGCACGCCGCCGCCTACTCGCTGCTGGCCTACCACACGGGCTGGCTCAAGGTGCACTACACGGCCGAGTTCTTCTGCGCCAACATGACCGTGGAAATGGACGACACGGACAAGCTCAAGCTGCTGCTCGAAGACGCGCAGAAGAACTTTGGCATCACCTTCGAGCCGCCGGACGTGAACCGCGGCAACTACCGTTTCGAGCCCGTCTCCGACAAGGTGATCCGCTACGGCCTGGGCGCCGTCAAGGGCACGGGCCAAGCCGCCATCGAGGCCATCGTGGCGGCGCGCGAAGGGCGCGGCGAGGGGCCGCACGGATCGACCTGTGGCCCGTTCAAGAGCCTGTTCGATTTCTGCGTGCGCGTGGAGCGCGGCAAGCTCAACAAGCGCACCGTCGACGCCCTGATCAAGGCGGGGGCGTTCGACGCGCTGCACCTCAACCGCGCAGCGCTCGCGGCCTCGCTCGACCGGGCGTTCGACTTCGCCACCGCGACGCTGGCCAACGCCAACCAGGGTGGCCTGTTCGACATGATGGGCGAGGACGCCCACGGCTCCAGCACCCAGGAGCCCGCCCTGGTGGACGTGGCACCCTGGGGGGTGAAAGAGCGCTTGACCTATGAAAAACCCGCGCTCGGTTTCTACCTCTCGGGCCACCTGTTCGACGAGGTGGCGCGCGAAGTCGGGCGCTTTGTGCGCACGCGCATCAGCGACCTGGCCGACACCCGCGAAACGCAGACGGTGGCCGGCATCGTCAGCGACTTCCGCGTGGTCAACGGCATGCGCGGCAAGCAAGGCATTTTTGTGCTCGACGACACCTCGGCACGCGTCGAGGCCTCGGCCAGCGAAGCCGTCATCAACACCTACCGCGAGCTGCTCAAGGAGGACGAACTGGTCATTGCCAGCGGCCGCCTGCAGCCGGGGCGCAACGGCTTCGAGGCGCGCTTCATCGTGCAGCAGGTCTACGACCTGGCCACGGCGCGCTGCCGTTTTGGCAAGTACCTGTATTTGAGCGTCGGCGCCAAGGCCCCGGACGTGCCCCGGCTGCTGCGCGAGCACCCGTGCCGCAGCGAATCGACCGAGCACGGCGAATCGCTCCAGTACGGTCTCAAGGTGCGTCTGGGCGTGCGCTGCACCGGTGCCGGCGGCGCTGCCAGCGCCGAGCTGCAGCTGGGCGACGCCCACCGCACCTACCCCACCGACGCCGCCTTGGTGGCCTGGGCGGCGCAGGCCGGAGACGGGGTCGCGACGGTGGTCTATGACTAGCGTCAGCGCGGTGTTGCGGCGCTGGAAGAACCCCTCTCGGCTTCTCAGATTCCCTTTCACAGCGCCGTGCGGCGCGCATGGCTAGAATGAATTTCATGGCAACACAACCCCCTTCATCCCCCCTCGCGCCGGCTGTGCAACGGCCTGCGCCGGACGACGGCGGTTCGGTCGTGCTGGAGCGGCGTGCGCAGAAAACCAAGCCGCCCCAGATGTACCAGGTGCTCATGCTCAACGACGACTACACGCCCATGGAGTTCGTGATCGTTGTACTGCAGGAGTTTTTCAACAAGGACCGCGAAACCGCGACACAAATCATGCTCAAGATCCATCTCGACGGCAAAGGGGTGTGTGGCGTGTATTCGCGCGACATCGCCGCCACCAAGGTGGACCAGGTTCTGGATGCCGCCAACAAGGCGGGCCATCCGTTGCAATGTGTGAGCGAGCCCGTTGAATAACCGGCCCGCCACCCCGAAGTACGGTCATCCCTTCCCCGCAAGCACAAAGGAGTTCACATGATTGCCCAGGAACTGGAAGTCAGCTTGCACATGGCCTTTGTAGAGGCCCGCCAGCAGCGCCACGAGTTCATCACCGTGGAGCATCTGTTGCTTGCACTGCTCGATAACCCGAGCGCAGCCGAAGTGCTGCGCGCATGCTCTGCCAACATCGATGATTTGCGTGCATCGCTCGCCAACTTCATCAAGGACAACACCCCGCAGGTGGCCGGTACCGATGAGGTCGACACGCAGCCCACGCTGGGGTTCCAGCGCGTCATCCAGCGCGCCATCATGCACGTGCAGTCCACGGGCAATGGCAAGAAGGAAGTTACTGGCGCCAACGTGCTGGTGGCGATTTTTGGCGAGAAGGACTCGCATGCCGTCTACTACCTGCACCAGCAGGGCGTGACGCGGCTGGACGTGGTCAATTTCATCGCCCACGGCATCAAGAAGGGCGAGCCGCCAGAGCCGTCCAAGGGTTCGGATGCCGCGCCCGAGGGTGAGGACGGCGGCGGCGAGCGCAGCGAGAAGGCCTCGCCGCTCGAGCAGTTCACGCAGAACCTCAACCAGCTCGCCAAGGACGGCAAGATCGACCCGCTGATCGGTCGCCACTACGAGGTTGAGCGCACCATTCAAATCCTGTGCCGCCGGCGCAAGAACAACCCGCTGTTGGTCGGCGAGGCCGGCGTGGGCAAGACCGCGATCGCCGAGGGACTGGCTTGGCGCATCACGCAAAAGGACGTGCCCGAGATCCTGGCCGAGGCGGTCGTCTACTCGCTCGACATGGGCGCGCTGCTGGCCGGCACCAAGTACCGCGGCGATTTCGAGCAGCGCCTCAAGGGCGTGCTCAAGTCGCTCAAGGACAAGCCCAATGCCATCCTGTTCATCGATGAGATCCACACGCTGATCGGCGCAGGCGCTGCTTCGGGCGGCACGCTCGATGCGTCCAACCTGCTCAAACCGGCGCTCTCAAGCGGCGCGCTCAAATGCATCGGCGCCACCACGTTCACCGAATACCGCGGCATCTTCGAAAAAGACGCAGCGCTGTCGCGGCGCTTCCAGAAGGTGGACGTGGTCGAGCCGACCGTCGCCGAGACCATCGACATCCTGAAGGGCCTGAAGTCGCGCTTCGAAGAGCACCACAGCGTCAAGTACGCCGCTGCCGCGCTGCAGGCTGCAGCCGAGCTCAGCGCCAAGTACATCAACGACCGCCACCTGCCCGACAAGGCCATCGACGTGATCGACGAGGCGGGCGCGGCCCAGCGCATCCTGGTGCCCAGCAAGCGCAAGAAGACCATTGGCAAGACCGAAATCGAGGAAATCGTGGCAAAGATCGCCCGCATTCCCCCGGCCAACGTCTCCAACGACGACCGCGGCAAGCTGCAGGTGCTCGAGCGCGATCTGAAGAGCGTGGTGTTCGGCCAGGACAAGGCGCTGGACGTGCTCGCGTCCGCCGTCAAGATGGCGCGCTCGGGCCTGGGCAAGGGCGACAAGCCGATCGGCTCCTTCCTGTTTTCGGGCCCCACCGGCGTGGGCAAGACCGAAGCCGCCAAGCAGCTGGCCTACATCCTGGGCATCGAGCTGATCCGCTTTGACATGTCCGAGTACATGGAGCGCCATGCCGTGAGCCGCCTGATCGGCGCGCCACCCGGCTATGTGGGCTTTGACCAGGGGGGCCTGCTGACCGAGGCCATCACCAAAAAGCCGCACGCCGTGCTGCTGCTCGACGAGATCGAGAAGGCGCACCCGGACATCTTCAACGTGCTGCTGCAGGTGATGGACCACGGCACGCTGACGGACAACAACGGGCGCAAGGCCGACTTCCGCAACGTCATCATCATCATGACGACGAACGCGGGCGCCGAGACCATGAACAAGGCAACCATCGGCTTCAACAACCCGCGCCAGGCGGGCGACGAGATGGCCGACATCAAGCGCCTGTTCACGCCCGAGTTCCGCAACCGGCTCGATGCCATCGTCAACTTCAAGGCGCTCGACGAGAACGTCATCCTGCGCGTGGTCGACAAGTTCCTGCTGCAGCTCGAGCAGCAGCTGGCCGAGAAGAAGGTCGAGGTTACCTTCACCGACAAGCTGCGCAAGCACCTGGCCAAGAAGGGGTTCGACCCGCTCATGGGCGCACGGCCGATGCAGCGCCTGATCCAGGACACCATCCGCCGTGCCCTGGCCGACGAGCTGCTGTTCGGCCGCCTGCAAGACGGCGGGCGCCTGACGGTGGACATCGAGCTTAAGACCGACGACAAGGGCGTGGAAACCTCCGAGGTGGTGCTGGACATCCAGCCGCTGCCCAAGAAGGACCGCTCGGCCAAGTCCGAGCCGGCCGAGCCCGAAGAGGCCACGGCCGATTGACGGCGGCGCCACCGGCGCGCGGGGGCTGCGCGCCCAGGGCCAGCAACTTCGGTTGCTGGCTTTTTTGTTGCTATTCTTAGCATAGCTGCCAGCGCTGGATGGGTAAGCGCTGGAGGCCAAAAACACCCACATTCGGGTCGGATGCCGCGCCTGCGGTTACATTCGGCCCATTGCTGTTTGAGAGCGCCTTGGCGCCGCGCCATGTCCCCACACACCTTTCTCTGGCACGACTACGAAACCTTTGGCGCCGACACCCGGCGCGACCGGCCGGCGCAGTTCGCCGCCATCCGCACCGATGCCGATCTCAACGAGATCGGCGCGCCGCTGATGCTGTATTGCCAGCCCGCGAACGACTACCTTCCGGACCCGCAGTCGTGCCTGATCACCGGCATCACGCCGCAGATCGCCTGGGACCGCGGCGTCTCCGAACGCGAGTTCGCCGCCCGCATCGAGGCCGAGATGGCGCAGCCCGGCACCATCGGCGTGGGCTACAACACCCTGCGCTTTGACGACGAGATCACGCGCTTCATGTTCTGGCGCAACCTCATCGACCCCTATGCACGCGAATGGCAGAACCAGTGCGGCCGCTGGGATCTGCTTGATGTGGTGCGCATGGCCTACGCGCTGCGGCCCGACGGCATCGCCTGGCCGACCAAGGAGGACGGCACGCCGAGCTTCAGGCTCGAAGACCTGAGCCGCGCCAACGGCCTGCTGCACGAGGCCGCGCACGATGCGCTCTCCGACGTGCGCGCCACCATTGCGCTGGCGCGGCTGGTGCGCCAGCACAACCCCAAGCTGTTTGAGTTTGCGCTCGGCCTGCACAAGAAGGACCGCGTCGCCGCCGAGCTGCGCCTGCCCGCCACGGCGCTGACGGCGCGGCCTTTTCTGCACGTGTCGGGCATGTTCCCCGCCGAGCGCGGGTGCCTCGCCGTGATGTGGCCGCTGGCCAGCCACCCGACCAACAAGAACGAGATCATCGCCTGGGACCTGGCGCACGACCCGCGCGAACTGGCCACGCTCGACACCGACACGCTGCGCCTGCGCATGTTCACGCGCTCGGCGGATCTGCCCGAAGGCGTTGCGCGCCTGCCCATCAAGACCGTGCACCTGAACAAGTCGCCCATGGTGGTGGGCAACCTCAACACGCTCACGCCCGCCCTCGCGCAGCGCTGGGGCCTGGACATGGACCAGGCGATGGCGCACGCGCAGGCGGCCCGCGACCTGCCCGACATGAGCGCGATCTGGCCCGCCGTGTTCGCCCGCCCGAAAGACGAGGGCGGGGCGCCCGATGTGGAACAGGACCTGTACGGCGGCTTCGTCGGCAACAACGACCGCCGCCGCCTCAATGAGCTGCGCGCACTGTCCGGCGAGCAGCTCGCGCGCGCACGCACGGGCTTCGACGATCCGCGCCTGACCGAGCTGCTGTTCCGCTACCGCGCGCGCAACTTTGCCGCGACCCTGTCGCCCGAGGAAACCGAGCGCTGGGATGCGCACCGCGCCGCCCGCCTGTTCGACGGCGCCGGCGGCGCACGCACGGTGGAGCAGCTGTTCACCGAGATCGACCAGCTCTCCGAAACCGCCGACGAGCGTGCTGAAGGCATTCTGGGCGCGCTCTATGACTGGGCCGACGCGATCGCGCCCGAACGGTGAGACTGCCCGGCGCCTGCGCAGGAGCCACTCTGCTATTGAATGAAGAGCTTCTTGCCCTTGGTGGGTAAGGGATGGAGGCCTATTGGGCTGTGAATGTCAGCCAAAGAAGCGGTAGCACACGGCGATGGCGGCGACCACGCCGGCCAGCTCGGCCAGCAGGGCGCACCCCACCGCATGGCGCGCGCGCTGCACGCCCACAGCGCCGAAGTACACCGCGAGCACATAGAACGTGGTCTCGGTGCTGCCCTGCACCGTGGCGGCGGCGAGCGCGGCAAAGCTGTCCACGCCATGGGTTTGCATGGTCTCGATCAGCATGGCGCGCGCCGCACTGCCCGAAAACGGCTTGACCAGCGCCGTCGGCAGGGCGTCAACAAAGCGTGCGTCCAGGCCCAGCCACTGCACGCACCAGCGGATGGCGTCCAGCCCATAGCCAAGCGCGCCCGAGGCGCGGAAAACGCCGACTGCGCACAGCATGGCCACCAGGTAGGGCAGCAGGCCGCGGGCGACGTCAAAACCCTCCTTGGCGCCGTCGATGAAGGCCTCGTACACCGGCACCCGCCGCCACGCGCCCACGCCGACGAACAGCAGCACCAGCGCGAACAGCGTCAGGTTGCCCAGCAGCGCAGACAGCGCCGCCAGCGCCGCCGCGCTCAGCGAGGCCAGCAGCGCCATGAAGCCGGCGAGCCCCAGCGCCACCGGCAGCAGGTAGGCCAGCACCACCGGGCTCCAAAGCGGCAGGCGCTGCACCAGCGCCACGCTCAGCAGCCCCGCCAGGGTCGACGCCGACGTGGCCAGCAGGATCGGCAGGAACACCAGCGTCGGGTCGGGCGCGCCCTGCTGCAGGCGGTACATGAAGATGCTCACGGGCAGCAGCGTGAGCGACGAGGCGTTGAGCACCAGGAACAGGATCTGCGCGTTAGTGGCGGTGTCGGGCCGGGGGTTGAGCTCCTGCAGCGCCCGCATGGCTCTGAGGCCCATGGGCGTGGCCGCGTTGTCGAGCCCCAGCGCGTTGGCCGCAAAGTTCAGCGTCATCAGGCCCAGCGCCGGGTGGCCGCTGGGCACGTCCGGCATCAGCCGCCGGAACAGTGGCGCTAGCCAGCGCGCGAGCGCATCCACGATGCCGGCGCGCTCGGCAATGCGCAAAAAACCCAGCCACAGCGTGAGCGTGCCGAACAGCAGCACCATCACCTCGACCGACAGCCGGGCCATGGCAAACAGCGCCTCGACCATGGCGGCGAAGATCTGGGCGTTGCCGCCCAGCAGCCATTGGGCGAGGGCGGCGAGGGCGGCGGTGATGAAAAAACCCAGCCACAGGGTGTTGAGCAAGAAGACTCCGTCGGGTTGGGTGACAGGAAGGGAAAGTGCCGGCATTCTCGCCAAAGGACACACCGCCGGCTCGGCGGAGCCATGGTGGTACTCTACAAGGTTCGGCTGTGCACCGCGTTTTGCCTGCAAGGCGCCTCTGCACGTCGTTCCATCCAACCCCGCCAGGCGCCTTGGTGCGCCGCAACACCAAGGAACATCCGCCATGGGCGCCCAGTGGAAAGCAAAAGGTAAAGCACAGGCCGCAGATGCCAGAGGCAAGCTGTTTGGCAAGCTGGCCAAGGAAATCATGGTCGCCGCGCGCGGTGGCGCCGATCCCGCCGGCAACTCACGCCTGCGCCTGGTGCTGGAGCAGGCCCGCAAGGTCTCGATGCCCAAGGAAACGCTCGAGCGCGCCATCAAGAAGGGCTCGGGCACGGGCGCCGACGCCGTCCATCTCGAGCATGTGATCTATGAAGGTTTTGCGCCGCATCAGGTGCCGGTGATGGTCGAGTGCCTGACGGACAACGTGAAACGCACCGCGCCGGAAATGCGCGTGCTGTTCCGCAAGGGCCAGATGAGCGCCGTGGCCTGGGACTTCAACCATGTGGGCATGATCGAAGCCGAGCCTGCCGCCGCGGGCGCCGACCCGGAGCTGGCCGCCATCGAGGCCGGCGCGCAAGACTTCGAGCCCGGTGAGGAAGAGGGCAGCACGCTGTTCCTGACCGACCCTAGCGACCTCGAAGTGGTGAGCCGCGCACTGCCCGCCCAGGGCTTCACCGTGCTGTCGGCCAAGCTCGGCTACAAGGCTAAGAACCCCATCAGCGCGGCGAGCCTGAGCGCTGAGCACCTCGAAGAGGTGGAATCCTTCCTCGCCGCCATCGACGCCAACGACGACGTGCAAAACGTGTTCGTGGGGCTGACGGATTGACGCCTGCCGTGCCCACTGCTCCATGACAGACCACTACACCGCCCTCGGGCTGGGCGCCCATGCATCGCTGGCCGACATCAAGAAGGCCTTTCGCCAGAAGGCGTCGTTCTACCACCCCGACAGGAACCCGGCGGCGGACGCTGCCGAGCGTTTCCGCGCGGTGCAGAAGGCCTACGAAGTGCTATCGGACGATGCGCTGCGCACCGCCTACGACGACAACCGCCGCCGCAACCTGCTCGACGACCCGCTCGAGACAGCGCGGGAAATCTGGCACAACTACACCAAGAGTTTTCTTCCCTCGTGAAACTGTCCCCCTACTTTTATGACCTGCGCAAGGCCTACCAGGCCGAGCTCGACGACCTGATCTCCGACTCCGAAGGCAAGGACGTGCTGCGCAAGCGCCTGGCGCAAAAACGCAGCGAAATCGGCTTCCTGGTGCAAATGATGGAATTCAGCCCCGAGATGGTGGCCGTGGTGTTCCACCAGGGCTTTCGCTTCGGCAAGCCTGCGGCCATGGAGCAGGTGCTCGGCCTGCACGCCGACATGCTGCCGGACTGGCACAGCCTGGGGCACGCGGTCACCCTGGAACCCTGGGCCGCCAGCCTGGCGCAGACCGTGCTGCGCGAACCGCAGGGCGCCAGCTTCATGACCGTGGCCGCCGCGCTGGAATACCTGCATCAGCAGGCCCGCATGGCGCCGGTGGCCGCCGGCGCCGACGACGACGGGGACGATGCCGACGAAGAGGCCGCCGAGCACGACGACGACTTCAGCGCCCTGAGCGCCGACGACGCCCGCGACCCGCACACCAGCCGCAGCCGCGAGGAGGCCAGCGCCGACTGGCTGGCCGAGCAGGGCTTCGAGCGCAAGGACTGACATGAACCACCTGGCACTGATCACCCAAACCACCAGCCTGATCGCCGCAGGCGACATCGTGGGCGCCGAGGCGGCCCTGTCCGAACTGGCCGACACCGAGGGCGACCGCGCCCTGATGGTGGTGCTCGACCAGCTCGCGCCCAAGGACGTGCTGGCCGTGATGCGCGAGTACGACGACTCGAAAGAGTCCGTTGTCAACCTGCTGGTCACGCCCGAGCAGTTCGCGCGCGCCATGGTGCTGGAGAAGCAATACAAGGACCTCACGCACACGCACCTGCGCAGCATGGTCAACGCCGTGGTCTTCCGCGACGGTGCCGACACCGTCGAGTTCCTCAACGCCATTGGCGACCTCGAAGGCGGCAGCGAAGCCCTGGCCAACTATTTCACCGAGAAGTGGAGCCGCATCGAGGCCTTTGCGCGCACCGGGACCTTCGATGCGACCGAAGACTATGGACTGATGCTGAGCGACGACGAACTGCTGGCCTCTGCCTATGTGCGCCCCCGCGTCGAACAGGACGAGGTCGCCGACCGCGACTGGATGCAGCTGGCCTGGCTGCTGCGCTACGAATGCCGCGACCTGTTCATCGAGATGCTGCTGGTGCTGCGGGCCAAGGCCCGCGCCCACGATCTGGGCCTGGACGAGGGCGACGAGCACGCCGAAGAGGACGACGGCAAGTTCGAGACCAGCGACACCGACCGCGGCAAGGCCACGCCGGCGGCGCGCACGTCCGACGAGGAATCGGCGATCTAGCGCGATGGACACGACACCTTCCGCCTCGGCGCTGTCGCTGCACGACGCCCGCCCGTACTTTGAAAAAGCCTTGGCCCATGGCGTGCAGCACGGCATCATCGACGCGGCCAAGCTGGCTGCCATCGACGCCGACGCGCCCAAGGGCATGGTGCAGATCGCGCGCTATTTTGGCAGCGAATTCCTGCGGCCCGAGCTGGAAAAGGCACGCGAGCGCATGGTCAGCCTGGTCAGCCTGTGCCTGCAGGAGAGCAGCGGCGGCGACCTGCAGCAGGCCGCCGAGGCACTGCGCGAGCACTCGTTCCTGTCGCGCTCCAAAAGCGGCTCCGACATGCTCAAGCGCCTGATTGCCATGCCCGAGAGCAGCCACTTCGGCATGGTCGGCCATGCCGAGGCGCAGACGCCGCTGCTGGCGATCTGGTCGCTGCGCAGCCATGCCGACTACCGCGCCGAACTGGCCCGCCGCAGCGAAATTGCCCAGGCCGTGGGCGCGGCGCTGTGGCTTGCCGCGCGCTGCGAGCTCGACGCCGGCGACCTGGAAGAGGCCGGCACCGACGCCGAGTCCGTCATCCGCACCGCGCTGCTGTGGCGCGCCCTCGCGCCCCGGTCCACGGCCTGGCCCACTGGGGCGGCGCTCGAAAAGGCCCTGGCGGCGCAGCGCAAGCGTGCTGCCGGCGCGGCGCTTGCGGCGCCCGCGGTGGCTTTGCCGCCGCAGCTGCCCGCGCCCTGGCACGCGTTGGTGCAGGCGCAGTGCGAGGCGGTGCGCGCCGACTGCGCGCTGCTGCTGGCCAGCAGCGACAAGCAGCAGCGCGCACTGCTGCGCCCCCTGGGCCGTCTGCGCGCGCGCTACTTCCTGCAGGACGATCCGCTGGCCGACGTGGACGACTACGAGCGCGCACTGGCCGAAGGCGCCGCCCTGGACGGTGCCGATGGGCTGGACGAAGCACCGGCGCCCGCCAGCAAGACCTGGGACAAGGCCACCGAGGGCCGCCAGGACGAGCATGCGCTGCTCACGCTGTTCGTCTGCCTGGCTGCGGGTATGCCCAAGAAAACATTGCTCACGGAAAAAAGCGCCACGGCGCTGCTGCGCAAGATCGGCAGGAGCGGCTTCGACGCCGAGCGCGCCACCGCCTTCATCCGCCAGCATGCGCCGCAGGCCTGGGCGGACAGCTACCTGGCCCTGTGGAGCAGCTTCGTGCAGGAGTCGCAGGCAACGCTGTGCAGCGACCGCGTGGGCGCGCAGCAGGAAGCGCTGGCGCTGCTGCGCCGCGAATGCCACGTGGTGGCCGGGTAATTCGGTTCCTCCGCCAACTGCGCGCCACGGCCGGGCGGGACCGCAGCACCTGCACTGTCGTTAAAAGGTCATATCGGATGGCCCTTTGCTCCAGGTCAAACAATACCCCTACACCTCCTGGGAATAATGCCATTGACCCGCTGGCACCGCATCGTCGCAGCCCGCGGCGGGCGCTCCCCACGCGGGCGAGGCAATTCGGGCGGCGGCACCACTAGGAGTCTTTTCATGACAACCCGCAAGCTGGCGCGCATTGCTGCCCTGGCAATGACCACACTGGCGTTGACAGCCTGGGCGCAACACAAGGCCGAGGGCGTGACGCCCGCAGAAATGAATTACCAGGCCGGCTCTTCGCCCCTGGCAGACGAGCCGATGTACCAGAGCACGAACCCCAAGGCGCCCAAGATGACGCAGGCCGAGTTCGACAAGGCCCGGCAGACCTATTTCGAGCGCTGCGCCGGCTGCCACGGCGTGCTGCGCAAGGGGGCCACCGGCAAGCCGCTCACGCCCGACCTGACGCTGGCCAAGGGCACGGATTACCTCAAGGTGTTCATCGCCTACGGCTCCCCCGCCGGCATGCCCAACTGGCAGACCTCGGGCGAGATGACCGAGGCGGACGTGGACATGATGGCCCGCTACATCCAGCAAGATCCGCCCCAGCCGCCCGAGTGGAGCATGGCGGACATGAAGAAGACCTGGAAGGTCTCGGTGGCGCCCAAGGACCGGCCCACCAAGAAGATGAACAGCTACAACATCGCCAACATCTTCTCGACGACGCTGCGCGACACCGGCGAGGTGGCACTGATCGACGGCGACACCAAGCAGATCATCAACATCGTCAAGACCGGCTATGCGGTGCACATCACGCGCACCTCGGCGTCCGGCCGCTACCTGTTCGTGATCGGCCGCGACGGCCGCGTCAACATGATCGACCTGTGGCTGCCCAAGCCCGACAACGTGGCCGAGATCCGCATCGGCCTGGAAGCGCGCTCGGTCGACACCTCCAAGTTCAAGGGCTTCGAGGACAAGCTCGCCATTGCCGGCGCCTACTGGCCGCCCCAGTACGTGATCATGGACGGCGACACGCTCGAGCCCAAGAAGATCGTCTCCACGCGCGGCATGACCGTCGATACGCAGGAGTACCACCCCGAGCCGCGCGTGGCCGCCATCGTGGCCTCGCACTACAAGCCCGAATTCATCGTCAACGTCAAGGAAACGGGCCAGACGCTGATGGTGGACTACTCCAACCTCGAATCGCTCAAGACAACCGAAATCGGCTCGGCGCGCTTCCTGCACGACGGCGGCTGGGACTCGTCCAAGCGCTACTTCATGGTGGCCGCCAACAACAGCAACAAGATCGCTGCGATCGACGCCAAGGACGGCAAGCTCGCCGGCCTGGTGGAAGTGGGCAAGATCCCGCACCCCGGCCGGGGCGCCAACTTCATCCACCCCCAGTTCGGTCCCGTCTGGGCCACCGGCCACCTGGGCGATGAAACCATCTCGCTGATCGGCACCGACCCCAAGAAGCACAAGCAGTACGCCTTCAAGGAGGTTGCCAAGCTCAAGGGCCCGGGTGGCGGCGCGCTGTTCATCAAGAGCCACCCCAAGTCCAAGCACCTGTACTCGGACGCCCCGCTGAACCCCGACACCAAGCTGTCGCAGTCGGTCGTGGTGTTTGACATCAACGCCCTCGACAAGGGCTACACCGTGCTGCCGATTGCCGAGTGGGCCGGCCTGCCCGACGACGGCGGTGCCAAGCGCGTCGTGCAGCCCGAATTCAACAAGAACGGCGACGAAGTGTGGTTTGCGGTGTGGTCTGCCAAGGACAAGGCGTCTGCCCTGGTGGTCGTGGACGACAAAACGCTCAAGCTCAAGGCCGTGATCAAGGACCCGCGCCTCATCACGCCCACGGGTCACTTCAACGTCAACAACACGCAGCACGACGTGTATTGATGCCGCCGGCGCTGCGCCGAAGCACTGGGCTTTGGGGCAGTTGCCACACCAAAAAAACCGCCGGGGGCATGCCTCCACCGGCGGTTTTTTCATGGCAAGCGGGCATTAACGCCGCAACAGGCCGCTCACCGGGCCAGCGCCTTTCGGTTCCACGGCATCGCCATGAGCACGCGCGCCAGTCCGCAGAAACCCGAAATGCCCGCGAACACCAGGCCCACGCCGACGAAGCCCGACAGCGCATGGAACCATGGCGAAACGGTGGCGCCCAGCACCGCGCCGAGCACAACCATGGAGCCGGCGGCAATTTGCACCTGGCGCGACAGCTCGAGCGGCTGAGTGGCATCGGCCACGACGGGCAGACCGGCCTGCTTCCAGGCGTCCAGTCCACCTTCGAGCGCATAGGCATCGCCGGGCGTGCTGGCGGCCAGGGCCTGGGCGTTCATCCGCGTGCGGTTGCCGGAGCGGCAATGGAAGATGACCGCGCGGGCTGCGCCAGTGGCCAGCGCTTGGCCTGCCAACTGCTCCATGGGCACATGGCGCGCCTGTGCGATGCGTTCGCGCGCATTCTCATCGGCGGCGCGGATGTCGATCAACACGGCGCCGTCCACGATGAGTTGCCGGGCCGCCTGGGGGGAAAGGGGCTGGAGTGACATATTGATTTCCTTGTCATTGCCTGGGTTGAGACTGTTCAGGGACAGAAGATGGCCTTGAGTGTGGCCACGAGCTTTTCCACATCGGGGTTGTCAATGCGGTAGTACAAGGTCTGCGACTCGCGCCGGAACGCCACCAGCCCTTCGTCGCGCAGTTTGGCGAGGTGCTGCGACAGCGCAGACTGGCTCAGTTCCACCTGCTCGAGCAGCGCGCCCACCGGCAATTCGCCATGCTCGATCAGGAGACACAGCACGAGCAGTCGATGCCCATTGCCAAGCGCGCGCAACAGGGCGGCTGCCTTGTCGGCGCCTTCTTGCAGGAACAGGCGGTCTTTCGGGTTCAGTTCCATCTTGCGGATTAATTAGATTTATCTAATTTAGACAATTCTAATGTATATGCAGCCTGCCTTGTTTGCAAGGCCACCGCCGCGCCCACGCACGGAAAACCGGGCCGCAGCGTAGGCCAGGTAACCGCTCCAGCACTACTGGATTGATAGCTTCCAACGCTTGCTGGATAGGCGCTAGAGTCCGGTTTGGCTTGAAATTTAACCAGAGGGCGGCGTATTGCGTGGGCCGCCGCGCAATGCCACGACCCTGCGCGCGCAGTCCACCAGCTGGTGGATCAGGGGCAGCCGGGCGGATGAGCGCAGCCACATCACGCCGAAGCGGCGGGCCTGCGATTGCAGTGGCAGTGCGATGCGCACCACGCGCTGGCTATCAAGCAGGGGCAGGGCGGTATCCGGCACCAGTGAGACGCCCAGCCCGCGGTCCACCATCATGGCGATCGCCACCAGCGAGCTGAGCTCGAAGCGCTCCTGCGGCGCAATGTGCGCCGCATGCAGGTAGCGGTCCGCCAGTTGCCCGCCGCCCAGGCTGCGGTCATAGCGGATCAGCGGCTGTGTGCGCAGCAGCGCGTGCGGGTCTTGCCCCGCAAGGCGGCTCGGCGCCAGCAGCACCAGCGGCTCTTCGCGCAGCAGCGTCCAGTCAAAGGTCTTTGTCAGTGGAAAGGACGGATAGAGGCATATGGCAGCGTCCAGGTCCCCCTGTTGTACCGCTTGGTACAGGTCTTTCGTGGTACCGGATTGAAGAAAGACCTTCACCTCTGGGCATTTCTGCACAAAACGCGCCAGGATGTCGGGCAGCAGGCTGTGCATGGCGGTGTTGATGGTGCCAATCAACAGTTCTCCGGCCGTGTCTTCGCTGTGCACCGTGGCCTTGGTTTCCGTCAGCTCCCGCAGCAGGAGCGGGGCGCGTTGGGCGAGACGGTGCCCTGCGGGCGTAGGGAGCACCGTGCGCCCCGCGCGGGCAAGCAGGGAGACGTTGAATTCGCGCTCCAGCGTCCGGATTTGTTGGGCCACGGCGGAAGCGGTGATGTTCAGGCGGCGCGCGGCTTCCGACATGGAGCCGGACTCCACGACCAGCAAGAAGCTGTACAGGTAACTGGTTTCCATGAAGATAGATTTTCTATCATTTGATCGAAGAATATGCATGCATTTCTTTGCTTTTGTCTGAGCACAATGCAGGCATGAGAAGCAAGCTGTTTGTCCCCGGATCGCGCCCCGAACTCTTTGCCAAAGCCCTGCAGGGCTTGGCCGACAGTTTGTCTTTCGACCTGGAAGACGCCGTGGCAGAGTCCCGCAAAGCGCAGGCGCGCGCATTGCTGAGAGATTTCCTGCGTGCGCAGCTGCCACCGAACCACGGCAAGACCCTCATCGTGCGTGTGAATGCCATGGACACGGCGCACTTCGAAGCCGACATCGCGGCCGTGGTGCAGCCCGGCGTGCACATCGTGAACCTGCCCAAGCCGGAAAACACCGACCAGGTGCGAGCCGCGGCTGCGCAGATCGAGCAGGCCGCGCGCGCCAATGGGTGTTTTCAGCCGCCGCGCCTGCTGCTGAATATTGAGTCTCCCAGGGCCCTGCGCATCGCCGCGGAACTGGCTGGCGCACATGCCAGCGTAGTGGGCCTGCAGTTGGGTCTGGGCGACCTGTTCGAACCGCTGGGCATCGCGCGCCGTGAGCCTGCGGCCATCCAGCAGGCGATGTTCGCGGTGCGCATGGCGGCCGCGGAAGCCGGTGTGTATGCGTACGACGGCGCCTTTGCCAACATCCAGGATACCGAAGGCTTTGTGGCGGAGGCGCAGCTTTCCAAGCGCCTGGGCTTCTTGGGCAAGACCTGCATCCACCCCAGCCAGGTGGCGCTGGCCAACGAGGTGTATCGGCCGTCGAACGAAGAGATTGCGCACGCCCTCCAGGTGGTGCAAGCCGCGAGCGCGGCGGAAGCGAACGCCGTAGGCGCCTACGTCGTTGACGGCAAGATGGTGGATGCGCCTTTTGTACGGCGTGCCCACGCCATCGTCGAGGGCGCGCGCAGTCTCGGGCTGCTGCCCTCCGCCCACCCGCACTGATATTTGTTCGAGCCCCTTGGCGCCTCGCGAAGAACGCGCTTTATCCACCATCCTCAGGAGACAACATTGAAAAACAACATTGCGAAACACCACCGCACTGCCATTGCGGCGGCACTGGCAGGCCTTGGACTGATGGCCGGGGCCGTACAGGCGCAGCCACAGGGCAGCTATCCCAGCAAGCCCATCACCATGGTGGTTCCTTACCCTGCAGGCGGCTCGAACGATGTGTTTGCGCGCCAAGTGGCCAAGGAGATGGGCGATGCACTCAAACAGCCCGTCATCGTGGACAACCGCCCCGGGGCCAGTGGCAATACCGGCACCGCTTCTGTCGCGAAAGCCGCGCCCGACGGTTACACGCTGGTGGCCGTGTCTTCGAGCATGACGACGAATGCGGCCATACAAACGAAGCTGCCCTTTGACCCGGTCAAAAGCTTTGCGCCCGTGGCGATGTTTGCAAAAGGGCCGTTCATCGTAGCGGTCAGCAACGACTTCGAGGCCAAGACGCCGGCCGATCTGCTCAGGCTGGTCAAGGCCAACCCCGGCAAGTTCAACTACGCCTCGTCAGGCACCGGCAGCGTGAACCATTTCGCCACCGAACTGATGCGCGCGCAGGTGCCAGGCTTTGACATCACGCACGTGCCTTACAAGGGACAGGGACCGGCGGTGACCGACCTCGTGGGCAACCAGACGCAACTGATGGTCTCGAGCGGACCGTCGATCCTGCCGATGGTGCGTGGTGGCAAGCTGCGTGCGATCGGCATCACCAGTTTGGCGCCGAGCCCCGTCGCACCGGATCTGACGCCGATGTCGACAGTGATCCCAGGCTACGAATTCGATCTGTGGTGGGGCCTGCTGGCACCGGCTGGCACGCCGCCAGACATCGTGAACAAGCTCAATGCCGCTGTGAACCAGGCTTTGTCGAAGCCGCAGATGATCGCCAATTTCCTGCGGGAAGGCGCCATTGCCACGACGGTCAGCCCGGCCCAGTTTTCCCGGGTGATCGCGCAGGATGTGGAGCGCTGGAAGAAGCTGGCCAAGCAGCAAAACATCGTCGCCGACTAAGGTGATGCATTGAGCGGCCCATTTGTGTGTTGAGCGGAGATTTTGATGCGTTCCAAGTCCGATGATGGCGAAAACACCCTGCCTGTGCGAAGCGGACCTGCCGGGCCTTTGAGCGGATTGCGCGTACTCGACCTGAGCGCCTACATCGCGGGGCCGTATGGGTGTTCGCTGCTGGCGGATCAGGGCGCGGATGTCATCAAGATCGAACCCCCGGTGGGCGACAACCTGCGCAAGTACCCGTCGACACTGGAGGCCGAAAGCCGTGCGTTCATTGGCGTCAACCGCAGCAAGCTGGGCATGGTGCTGGACCTCAAGCAGCCCGGCGACCACGCCACTCTGCTGGGGCTGGTGCGCACGGCCGACGTGTTGGTACACAACTTCCGGCCCAGCGTGCCTGCAAGGCTGGGCATTGCGTTCGAGCAGCTGATTGAGATCAACCCGCGCCTGGTCTATTGCAGTGTGACGGGCTATGGCGACGAAGGTCCGCTCAAGGACAAGGCCGGCTATGACCAGGTGCTGCAATCCATGACCGGCATGTGCGCTTTGCAGGGCAAGGCTGGAGGCGCCCCTGAAATTCTGTATGGCTCCGTGGTTGATTACTACGCCTCGGCGCTGGTGGCGTCGGGGGTTGCCTCTGCGCTGTACGAACGCGAGAGAAGCGGGCGTGGCCAGCATGTCGGGGTGTCGCTGCTGCGCGCGGCACTCACCATGCAGTCGGCGCGTCTGGTGTGGGCGGAGGGTGAGCCCCGTGCCGTCGGGCGGGATATGCGCTCCGGCGGCATCACCGGCATTCATCCGACCAAGGAGGGCTATCTCTATATTTCCGCCAACACGCCGCACTTCTGGACCGCGCTGTGTGACAAGGTGGGGCTGCCAGAGGTAGGGGCAGATGCACGTTATGACACCGTGCGCAAGCGGGCCGAGCACCATGCCACGCTGGTGCCGATGCTGCACCAGGCGCTGGCAGCGCAGACGGCACTGGAGTGGGAGGCACTCTTTGGGGATGCGGTGCCGTGCGCGGCCGCCCGCACGGTGGAAGACATGTTTGACCATCCGCAGGTGGTGGCCGAAGACATGGTGGCCACGTTTGAGCACCCTGCGTTGGGTTCCTACCGCGGCTTCACGCGCGCGATCAAGTTTGACCGTACGCCGGGACCAGACCCCTTTGCCGCCCCGATGCTGGGGCAGCACACAGAATTGCTGCGTGCTGCCACGGCAGTGCAGGCAAGCAAGGAAGAGCCAGGGCCCTGCTGATCAAGGGACCTTTCCCAGGGGTTTGGAGCTGCGAAAGCGGCCGTGCCCCGCGCTGACGCAAAGTGACCGGTACCCGTGCCAGGTCCGGCATCCTTGGCGGCAAGGATGAAAGCTTCAAAAATGAGAGCTTTCAACGCAGGCGCAGCATGGATTTAAAGGTTATTTCGTGCCGAAGATGCGGTCGCCTGCGTCGCCCAGGCCCGGCAGGATGTAGCCATGGTCGTTGAGCTCGCGGTCGATCGCGGCGGTGTAGATCGCCACGTCGGGGTGCGCTTTTTGCAGCGTGGCGATGCCCTCGGGGGCGGCCAGCAGGCAGACGAACTTGATCGACTTGGGCTGGGTTTGCTTGAGGCGCGTGACGGCGGCCGCGGCCGAGTTGCCCGTGGCCAGCATGGGATCGACCACGATGATGTCGCGCTCCTGCATTTCCGAGGGCATCTTGAAGTAGTACTCCACGGGCTGCAGCGTGGCCGGGTCGCGGTACAGGCCGATGTGGCCCACGCGCGCCCCGGGGATCACGTTGAGCATGCCGTCGAGGAAGCCATTGCCGGCGCGCAGGATGGAGACCAGTACCTGCTTCTTGCCGTCGATGACCTTGCCGGTCATGGTCTCCATGGGGGTCTCGACCTCGAAGTCCTGCAGCGGCATGTCGCGCGTGACCTCGTAGGCCATGAGGGTGCTCAGCTCGCCCAGCAGGCGGCGAAAGCTGTTGGTGCTGGCGTCCTTGCGGCGCATCAGGGTCAGTTTGTGCTGCACCAGCGGGTGGGTGATGACGTGGACGTTGCTCATAGGGCTCTGTTGCCTGTGGTGTTCAAGGTGAAAGAGGATGGCGGGGCCAGGCGCGCTGGATCAGTCTGCCAGAAAGCGCGCATAGCGGGAAAGGTCGACATTGCCGCCGCTGACGACGACGCCCACGCGCGCGCCGCGGAGGTCCAGGCCGCCGTGGCAGGCACCGGCCCAGGCCAGCGCGCCGGTGGGCTCGACCACGGTCTTCATGCGCTCGGCAAAGAAGCGCAGCGCCTGCACGAGCTGCGCGTCGCTCACCGTGACGATGTCTTCGGCGTGGGCCGCGATGATCGGGAAGGTGAGCTCGCCCAGGGCCTGCGTCTGCGCGCCGTCGGCGATGGTGCGGGGCGTGTCGATGCGCACGATGTGGCCGGCGCGCAGCGACTGCTGGGCGTCGTTGCCGGCCTCGGGCTCCACGCCGACCACCTTGCATTGCGGTGCCAGCGCCCGGGCCGCCAGCAGGCTGCCGGCCATCAGGCCGCCGCCGCCCAGGCAGACGAACAGGTAGTCGAGGTCGGGCACCTCCTCGAACAGCTCCTTGGCCGCCGTGCCCTGGCCGGCGATGACCTGCGCATGGTCGAACGGCGGCACCAGCGTCATGCCGCGCTCCTGCGCCAGGCGACGGCTGATGGCCTCGCGGTCTTCGGTGTAGCGGTTGTAGGTGACGACCTGGGCGCCGTAGCCGCGCGTGGCGGCCATCTTGCTGGCGGGGGCGTCCTCGGGCATGACGATGGCCGCCGGCATGTCGAGCAGCTGGGCCGCCAGCGCAATGGCCTGGGCGTGGTTGCCGGCCGAGAACGCCAGCACGCCGCCCCGGCGCTGCGCGTCGCTGAACTGGGCCAGGGTGTTGAAGGCGCCGCGGAACTTGAAGGCGCCGGTGCGCTGCAGGTTCTCGCACTTGAAGAAGACCTGCGCGCCCATCTGCGCGTCGGCCGTGCTCGAGCGCAGCACGGGGGTGTGGTGCGCCATCCCCTTGAGCCGGTACGCCGCTTCGGCGACATCGTCGTAGGTGGGCAGGGCATGGGGGAGCAGGGTCATGGCGGCATCCTCGGTCGCAGGGCGCAGTGGTGCAGGGGATGCCGGATCATACGCGCGGATCGCCCAATGTTTGGTGAAAAAGGCCTCTAGCGCTTGTGCAGCAAGTGCGGGCAGCTATCGATTTTGATGCCTTTCGCGCTGGCACGGCGCGGGGTGGCGCTCAGTCCAGCGCGCTGAAGCGCTGCAGCGGGCTGAGCGGCGCAAAACTGCCGGCGCGCTTGTGCTGCAGGGCGCTGACGGACTCGCGCACATGCTGGTTGCTCCAGATCGCGCCCTGCAGCCAGCCCATCTGGCGCAGGCTGTCGTCGACCGAGTGGTCGCGCGCGTAGTTCACGGCCTGCTTCGTGCCCCAGATGGCCACCGGCGGCTTGGCGGCGATCTCGCGCGCGCATTGCAGGGCGGCTTCGAGCATGGCGCCCTGGGTGTCGAACACCTCGTTGACCAGGCCGTGCTGCAGCGCGCGCTGTGCGCTCAGGCGCCGGCCGGTGTAGGCCAGCTCTTTGACCAGCCCGAGGGGGATCAATTTGGGCAGACGCTGCAGCGTGCCCACGTCGGCCACCATGCCGATGTTGATCTCCTGGATGCAGAAGAACGCGTCCTGCGTGGCGTAGCGGAGGCAGGCGGCCGTGACCATGTCCACGGCGCCGCCGATGCAGCCGCCCTGGATGGCGGCGATCACCGGAATGCGCAGGTTCTCGATGCGCGTGAAGGTGGCCTGCATGTCGGTCAGCAGGTCGAAGATGGCCGCGCGCCCCTCGGGGCTCTGGTCGTCCATCGCGATGGCGCCGCCAAATACCTCCAGCGCCATGCCGGCCGAGAAATGCTTGCCGGTGCTGCTGAGGACCAGGGCGCGCGCCTCGCCCGCCTGGTGCAGCTGCGCCAACACCGCGTCCAGCTCGCGCCAGAAGGTCGGGTGCATGGTGTTGAGCGCTTCGGGGCGGTTGAGCACCAGGTGCGCCACCTGGTCGGTGGTGGTGAGCGAGAAGCAGGTGGGGGCGTTCATGGTGGCACTGTAGACGGGCGCGGCGCGGCCGTCCCGTCGCCGGGGCGACGTCCCGGGCCGTGGCCTGTGGCAGCGCTTTACCCGGATGCGCCCGGCGGTCTAGCGCGGCAGGCGCTTCACGCCCCGTGGAACCGGGCGAGAATCAGCGCGCCCCGCGCAAGCGCCGGCACGCACCAACCGCGCAATTTCCTCCGATTCCTATCGAAAGACCCCATGACCAGCCCCATCTACACCGCATCCATTCCCGTTTTCCAGCAAATGCTGGGGGGCCTCAGCCAGGTGCTGGCCAAGGCCGAGGCGCATGCCACGGCCAAGAACATCGACCCGAACGCGCTGCTGCAGGCGCGGCTGTTCCCCGATATGTTTGCGCTGCTGCGCCAGGTGCAGGTGGCCAGCGACTTTGCCAAGAGTGTGTCGGCGCGGCTGGCGGGCGTTGAGGTGCCCAAGCTGGAAGACAATGAACAGAGCTTTGCCGACCTGCAGGCGCGCATCGCCACCGTGCTGGCGTTCATCGGCGGGCTCGATCCGGCGAAGTTTGACGGTGCCGCCACGCGCGAGATCGTCACGCAGGCCGGCACGCCGAAAGAAAAGCGCTTCAGCGGCACGTCCTATCTCTTCAACTACGGCCTGCCGCATTTCTTCTTTCACACCACGACGGCCTACGCCATCCTGCGCCACAACGGCGTCGAGGTCGGCAAGAAGGACTACATCGGCAGCTACTGAGCGCCAAAAATCCCTCTGACGGAGGGGGGCGGAGCGCTCGCAGCTACGCAATGAACCGCTGCGAGTGCCGCGGCGCTGCCTCCGGCGCGCGAGCTGGGCCTGCACCGCGCCCACCGGCTGGGGCGCCGGCGGAGATGGGCCGGCAAGCGCGACAGCAGCGGCGTACGCTCTGGTGGATAGGGGTTGAATCGGCCCGAAATGCTTGCCAGTCCAGCGCCGACAGCTATGAAATCAGGAATTGTGTGCTGCGCAGTCTGGCCTATGGGCCGGGCCAGGCCAGGGCGCAGGCTTCAGCGCTTGCGACCGCCCAGCAGGCTGCCGAGCACACCGCGCAGGATCTCGCGCCCCAGCGTGGTGCCCATGGTGCGCACGGCCGATTTGGCCATGGTCTGGGCCAGGCCGTCGCGCTGCCCGCCGCGCGGGCCGGTGCTGCCGAACAGCACGTCGCTGAATCCCCCCATCAGCCCGCCGCCGCCGTTTTGCGCAGCTGCCGCGCCGCCGTTCTTCCCATTGGCCGGGGCTGCGCTGGCCGCGCGGGCCTTGAGCATTTCGTAGGCCGACTCGCGGTCCACCGTTTTTTCGTAGACGCCTGCCACCAGGGAGCCCGCCATCAGGGCCTGGCGCTGCTGCGCCGTGATGGGGCCGAGCTGGCTGCCCGGGGGCAGCACAAACGCCCGCTCGGTCACACTCGGGCGGCCCTTGGCGTCCAGGAAGCTCACCAGCGCCTCGCCCACAGCCAGTTCGGTGATGGCGCGCTCGATGTCCAGGCCCGGGTGAGGGCGCATGGTCGTTGCGGTGGCCTTGACGGCCTTCTGGTCGCGCGGGGTGAAGGCGCGCAGCGCATGCTGCACGCGGTTGCCCAGCTGCGCGAGCACGCTGTCGGGGATGTCGAGCGGGTTCTGCGTGACGAAGTAGACGCCCACGCCCTTGGAGCGCACCAGGCGCACCACCAGCTCGATGCGCTCGATCAGCACCTTGGGCGCCTCGTTGAACAGCAGGTGGGCCTCGTCGAAGAAGAACACCAGCTTGGGCTTTTCGGGGTCGCCGATCTCGGGCAGCTGCTCGAACAGCTCCGACAGCAGCCACAGCAGGAAGGTGGCGTACAGGCGCGGCGAGTTCAACAGCTTGTCGGCCGCCAGGATGTTGACCATGCCGTGGCCGTTGCCGTCGGTCTGCATCAGGTCCTGGATGTTGAGCATGGGCTCGCCAAAGAACTGGTCGCCCCCCTGGGTTTCGATCTGCATCAGCCCACGCTGGATGGCGCCCACGCTGGCGGCGCTGATGTTGCCGTAGGCGGTGGTGAACTGGCTGGCGTTGTCGCCCACATACTGCAGCATGGCGCGCAGGTCCTTGAGGTCGAGCAGCAGCAGACCCTGGTCGTCGGCGACCTTGAACACGACGTTGAGCACGCCGAGCTGGATCTCGTTGAGGTTCAGCATGCGCCCGAGCAGCAGCGGGCCCATGTCCGAGACGGTGGCGCGCACCGGGTGGCCCTGCTCGCCGAACACGTCCCACAGCGTGGCCGGGCAGGCCTGCGGCGGTGGCGGCTCGATGCCGCGCTCTTGGAGCGTCGCGGCCAGCTTCTCGCCAATGCTGCCGGCCTGGCTGATGCCGGTCAGGTCGCCCTTGACGTCGGCCATGAACACCGGCACGCCGATGCGCGAGAAATTCTCGGCCAGTGTCTGCAGCGTCACCGTCTTTCCGGTGCCCGTAGCGCCCGTGATCAGGCCGTGCCGGTTGGCCAGCGCGGGCAGCAATTCGCACGCGGTCGAGGGGTTCTTGGCGATCAGCAGAGGTTCGGCCATGGCGTGGTGCGGAAAAGTAGAATCGAAGGCGTAGATTAAATCAGGATAGCAAAAGGAAATCCCATGGCCGGACACAGCAAATGGGCGAACATTCAGCACCGCAAGGGGCGCCAGGACGAAAAGCGCGGAAAAATCTGGACGCGCATCATCCGCGAGATCACCGTCGCGGCCCGCGCCGGGGGCGGTGACCTCGGCGCCAACCCGCGCCTGCGCC
This sequence comes from Acidovorax sp. SRB_14, assembly GCF_012932145.1. Lineage (GTDB taxonomy): Bacteria > Pseudomonadota > Gammaproteobacteria > Burkholderiales > Burkholderiaceae_C > Simplicispira. The sequence continues at coordinate 279,717 of NZ_MWOK01000001.1, read as the reverse complement.
TGGCGGTGGAGAAGGCCAAGGCCGCCAACCTGCCGGCCGACCGCGTCAAGTACAACATCGACAAGGCCACCGGCAACGCAGAAGGTGTCCACTACGAGGAAATCCGCTACGAGGGCTACGGCATCGGCGGCGCGGCCATCATCGTGGACACCATGACCGACAACCATGTGCGCACCGTGGCCGAGGTGCGCCACGCCTTCAGCAAGCACGGCGGCAACATGGGCACGACGGGCTCGGTGGCGTTCCAGTTCAAGAAGGTCGGCCAGTTCATCTTTGCGCCGGGCACCAACGAGGACCGGGTCATGGAAGTGGCGCTCGAAGCGGGCGCCGAGGACGTGGTCACCGACGACGACGGCGCCATCGAGGTGCTCACGGCCCCGGCCGACTTCGAGGCCGTCAAGCACGCGCTCGAAGCCGCGGGCCTCACGGCCGCCGCCGCCGACGTCACCATGCGCCCCGATGTCACGATCGCGCTCGAAGGCGAAGACGCCGCGCGCATGCAGAAGCTGCTCGATGTGCTGGAAGACCTGGACGACGTGCAGGAAGTCTTCCACAACGCTGCGCTGTGACGATGCGCATTTTTGTCCACCATTTTTCTTTGCCCCCCTGGGGGCGCGTCTCGCCGCTTTGCGGCGGACCTCTGGAGTAAGGTATGAAGGTTTTGGTCATTGGTGGTGGTGGGCGTGAGCACGCGATGGCGTGGAAGCTCAGCCAGTCGCCCAAGGTCACACGCGTGTATGTCGCGCCGGGCAACGGCGGGACCGAGCTGTCGCACCTGCTGGAAAACATCGCCATCACCGACGTGCGGGCACTGCGCGAGTGGGCGCAGGCCGAGAAGATCGGTCTCACGGTGGTCGGTCCGGAAGCGCCGCTGGCGGCCGGCGTGGTCGATGAATTCCGCGCGCACGGCCTGCGCATCTTCGGGCCCACCAGGGCGGCCGCGCAGCTGGAGAGCTCCAAAGCGTTCTCCAAGGCCTTCATGCGCCGCCACGGCATTCCCACGGCGGACTACGACACCTTCACTGACCCGGTCGCGGCCCACGCCTTCATCGACCGCCTGGGCGCACCCATCGTCATCAAGGCCGACGGCCTGGCCGCCGGCAAGGGCGTGGTGGTGGCCATGACGCTGCAGGAGGCCCACGACGCGGTGGACTTCATGCTGGTCGACAACAAATACGGCGTGGCGCACAACGACGGCGGTGCCCGCGTGGTGATCGAGGAGTTCCTCGAAGGCGAGGAGGCCAGCTTCATCGTGCTGTGCGATGGCAAGAACGTGGCCGCCCTTGCGACCAGCCAGGACCACAAGCGCCTGAAGGACGGCGACGAAGGCCCCAACACCGGCGGCATGGGGGCGTATTCACCCGCCCCCGTGGTCACCGCCGACGTGCACGCCCGCGCCATGCGCGAGATCATCCTGCCCACCGTGCGCGGCATGGAAAAGGATGGCATTCCCTACACCGGCTTCCTCTATGCCGGCCTGATGATCGATGCCAAAGGCCACCCCAAGACGCTCGAGTTCAACTGCCGCATGGGCGACCCCGAGACGCAGCCCATCCTGATGCGCCTCAAGAGCGACCTGCTCGATCTGCTGGGCGCCGCCATCGACGGCAAGCTCGACCAGGTCGAGCTGCAGTGGGACCGCCGCACGGCGCTGGGCGTGGTCATGGCCGCGCACGGCTACCCCGAAGATCCGCGCAAGGGCGATGCCATCACCGGCCTGCCGCCCGAGGCCGACGATGCCATGGTGTTCCATGCCGCCACCGTGATCGGCGACGGCGCGCTGCGCACCAGCGGCGGCCGCGTGCTGTGCGTGACGGCGCTGGCCGACAGCGCCCGACAGGCGCAGCAGCGCGCCTACGACGTGGCGCGCGGCATCCATTTCGACGGCGCACAGTACCGCCGCGACATTGGCCACCGCGCCGTCAAGAGCGCATGAACGCAAGCTTCAACACCGAAAGCACCGTGGCCCAGGTGCGCGCCTACCTGACCGGCCTGCAGGCGCGCATCATCGGCGCGCTCGAAGCCGTGGAGGGTGAGGGCGGCGCGCGCGCCCTGGTCGACCCCTGGCGCAAGCCACCGGGCGAGCTGCTGCAGGGCGACGGTATCACGCAGATCCTCGAAGGCGGGCGCGTGTTCGAGCGCGCCGGCTGCGGCTTTTCGCATGTGCGCGGGCCGCAGCTGCCGCCGTCGGCGACGCAGCACCGGCCCGAACTGGCGGGGGCGCCGTTCGAGGCGATGGGCGTATCGCTGGTGTTCCACCCGCGCAACCCCTATGTGCCCACCGTGCACATGAATGTGCGCATGATCGCCGCCGGTCACCCAGGCGAGGCGCCGGTGTGCTGGTTTGGCGGCGGCATGGACCTGACGCCGTACTACGGCTTCGAGGAGGATGCGGTGCATTTCCACCGCACTTGCCGCGATGCGCTCGCGCCTTTCGGCGACGACAAGTACCCGCGCTTCAAGCAGTGGTGCGACGAATACTTCTTCCTCCAGCACCGGGGCGAGCAGCGCGGCATTGGCGGCGTGTTCTATGACGACTTCTCCGAGCTGGGCTTCGAACAAAGCCTGGCCATGACGCAGTCGGTGGGCGACGCCTTCCTGGGCGCCTACCTGCCCATCGTCGAGCGCCGCCAGGGCATGCCCTACGGCGAGCGCGAGCGGGCCTTCCAGCTCTACCGGCGCGGCCGCTACGTCGAGTTCAACCTGGTCTGGGACCGGGGCACGCACTTTGGCCTGCAGTCGGGCGGGCGCACCGAATCCATCCTCCTGTCGATGCCGCCGCTGGCCAGCTGGTCCTACCAGCACACGCCCGAGGCGGGCACGCCCGAGGCCCACCTGACCCAGCGTTACCTGGTGCGGCGCGACTGGCTGTGACGGCGGCAGCGCAGCGGACAGGGCGCAAAGCTATAATTTCAGTAGCTATCAGCGCTCACCCCACCTGCGCCAACGCCCCCAAACCCTTGAATTGCTGTGCGCGCCCTGCGCCACGCTTCGCGCGCGCTGCGCACGCCCTCCATGGCCGTGCTGCGGGTTGCGCGCTATATTGACCCCCATTACCTCCACACCCACTGCCTGATGACCACCTCCACCCAATCGGAATCCGCGGCCAAGAAAGACGTCACCAAACTCCAGCGCGCCATCGTCGATGGCCTGGAAGACGTCAAGGCGCAAGACATCCAGGTCTTCAACACCGAGCACCTTTCGCCGCTTTTTGAGCGCGTGATCGTGGCCTCAGGCACCTCCAACCGCCAGACCAAGGCGATTGCCGCCAGCGTGCGCGACAAAGTGCGCGAGGCCGGCTTTCCCAAGCCGCGCATTGAGGGCGAGGAAAACGGCGAGTGGATCATCGTGGACTGCGGCGCTGCCGTGGCGCACGTCATGCAGCCCACCATCCGCCAGTACTACCGCCTCGAAGAGCTGTGGGGCGACACGCCCGTGCGCATCAAGCTGGGCGCACCCAAGCCCGCGGCCCCCGCCGCCGCCAAGGTGCCAGCCAAGACCGCCGCGCGCCGCGCCGCCAAGGCCGAGGCCGAACTGACCAGCACCACCGGCAAGGCCGCGGCGCCGAAGAAGGCCGCCGCCAAGCCCGCTGCCCGCAAGACCGCCCGCCCCGCGGCCGAAGCTGCCGCGCCCGCGGCCCGCAAGCCAGCGGCCCGCAAGACCGCCGGCGCTACCGCCAGCCCGTCCGCCGCCAAAACCCCTGCGCGCACCGGCGCCGTGAAGGGTGCGCCGGCCAAAACCCCGGCCAAGACGGCAGGCAAGGCCGCACCGGCCAAGGCCGCCATCAAGACCCTGGTGGTCAAGCCGCGCGCCGACAAGGCCGCGCCGGCCAAGAAGTCCGCACCCCGCGCCGCCGGCAAGGCCCCTGTGCGGGCCGCTGCCAAGCCGGCCGCGCCCGCCAAGGCGCCCGCGCGCAAGCCGGCCGCCCGCAAGCCCCAAGCCTGAGGCCTCTGATCCATGCGGCTGCTGATCGTGGCCGTGGGCCAGCGCGTGCCCGACTGGGCGCAAACAGCCTACGACGACTACGCCAAGCGCTTCCCGCCCGAGCTCAAGGTCGAGCTCAAGGCGGTGAAGACCGAGCCGCGCGGCTCGAAGACGCTCGAGACACTCTATGCCGCCGAACGCGAGCGCATCGAGGCGGCCATCCCGCGCGGCACGCGCGTGGTGGCGCTCGACGAGCGCGGCACCAGTCTCACCACCAAGGCGCTGGCCGAGCGGCTCAAGGGCTGGCAGCTCGGCGGCGACGATGTGGCGCTCGTCATTGGCGGCCCCGACGGGCTCGATCCGGCCTTCCGGCAGGGCGCGCACGAACGCATCCGGCTGTCGGACCTGACCCTGCCGCACGCCATGGTGCGCGTGCTGCTGATCGAGCAGCTCTACCGCGCCTGGTCGGTCAATGCCGGCCACCCCTACCACCGCGAGTAGAGGTCCATGCTGCCAGGCCGTGCTGGGGGTTTGCTTCTGATTCAATAGCTGCTGGCGCTTGATGTACAAGCGCCAGAGTCGTTTTTGGTCTCTATTCTGGAGGGTGGCCATGCGCCGATTCATCTACCTGGCCTCGCAGAGTCCGCGCCGCAGCCAGCTGCTCGACCAGCTGGGCGTGCACCACGACCTGCTGCTGCCCGCGGCGGGCGATGAAGCAGCAGAAGACGCCGAGGCGCTGGAGGCCGCACTGGTGGGTGAGTCGCCCACCGCCTACGTGCAGCGCGTGACCGGCCTCAAGCTCGACGCCGCCGTGGCACGCCGCGCGCGCCGCGGCCTGCCCGAGGCGCCCATCCTGTGCGCCGACACCACGGTGGCGCTGGGCCGCACGCTGTACGGCAAGCCCGAAGATGCGCAGGACGCGGCGCGCATGCTCGGCGAACTCTCGGGCCACACCCACCGCGTGCTCACCGCCGTGGCGCTGCAGGTGGGCGCGAAGCGCCTGGCGGCGCTGTCGGTGTCGCGCGTGACCTTTGCCGCATTGCCGCCGGCGCAGATCGCCGCCTATGTCGCTACGGGGGAGCCGCTGGGCAAGGCCGGCGCCTATGGCGTGCAGGGCAAGGCGGCGGCGCTCATCGAGCGCATCCACGGCAGCTATTCGGGCATCATGGGCCTGCCCTTGTTCGAGACCGCGCGGCTGCTGCGCGCTGCCGGCTTCTCCGTCTGATCGGCGCTCGCACTCCGCCCCCTATTCTTTGAGAGACCTTTGTCCATGCAACAAGACATCCTGATCAACTGGTCGCCCCAAGAGACGCGCGTGGCCGTGGTCGAAAACGGCGCGGTGCAGGAGCTGCACGTCGAGCGCACGCTCGAGCGCGGCCTGGTGGGCAATGTGTACCTGGGCAAGGTCTCGCGGGTGCTGCCGGGCATGCAGTCGGCCTTCATCGACATCGGCCTGGAGCGCGCGGCTTTCCTGCACGTGGCCGACGTCTGGCAGCGCCAGGAGGGCGGCGAGGCGCCCATGTTCGCGCGCAAGGATGCGCCGCAGGTGCCGATCGAGAAGCAGGTCTTCGAGGGTCAGGCGCTGATGGTCCAGGTCATCAAGGACCCCATCGGCACCAAGGGTGCGCGCCTGTCCACGCAGATCAGCATCGCAGGTCGCCTGCTGGTGTTCCTGCCGCAGGACGACCATGTGGGCGTGTCGCAGAAGATCCCGGCGGCCGAGCGCGATGCGCTGCGCGCGCGCCTGCAGGCGCTGGTGGGCAGCAAGGCGTCGGGCGGCGGGGGCGGATTCATCCTGCGCACCAACGGCGAGGACTCGACCGACGCCGAGCTGGCAGAAGACATCGCCTACCTGCGCAAGACCTGGGCGCGCACCAAGGAGGCGTCGCTGCGCCTGCCGCCGATGTCGCTGCTGCACCAGGACCTGAGCCTGCTGCAGCGGGTGCTGCGCGACTTGGTGGGCGAGCAGACCACCAGCATCCGCATCGACTCGCACGAGCAGTTCGCCGGGCTGCGCGCCTTTGGCCGCGAGTTCATGCCGGCGGCCGAACCCAAGCTGCAGCACTACAAGGGCGAGCGTCCGATTTTCGACCTGTATTCCATCGACGAGGAAATCGCGCGCGCGCTGGGCCGGCGTGTCGATCTCAAATCGGGCGGCTACCTCATCGTCGACCAGACCGAAGCGCTGACCACCATTGACGTCAACACCGGCGGCTTTGTCGGCGCGCGCAATTTCGACGAGACCATCTTCAAGACCAACCTCGAGGCGGCGGGCGCCATCGCGCGCCAGCTGCGCCTGCGCAACCTGGGCGGCATCATCATTGTCGACTTCATCGACATGGCGCAGCCCGCGCACCAGGAGGCGGTGCTGGCCGAATTCCGTAAGCAGCTCGCGCGCGACCGCGTCAAGACCATGGCGGGCGGGTTTTCGCAGCTCGGCCTCGTCGAGATGACACGCAAGCGCACACGCGAGTCGCTGGCGCACATGCTCTGCGAGCCGTGCCCGGCCTGCCAGGGGCGCGGCGCGCTGAAGACGGCGCGCAGCGTGGCCTACGACATCCTGCGCGAAATCCTGCGCGAAGCGCGCCAGTTCCACCCGCGCGAGTTCCGCGTCGTGGCCGCGCCGCAGGTGGTCGAGCTGCTGCTCGACGAGGAAAGCCAGCACCTGGCGGGCCTGTCGGACTTCATCGGCAAGCCGATCTCGCTGCAGTCGGAGAGCGCGATGGGGCAGGAACAGTTCGACATCGTGCTGCTGTAGCGGGACGGCCGCGCGGGGCACGCTCTTGAAAAGTGAGCTGCCTGCGCATGAATGAAAAGGGTTTCAGGCACTTTTCATGCGAAAACCCATGCAGCGCAAGCACTGGCCGCTCCTGTTTTTGCTCAGTGCCTGCCAGCGCCCTGGCGCTCAGAGTGTGCGCAGCCGCTCGATCGCCTCGCGCAGCGTGTCGTCTTTCTTGGCAAAGCAGAAGCGCACCACGCGCTGGTCGAAGCCGTCGCCATAAAAAGCCGACAGCGGGATGGCCGCCACGCCGACCTCGCGCGCGAGCCACTGGCAGAAGTCGGCTTCGCCGAGGTCGCTCACGGCCGAGATGTCCGCGCACTGGAAATAGGTGCCCGTCGTGGGCAGCAGGCGCAGGCGCGAGCCCTCCAGGCCGCGCCGGAACAGGTCGCGCTTGGCCTGGTAGAACGCCGGCAGCTGCAGGTAGGGCGCCGGGTCGGCCATGTAGTGCGCCAAGCCGTATTGCATCGGCGTGTTGACGGTGAACACGTTGAACTGGTGCACCTTGCGGAACTCGGCCGTGAGCGCCGCCGGCGCGGCGACGGTGCCGACCTTCCAGCCGGTGACATGGAAGGTCTTGCCAAAGCTCGACACGATGAAGGCGCGCGCCGCGAGGCCCGGAAAGCGCGCCGCGCTCTGGTGCGGCTGGCCGTCGAAGACCATGTGCTCGTACACCTCGTCGCTGATGAGCAGCACCTCGGTGGGCGCGAGCAGCTCCTGCAGGGTGAGCATGTCCTGCGCGCTCCAGACGGTGGCGCTGGGGTTGTGCGGGCTGTTGATGATGAGCGCGCGCGTGCGCGGCGACAGCGCCGCGCCGATCTTGTCGAAGTCGGGGCGGAAGCTGCCGGGCGTGAGCGGCACACGCACCACGGTGCCGCCGGCCAGCACGATGTTGGGCGCATAGCTGTCGTAGCAGGGGTCGAGCACGATGACCTCGTCGCCCGGGTGCACGGTGGCGAGGATCGCGGTCAGGATCGCCTGTGTCGCGCCTGCGGTGATGGTGATTTCGGTGTCGAAACTGTAGTGGCGCCCGTGCAGGGCCTCGATCTTGGCCGCCACGGCCTGGCGCAGCGCGGGCACGCCGGGCATGGGCGGGTACTGGTTGTGGCCGGAGCGCATGGCGTCATTGACCGCGTCGAGCAGGCGGGCGTCGCAGTCGAAGTCGGGAAAGCCCTGGCCCAGGTTGACGGCGCCACACTGGGCGGCCAGCGCCGACATGACGGTGAAGATCGTGGTGCCGACCTGGGGCAGGCGGCTGGTGATGGAGGGGGTGTGTTCGGTCGCGGGGGTCGGAGTCATGGCGCGCAGGCAGAAAAGAAAAAGTTACAGCTCGTAGTCGTTCACTTGGCCGGTCATGGCGCGTGCGACCAGGTCGCGGCTCAAGCGGTCGCTGATGAGCTCGGCGAATTTGTAGACGAAGTTGCGCAGGTAGGCGCCGCGCTTGAACGCGACGCGCGCCACGCTCTGGCCGAACAGGTGGCCCACGGGGCGCACCACGAGGTCGCCCACCGGGTCGTCGCGCATTGCCATCTCGGCCACGATGCCGATCCCCAGGCCCAGGCGCACATAGGTCTTGATGACGTCGGAGTCGATGGCTTCGAGCGCAATGCGCGGCTGCAGGCGGCGCGCGGCAAAGGCCGCGTCGATCTTGCCGCGCCCGGTGAACGAGGGGTGGTAGGTGATCAGCGGTTCGTGCGCGATGTCGTCGAGCCCGATGCGCTCCTTCTGCGCCAGCGGATGGCCGGGCGGCAGCACCATCACATGCTCCCATTCGTAGCAGGGCAGGGTGACGAGCTCGGGGTAGTCGGCCAGCGACTCGGTGGCCATGCCGATCTCGGCCACCTCGTCGATCACCATGCGCGCCACCTGGTCGGGCGTGGCCTGGTGCAGGCTGACGTTGACCTTGGGATAGGCCTCGCGCAGGCGCGCCACGGGCACCGGCAGGACGTAGCGCGCCTGGGTGTGGGTGGTGGCGATGCTGAGCGTGCCATTGTCCTGCGCGCTGTACTGTTCGCCGATGCGCTTCAAGTTGCTGACCTCGCGCATGATGAGCTCGATGCTCTTGAGCACGTGCAGGCCCGGCTCGGTGATGCGTTTGAGGCGCTTGCCGTGGCGGGCGAAGATTTCCACACCCAGCTCTCCCTCGAGTTCGATGATGGCCTTGGAGACGCCCGGCTGCGAGGTGTGCAGGGCCTTGGCCGCCTCGGTCAGGTTGAGGTTGCGGCGGGCGGCTTCTTGGACAAAGCGAAATTGGTGCAGATTCATATCTGATTGCGGCTAAAGAGTCGCATCATTATGCTGCAACTATCTAAGCGACTGGCCTCCAGGCCGTGCCGCAGGCAATCGAGGCCATGAGGGCGGTCATGCGCGGGTCCTCGCCAATCGCGGTCTGCACCTGGAATTGCACCCCCGGGTGCGCAGCATGCAGCGCCTGCACGAACTGGGGCAGGTCTTCGCGCGCGTGCTTTCCGGTGCCCAGGAACATCGGCACGACGGTGATGGCGCGCACGCCCAGCCCCGCCAGCTCCTGCGCGGCCAGCGCCAGGTCGGGGGCGCAGAGTTCCAGGTAGGCGCAGCGCACGGCGAAGTGGGGGCTGTGCGCTTCGATCTGTTCGCGCACGGCTTCGATGGGTGCGCGCCACAGCGGGTCGCGCGAGCCGTGCGCGAACAGGATGATGCCTCGGGAAGGGGTCATGGGTGTGCCGCAAGGGCCGTCAGCGCCGCAGCACCAGCCAGCCGAAGGCGGCCAGCGACACCAGCGAATAAATGATGCCGGGCGCCGCCGCCGTGATCCACGGCGACCAGTTCTGCAGGTTGCCCGCATAGCCAAAGACGTTGTTGAGCAGAAAGAAGCTGATGCCCGCCATCACGCCGCCGAACACATAGCCGGCGATGCCGCCCGCGCGGAAATGGAGGTACGCAAAAGGCAGTGCCAGCACCACCATGACCAGGCAGCTGAGCGGATAGAACACCTTGCGCCAGAACTCGATTTCATAGCGCTGCGCGGATTGCCCGTTGGCTTCGAGGTGGCGGATGTACTGGAACAGGTCCAGCGTGGCCATGCGGTCGGGCTTGAGCACGGCGGCGGCGACCATGTCCGCGCTGATATGGGTGGGCCAGCGCAGCGAGGGGGCCTGCAGGTGCTCGACAGATGCTTCGTCGGCGCCGCGGCTGCGGAAGCTGCTGCGGCGCACCTGCTCCAGCGTCCAGGCGCCGTCGCTGCCAAAACGCGCCGCTTGCGCATGCGTCTGCGAGGTCAGCCGCCCCTGGCTGTCGAACGCGAAGATGCGCACGTTTTGCATGCCGCCATCGGGCCCGATCGCGCGCACGTTGACGGCATAGGACTGGTCGTCCTGGCGCTCCTTGAGCCAGGCACCCGTGGCACCGGTGGTGATGCGGCCCATGTAGCGGGCCTTGACCAGCTGTGACATGCGGTCGCTCCAGGGGGCCAGGTAGTCGCCCGCGGCGAAGGTCACGACCACGAACACCGCGCCCAGCGTCAGCAGCGTGCGCAGTGCCCGTCCCGGGCCCAGGCCGCTGGTGCGCATGATCGTGAACTCGGAGCTTTGCGCGAGCCGCGCCATGACATAGATCGTGCCGATCAGCACGGTGATGGGCAGCAGCTCATAGAGGTGGCTGGGAATGCCCAGCGCCACAAAAAGCAGGGCGTGTGACAGCTCGTAGGTGCCGCCGCTTCTGCCCACCCAGCGCAGCTCGTCGAGCAGGTCGAAGAAAAAGAACAGCGCCAGGAAACCCAGCGTGACAAAAGCCACGGCAGCGATGACCTCGCGGTACACAAATCGGCGCAGGGTGTTCATGCAGCGCTCCTGCGTGCGCGCCACACGCGCGGCGTCCAGTGGTTGTGCCGCACGGCCAGCAGCAACACGGCCAGGGCGAGCGTGCCACCATGCAGCAGCACCATGAACGTGGCGAGGCCGATCTTGTCGGCGCCGACCCAGCTCTGGCCCAGGGACATGAGGTTGTAGTAGACGACGAAGGAGAACAGCGCCAACACCAGGTTGCTGCTGCGGCTGGCGCGCGGATTGACGCTGGCCAGCCCCAGGGCCAGCAGCAGGAAGTTCGCGGTCGCCAGGGACAGGCCGAGCCGCCAACCCAGCTCGGCCCGGTTCATCGGCACGGGTTGCTCAAGCAGTTGCCGGGTGCTGAGTGTCTTGGCGGCCAGTTCATCGGGTGTGCCGCTGGATGCAGTGCCGATGCGGGTCCCGTACTCGGAGAATTCGCTGATCTTCAGGCCGGGCCGATTCGCCGAGGATTCGACCCGCTGGCCATTGCTCAGCAAGACAAAGCGCTCGCCCGAGCGCAGTTCCAGGCGTGCGCTGCGCGCCGAGGTGATGGCTTCGCCGCCCGGGTCGGTGGCCGCAATGAAGACATTGTTCGCCGCTGCGGGATCGGGGCTGTCCTTGTCGATAAAGAAGACGCGGCTGCCATTGGCCGACTCCTGGAACTCGCCCGGGGCGATGCGCTCGATGTCGTTGCGCTGTTCGTACTGCATCCTGAGCTCCTGGATCTGCCGGTTGGCCCAGGGCCACACCAGCAGGGACAGCACCGCAACCCCGAGCATCACCGGCCAGGCGAACCGCAGCAGCGGAGACAGCAGGCTGGCGAGGCCTTTGCCGCTGGCAAACCAGATCACCATTTCGCTGTCACCGTACATGCGCGAGAGCGCCCCCACGATGGCCACAAACAGGCTCAGGCACAGAATGGTGGGGAGCTGCCCCAGCACCGTGAAGCCCATCACCAGCATCACGTCCGAAGGGTTGACGCTGCCGCGCGAAGCCTGGCCGAGCGTCCGGATCAGCATCATGGTCATGACCACCGTGACCAGCACTACCAGGGTGGCACCGAAGCTGCGTGCCAGCTCTCTGCGGATGGATGAATCGAATAACATTGGCTCGAAGGAAAAAGCCAATTATGAACTTTGATCTGAAGACGCTCGACCTGCCCGGGGCCCTGGCAGAAAAATGTGACCTGCTGGTGCTGCTCGTTCCCGAAGGCTTCCAGCCCGGCCGCGATGCGCTTTCCGCGGTGGTGGCCCAGGCCCTCAAGAGCGGTGACTTCGAAACCAAGGCGGGCAAGAGCCTGCCGCTGTACCAGGTGGTTGGCATTGCGGCGCGCCGCGTGGTGCTCGCAGGCATCGGCACCGGCGATGCGCGTGCCGTGGGCCAGGCCCTGCAGGCAGCGTCTGGTGCCTTGCGCTCGGCTGCCGTCAAGCGTGCGGTGGTGTGCTTTGCGGGCGCTGCATCGGCCGGCGCCGTGTCCGCGGCCGTGCAGGCCGTGGCGCACGGCAGCTACGTCTACACCACGACCAAACCCAAGGCCGAGGCGCGCGCACTCAGCCGCGTGGTGGTGGGCGTGAGCGACACGGACGCGGTCGCAGAGGCGTTTGCCCGCAGCACCGCCGTGGCGGTCGGTGTCGAATATGCGCGCGAATGGGGCAACCGCCCGGCCAACCATGCCACGCCGACCCTGCTGGCCGAGGCCGCCAAGGGATTGGCCAAGCATGCCGGCATCCAGTGCAAGGTGATGGGGCCGGCCGACGTGGCCAAGCTCGGCATGGGCGCCTTCATGGCCGTGGCCCGGGGCGCCGAAGAGCCGTTGCGCTTCATCGAGCTGCGTTACAGTGGCGCCGCCAAGACCGAGCCCCCGGTGGTGCTGGTGGGCAAGGGCATCACGTTCGACACGGGGGGCATCTCCATCAAGCCGTCGGCCGAGATGGACGAGATGAAATTCGACATGTGCGGCGCCGCGAGCGTGCTGGGCGTATTTCGCGCGCTCGCGGAGCTGCAGCCGGCCATCAATGTGGTGGGCCTGATCCCCGCCTGCGAGAACATGCCGGACGGCAAGGCCGTCAAGCCAGGCGACGTGGTCACCAGCCTGGCCGGACAGACCATTGAAATCCTCAACACCGACGCCGAAGGCCGGCTGGTGCTGTGCGACGCGCTGACCTATGCCGCGCGCTTCAAACCCGCCGCCGTGGTGGACATCGCGACGCTCACGGGCGCTTGCGTGATTGCATTGGGCGGCGTGCGCAGCGGCATGTTCGCGTCGGACGACGCACTGGCCAACGCCTTGTTGGCGGCCGGAGAGACGTCGCAAGACCTGTGCTGGCGCATGCCGCTGGACGAAGACTACGCCGAAGGGCTCAAAACCCACTTCGCCGATGTCGCCAATGTGGCGGGACGCCCAGCGGGCGCCATCACGGCGGCCAAATTCCTGCAGCGCTTTGTCGGCGCGTTTCCCTGGGCGCACCTCGACATCGCTGGAACTGCCTGGAAGGGCGGCGCGGCCAAGGGCGCCACGGGCCGACCGGTGGGCCTGCTGGTGCATTACCTGCTGGGTGCAGCGGCCGTGCCGCCTCAAGCAGCTGCGCCGTCAAAGACCGCTGCCCGCAAACCACGCGCCAAATCGCCTGCTCGCGGCGCATGAGCCCGTCATGACGGAGGTCGCCTTCCATTTCAACGCGCCGGACAAGCTGGCCTATGCCTGCCGGTTTGCTCGGAAACTGGTGCGCAGCGACCTGCGCCTGGTGATCGCGGCGCCCGCACCCGTGCTGGACACCTTGGACCGCATGCTGTGGCACATGGCGCCCCACGACTTCGTTGCCCATTGCGGCATCGACGGCGGCCCGGAGCTGCTCGCGGCGTCCCCCGTCGTATTGCTCGAAGACCCGCGCCAGGCACCACACCATGACGTGTTGCTCAATCTGGGTGGCGAAGTGCCGCAGGGTTTTGGCAGCTTTGCGCGGCTGGTGGAAGTGGTGAGCGCCAGCGACGAGGCCGACCGGCAAGGCGCCCGCACGCGCTGGCGCCATTACGCAGGGCGCGGCTATGAGATCGTTCGCCACGACCTGGTGCTCAAGCGCTGAAAGTCCTCCCATGAGCACGCCCTCCAAGACCCCGCCCCGTTTTGTGCCCACGCTCACAGAGGTGGTGCAGTGGTCCCCGGCCCTGGCGCCCGATGGGGCGGAAGAGGCTCCTCCGGTGCCCGCGAGTGCATCGGGTGACAGTCCCGCGTGGGCTTCTGCCGCGGCGCAGCCGGTGCCCGCCGCCGCGCTGGCGCCGCCGGGGCTGCCCGAGGACGTGGAAGAGTTGCTGGTGCACCGGATCATGCAGCGCGTGGATGTGGTGCTGGACCAGCGCCTGCGCGACGCCATCGCCACGGTCGTGCAGGAGCAGACACGCTCGGTAGTGCCCCGTTTGCGGGAAGAAATCGAGTCGGTGGTGCGGCAGGCGGTTTTCGAGGCGGTGGCCGACGAACTGACGGCCGGTGCAGTTGTTGAAAACATCAAAAGGTAACAGGGTATTCCCCCTGTGGTTTCTCTTGCATTTCATCGTGTTCCCTAGTGCCTCGGCACGGAAACTGCGATATGTTCGCCAGCGCTGAGGCACAAAAATAAATTCTCGGCGTTTATCTTTACTGGAGATTCCTATGCAACTCAAGTTGAAACTGACCGTAGCTGCCGCTATCGCGGCGGTTGCCGGCATCGCCTCTGCACAAGAACAGGTGATCAAAATTGGCCACGTGGGACCCGTATCCGGACCCCAGGCTCACTACGGCAAGGACAACGAAAACGGCGCACGCATGGCTGTGGATGATCTGAACACGCAAGGCATCACCATTGCGGGCAAGAAGATCAAATTCGAGTTGCAGGCGGAAGACGACGCTGCGGATCCCAAGCAGGGAACGGCTGCGGCACAGAAACTGTGCGACGCCAAAGTGGCCGGCGTGGTCGGGCATTTGAACTCGGGCACCACCATTCCAGCGTCCAAGGTCTACAACGACTGCGGCATTCCCCACGTCACGGGCGCAGCCACCAACCCCAATCTGACCAAACCGGGCTACAAGACCACGTACCGCATCATTGCCAACGACCTGGCGCTGGGCGCTGGCTTGGCGACCTACGCTGCCGATACGCTCAAGCTGAAGAAAGTCGCCATGATCGACGACCGTACTGCCTACGGTCAGGGTGTGGCAGAGGTGTTCAAGAAGACGGCCGCAGCCAAGGGCATGCAGATCGTCGACGAGCAGTTCACCACCGACAAAGCCACCGATTTCATGGCCATTCTGACGGCCATCAAATCCAAAAATCCCGACGCCATTTTCTTCGGTGGCATGGACCCGCAGGGCGGACCCATGCTGCGCCAGATGGAGCAGCTCGGCCTGTCCAACGTCAAGTACTTCGGTGGCGACGGCATCTGCACGGCCGAACTTGCCAAGTTGTCAGCGGGTGCCAAGACACTGGGCAACGTGATCTGCGCCGAAGGCGGCTCGTCGCTGGCCAAGATGCCTGGTGGCATGGCCTGGAAGGCACGCTACGACGCCAAGTACCCTGGCCAGTTCCAGATTTACAGCCCCTACACCTATGACGCGACCATGCTGCTGGTCGATGCGATGAAGCGGGCCAACTCGTGGGATCCCAAGGTCTATATCCCTGAGCTGCAAAAGTCCAACTACAAGGGCGTGACCGCCAATATCGCCTTTGAGCCCAATGGCGAAATGAAAAATCCGGCCATCACCTTGTACACCTACAAGGACGGAAAAAAGGTGTCTCTGAACTGACACGAGAGCGTTTAGGCCGGGCGCCGGCCAAACGCTGCACAGTAAAAAGGCTTCCTGCGGGAAGCCTTTTTTGTGTGGCAGGCAACGTTCAGCGGCGCACCTGCAAGGCGCCGGGGTTCACGATGTTGGTCGGTGTCCCCTTGATGTAGTTCACCACATTGTCGAAAGCCGAGCCAAAGTACAGCTCGTAGCTGTCTTGCTCCACATAGCCGATGTGCGGCGTGCAGATGCAGTTTTCCAGGCGCAGCAGGGCATGGCCCTGCAGGATGGGCTCGCTCTCGAACACATCGACCGCCGCCATCCCCGGGCGGCCCCGGTTCAGCGCAGCGATCAGTGCTTCGGGCTCGAGCAGTTCGGCGCGCGAGGTGTTGACCAGCAAGGCCGTGGGCTTCATGCAGGACAGGTCTTCCAGCGAGATGCTGCCACGGGTCTCGTCGTTGAGCCGCAAATGCAGCGACACCACGTCGCATTGCGAGAAAAACTCCTCGCGTGTGCTGGCCACCTGAAAGCCATCGGTGAGCGCCTGGGCGCGCGAGGCCTCACGGCCCCAGATGCGCACATTCATGCCGAAGGCGCGGCCATATCCGGCCACGATCTGGCCGGTCCGGCCATAACCCCAGATGCCCAGTGTCTTGCCGCGCAGCACGCTGCCAATGCCGAAATTGGGCGGCATCGAACCTGCCCTGAGCCCCGATTGCTGCCATGCGCCGTGCTTGAGGTTGGCGATGTATTGCGGCAGGCGGCGCATGGCGGCCATGATCAGCGCCCAGGTCAATTCGGCCGGGGCGACCGGCGATCCCACCCCCTCGGCGACGGCGATGCCGCGCTCGGTACAGGCAGACACGTCCACATGGGGGCCGATCTTGCCGGTCTGGGAGATCAGTTTGAGGCGCGGCAGTTTTTCGACCAGTTGGCGCGTGATCTGGGTGCGTTCACGGACCAGGACAATGATGTCGGCGTCCTTCAATCGCACCGACAGCTGTCCCAGGCCTTTGACGGTGTTGGTGTAGACCTTGGCGTTGTAAGGGTCCAGGCGCGAGGCGCAGTGGAGCTTGCGCACTGCATCCTGGTAGTCGTCCAGAATCACGATATTCATAGCGAGGTATTGTGCCTCGGACCTGCACCACTGCGCTGGCAACAAACCGCAATGGGGCTCGTGCCTGTGCTGATCAATGCAGCATTTCGCGCGCGGCCAGTCTGTCGAGTTCGGCGCATACATCCGCCATGCGTCCGGAAATCACCAGCCGGTCGGTGCCACCCGTGCCCGAACGCCGCAACACGCGCACCGCGCGGTGCGGGCCCGTGGCGCGGACCACAGAGGCGGGCAGGGCCGCGCGGGCCGATTCCGAGGCGGCCGTCGCGCAGGGTTGGGCCCGCTTCTCGGCCGCGGTTGCCGCGTCGGACACCGTTGTGCCGGCGGCATGCCGCAGCGCCGCGCCAGGGTGTGCAGCGTGCCGCGCCACGGAAGGGCCTGCGGCACGGCATGCGGGGGCCGCGGCATGCGTCCTTTGGCGCCGCCACCAGAGACCCAGGGCGTGCAAAGGGTGGACAAAGGCCGACGCGGCCAGCAGGGCAATTCCCATGTGGAACTCCATTCAACAGAGGGTGGACACGGGCGGGATTGCGGAACCTGGCACTGCTGCAGGGCCAGCGGTTTCCAAGAAACCACCCAACGCCCACCACCTGCAGCCGTGCGCCAGGTGGCCCTACATGAGCATGGTGTTGCGGATCAGACCGACCGCGATGCCTTCGATTTCAAAAGCCTCCCCGGGCTCGACGACGATCACCGGGTAGTCGGGGTTCTCGGGCAGCAGTTCGATGGCGTGCGCCGTGCGGCGCAGGCGTTTGACGGTGACGTCGTCCCCCAGGCGCGCGACGATGATCTGGCCATTGCGCGCTTCGCGCGCGGTCTGGACGGCCAGCAGATCGCCGTCCATGATGCCGGCGTCGCGCATGGACATGCCGCGCACCTTGAGCAGGTAGTCGGGGCGGTGCTGAAAGAGGCTGTTCTCGACGCAGTAGGTCTGGTCGATGTGCTGCTGCGCGAGAATGGGCGATCCGGCAGCGACCCTTCCCACCAGGGGCAGCACCAGCTGGCTCAGGCCGGCCAGGGGCAACTGGAACGGGCTGCCGCGTGCGGCGTTGATGGAACGCACGGTCTCGCTGTGCAAGCGGATGCCGCGCGAGGTGCCGCTGACCAGCTCAATGACGCCCTTGCGTGCCAGCGCTTGCAGGTGTTCTTCGGCCGCGTTGGCCGACTTGAAGCCCAGCTCGGCCGCGATTTCAGCGCGTGTGGGAGGGGCCCCGGTGCGCGCAATGGCGCTCTGGATCAGGTCCAGGATCTGCTGCTGCCGGGCGGTGAGCTTGGGGAGGGTGTGCATGGAGGCTCCAAGGGAGTGCCATATTCGGAATGGCTGTTTTTTAATCCAGTAACTGTATTTTTAACCAGTTCTTTGGGGGGCGCAAGTGGGTACTGCGAAATTGGTGGTTTTGGGCACAGGCGGCACGATCGCGGGAACCGCGGCCGAGGCCGGGGACAACGTGGGCTATACCGCGGCCCAGGTGGGTGTGCAGGCGCTGTGGCAATCGGTCCCCGGCCTGTCGCAGGCCTGTGGGGATTGGGTGACCGAGCAGGTGGCGCAGATCGACAGCAAGGACATGGACTGTGCCGTGTGGGGCGCGCTCGCCCAGCGCTGCCAGCACCACCTGGACGATCCCGCAGTGGACGCCATCGTCATCACGCACGGCACCGACACGCTGGAAGAAACCGCATGGTTTCTGCACCGCGTGCTGCGCACGGACAAACCCGTCGTGATGACCTGCGCCATGCGCCCCGCGACCGCCGTGGCGCCCGATGGGCCGCAAAACCTGCTCGACGCCGTGGCCGTCGCCCTCGCGCCGGACGCGCGGGGCGTGCTCGTCGCCTGCGCCGGCGAGGTGCATGGCGCGCGCGGTGTGCAGAAAGTCCACCCCTACCGGCTCAACGCCTTCAGTTCGGGCGAAGCCGGACCGCTGGGGTGGGTCGAGGAGGGAACGGTGCGTTTGGCACAAAATTGGCCGCAAGCTCAGATGGGTAAAGCACATGCAGCTCTCGAAAAGATAGCGCAGGGGGCGCAGTGGCCGCGCGTGGAGATCGCCATGAGCCACGCCGGCGCGAGCGGCGCCACGGTCGATGCGCTGGTGCACAGCGGAGTGCAGGGACTGGTGGTGGCGGCCACCGGCAATGGCACTGTGCACGCTGCATTGCAGGCGGCGCTCGAGCGCGCTGAGGGCGCAGGCGTGGCGGTGCGCGTGGCCTCGCGCTGCCCTCTGGGGCAGATCGTGCCGGGTTCGCCAAGCACTTTTATTGCGTTGCCCGGCCTGAGTCCGGTCAAGGCGCGCGTCGAGCTGATGCTGGAATTGATGGAGGGTGCAGCGCCGCACTGAGCCGCTGCGCAGCGACTGGTCGCGGGGGAGCGCACGCAAAAACGCCCCGCAGGGCGGGGCGTTGCCGGTGAGCGGAAGCCTGCGGGCGTTCAGTCGGCCAGGGCGGCCATGGCGCGGGCGGTGATTTCTTCCACGCTGCCGGTGCCGCTGATGGCCCGGTACTTGGGGGCCTGTGCCGGGTCTTGCTGGGCCCAGCTTGAGTAGTAGTCGACCAGCGGGCGGGTCTGCGCGCTGTACACGTCCAGGCGCTTCTTCACGGTTTCTTCCTTGTCGTCCTCGCGCTGGATCAGGTCTTCACCGGTCACGTCGTCCTTGCCGGCCACCTTGGGCGGATTGAACTTGACGTGGTAGGTGCGGCCGCTGGCGGGGTGCGAGCGGCGGCCGCTCATGCGCTCGATGATGGCATCGAAGGGCACGTCGATTTCCAGCACATAGTCGAGCTTCACGCCGGCCGCCTTCATGGCGTCGGCCTGCGGGATGGTGCGCGGGAAGCCGTCAAAGAGGAAGCCTTGGGCGCAGTCCGGTTCGGCAATGCGTTCCTTGACCAGGCCGATGATGATGTCGTCGCTGACCAGGGCGCCCGCGTCCATGACGGCTTTGGCCAGCAGGCCCAGCGGCGTGCCGGCCTTGACCGCGGCGCGCAGCATGTCGCCGGTGGAGATTTGCGGGATGCCGTATTTCTGGCAGATGAACGCGGCCTGCGTGCCCTTTCCGGCGCCGGGGGCACCGAGCAAGATCAGTCTCATGGAAGTCCTCTAAGTGTGTGAAATCAGCGGCGCCACTGGCCCCGGACACGGTTGTCCGGGGACGTGGCGCTCTCATTGGCGGCAAGGATAGCACGCACATCCTTGGCGCTGGCTGACGGCGGGCGCCTGCGCCACCGCCTGTGTCAAAGGCTTTTTGGCGGCTTCAGGCCAGCAGCTGGCGCACGCGTTCGAGGTCTTCGGGCGTGTCCACACCGGCGCCCGGGGCCTGGGCTGCGATGTGGACGGCGATGCGGTGGCCATGCCAGAGCGCGCGCAGCTGCTCCAGGGCTTCGATGGCTTCCGTGGGCGCCTGGGCCAGGGTGGGAAAGCGGCGCAGGAAGTGCGCGCGGTAGCTGTAGATGCCGATGTGGCGCAGCGGCGCAAAGTCGGCCAGCGCGGCCACGCCGGGCTGGGCCTGCGCCGCGTGGCCATCCCACCAGGCGCTGTCCGCCAGGTCGCGCGCATGCGGGATCGGGGCGCGGCTGAAATAGTGCGCCAGCCCGCGCGCATCCAGCACGACCTTGACGATGTTCGGGTTGTCGAAATCGGCCCGCGTCGCAATCGGGTGGGCGGCCGTGCCCATGCTGGCTTCGGGGTGCTGGGCCAGCAGTGCGGCGACGGCGTTGATGAGCTGCGAATCGATCAGCGGCTCGTCGCCTTGCACATTGACGACGATGTCGCCGCCCGTCAGGCCGAGCAGCGTGCAGGCCTCGGCCAGCCGGTCGCTGCCGCTGGGGTGGTCGGCGCGCGTGGCCACGGCCTGGATGCCGTGCGCGGCGCAGGCGTGCAGGATGCGCTCGTCGTCGGCCGCCACCACCACGCGCGCGGCGCTGCTGCGCGCCGCGGCGCGCGCGACGCGCACCACCATGGGCAGGCCGGCAATGTCGGCCAGCGGTTTGTCGGGCAGCCGGCTCGATGCCATGCGCGCCGGGATCAGCACGGTGAATGGAGGGGGCGGGCCGGCCGGCGCGCTCACTGCTCCAGCTCCTCGTCGGTCAGGGTGCGTGCCTCGTTTTCGAGGAGCACGGGGATGCCGTCGCGCACCGGGTAGGCCAGGCGCGCGCTGCGCGAGACCAGTTCCTGGCGCTCGCGGTCGTAGGTGAGGGGGCCCTTGGTGACAGGGCAGACCAGCAGTTCAAGCAGTTTGGGGTCCATGGCGGCGCGGTGGTGAAGGGTTCAGGAGGGCGATGATAGTGTCCGCCGCAGCAGGGCGTCGAGTGCGGCAAAGAAGCCGCCATCGATGTCCACCTGCAGCGGAACGGCCAGCGCATCGGGGTTTTGGCGCCACAGCTTGGCGGCGTCCTTTTCGGTGCAAATAAGGCGCAAAGGATCGCCTGACGGGCGCTTCCAGCTATCAAAATCAAAGTGGTCCGGCAGCGCCAGCGTGTCGGCCAGCGTGAGCCCCTGCGCGCGCAGCATGGCAAAGAAGTCTTCGGGCCGTGCAATCGCGGCCACCGCCCGCAGCGGTTCGCCGCGCAGGCTGGGCAGCGGCACGCGCTGGCCGTCGGCGCGCAGGGCGTGATCGGCCAGCTGGCGCCGCAGCGCGAACGTGGGCGCGCTGGTGTCGGGCGCAGGGCCGGCGTGCACGACCAGGTCCACGGCGCGCGGCCAGGGCTCGCGCAGCGGGCCGGCGGGCAGCAGGAAGCCATTGCCGACGCCGCCGTCGTTGAACACGCAGATAGCGACATCGTGTGCCAACGCCCAGTGCTGCAGGCCGTCGTCACAGACCAGCAGGTCGGTGCCGGGGTGCTGCGCCAGCAGGGCGCGCGCGGCGTCGATGCGCCGCGGGGCCACCGCCACCGGCACGCCGCAGCGGCGCGCGATCAGTGCGGGCTCGTCCCCGACCTCGCTGGGCAGGCTGTCGGCGCGCACCAGCCGGCAGTCGTGGGCGCTGCGCCCGTAGCCGCGCGAGACCACGCCGGGCTGCCACCCTTGCGCCTGCAGGTGGCGCACCACGGCCATCACGACGGGTGTCTTGCCGGCGCCGCCGGCGATCACGTTGCCGACCACGAGGACCGGCACACCCGGGTGTTCAGCGCGCCGCAGGCCTGTGCGGTACAGCGCGCGGCGCAGCGCCACGAGCAGGCCGTAGAGCAGCGATAGCGGCCACAGCGCCCAGGCCAGCGCGCCGCGCCGGCGCCAGGCGCGCAGCAGCGCCGCTTCGAGCGGCGGCGTGGACCGGGGCGCGGAGGCTGGCTGCGGTGCGGCAGCCATGGGGAGCTAGGATTTGCCAGCGCCCGCGCGCGCGGACGACTGGGTGGCGAAGGTGATCTGCGTGAGGCCGACGCGGCGTGCCGCCTCCATCACGCTCACCACGGCTTGGTGCGGCGCCATGGCGTCGGCGCTGATGATGACCACACTGCCCGGGCCGGCCTGGGCGGCCGCGCGCAGGGCCGTGGCCAGCGCGTCCACGCTCTTGCCCTCGATGCCGGCCTTGTTCACCACGTAGCGGCCATCGGCGGCGACGGCGACGACGACCTCCTTGGGGTGGTCGCGCTGCTGCTCGGCGTCGGCCACGGGCAGCGTGAGCTGCAATTCGGTGAACTTGCTGTAGGTGGTGGTCAGCATCAGGAAGATGAGGATGACCAGCAGCACGTCGATGAACGGGATCAGGTTGATCTCGGGCTCGTCGCGTTGGCGCGGGCGGAAGTTCATCGTGGCCTCCGGGCAGTCCGGGGGCCGGCGGCGCCGCAGCCGCGGTCCCCGCTCATTTGCGCAGCCGCGCCAGGTGGCGCACGAAGGTCTCGCTCGACAGCTCCAGCGTGAGCAGGTAGGCGTCGACGCGGCTGCGGAAGTAGCGCCAGAAGATCAGCGCCGGAATGGCCACGATCAGGCCGAAGGCGGTGTTGTACAGCGCCACCGAGATGCCGTGCGCCAGCTGCGCCGGGTTGCCGCTGCCCAGGCCGCCCGCGCCGGCCTGTGAGCCGAAAATCTCGATCATGCCGATCACCGTGCCCAGCAGGCCGAGCAGCGGCGCGGCCGAGGCAATGGTCGCCAGGGCGGTCAGGGACTTTTCCAGGCGGTGGGCCACCGCACGGCCGGCGCCTTCCATGGCGGCGCGCAGATCGCTTTCGCTGCACTGCGGCGTGGCGTGCAGCGTGCGCAGGCCGCTGGCCAGCACCTCGCCCAGTGCCGAGTTCTGTGCCAGCTGGACAACCACGTCGGGGCCGGGAAGCGCCACCGACGACACGGAGATCGCCTCGTCGAGCAGCTGGGCAGGGGCCACGCGGGCGGGTTTCAGGGCCACGAAACGTTCAAAAATCAGCGCCATCGCCAGGACGGAGCAGGCAACCAGGGGCCAGATCGGCCAGCCTGCGGCTTGTATGATCGACAGCAATTCTCTCTCCGCTCGGGGTGGGGCAAGCAGCGATTATGGCCCAGCTTGCCAGGGGCCCAGCAGCACACGGCCCGGGCGAGACAGGGGTGCCGATGGCTGCGGTCACCCACAAAATCTGTGGATAACTTTGTGGACAAAGGCGGGTGCAAGCCGCGCAAAGCGGCGCCGATTCGACATTGCAACAGATTGATTAAATTTTGCACAGCAAAAAACTCTTATAAATCAATGGCTTGTATGTATTCGTGTGATCCTGAGGCCCATCGATCGGCCCGATTGTGGAGCCAGTCGGCATGCGCTGCGCTGTGGAGTACTGCAGCGCAGCAAATGCGGCAAGCCCGCCGCCAGCGCCATGTTTGAAACCTCCACCCAAGCTGCTGCGCCCCGCATCTGGGAGGTCGGTGCGCTGTGCCGCGCCGTCTCGGACGCTCTGCAGGCGCGCTTCAACCCGGTCGCCGTGCGCGGCGAGATCACCGGCTTTTCGCGCGCTTCCAGCGGGCACTGCTATTTCAGCATCAAGGATGCGCAGGGGCAGATCCGCTGCGCCATGTTCAAGCGCGCAGCCAGCCTGCTCGACTTCCATCCACGCGACGGCGAGCTGGTCGAGCTGCGCGGGCGCCTGGGCGTCTACGAGGCCCGGGGCGACCTGCAGCTGGTCGTCGAGAGCCTGCAGCGCGCAGGGCAGGGCGCCTTGTTCGAGCAGTTCCTGCGCCTCAAGGCCAAGCTGGAGGGCGAGGGCCTGTTCGACGCCGCGCGCAAGCGCGCGCTGCCCCTGCTGCCGCGCGGCATCGGCCTGGTGACCTCGCCGGGAGCGGCGGCGCTGCACGACGTGGTGACGGCGCTGCGCCGGCGCGTGCCGCACATCCCGGTGGTGCTGGTGCCGGCCCTGGTGCAGGGCGCGGGTGCGGCCGCGTCGATGGGCAATGCGCTATCAAATCTGTATCGGCTTGCGCAGACTGGGCAAGGGTTGGAGCCCGATTTGGTGCAAAGTCCGCCGATCGACGTGATCTTGCTGGTGCGCGGCGGCGGTGCCATCGAGGACCTGTGGGCCTTCAACGACGAGGCGCTCGCGCGCACCATCGTGCAAAGCCCGGTGCCGCTGGTCAGCGGTGTGGGGCACGAGACCGACTTCACCATCGCCGACTTCTGCGCCGACCTGCGCGCGCCCACGCCCACGGCCGCCGCCGAACTCGTGGCGCCGCCGCGCGAGGTCTGGCTCGGCGCCCTGGACCTGCTGGCCGGGCGGCTGCGGGACGGGGTGCAGCGCCAGATCGACCAGCGCCACCAGCGCCTGGACCAGGTCGGCGCGCGCCTGGGGCGGCCCTCGGGCCTGGTCGGGCGCCAGCACGAGCGGCTGGCGCGGCTGGCGCAGCGCATGCGCCATGCTGCGCTATTGAAATTGCAGCGCCTGGCGCATGACCAGCAAGCGCTGGAGGCCGATTTGCCTGTAAAACTGCAGCAGCGCCTGGCCCAGCACCAGCAGCGCCTGGAGCGCGCCGCGCTGCGCCTGCAGCTGCTCGACCCGCGCCTGGTGCTGCAGCGCGGCTACGCCCTGTTGACCGACAGCGAGGGCGCGGCCGTCACCAGCGTGCGCCAGGCCCCGCTGGGGGCGCAGCTGCAGGCGACGCTCGCCGATGGCAAGGTGGACCTCACGGTGTCGCAGCGCCGGCTGCTCTGAACCGCCACCCCACGGGGCGCGGCCCGGCCGCGCGGGATCACCCCCGTTTTGTAGGAGTAGCCGGACGCCTACAGCCGAACAGGGGTTTAATTCCTACAATCTGCGCTCGCTGGCCGCAGGCGCCCTCGCTTGCGCAGCGCCCCGGCCCTCCATTCAAACCATAAGGAACCACCATGGAACATACCCTGCCCCCGCTGCCCTATGCCATCGACGCCCTGGCCCCGCACTACAGCCAGGAAACGCTGGAATACCACCACGGCAAGCACCACAAGGCCTATGTGGACAACCTCAACAACCTGCAAAAGGGCACCGAATTCGAGGCGATGACGCTCGAAGAGATCGTCAAGAAATCCAGCGGCGGCATCTACAACAACGCTGCGCAGATCTGGAACCACACCTTCTTCTGGAGCTGCATGGCCCCCCAAGGCGGCGGTGAGCCCACGGGCGCGCTGGCAGACGCCATCAACGCCAAGTTCGGCTCCTACGCCGCATTCAAGGAAGCGTTCGTGAAGTCGGCCGTCGGCAACTTCGGCTCGGGCTGGACCTGGCTCGTGAAAAAAGACGATGGCAGCGTCGACATCGTCAACACCGGCGCAGCCGGCACGCCGCTGACCACGGCCGACAAGGCGCTGCTCACGGTGGACGTGTGGGAGCATGCCTACTACATCGACTACCGCAACCAGCGTCCGAAGTTCGTCCAGACCTTCCTGGACCAGCTGGTGAACTGGAAGTTTGCCGAAGGCAACTTCGCCTGAGTCCCGTGGCGCTGCGGCGCCAGGGCCACTGGCCGCCGTGCACAAGGGCCCGAAGAGCGATCTTCGGGCCCTTTTTTCATGGGTGCACCAAGGGACTGGAGTGCCAGTCTTATAGAAGACTTGATGTCAATCGCCATTGAATGGTGTAGAATTTCGCATGGTGATATCTGCTTGCAAAGTCGCCGATATCGGCATGCGGCGTCCAGCAAAATCCCATACCGTCCAGCCAAGCGACGTGCGTCGGAACGCAGGCCGGCAACATGACCCCTGTTTTTCTTACCTGAAAGAAGAGATGAGCACCCAGCAACCCACCATCATCTACACCCTGACCGACGAGGCACCCCGCCTGGCCACGGCTTCGTTTCTGCCCATCGTGCGCCGTTTCACGGCCCCGGCCGGCATCGACGTGGCCGAGACCGACATCTCGGTCGCGGCGCGCGTCCTGGGCGAGTTCCCGGAGTGTCTGACGGACGCCCAGAAGGTGCCCAACACGCTGGCCGAGCTCGGCCAGAAGACCCTGCAGCCCGATGCCAACATCATCAAGCTGCCCAACATCAGCGCGTCGGTGGGCCAGCTGATCGCCTGCATCAAGGAGCTGCAGGGCAAGGGCTACGCGATTCCCGATTTTCCGGAAGACCCCAAGACCGACGAAGAGAAGGCTATTCGCGCCCGCTACGCCAAGTGCATCGGCAGCGCCGTGAACCCCGTGCTGCGCGAGGGCAACTCGGACCGCCGCGCCCCCCGGGCCGTGAAGGAATACGCGCGCAAGAACCCGCATGCGATGGCCGAATGGAGCCAGGCCTCGCGCTCGCATGTCTCGCACATGCACCGCGGCGACTTCTACCACGGTGAAAAGTCGATCACGCTGGACCAGGCCCGCGACGTCAAGATGGAACTGACCACGAAGAGCGGGCAGACCGTCGTGCTCAAGCCCAAGGTGTCGCTCAAGGCGGGCGAGATCGTCGACAGCATGTTCATGAGCAAGAAGGCCTTGCTCGACTTCTACGAGACGCAAATTGAAGACGCGCGCAAGACGGGTGTGATGTTCTCGCTGCACGTCAAGGCGACGATGATGAAGGTCTCGCACCCCATCGTGTTCGGCCACTGCGTGAAGATTTTCTACAAGGACGCCTTCGCCAAGCACGGCAAGCTGTTCGAGGAACTGGGCGTCAACGTCAACAACGGCATGGCCAACCTGTATGAAAAGGTCGCCACGCTGCCGCAGTCCACGCGCGAGGAAGTGCTCAAGGACCTGCACGCCTGCCACGAAGGCCGCCCCGAGCTGGCGATGGTGGACTCGGCCAAGGGCATCACCAACTTCCATTCGCCCAACGACATCATCGTGGACGCCTCCATGCCGGCCATGATCCGCAACGGCGGCAAGATGTGGGGCGCCGATGGCCGCCTCAAGGACGTCAAGGCCGTGATGCCCGAATCGACCTTCGCCCGCATCTACCAAGAGATGATCAACTTCTGCAAGTGGCACGGCGCCTTCGACCCCAAGACCATGGGCACCGTGCCCAACGTGGGCCTGATGGCCCAGCAGGCCGAGGAGTACGGCTCGCACGACAAGACGTTCGAGATCGCCGAAGACGGCGTGGCCAACATCGTGGACCTGGCCACGGGCGAAGTGCTGCTGAGCCAGAACGTGGAGGCCGGCGACATCTGGCGCATGTGCCAGGTCAAGGACGCCGCGATCCGCGACTGGGTCAAGCTCGCCGTCACGCGCGCCCGCAACTCGGGCATGCCCGCCGTGTTCTGGCTCGACCCCTACCGTCCGCACGAAGCCGAGCTGATCAAGAAGGTTGAGGCCTACCTGAAAGACCACGACACCCAGGGCCTGGACATCCAGATCATGTCGCAGGTGCGCGCCATGCGCTACACGCTCGAGCGCGTGATCCGCGGCCTGGACACCATCTCGGTGACCGGCAACATCCTGCGCGACTACTTGACCGACCTGTTCCCGATCATGGAGCTGGGCACCAGCGCCAAGATGCTCTCCATCGTGCCTTTGATGGCCGGCGGCGGCATGTACGAAACGGGTGCCGGCGGCTCGGCCCCCAAGCATGTGCAGCAGTTGGTGGAAGAAAACCACCTGCGCTGGGACTCGCTGGGCGAGTTCCTGGCGCTGGCCGTGTCGCTGGAGGACCTCGGTCTGAAGACGGGCAATGCCCAGGCCAAGATCCTGGCGCAGACGCTGGACGCGGCCACCGGCAAGCTGCTGGACAACAACAAGAACCCGTCGCCCAAGACGGGGCAGCTCGACAACCGCGGCAGCCAGTTCTACCTGGCCCTGTACTGGGCCCAGGAACTGGCCGCGCAAACGCAGGACGCCGCGCTGGCGGTCGAGTTTGCCCCGCTGGCTAAAAAGCTCGCGACCGACGAGCAGGCCATCGTGGCCGAGTTGCAGGCGGTGCAGGGCAAGGCCGTGGACATCGGCGGTTACTACCAGCCCGACCTGGCCAAGCTCGACGCCGTGATGCGCCCGAGCGTGACCCTCAACGCGGCGCTGGCGTCGGCGCAGGCCTGAGTCCCTGCGCCAAAATTTCGCTCAGGCTTCGGGCAGCGCCCGGGGCCTGGCGGAAGGGCATGAGAACAAGGCCGATCCACCCTGCGGGGCGGATCGGCCTTGTTGTTGGCGCGTCTAGGGACGGGCAGAGAAAGGCGCGCCGCCGAGCCTGCTGCCGGCCTTGAGCCCCTTCTTGGCGAACCAGCCCTGGTTCATTTCGAGCACATACCGCACGGGCTTTTGCGAGCAGTGCGAATCCTCGGTTTGCGGCTGCATGTCGGCAAGGTTCACGATGCTGCCGTCATCGGCCACAAAGGCTGCCGTGAGCGGCAGCAGCGTGTTCTTCATCCAGAAGCATTGCGTGGCGGGCTGCTCGAACACGAACAGCATGCCTTCGTGCTGCGGCATGCTCGGGCGGTTCATCAGGCCGATCTGGCGCTCTTGCGACGCCTTCGCCACCTGGGCCTCGATGCGGTGCATGCCGGCCGTGAGTTCGATGCGCTGCAGGTTGAGCTGTGGCCCGTTTTGCGCCAAGGCGGCGGGATGGGCCAGGCCCAGCGCGGCCGCCAGTGCGGCGGCGGCCAGCAGGGGGCGCTGGAGGGGAGGGCAGATCAAAGAAGTCATCGGTCAAGCCTCTGGCGTAAGGGGAGGGGGCAGGCGGGCGCAAAAAAGCCCGCGGCAAGCGGGCGATTTTGAGGCAAAAGCCGCAGGACCGAGGGCGGGCGCTTGGCCTGCGCGATCCTGGCCGGCCAAGGCTCACGCTGCCTTGGCAGTCTTGTGGACCTTTTTCTTGGCCACTTTCTTGTGGTGGCTGCTCTTGGCTTTGGCTGCCTTGGTGGCCGGTGCGGGCGTGGCAGCGGGGGCGGCCGTGGCGTTGGCCGGAGCCGGCGTGACAGGGGCGGCGGGAGCGGGCGTTTGCGCGTAGGCACCTGCGGCAAACAGGCCAGCGATCAGGGTAGCAAGAATCTTGTTCATAAAAGCCTTCAAGGGGAGACAGGTGGGGTTGGAGAGAGTGCGTCGCGAATTGCTTCCGATGCCTTTCCACAACGGCGGCCATACCCGCTCGTTGACAGGGTTTGCCGTTTTTTTGTCGATAGAATCAATTCGTCCAGAGAGTTCTTTCCAACCTGCTGAAGCCTTTTCAGCCTCATCGGAGACTTGCCGCACATGACCAGCTACCAGCACATCCAGGTGCCCACCGAAGGCCAGAAAATCACCGTCAACGCCGACATGTCGCTCAACGTGCCGGACCAGCCCATCATCCCTTTCATCGAAGGCGACGGCACGGGCGGTGACATCACGCCCGTGATGCTCAAGGTGGTGGATGCGGCGGTGGCCAAGGCTTATGGCGGCCAGAAGAAGATCCACTGGATGGAAGTCTTCGCGGGCGAAAAGGCCACCAAGGTGTACGGCCCCGATGTCTGGTTGCCCGAAGAAACCCTGCACGCCGTCAAGGACTATGTCGTGTCGATCAAGGGCCCACTGACCACGCCCGTGGGCGGCGGCATCCGCTCTTTGAACGTGGCCCTGCGCCAGGAACTCGACCTCTACGTCTGCCTGCGCCCCATCCAGTACTTCGACGGCGTGCCGTCGCCCGTCAAGGAGCCGCACAAGACCCACATGGTGATCTTCCGCGAGAACTCGGAAGACATCTACGCCGGCATCGAGTTCGAAGCCGAGTCCGACAAGGCCAAGAAGCTCATCAAGTTCCTGCAGGAGGAAATGGGCGTCAAGAAGATCCGCTTTCCGCTCACATCGGGCATCGGTATCAAGCCCGTCTCGCGCGAAGGCACCGAGCGCCTGGTGCGCAAGGCCATCCAGTACGCCATCGACAACGACAAGCCCAGCGTGACCATCGTGCACAAGGGCAACATCATGAAGTTCACCGAAGGGGGCTTCCGGGACTGGGCCTACGGCCTGGCAGCCAAGGAGTTCGGCGCCGAACTGATCGACGGCGGCCCCTGGATGAAGTTCAAGAACCCTAAGACGGGCAAGGAAATCACCGTCAAGGACAGCATCGCCGACGCTTTCCTGCAGCAGATCCTGCTGCGCCCGGCCGAATACTCGGTGATCGCCACGCTGAACCTCAATGGCGACTACGTCTCCGACGCGCTCGCCGCGCAGGTGGGGGGCATCGGCATCGCCCCGGGCGCCAACCTGTCCGACACCATCGCCATGTTCGAGGCCACGCACGGCACGGCGCCCAAGTACGCCGGCAAGGACTATGTGAATCCCGGCTCCGAAATCCTCTCGGCCGAGATGATGCTGCGCCACATGGGCTGGACTGCAGCTGCCGATCTGATCATCAGCGCGATGAAGAAGTCGATCGCCAGCAAGAAGGTCACCTACGACTTTGCGCGCCTGATGGACGGCGCCACGCAGGTCAGCTGCTCGGGCTTCGGACAGGTCATGATCGACCACATGTGATGGCGTTTTTGGGCGTCGCATGGCGCCCCAAAATTAAGCTCCTTCCCTCTGTGGACAGGGGCTTTTTTTTGTTGCCGCCACCGCGGGGTCGGCGCGGTCCGGGGCGCGCGTGCGGAGCGCAGCCACCGGATCAGAAAAGCTGCGCGCGCAGTCCCACCATCAGGCGCCGGCCGGCCGCGGGTTCGAAGAAGCGCTGGTTGCCGTCGTTCACGATGAGCGAACCCGCGTAGCGGCGGTCCAGCAGGTTGTCCAGCCGCGCCCAGGCCTGCCAGCGCGTGGACGCACCGGCAGAGAACGCATAGCCCGCGCGCAGGCTCAGCACCGCAAAACCTGCGGCGGCCTCCGTGTTGAGGTCGTTGGCAAACACCTTGCCGGACAAGGTCAGCTCGCCGCCCCACTGCCACGCGGCGGTGGACGTGTGGTCCAGCGCCAGCCGCGCGACGTGCCGCGCCGTGCCGGGCAGGCGATTGCCGGCCGGCACCGGGGCGCCGCCGGCCACGGCATAGGGGCTGGCAAAAAAGGCGTCGAGGTAGGTGTACGACAGCTGGGGCCGCCAGGGGCGGGCCTGGGCGCTCCACGCCAACTCGAGGCCGCGGCGGCGCACGCGGTCGGCGTTCTGGTAGACCGTGCGGCCGTTCACCGTGGCGGCGGGCACGATCTCGTCGCGGCTGCGCGCATCGAACCAGGCGGCGTCGATCCGGTGCACCGGGCCCTGCCACTTGGCGCCGATCTCGGCCTGCCGGCTGCGCGACGCCTGTAGCGTGTAGTTGGGCCCGGCATTGCCGAGGCTGTAGGCCATCTCGGCCAGCGTCGGCGTTTCAAACCCTCGGCCCACATTGGCATACAGGTTCAGTGGCTCGGAAGCGCTCCAGACCACGCCCAGCGTCGGGCTGGTCTGGCGCCAGCGGCGCGCGCCGCTGTCGTCGGGGTTGGTGGCGGTGCGGTAGCGGTCGGCCACCGCCAGCCGCACCGCGCTGGTGCGCAGGCCCGCCACCGCGCGCCAGGTGGGCGAGAGCAGCGCGTCCACCTGGGCATAGAGGTCGGTGTTGCCGGCGCGGTCGCGTTCGTCGCGGCGCAGTGCACCGGCCTGGCCATCCTGGTTGACGAAGCCGCGGCGGTCTTCGGCGAGGCGGTCCGCGTCGAGGCCGAGCGTCCAGGTCAGTGGCAGGCCGGACGCCAGGCGGGTGCTGTGGTTCCAGGCGATGCCGGCGCCGTGGTAGCGGCGGTCCAGCGCGACCACGCCGCCCGCGCTGCTCTCGGCGTCGCCGCTGAACGACAGGTACTGCTCGAGGCGGCGCGTGCCGCCGTAGACGCGCAGGCGCAGGCTGTCGGCCGGGCTGACACGGCGCTCCATCACCAGACCGAGCTGGTTCTGCGCGACCGATTTGCGTGTGTCGAACTGCCGCGCCTCGGCAGGCGCCTGGCGCGGGTTGGCGTCGAACTGCGCGCGTGCCAGTCCGAGCGGATCTTGCGCGTGCGGCTGGTCGAACAGGTTCAGCAGCGCCGTGACGGTGGTGTCGCCGTCGGGACGGGCGACGAGTTTGCCGTTCAGGTGGGTGCGCTGCGCCGCACTGTGCGCGCGCCAGCCCTCGGTGGAAAAATGCGAAACATCGACCAGCCCGCCGAGACTGCGGTCGCCAAAGTCCAGCGAGGCATCCGCCAGCCGCTGCCCAAAAGAGCCCGCCGCCATTGATGCCGCTGCGCCGCCGCCGCTGCGCGGCTCGCGCGTGGTCACCTGCAGCACGCCGCCGGCCGCGTTGCCATAGAGCTGCGCCAGCGGCCCGCGCAGCACGTCCACGCGCGCGGCCGACTGCAGCTGCGCGGTGGCCGCCTGGCCCTGCCCATCGGGCATGGTGGCCGGGATGCCATCGACCAGGATGCGCACGCCGCGCACGCCAAAGGTGGAGCGCGCGCCAAAGCCGCGCACCGCGATCTGCAGGTCCTGCGCATAGTTCTGCCGGTCCAAGGCCACCACGCCGGGCTGGCCGGCGAGCAGCTCGGACAGGTTGACCAGCGGCGATGCGGCGGTGAACGGGTCCACGTCCACACTGCTGAAGCTGGCGGCCGCGTCAAAGCGCTGCTGCGCCGCGGCCTGACCGCGCACCTCCACTGGCGCCAGCACGGGCTCCGGCGCTTGGGGCGCGGCAGGGCCGGCACGAGCGCCGGTGTCCGCGCCGGCGCTCTGGCCTTGCGCCGCGGCCCCGCTGGAGGCGGTGGCGGCGAGCAGCCATGCCCAGGCCGTCCAGAATCCCGCGCGTGGCAGCCTGAGACTGCACGCCGCCGGAGCGGCCGTGTGGGCGCGGCTGAAGGCAGGCTCGGCCGTGGTCGGGGGCTGGGTCACTTTTATTGCCCGGCGCCTGCGTGGCGGCGCTGGCGCTGCGCGAGCACCAAACCGCCTAGCTGCCCATGCGCGCGACGGGCGGCGTGGTGCCTTCGGCGCTGTCACCGGGCGTGAGCAAAATCACGCCGCAGGCGATGCGGGGGCCTGAATTGCCGGCCGGGTTGGTCTTGTAATCGTCCTGGCTCTCGTGCACGACCAGCGAACGCCCGGCAATCGAGCTCTGGCCGGGTGTCAGGGTCACGCCCGTGTTGGTGTAGCGCAGCGTGCCCTGGCCACTGGCATCCACCACCAGGTTCGGGGTGTCGCCGGCATGCACCTCGTGCGGCGACTGCCCGGGGTGGCCGTGGGTTTGCGTGTTGTAGGGATCGAAGTGCCCGCCTGCGCCGCCAAAGGCCACCATCTTGCCGGTCGCGGCGTCCGGGGCGGGCGTGCATTCCCCCTTGGCATGGATATGGAAACCGTGCGTACCGGGTGCCATGCCCTGCACTTGCAGCACGATCTCCACGCCCCCTTGCACCGATTGCAAGGTGGCGCTGCCCGCCGGCGCGCCATCGGCCGTCACCAGGCGCGCATGCCCCATCGGCATGCCCGTTGGGGGAGCCCCGGCGGCGCGGGCAGCGGGCGCGGTGTCGGCAGCGGCGCTGCCGTGCTGCACGCCTGTGCAGCCCGCGGCCAGAACGAGGGCGGTCGCAACCGCCATGCCCATGAGGGACCTGCCGTGCACACGGCGGGCAGAGGAGGGGTGGATATATGGCATGGTGAACAACCAGAAGAGTGGAGGGGCAGGGCAACGGTTCCCGTACCTTCCACGGCACCGCAAGGTGTGCGGGTGGCAGGGGCAGGGCCTTTCATTCTTCCAGCCGGCTGTGCCCTGGCCACGCCAGCAGGCAGGGGCGCTTTTTGTAGGACAAAGCCGCGAGAGCGTGGAGCACCGCGGGCGCTTTCGTCGCTGCTGCTGGGCCATGGCCCGAGCGGGTCAGGCGCGCTTTTGCACACTTTGCAGGATGCTGGAGAAGTCGAGCGTGCCATGGCCTGCCAGCGAATGCATGGCATACAGTGACCGCGCCAGTCCGCCGAGCGGGGTGGCGGCCTTGACGGCGGTGGCGTTTTCTTGCGCCAAGCCCAGGTCCTTGAGCATCAGGTCGGTGCCAAAGCCGCCGGCGTAGCCTTTGCTCGACGGCACGTTGTCCTGCACGCCGGGGTAGGGGTTGTACTTCTCCAGCGCCCAGTTGCCGCCCGAACTGCGGCGCATGATCTCCGACAGCACCTTGGGATTGAGCCCGTTGGCGACGCCCAGCGCAATCGCCTCGCTGGTGCCGGCCATCAGGATGCCCAGCAGCATGTTGTTGCAGATCTTGGCCGTCTGGCCCGCACCCACGGCTCCGGCGTGGAAGATGTTGGCACCCATTTTTTCGAGCAGCGGGCGCGCGCGTTCGAGCGCTGCCGCATCGCCGCCGACCATGAAGGTCAGCGTGCCGGCGATGGCGCCGCCCGTGCCGCCCGACACCGGCGCGTCGATGAACTGCACGCCCTGCGCCTCGGCCGCCTTGGCCACTTTTTGCGAGGTGGCGGCGGCGATGGTCGACGAGTCGATCACCAGCGTGCCCTTGGCAATCTGCGCCAGCAGGCCCGGCTGGCCGTGGCTGCCGAAGTACAGGCCATCGACATGCTGGCTGGCGGGCAGCATGCTGATGACCACCTCGGCGCCTTGCACGGCGGCGGCGGCACCGGCCGCCACCGGCACGCCGCTGGCCGCAAGCTGCTCGCAGGCGGCCTGGGACAGGTCGAAGGCGCGCACCTCGTGGCCGGCCTTGTGCAGGTTCAGGGCCATGGGGCCGCCCATGTGGCCCAGGCCGATGAATGCAATTTTCATGGTGTTGTCTCCTTGGTGGTTGCTGCGTTGGATTGGTATTTATTTGATAGCTGCTGGCGCCCATGGGATAAGGGCTGGAGGCCGAAAATGCTTGAATTTTCAGTCGGCGATGTCCGCGCCGCGGCTGTGCAGCTCGGCGCGCAGCACCGAGCGGTGGCAGCGCGCCTCGTCTTCGCAATAGCATCCCAGCGACAGGGCGCTGTGGTGTGACAGCGCAGCCAGCAGGTCGAGCGTGCGGTTGGTCTCGGGCTGGGCCAGTTCCCTGCGGAACTGCTTGACGAAGGCTTGCCACTCCTTGTCGGACTGTGTGGCCTGCGCGTGCAGGGCTTCCTTGACGAGCTCAGGGCTCGGCGAAAGCAAGGGATACCACACGTCGTAGTAGTCGCGGCTGGCGAATTCGGCCTTGGGTACGCCGCGCGGCGGGCGGCGCACGGTGCCGATGCGGGTGCCTTCCCCGGCGGCGCGCGGGGTGCCTAGGCGGACGATGCGAACGGGCATGGCGGTTTCCTCCGGTCAATCAGTGGGGCTCAGTCATCGGCATCGAAGATGCTGTGTTTTCTGCGGGCCGGCGGGACGCCGGTTCCTTTTTGGGTACTCGCAGTGGGCGCCTTCTTGCGCGGTGGCGTGGCCTTGGCGCGCGGGTTGTAGTCCAGGGCTTCCGCCAGCCAGAAGGCCCACTGCGCCCGCGTGGCGTAGCCGTTGGGCTCGATCCAGAAGTAGCCCTGCATGCCGCCGCTGGGCGAGAGTTCGCGCGTGTTCTGCATTTCCTGGAACTCGGCATGGCGCTCGGGCGGCAGGCGCACCAACAGTTCGTCGCCCTTGACACCGATGCAGAGCTTGCCGTCGACGAAGAAGCAGTAGCTGCCGAACAGGGTGCGCTCGTCTACATCGTCGCGCCGCGCCAGTGCAGAGCGCACCGCGTCGATCAGGTGCAGCGTGGCGTCGGCAAGGGGGCGGGCGGGCATCGGTATGAATGAAATAGGCCTCTAGCGCTTATTGGTAAAGCGTTAGCAGCTATCGAAAGACTAGCGTATGGCCTCAGGCGCATCGCCGTCGAGCATGCGCCGGGCAATGATGACGCGCATGATTTCGTTCGTGCCTTCAAGGATCTGGTGCACGCGCGCGTCGCGCAGCAGGCGCTCGAGCGGGTATTCGCGGATGTAGCCGTAGCCGCCATGCAGCTGCAGCGCCTCGTTGCAGACCGTGAAGCCGGCGTCGGTGGCAAAGCGCTTGGCCATGGCGCAGTAGGTGGACGCATCGGGCGCACCGGCGTCGAGCTTGCTGGCCGCCAGGCGCACCATCTGGCGCGCGGCGACGAGTTCGGTCGCCATGTCGGCCAGCTTGAACTGCAGCGCCTGGAAGCTCGCGATCGGCTTGCCGAACTGCTTGCGTTCGTGCATGTACTGCTGCGCCTGCGTGAGCGCGCCCTGTGCGGCGCCGACCGAGCAGGTGGCGATGTTGATGCGCCCGCCGTCCAGCCCCTTCATGGCGATCTTGAAACCCTCGCCCTCGCGGCCCAGCAGGTGGTCGGCCGGGATGCGCACGTTGTCGAAGCTGATGGTGCACGTGGGCTGGCTGTTCCAGCCCATCTTGTGTTCCTTCTTGCCGTAGTGGATGCCGGGCAGGTCGGCCGGCACGGCAAACGCGGATATGCCGCCCGCGCCAGACTGCGCATCGCCCGTGCGCGCCATCAGCACCAGCACGTCGGTCGCGCCGGCGCCGCTGATGAAGGCCTTGGCGCCGTTGATGATGTACTCGTGGCCGACCCGCTCGGCGCGCGTCTTGAGTGAGGCCGCGTCGGAGCCCGCGCCGGGCTCCGTCAGGCAGTAGGAAGCCAGTTTTTGCCCGCTGGTCAGCATCGGTCCCCAGTGCGCGCGCACGGCCGGCGTGGCCCAGGTGCCGAGCATCCAGGTCGCCATGTTGTGGATGGTGATGAAGGCGGTGGTGGACGGGTCGACCGCCGCCATTTCCTCGAACACCAGCGTCGCATCGAGCCGCGGCAGCGCGAGGCCGCCGGCGTCCTCGGGGGCGTAGAGGCCGCAGAAGCCCAGCGCGCCGGCCTTGGCGATGGCGTCTTTGGGAAAGACGCCCTCGGCGTCCCAGCGCGCGGCGTGCGGTGCGAATTCGGCCTGGGCGAAATCGCGGGCCGTCTGGGCAAAGGCGCGTTGTTCTTCAGAGAGTTCGAAATTCATGGAGTCCTCTTCCGTGACGCCGCCCTCAGGGCTGGAGCCAGCGCTCCAGCGCCGGGCGGCGCTCCTCGGTGGCCTGGGTCAGGCACTGGTGGTACAGGCGGGGCCAGTCGCTCTGGTCTTCTTGCGCCCCGTGTGCGGATTTGCAGCGCGCACTGCGGCCCTTAATCCAGCCATTGTGCTGCTGGCGCAAGGCCGTGCGCCGGCCCGCAGGCAACGACTGCATCACCGCGAGGTAGCGGATGTTCAGCGCAGTGTCGGCCGCCTGGAAGTCGCGCACCGCGCAGGCATTGACCTGCGCAACGCTGCCCTGCGGGTCGCAGCGGTCGCCGGCTTGCGCCCATGCGGCCGCGCCGCCCAGCACCGCGCCGCTGCACAGCAGCGCGTGGGCGATGCGGCGGACCGAGGCCGCGGCCACCGCCATCACTTGAGGCTGATGGTGGTGTTCACGCCGTGCGCGGTGGTGCTGTCGTCGAACCAGCGCGACGTCACTGTCTTGGTCTGTGTATAGAACAGCACCACCTGCTTGCCGTACGGGCCCAGGTCGCCGAGCTTGGACGCGCGCGAGCCCGTGAACGAGAACATGGGCACTGGCACCGGGATCGGCACGTTGATGCCGACCTGTCCCACGTCGATCTCTTCCTCGAACCTGCGCGCCGCAGCGCCCGACTGCGTGAAGATGGCCGTGCCGTTGCCGTTGGGGTTGCTATTGATGAGGGCGATGGCCTCGTCCAGGTCGGATGCCGACGAGAGACACAGCACCGGGCCAAAAATCTCCTGGTCATAAATCGACATGCCGGACTTCACGCCCGAGAACACCGTCGGACCGACAAAGTTGCCTTTTTCGTAGCCGGGCACCTGCGGCTTGCGGCCGTCGAGCTCCAGCGTGGCGCCGTCGGCCACGCCGCGCTCGATCAGGCCTTCGACGCGCGAGAGCGCAGCGCACGAGACCAGCGGTCCCACGTCGGTGCCCTTGTGCGTGCCGGCATTGATCTTGAGCGATTGCGCCTTGGCGACAAGGTCGGGAATCCACTGCTGCGCCTCGCCCACCAGCACCACCACCGACAGCGCCATGCAGCGCTGGCCGGCGGCGCCAAAGGCCGCGCCGGCAATCGCGTTGAGCGTCTGCTCCTTGTTGGCGTCGGGCATGACGATGGCGTGGTTCTTGGCGCCCATCATGCATTGCACGCGCTTGCCGGCCAGGCTGGCGCGGTTGTAGACATGCGTGCCGACCTTGGTCGAGCCGACGAAGCTGATCGCCTGGATGTCGGGGTGGTCGCAGATCGCGTTGACCACGTCCTCGCCGCCGTGCACCACGTTCAGGACGCCGGGCGGAATGCCGGCTTCGAGCGCCAGCTCGCACAGACGCATGGTCACCATCGGGTCTTGCTCGGAGGGCTTGAGGACGAAGGTGTTGCCCGTGGCAATCGCCATCGGGAACATCCACAGCGGAATCATGGCCGGGAAGTTGAATGGCGTGATGCCCGCGCACACGCCCAGCGGCTGCAGCCGCGTATAGGTGTCCACGCCGTTGGCCACATTGTTGGCCAGCTCGCCCAGCTGCAGGTTGCCGATGCTGGCCGCGTGCTCGACCACTTCGAGGCCGCGGAACACGTCGCCTTCGGCGTCGGGCAGGGTCTTGCCTTGCTCGGCGGTCAGCGTGGCGGCCAGCTCGGCCATGTTCTCGCGGATCAGCTGCTGGAGCTTCAGGAAGATGCGCGCACGCGTGCCGATGGGGGTCTTCTTCCAGGTCATGAACGCCTCCTTGCCCGCGGCCACGGCGGCGTTGACCTCTTCGGGCGTGGCAAACGGCACGCGCGCCAGCACCTCTTGCGTGGCGGGGTTCACCACGTCACGCCACTGGGTGGTTTGGGACTCGACGAAGTGGCCGCCGATCAGCAACTTGACGGTGGGGGCCTTGACGGCCTGGGTGGTGGAAGCGTCCATGGGGGTCTCCTGGAAGAAAAGAAACGCGTGGCAACGAGGGCGGGCCGGCGGTCCGTCCCTGCAGCACGCATCGTATCTGTGCGAAATTGCCATGACAATAGACAAACGCGCACTTTGATTCTGCAAATTTGCACAACGTATGCGCGCATGGCGAACGCACAAGGAAACGGCATGGACTGGGACAACCTGCGCTACTTTTTGGAGCTGGCCCGCACCGGCACCCTCGCGGGCGCCGCGCGCCGCCTGGGCGTGGAGCACACCACGGTGTCGCGCCGCATCCAGGCCCTGGAAAAGCAGATGGGGGTGGCCCTGTTCGCGCGCGAGGCCGGCGGCCACCGGCTGGCCGAAGCCGGCCGCCACCTGCTGCCCGGTGTGGAGGCCATGGAAGCCGCCGTGCTCGGCGTGGAGCGCGCCGCGCCCGCGCCGGGCGGCGGCCCTTCGGGCCTGGTGCGCGTGGGCGCGACCGAAGGTTTTGGCACGCTGGTGCTGGCGCCGCACCTGGCGCGCCTGACACAAAATCACCCGCAGCTGTCCATCGACTTGCTGGCGCTGCCACGCATGCTGCACCTGAGCCGGCGCGAGGCCGACATCGTGATCTCGCTCGAGCGCCCGACGCGCGGCGCGGTCATCGTCACCAAGTTGGCCGACTACACGCTGCACCTGTACGGCCAGCGCGAATACCTGGCCCGCCGCCCCCTGGTGGCCCAGCGCGAAGACCTGCGCCACCATGCCTTCATTAGCTATGTGGACGACCTGCTGTTCACCAAGGAGCTGCAGTTTCTCGACCAGCTGTATCCGCCCGAGCGCTTCGCCTTCCGCAGCACCAGCATCACCGCGCAATACGAAGCCGTGCGCGCCGGCGCCGGCCTGGCCGTGCTGCCGGCTTTCCTGGCCGACCGCGACCCCATTCTGGCGCGCGTGCTGCCGCACGAGGCGCGCTTCACGCGCACCTTCTGGATGAGCATGCCGGCCGAAGCCAAGCACCTCGCGCGCATGCAGGCGGTGTGGGGGTTTTTGAAGGAGACGGTGCAGAGGGAAGGGGCGAGGCTGGTACCGAAGGGAGCGGGATGAGGCGGGTTGCCCAGCGGCCCGTGGGGCCGGTCTGAGGCATGCCTGCGGGCCCTTTTTTGGGGCAATCGGAGCATACTGGGCCTCTCCAATCCAGTCCGGAGGTTTGCCATGAACGCCCTCGCCCAAGCCTTGGCGGGCCGCAGCGACACGCTGCTCGCGGAGCGCGAAAGCATCTACAAGGACCTGCACCAGCGCCCCGAGCTGTCGATGCAGGAAGTCCGGACCGCCAAGATCGCCGCAGGCTGTATCGAGACACTGCAGACCATCGTCTCGCGCCAGGTGGCGGGTGCCTTCACAAGCCAGTTTGGAGACAAAGCTTGCGAAACAGTGCCAGCCTCGGCCAGCGAAGACTTCAGCGCCTTCGGGCGCACCTGGCAGGCGCCTTGTGTCTTCTGGTTCGTCGGCGGGACCGACCCCGACGCCTATGCACAAGCCAAGGCCGCCAAGCTGCTCAACAAGACACCTAGCAACCATTCGCCCAAGTGCGCGCCGGTGATCCATCCAACGCTGGAGACCGGGCTGCAGGCCATGCTGATGACCGCCGCATCCGTCTGGCTCTGCCCTTCGCCGCAGGCATGATGGAACACAGCCTCTCCACCTTCGTGGACCTGTGCGGCACTTTCGCCTTCGCCGTCAGCGGTGCGATCGCCGCCGAGCAGCGTCGGCTCGACCTGTTTGGCGTATTGGCCATCAGCTACCTGACGGCATGCGGTGGCGGCTTCGTTCGCGACCTGTGCCTGGGCGCGCTGCCGCCGGTGGCGATTTCCGACTGGCGGTACCTCGCCACGGCGGCATTGGCCGCCGGGATGGCGATGTGGGCGCGCCCCATCATCGAGCACCTCAGCCGTCCCATTGCTTTCTTCGATGCGCTGGGGCTGGGCTTCTTCGCCGTCGTTGGCGCGCACAAGGCGCTGCTGGGGGGGCAGAACGTCGAGGTCGCCATCCTGCTCGGCATGGTGACCGCCGTCGGCGGCGGCGTGGCCAGAGACGTGCTGCTCAACCGCGTGCCCATCATCCTGGAGAAAGAGATCTACGCGGTGGCGGCGTTGATCGGGGCGTCCATCCAGGTGCTGGGGCAGCTCATGGAGTGGAGTCTCGCGGCCACGCCGTGGTTAGGCGCCTTCGTGTGCCTTGCCATCCGCCTTCTCGCGTTGCGCTATTCGTGGAGCCTGCCCGTGCTTCGGAAAAGCGACGCAGCGTAATGCTGCTCTGGCAGAGCCTGTCGGGCAGGGGGGGAAATCGCTGACATTTCAAGCCCACGCTGATTCGCGGATCGGATCAGCTGCGTTGTATGGTGTGCAAGGGTGGCATTGCCTTCTGGGCGGGTAAAAAGTCGACCCAACGCCACAGCACCTTTCATTCAAGCAGCTGACACGCTCCAT
Source organism: Acidovorax sp. SRB_14 (assembly GCF_012932145.1). GTDB lineage: Bacteria > Pseudomonadota > Gammaproteobacteria > Burkholderiales > Burkholderiaceae_C > Simplicispira. The sequence continues at coordinate 238,756 of NZ_MWOK01000001.1, read as the reverse complement.
TGCCTAACTGTCTTCGCTGCACATAAGGAATCGACCCATGGCACTCGAAACTGTCCAATATGCACCCAGCGACTTTGATTTTGCGGTGGGAGACTGGCGCGTCAAACACCGTCGCTTGAAAGACCGGCTGGTGGGCTCTGACCACTGGACAGAGTTTGACGGGAGCATGTCCACCCAGAAGATTCTGGGGGGCTATGGCAACGTTGAGGACAATCTGCTGCGGCTCCCTGAAGGCGAGTACCGCGCAGTTGCTGTCCGCTCCTTCGATCCACAAACCCATCAATGGTCAATCTGGTGGTTGGATGGCCGCTTTCCAGGGAAGATGGACATACCGGTGGTCGGCCAATTCAACGAACAGATCGGAACGTTCTATGCGGAAGATGTGCTCAACGGCACACCGATCCGTGTGCGATTCATCTGGTGGACCCGCGATCCACAGAATCCGCGTTGGGAGCAGGCATTCTCAGAGGATGGGGGCGCCACTTGGGAAACCAATTGGACCATGGAATTTTCAAGAGCGTGAGTCCGTGGAATATGTTGTGGCCATCCAGTCACGCTCGCGCTGTTTTCTTTTGGTGGCACGGCGGATAAAAATAGCCTGACATCCACTGAATTTCAGTGAAATTCAACCGACGGCGCATCGCCAGAAGATGAGCAAATTATTGGGGGGCTATTTCAATGGGTGCAGGTTGAATCCGGCTGGCCATTGAATAAATAGGCGATTAGCCCGCTCAATCCGCAGCCTGTTCCGCCCCTGCCACACCCAGCATGCGCTGTGCCCAGGCTGGCATGGCCTCCACCAGCGCCGTAGTGGCCGCCGCGGTGCGAATGGCCACCAGGCGCGGGCCGCCCTCGGCGACTTCCGTGGCGTCGTACAGGTAGGCCACGTCGGCCAGGCGTACGGCCTGCGCGAGGTGGGTCATCGTGCGCGGGTAGCGCGCGAGGATGCGTTCGGGTGGCACGGGATGACCGCCTTCGCGCACGCGCTGGGCCACGCGGTCGAGCAGGCGGGCCGGGTCGTCAAGCGCCACGGTGTGCAGCGCGACAGTGAAGCCATGGCGTTGGGCTTCCTCGATAAGCGCCAGCTTGGAAGGGTGAGAGAACACGGTTTCGCTGGCGAAGGGGGTGCGTGCCGCGATCAAGGCCGTGCGGCGTGCCTCGGCCCAGGCGCGGGCGGCTTCGGAGCGCTCTTGCGCGTTGGCGATGTGCTGGAGGTGCCCGCGCTCGTACAGGTCGGCGTTCACGAATTCGAGCGGCGGCCCGAGGATGCCTTCGCGCACCAGCGCGCGGTAGAGCGTGGACTTGCCCGCGCCATTGGGGCCGGCGAGCAGATGGAACCAGAGGGGCGAGGGCGTTCCATTGCGGGGCGCTGCCATGGGCTCAGGCCGTGCGGGCCTGGTTTTCGCGCACCACTTCGCGCACGCGCTGGGCCAGCGAGCCGCTGGTCTGCGCGGCCAGCAGGCGGGCGCTCAGCGCGTCCACCGAGGCGGGGGACGTGGCCGGCGTGTGCGGGGTTGAGGCGGTTTCGTACTGCTCGATGGCGGTGCGGGCTTCCTGCACGCTCAGGCCGGTGTGTTCGACGATCTGGCCCAGCGTGGCCCAGTATTCGATCTGGCTGGCCACCGAACGGCGCATGGGCTGCGCGGCCTGGCGCGCCTGCTCGACGAGGGCGCTGGGAAGTTTGACGGATGCGAAGGGGGTGGCGGCCATGCTGATCTCCTGATTGGCGCATTTTGCGCCAATCAGGGGTGAAAAGCAAAAGAAGAGAGATGCGGCAAATGGACGCAGGGCACACCGGAAAGCCGAAGCGCTATTCAAAGGAGAGCTGCCAGCGCTTTCTGGGAAAGGGCTACAGCCTTATTTGTCTCTTTCCGATATGGATCCGATGGCTGAGTCGCTGCTTTGCCGCCACAGGCCCGGCGGCGCGGGCCCGTGGAGGGGAAAGACGGGCCTAGATGCGTCCCATCAGCATCAACACCACCAAGATCAGAATGATCAAGCCAATACCGCCGCTGGGGCCGTACCCCCAAGAGCTGCTGTGGCCCCACGTAGGCAGGACGCCAATGAGGATCAGGATCAGCACGATGAGAAGAATCAGGGAGATCGACATGGCAGATCCTTGTTGTTGGTGATGACCGCATTGTTCGGTGCACCAAGGTGCGGTTTGGCAGGCCGCAGGCGTGTCAAGGCGTAAGGGTTTTTCAGCAAGCGCTGTCAGACAAAGCGCTCGCAGCTATTGATTCAATAGCTGTAAGCGCTTGACCCATCAGCGCTGGAGGCTGTTTTTGCTTGCATTGCCGATGGCGCGAACGCAGAGGCGCTTCAATGGGCTCCGCCCGCGTCCCCGGGCGCACCGGCCGGCACGCGCGGCGGGCGCTGGGTGAGCCAGATGGTGCCGATCAGTGTGAGGAACAGGAAGGCCGAGCCCAGGAAGATGTCGTCCACCGCGCGGGTGTAGGCCTGCTGGTCGATCAGGCGGTTCACCTGCGCCAGCGCCTGCTCCATGGACAGGCCCGAGGCGGTCAGGCCGTTCAGCGTTTGCGCGAACACGCCCTGGCCCTGCACCAGCGTTTCGGTCAGGTGCGCATGGTGCAGCGCGGCGCGGCTCTCCCACAGCGTGGTGGTGATCGAGACACCCATGGCGCCGGCCGTGATGCGGGTGAAGTTGCTCAGGCCGGCCGCCGCCGGAATGCGCTCGGGCGCCAGGCCCGAAAGCGTGATGGTGGTAAGCGGAATGAAGAAGAACGCCATGGCCGCGCCCTGGATCAGCGTGGGAATCAGGATGGTCACGAAGTCGGTCTGCACCGTGAACTGCGCGCGCATCCACAGCACCAGCGCAAACACGATGAACGCGCCTGTCGCCATGCGGCGCGGGTCCCACTGGCCGACCTTGCGCCCGACGATGGGCGTGAGCAGGATGGCGAACAGCCCCACCGGCGCCAGCGCCATGCCGGCCGAGGTGGCGGTGTAGCCCATCCACTGCTGCAGCCACAGCGGCAGCAGCACCACGTTGCCAAAGAACAGCGCATAGGCGACCGACAGCGAGAGCGCGCCAAAGGCGAAATTGCGTTCCTTGAACAGCTTGAGGTCGACCACCGGGTGCTTGTCGGTCAGCTCCCACACCAGGAACAGCGCAAACGCGACGGCGGCCACCACGGCCATCGCGACGATTTCGTGGGAGGCAAACCAGTCCAGTTCCTTGCCTTTGTCGAGCATGAGCTGCAGCGCGCCGACCCACAGCACCAGCAGCGTCAGGCCGACGGTGTCGATGGGCAGTTTGCGTGTGGGCGTCTCGCGCGTGCGGTAGATGCCCCAGGTCAGTGCGGCGGCCAGGAGGCCCACGGGCACGTTGATGTAGAAGATCCAGGGCCATGAGATGTTGTCGGTGATCCAGCCGCCCAGCAGCGGCCCGACCACCGGCGCCACCAGCGTCGTCACGCCCCACAGCGCCAGCGCCGTGCCCGCCAGCGCGCGCGGGTAGCTTGACAGCAGCAGCGTCTGCGACAGCGGAATCATCGGCCCGGCCACCAGGCCCTGCAGCACGCGGAAGAACACCAGCATTTCAAGCGACGAGGCAAAGCCGCACAGCCAGGACGTGAGCACGAACAGCAGCACGCTCATGGTGAACAGGCGCACGGCGCCAAAGCGCTGCGTGAGCCAGCCCGTGAGCGGCACCGAAATGGCGTTGGCTACGCCAAAGCTGGTGATCACCCAGGTGCCCTGGCCCGGGCTTACGCCCAGGTCGCCGGCAATCGCGGGGATGGACACGTTGGCGATCGACGAGTCCAGCACGTTCATGAACGTGGCCAGCGACAGCGCCAGCGTGCCCAGCAGCAGCGTGGTGCCGTGCAGCGGCGTTGGCTCGGCGGGTGCGACGGCCGGGGGCGTCGGGGGTCCGCCCGCAGGCGCCGGCAGCCCGGCGGAGGATGAAGCGGCAGTCATGCGGGTCGGTTCTGCCGTTTATTGCGCTGCGGCCGGGCGCGCCGACGCGGCCACTTTGCGGCCCAGGTTGGCAGCGATGATGGCCTGCACCTCGGCGTCGGCAGCGAGCAACTGCGCGTCGAACACCTCGGTGGCCTGCGGCGGCGTGGTGCTCGGCGTGTCGGACAGCGTCTTGCCGTCCTGGTTGCGGATGTCCACCGACACGTCCATCGACAGGCCCACGCGCAGCGGGTGCGCGGCCACTTCCTTCGGGTCGAGCGCGATGCGCACCGGCACGCGCTGCACCACCTTGATCCAGTTGCCGGTGGCGTTCTGCGCCGGCAGCAACGCAAACGCCGCGCCCGTGCCTGCGCCCAGGCCCGCCACGGTGCCGTGGTAGGTGACCTTGCTGCCGTACACGTCGGCCTGCAGTTCGGCGCTCTGGCCGATGCGCAGGTTCTTGAGCTGGCTTTCCTTGAAATTGGCGTCCACCCACAGGTCGTTCAACGCCACCAGCGTCATCAGCGGCGCGCCAGCGGCCACCCGCTGGCCCAGTTGCACGCCGCGCTTGGCGATGGTGCCGTCGAGCGGCGCCTTGAGCTGCGCGCGCTCCAGCGCCAGGTAGGCCTCGCGCACGCGGGCGGCGGCGCGCTTCACGTTGGGGTGCTCTTCGGGACTGGTGCCCTCGGTCTGCGTCTGGCCGGCCACCAGTTGTTCCTTGGCCGCCTGCACCGCCGACTGGGCGGCGGCGACGGCGCTCTTGGCCGCGGCCAGTTGCGCGGTGGCGTGCTGGAACTCTTCCTTGCCCACGGCGCCCGTGGCCAGCAGGGGGCTGCGGCGGTTCACGTCGTCCTGGGCGCGCGCGGCGTCGGACTGGGCGCGCGCCAGGTCGGCTTCGCGCAGGCTGACCTGGGCCTTGAGCGGGGCGTTGTTGGCAAACAGGGTGCGCACTTCGCGCACGGTCTGTGCCAGCTGCGCCTCGGCCTGCTCCAGCGCCACGCGGGCATCGGCCGCGTCGAGCTTGACCAGCACCTGGCCGGCGCGCACGAAGTCGGTGTCGTCGGCGCCGATGGCCACCACCGTGCCGCCGACCTGCGGCGTGATCTGCACCACGTTGCCGGCCGCGTAGGCGTTGTCGGTGCTCTCATAGTGGCGCGCATGCACCCACTGCCAGCCGCCCCAGGCCAGGCCGGCCACGGCCAGTGCCACGGCGATCACGGTCAGGCCGCGGCGGCGCGCGGGGTTGGTGGCGGGGGCGGCAGCAGGGGCTGCGGCGGTGGTTTCGCTCATGGCAAGGGTCTTTCGAGAGGCGTTTTTGTCAGGGGTCAGCGCGCTGCCGTTTCCAGGCTGCCGGTGTCGTCGCTCCAGCCGCCGCCCAGGGCCTTCATCAGCACGACGCGGGTGTCGAGCTGGCGCGCGCGCAGGTCCACCGCGAGGCGGCGCTGGGCGAGCAGCTGGCTTTCGGTGTTCAGCACCAGCAGGTAGTTGCCCAGCCCGGCGCGGTAGCGCTGCACCGCGAAGTCGTACGCGGTCTCGGACTTGGCGCTGGCCTCGCCCTGCAGCGCCTGCTGGCGCGCGAGCGACTGCACCGAGGCGATCGCGTCGCCGGCCTCTTGGACGGCATCGAGCAGCGCGCCGTTGTACTGCGCGATCGCGGCGTCGAGCTCAGCCTGCCGGCCGCCCAGTTGTGCGCGCAGCCGCGTGCCGTCGAACAGCGGCAGGCGCAGCGCGGGCGCCACGCCGATCTGGCGCGAGCCGGCGTTGAACAGGTGGTTCAACCCAAGCGCGTTGAGGCCGATGAACGCGCTCAGGTTGATGTCGGGGTAGAACTGGGTGCGCGCCACGGCCACGTCCTGCGCGGCGGCCTCCACGCGCCAGCGCGCGGCCACCACGTCGGGGCGGCGGCCCAGCAGGTCGGCGCCCAGCAGCTCGGGCACGTCGCTGAGCGCCAGATGCTGCAGCTGCGGCGCCAGCTGCGCCTGCGCATCGGGCGCCTGGCCGCACAGCACGGCCAGCTGGCGGCGCGCCAGCGTGATCTGTTCATCGAGCGCCTCGATCTGCGTGCGCACATCGGGCAGGGCGACCTGGGCCTGCGTCAGTTCGACCTGGCTGTCGAGCCCCGCCTGCGTGCGCTCGTTCGTGAGCTGCAGCATGGCGCTGCGCTGGGCCAGGTTGCGCTCGGCCACGGCGCGCTGCGCCAGCAGCCGCGCCAGCGCCACATAGCTGCGGCTGACCTGCGCGGCCAGGGCGTTGGCGGCCGCGGCCGCGTCGGCCTGCGCGGCGCGCGCCTGGCCCACGGCGGCGGCCAGTTCGGCAGCGTGCTGGCCAAAGAAGTCGGGCGACCAGTTCAGGCCGGCCTGCAGGTTGGCACTGGTCCAGGTGTTGCCGGCAATGGGCGGCGGAACCAGCCCGTTGGCGCTGTAGCGCTGGCGCGAGGCGTCGGCCTCCAGCAGCGCGTGCGGTTGGGCGGCGGTGCCGGTGGCTTCGGCCAGCGCCTGCGCGCGCGCGAGGCGGGCACGGCCCACGGCCAGGCTGGGGCTGCCCTGCAGGGCCTGTTCGACGAGGGCGTTGAGCTGGGCGTCGCCCAGCGCCGTCCACCACTGCGGGGCGGCCGGCGCCGATGCGGCGTTGACCAGGCCGAGCGCGGCCGGGGAGGTGGCCGCCAGCGGCCGGTGCGCAGGGCCGGGCGAGGCGCAGCCCGCGGCGAGCAGGCAGGCCGCCGCCAGCGTGCCGAGGGCGGCGGGGCGTCGCAGCGCAGCGGCGGTTAAAGGAAACGGGGAGGGCATGGGCGTCTTGGGGAGTGAAAGCATTAGCCGGCCGGCTTGCCGGTGGACTGGCGCAGCGCTTCGCCGTTGGCCAGCATGCGCTGCAAAAACTGCAGCAGCTGTTGCCATTCACCGTGGCTGAAGTCGCTCAGGTGGCCGTTGAGCACCTCGGCGAGCGCGCCCGGCACCTTGGCGGCGACCTCGCGGCCCGCATCCGTCAGCACCAGGTGCACCACGCGGCGGTCCGCGGTCGAGCGCTCGCGGCGCACCAGGCCTTTGGCCTCGAGGCGGTCGAGCGCGCGCGTCATGGCGCCGGGGTCGATCTCCAGGTCGCGCGCGAGACTGGCCACGGTGTTGCTCTCGCAGCGCATGAGCTTGTAGAGGGGCAGGTACTGCACATAGGTCAGGTCGTGCGCGGCAAGCTGCGCATCGGCCTGCGACAGGACGGAGCTGAGCACCTTGCGCATCAGGTAGCCCACGCTCTGGTCGGGCGTGTACTGGCCGGGCTCATAGAAAGGGCGGGGCGCCGCAGCGGGTTGGGACATGGCGCGCAATTTACTTGCCTAGACAATGATTGTCTCGACATGAATTGATGCCCGGGAGCCCTGCGGGGTTTTTTTGCCGCCGCGCCGACAGGGATCGGATACCTTGGGGCAGGGCGTCTTCGCTATTTAATCAATAGCTTTCCGCGCTTGTTGGTATTGGGCTGAAGGCACTTTGGACTCCAAACTCAGGCGAGCCGCACCACCGCCACGATCGCCACGCCGATCCACAGGTTGACCACCACCCAGGTGCGGATGCTCGCCAGCGCCTGGCCACCCGTCGCCCAGTCCGACGCGGCGGCGGCGCGCTGCAGGCGCTTGAACAGCGCAAAGCGGATGTGGCCAAAAATCGCCATCATCACCAGGCCCAGCGTGGCCATCACGGTCCACGACAGCGGCATCGAAAACTGCCCGCCCGACTGCACGGCCTCCTTGGCGACGCGGCCGATCATCCACAGCCCCGTGCCCAGCACCAGCACCACCGCGGCCGCAATGGCGGCAAAAAAGCGCTGCAGCACGCCCAGCATCAGCGGCACGCGCAGCGCGGGAGGCAATGTCTGCGCGGCCGGGCGCAGGAAGAAATGGGCGAACACCATGCCGCCGATCCAGACGATGAGGGCCAGCAGGTGGATGAGCTTGAGGGTGGCGTAGAGCATGGGGGAGCTTTCAAAAGAGGCCCTGGTGGGGCGGGATGCATGCATGTCGGGGCCGGCCGGCGCAGCCTGCCGGCCGTGGCGGGGAAGGCTTCAGGCGGTCGTGCTGGCGCCGCCGTGGCAGCTCGGGTGGGGCGCGGGCGCGCTCGCGGCCCGCCACGCGGCGGGAGCGCCGTTTCTCTTGCACTGGTACATGGCCGCGTCGGCGTGGGCCAGCAGCGTGGTGGCTTCGCTGCCGTGGTCGGGGTAGACCGCGACGCCAATGCTCGGGACGATGGCCACGCGCTGGCCTGGCAGCGTAAAGGGCGCGGCAAATGCGGCCAGGATCTTTTGCGCCACGCTGTCCGCGTGGCCGCTCGACTGGCCGCTTTCGAGCAGCACCACGAATTCGTCGCCGCCCAGGCGCGCGACCGTGTCCGAACTGCGCACGCAGCCGAGCAGCCGCTGGGCGACCTGTTGCAGCAGCAGGTCGCCCGCAGCGTGGCCGAGGGTGTCATTGACCTGCTTGAAGTGGTCCAGGTCCAGGAACAGCAGCGACAGCCGCGTGTGGTCGCGCCGCGCCCGGGCCAGCGCGGTGCGCAGGCGGTCGAGAAAGAGCTGGCGGTTGGGCAGCTCGGTGAGCTGATCGAACTGCGCCATGTGCTGCAGCCGGGCATGCATCTGCTTGCGCTCGATGGCAAACGCGATCTGCGCGGACACGAACTGCAGCAAATCCCTGTCCTTCTCGGTGTAGCGCGCGTCCTCGCCATAGCCCTGCAGCACCAGCGCGCCGATGGCGCCGCGCTGCGTTGCCAGGGGCACGCCGAGCCAATAGGGCGCCGCTGCCGCCGCTGCCTCCGCTGCGCCAGCGGTCTCGGGCGTGACCAGCAAGGTCTGCCCGCTGCGGATGACCTGGGCGCACAGCGCGTCCGCGCCCAGCGGCAGTGGCGGGGGCGCCGCATGGCGTTCGTTCACGTGATAAGGAAAGCTCAGCTCGTCGCGCTCGGCGTCGTACAGCGCCACGGCAAAGTTCTGTGCCGCCAGTAGGCCGCCCAGGGTCTGGTGGATGCGCTCGAACAGCGCCAGCAGGTCTTCGGCCGTGTGGGCCGCCTCGGAAATCGCGTACACGGCGGCCTGCAGCGCCTCGGTGTGCTTGCGCTCGGTGACGTCGTGCGCCACAGCCACGCGCACCTGCTCGGTCTCCACCCAGCGCGCGGTCCAGCGGATGTGCGCGATGCGGCCGTCCTTGCGCACGTAGCGGTTCTCGAAGCCCAGTTGCAGCCCGCCGTCCGTCACGCGCTGCGCTTCCTGCCGCGTGAGCTCGCGGTCGTGCGGGTGCACCAGATCGAACATGCGCAGACCCACGGCCTCTTCGGGGGTGTAGCCAAAAATGCGCTCGAATGCCGCACTCACAAAAACGATGCGGCTTTCGACATCGACGATGCAGACGGCGTCGAGCAGCAGGTCTGCGAGGTTGGTGGACAAAAGGCGGTGCATGGCGGCGGAGCGTGAAGACATTTTCAGGGCGCGGCGCAGCGGGCGGTGGGGCGGGAAATGGAGCGGGCGGGCATCGCGGCATTGTGCCCGCCTGGCGTGACAAGCGTGCGGCCAGGGCCGGCTGCGGGCAAGGCAGAATGCCATGTGCCCGCCGGCAGAGCGCCGGCCTTCCACCGACCGCCGACCGCGCCATGGACAAACACTACCTCACCCCCCTTTTCACGCCAGCGTCCATCGCCGTGCTGGCTGGCAGCTCCGAGGCCCCCGAGCAGCTCACGCCGCAGGCGCGGGCCGTGCACAGCGCGCTGCGGGCACAGAAGTTCAAGGGCACGTTGCAGTTTCTCGATGTCCACACCAGCGGCACGCTGGCCGACCTGGCGCAGCGGCGCGCCGACCTCACGGTCATTGCCCTGCCGGCGCAGGACCTGCCGGCAGCGCTGGAGGTGGCCGCGCGCATCGGCTCGCGCGCGGCGCTGGTCATCTCCAGCGGGGTGGGCGCGGCCGAGGCCGCAGAGCTGAAGAAAATCGCCCAGCGCGAGGGCATCTACCTGCTCGGCCCCAACAGCATGGGCCTGCAGCGCCCGGTCTTGGGCCTCAACGCCAGCGCAGTCGGTCCACTGGCCAATGCCGGCCCGCTGGCGCTGGTGTCGCAGTCGGGGGCGCTGACCTCGGCCATCCTGGACTGGGCCGGCAACAACGGCGTGGGCTTTTCGTCGGTGGTGTCGCTCGGGCCCGAAACGGCGCTCGACATCGCGCAGGTGCTCGACTTCCTGGCCAGCGACCCGCACACGCAAAGCATCGTCGTCTACCTCGAAGGCATCTCGAATGCGCGCGAATTCATGAGCGCGCTGCGCTCGGCCGCACACGCCAAGCCGGTGGTCGTGCTCAAGGCCGGGCGCAAGCCGGCCGGCAACCGCGCGGCGCTCACGCACAGCGCGGCCATCGTCGGCAGCGACGACGTGTTCGATGCCGCCCTGCGGCGCGCGGGCGCGGTGCGCGTACGCTCGTTCGTGGAATTGTTCTCGGCCGCCAAGTGCCTGGCCTCGCGCTACCGCGCCGTCGGCCCGCGCCTGGCCATCGTCACCAACGGTGGCGGCCCGGGGGTGCTGGCGGCCGACTGGGTCAATGAAATCGGCCTCGACCTGGGCACGCTGCAGGGGCCGCGCGCGCAGGCGCTGGCGCCACAGCTGCCCCCGCTCGCCTCGCTCAGCGACCTGATCAATTTATCGGAAGACGCCACGCCGGCGCACTACCAGCTGGCGGTCGAAGCGGCCAGCGCCGAGCCCTTGGTCGACGGTGTGCTGGCCATCTATTCGCCGCGCAGCAACGCCGATGCCAGCGGCGTAGCGCGCGCGCTGGCGCAGACCGCACGCCAGATGTCCAAGCCGCTGCTGACCTGCTTCATGGGCGATGCCCAGGTGGTGCCGGCGCGCGCTGTGCTGCGCGAGGCGGCGCTGCCGGCCTTCCGCACGCCCGAGGCGGCGGTGGGCGCGTTTGGCGACATCGCTTCGTTCTACCAAAACCAGAAGATGCTGCAGCAGACGCCGACCTCGCTGAGCGCGCTGGCCAAGCCCGACATCGCCGGCGCACGCCTGCTGATCGAGAGCGTGCTGGCCGAGCAGCGGCATGTGCTGACCGAGATCGAGTCCAAGACGCTGCTGGCGGCCTTCCACATCCCCGTCACGCAGACCGTTCTGGCGCGCAGCGCCAACGAGGCCATGATGATCGCCACGCAGCTGGGCTTTCCGGTGGCGCTCAAGATCGATTCGCCCGATGTGGCGCACAAGTCCGACGTGGGCGGCGTGGCGCTCGACATCCGCAATGGCTCGGCGGCGCGCGACGCCTACAACGACATGGTGCAGCGCGTGGCGCACGCGCAGCCCGGCGCGCGCATCAACGGCGTGAGCGTGCAGCGCATGGCGCGCGGCCAGCGCGGGCGCGAAATCTGCATCGGCATGGTCAGCGATGAGCCGTTCGGCCCGGTCATCACCTTTGGCGCGGGCGGCACCATGATCGAGCTGATCAACGACCGCGCGATGGAGCTGCCGCCGCTCAACCAGTACCTGGCGCACCACCTGATCGAGCGCTCGCGCGTGGCGCAGACCCTGGGCGAGTGGCGTAACGCCCAGGCCGTGAACCGCGAGGTGCTGGAGCAGACGCTGCTGCGCGTTTCCGAGATGGTGTGCGCGCTGCCCTCGCTGCGCGAGATGGACATCAACCCGCTGATCGTCGACGAGTTCGGCGCGGTGGCGGTCGACGCGCGCATCGTCATCGGGCACGCGCAGCACAGCAGCGGCTTTGGCCACCTGGCCATACCGCCGTACCCGGCGCAGTACGAGCATGTCTGGCCGCTGCGCGACGGCGGCCAGTACACCGTGCGCCCCATCCGCCCCGACGATGCGCCGCAGCTGCAGGCGCTGGTGCAGGGCCTGTCGCCGCAGAGCCGCTACTTTCGCTTCGTGTCATCGCTGGTCGAGCTGCCGCCCTCGATGCTGGCGCGCTTTGCGCTGATCGACTACGACCGCGAGATGGCGCTTGCCGCCATCTTCCGTGAGCGCCAGGTGGCCGCCGACGGCACCGTGACCGAAACCGAGCGCCTGGTGGGCGTCTCGCGCTACGTCACCAACCCCGACCACAGCAGCTGCGAGTTCGGCCTGGTGGTGGCCGACGATTTCAACGGCAAGGGACTGGGCTCGCGCCTGATGCTCAGCATCATGGACGTGGCGCGTGACCGCGGCCTGGCGGAAATCGAAGGCCTGGTGCTGGCCAACAACACCAGCATGCTGCGCCTGATGCGCAATCTGGGTTTTGCCATCAAGCCTTTTGCCGAGGATGCCGACTTCAAGCTCGTGACGCACCGGCTGTGAATGGATTCCCTGCGCGCCCTTGGCAGCGCCGTTGCGCTTGCCCGTCGTCCAGTGGCGGAGCACGGTCGGGAGCGCGGAAAGCCGTGCGCGTGTCGCATTGCCACACGCATCGGTGGCACCGCCAGTGCTTCGGTGCTCTTTAAATGAGAGCTTCTGTCGCTTGATGGGCCTGCGTTAGAGGCCTATTTCATGATTTATTCGGAGGGCATGGCGGCCGCCGTCCAGATGCCTTGTGGGCTGCGCTGTCACCGTGCCGCGACCGGGTCGAAGCCAAAAAACGAGGCCGCAGACTGCATCTCCGGCAGCACATAGACCACGCCCGGCGCATGGCCCAGGTGGGGCAGCACAAAGCGGTCGTAGAACGCGGCGGGCACGTTCACGCAGCCGTACGAGATGCGGTTGTCTGCCGGCGTGGCGCTGGCCAGGCGCTGCAGGCGGCGCTCAGCCGGGTTGGTCGCGCGCACCCGGTGCAGCGAGACCGCGTCGTCGTAGTCGATCCAGACAATGTCCTCGCCCTGCAGATTGCGCCCCGGCTCGGAGACAAAGCGCCCGGCAGGCGTGGTGCGCTCGTGCGGTGCGATGCGGGACATGGGCCGCTCGCCGATGCCGGGCACCGAGCGGTCGCCCCGCGCCAGGCCCAGCAGCACGGGGGCGGATGCCTGGAGCGTGCCGTCGGCGCTGAACACATGCACCGCGGCAGCGCGCTTGTCCACCAGCACGAACGGCAGCCGCGCGTTGTTGCCGCTGCGCCTCACCCAGTGGGCCACCGCGCGCGCCTCGGACGACAGCGCGGGCTGCGCCGCGGTCGTTGCGCGGGGAATGGTGGCGCTGCCGCGGGCCGGCGCCGCCTGCGCGGCGCCACCGCACCCGGCCGCCACAGCCCCCAGCACCGTGCACGCACGGATCCAATGGAGCCAAGAAGAGGAGCAGGGCAGTGTCATGGGAAAGGGCAACGAAACGTCAGATTCATGATTCTGTGGCGCACGCAGGTGGCGCAGCCATCCACACGCTTCACAAAAAAGCGGCCATTTCGTGTGAAATGGCCGCTCGTCGAACGGCTATCAAAACCGCGAAGGTCAGTGTCTACTATGCCAGAGCGCTCGGGGCGGTGCGCCGCGGCGCGTGCCTGGCCGGCCGGTGCATTGCCGATCAGCGGTACACGTGCTCGCCGCGGTTGTTGCGCCACTCGTTTTCGAGATAGGCGGCGTCGTCGTCCGACTTGGTGCGCAGACCCATCAGAATGCCACCGCGCTTGATGCCTTCTTCATAGTGCTTGACGCGCTCTTCGGGGATGTTCCAGCCGATCAGTGCGCCGATCAGGCCACCACCGGCAGCACCCGCTCCAGCACCTGCGGCGGCCGCTGCCAGCGGGCCGGCAATCACCAGACCCAGGCCAGGCAGTGCCAGCGTCGTGCCCACGGCGGCAATGGCCGCGATGACCGCGCCCACGGTGCCGCCAATGGCGCCGCCAATGCCTGCGCCTTCGGCTGCCTTGTTGCCCAGCTCGGTTTCCCGGCCCGCGGTCGTGTCGCCAAAGTGGCGGGTGCGGGTTTCATCGGACATCACCAGGTTCACGTCGTCCTTGGAGTAGCCGCGGGTGTTCGCTGCGTTGTATGCGGCCTCGGCACTGTCGCGGTCGGGGAACAGGCCCGTCACGAGCTTGCCCGAGGGGGTGGTTGTGGTGGTCGTGCCGGTGGTGGAGTTGATGCCGGTCGTGTCGGTGGTCGGGTTGTAGGGCGTGTTCATGGCTTTTCCTCTCAGGTCAACAGGGATGAATAAAGGCTGGGACGGGGTACAGCAAGGCCGTCAGTTGCGGTCTGCACGGGCGCGCCGGGTGCCGTAGGCGCCCATGCGCTGGCCACTGCTGTTCATGTCGGAGCTCATGGAACCCGTGGTGTTGTTGGTGTTGGTGTCCATGTTCGATGCACTGGAGCCCGTTCCCATCGATCCGCTGGTGCTGCCGGCCGTGCCCGCATTGCCAGTCGTGCCGGTGGTGGTGTTGGTAGTGCTAGTGCCGGTGCCGGTGCGGTTCTGGACCTGGTTGGCGGCATCCCGGGCGCGGTCGGCGGCAGACTGGTCGGTGCGCACCACGGTGCCGGTGTCCGAGCGCGGCACGGCCTTCTGGGTGGCTTGGGACGCGTCTTGCGGTGTGACGCCGACCGAGGCAGGAGGCTGTGTGCTCGTACTCGGGGTCGTCTGGGCGAATGCGCCGCTGGCTGCCAGCGCCAGGGCTGCGCCCACTGACATGGCTTTGATCGATGCGTTCAACATGGCTTTCTCCTTGTCCGAAAGTGGGTAAACGAACCAGAAGCAGGCCGCAGGGCGCGGTGGGGAACGGTGTGCCACGGGGGCGGTGGCCTGTTCCCAGTTCGAACTTTCAGTGTGCTACCCGGCGCTGTCCGGGCCAGCGGAAAAAGCGCCCGTGAGCGTGTAGGAGATATCCGCCAGCTTGGATGGCTCCCTGGCTGCGAGGACGCCACTAGACGCTGATGCCTGTTGGATCAGGGGATGTTTTGCCAATTTACCTTAGTAGATTTGTACTACCCATGCGCCTAAAAAAAGGCGCTTTGGCCTAATCAAAAAAGGGCTCAATGCCCATGCTCCCATTCCTTGCGTGGCTATATTTAATTTATCCGCAAGAGCATTGTCTCCAGGTGGAGTGAATAAAAATCAAAAATATACCAAACTGGAGATATATATGCAATCAGTCGGCCATCTGTTGCATGCCGTTGTGGAGTTTTTAAAGGGCGAGTCCGGCGTGTCGCTTATAGAGTGCATATTAATAGGGGCAATTATCGCGGTGGTTAGCGCACTTTCGTTTCTCGCGCTGTCCAAAGAAATGCAAGGGTAGATCATGCAAGAATTTTATTCTTTAATGGAACTCCTGGTGGCGCTCATCAAGGATCCGCGCACCGCCGTTCTGTTTATATTTCTGGTGGCGGCTTCTGTGAACGACTACCGTACCTATAAGATTCCCAATTGGTTAACTGTCAGCGGTATTGTTTTTGGATTGATTTACAGCGCGATAGTGCCGTTTTCACGCGACCATGGATTTTTTTGGGCATTGGGAGGGCTCGTGCTGGGGTTTTTGATCATGCTGCCCTTATACGCATTGAGAGTGATGGGTGCCGGGGATGTAAAGTTAATGGCCATGGTGGGTGCTTTCCTGGGTGTGAGCGATACCTTGTATGCCGTCATTTTTTCATTCATTGTGGGTGGTATTGCGGCATTGGTATTTGCGCTATATGCCAAGGCATTGGTACGCATGCTGCTTAATGTCAAGGACACTGTGCAAATGGTGGTGATTTCGGCTGTTGGCGGTTTCAAGCCGGAAGTGCAGATAGAGGCACAAAAATCGGTAGGAAAACTGCCGTATGGCATCTGCATCAGTATTGGAACAATGACGTACGCCGTGGCAAAGCAACTAGGTTACGCATAAATCGTTCACTCAAGCCCATGAAAGACAGCAATGAAAAACATTAAAGCCCTCGGATTGTTGTTTCTTGCCTTGATGGTCGGTCTGGCAGCGGCAGTCTATGCAGCAGGCTGGGCAGCACGGCAATCGAATATTGCCTCCCACAAAGTCGTCGTCGCTGCGGTCGATATTGAAATGGGCAGCAAGATCAATCCGCAAATGCTCACATCGACGGACTGGCCCAGCGGTTCCATACCGGAAGGCTCTTTCAAGGACATCAACGAGCTGCAGGACCGGGTCGTTAAAGTCAGCGTGCTGAGAGGCGACGCGGTGCTGGAGCGCAAGCTGGCACCTGCTGGTACCCAGGGCGGTCTTTCGGCCGTCATTGCCGAAGGCAAGCGGGCGATGACCGTGCGCGTCAATGACGTCGTCGGCGTGGCCGGCTTCGCTCTTCCTGGAAATTACGTCGATGTCATGGTCAATGCCCAGCAAGACAAGGGCAAGGGGGAAGAAGGCAAACAAATCAGCAAGACCGTGCTCGAGCATGTGCTGGTGTTGGCCGTGGCCCAGGAGTCAAGCCGGGATGACACCAAACCCAAGGTCGTCAGCGCCGTCACCCTGGAGTTGTCGCTCGAAGACTCCGAAAAACTCGACCTGGCCCGCAGTGTCGGCACCCTGTCATTGGTATTGCGCAACCAGATTGACAAGAAAACCGTAGCCACTTCTGGCATTACCAAGAGCCAGCTTTTTGGCGAAAAGGAAGTACCGCCCGCCGCCGTGAAAGTGGCAGCTACCACGACGTCTGTCTACAAACCAAAAGCAGTGATAGCCAAGCCGGCCGCGCAGCCAGCGACTGAATGCGTCGAAGTGATTCAGAACGGTTCCCGATTTATCAACTGTTTCTAAATAAAAAAAGAGGGAGCAAATAAAATGCACAAAAAATATAAGAGCCTGATTTTTCTTGCCACATTGGCCCTGGCTGGCCAATCGTTCAGCCAAGACAAAGCAGTTGCAGCCACTCATCCGACCACGAACCCGACCGTCGACCAAGCACCACGCGCGACCTCAGGTTTAAAGCCCTGTATTGGCGAGGCGAGGGTCGACCCCCCCACCTATATGGCTCTCGGCAAGTCGCGCGTCATACCGCTGGATTACCCCGCATCCCGCATGCTCGTTGGCGGGCATTCGTTCAGCCGCGCAGGCCGGGCGATTTCAGCGGCCGACAAGGCGGTCTCCGGAATGCCAGCCAATGCACCGGCAGTGCCGGCGGCTTCAGCACAAGGTTCGGATGGCGTAGCAGATGTGGAGATCACGTTGCTCAGCCCCAGAGAACTGTTCTTTCTGGGCAAAAAGGCCGGCTCCATGAACGTGATCCTGCAGAGTGCCGATGGGCGTTGCGTGGTCAAGGACATCATCGTCACCATCGATCCGGACACGCTGCAGTCCAAGCTCGCCGAGTTGATGCCTGAAGAAACCGGCATCAAGGTCAAAGGCGCCGAGAACGCCATTGTGCTGACCGGCCGGGTCAGCGACGCCATCAGGCTCGACGAAGTGATGAGTCTTGCCACCGCCTACGGCGATGGCAAGAAGGTCGTCAACATGCTGCGCATCTCGACGCCGCAGCAAGTCATGCTGGAGGTCAAGATTGCCGAGGTCAGCAAAACCTTGCTGGATAAATTCGGTGCCAGTGTCGCCATCAACCGCTCGAGTGATGGTGGTGCCAACAGCTTCTCCTTGCTTTCCAATTTCCTCAGCAATGGTGGTGGATTGCTGCAAGCGCTGAGGGTCGGCAGGACTGCGCTCAATCTCGATGGCCAGAAAGACGATGGCCTGGTGCGGGTGCTGGCCGAGCCCAACATCATGGCTATCAGTGGCCAATCCGCCAGCTTCCTTTCGGGCGGCAAGATTTTCATTCCGGTGTCGCAAGACAACACAAACGGCAGACCCACCATCACGCTGGAGGAGAAGGAGTTTGGCATCGGTGTCAAGTTCACGCCGACCGTGCTCGATGGCACCCGGGTCAACTTGAAAATGGTGTCGGAAGTCTCTGATCTGTTGCAAACCGGCTCGCCTTTCACCAGCGTCAACGGCGTGACCTCTATCTTGCCTTCGCTCACGGTGCGCCGGGCAGATACCACCGTGCAACTCAACGATGGACAAAGCTTCGTGATTGCCGGTCTGATCAAGAACAACGTTACCGAAACCATCAAGCGCTTCCCCGGCCTGGGTGAAGTGCCGGTCATGGGCGCCTTGTTCCGCAGTACCGAGTTCCAGAACGACCAGACCGAGCTGCTGTTCATCGTGACCCCTCGCCTGGTCAAGCCGCTGATGGAGGTTCCCAGGCTGCCGACTGACAACCATGTGGTGCCGAGCCGCGCTGAAGTGATTTTCAACGGCAGTCTGGAAGGCGCTGCGCCGGCATCTGCCGCTCCGGCTCCCGCCGCTGAAATCAAGTAATGGAGCGATTATGAACACACCTGCAATTGCCCTGCTAATCACCTTGCTGACAGGTTGCGCCTCGGTGACGCCCAACTACGACGCGAAGTTCGGCGATGCCGTTCGCGAAGCCAAACTAAAAATGATGATTAACCCTGACGCTGGCAGGAATCCAGACCAGGTGCTGGGAATGGACGGCAAATCGGCCAGGGAGTCGATGATTATTTACCAGGGAACATACAAAGCACCGCCGCCACCGGTCAATGTGATCAATATTGGAGGAGGCATTGGAGGAGGTAAATAGCAACCCATAAGCCAAGGGTTGACTTATTAAAAAATACAAAGCAAGGATATTTATTCAATGTTCTATTTTTGCAAATTATTAGATAGGAGGGCGATCCATGTAGTGACATCAATGCTATTGCCGCAGGAAATTTTTTAAATTTTTAACTTATTAACTTTAAGAGGCTATCAAATGAACACATTTCTCACTCAAGTCAACAACTCCATCCGTTCCTTTGCAAAAGATGAGGAGGGTGCCCAGATTATTGAATATGCTTTGATTATTGCTGTAGTTTCTATTGCTTTAATTGTAGCAATGGCTGCATTGGCTGGGACGGATTTTAGTAAATGGATTGATAGAGTTGGAGTCTGCTTGACTGGTTCAGCCGCTTGTGTTTAATTAAATTTAGAGATGACGCGCTTCATAAGTTGCGTCATTTCAATGTTTATTTAAATTATTCCAAGAGTAATATTATGAATCGCCATCGTCAAAAAGGTGCAGTTATTGTCACCGTAGCACTTTCCCTGCTCTTCCTGCTCGGATTTATGGGGATTGCGCTGGACTTTGGCCGCCTTTTTATTGTGAAGACGGAGTTGCAAACCGCCATGGACAGTTGTGCCTTGGCAGCGGCGCAAGAGCTGGATGGGGCCCCCGATGCGCTCCCAAACGGCGGTAGCGTCGGGCGAGCAGCCAGCGCTGGAATGACAGCGGGAAATCTCAACAAAGTACATTTTCAGGGGGCATCAGCAGGAATCATCGCTACCGACATTGCTTTCAGCGACTCGCTGACCGGAAGCTACAGTCACAATTTCACGCCGACAGACAAAGCAAAGTATGTCAAATGCACGCATATTAAATCTGGATTCGCTCCCTGGCTATTGCAAGCCATGGGGGCATTTAGTGGCAATGCAGATTATGGAAAAACACAAAGTGTTGGCGCACTCGCAGTAGCCACCAAAGTGCCATCTCAAACCAATTGCCTAATTCCTGTTGGGGTTTGCCAATACAGCCCATCGAATCCCTTGGGATTCACTAGGGGTGAATGGGTTAAGGGCGTAACTAATGATAATGAAGAAGTGGAGGTCGGCGGTCAATTCCGTTGGGTAGACTTTACGGGAAATGGAGGAGGGACACGAGAAATAAAAGATTTACTTTCTGGTAATGGTCAGTGTGGACTTCCGGGTAAAACTACAAAAGTTAATGATATCGGGAAGTCAGGAAAATCCAATGGGGCCGTTGAGGCATGGAACACTAGATTTGGAATATATAAAGGTTCATACAGTTCCGCAAACAGTACGCCAGACCTTACGGGTTATTCTTGGTATGAAAGTAGCGACACAGTTCCGTCAAGCATGCTAGGACGATACGATGATGTCTCAAATAAAGGATTTCAATACCACCGTGCTAACAATGATCCCTATGAGGGGGATAATAAAAATCCTGATACTAAAAATCTAAAAACACAAGGAAGTTCAAGTAGCATAGCCACGCATAAGTTGGGTGCTAATCGTCGAATTATAACAGCTCCAATAATCGATTGCGCCACTATGAATGTGAAGGCCTTTGGGTGTTTTTTGATGCTTCACCCTTTAGAAAAAAATGCTAGCGGCAAAAAAAGCAAGATGTGGATCGAGTTCATCAGTGATGCCAGTGCAGGTAAAAATAATCCATGTGCTACGGCTGGATCACCGGGAGGATCCGACGGAGTTCGCGTTCCTTCTCTAGTGCAATAAGGGGTAAAAATGAAAAATAAAGAACATGGGGTGGCGATTATTGAATTCGCCTTGATACTCCCGCTTTTGCTGATTCTGACATTTATTGCCACGGAATTTGGCCGTGCCATTTATCAGTACAACACTATCACTAAGTCAGTGCGTGATGCTGCTCGCTATCTTTCCATGCAAGATCCAACGATAAAAGTCAATGATCTAGGAAAAATAACTATAGCAAGAAATCTCGTTGTATATGGAAATCCAAATCCTGGTATTGGCGATCTTCCATTGGCTATTGGATTAAAACTTGAAAATGTCCCTGCTGCAAATATTCAATGGAATATTAAAGGTGCCAATCCGTCAATCAATGTCGTCACCATTAGCGTGACTGGATACAAATTTAAATCGTTGATATCCAATGCTTTTGGGGTTGTTTTTGGTGATTCCAAAGGTGATATTTCTTTTGGTGAGATCAGTGCAACCATGCGAGCTCAATCATGAAAAATCAAAAACAAGCCGGGGCTACCATGGTGGAGTTTGCCTTGGTGCTCATTGTCTTTTTGACGTTTTTGCTCGGTATTATCGATTTCTCACGCATGTTATGGACCTGGAATGCGGCTAATGAAGCCACCCGCTGGGGTGCCCGCGCTTCGGTGGTTTGTGACAAAGATGCCACCGTGGTTTTGAGCAACATGAAGAAGTTTTTGCCACAGCTTACCGCAAGCAACGTCAAGATTGATTGGTATGACCAAACTGGAAACATTAGCACCAGTTGCAACCACACCAATTGCGCTGGTGTCAATGTTCGAATTAATGGTCTAAATTATCAATGGATATCCCCCGTCGGTTTTAGCAACTATGGATCGATACCCATGCCGGGATTTTCTACATACCTGCCCAGGGAGGTCATGGGACAAGATCCTGACAGTGCTGCTGTCTGCTCCTGAATTTCAGTGAAAGCACAAAATGAAAATCGCTCTTATTTCCCCCAACAAGAATCACCTGCAAGACATGGGCAAGGTGCTTCAGGCGCAATTGCACACCGTCACGCTCTTTGATGGTGGAAAGAGCCGGATGCGCGCGGTGGTTGAACAAGAGCAGCCAGACCTGATGCTGGTGGATGGCATGTGCTGCGACCCACACGAACTGGTTCAAGTCGAATATGTCACCACCCACCATCCCAAAATCGCGGTCATTCTGCTCTGCGCGACCCAGACGCCGGAGTTCCTGATCAACTCGATGCGGGCAGGAGTGCGCGAAGTTCTGCCTTCACCGGTGATCGCGGAGGCGCTGGAGGCAGCTGTCAGCCGCATTGCGGCCAAGTTGATCACAACCAAACCCAAGGGCGTAGGCAAGGTACTGGCTTTCATGCCCTGCAAAGGCGGAAGTGGTGCCACGTTCATAGCGACCAATCTGGCCCACCAGTTGGCGGAAACGAACTCGGTTCTGCTGATCGATTTGAATCTGCAGTTTGGTGATGCCCTGTCTTTTGTGCACGACGGCCAGCCAGCTTCCACATTGGCGGATGTGGCGCATGACATCAGTCGTCTGGATGCATCCTTCCTTTCTGCCAGCACCGTCAAAATTTCTGCCAACTACAGCATTTTGGCGGCGCCTGAGGACCTGACCAAAGCAATGGAGATCAAGCCCGAGCATATTGACACGATCCTCGGTCTGGCGGTGACCCAGTACGACTTTGTGCTGCTGGACATGGGCCGTACCCTGGACACGATGGCCATCAAGGCCTTGGACCGGGCTTACCGCATCTTTCCGGTGCTGCAGGCCGGGCTGCCAGGTATTCGAAATGCAAGCAAGCTCTTGGCTGTCTTCAAGTCGCTGGGTTATCCGGAAGACAAGATCGAGATGATCGTCAACCGCTTTGAAAAAGGGGGAGACATCAGCCTTGATGGCATTCAGCGCTCGCTGGGCACTGTCAGCCTTCGCACCGTGCCAAATTCGTACAAAGAAGTGAATGCATCGATCAATCACGGCGACGCCCTGGCCGAAATGGCATCTTCCAATACGGTGACAAAAAGTTTGGCGGAGTTCGCCTTGTCGCTCAGCCCGAAGCAGGAAGACAACCGCAGCTTGCTGGGGCGTTTGTTTCGGCGGGCATGAAGTACAGCGCTGCCCTTGGTTTTTCTCCATTGAATGGGAGTTAAAAAATGTCCTTCCGAGACAAACTCAATGCCGTCGCCGCAGAACCCATTGCGCCGCGGCCGCTTCATGCCGTCAACGATGCGAATCAGGGCCACGTTGCCAGTGAGGCCTACAAGGTATTGAAGGGCCAGATGCATCTCAAGCTGGTCGAAAAGTTTGACTTGGCGGCGTTGGAGAATTTGTCGCCCGTCATCCTGCGCCAGGAAATCGCCACCATGGTGGAGCGCCTGCTCCTTGAGGAGCAAGCCGCTATCAATGACATTGAGCGGCGCACGCTGATCCGCGACATCCAGCATGAAATGCTCGGCTTCGGGCCGCTTGAACTGTTGATGGCCGACCCCACGGTGTCGGATATCTTGGTGAATTCCTACCAGCAGATTTATGTGGAACGCAAGGGCAGGCTGGAGCTGACCAACGTCACTTTTACCGATGAGAAGCACCTGCTGCGCATCATTGACAAAATCGTGTCGCTGGTAGGGCGGCGCATTGATGAGTCCAGCCCCATGGTGGATGCCAGGCTGCCAGATGGGTCGCGCGTCAATGCGGTGATTCCGCCGGTAGCGCTAGACGGTCCCATGATGTCGATTCGCCGGTTTGCCAATATTCCACTGCGAATGGAAAACCTGGTGATGGAACTCAAGAGCTTGACGCCAGAAATGGCGTTCATGCTGGAAGGTCTGTGCAAAGCCAAAGTCAACATGATCATCTCGGGCGGCACCGGTGCTGGCAAAACGACCTTGCTCAACATTTTGTCGGGCTATATCCCCGAGTCAGAGCGCATCGTCACCATCGAAGATGCGGCCGAACTGCAGATGCAGCAGCCCCACGTGGTCCGACTGGAAACCCGGCCCATCAATATTGAAGGCAAGGGTGAAATTACCCAGCGCGCACTGGTGCGCAACGCCCTTCGGATGCGGCCTGACCGTATCGTGATTGGCGAAGTTCGCGGCGCTGAAGCGGTGGACATGCTGCAGGCCATGAATACCGGCCATGAAGGATCGCTGACCACCATCCATGCCAACACGCCGCGCGATGCCTTATCGCGGCTTGAAAACATGATTGGCATGGCCAATCTTAACCTTCCACACAAGGCCGCCCGTCAGCAGATTGCGTCGGCGATTACGGTCGTGATCCAGGGGCTGAGGCTGATTGACGGAAAACGCAAGATCACCAGCATTCAGGAGATCACCGGCATGGAAGGTGAAATCATCACCATGCAGGAAATCTTCACCTTCAGGCAAACCGGTATCAGTGCAGCAGGCGAGGTGCAAGGCCATTTTCAGGCAACCGGCGTCAGACCTAAGTTTGCGGAGCGTTTGCGCTCGTTTGGGGTGGTGTTGCCTGATGCGATGTTCGACCCCGCGAAACATTACGAATAAAAGGAGTTAGCATGCTGCAAACCCTTGGCGGCAACGCCTTCCTTGTGATATCGGTGCTTGTTTTCGTGGCGGTGCTCTTGTTGCTCGAAGGGGTTTACCTGTTCTGGAAGTCGTACAAGGGTCCCGAGGCCAAGAAAATTGAAAAGCGCTTGCAAGCGCTCTCGGCGTCCTCGGATCACACCAAACAGGCGCAACTGTTGAAACAGGGAATGCTCAGTGACGTGCCCGTCATCGCGCGTTTTCTGCTGGGCATGGCCAAAGCGGAAGGATTAGGGCGGTTCATCTTTCAGGCGGGACTCAGCTGGACCGTATCCAGGCTTTTACTGACCTGCGCAGCACTGGGCGCCATCAGCTTCACGCTGGTGATCTACCTGGCGCACCAGTCGCTCTTGCTGGGGGCAGTGGTAGGAGCCATCTTTGCAACGGTCCCCCTGTTGTATGTCAGCTATCAAAGAACACGCCGCTTGGACAAGTTCGAAAAGCAATTGCCTGATGCACTCGATCTGATCACCCGTGCCCTGCGCTCTGGCCATGCTTTCTCATCGGCCTTGCAAATGGTGGGCGATGAAATGGCGGAGCCCGTCGCTGGAGAGTTTCGTGTTGTGCACGACGAAGTTAATTTCGGTGTTTCGCTGCAGCAGGCGCTGACAAACCTGAGCGTTCGCATCCCCCTGACCGATTTGCGTTATTTCATCGTATCGGTACTTATTCAACGCGACTCCGGCGGCAACCTGACCGAGGTCCTTGGTAATTTGAGCCGCTTGATTCGCGAACGGCTCAAATTGCTTTCAAAGGTAAGAATTTTATCCTCGGAAGGACGCTTGTCGGCCTGGATATTGGGCATCATGCCTTTTGCATTGGCTGGCTTGATGTATCTCTTGAATCCGGCTTTCATGGCGCCGTTATGGACCGACCCTATCGGCATTTCAATTATCAAGTACATGCTCATCCTGATGGCTTTCGGCGCGCTGATGCTCAGGAAAATAATAAAGATACACGTATAAAGGAAATGCAAATGTCATTACTTCCTTACCTTGTATTTTTTTCTGTCACCTTGGGACTCATCGGACTTTATCTATGGCTGGTGCCAAGCAAGACCGAGAAACGTTTGCAAGCCATGGCAGGACCGTCTGAACAACCGCGGTGGACAGAAACCTTTGTGAAAATCGCTGGTCCATTGGCCAAGTTGTCTTTACCGGCTGGTGATTTTGAAAAATCCCCACTTCGAATCAAATTCTTGAATGCCGGGATTCGATATAAGAATGCTTATATTATTTATTTTGGCTGCAAGACACTGATGCCAATTGTATTTTCAGCAGCTGCATTTATAGCGCTCAGAGCCGTGGGAAAAACGGGTACGACGTTCTTGTTTTATATGCTGCTGTCAGCTCTGATCGGCTGTTATTTACCGAATTTGTTTCTGTATTTTAAAATTAAAGGCCGCCAGCAGGAAATTTTTGAAAACTTTCCCGATGCGGCTGATCTGATGCTTGTCTGCGTGGAAGCCGGTCTGGGACTGGATGCGGGATTGACCAAAGTTTCCGAGGAAATTCAGATCAAAAGTGTTGCACTGGCCGAAGAGTTGCATCTGACCAATCTGGAAATGAGGGCCGGTGGCACCCGGGAAAAATCATTGCAAAATCTTGCACTTCGCACCGGTATCGAGGAAATCAGCATTTTTGCAGTAATGCTGATCCAGGCAGACAAATTTGGAACGAGCATTGGCGAGTCGCTGCGGGTTTTTTCCGATGATCTGCGCCATAAACGTCAGGTACGGGCTGAGGAAATGGCAGCCAAAGTGCCTACAAAAATGTTATTTCCCCTGGTGCTCTGCATATTTCCTTCCATTATAATGGTCATCATGGGACCTGCAGTTATTCAGGTGATTCGCACCCTTCTTCCGATGTTGGGCGGTAAGGGATGAGCGTGAATGTTCTGTCCATTTTGCCTGGTAAATTCAAGGGGTTGTCTGCGCATCTGGATTGCCCGAAGAACCCAAGTTGCCAAGCTGATGCTTGGATGCGTAAACGTACAACTCAAGGCGATTGCTGACGCCCAGCTTTTGGTAAATCGCAGTCAGATGATTTCGCAGGGTATGCTCGGATATAAAAAGCCGATCAGCAAGCGCTTTGTTGTGCGCACCATTACCTTCGATAACGGCATAAATGATTTTTCTTTCCCGAGGGGTCAGGCTGGCCTGTTTTTCCGCTTCGGGGTTCGATTTTTTGGTGAGTTTGGTAGTCGTAAATTCCCTGAACACCCTGCTGAGCGTTTCACGGTCAAGCCACATTTCTCCCTCGGCCGTTTTTTCGATGGCCTTCAGCACTTGTTCCGCTGATGCGTCTTTCCGCAAAATCCCACGTGCACCTCGAAGAACTGCCAGATCGAGCGTCGCCTGGTTGCGTTCTCCGGTAAAAATCAATACCTGCGAGGCAGGATTCAACAGCAGCGCGGGGAGAATGTCGAGAGCGCTTTTTCCGCCCAGATCAAGATCCAGCAAAATAACATCCGGATGCAGAGAGCCTATTTTCTCAAGGGCCTCTTCACCGGTTCTTGCGGTTCCTGCCACTTCCATTCGCGGCTTTTCACTTTCAATCAGTTTGACAAGCCCCCATAGCATGGTCTGGTGATCGTCTATGAGCAGGACGCGAATCGGTTTTGATGAAAATGTCATAGAACCACCCTATACAGGTATTTCAACGTGAACGACCGTATTGCCATCTGGACCGTGATTAATATGCAGCTTGCCTCCCAGCACAGCGGCCCTTTCACTTAGAGAATTTGGGGTGAAAGCTACAGGCTGGTGCCCTTGATTTTCATTTTCAATTTCAATCTTGATGGATTCGTTGATATGGTGAATTTTTACATGTCCTTTTTCTGCGAGAGTGTGTTTGCAGATGTTGCTCAATCCTTCGCGCACGAGCTGTAATATCTCTATAGCCAAACGATCGCTTACCCTGAATTCGCCCGCTATGGTAATGCTGATGTCAATTCCATAAAATTCTTTAAGCTGCTCCGCCTGTTGATTCAAAGCCACGAGAAAAACGGGTTCGATTTTGCTGTGCCGATTTTTAAAGTTCGCGGCAAAACGGCGTAAATCACCAATTACTTTTTCTGCCATCCGTGCTAATTTATCAATATCCTCAATAAGTGGGTTGTCGGCAGAAGCCTTGTTTCGAATGGCTCCCAGTGCCAACTTCAAGCCGATGTATGGCTGGATGGCAGTATCATGGAGATCCAATGAGATTTTGTGCCGTTCCTGCAGTGCGGCTTCTGAAGCCATTCTATCGAGAATGTCAATATTATCAATGGCAGGAAAGGCTTGTGCCAAAATATGGCTTAAAAATAAAGCATCCGCTTTGCTGAATGATTCGTTGGGCGAGAGTAAATAAATTCGACCGTGTTGTCGCCTTAATGACAAAGGTGCGCTGAGGAAGGACCGAGTATCCAGAATTTCAGCGAGATTTTTAATGGACTCTGCTTCGTGCTTCTCCCATCGTTCCCTGGAGCAGTCATAGGCCATCGATTTCTGAAACAAAGACGACGAGAAAAGCCAGAGCGGGCTGGTGTATGCAATGATGTGGTCGTCAGAAACCGCCATCAGAGGCGCAGCGGCTTCTGCATTCACTGCATCGGCACTGATCGCTGATGTTGAATTTTTGTCTTTTATCGTGCGAAGAAAATAAGTGCCAAGCTCTTTATCGCGCAGTACCAGAATACAGCTTCTGGCCTTGAAAAACCGTCGCGTTTTTTCCAGTACGTTAACAATGGTTTGATCGACTCCAAATCGAGGATTGGATAAGCGACTTACATCACGGAGAAGATTAAGCTGGTGCATTAATCTTACTTTTGATTCGCCCCAGTACACGCTCATATAGCCGAAGGTCAGCAGAAAGGTGGTGCGCAAAAATAATCGAGATAAATCGCTTTGCGTTTCCAGTGCCAAGCCAGATGCAGAAAATAGTATGGCCGATGCAACGGTGACTCTAGCACCCTCTTCGAAACCCCATCGAAAAGAGGAGGTGAGAATGGCGAAGAAAAAAAACAGAAAGAAAAAACTGTCCACCCCACCGGTGAAAATAACAATAAGCGCAAACCACAATACATCCAGTCGGTGAACCAGGATGCTTTGCGAGAATGGCTTTTCGCGCAGGGAGAAAACATAAATAAATATACTGTGGAACAAGTATCCGAAAAATACAAGCCAAGTGAAATTTTCTCTGCTGCTCAAACCTGAGGGGTCAACAAAAACGGCGAGTAGCACCGAGACGGCCAAGACCATGCGCATTCGGCTGACCATTTTTGCATCGGCGGAATTCATTGCAAAACTTGAATCAGTTTCGCCTTTTATGTCATCATTGGATTTCAGCATGTGCCCTCTCTGCTCAAGAACATGGGTTCAACAATCCTGATTCACCGCACCGATGCAGACTAATTTAACACTTTGATGCATGACAATCAATAAAAGACTTGTCCTCCTCTTTAATTTGCTCCGCATACGCGATCAGTGATTTCTTACACCGCGGGTACGCATGAATTGGTTGGGTGCGCTGCACTCGATTTTTTCAACTCCAGCAAAGCCGACCGTGACGGTTGAACGTTCTGAAGAGTGCATAAAAATCAGGTTGTTGCGGCGCTGGAAATCTGGGGCGAAGCCTTGCACAACGCAGTTGATTGTTGATATGCAACGCATTCAAGAAGACCAGATGGCAGTGCGAAAAGGGTAGGGTGCCACCACCTTGATGGACATCGACAGCCATGGGCTGCTGGATGCCTAGATCGGCGTTATGGACTTGGGGGAGCTGAGCCTTGCAGAACCGTGGCAGGCCTTGGATCGCTGTGCGGTTCTGTCAGTCGGTGCCGGGTGACAAGCTGCGGAGCATCGATATCGTGTCGGCGTCGCATTGGCAGTGGCCGATGCGTGCCGCTGATAATTTGCGGCGGGGATGCCGTCAGCATCGGGTAAGCCGACCTCAAGCCATTGATTGTCAGACCTGCCGTGCCGCCGCCGCGTTGCGCCGAGCGGCACTTCCCGAAAGTCGTCGACAACTGAATTTCCAGGTTTCCAATAAAAAATGCCAGTCAGCGTGAGCTGACTGGCATTGCCCTTACAGGGCCCGTTTTGAATCGATATTTTCCAGATAATTAGCTGCGGCGGCGGCGTGCAAAGCATGCGCCCAGCAAGCCCAGCCCCAAGAGTGCCAGGGTGGCAGGTTCCGGAACTGCGGTACCGGGGGCGCCGAGCACGAACACAATTTCAGGGCCGTCATTTGCATCGGCGAAGGCGAAGCGGAACTGAACTTTATCGGTGGCGGAAAATGAGGAGAAGTTGCCCAGCAGGTAGTCTGCGAAGCCAAGCCCGTTATTGATGTCAGGTACGCTGACTGGGCCCGTGAATGTGTCGACGATAATGTCGTTCACACGCATATCGAACGCTACCAGCGTTTGTGGAGAATTAGCATTCGTCTGATTCAAATTGAGACCAAGCCGAAGCGTGTTGCCCGTACCAATGACATTAAGAAGGGTCTGCCCGGTGTAGGCGGGTGAAAGAAGATCCCAGTTGGTCACATTGCCTTGAGAAGGCAAAGGCTGCGAAGGAAAACTCGCCGGGTTTTGGCACGATGGGCTGCTAAAGACGCAAGGGCTCTCAACAGAGTGTTGAAACTGGTTGCCAACGACAGGGGTCAAGCTGATGGTATTGGCGGTAGCACCACCGCCGAATGCAAGGCCTGCCAGGCCCAGCGCCAACGCATAAAGTTTGGTGGTCATGATTGCTGGCTCCTAGAAAAAAGTGCGGTGCCAAGCTATGAGCAATATGCGTGCCAGAAATTTTTTTCTTTGTAGGGTAATCACTTACATTGCTACCTCTACCGTATCTTCAAAAAACTGTCAAAAAATCCGACGGCTGTTATGGACTTAATGGATGTTCTCAGAAGCAGAAAATACAAACGTTCAACTGCTGGCCATGGTCGTGGCCAGTCTGAACAGGAGCTCATTTGGCACTGCTGCACCAAGGCAATGGCCAAGGTGTCGTTAGAAGGTGCAATACGTGATCTTCAGCGGCATGACCACGCACAAGCAGGCCAGGCGCCAGCTTGAGCAGACCCTGCAGTCGCAGATCATCCTTGGCGCGAGGGTGCGCGGCTCTTGCCCTTCAGGCGTGGTAACCGCTGGGGCGCAATGCCCACGACCTTGCGCATGCCCGCACCATGTGCCCATGCTCGTGGCGTTCGATGAGCACGTACCTCACCGGGATTGCCTGGCAAAGTACGCTGCCCTTTCCAGATCAAATCTTGCGGCGGCGTGCCCACGATGCGCCGAGTAAGGCGATACCCATCAGCGCAATCGATCCCGGCTCAGGAACTTGCGTTGGACCGCAATTGGATGTGCCCAAAACACAACCTGCGAATTCAAAGTTATTGCCACCATTGCCGACTTGTTGAAACCTGACGCTGAAGGGGCTTGTGAACGAAATCCCATTCGTCAGGAAGTTGCCAGCGGTTGTGAGGGTCAGCGAAAAGGTATCGCTCCCTCCTTCGGAAAGTCCATTGCCGTTGCCACCGCCGGAGCAGTTGTTGCTGCGCCAAATGCACAGATCCACAGTCGCGAATGACGGGAATGTATTGTTGATTCCAGCATCCCAGGACCCGGTCGCCGAAGCCCCCGTCAGTGTGGGGCTGACCATGTCAATCCCGAATGACATCAGCCGGTTCTGGCCCGGGCCGCTGGAATCATTGGAAACTTTCAGCCCAAAGGTTGCGCTTTGGGCCGACAGCGAGTTGAGCGTGAACTGCATCGTGGCAGACAGCGTGGCGCCATCTCGGGTCGTCGAATACAGGATCGAACCCGTATCGGACACACTGTCGAAAAGCATGAGCGCAGCATGGGTGCTGCCCATTCCCATCAATCCGCCACAAAGGGCAACTGCTTGAACAACTTTCTTCAATTTCATGGTGGCTCCCTCGGTTGTATGTGCACGTTGCACACTGCAACAAGCAAGCACGATGTATGCCATTTCAAAAATAATGAGTGAAATCAATGCGTTAGCGTCGCCTTGCGTCGGTATCTGCGACGAAATGTAAAAATGTTCGACAAATATGGAGGTGCCTTCTCCTCCTAAGCCGCCGAACGGTGCTTTCCCCTGTTTCGTCTCTAGCGCTTCGGACGCGTTGTAAGCGCCCAGCCACGCGGCATTGCCATTGCCTCAGTTAACATTCACCCCTTGAGCCGCCGGGCACGTCAGCGCGCCCGGCGGCGACTGCCGCCCGGCCCTGGCGCTGCGCAGCGGCGCGGTGTTACAGGTGATTCGTGCGACTCAATTCCATCAAACTCTCCGGCTTCAAGTCGTTTGCCGAACCGACCAACTTCCTGCTGCCCGGCCAGCTGGTGGGTGTGGTGGGGCCCAACGGCTGCGGCAAATCCAACATCATGGATGCGGTGCGCTGGGTGCTGGGCGAGAGCAAGGCCAGCGAGCTGCGCGGCGAGTCGATGCAGGACGTGATCTTCAGCGGCACGACCACGCGCAAGCAGGCCAGCCGGGCCAGCGTGGAGCTGGTGTTCGAGAACAACGACCACCGCGCGGGCGGGCAGTGGAACCAGTACGCCGAGATCGCCGTCAAGCGCGTGCTCACGCGCGATGGCACCAGCAGCTACTACATCAACAACCAGCCGGTGCGCCGCCGCGACGTGCAGGACGTGTTCCTGGGCACGGGCCTGGGGCCGCGCGCCTACGCCATCATTGGCCAGGGCACCATCAGCCGCATCATCGAATCGCGCCCTGAAGAGCTGCGCCTGTTCCTCGAAGAGGCGGCGGGCGTCTCCAAATACAAGGAGCGCCGCCGCGAGACCGAGAACCGGCTCTCGGGCACACGCGAAAACCTCACCCGCGTCGAAGACATCCTGCGCGAGCTCAACCTCAACCTGGAAAAGCTCGAAAAACAGGCCGAGGTGGCGCAGAAGTACAACGCGCTGCAGGCCGACGTGACGCTCAAGCAGCACCAGCAATGGTTCTTGAAACGCGCCGACGCCGAGGCCGAGCAGGCCAAGGTGCGCATGGACGGCCTGCAGGCCGTGAACGACCTTGAAGCGCGCATGGCCGAGTTGCGCCACATCGAGTCCGAACTGGAGACCATCCGCCAGGCGCACTACGCCGCTGGCGACCAGGTCAACCAGGCGCAGGGCAAGCTCTACGAGACGACGGCCGAGGTGGGGCGCCTGGAGGCCGAGATCCGCTACGTGATCGAAGGCCGCCAGCGCGTGCAGCAGCGCCTGGTCGCGCTGGCCGAGCAGATCACGCAGTGGTCCGAGCGCAAGGAGGAGGCCGAGTTCGAACTGGAGAACCTGGCCGGGGCCGGAGTCGATGCCGAAGAGCGGGCCGAACTGCTGGCCGCCCAGGTCGAAGAGCAGGCGATGCAGCTGCCTGACCTCGAGGAAGCCCTGCGCCAAAGCCAGCACCACGCCAACGAGCAGCGCACGGCGGTGGTGCAGGTGCAGCAGCAGATCCAGGTGCTGGCCGCCGAACAGCGCAGCATCGACGAGCAAAGCCGTCAGCAGGACGCCCGCTACGAGCGCCTGCGCGCCGACCGCAATGCCCTGGCCGCGCCCGACGAGGCGCGCCTGGTCAACCTGCACGGCCAGCTGACCGCCGCGCAGGAGGGCGTCGAAGTGACCGAAGCGCGCCTGGCCGAGCTGCAGGACGCCGTGCCGCGTCTGGACGAAGAGCGGCGCACGCGCCAGCAGGCGGTGAACCAGGAAGCCGCGCGCCAGGCCGACCTGTCGGCACGCATGGAAGCGCTCAAGGCCTTGCAGGAAAAGCTCAAGACCGACGGCAAGCTGCAGCCCTGGCTGGCCAAGCACGGGCTCGAGGGCCTGCAGGGGCTGTGGAGCCGCATCCACATCGAGCCCGGCTGGGAACACGCGCTCGAAGCGGCGCTGCGCGAGCGCATCGGCGCGCTCGAAGTGGGGCGTCTGGACAGCGTGCGCGGCTTTCTGGGCGCGGGCGGGGCCGATGCGCCGCCGGCCAAGCTGGCGTTTTTCAGCCCCCCTGCGGCCTCGGCACCCGAGCCTGCGAGCGATCTGCCGCGCCTGGCCGATTTGCTGCGCCTGCACGATGTCGGCCTGCGCGCCGTGCTCGGCGACTGGCTGCAGGGCTGCTACACCGCCCAGTCGCTCGATGAAGCCCTGAACCGGCGCAGCCAGCTGCAGGCCGGCGAAGCCCTCTACATCGCCGGTGGCCATGTGGTTACGCGGCACAGCGTCGGCTTCTATGCGCAGGACTCCGAGCAGTCGGGCCTGCTGGCGCGTGCGCAAGAGATCGAGCACCTGGAGAAAGAACTGCGCGCGCAGGCGCTGATCACCGACGAGGCGCGCACGGCCCTGGTGCGCGCCGAGGGCGCCTATGCCGACGCCGCGCAGCGCCTCACCGCCGTGCGCCGCGAGGCCACCGAGGCGCAGGGCCGCGCGCACGGGCTGCAGGTCGAGCATCTGCGCCTGTCGCAGCTGGTCGAGCAGACGCGCGCGCGCAGCGAACAGATCGGTGCCGACCTGGCCGAGGTCGAGGAGCAGCTGGCCGAACTGCAGGAGCGCCGCGTGACGGCCGAAGCGCGTTTTGAAGAGCTCGACATGCAGTTGGCCGACAGCCAGGAGCGCCACGCCCAGCTGGGCGACCGCGTGATCGAGGCCGAACGCAAGCTGCACGAGTGCCGCGAGCAGCAGCGCAGCCTGGAGCGCCAGGCGCAAGAGGCCACGTTCTCGCAGCGCAGCGTCGAGGCGCGCCGGGCTGAACTCTCGCGCACGCTGGCGACGGCCTCGGGCCAGGCGACGGCGCTGGCCGACGAGCGCGTGCGCGCCCAGGGCGAGCTCGAGCGCCTGTCCGACGCGGCCGCGCAGGGCGGCCTGCAAGACGTGCTGGCGCTGAAGATGGAGCGCGAGCACGCCCTGGCCGCCCAGCGCAGCACCTACGACGGCCTGAGCACCCAGCTGCGCGCCAGCGACGAACGGCGCCTGCAGCTCGAGCGCGCGCTCGACCCGCTGCGCGCGCGCATCACCGAGTTCCAGCTCAAGGAACAGGCCGCGCGCCTGGGCCTCGAGCAATACACCACGCTGCTCGCCGACGCCCAGGCCGACCTGGAGGCCGTGGCCCGGTCGATTGCCGAGGGCAACGTGCGCGTGGCCGGGCTCCAGGGCGAGATCGACCGGCTGCACCAGGGCATCGCCGCGCTGGGCGCCGTCAACCTGGCCGCACTCGACGAACTGGCCGCTGCGCGCGAACGCAAGACCTTCCTGGACATGCAGACCGCCGACCTGACGGAAGCCATGAACACGCTCGAAGACGCGATCCGCAAGATCGACGCCGAGACGCGCGAGCTGCTCTCGGGCACCTTCGAGGCGGTCAACGGCCATTTCGGGCGCATGTTCCCCGAGCTGTTCGGCGGCGGCAACGCCCGGCTCATCGTCACCGGCGACGAAATCCTCGATTCCGGCGTGCAGGTCATGGCCCAGCCGCCGGGCAAGAAGAACCAGACCATCCACCTGCTCTCGGGCGGCGAAAAGGCCCTCACGGCCATCGCGCTGGTCTTCGCCATCTTCCAGCTCAACCCCGCGCCCTTCTGTTTGCTCGACGAGGTCGATGCGCCGCTGGACGACGCCAACACCGAGCGCTACGCCAAGCTGGTCTCGAGCATGAGCCGCGAAACGCAGTTCCTGTTCATCAGCCACAACAAGATCGCGATGGAAATGGCCGAGCAGCTGATTGGCGTCACCATGCAGGAGCAGGGCGTCTCGCGCATCGTCGCGGTGGACATGGAGTCCGCCCTGTCCATGGCCGACGCGGCCTGAACACCAACCCCACACCACCATGAGCACCTTGCAAATCAGCCTGGCCGTCATCGGCGCCCTGTTGCTGGCCCTGATCGTGGCCTACAACGCCTGGACAGCCCGCCGGAACACCCCGAAGAAGGCCTTGCCGCCCGAGGGCGAGCGCGCCGCCGAGCCCGCGCTGCGCCAGGAGCCCGGCTTCGACATCCCGGCGAGCCCCGAAACCGAAGCGCACGCGCTGGCGCCAGGCGCCGAGCCCGCGCCGCACAGCGTCGACCTGCACGACGCGCTCGACCTGCCGGTGCCTCCGCCACCCGAGCGCCGCCCGGGCCTGGATGCGCTGATCGACGCGATCGCTCCGCTGCAGGCCGACCACCCGGTGTCGGGCGACGCGGCCATGGCCGCGCTGCCGCCGACGCGCCGCGCCGGCAGCAAACCGTTTGCCATCGAGGGCTACAACGAACGCACGCAGCACTGGGAAACCCCCGTGGCCGGCCAGCGCTACCACGCGTTCCAGGCGGGGGTGCAGCTGGCCAACCGCACCGGCGCGCTCAACGAGATCGAGTTTTCGGAGTTCGTCGTCAAGGCCCAGGCGTTTGCCGACGCCGTCAACGCCGCGCCCGACTTCCCCGACATGCGCCACGAGGTGGCGCGTGCGCGCGAGCTCGACCAATTCGCCAGCGAACACGATGCACAGCTCGCGTTCGTGCTGCGCGCGCGCCAGGCCGCGTGGAGCCCCGGCTACCTGCAGCAAAACGCCGCGCGCCTGGGCTTCGTGCCCGGCGCCATGCCCGGGCGCATGGTGCTGCCCGCCGGCACGCCCGGCCTGCCGCCGGTGCTGAGCCTGGTGTTCGACGCGCAGGCGGCGCTGTCCGAAGACATGGAGCAGTCGGCCGTGCGCGACCTGCTCATCAGCCTCGACGTGTCGCAGGTGAACCGCGCCGAGCAGCCCTTCGCGCGCCTGCGCGAAGCGGCCGCGGCGCTGTGCGAGGCCATGGACGGCGTGCTGTGCGACCAGAACGGCACGCCGCTGCCCGCCATGGCCATGGAGCCGATCGCGGCCGACCTGGAACTGCTCTACGACAAGCTCGACAGCCGCGATCTGTCGGCGGGCTCGGTGCTGGCGCGCCGCCTGTTCAGCTGAAGGCATGGGACACCCCCCTGTGTCGCTTCGCTCCATCCCCCCTCTCTCGCCTCGCTGCGCGATGCGGGAGGGGGGACGCCGCCAGCGCGGCGGGGCGGCCCTTGCGCGGCGGCCGCTGGCCTGGGCCGCGCCAGTTGCATGCGCTGCGGGCAGCGCGCAGATCCATGAGAGCTGAGATGACCGAAAACCTGGATCTTTTTCCGACACCAGAGCCCACCAGACAAGCCCAGGCTGCTATTCAAATAAGAGCGCTTCGGGAACAGCTCAACCGCTGGGCGCACGAGTACTACGTGCAGGATGCGCCCACGGTGCCCGACGCCGAATACGACCGCGCCTACCAGGCGCTCGAAGCGCTGGAGGCGCAACACCCCGACCTGGTCACGCCCGAGTCGCCCACCCAGCGCGTGATTGGCGCCGTGATGGCAGGCCTGGCGCCTGTGCGCCACGATGTGCCGATGCTCAGCATCCGCACCGAAACCGACACCCAGGGCAGCGGCGCGCAGGCGTTCGATGCGCGCGTGCGCCGCGAGCTGGGCCTGCACGAGTCCGACCCGCCGGTCGAATACGTGGCCGAGCCCAAGTTCGACGGCCTGGCCATGAGCCTGCGCTACGAGCGCGGCCACCTGGTGCAGGCCGCGACGCGCGGCAATGGCGAGGTCGGTGAGAACGTCACGCACAACATCCGCACGCTGCGGCAGATTCCGCTGACGCTGCCGCCGGGCGTGCCCCCCCTGCTGGAAGTGCGCGGCGAGGTGTTCATGCGCCGCGCCGACTTCGAGGCGCTCAACGAACGCCAGCGCGAGCAGGGCGGCAAGACCTTCGTCAACCCGCGCAACGCCGCCGCCGGCGCCGTGCGCCAGCTCGATTCGGGCATCGCCGCGCAGCGGCCGCTGAGCTTCTTCGCCTATGGCCTGGGGGCCGTCACGCCGGCGGAGGAGGGCGGCCCCGCGTTTGCCACGCACTACGCGCTGCTGCAAACCCTCAAGTCATGGGGTTTTCCGGTCGCAGACCAGGTGGAGACTGCGCAGGGTGCTTCTGAATTGATAGCGTATCACCAGCGCGTGGGCGCCACCCGCGACGAGCTGCCCTACGACATCGACGGCGTGGTCTACAAGGTCAACCGGCTCGACCTGCAGCGCCAGCTGGGCTTCCTCACGCGCGAGCCGCGCTGGGCCGTGGCGCACAAATACCCGGCTCAGGAGATGGTCACGCGCGTCGAAGGCATCGACGTGCAGGTCGGCCGCACCGGCAAGCTCACGCCCGTGGCGCGCCTGGCGCCCGTGTTCGTGGGCGGTGTGACGGTGACCAACGCGACGCTGCACAACGTGTTCGAGATCCGCAAGAAAGGCGTGCGCGTGGGCGACACCGTGGTGGTGCGCCGCGCCGGCGACGTGATTCCGGAGGTCGTGGGCCGGGTGGCCTCCAGCGGGGCGGCGGGCCTGCCCGATGCCCAAGCGCTTGCGCACGGCGGCGGCGATGCCAAGGCCCTGATCGCCGAACGGGCCCGTGTGCCGCGCCGGCCCTACGTCCCCAACTTCCGCATGCCCGCGCACTGCCCGGTCTGCGGCAGCGACGTGGTGCGCGAAAAGGGCGAGGCCAACCACCGCTGCAGCGGCGGCCTGTTCTGCGCCGCCCAGCGCAAGGAGGCCCTGCTGCACTTTGCCGCGCGCCGCGCCATGGACATCGAGGGCCTGGGCGGCAAGCTGGTCGACCAGCTGGTCGAGTCGGGCGTGATCCGCACCTTGCCCGACCTGTACCGGCTGTGCCTGACTTCGCTGCTGGCGCTCGAGCGCATGGCCGACAAGTCGGCGCAGAACGTGCTCGCGGCGCTGGAGAAGTCCAAGCGCACCACGCTGGCGCGCTTTCTGTTTGCCCTCGGCATTCGCCACATCGGCGAGGCCACGGCCAAGGACCTGGCGCGCCACTTCGGCAGCCTCGACGCGATCATGGACGCGACCGAGGCGCAGCTGCTGCAGGTCAACGATGTCGGCCCCGTGGTCGCGCACAGCCTGCGCACTTTTTTCGACCAGCCGCACAACCGCGAGGTGGTCGAGCAGCTGCGCGCCTGCGGCGTGGCCTGGGAAGAGGGCGCCCCCGCCGAGCGCGCGGCCCAGGCGCTGGCTGGCACGACGGTGGTGATCACCGGCACGCTGCCCACGCTCAGCCGCGACCAGGCCAAAGACCTGCTCGAAGCCGCCGGTGCCAAGGTGGCCGGCTCGGTCAGCAAGAAAACCAGCTACGTTGTGGCCGGCGCGGACGCGGGCAGCAAACTCGCCAGGGCGCAAGCGCTGGGCGTGCCCGTGCTCGACGAGGCGGGCATGCTGGCGCTGCTGGCGGCGCCATGAAGGCGGCACGCGCAGCGCCACGCCCCGCACTTGTGCGCCGCCCGAGCCGCCCCTGTGGCGGCTTTTTCAATATCAAATTCATAGCTGCAAGCGCTTGCTGCAAAAGGGCTGGAAGGCTATTTTCCTGAAAATCTGATGCCGCCTTGCACGCTGTGCCCGCACCCCCGCTCGCCTGAACCATTTCCGTCCCCGCCATGCACCCTGCCATTGCCTCCCTGTCCGCGCGCCTGAGCGGCTGGCGCCAGCGCCTCGCACCCCATCTGCGCCGCCCCACGCGGCGCGGCGTGGCGCTGGGCGCCGCGGCGGTGCCGGCGCTGTGCCTGCTGTATGCGCTGGTGCTGGTGCCGTTCACGCCGTCGATCAGCGACATCCGCAAGGCCAGGACCGAGCAGCCTGCGCAGGTGCTGGCGCGCGGCGGCGAGCTGCTGGCCGAGTACCAATGGGTGCACCGCGAATGGGTGCCGCTCAAGGCCATCGCGCCGCAGGTGGTCGATGCGCTCATCGCCACCGAGGACCACCGCTTCTACCAGCACTGGGGCATGGACTGGCGGCGCACGGCCGGCGCCGCGCTGGCCACGTTCTCGGGCGACCGCCAGGGCGGCTCGACCATCACCCAGCAGCTGGCGCGCAACCTCTATCCGGAAGACATCGGCCGCGCACCCACGCTCACGCGCAAGCTCAAGGAGGCGATCACCGCGTTCAAGATCGAGTGGGCGTACTCCAAGGACGAGATCCTCGAGACCTACCTGAACACCGTGCCCTTTCTCTACAACGCCTGGGGCATCGAGATGGCGGCGCGCACCTATTTCGACACCTCGGCGCGCCGGCTCACGGTGCTGCAAAGCGCCACGCTGATCGGCATGCTCAAGGGCACGAGCTACTACAACCCGGTGCAGAACCCCGAGCGCGCCCAGGCGCGGCGCAACACGGTGCTGGCGCAGATGGCCAAGCGCGGCAAGCTCGACCCGGCGCAGCTCGTGGCCTTGCAGAAACGCCCGCTGCGCATCAATTTCGAACGCCAGTCGGAGCCGCCCGGGCCGGCGCCGCACTTTGCGCAGCAGCTGCGCAAATGGCTGATCGCCTGGGCCGACCGCAACGGCTACAACATCTACACCGACGGCCTGGTGGTGCACACCACGCTCGACGCGCGCCTGCAGTCCCTGGCCACCCAGGCCGTGGCACGCCAGGGCCGCGTGCTGCAGGGCGTGGCCGACGCCGCCTGGGGCCAGCGCAGCGGCTGGAGCGCTGCCAACCCGCTGGTGCAGCGCCTGGTGCGCGAGTCGCCCGAATTCCGCACCGCCGTCGCGCAAGGCCAGGCACCCGACGCCGCCGCCAAGGCGCTGCTGGCGGACGCGGCCTTCCTGCGCGCGCTGCGCCAAGGCAAGACGCGCGTGCAGGCAGGCTTTCTGGCCCTGGCGCCGCAGACCGGCGAGATCCTGGCCTGGGTGGGCAGCCGCGACTTTGCGCTCGACCCCTTCGACCATGTGCAGCAGGCGCGTCGCCAGCCGGGCTCCACCTTCAAGCCCTTTGTGTACGGCGCCGCCTTTGCGCAGGGCGCCCTGGCGAGCGACACGCGGGTGGACCAGGCGGTGGAGATCGCGCTGCCCGGCGGCGAGGTCTGGCGCCCCAGCGACGGCGGACCGCCCAGCGGCCAGCCGATGGCGCTGGCCGACGCGCTGGCGTACTCCAAGAACACCATCACCGCCGAGCTGGTGCAGCAGGTCGGCCCCGCCAAGGTGGCGCAGCTCGCGCGCGCCATGGGCGTGCGCGAGTCTCCGTTCGACGTGGTGCCCTCGCTCGCGCTGGGCACCAGCCCGGTCACGCTCAAGGAAATGGTCAGCGCCTACGCGACCATTGCCAATGCCGGCATGGCCGTCGAGCCCGTGTGGGTCACGCGCATCGAGGACCGCAGTGGCAAGCTGCTGGAGGCCTTCGAACCCCCGAAACCCCGCACCGCGCTGGCCACCCAGGCCGCGCAAACCCTGCGCAACGCCCTGCGCGCCGCGATCGACAAGGGCACGGGCAGCGCGATCCGCACGCGCTACGGCATCCGCGCCGACGTGGCGGGCAAGACCGGCACCACGCAGGACAACGCCGACGGCTGGTTCATCCTCATGCACCCGCAGCTGGTGGCCGGTGCGTGGGTGGGCTTCAACGACAGCCGCATCACGCTGCGCAGCGACCACTGGGGCCAGGGCGCCCACAGCGCGCTGCCCATGGTGGGCGACTTCTTCCAGCAAAGCCTGCGCGCCAAGGCCATCGATGCACGCCAGCGCTTCGTGGACGAGGAAGACACGCGCTGGTGGCACCAGCTTGCCACGCGCCTGCGCGAACGCTGGCAGGCTTGGGGAGCCGGCACGACGCCGCCCGAGGAGGCGCAGGCGCCCGAGCCCGCACCGCGCCGCGCGCCCCAGGCCGCCGAGCCTCCGCCGGCACTGCCGCAGATCACCGAATCGTCCGAGCTGCTGCCGCTGCCCGACGCCAGCCCGACGCCGCTGTCCGCGCTGCCGGCCTTCGTCGTGGTGCCCGGTGACCGCTCGGAGGCCAGTGGCCCGTCCCTCTCGCCCTGGTCCAGCGGGCCCGCCGGGGCGGGGCAGGGGGGTGCGGCGCGTGCTGCAGTGCCCGAGGCGAACCTGCCACCGGTGAGCACCGACTCGGACCCTTGATCCAAGGCGTTTGCCGCCGGGCCCGCCCCGTGCGGCAGCCGCGCCCGGGTCACCCATCCACTCCCGCGGGTGCCGGTACGTTGACTTTGGGGCAAAGCGGGCGCACCGTGGCGCACAGGCCAGACGGCTCCCCCTCAGCCTGCAGGCGCCCTCGGCCTGCGCTTTCTCCGTCCACCAGGTGAGCATGGATTGCCGGTTGCGCAACGGGGCCTGCCCAACCGGTTCACCGATGGGGCCCCTTTGCGCAAAGGAAATACCATGGCAACTTACATCGCACTGTGCAACTTCACGGACCAAGGCATCCGCACGGTCAAGGAGACGACCAAACGCGCCGACGCTGTGAAGGATGCCGCTTCGAAATTCGGCGCCAAGATGCCCCAGATCTATTGGACCCTTGGTCCCTACGACCTGGTCGCGTTCATCGAGGCGCCCGACGACACCTCGGCCACCGCCTTCGGCCTGGCCATTGCCTCCGCGGGCAATATTCGCATGCAAACCCTGCGAGCCTTCACCAAGGACGAGATGGCCGGCATCCTGGGCAAGCTGGGATAGAAGGCCTCAGCCCGATTGAGGCGCAGCGCGCAGGCGCCTCGCTTTCCACAGCCGGTGCCTGCGCCTGCGCTGCCGCTTGGCGGAAGGAAGACAGCTTTCCGGAAGCGGGCAGAAAAAGCCTCATTCAGCCTCCATTGAATGTAACTTACATGAATTAAGCAAACGCCCATGCCGAGGAAAGAGTGGGCGATATCAAGCTTCTTGCTTGGCAATGCAGGGGGCATGCGGCTTCTTGGATCGTGATTACGCAAATTGGCCATCCCTCTCCGTCTCAACACACTTGGTCTGTATCGATCCAGTCCAGGCGGTGCAATCCGCGCAGCAGCGAGAGTCCCAATCGGGCGCGATTCATAGATCCATGGAAAGCGGGCGTGCGGCGCGTGTCAAGATGCCTGTCTGTCGACCCCAGCCCCCCGGGTTCTGCAAACCAGGGAACTTTCAGGCGGCTCGCGCGTTGAAGCCATCAAACCCCATGGGAATTTTCAGCCATCTCCAAGACGAAGAATGCGCTGCGCACGCACAGCGGGGTGAGCGGGCGGCTTTTTCAGAGTTGGTGGCACGCTTTCAGGACCGCATCTACCGCTTTCTCGTGCGCTTGACCCGCTCGCACGACGATGCGCTGGAGTTGACCCAGGACACTTTTTTGAACGCCTACAAGGCCCTGCCGCGCTGGACGCCGCAGGCGCGGCTCAGCACCTGGCTGTTTCGCATTGCCCGCAACCTGGCTTTTGACTGGTTGCGGCGCGGCAAGCGGGTGGATTTCGTCCCTCTGAGCGACGAAGAAGAAGCTCTTTGCCCGGACCCGGCGCCCGGGCCCGATGCCGTGCTGGAAACCGTGCAGCGCTACCAGGGCCTCGAAGCCTCCCTGGCGCGCCTGCCCACCGAACACCGCGAAATCCTGCTGCTGCGGGAAATAGAAGACATGTCTTACGAAGAGATTGCCGCCGTGCTCGACATCGGCCTGGGCACCGTCAAATCGCGCATTGCACGCGCACGTGCCGGTCTGCTGGAGAGAATGCCGCGCTGAATGGAGACCCTGCCATGACCTGCCCCCAACACCACAAGCTGTCTGTCTATGCCGATCACCAGATGCCGCCCGCCGAACGTGCCAGATTCGACCGCCATTTGCAGGGCTGTCCCCTGTGCCAGCAGCGGCTCAATGACATCGCCGCCCTGCGGAACGGCCTGCGAAAGCTGCCGTCGCCCCGCTTGGGTTTCGATCTCGCCGCGCAACTGAACGACCGCCTGTGCGCCCAACCACCGGGCATGCGGCCAGCTGCCGGCCGCTGGCTGGGCTGGGTGCCCGCAGGGTTGGCGACGGGGCTGGCCTTGGCATCGGGCGTCTGGATGGGAGGGGTGCTCTTGGGAGCGGGCGCTGCGCGCGCGCCAAGCGCCAGCCTTGTGCGGGTGTTCGACCCCGTTCCGCCGGGCGGCCTGTGCGCCGCCGCCGAAATTTGCCGCCTCTCTAAAGGAATGCCATGAAACGCCCCACCGCCTCCCAATGGCTTCTGGCCGTGTCGTTGGCCCTGAATCTCGGCATTGTCGCGGCGGTCGCTGTGCACCAGCTGCAACTGTCGCCCGCCGCCAAGGCCATGCACGTGCTGCCTTTGAACCTGGCGGACTATTTGCAACTGAACGCCGACCAGCGCCAGCGCTGGCAGGCGCTTGAACCCCATTTTTTACGCGATCTGGCGGCCAACTGGGGCGAAATCCGCCAACACCGCGAGTCGCTGGTGCGGCACATTTTTGCTTCGCAGATCGACCGGGCAGCCATCAATGCCGAGCAGGCCCGGATCGCCGCGCTGCAAAACGCGCAGCAGCAACGCGTGATCGAGCAGCTGCTGGCCGAGCGCGTATTGCTCAACGATGGCCAGCGCGCCACGCTGATGGCCTTGCTGCTGAGCCGCTATGCCCAGGAATCCACCGAAGAGGAGTTGCTGCACCGCCATTGAGGCCAGCATAGGACGCAGCGCAAGAGACAGGAAAGATGCAAAACAAATGGAACATTTGTCGGTGCCGCACGTTTGAAGCAGCAAGGCCTGCCATTTGCAGGTCCCATGTGCATTCAACCCACTGGAGCCATCCCATGAAATCACCGCTGTACCTGTTTCTCGCCGCTGCCCTGACACTGCCCGCCGCAGCAGGGGCCGCCACCCCCGCAGGCCACGACCACGCGAGCGCCACGCCCCTCACAGTGGAACTCAACGCCGGAAAAAAATGGGCCATCGATGCGCCGCTGCGCAAGGGCATGGCGGCGATACAGGCAGCGGTTAGCCGCACTTTGCCGGCAGCACACGCTGGCAAGGCCACAGCGGCAAACTATGACGCTCTGGGCGCGACGGTCTCGGCGCAAGTCGCCTACATCGTCGAAAACTGCAAGCTCGAACCCAAGGCCGACGCGCAGTTGCATGCAGTGATTGCCAACCTCATGGGCGGCGTTGAAGCCGTGCAGGGCAAGGAAGGCGACAGCGAGAGGGCTTCTGGCGTCGTCAAGCTTGCGCAAGCGCTCAACACCTACGGCAGCCATTTCGACCACGCGGGCTGGAAAGCCCTCAAGCTGCCCCATTGAGACTGCAGGCGCCAGTGCAGCGGGCGCTGGCCTGGCGGCATGCGAGCTCCTGGCGGGCCCGATCGGCTATTCGATATCGATGCAGTGCAGCCCGAACGCGCCGGCGCGCCGGTCGGCAAAGTAGCGCTCCAGCGTGGCCTTGACAGTGCGGAACGCCAGTTCGTCCCAGGGCACCTCGCTCTCGGTGAACAGGCGCGCCTCCAGCGTCTCGAAGCCCGGGTTGAATTGGTCGCTGAGCAGGGTGGCACGGTAAAACAGGTGCACCTGGCCGACGCGGCGCACGTTCAGCAGCGAAAACAGCGGGCCCATCTCGATCTGCGCGCCGGCTTCCTCGTCGGTCTCGCGCGCGGCGCCTTCGGCGGTGGTTTCATCGAGTTCCATGAAGCCGGCCGGCAGGGTCCACTTGCCATAGCGCGGCTCGATGGCGCGCTTGCACAGCAGCACGCGGCCGTCGGCCAGCTCGGGCACGGTGCCGACCACGTTGAGCGGGTTTTCGTAGTGGATGGTCTGGCAGGCCGGGCACACGGCACGCTGGCGGGTGTCGCCGTCATCGGGGACGCGGTACACCACCGCGGTGCCGCAGTTGCGGCAGTGCTTGATCGGGCTGCGAAAGGTCATGCGCTGAATTTTGAATCAAATAGGCCTCCAGCGCTTATGATATAAGCGCTGGATGCTATTAAATAAGTAGTGAATTGACTGGCTATACCACGCTCAGTCGCAGTGGCTCCAAGCCCTCGACGCCGCCGTCGAGCAGGTCGCCGCGCACCACGGCGGCCACGCCTTCGGGCGTGCCGGTGTAGATCAGGTCGCCGGGCTGCAGCTCCCAGGCGGCCGAGACGTGCTCGATGGTCTCGGCAATGTTCCAGATGAGCTGCGCCACCGTGCTGCGCTGGCGGTCTGCGCCGTTGACCTGCAGCCAGATGGCGGCGTTCTGCACATCGCCGGCCTGCGCCGCGGGCGTGATCGGGCCGATCGGGGCGCTGTGCTCGAAGCCCTTGCCGATGCACCAGGGGCGTCCCTGCTTTTTCATCTCGTTCTGCAGGTCGCGCCGCGTCATGTCCAGACCCACGGCGTAGCCAAAGA
Organism: Acidovorax sp. SRB_14; assembly: GCF_012932145.1. Lineage (GTDB taxonomy): Bacteria > Pseudomonadota > Gammaproteobacteria > Burkholderiales > Burkholderiaceae_C > Simplicispira. The sequence continues at coordinate 193,973 of NZ_MWOK01000001.1, read as the reverse complement.
TGTGCTGGGCCGCATCGGCCGCCGCGATGTTCTTGCCCCCCTTGCCGATCGCCACGACGAGTTCGATCTCATGGTGCAGGTTGGCTGTCAGGCTGGGGTAGGGCAGTTGGCCGGTCTCGCCCGCGTTCACGGGCAGGGCGGCGTCGGCCGGTTTCATGAAGAAGAACGGCGGCTCGCGGCCGGTGAAGCCCATTTCCTTGGCGTGCTCTTCGTAGTTGCGGCCCACGCAATAGATGCGGTGCACCGGAAAACGCTCGCTGGTGCCAACCACGGGAACACTGGCCACCGGGGCCGGAGGAAATACATAGCTCATGCGGGACTTTCTGCGTCAATGGGTGGAAGGGGTGCGTCGCCGGCGAGGCCGCGCGTGCGCAAGCACGCAGCAGTGTGCCATGGGCCCGATACACTCGCGGCCATGGCAGCCCGCTTGGACGGGCGGCGCGCAGCACTGGCGGGTGAAGGGCCGCTGCCGGCGCGGTGCCGGGCCGGCAGGGTGGCTGGCCGGCTGGCTGTGGGGCTGTGCGGACCACGCACCCATCGGCGCAGCGCCCAATTCTGTTCCACCGCCTTTACAGGACGCCCCATGAAGCTCTACAACTACTTTCGCTCCTCGGCCTCGTTCCGCGTGCGCATCGCGCTGCAGCTCAAGGGCCTGCCCTACGACTATGTGCCCGTGCACCTGGTGCGCGCCGAGCACCGGCAGGCCGCCTATGCGGCGCGGCTGGGCGACGCGCTGGTGCCGGCGCTCGAAACGGACGACGGCCACACCCTGGGCCAGTCGATGGCCATCATCGAATACCTCGATGAAACCCACCCCGCACCCCCATTGCTGCCCGGCGGCGCGCTGGAGCGCGCACGCGTGCGCGCGCTGGCCCAGATGGTGGCGTGTGAGATCCATCCGCTCAACAACCTGCGCGTGCTCAAATACCTGGTGCACGAGATCAAGGTCGGTGACGACGCCAAGAACGCCTGGTACCACCATTGGGTGCGCAGCGGCCTCGAAGCCTTCGAGCGCCAGCTGGCCCTGCTGGCGCAGGAGCGCGAATCCGCATGCCAGGCGCCGTCGCAGTACTGTTGGGGCGACACGCCCACGCTGGCCGACTGCTGCCTTGTGCCGCAGATCTTCAATGCCCAGCGCTTCCATGTGAACCTGGACGGCCTGCCGCGCACGCTCGCGGCTTTCGATGGCTGCATGGCCCTGCCGGCTTTCCAGCAGGCGCAGCCCTCGGCCTGCCCCGACGCCGAAGCGTGAGCCCAAGGCCTGCCATGCACCTCGACTGGCTGGTCCCCGACTGGCCCGCGCCCGCCCATGTGCATGCGCTGTGCACCACGCGCGCCGGCGGCGCCAGCGCGGCGCCGTACGACAGCCTGAACCTCGGGGGCCATGTGGGCGATGACCCGGCTGCCGTGCAGGCCAACCGGCGCGTGCTGCAGGCGGCGCTGGCCGCTGCCACGCCGGGGGCGCATGCCATATTTCTGCAGCAGGTGCATGGAACGCGGGTGCTCGCCTTGGGGGCCAGCCTGCAGGATGGCAACTGCGCCGATGCCTGCGTGGCCACCGCGCCTGGGCAGGTCTGCACCATCATGGTGGCCGACTGCCTGCCGGTTCTGCTGACCGACCGCCAGGGCCGTGCCGTGGCCGCAGCCCATGCCGGCTGGCGTGGTCTGGCAGGAGGGAAGGAGGGCGGCGTGCTGGAAGCGGTTTTCCAGGAGTTTTCGGCCCTGGCGCTTGCAGGGTCTGTGCAAGCAGCTATCAAAAATGGAGTGAATGCACCGCCCGTGCAGCCGCAGCAAGTGCCCGTTGCAACCGACACGCTGGCCTGGCTCGGCCCGTGCATCGGCCCGCAGGCTTTTGAGGTAGGCGCCGAGGTGCACGCCGCCTTTTGCGCGCACGACGGCGCGGCGGCGCAGCACTTTCGGCCGCATGGTTCCGGCAAATACCTGGCCGACCTGGCGGCGCTGGCGCGCCAGCGCCTGCATGCGCTCGGCGTCAGCGCGGTCTATGGCAACGACAGCAGCGCCGCCTGGTGCACGGTGGCGAACCCTTCAAGGTTCTTTTCGCACCGGCGCGACAGTGCCGCCCTCGGCGGCAGCGGGCGCTTCGCCGCGTGCGTCTGGATCGGCTGAAGCCGCAGCCGAGGCCTCCTGCGCGGCGGCTGCGCGCTCGGCCATCTCGCGCGCGTGGATGGCGCGCCGGCGCCCCGGCGTGCCGAGGATGTACACGACGATGGACAAGGGCAGCAGGCCATACAGCACAAAGGTGATGGCGGCGCCCAGCAGCGAGCCCGTGGTGCTCGTGGCTTCGGCCACGGCCATCATGATGGTGACGTAAAGCCACGCGATAACGACCAGATACATCAGCGGTCCACGTAAGGAAAAGAAAGGGATTGGAGCGTTACCATAGCCGAGTGCTCGGCAACAATCGGGTGGCAACCACGCACAGTGAGCGGGTTCTTCGCACCCAAAGGAGGCAGCATGGATTCTGATTCACTCTGGGACCAAAGTGCCCAGCAATTCCAGCAGATTTTCGGCGAAAGCTGGTCACGTGCGCTGCAATCCTTCCAGGGTGTCGATGTGGGCGCCCCCCAGTTGCCTGCGCCCGTGCACTTCGCCCCCGAAAAGATCCAGACGCTGCAGCAGCAGTACCTCGACCAGATCCGCGAGCTGTGGAGCCAGGGCGCAGCGCCGGTGGCAGCGCAAGACAAGCGCTTCAGCGGCGACGGCTGGTCGCGCAACCCGGTGGCGTCGTTTTCTGCCGCCACCTACCTGCTCAACGCGCGCACGCTCATGGGCCTGGCCGAGGCCGTGGACGCCGACGCCAAGACCCGCGCACGCATCCGCTTCGGCGTGGAGCAGTGGTTGGCCGCCATGGCGCCGAGCAACTTCCTGGCCTTCAACGCCGAGGCGCAGCGAAAGGCGATCGAAACCCAGGGCGAGAGCATCGCCAAGGGCCTGCAGAACCTGTTGCGCGACATGCGCCAGGGCCACGTCTCGATGACCGACGAGAGCCTGTTTGAAGTGGGCCGCAACGTGGCCACGACCGAGGGCGCCGTGGTGTTCGAGAACGAGCTGTTCCAGCTCATCGAATACAAGCCGCTCACGGCCAAGGTGTACGAGCGGCCCTTCCTGCTCATCCCGCCGTGCATCAACAAGTTCTACATCCTCGACCTGCAGCCCGACAACTCGCTGATCCGCTATGCGGTCAGCCAGGGCCAGCGCACCTTTGTCGTGAGTTGGCGCAACCCCGATGCGTCAATGGCGGACAAGACCTGGGACCACTATGTGGAGGACGGCGCCATCGAGGCCATCCACGTGGTGCAGCAGATCTCGGGCGCCGAGCAGATCAACGCGCTGGGCTTTTGCGTGGGAGGCACGATCCTGAGCAACGCCCTGGCCGTGCTGGCGGCGCGCGGGCGCGAGCCCGTGGCCAGCGCCGCCTTCCTGACCACGCTGATCGACTTCACCGACACCGGCATCCTCGACGTCTTCATCGACGAGGCGTCCGTGCGCTTCCGTGAAATGCAGATGGGCCAGGGCGGCATGATGCAGGGCAAGGACCTGGCCTCCACGTTCAGCTTCCTGCGCCCCAACGACCTGGTCTGGAACTACGTGGTGGGCAATTACCTCCAGGGCGAGACCCCGCCGCCGTTCGACCTGCTGTACTGGAACAGCGACAGCACCAACCTGCCCGGACCTTTCTATGCCTGGTACCTGCGCAACATGTACCTGGAAAACAAGCTCATCGAATCCGGCAAGCTGACCGTGTGCGGCGAAAAGCTGGACCTGAGCCAGCTGACGCTGCCGACCTACATCTATGGCTCGCGCGAGGACCACATCGTGCCCATCGGTGCCGCCTATGCCTCCACCCAGGTGCTGCCGGGCCCCAAGCGTTTTGTGATGGGGGCCTCGGGCCACATCGCGGGAGTCATCAACCCGCCATCCAAGAACAAGCGCAGCCACTGGATCCGCGCCGACGGCAAGCTGCCCAAGACCTTCGACGCCTGGCTGGAGGGCGCCGAAGAACACCCCGGCAGCTGGTGGACCGACTGGAGCACCTGGCTGCAAGCCCATGCGGGCGCGCAGATCCCGGCACCCAAAACCTACGGCAAAGGGGCAAAATTCAAGGCGATCGAGCCTGCGCCTGGCCGCTACGTCCAGCAGAAGGCCTGATCTCCGGCGCCGACTCATTTTCACAAGGACCACACCATGGAAGACATCGTTATCGTTTCGGCCACCCGCACGGCGGTGGGCAAGTTTGGCGGCGCGCTGGCCAAGACCCCGGCCACCGAGCTGGGCAGCATCGTGATCCAGGAAGCGCTGGCGCGCGCGCGCGTGGGCCTGGACCAGGTGGGTGAAGTCATCATGGGCCAGGTCCTCACCGCGGGCGTCGGCCAGAACGCCGCGCGCCAGGCCATGATGAAGGCCGGCGTGGCCAAGGAAACCCCGGCGATGACCATCAACGCCGTCTGCGGTTCGGGCCTGAAGGCAGTGATGCTGGCAGCCCAGGCGGTGGCCACGGGCGACAGCGAAATCGTCGTGGCCGGTGGCCAGGAAAACATGAGCGCCAGCCCCCATGTACTCAATGGCTCGCGCGATGGTCAGCGCATGGGCGACTGGAAGATGGTCGACACCATGATCGTCGACGGCCTCTGGGACGTGTACAACCAGTACCACATGGGCATCACCGCCGAGAACGTGGCCAAGCAGTACGGCATCACGCGCGACATGCAGGATGCGCTGGCCCTGGGCAGCCAGCAGAAAGCGGCGGCCGCGCAGGACGCGGGCCGCTTCGCTGACGAGATCGTCGGCGTGCGCCTGGCGCAGAAAAAGGGCGACCCCATCGTCTTCAACGCCGATGAATTCATCAACCGCAAGTCCAATGCCGAGGGGCTGGCCAGCCTGCGCCCGGCCTTCGACAAGGCCGGCAGCGTGACGGCGGGCAACGCCTCGGGCCTGAACGACGGCGCTGCCGCTGTCGTGGTGATGAGCGCCAGGAAGGCGGCCGCCCTGGGGCTCACCCCCCTGGCGCGCATTGCGTCCTTTGGCACCAACGGCCTGGACCCGGCCACCATGGGCATGGGCCCCGTGTCTGCCACGCGCAAGGCCCTGCAGCGCGCGGGCTGGAGCGCGTCCGACATCGACCTGTTCGAACTCAACGAAGCCTTCGCCGCCCAGGCCTGCGCCGTGAACCAGGAACTCGCCATCGATCCGGCCAAGGTCAACGTCAATGGCGGTGCCATCGCCATCGGCCACCCCATCGGCGCGTCGGGCTGCCGCATCCTGGTCACGCTGCTGCATGAAATGCAGCGCCGCGATGCGAAGAAAGGCCTGGCCGCTTTGTGCATTGGCGGCGGCATGGGCGTGGCCCTGGCGCTCGAGCGCTGAGCAAACGGCGCCTGTGGGGCCGCGCGCCTCCGTGTTTACGTGGACAGCCGGCGCGCCGAAGACCGCTAGAGTGGGAGCGGTCCCAGCATCCAACAAGAGGAGATCAAGATGAGCAAAAAAGTAGCGTATGTCACCGGCGGCATGGGGGGCATCGGCACCGCCATTTGCCAGCGCCTCCACAAGGATGGGTTCACGGTTGTCGCAGGCTGCGGTCCCACGCGCGACCATGCCAAATGGCTGGCCGAGCAAAAGGCGCTGGGCTACACCTTCCACGCGTCGGTGGGCAACGTGGGCGACTGGGACTCCACGGTCGAGGCTTTCAGCAAGACCAAGGCCGAGCACGGCAGCATCGATGTGCTGGTCAACAACGCCGGCATCACGCGCGACCGCATGTTTCTGAAAATGTCCCGCGAAGACTGGGACGCCGTGATCGAGACCAATCTCAACAGCATGTTCAACGTCACCAAGCAGGTGGTGGCCGACATGGTTGAAAAGGGCTGGGGCCGCATCGTCAACATCAGCTCGGTCAATGGCGAAAAAGGCCAGGCCGGTCAGACCAACTATTCGGCCGCCAAGGCCGGCATGCACGGTTTTTCCATGGCGCTGGCGCAGGAACTGGCGACCAAGGGCGTGACGGTGAATACCGTGAGCCCGGGTTACATCGGCACCGACATGGTCAAGGCCATCCGCGCCGACGTGCTTGAAAAGATCGTCGCCACCGTGCCGGTCAAGCGCCTGGGCGAGCCCAGCGAGATCGCCTCCATCATCGCGTGGCTGGCATCGGACGAAGGCGGCTACGCCACCGGCGCCGACTTCTCGGTCAACGGCGGACTGCACATGGGCTGACTGCGCGCAGGGCGGGTGCCAACGGGGGCGCCCCCTCCCGTACCTTGAAGCCGCTCCGCATGCTGGGAGCGGCTTTTTTGATGGCGCTGCGCCAGCAGGCGGCCAGCGCATGGTGGGGCAACCCCACGCAAAAACGCCCGCAAATTGCGGGCGTTTCTGTCAAAAAGGATCGGAAGGGCTGCGCAGAGGCGCAGGCGAAGGGCCTCAGAAGCGGGCAGGAGCGCGTTTGCGGTCGCGTTCGTCTTCGGGCCAAGTGGACAGGATGGTGGTCATGGTCATGGGAGTAGTTCCGTTGATGAACCTACAACGCAGCCGCCCGGGACGGCGTTGACACCCATGACCGCTAAAAATGCAACAGGGCTTGGGCCTATGTAAGCACTTTTATTTTCGCTATGAAAAATGTAGCTAAAACCCATGCCGGGACAATGGTTTGCGCTGCTTTTCAGGGTCAGTGCGCCCGCGCGCTTACGCGGACGGGCTTGCAGCCGCCTCCAGCTGGCCCGACAGCTCCAGCCAGCGTTCTTCGAGCGCGGCCGTTTCGTCGCCACTGGCCTTGAGGCGGCGCCCGCAGTCGGCGATCTCGGCCGGCGGCAGGGCTTGCGTGAGGCGCTCTTCGAGCGCCGTGCGCTCGGCGGCGAGTTCGGCCAGGCGCTGGTCGATTTTTTCCAGCTCGCGCTTGAGCGGGCGCAGCTTTTCGGCCTGCTGCTGGCGCGCCAGGGCGTCTTGCTTGCGCTGGTCGCGGGCGTCGCGGGCGTCGCGCGCCGGGGGCGCGCTGTGGTCGGTCGATGCAGGCACTTTTTGGCCGCCAGCGCTTGCCACGCTTGCGCTGACAGCTATCGAAACCGGGGCTGGCGCTGCGGCGGTCGCCAGCGCGGCGGCTTTGGCCGCGGCGCTGTCGGCGGCCGCTTCGGTCTTGGCCAGTTCGCGCTGGCGCTTGGCTTCGTCGAGCAGGTAGCGCTGGTAGTCGTCGAGGTCGCCGTCGAACGGGCCGACCGCGCCGCGGCCCACCATCCAGAACTCGTCGCAGACGGCGCGCAGCAGGGCGCGGTCGTGGCTGACCAGCATCACCGTGCCTTCGAACTCGTTGAGCGCCATCGACAGCGCCTCGCGCGTGGCCAGGTCCAGGTGGTTGGTGGGCTCGTCGAGCAGCAGCAGGTTGGGGCGCTGCCAGACGATCATGGCCAGCACCAGGCGGGCCTTCTCGCCGCCGCTCATGCTGCCCACGGTCTGCTTGACCATGTCGCCGCTGAAGTTGAACGTGCCCAGGAAGTTGCGCAGATCCTGCTCGCGGCCCGATTCGCGGCTGCTCGGGCCCAGCTCCCGCGCCAGGCGCACCATGTGCTCGAGCGGGTTCTCGTGCGGGCGCAGCACGTCGAGCTCCTGCTGCGCAAAGTAGCCGATCGACAGGCCCTTGCCCTCGGTCACGGTGCCGGCCAGCGGCGCCATGGTGCGCGCGATGGTCTTGACCAGGGTGGACTTGCCCTGGCCGTTGGCGCCCAGGATGCCGATGCGCTGGCCCGCCAGCACGCTGCGGCTGACGTTGTGCAGGATGGTGGTCTCGACCCCGTCGTCGCCGAGGTAGCCGAAGGCCGCGTCGGTGATCGCCAGCATCGGGTTGGGCAGGTTGAGCGGCTCCTTGAACTCGAAGGTGAAGTCGGCATCGGCCAGCACGGGCGCGATCTTCTCCATGCGCTCGAGCGCCTTGACGCGGCTCTGCGCCTGCTTGGCCTTGCTGGCCTTGGCTTTGAAGCGGGCGATGAATTTCTGCAGGTGGGCGATCTTGTCCTGCTGCTTCGAAAAACTCGCCTGCTGCAGTTCGAGCTGCTGCGCGCGCAGCTCCTCGAACTTGCTGTAGTTGCCGCCATAGCGCGTGAGCTGGGCGTTGTCGATGTGCATCGTGACGTTGGTCACGGCGTCGAGGAACTCGCGGTCGTGGCTGATGACGATCATCGTGCCCTCGTAGCGCTTGAGCCAGGCTTCGAGCCAGACCAGGGCGTCCAGGTCCAGGTGGTTGGTGGGCTCGTCGAGCAGCAGCAGGTCGGACGGGCACATCAGCGCGCGCGCCAGCTGCAGGCGCATGCGCCAGCCGCCCGAGAAGCTGTTCACGGGCTTGTCGAGCTCCGACACCTTGAAGCCCAGCCCGAGGATCAGTGCCTGGGCGCGCGGCACGGCGTCGTGCGCGCCGGCGTCGGCCAGGTCGGTGTAGGCGTGGGCAATCGCCATGCCGTCGTCTGCCGCCTCGGCCTGGGCCAGCTGGGCTTCGAGGTCGGCTAGGCGCGTGTCGCCGGCAACGACGAAGTCGGTCGCGGGCTCGTCGGTTTCGGGCATGTTCTGCGCGACCTGCGCCATGCGCCACTGCGTGGGAATGTAGAAGTCGCCGCCGTCCTCGTGCAGGCTGCCGTTGAGCAGCGCGAACAGGCTGGATTTGCCAGCGCCGTTGCGCCCGACCAGGCCGACGTTTTCGCCGGGGTTGATGGTGGCGTTGACGGCGTTGAGCAGCACCTTGGCGCTGCGGCGCAAGGTGACGTTTTTAAGAGTGATCATTAAGAGGGAAGAAAACGGATGAGGGCCTCGCGCGTGACCAGCAGAACCTGGTCTTCGCCTGCACTGGTGTCCAGCCAGAACACGGGCAGCTGCGCAAAGGCGGCCTCGAAAAAAGCGCGCTCGTTGCCGATTTCCAGCACGAGCACGGCGTGCGCGCTCATGCGCGCGGGGGCATCGGCGAGGAGGCGCCGGATGAAGTCCATGCCGTCGTTGCCACCGGCCAGCGCCAGCGCGGGCTCGGCGCGGTACTCGGGGGGCAGCTGGGACATGCTGTCGCTGTTGACATAGGGCGGGTTGCAGAGGATCAGGTCCCACGGGCCGGGCAGCTCGGCCAGGCCGTCGGACTGCTGCAGCGCGATGCGCTTTTGCAGGCCGTGCCGGTCGACGTTGATGCGCGCGACGGCGAGGGCGTCGGGCGAGAGGTCGGCGCCCGTGACCTGCACTTCGGGCCAGGCCATGGCGACCAGCACGGCCAGGCTGCCGTTGCCGGTGCACAGGTCGAGCACCTGGTGCGTGTGTTCGCCCAGCCATTCGTCGAAGCCGCCATCGGCGATCAATTCGGCAATGAAGCTGCGCGGCACGATGGCGCGCTCGTCCACATAGAACGGTACGCCCTGCAGCCAGGCCTCGCGCGTGAGGTAGGCCGCGGGCTTGCGTGTGCCGATGCGTTCATCAAAAAGTGTAGCTACCAACGCTTTCTGGGCGGGAGTTACAGGCTGATTTTGCTTGGAATCAGGTGCATCGCCCAGCGGCGTGTCGAGCGGCAGTCCGAGGCGCCAGAGCACCAGCCAGGCGGCTTCGTCGTGGGCGTTGGTGGTGCCGTGGCCAAAGGCCACGCCCGCGGCCTGCAGCCGCTGCGTGCCGCTGGCGATGAGGGCGCCGATGGTGTCGCCGCGCAGCGCGGGCAGGGCGCTGGGCACGGGGGTGGGTGCGTTCATACTACCGCCGCCAAGGCCTGCGCGTGCAGGTTTTCGAGCGTGCGCCGGTAGATGTTCTTGAGCGGCTCGATGTCGGCCACGGTGATGTGCTCGTCGATCTTGTGGATGCTCGCGTTGGGCGGGCCGCATTCGATCACCTGCGGGCAGATGGCGGCGATGAAGCGGCCGTCGCTGGTGCCGCCGGTGGTGGACAGCTCGGTGGCAAGGCCGGTCTCGGCCGCAATCGCCTGCTGCACGGCGGCGACCAGCTCGCCCGGTGGGGTCAGGAAGGGCTGGCCGCCCAGCGTCCAGCGCAGCGCGTATTCGAGCCCGTGGCGGTCGAGCACGGCATGCACGCGCTGTTTGAGCCCCTCGGCGCTGGACTCGGTGCAGAAGCGGAAGTTGAAGTCGACCACGACCTCGCCGGGAATGATGTTGCTCGCGCCCGTGCCGCCGTGGACGTTGCTGATCTGCCAGCTGGTGGGCGGAAAGAAGGCATTGCCCTGGTCCCACTCGGTGGCGGCCAGCTCGGCCAGCGCCGGCAGGGCTTCGTGGATGGGGTTGCGTGCCAGCTGCGGGTAGGCGATGTGGCCCTGGACGCCGCGCACCGTGAGCTTGCCGCTGAGCGTGCCGCGGCGGCCGTTCTTGATCATGTCGCCGGTGCGCTGCACGGCCGTGGGCTCGCCGACGATGCAGTAGTCCAGCCGTTCGCCGCGCGCCTTCAGCGCCTCGACCACGACCTTGGTGCCGTCGACCGACGGGCCCTCTTCGTCGCTGGTCAGCAGCAGGGCGATGTCCAGCAGCGGCGCGGGCGTGGCGGCGAGGAACTCTTCCAGGGCCACGACGAAGGCGGCGATGGAGGTCTTCATGTCGCTGGCACCGCGGCCATAGAGCTTGCCGTCGCGGTGCGTGGGCGTGAACGGGTCGCTGCTCCACTGCGCGAGCGGCCCGGTGGGCACGACGTCGGTGTGGCCCGCAAAGACCACTGTTTTGATAGCAGCCTGCGCTGACTGGCTGTGCGCTGAAGGCCGTTTTGCCCACAAGTTCTGGACCCGGAACTCGGCCGGTCCGCTGTCCATGGTTTCGCAGGCAAAGCCCAGCGGTTGCAGGCGCTCGGCCAGCAGGGGCAGGCAGCCGCCGTCCTCGGGGGTGACGGAGGGGCGGGAGATGAGCTGTTCGGCCAGGGTCAGGGTGCGGGGCATGGGACAGGGGGGATCAGGCGCTCGGCTTCACGTCGAGCACGATTTCGGTGAACGACGGCTCTTCGTCGTGGGTTTGCGCGTCCTGCGCCGCCTTGTGGGCCTGGGCGGCCTTGGCGGCCAGCGAGAAGTCGTTCTGCAGGCGCCACATCAGGTTGGTGGGCGAGTCGGCGTAGGCCAGCCCTTCCTTGCGGTCGATGCGCTGGCTCAAGACCAGGCGCGCCAGGTCTTCCTCGAACGTCTGCGAGCCTTCGGCCATGGATTTCTCCATGGCCTCCTTGACGCCCGAGAAGTCGCCCTTCTCGATCAGGTCCGCCACCAGCTTGGTGTTGAGCATGACCTCGGCGGCGGGCACGCGCTCGCCCGTGGCGGTGCGCACCAGGCGCTGCGACACGATGGCCTTGAGCGCCGAGGCCAGGTCGCCCAGCATGGTGGCGCGCACTTCCACGGGGTAGAAGCTGAGGATGCGGTTGAGCGCCTGGTAGCTGTTGTTGGCGTGCAGCGTGGCCAGGCACAGGTGGCCCGACTGGGCATAGGCGATGGCGGCCGACATGGTTTCGCGGTCGCGGATTTCGCCGATCAGGATCACGTCGGGCGCCTGGCGCAGCGCGTTCTTCAGCGCCACCTGCAGCGACTGCGTGTCGCTGCCGATTTCGCGCTGGTTGACGATCGATTTCTTGTTGCGGAACTGGTATTCGACTGGGTCTTCGATGGTGAGCACGTGGCCAGTCTGCAGGCTGTTGCGCCGGTCGATCATGGCCGCCAGCGTCGTGCTCTTGCCCGACCCGGTGGCGCCGACGACCAGGATCAGGCCGCGCTTTTCCATGATCAGGTCGGCCAGCACGGTCGGCAGGTTCAGCTTGTCGAGGTCGGGAATGTCCTGCGTGACGAAACGGACCACCACGGCATAGCTGCCGCGCTGACGCATGGCGCTGACGCGAAAACGCCCCACGCCGGTGAGAGGCACGCCCATGTTGAGCTCGCCCGTCTCCTGCAGCTCTTCGAGGCGGTCGGGGGGCACGATCTCGGAGAGCAGGTTGCGGGGCGCGTCGGGCGGCAGGATCTGGTTGTTGATTGGCACGCACTCGCCGTTGATCTTGATCAGCGCGGGCGCGTTGGCCGACAGGTACACGTCCGAGGCCTTTTTCTCGGCCATCAGGCGCAGGATGCGCTCCATCGTGCTCATGGGTTCTCCCTCTCGTGGTGGTGGGTGCGTTCCGGCGCCGGATGGACCCGCGCGTCAGTCGCGCAGCAGGTCGTTGAGGCTGGTCTTGGCGCGGGTTTGCGCATCGACGCGCTTGACGATGATGGCGGCATACAGGCTGTAGCGGCCGCCGTCCTTGGGCAGGCTGCCGCTGATGACCACCGAGCCCGAGGGCACGCGGCCGTAGCTGATCTCGCCCGTGGCACGGTCGTAGATGGGCGTGCTCTGGCCGATGTACACGCCCATGCTGATGACGGAGTTCTCTTCGACGATCACGCCCTCGACGATCTCGGAGCGCGCGCCGATGAAGCAGTTGTCCTCGATGATGGTCGGGTTGGCCTGCAAGGGTTCGAGCACGCCGCCCAGGCCCACGCCGCCCGAGAGGTGCACGTTCTTGCCCACCTGCGCGCACGAGCCCACGGTGGCCCAGGTGTCGACCATGGTGCCCTCGTCGACATAGGCGCCGATGTTGACGTAGGACGGCATCAGGATGGCGCCCTTGGCGATGTAGCTGCCGCGCCGCGCGACGGCGGGCGGCACTACGCGCACGCCGGTGGCGGCCATTTCCTCGGCCGAGAGGTGGGCGAACTTGGTCTGCACCTTGTCGTAGAAGCCCAGTTCACCGGCCTTGATGACGGCGTTGTCCTTGAGGCGGAACGACAGCAGCACGGCCTTCTTGACCCACTGGTGCACCGTCCACCGGCCCACGCCCTCGCGCGTGGCCACGCGCAGCTTGCCGCTGTTGAGTTCGGCGATGACGTGTTCAACGGCCTCCAGCACGTCCTGGGGAGCGGTGCTGGGCGTGAGGCTGGCACGCTTGTCCCATGCGGCGTCGATGGTGCTTTGCAGGTGGTGGGTCATGTGATCAGGTGGAACGGGTTTGGATGAATTGGGCAATGCGCTGCGCGGCCTGCACGCATTCTTCGGTTTCGGCCACCAGGGCCATGCGCACGCGCTGCGCACCGGGGTTGGCGCCGGCCACCTCGCGCGCCAGATAGCTGCCGGGCAGCACGGTGACATTGTATTGAGCCAGCAACCCGCGCGCGAACTCGGTGTCGCTGAGGCCGAGCTGCTGCGGCACCTGCCCCCACAGGTAGAAACCTGCGTCGGGCAGGCGCACGTCCATCACGCGTGCCAGGATGGGCGTGACTTCGGCGAACTTGCGCCGGTACTGCGCGCGGTTGTCGGCCACATGCGCCTCATCGCCCCAGGCCGCCACGCTGGCGGCCTGCACGGCCGGACCCATGGCGCTGCCGTGGTAGGTGCGGTAGAGCAAGAAGGCCTTCATCAGCGCAGCGTCGCCCGCGACAAAGCCGCTGCGCAGGCCGGGCACGTTGCTGCGCTTGGACAGGCTGGTGAACGACACCAGGTTCTTGAAATCGCTGCGGCCCAGCCGGGCGGCGGCTTCCAGGCCGCCCAGCGGCGGCTCGTCGCGGAAGTAGATTTCGCTGTAGCACTCGTCGGAGGCGATCACGAAACCGTGGCGGTCCGACAGGGCAAAAAGCTTTTCCCACTCGGCCAGGGGCATCACGGCACCGGTGGGATTGCCCGGCGAACAGACAAACAGCAGCTGCGTGCGCTGCCACACGGAGTCGGGCACGCTGTCCCAGTCCACCGCGAAGTTGCGCTCGGGATCGCTGGGCGCGAAGTACGGCGTGGCGCCCGCGAGCAGGGCCGCACCTTCGTAGATTTGGTAGAACGGGTTCGGGCAGACCACCACGGGCGTGCCCTGCGTGGGGTCGAGCACCGTCTGTGCAAAGGCAAACAGCGCCTCGCGCGAACCGTTCACGGGCAGCACCTGCGTGGCCGGATCGAGCGCCAGGCCGTAGCGGCGGCCGAGCCAGCCCGTGAAGGCTTCGCGCAGGCGCGGCTCGCCCGCCGTGGCCGGGTAGCTGGCGAGGCCGCCCAGGCCTGCGGTCAGCGCTCCCTGGATGAAAGCCGGCGTCGCGTGGCGCGGTTCGCCCATGCCCAGGCTGATGGCGCTCAGGTGGGCGGGCGGGGTGACGCCCGCGAAAAGCTGTCGCAGCCGCTCAAAAGGGTAGGGCTGCAGGTGGGAGAGCAGGGGGTTCATGGGGCGCCATTATCGGGGATGCGCCCGGGCGCCCAGTGCAGCGTGCGCGCTTCTTCCCGCCCTGAAACCCAGCCCTGGCGCCGTTGTGGCTGGACGCCGTGTGTCCGCCTGTCCGTCAGTTTAGTGCAAGAAAATGTAACGACCATGGGCCCGTCGAGGTGCCTCTGGGAGCGCCTGCATTCCCCAGAACAATGAAATGGAGACTCGCCCCATGTTTGATGTAGCCTTCCTGCGACCCGGTGTGTGGTGCATGCGCCGCCTGCGCCTGCCCGCCAAACTCTTGACGCTGGCAGCGGCGTGGAGTGCGGCCCTGGTGGCGGTGGCGGCCTTGCCCGGCCTGGGCGCCTCGAATGCGGTGGTCTGGGGCGTGCTGGCGGGCTGCGCGGTGGCCGGGCTGTACGCGGTGGCCGCCTTGTATGCGAGCCTCGCAGGCGATCTGGGCGATCTGGCCGCGGCCATGGAACAGACGACGGAAGGCGACCTCTGTGCCCGCGTGCCGGTGCGGGGCCGCGACGAGCTGTCGGCACTGGCCCGGCTGCTCGACCGCATGGTGCTCACACTGTCTGCCATGGTGGCAGACATCCGCAGCAATGCCGCGCTGGTGGCGCATGCCGGGCAGAGCCTGGCAGTGGACAACCGGGCGCTGGCGGAGCGCACCGAGCAGCAAGCGGCCAACCTGGAGCAAACGGCGGCCAGCGTCGAGCAGCTGTCGGCCACCGTGCACACCAATGCCCAGACCGCCCGCGCCGCCGACCAGCGCGCCCGCCAGGTGCGACAGGCCGCCGACGAGGGCGTGCAGGCCATGGCGCATGCCGTGCAGTCGGTCGAGGCCATCCAGCAGGGGGCGCGCCGCATGGGCGAGATCATTGGCGTGATCGACGCCATCGCCTTCCAGACCAACATCCTGGCGCTCAATGCTGCGGTGGAGGCCGCGCGCGCGGGCGAACAGGGCCGCGGCTTTGCGGTGGTGGCGGCGGAGGTGCGCACGCTGGCGGGCCGCTCGGCCGAGGCAGCGCGCGAGATCCGCACACTCATCGGCACCTCGGTGGCGCAGGTGGAGGCCAGTGCCGCGCTGATCCGCTCGGCCGGCGAGGGCATCGCCGCGATGGCGGGCGGGATCCGCAGCGTGGCGGCCAACATGTCTGAAATTTCGACGTCCGGTGCGGAGCAGAGCAACGGCCTGCAGGAGATCACCACGGCCGTGCGCCAGCTCGACCAGATCACGCAGCACAACGCGCGGATGGTCGAGCACGCGGTGGGGCAGGCCGTGGCGCTGGAGAACCGGGCCTCGACCCTGTCCCGGGCAGTGTCCAGTTTTCGGCTGCAGCAGGGCACCGCCGACGAAGCCGTGGCGCTGGTCGAGCGCGCCGCCGCGATGCACGGCAGAACGCCGCCCGGGCAGTTCCTGCGCACGCTGACAGACCCCGCCCAGCCTTGGCACGACCGCGACATGTACGTGTTCGCACTCGACCGCGACGGCACCTACCGCGCGTTCGGTGGCAACCCGGCCAAGGTCGGCACGCGCGTGCAGGACATTCCGGGCATCGCAGGAGAGCAACTGGTGCAGGACATCATCGCGCAGGCCGAACGGGCGCCGGGCTGGGTGGAATACGACATCCACAACCCCGCGAGCGACACGGTACAGACCAAGATGTCGTACGTGCTGCAGCTGGACCAGTGCTACCTGGGCTGCGGTGTGTACAAGACGCTGGCTGCGCGCGGCTGAGCGCCGCGGCGCCCCCGTTCGTGCATGGGAGGCTTCTTGGGAAGGGAAGCGAAGCCCGGCGCGGGAAGGGGTTCAGTGCGCGCGCTGGGCGCGCGCGCGCGCCAGCGCTGCTGCGATTGCGGCTTTCTTGTCGTCCACCGCGGGTGGCGTGTCAGGGGCCTGCCCCTCGCCGGCCAGCCGCTGCCGGCGCAGTGCATAGCGCTGGCGTGCATGCGTGGCCTGCGCTGGCGACCATGCGGCCCAGCCGGTCGCCTCGCCGCTGGCGTTGTCGAGCGCAATGCAGTCGACAGGGCACACCGGAATGCACAGTTCGCAGCCCGTGCAGTGCGCGGCGATCACGGTGTGCATGAGCTTGTTGGCGCCGACGATGGCATCGGTGGGGCAGGCCTTGATGCACAGCGTGCAGCCGATGCACCAGTCCTCATCGATCACGGCCAGGGTGCGCGGGCCTTCGCTGCCATGCGCAGGATTGAGCGGCCGCAGCGCCTGGCCCGTGAGGGCCGCCAGCCGGGCTATGCCCTCGGCGCCACCGGGGGGGCATTGGTCGATGCCGGCTTCTGCGCGTGCGATGGCCTGGGCATAGCCGGCGCAATCGGGGTAACCGCAGCGCGTGCACTGCGTCTGCGGCAAGGCCGCATCGAGGCGGGCGGCCAGGGCCGACAGGGCGGAAGGCTCGGCTGGCACCGCGTTTTCAGCCCTTGCGCGCCATGCGGGGCCCGCGCTGCGGCAGCGCGGGCGGCGCGGCGGTTACGCCGGCCAGCAAAGGGGTTTGCACCGTCTCTGCCTGGGCCGGCGCCGGCTCGGCCGCGCCGGTGGGAGCGGTGCTGCTTGCCGCGGGCTGCCGTGGGGTGGCGTGGTCGAGGATGAACTGGCGGACCTGGGGGTACACCACCTCGCGCCAGCGCCGGCCGCTGAAGATGCCGTAGTGGCCTGCGCCCTTGGCCTCGAGGTGGCGCATCTGGGTGCTGTCCAGCCCCGTGCACAGGCCATGGGCCGCGTGGGTCTGGCCCGAGCCTGAGATGTCGTCGAGTTCGCCCTCGACCGTGAACAGTGCGGTGGTGCGGATGTCCTGGGGGCGCACGCGCTCGAGCTCGCCGTCGGGCGAGCGCACGTCCCAGGTGCCGTTGACGAGCTTGTACTCCTGGAACACCGTGTGGATGGTTTCCAGGTAATAGTCCGCATCCATGTCGAGCACGGCGTTGTATTCATCGTAGAAGCGGCGGTGCGCTTCGGCGCTGGCATCGTCGCCCTTGACCAGGTTCTTGAAATAGTCGTAGTGGCTGGTGGCGTGGCGATCGGGGTTCATGGCCACGAAACCCGAGTACTGCAGAAAGCCGGGGTAGACGCGCCGGCCCGCGCCCGCAAACTTGCGGGGCACGGGATAGATCACATTGTTTTCAAACCACTCGTAGCTGCGGTTGACGGCCAGGTCGTTCACCTCGGTGGGCGAGCGGCGCGCGTCGATCGGGCCACCCATCATGGTCATGGACAGCGGCGTGGGCTCGCCGCGGCTGGCCATCAGCGACACCGCAGCCATCACCGGCACCGTGGGCTGGCACACGCTGACCACGTGGCAGTTGCCATAGGCGCCCTGCAAGTGGCGGATGAATTCCTGCACGTAGTTGACGTAGTCGTCGAGGTGGAAGGCACCCTCGGACAGCGGGACCAGGCGCGCGTTCTTCCAGTCGGTGATGTAGACCTTGTGGTCCTTGAGCATGGTGCGCACCGTGTCGCGCAGCAGCGTGGCGTAGTGGCCCGACAGCGGCGCCACCACCAGCACCACGGGCTGGCCCTTGAGCTTGGTCAGCGTCGCCGGGTCGTCCGAGAAACGCTTGAAGCGGCGCAGCTCGCAAAAAGGCTTGTCGATTTCCACGCGCTCGTGGATGGCCACGCCGACACCGTCGACTTCCACCGAGGGGATGCCGAAGGCAGGCTTTTCATAGTCTTTGGCCAGGCGGTAGGCCAGCTCGTAGCCCGCTGCAATGCGCTGCGCCATCGGGCTTTTGCCGAGCAGCGACGTGGGACTGCTGTAGAACTTGGCCGTGGCCAGGGCAAAGTCGGCAAAGGGCTCCATGAAGGAGCGCTGGGTTTCATAAAGGGCGTAGAGCATGGCGGAATTTGGGATTGTTGCAGTGCAATATAACAGTGTTTGGTTGAGCCGGGGTGGCGTGAAATCACCCAGACGGAGTCACCTCTGCGACACGGTCAAGCGGTCCATGGCGCCCCTGCGTGCCTAACGAGGCTCCATCAAAATCCATAGCGGTCAGCGCTTGTGTGGATTGGGCAAAAGCCCATTTTCATGAGATAAATGCGCCGACGACTCTTCAGTCGGCCGTGGCCAGCCAGGCGTCGAACGCATCGCGCGAGGCCTTGCGCAGCGCACGCGCGTAGACCTCCTTGTTGCCGAGGTACAGGCAGTGGCGGATCACGGTGTAGGGGTTGAGCTGCGATGAAGGGTGCTGCTCTTCGTGGTGCTGCTTGTAGCGTTTGACGATGCCGATGGTCTGGCGCAGCAGGCTGTTGAAGCGCGCGCGCGTGATGTCGGGCGACCAGGTGTGGATGTCGTCGACGAACATGTCGACCTTGTGCGGCTCGAATTCGAAGTCCTTGAAGAAGTGGGTGGCGATCTTCAGGAAGGTGAAGGCATTGAGTCCGCTGCCGGGGGCGGAATCCTGGCCTCCGGGCGGAGTGCTTGTCGCATGGGGGCTGTCCTGCGCCACGGTTTCGTCGGGGGCCAGGCGCAGTTCTGCCTCGGTGGCGTCGCGGATCTGCCGGAATTCGCGGTCGGCCAGCTCGAACAGCGCCGCCAGCACGTTGATGCGGCGCTTGAGCGGGCCGGGAATTGCTTTCTTGTACTTGATCTTGTGGTCCAGCACGCTCCAGGAGTCCTGGATGATGGTGCGGATCTGCAACTCGAACGCGAACGGCGCCAGCAGCGCGTGGCTGGGCAGCGCCCGGTGCGCCGCGTCCAGGCGCAGGTCCAGGTGCAGGCCCTTGTAGCCAAAGGCACTTTCGGTGCCCTCAACAGCGCTGACCTTGTCGGTGACCTCGATCACTTCGAACTGCGATTTCACGGCGTACGCCACCTTCTCGAGCTCGTCCTCATACAGGCAGACCACGCGCAGGCCGATCAGGTCGGTAATGTAGGGCCGGATCTCGTAGGGCGTGCCGCTGTCTTCGAGCGCCGCACGGTACTTGCGCGAGAACTTGCGCACGCATTCGTCGGCGTCCTTGATGCGGCCTTCGATCTTGGTCACGTCCATGGCGGCCGACGGCGCCACCAGGTCCGTCAGCAATGCGATAAACGATTCCAGCGCGTTTTTCAGCAACGGCAGGTTCTGCCCATAGAACGCGTGAAAGCGCGATTTTTCCAGGTCGAAATCAAGAGAAGGCATGGCGTGCGATTTTCGCGCAAACCGCGCGCACGAGGGCGGCGCCTTGCGCGCGCAGCGTGCCAGAGCGCTGTCTTGACTTGGGTCAAGAATGTGCACAGATAATGGGCGCGTTCTTGCGCCGGCATTTCGCTCCGAAAGCCGACCCGACCCGCCACCAGGATTTTGTCCACCTTGATGCATCTACCGCCATTGCCTTCCCGCGAGCGCGCACAGGGCAGCGTCCTGCGCTGGCATCTGCCGATGCTGTTTGCGCCGCTGCTGGTGCTGGTGATGCTGGGGCTCGTCTACCTGTACTCGCATGCGCGTGAAACGCAGGAAGCCGAGAAGCAAAGGCATGCCTTCGAGATGGCGGCCGATCGCATCGCCTACAACCTCAAGGACCGCATGGATGCCTATGAGCTGGTGCTGCGCGGGGTCAAGGGGTATTTCGACGGCTCGGAAAGCATCGAGCGCGATGAATTCCGCGCCTACATCGACGCCCTCCAGTTGGAGGAGAAAAGGCCCGGCCTGCAGGGGGTCTCGCTGTTGCTGTGGGTGAAGAGCACCGACGTGCCGTTGCACGCCGAAGCCATGCGAAAAAAGGGGTTTGCGGCCTACAGCATCTGGCC
This sequence comes from Acidovorax sp. SRB_14, assembly GCF_012932145.1. Lineage (GTDB taxonomy): Bacteria > Pseudomonadota > Gammaproteobacteria > Burkholderiales > Burkholderiaceae_C > Simplicispira. Next base: position 174,078 of record NZ_MWOK01000001.1, on the reverse strand, counting down.
GCAGGGGCCGCGCGCCCACTATGCGGCGATCACGCACATCGAGCCCTTTGCGGGCGACAACCTGAAGGCGCTGGGGTTTGACGCGGCCACGGTGCCCGGGTCCCGCGCGGCGCTGGAACTGGCGCGCGACAGCGGCCAACTGGCCCTGACGGGCAAGCTCGACCTGGTGCAGAACGAAGGCCGCGGGCGGGCCCCAGCGCTCGTCATGTACCTGCCTCTCTATGGCAAACAGGAGCCACCGGACTCGCTGCAGGGGCGGCGCGACAGCCTGGTGGGCTGGGTGGCGGCGCAGTTTCGGATGCGCAGCGTGCTGCAGGGATTGGCCCGGGAGCTGGACACCGACATCGGCCTGGAGATCTACGACGGCGACACCGCGGCGCCGCAGGCGCTGCTCTACAGCACCGCAACGGCCGTCTCGGACGCGGATAGCGACCTGCAGGCCACGCGCCGCATAGCGCTCGGGGGCCGCCACTGGACGCTGCGCATGCACCCGTTGGCCGGTTTCGAGCACTACCACCCGCCCGCGGACGCGTGGTTCGCCACCATGGGCGTAGGTGGCAGCCTGGTGCTGGGCTGGCTCGCCTGGCTGCTGGCGACCGGGCGTGAGCGCGCGCTGGCACTGGCGCGCGGCATGACCCAGGAGCTGCGCAGCACGCGCGACGACCTGGAAAGCACCCTGAGCGCCGTCCCCGATCTATTGTTCGAGGTGGACCTGCAAGGGGTCATCCACCATGTCCGCTCGGCACGCACGGACCTGCTGGTGGCACCGCCCGAGGCCCTGCTGGGCAAGCGGTTCACGGAGATCCTCACGCCCGGCGCGGCGGCAAGCTGCATGGCGGCGCTGCAGCAGGCCCATGCCCACGGGCTCTCGCGCGGGCAGGAATACGAACTGGAGCTGGCCGGGGAGTCCCACTGGTTCGAGCTTTCAGTGGCGCGCAAGGAGGGCGGAACGGGCTCGCTGGCGCCGCGTTTCATTGCGCTGTCGCGCGATATCACCGAGCGCAAGCAGGCCCAGGCCCACACCCACCGGCTGGCCTACTACGACGCGCTGACGGGCTTGCCCAACCGTCGCCTGCTGCTCGACCGCACGCACGCTGCGCTGGCGGCGCACCAGGCCTCGGGCGAGGTTGGGGCGCTGCTGTTCGTGGACCTGGACAATTTCAAGCAGATCAACGACGCCCGTGGGCATTCGGTGGGCGATGTGCTGCTGGTGCAGGTGGCCCAGCGCCTGCAGCGTCTGCAGCGTCTGCAGGGCGCCGATGCCACGGTGGCGCGCCTGGGGGGCGATGAGTTCGTGGTGCTGGTGTCGCGGTTGGCGCCAGACCTGGCGGCCGGCACGGCCGCCGCGCAGCAGATGGCCGAGCGGGTGCGCGCCGTGCTGGAAGCACCGCACCGCGTCAACGGCCACGTCTACGACAGCAGCGCCAGCATCGGCATCACGCTGTTTCCAAGGAACTGTGCAGGGGTCGAGGACCTGCTGCGCGAGGCCGACACCGCCATGTACCGGGCCAAGGCGCATGGCCGCAACCGCATTGCCTTTTACGAGCCCGCCATGCTGCTGAATGCGCAGGAAAGCCTTGCACTCGAGCAGGACCTCAAGAGCGCGATGGCGCGCAATGAGCTGGTGGTGCATGTGCAGTCCCAGGTCGATGCCAGCGGCCGCGTCGTCGGCGGCGAGCTGTTGCTGCGCTGGAACCATCCACAGCGCGGCAGCGTGCCGCCCGACCGTTTCATCGCCGTGGCGGAGGAATCGGGCCTCATCCTGCGTTTGGGCGACTGGGTGCTGCTGCAGGCCTGCGAGGCGCTAGCACAGCTGCACGCGGTGGGCAGCACCTTGCTGCTGTCGGTCAACGTGAGCACGCGCCAGTTCCGCCAGGACGACTTTGTCGAGCGCGTCCGCGGCATGATCGCGCGCACCGGTGCACCGGCCTCGCAGCTGATCCTGGAAGTGACCGAAAGCCTGTTCATCGACAACTGGCAGGACACCAGCGCGCGCATGGCCGAACTGGTGCAACTGGGCATCCGCTTTTCCATCGACGACTTTGGCACCGGCTACTCCAGCCTGGCCTACCTGAAGAAGCTGCCGCTGTTCGAGCTCAAGATCGACAAGGGCTTTGTGCAGGACACGCCGGACGACCCGAACGGCACGGCCATCGTGCAGAGCATTTTGTCGGTGGCCCGCCACCTGAAGCTGCGCGTGGTGGCCGAAGGGGTGGAGACGCGTGCGCAGGCCGACTTCCTGACCGCCAACGGCTGCGAATTCCTCCAGGGCTATTGGTTCGAGCGCCCGGGCCCGCTGCAGCCGTGGCTGCAGCGCCGGCTCGGCGCCAGCGACTGACCCGGAGCGCTGTTCACGCCGCCAGCGAAGGGGGCGGCCCGGCGTGGGCCAGCGCCATGACCTCGTGCGGCGGCAGGGCCTTGAGGCGGTGGTCGCTCCAGACCTGGCGCCAACGGCGCGCGCCCGGCAGGCCATGGCGCAGTCCGAGCATGTGGCGCGCGATGGTCGCCCAGGGGGTGCCGTGGGCCGCGGCCTCGCGTGCCATGTAATCGACCATGGTGGCCTCGATGCCCTCGCGCGTCAGCTGGCTCGGCGCATCGCCGTAGAACACCTCGTCCCAGCGCGCCAGCCACCACGGGTTGTGGTAGGCCTCGCGGCCCACCATCACGCCATCGACCTGGGCCAGCTGCCCGAGCACGGCGGCGTCGGTGGACAGGCCGCCGTTGATGGCGATGGTCAGGTGCGGAAAGTCTTGTTTCAGCTGCGCCACCACACCGTAGCGCAGCGGCGGAATTTCGCGGTTCTCCTTGGGCGACAGGCCCTTGAGCCAGGCGTTGCGCGCGTGCACGATGAAGGTGTTGCAGCCCGCCTCGGCCACGGTGCCGATGAAATCGCGCACAAAGCCGTAGCTTTCGCTCTTGTCGATGCCGATGCGGTGCTTGACGGTGACGGGCACCGCCACCGCGTCGGCCATCGCCTTGACGCAGTCGGCCACCAGCTGTGGCTCATTCATCAGGCAGGCGCCAAACGCGCCGCGCTGCACGCGCTCGCTGGGGCAGCCGCAGTTGAGGTTGATTTCGCTGTAGCCCCACTGTTCGCCCAGCTTCGCGCTGCGCGCCAGATCGGCCGGCTCGCTGCCCCCAAGCTGCAGGGCCACCGGGTGCTCTTCGGCGTTGAAGCGCAGGTGCCGTGCGGCGTCGCCATAGACGATGGCGCCGCTGTTCACCATCTCGGTGTAGAGCAGGGTGCGGCGGCTCAGCAGCCGGTGCAGGTAGCGGCAGTGCTTGTCGGTCCAGTCCATCATCGGCGCAACGGACATGCGCCAGGGGCTGTGCGGGGGGATCGGGAGGGAGGTGGGCGCGGAAGCGGCGTCGGACATGGGGCGATTATCCCACTGCACCCCAAAGCGACAGGCGGCCTGGGTTTTTAGCCCCATCGGCCTCCAGCGCTTGATGGCATTGCGCTGGCAGCTATCAAAAATGAGTTTTCAGGGGGCTCAGGCCTGCCGTGGTTCGGCAATCAGCACCTCGGCGGGAATGCCCAGACCCTGGTGCAGCCTGCGAATCATGCCCACCGAGAGCGCGCGCTTGCGGTTGAGCACTTCGTACACGCGGTTGCGCTGGCCGATGTAGGGCTCCAGGTCCTTGGCTTCCAGGCCTTCCTGCTCCATGCGGAATTTGATGGCCTCGATGGGGTCGGGCGCTTCGATGGGCAGGTGGCGCGTCTCCCAGGCTTGCACCAGGGTGGACAGCACGTCGAGCCGATCGCCTTCGGGTGTGCCACTGGCGGGGTCGAGATCCACCAATGCCGACACTTCCTTGAGCGTGGCCTTGTAGTCTGCTTCGGTGTGGATAGGGCGGATTTCCATGGTCTGTACCTCTCTAAGGGCTGTCAGCCCATTTCGACGGTGACGGCGTCTATGGCGTCGTATTCCCTGTGGGTGCCGACAAACTTGATGTAGGCCACCTGCAGCCGGTAGGCAATGGCCACCACCAGCCGGTAGTCGTTGCCCTTGATGTTGAAGACCACGCGGTTGTTGCCCACAAAGCTGGCGTTGCGGTACTGGGCCTTGATGTGGGCGGGGCTGTTCCCACAGGGCCTTGGTCGCTTCGGCATACCAGGCCTTGAGCGGTTGCTCGGCATCGGGGTGCTGCGCCCAGCAGTCGCGCAGCGCGGAGACGGCAATCACTCGCATGGAGGAAGAGTTTAGTCCCAAATTGGGATCAGGGCAATGGGGCGTCTGCTTCCCACCAGGACAGGGCTGCTGCACCGCGTGCGTTCATAAACGGTCATATTGGCATCCAGCGCTTTCTGGTATTGCGCTGACAGCTATCAAAATAGGTGGTTTTCAGCCCGACAGGCTGCGCCGGTCGATCTTGCGGCTGAGCACGATGCTGGTCTGGGTCTGGTGCACACCGTCGACCTGGCCAATGCGGTCGAGCAGGGCATCAAGCTGTTCGTGCGTCGCGCAGCGCAAGAAGACCAGGTAGTCGAACTGCCCGCTCACGGCCGAGACTTCCTCGACCTCGGGCATCTCGGCCAGGGCGCGCAGCACGGCCGGCGCCGTTTGGGGCAGCACGCTGAGGCTGCACCAGGCGCGCACGGTGGCGCTGTCCATGCGCCGGCCCAGGCGCACGCCGTAGCCAGCGACCACGCCCTCGCGCTCCAGCCGCGCAATGCGCGCGACGACGGTGGTGCGCGCCAAGCCCAGTCGCCGGGCCAGCGTGGCGGTGCTCTCGCGCGCGTTGGCCTGCAACAGGCTCAGCAGTTGCTGGTCGGTGCGGTCGAGGGGTGGTTCCATGGCAAGGACCCTTGGTTTCGTCGAAACGGCGAATATATCCCGTGGAATCGACGTTTTGTCCGCTACACATTGACAGCACAGCCGCCTAGCATAGGAGCACGCACCGGCTTGTTGCCGGGCTCCGCCAGGACGACCGAAGGAGACCGCCATGACCACCACCCGCCCCACCGTCGCCATTCTGGGCGCCGGCCGCATCGGCCGCGCGATGGCCCTGCTGCTGCAGCGCACGGGCGACTATGACCTTCTGGTGGCCGACCGCGACGCCGCCAGCCTGGCAGCGCTGCGCCCCATCGGTCTGGCCACGGCCGTGGTGCACGACGACGCCAGCGTGCAGGCCGCCATCCAGGGCTGCTTTGCCGTGCTCAACGCGCTGCCCTTCCACCGCGCGGTGGGCGTGGCCACGCTGTGCGCGCACGCGGGAGTGCACTATTTTGACCTGACCGAGGACGTGGCCAGCACGCAGGCCATCCGCGCGCTCGGCCGCACGGCGCGCAGTGTGCTGATGCCGCAGTGCGGCCTGGCGCCGGGCTTCATCGGCATCGTCGGCCACGACCTCGCGCGCCGCTTCGACGCGCTGCACGATCTGCGAATGCGCGTGGGCGCGCTGCCGCGCTACCCGCAGGGCGCCCTGCGCTACAACCTGACGTGGAGCACCGAGGGCCTGATCAACGAATACTGCAACCCCTGCGAGGCGATCGTGGGCGGCGCGCCGACCTTCGTGCCGGCACTCGGCGGCCTGGAAACCTTTGCCCTCGACGGGGTCGAGTACGAGGCCTTCAACACCTCGGGCGGGCTGGGCACGCTGACCGAGACGCTGGCCGGCCGGGCGCGCCAGGTCGACTACAAGTCAATCCGCTACCCTGGCCACTGCGCGATCCTCCGGCTGCTGCTCAACGACCTGCGCCTGCGCGAACGGCGCGACCTGCTCAAGGACATTTTGGAAGCCGCCATCCCCACCACCGAGCAGGACGTGGTCGTGGTGTTTGCCAGCGCTTCGGGCCTCAGCGGCGGGCGCCTGGTGGAGCATGCCTATTCGGCCCACATCGTCGGCACCCAGGTCGACGGCATGGCCCTCAGTGCCATCCAGCGCACCACGGCGGCCGGCATTTGCGCGGCCCTGGACCTGGTGGTGCACGGCCGCCTGCCGCAGGCGGGATTCATCGGCCAGGAGCAGGTGGCGCTGGCGGACTTTCTGGGCAACCGCTTTGGCACGGCGTATGCGCCCCAGGCGCAGGGCGCGGGAGAGGCGGCCCGGCCCGCCTGAGGGCGCGCTCAGCGCCCGCCCGGCCTGGTGTACATGGCCTCGATGGCGTCCGCGAAATGCGCGGCCAGGTTGGTGCGCTTGAGTTTGAGCGTCGGCGTCATGAAGGTGTTTTCCACCGTCCACGGCGTGAGCGTGAGGTGCACCGCGCGCGGCACGGCGTAGCGCGGAAAACCGGACGTGTTCTTTTCGATGCGCGCGAGCACGGCCCGCTGTACGGCGGGGCTGTTCAGGCTCGCCGGGTCGTGCGCGTCGAGCCCCAGGTCGACGGCCAGGCGTTGCCATTCGTCGCGCGCCAGCACGGCCACGCAGGCGATGAACGGCCGGTTCTCACCGACGACGAACGCCTGCTCGAGCAGCGGGTCGGCCAGCAGCGCCAACTCCAGGTCGCCCGGGGGCACCTTCTCGCCGGTGGAGGTGACGATGATTTCCTTGATGCGGCCCAGGATGCGGATGCGGCCTTGCACGATCTCGGCCTGGTCGCCCGTGCCGAGCCAGCCGTCGGCACCCAGGACGCGCGCTGTGTCCTCGGGACGCCTCCAGTAGCCGCGCATCACGACGGGGCCGCGTACCTGCAGTTCGCGGTGGTTGCCGATGCGCACCTCCACGCCAGGCAGCGCGCGGCCCACGGTGGTCGGGTCGTTGTCGTCCAGGCCATTGACCGACACCACCGGCGATGTTTCGGTCATGCCATAGCCCTGCACCAGCGGCAGGCCCAGGCCCAGAAAACAGTGCGCAATGGTGGGCGACAGCGGTGCGCCGCCGCTCACGGCCACGCGCACCCGGCCGCCGAACCGGGCCAGAACGGGTTGGGCCACCAGCGCATGCAGCAGCGGCCAGGGCAGGGCGACCATCCAGCCGCCGGCGCGGCTGCGCGCGGGCACCGGCAGGCCCTGCGCCGCGCAAAAGCGGCGCCAGCCCTGGTCCTGCGCGGCCTCGAACAGCTGCATCTTCCACGGCGAGGGCGACAGCGTTTCCAGCAGCTTGGCGTGCATGCGCTCATAGATGCGGGGCACGGACACCAGCACGGTGGGGCGCACGGTCTGCAGATCCTCGGCCAGTTGCCCCACCGACCGCGCATAGGCCACGCAGCTGCCCGCCGCCATCGGCAGGTAGTAGCCTCCCGTGCGCTCAAAGGTGTGCGAAAGCGGCAGGAACGACAGAAATACGTCGTCGGGGGTGGGCGCAATGCGCTCGAGCACGGCTTTCACGTCGCTGAGCACATTGGCGTGCGTCAGCATCACGCCCTTGGGCTTGCCCGTCGTGCCCGAGGTGTAGACGATGGCCGCAAGGTCCTCCGGCCCCGGTGGCGCCGCCGGCGCACTGCCCGCCGAGGCGCCCGCCAGCCACTGTGCGAGCGAACCCAGCGCCGGTGCATCGGCGGATGCTTCTGCGGACTCCAGGGGCGTGTGCGCATCCGCCACCACCACCACGGCGCGCAGGGCCGGAAGCGGCACGCCGGTCGCGCGGATCGCCTCCCACTGTGCAGCCTGGTCCACGAAGAGCATGGAGGCCTCGCTGTCGGCCAGGATGTAGGCAATGCTGCCGGGATTGTCGATGGCGTGCAGCGGCACCGGCACGCAGGCGGCGGCCAGCGTGGCCTGGTCGGCGCACAGGGCCTCCAGGCCATTGGGCAGCAAGATGGCCACGCGTGCGCCAGCGGGCAACTGCATGGCCGCGAACGCGCGGGTCCACTGCGCCACGCGCTGCGCGGCCTGCGCCCAGCTCAGGCCGACCCAGGCCTGCGCGGCGGCGTCGAACGCGCGGTAGGCCTCACCGTCGGGGGTGCGGGCTGCGCGGTAGGCGAGCAGTTGGGGCAGCGTCTGGACGCTGGCGATGTCGGCAAAGGCAATGGTCATCAGGTCGGTCAGGGCGAACGGAGCGCCAGGGGCAGATCTTGGGGGAAACCCTTGGAATCATACCCAGCGCTGTCCACGCCCGGACCGGCCCCATGCCGCGGCCGCCCGCATCTGCCTTTGCGCGACGGCGCTGCCGCGGGGCAGGTCGCCGGGGACGTGGCGTGGCGTTCCTTTGACCAGGCGCAAAGGCGCCAGCGCGCTCCCGGCCAGGGGGTCACCTAAAATTCCCATTTTTATGAAATGGTTTTTGCCATGGCAAAGCGCATCCATGCCGTTTTGTGGGGCGCACTGCTCGCCGTACCCCTGTCCCTGCCGGTCCAGGCCCAGCCGGCCAAGGCGCGGGCCACCGCCGCGGTAGACCTCAGTGCGCGCCTGCGCGAAGCCGAAGCCGACCCGCGCCTGTCCGACGCGCTGTTCAAGGTCGGACGCAAGGTCGCCGCCGTCTGTGCCAACTGCCATGGCGAAGGCGGCAACAGTGCCAAGCCCGATATCCCCAACCTGGCGGGCCAGAACCCGGCTTACCTGCTCGAGCAGCTGCGCCAGTTCGCCGATGGCCGGCGCCGCAACGCGTTCATGGAGGGCTTGATCAAGGCGATGGACAGCGACGAGAAGGTCGGCATGGTGCTGTTCTATACCGCCCAGCCGGTGCTGCACAAGCCGACGACCAGCGCCGCGCTGGCCGCCAAGGGCCAGGCGTATTTCCAGCAGACCTGCTTTCGCTGCCACGGCGCCGACGGGCGGGGCAACGCAACCATCGCCCGCATCGCCGGGCAGCAGAGTGGCTACCTCAGCACCACGCTCAGGCGTTACCGCGACGGCACGGGCGTGCGGGCGGATTCCATCATGGCGTCCAACACGCGCCTGATGAGCGATGCCGACATCGACGCGGTGGTCGCGTTCGTGGCGTCGATGCCTTAAGCCGCTCGGCGCAGGGCCGCAGGACGTTCAGGCCGCTGCCTCGAGCCCGTGCGCGAAGTGCGCCTGCATCGCGGTCACGGTGGCCGCTGCGTCGCGCGCCAGCAGGGCCGCCAGGATGGCGCGGTGCTCCTGCAGCGAGTCTTCGATGCGCCCCTGCTTGAGCAGCGAGTTGTGGCGGTTGAGCTTCATGACCTTGCGCAGGTCGGCCACCATCTGGCTGCGCCAGCGGTTGTCGGCCAGTTCCAGCAGCAGCATGTGAAAGCGCTCGTTCACGGCAAAGAAGCGCTCGCGCTCGCCGGCGGCAGCCTCCAGCTCGGCGTGCAGGTCTTGCAGTTGCTGGCGTTGCGCCGGGGTGGCCGTGGCCGCCACCACGCCGGCCGCGTCGCTCTCGAGCAGGCTGAGCAGGTGGTAGACGTCGCGCAGGTCTTTCTCCGACATCTCGGTGACATAGGCGCCGCGGCGCACTTTCATCGTGACCAGGCCTTCGGCGGCGAGCACCTTCAGGGCTTCGCGCAGGGGTGTGCGGCTGATGCCGAATTCCTCGGCGATCTTGAGTTCATCGATCCAGCTGCCAGGCTCCAGCTCGCGGCGGAAGATGCGCTGGCGCAGCTGCTCCGCCACCTCTTCATAAAGCGCGCGGGGGGTGAGGGTAAGGGCAGACATGGGCCGAAATGTACCCGAAAAAAACTATAAATTAATAATTACAGATGGGTTAGACTCCGGCCCATCGTGCTTGCAGGCGAAGCTTTACGCGCCGGCACGTCCCCGATTGCGAACCCTGCGACACCGCCATGACCAGCCCTACCGAACCGAACTTCAAACCATCGACCCTCGAAGATTGGCAGCGCGCCGCCGCCAAATCCGCCCCCGGCGGCGATGTGCAGGCCCTGAACTGGACCACGCCCGACGGCATCGTCGTCAAGCCCCTGTACACGGCGGCCGACTCGGCGGATTTGCCCTACGCCGATACGCTGCCCGGTTTCGAGCCCTACCTGCGTGGCCCGCAGGCCACGATGTACGCGGTGCGCCCGTGGACCATCCGCCAGTACGCGGGGTTTTCGACGGCCGAGGAATCGAATGCGTTCTACCGCAAGGCGCTGGCCGCCGGCGGGCAGGGCGTGTCGGTGGCGTTCGACCTGGCGACGCACCGCGGCTACGACTCCGACCACCCGCGCGTCACGGGCGACGTGGGCAAGGCCGGCGTGGCGATCGACTCGGTCGAGGACATGAAGATCCTGTTCGACCAGATTCCGCTCGACAAGGTGAGCGTCTCCATGACCATGAACGGCGCCGTGCTGCCGGTGCTGGCGGGCTACGTGGTGGCGGCGGAAGAGCAGGGCGTGAGCCAGGACAAGCTCTCCGGAACTATTCAGAACGACATTCTGAAAGAGTTCATGGTGCGCAACACCTACATCTACCCGCCCAAGCCCTCGATGCGCATCATTGGCGACATCATCGGCTACACGGCCCGGAACATGCCCAAGTTCAACTCGATCTCGATCTCGGGTTACCACATGCAGGAAGCAGGCGCCAACCAGGCGCTCGAACTGGCCTTCACGCTGGCCGACGGCAAGGAATACGTGAAAACGGCCATCACCTCGGGCCTGGACGTGGACGAGTTCGCCGGCCGCTTGTCGTTCTTCTGGGCCATCGGCATGAACTTCTACCTGGAAGTGGCCAAGATGCGCGCGGCCCGTCTGCTGTGGTGCCGCATCATGAAGGAGACCGGCGCCAAGAACCCCAAGAGCCTGATGCTGCGCACGCACTGCCAGACCAGCGGCTGGAGCCTGACCGAGCAGGACCCGTACAACAACATCGTGCGCACCACCATCGAGGCCATGGCGGCTGTGTTTGGCGGCACGCAGAGCCTGCACACCAACGCGCTCGACGAAGCCATCGCGCTGCCCACCGAGTTCAGCTCGCGCATCGCGCGCAACACGCAGCTCATCATCCAGGAAGAAACGCACATCACCAACGTGGTCGACCCCTGGGCCGGCAGCTACATGATGGAAAAGCTGACCCAGGACATGGCCGATGCTGCCTGGAAGATCATCGAAGAGGTCGAAGCCATGGGCGGCATGACCGCTGCCGTGGACAGCGGCTGGGCCAAGCTCAAGATCGAGGCCGCCGCCGCCGAGAAGCAGGCGCGCATCGACAGCGGCAAGGACGTGATCGTCGGCGTCAACAAGTACAAACTGGCCAAGGAAGACGCGGTCGACATCCTGCAGATCGACAACGTCAAAGTGCGCGACGGGCAGATTGAGCGCCTGCAGAATATCCGGGCAAAACGCAACCAAACCCAGATGCAGCAAGCGCTGGATGCTCTCACTTCTGCAGCAGAGAGCGGCGAAGGCAACCTGTTGGAGCTGGCCATCAACGCCGTGCGCCTGCGCGCCACGGTGGGCGAGGTGTCCGATGCGCTCGAAAAAGTCTTTGGGCGCCACCGCGCCGATACGCAAAAGGTGACCGGTGTGTACGCAGCCGCCTACGACTCGGCCGAAGGCTGGGACAAGCTCAAGCAAGAGATCAACGCCTTCGCCGAGCACGAGGGCCGCCGCCCGCGCGTGATGATCGCCAAGTTGGGCCAGGACGGTCACGACCGCGGCGCCAAGGTGGTGGCCACGGCCTTTGCCGACCTGGGCTTCGACGTGGACATGGGCCCGCTGTTCCAGACGCCCGAAGAGTGCGCGCGCCAGGCCATCGAGAACGACGTGCACGCCGTGGGCGTGAGCACGCTGGCTGCCGGCCACAAGACACTGGTGCCCGCGATCATCCAGTCGCTCAAGGACCAGGGCGCCGCCGACATCATCGTCTTCGTCGGCGGCGTGATCCCGGCGCAGGACTACGCGCACCTGTACGACGCGGGCGTCAAGGGCATTTACGGCCCCGGCACGCCGATTCCAGCCAGCGCCAAGGACGTGCTGGAACAGATCCGCAAGGCCCTGGCGGCGTGAGCGCGGCGGTGCACACGGCAGCGCCTTCGCCTGTGGACGCGCTGCAGCACGCGCTGCTGCACGCCAACCCGGCGCAACAGCGCCGCGCCATGGCCAAGGCCATCACGCTGCTCGAGTCGACGCGCGCCGACCACCGCGCGCAGGGCGACGCGCTGCTCACGCAGCTGCTGCCGCACACCGGCAAGGCCCTGCGCCTGGGCATCAGCGGCGTGCCGGGCGTCGGCAAATCCACCTTCATCGAAACGCTCGGCCTGTACCTGATCGGACAGGGCCACCGCGTGGCGGTGCTGGCGATCGATCCGTCAAGCAGCGTCTCGGGCGGCTCCATCCTGGGCGACAAGACGCGCATGGAGCATCTCTCGGTGCACGAAGCGGCCTACATCCGCCCGAGCCCCTCGAGCGGCACGCTCGGCGGCGTGGCCGAAAAGACCCGCGAGGCCATGCTGGTCTGCGAAGCCGCGGGCTACGACGTGGTCATCGTCGAGACCGTGGGCGTGGGCCAGTCCGAGACGACGGTGTGGGGCATGACCGACATGTTCGTGCTGCTGCAGTTGCCCAACGCGGGCGACGAGCTGCAGGCCATCAAGAAGGGCGTGATGGAGATCGCCGACCTGGTGGCCATCAACAAGGCCGACCTCGACAAGAACGCCGCCACGCGCGCGCAGGCGCAGATCACCTCGTCGCTGCGCCTCTTGGGCCTGCATGGCAGCGCGGGCAACGAACGCCACGACGCCCATTTCTGGCAGCCCCAGGTGCTGCAGATCAGTGCGCTGGAGGGCGCCGGCATTGACGGGTTCTGGGCGGCGGTGACCGAGTTCAACGCGCTGCAAACGGCCAACGGCCGCCGCGAGCAGCGCCGCCAGCGCCAAAACCTGGCCTGGATGTGGCAGCGCATCGAGGCCGGGCTCAAGCAGGCTTTTCACCACGACCCCAAGGTGCAGGCACTGCTGCCACAGCTGCTGGCCGAGGTGTCGGCGGGGCGTGTGGCGGCCTCCACTGCAGCAAGAAATCTGCTCTCAGCCCATACTGGATAAGCGCTGAAAGCTATAAAAAACAGAGTGAATTCAACAAGGACCGACCATGCAAAGCATCCTCGAGCAACTGGAGAAGAAACGCGCGCTGGCGCGCCTGGGCGGCGGACAAAAGCGCATCGACGCCCAGCACGCCAAGGGCAAGCTCACGGCGCGCGAGCGCATCGAGCTGCTGCTCGACGACGGCACCTTTGAAGAGTGGGACATGTTCGTCGAGCACCGCTGCACCGACTTCGGCATGGAAGACAACAAGATCCCCGGCGACGGCGTGGTCACGGGCTACGGCATGATCAACGGCCGCCTGGTGTTCGTCTTCAGCCAGGACTTCACGGTGTTCGGCGGCGCCCTGTCCGAAACGCACGCCGAGAAGATCTGCAAGGTCATGGACCAGGCGATGAAAGTGGGCGCGCCGGTGATCGGCCTCAACGACTCGGGCGGCGCGCGCATCCAGGAAGGCGTGGCGTCCCTGGGCGGCTATGCCGACGTGTTCCAGCGCAACGTGATGGCCAGCGGCGTGGTGCCGCAGATCAGCCTGATCATGGGGCCGTGCGCCGGCGGCGCCGTGTATTCGCCCGCCATGACCGACTTCATCTTCATGGTCAAGGACAGCAGCTACATGTTCGTCACCGGCCCCGACGTGGTCAAAACCGTGACGCACGAAGAGGTGACAGCCGAGGAGCTGGGCGGCGCGATCACCCACACCACCAAGAGCGGCGTGGCCGACCTGGCGTTCGACAACGACGTCGAGGCGCTGATGATGCTGCGCCGCCTCTACAACTACCTGCCGCTGAACAATCGCGAAAAGCCGCCCGTGCGCCCCAGCGGCGATCCGGCCGACCGCGCCGACCTGAGCCTGGACACCCTGGTGCCGGCCAGCGCCAACCAGCCCTACGACATGAAGGAGCTGATCCTCAAGACCGTGGACGACGGCGACTTCTTCGAGCTGCAGCCCGATTACGCGAAGAACATCGTCATCGGCCTGGCGCGCATGGAAGGCCAGACCGTGGGCATCGTCGCCAACCAGCCGCTGGTGCTGGCCGGCTGCCTCGACATCAAGAGCAGCATCAAGGCCGCGCGTTTCGTGCGCTTTTGCGATGCCTTCAACATCCCTGTCGTCACCTTCGTCGACGTGCCCGGCTTCATGCCCGGCACCAGCCAGGAGTACGGCGGCATCATCCGCCACGGCGCCAAGCTGCTGTACGCGTATGCCGAGTGCACCGTGCCCAAGATCACCGTCATCACGCGCAAGGCCTATGGCGGCGCCTACGACGTGATGAGCTCCAAGCACCTGCGCGGCGACGTCAACCTGGCCTGGCCGAACGCCGAAATCGCCGTGATGGGCGCCAAGGGCGCGGTGGAAATCATCTTCCGCGAGGACAAGAACGACCCGGTCAAGCTCGCGGCCCGCGAGGCCGAATACAAGGAGCGCTTCGCCAACCCCTTCGTGGCCGGCGCGCGCGGCTTCATCGACGATGTGATCCTGCCGCACGAGACGCGCAAGCGCATCTGCCGCTCGCTGGTCATGCTGCGTGACAAGAAGCTGGAAAATCCATGGCGCAAGCACGGAAACATTCCCTTGTAAGGTCGACCATGAAAACGCCCGTGCTGCAAAGCGTCATCACCTGCCCTCAATGTGGCCACGCCAAGGAGGAGACGATGCCGACCGATGCTTGCCAGTTCTTCTATGAATGCACGCATTGCCATGTCGTCTTGAAACCCCAACCCGGTGATTGCTGTGTTTTTTGCAGCTACGGCTCTGTCAAATGCCCCCCCGTTCAAGCCGGCAGCCATTGCTGTGGCTGAGATGAAAGAACTCCTGTCATGTTCAAGAAAATTCTGATCGCGAACCGCGGCGAGATCGCCTGCCGCGTCATCGCCACCGCCAAAAGAATGGGTATCGCCACCGTCGCCGTCTACTCCGACGCCGACAAGGACGCGCGCCATGTGCAGTTGGCTGACGAGGCCGTGCACATCGGCGCTGCGCCCAGCCGCGAGAGCTACCTGCTGGCCGACAAGATCATTGCCGCCTGCAAGCAGACGGGTGCGCAGGCCATCCACCCCGGCTACGGCTTCCTGAGCGAGAACGAGGCGTTTGCCAGGCGTGTCGAAGAAGAAGGCATCGCCTTCATCGGTCCCAAGCACTACAGCATTGCCGCCATGGGCGACAAGATCGCGTCCAAGAAGCTGGCCAAGCAGGCCCAGGTCAACACCATTCCGGGCTACAACGACGCCATCGACAGCCCCAAGCAGGCGGTCGAAATTGCGGCCTCCATCGGCTACCCCGTGATGATCAAGGCAAGCGCGGGTGGTGGCGGAAAGGGCCTGCGCGTGGCGCACAACGACAAGGAAGCGTTCGACGGCTTCACCAGCTGCCGCAACGAAGCGCGTAACAGCTTTGGCGACGACCGCGTGTTCATCGAGAAGTTCGTCGAGGAGCCGCGCCACATCGAGATCCAGGTGCTCGGCGACAGCCACGGCAACGTGATCTACCTGAACGAGCGCGAGTGCTCGATCCAGCGGCGCCACCAGAAAGTGATCGAAGAGGCGCCATCGCCCTTCATCAGCGACGACACCCGCCGCGCCATGGGCGAGCAGGCCGTGGCCCTGGCGAAGGCCGTGAAGTACCAGTCCGCCGGCACGGTGGAGTTCGTGGTCGGCAAGGACCAGTCGTTCTACTTCCTCGAAATGAACACCCGCCTGCAGGTCGAGCACCCGGTGACCGAGTGCATCACGGGCCTGGACCTGGTCGAGCTGATGATCCGCGTCGCGGCCGGCGAGGAGCTGCCCCTGAAGCAGGCCGACGTCAAGCGCGATGGCTGGGCCATCGAGTGCCGCATCAACGCCGAAGACCCGTTCCGCAACTTCCTGCCCTCCACGGGCCGCCTGGTGCGCTTTCAGCCGCCCGAAGAAACGATGTTCCAGGCCGACACCGGCAAGCGCCTGGGCGTGCGCGTGGACACCGGCGTGTACGAGGGCGGCGAGATCCCGATGTACTACGACTCCATGATCGCCAAGCTGATCGTGCACGGCACCGACCGCAGCCATGCGATCGCCAAGATGCGCGCCGCGCTCAACGGCTTCGTCATCCGCGGCATCAGCAGCAACATCCCGTTCCAGGCGGCCTTGCTCGCGCACCCCAAGTTCGTCTCCGGCGACTTCAACACCGGCTTCATTGCCGAGAATTACGCCCACGGTTTTGCTGCCGAGGACGTGCCGCACGACGACCCGCTGTTCCTCGTCGCCCTGGCCGCCTACATGAACCGCCGCTACCGCGCGCGCGCTTCGGGCATCAGCGGGCAGCTGGAGGGCCACAACGTCAAGGTCGGCGAAGAGTTTGTGGTGGTCACGCTGGGTGCGGAAGGGCAGAACCAGCACCATCCGGTCTCGGTCACCGATTTTGAAGACAAATCGGGCTCCAGTGCTGTACTGGTAAGCGGTCGTAGCTATCAAATCAGCAGCACCGCCACCCTAGGCCAGATCCGCGTGCAGGGCCAGTGCAACGGCAAGGGCTTCACCGCGCAGGTCGAGCGCGGCACGGCCAAGAACCCGCTGGCGCTGCGCATTGCGCACAACGGCACGCAGATCGACGCGCTGGTTCTCTCGCCGCTGGGCGCGCAGCTGTACCGGCTCATGCCCTACAAGGCCCCGCCCGACCTGTCCAAGTTCCTGCTCTCGCCGATGCCGGGCCTGCTGGTCGACGTGGCGGTGCAAGAAGGCCAGAAGGTGCAGGCCGGCGAAAAGCTCGCCGTCATCGAAGCCATGAAGATGGAGAACATCCTGTTTGCGGCCCAAGACGGCGTGGTCGGCAAGATCACTGCCGGCAAGGGCGAATCGCTGAGCGTGGACCAGGTGATTCTGGAGTTTGTGTGATCTGCCGCACGGGCCCGTGCGCTTGATGTGCCCGCCCACCCCAAAGCCCGCCTGCGCACCCGCAGGCGGGCTTTTTTACCTGCCAATCCGGATGCACGCTGCGAGTGAACATGAAAATTGATACGACCACCGTCCAGCTGGTGCTGGCCATTGCGGAAGAGGGCAGTATTTCCCGCGCCGCCGACAAGCTCAGCCTGGCTGTGGCGGCGGCTTCCAAGCGCCTGACGGACCTGGAGCAGCAGTTGGGAACGAAGCTGTTCAAGCGCTTGCCCCACGGCGTCAAAGTCACGGAATCGGGCGACAAGCTGCTGGCGCACATCAAGCAGATCGACAACCTCATCGGCCGCCTGGAAGGCGATGCGCAGGCCCTGGGACATGGCCGCGATGGGCGCATCATTATTGGCGCACCCAAATCGGTGGTCATCCAGTCGCTGGCCCAGGATATCTTCCGCATCCAGGAGAAATACCCGCAGATCACGGTAAAGATTCTGGAAGAAAACAGCCAGGTCATCCAGCAGTTATTGCGGGACAAAGTGATCGATGTGGGGATTTACGAGAAAACCAGCGGCTTCCTCGATCTGGAAAAATTCGATTACCAGCACGACAGGTTGGTGCTGGTGTACAGCCGCAGGCATTTTCAGTTCCCGGCGGAACCCGTCGGCATCGATGACATTTTGAACAGGCCCATTGTGAGTTTGGGCAAAGGCTCGGCCATTCTGTCGGCCGTGCAACGGGCGCACAGAAGCCGGGGCCGGCTGTTTCGCAACAACTTCACCGTCAGCGGTTTTGACACCATGCTGGCCCTCGTGCGCCATGGCCTGGGCATTGGCCTGATGCCCCCCGACATCCTGCGCAGCTTCCACCCCGAAGAGGCGCTGGGCTCGGCAGAAATCGACGGTGACTGGCACCACCGCTCGTATGTGCTGTCCTTTGTGGAAGGACAGGCGCAGGAGCAGACCCTGCGCAATGTGGTCGCAGAGCTCCTTGGGGCCGCAAACTGAAGCCCCATCGTTCTTGATTTCGCGGAATACGAAATCAGGCATGTGTTCCACATGCTTGCGGCACCCCGGGGGGTCGGCGACAGTCGTGCGAGAAACCACCACAAAGGAGACAAAAATGAAACGCCGTGAATTTATGGCCGGCAGCGCCGCGCTGCTGGCTTCCCCCTGGGCCCTGGGTGCCGATTTACCCAAAGGCCCTGTCAAGATTTTGGTGGGTTGGGCGCCTGGCGGCGGAACCGATGTGTTTGCGCGCATCGTGGGCCAGAAACTCGCCGAATTGTGGGGACGCCCGGTCATCGTCGAAAACAAGCCAGGCGCCACGGGTGTCTTGGCGGCCGATTATTTTGCCAAGACCAAATTCACGGACGGCATCACGTTGCTGATGGCCCACGTGAATACCCACGGGATTGCACCGCATATTTTCAAAAGCATCACCTACGATCCGCTCAAGGATTTTGCGCCGATTGCCATGATCGGTGCGACGCCGCACATTCTGGTGACCAGTGCCAAGAACCATTACGCGTCGATCCAGGACGTGGTGGAGCTGTGCAAGAAGAACCCCGGGAAAATCAGCTTTGGTTCTTCGGGAACGGGCTCGGTGCAGCATTTGGCGGCCGAGATGTTCAACATGGCGGCCGGGGTGCAAAGCATCCACATTCCCTACAAGGGGTCTGGTCCCATGCAAACGGACCTGATCGGCGGGCAGATCGACTTCAGCTTCGACACCATGACGGCCGCGACCGCCCAAGTCAAGGCCAAGAAGATGGCGGGCATAGTGCAGACCCGCGTGAATCGCGCCAAGGGCTTTCCAGACATGCCAACCATGGATGAGCAGGGCTTCAAGGGCTTTGATGCCTCGAGCTGGTATGGCGTGGTGGGCCCGAAGGACATGTCCAAGGACGTGGCCCGCCAGATCAATGCCGACATCAACAAGGTGCTCGCCATGCCCGACGTCATTGCGCGCTTTGACGGCTATGGTGTCGAAGACGGAGGCGGTTCGGTCGACAAGTTTGCCGCGTTCATGGCCGCTGAATACAAGAAGTGGGGTGGTGTGGTGCGTGCCGCCAAGATCACAGAGGAGAGCTGAGATGGGGGCCACACCAATGCCCTTGCCGCTGCAAGGTATCCGGGTGCTGGACGTCAGCCAGGTCATGGCCGGGCCCTTCGCCTGCATGCTGCTGGCCGATCTGGGCGCCGACGTGATCAAGGTGGAGCCGCCAGAGGGAGACCAGACGCGCGGCGCCATGGGGTTCAAGATGAAGGGCCCGGACAGCATGGGCTTTCTCAACATGAACCGTAACAAGCGTTCGCTGACCGTGGACCTGAAGACGAACGAGGGCAAGCAGGTCTTCTACGAGCTGGCCAAGACCGCCGATGTGATCGTCGAGAACTACCGCCCCGGCGTGGTTCAGCGCCTGGCCATCGACTACGAAACCATCAAGAAGATCAACCCGAAAATCGTCTATGCCAGCATTTCGGGCTTTGGGCAAAGCGGCCCCTGGGCCAGCCGCCCCGGTTTTGACCTGATGGCGCAGGCCATGTCCGGCGTGATGAGCGTGACCGGCTACAAGGGCGAGAAACCCGTCAAGGCCGGCGTGCCGGTGGCCGACATTGGCTGCGCGCTGTTCGCCACCTATGGTTTGCTGGCCGCCTACATCGGCGCCCAGAAAACCGGCCAGGGCCAGCACATTGATGCGTCGCTGTTTGACTCGGCGATGGCGTTTTCCGTGTGGGACATGTCCGAGTACTGGGGCACGGGCGTGCCGCCCGCACCGCTGGGCACCAGCAACAAGATGAGCGCGCCCTACCAGGCCGTGAAGGCGCGCGATGGCTACTTCGTCATGGGCGCGACCAACCAGAAGCTCTGGGCCAAGCTGTGCGCCTTGCTGGAGCGGCCGGACCTGCTCCAACACCCGAGCTATGCAACGGTGTCGCTGCGCCTGAAGAACCGCGAAGCGCTGATCAAGGAAATCGAGCAGGAGTTTGCGAAAAAAGACAGCGCCGACTGGGTGGATACCATGCTCGAAGCCGGCATTCCCGCAGGCCCCATCCTGTCCTACCCCGAAGCCTTCGAAGGCGAGCATGGAACGCACCGGCGCATGTGCATGGAGATCGACCACCCGATCGAAGGCAAGGTGAAGAACATCGGCTTCCCAGTCAAGATGCTGGGCACGCCCCAGCAGGTGCGGCGCCACCCGCCGCTGCTGGGCGAGCACACCGGCGAAATCCTGGCCGAGCTGGAGGCACTGAAGGCATGACCGATACCGTGCGCCTGTCGGTCACCGAAGGCATTGCCCAGATCCTGATCGCGCGGCCCGAGCGCCAGAATGCCATGACGCAGGCGATGTACGAGCGGCTGCTGCAGTGGTTGGACGAGTGTGCGGCCAACCCCGCGGTCCAGGCCCTGGTCTTTCGGGGCGCGGGCGGGCGCTCGTTCATCTCGGGCACCGACATCGAGCATTTCGCGCAATTCAGCCAGGGAAGCGAAGGCGTGCAGTACGAAGCCTTTGTGGAGACGGTGATCGACGCGATCGAGCGGGTGAGGGTGCCGACCATTGCCGCCATCGACGGTTGGGCGGTGGGCGGCGGCCTGGCAATCGCCACCGCGTGCGACTTTCGCGTGTGCAGCCACGGCGCGCGTTTTGGCGCCCCGATTGCGAAGACCTTGTCGAACACGCTGTCGTCCAGGAATATCGCCCGGCTGATGGCGGCTTTCGGCGCGCCCCGGGTCAAGCGCATGCTGATGCTGGCCGAGTACCTGGACGTTCAAGAGGCGACGGCCTGCGGCTTTGTCTACAGTGCCTGCGCGCCAGAAGCGCTGGAGGCCTCGGCGCATGCGCTGGCGCTGCGGCTGGCGGGCTTGTCGCGGGTCACGCAGCAAGCCGTCAAGGAGAGCATCCGGCGCATCGTGGTGGAGCAGAGCCTGGCGGACCAGGACCTGGTCGAAGCGGTATACGGCAGCGCGGCCTTCAAGGCGGGTGTCGCGTCATTTCTCAAGACTTGACCCAACGGGTCAGGGGGACGCCTCGCACGGCACAGGGATGGCAAAACCGCGGCCCCCGCTGGCGGAGAAAAAGCACAATACGGGCTGTCGTCAACGCAAAGAAAGCGATAGATCGTGAAGAAAAATCGGCCATTCAAAGTGCTGGGCATCCAGCAGATCGCCATCGGCGGCCCTGACAAGAAGCGCCTGCAGGCGCTGTGGGTGGACATGCTGGGTCTCGAAGTCACTGGCACGTTCCAGAGCGAGCGCGAGAACGTGGACGAAGACATCTGCGCGATCGGCCAGGGCCCGTACAAGGTCGAAGTGGATCTGATGCAGCCCATCGACCCCGAAAAAAAGCCCGCTGTGCACGCCACGCCGCTGAACCATGTGGGCCTGTGGATCGACGATCTGCCCAAGGCCGTGGAATGGCTCACCGCCCAGGGTGTGCGCTTTGCGCCGGGCGGCATCCGCAAGGGTGCCGCGGGCTATGACATCACTTTTTTGCACCCCAAGGCCAACGAGGCCTTCCCGATCGCGGGCGAAGGCGTACTGATCGAGCTGGTACAGGCCCCGCCGCAGGTGATCGCGGCGCTTGGCTGAGCGAGACCTGCAGGCCACCGCTGGCAGACGTGCGAAGCAGCCGCCCATGCGGCCAGCGTGCGGTAGGCCGTCGAGTGGCAGCCTCTAGTTCCGTGCCGCGACAAAGCCATACCCTACCAAACTGTATGGCCTCTTTGTGCTGCCGGCAGGAGTGCTTCGCTTCTACTGACTGTTTATTGAGCGTGTCATGCCGGCTTTTCCCCTGAAATTGTGGCGACCATTGCGTTTTCGATGAATTTTTCGGCAAAAGACGCTAAGTGCCGCCAAATAAACCCAGGGAAGTCGGAATATTGACGTGAGATGGAGTCTGATGCTGCAGTATTTCGGGTGGAGAATTAAATGTCGCTAAAGATTGCCTATGGTCGTCAAATATTTTCTATCACCATTCATTTGCAGCGAAAGAATCCGCATTCAAAATTTGCTGCGTTTGACTCGGGTGGTTTGGCGTCCCGTTTTCTTGGTAGCAAACCGACCCACAATGGAGGCATTGTTTTGACAGACCAGAGGTTCCCATGCCATCGATCGAAGCCATGACGCAAGGCATTCCTGCGCCAGAGCAGTCCCCCGTCCGCTTGTTTCGCCCTCTCCCCGAGCCGGCCGCCGCGCAAGGCCCCTGGTCGGTGGAGGCAGTGCAGGAACTGCTGGACCTGCCGTTCATGGAGTTGCTGTTCCGGGCGCAGAGCGTCCACCGTGCGCACTGGCCCGCGGGCGAAATTGAGCTGGCCACCTTGCTGTCGGTGAAGACCGGGGGTTGCCCAGAGAACTGTGGCTACTGCCCGCAGGCCGCTGATTTCGATACCGGCGTGAAGGCCGAAAAGCTCATGGCCGTGGAGGCGGTGGTGCGTGCGGCGCAGGCCGCGAAAGACGCCGGTGCCACCCGCTTTTGCATGGGCGCCGCCTGGCGTGCCCCAAAGGACCGCGACATTGAAAAGATGTCCGAGCTGGTGTCGGCCGTGAAGGGCCTC
The DNA here is from genome assembly GCF_012932145.1 of Acidovorax sp. SRB_14. Taxonomy (GTDB): domain Bacteria; phylum Pseudomonadota; class Gammaproteobacteria; order Burkholderiales; family Burkholderiaceae_C; genus Simplicispira. The sequence goes on along the minus strand of NZ_MWOK01000001.1, from coordinate 151,834 downwards.
GGTTTGCAGACCTGTGCCACGCTGGGCATGCTGGCGCCGCACCAGGCCCAGGCCTTAAAAGGGGCAGGGCTGGACTACTACAACCACAACCTCGACACGGCACCCGAGTACTACACCGACGTGGTCAGCACCCGCGCCTACCAGGATCGCCTCGACACACTGCAGAATGTGCGCGCTGCGGGCATCAGCGTGTGCTGCGGCGGCATCGTGGGCATGGGCGAGGCGCCGGTGCACCGGGCGGGATTGATTGCGCAACTCGCCAACCTCAGTCCCTATCCGGAATCCGTTCCCATCAACAGCCTCGTTCGCGTGCCCGGCACGCCACTGGCCGACAGCGAGCCGGTGGACCCGCTGGACTTCGTGCGTGTGATCGCAGTGGCCCGCATCACCATGCCGACGGCGCGTGTGCGCCTATCGGCCGGCCGCCAGCAATTGGGCGAAGCCGTGCAGGCCTTGTGCTTCACGGCCGGCGCCAATTCCATCTTCTACGGCGACAAGCTGCTGGTGACGGGCAACCCGGACGTCGAAGCCGACGTGCAGTTGTTGCGCAAACTGGGGTTGAGCAGCCACCGGACGGTGGCGTCCGAAGGAAACGGGCCCGTTTGAGCACCTGCTGCGCAGGGCTGGCTGCCGCGGGGCTTGCGCCCGGAGCAGTGCGGCCAGGACCTGAAGTGCATGCGCGCAGAGCGCCTTAAGGCGCCAGGCCATTCGAGATGAAAAATCCGCGCCACAAGCGGGTGGGTCTAGCAGCTCAAGGCTAGAGGGAAAACCTGCGCAGCCGCCGCGCCATCAGGCACCGCTCCCATGGCGACACGATGGCAGGGCATGCTCGCTCACTCTGAGCCGTCCAGCAGACGGGCGCCCTTGTTCAAAATGGTGGCCTCCGCCCGGAAGTAGCCCATCACCGTGGGAATGCTGTGGTGCCCCGTGAGGGCCATGGTGTCCGCCAAAGAAACATTCTGCCGGCCTGCCTCGGTGACGAAACCCGAGCGCAGCGAGTGGGCAGAGAAATCACCTTCCACGCCCGCCAGAGCGCAACGTGCTTTCACAATGGTGCGCACCGCGGCCGGCGACATGGGTCCGCCCAGGTGCCCGCCTTTCAGGATGCGCCGAAAAATAGGGCCTTGCGCGATGCCGCTGCTGAGCAGCCAGTCTTGCAATGCGTCCCCGGCTGGCCCCAGAACCGGTTTGTTGTTTTCGGGCAGGTCACGCCCCGCCTGGTTGGTTTTGGAGTGGGCGAGGGTGTAGACAAATTCTGCGGGGCCGATGCGCCGCAACTGCTCCATTTGGGCGCCGGCGACCTCGGAGCGGCGCCTGCCACCGCTGGCCCAGGCGAAAAGAAGCAAAGCGCGGTCGCGCTTGCCACGCAGGGTGTCGTCACAGGTTTCGAGCAAGGCCTGCAGCGGGTCTTTGGTCAAGGCGGCTTTTTTGCGGGGCAGGGCGCCGCGCTTGGCGTAGGCCTTGCGCGTGCGCGACAGCAACTCACGCACCTGCACGTCGTGGCAGGGATTGGACAGGTTGCGCAACTGGTGGGCCTTGGACATCACCGCGATCCGGTGCACCAGCGTGCTGTGTGCCATCGGCCCGGGCTTGCCTTTATAGCCGCCCGCGACCAGTGCGTCGTCAATCGAATCAGGGAGCTCGGATGCCAGGCCTTGTGCCGTGGCGCGCTGGGCGTGGTCCACCACAAACTGCAGTATGCAGGCCGTGGGTAGCGGCAGCTGGATCTGCACGCCATATCTCAACCCATACCAGGCGGCCCAGTAGCGCAGGGCGGCGCGGTAGCTGGCCAGCGTATTCAGCGACTCTCCCTCGCGCATCAACTCATGTACGGCATTGCGCGTGACGTCACTCAGCGCAGAAGGCAGCAACGCAGGAACTTTTTGGAGCAGCGGAGTGAACATGGCCCATGATACCGTTGAAAATATATTAAATGTTATGTACTATGTTAGATATATTACATAATAGCAAAATACATCACGATAAAACTCTCTTATCGTTTTCTAAAAGAGGTCAAGCCATGCAGCACCGCATTTCACGCGGAATCCAGTACGAAGATGTTGCGGAGGCCGCAGATGCGCTGCTGCACGATGGCCTGCGCCCCACGATCGAGCGCATACGCCAGCGCATAGGCCGGGGTTCTCCGAACACGGTCAGTCCGATGCTCGAACAGTGGTTTTCGGACCTCGGCCAGCGCCTGGGCGGCGGTAGGGCAGGAGTCGAGAGTGCTTTGCCGCATGCGGTGGCCCAGGCGGCCACCGCCTTGTGGAGTGCTGCCTGCAGTGAAGCTGAAACCCGGGCCGCGGCCTCCTGGCAGGCGCAGCAAGCGGCTGTCACTGAAGCGGCCGAGCAGCTGGCGGCAGCCCGCGCGGAGCTGGACGCGCGCGAACTGGCGATGAATGAGCGTCTGCACGCCGCGGAGGCGGCCATGCAGCTGTGTTCACAGCAACTGGCCGAAAGCAATGAACGCTGGCGAGCCGGCGAACGTGCCCTGGCCTTGCGCGACGCTGAAATTTCTGCCCAACGCTCGGCTGCAGCCCGGCAGGCAGAACAATACGCTGCACTCCAAGCGCGCCTGGACACAGCCCAGGCCCAAGCACTGGACGAGCGCACACGGCAGGAAGCGCACTACCGCACCAGTGAGCGCCGCTGGCTCGAAGAGGTAGACCGCGCGCGGCAAGAAGCCCGCAAATCCACGTTGTCGGCCCAGGACGAAAGCCGCAAGCTGGCAATTGCACAGCAGCAGCTGGAAAGCGCGCTGTCCACGCACCAGGCCTACGCGCTGGAGCAGGAACACAAAATTCAGCAGTTGCACCAGGACCTCGCAAGCGCCCAGCGAGAACTGGCGCATGGGCAAAGGCTTCTCGCTGTGCTCCAGAGCGATGGGCTCAAAGCGAAAGAGGCACCGTCCCCGCGGCGCTTGTACCGAACACCTGCGCTACGTCGAAAATTTGTAAAACGTCGCCCCTGAGCACGTCAGAAGAGGTAGAGGGTGGGCAATGCCTCAGAACATCGCATCACATCGCGACACTCGATTCGGGCAGCTTGTGCATGGATGAAATTTCTTAGTTAACATAATATACATCGTATCTAGTGAAGCAACGCCTGCGGCTGCGCCGTCATGACCCGGAGCGAGCGTCCATCTGGTGCAGTGCTTTTAGCCCATGTACCGCAACCTGGGTCTGGAACTGCCGTTCCTCACGTCTCCGAAATGAAGAGATTGCCCGCACTGGCGATACCATGCGCCCATGACTACCCCTGCAGCACCTTCACCAGTCTCTCGCGTCCACTTTGGCCATGGGGGCCGCGTTTGCATCGTCACAGGCGGTGCGCAAGGCATTGGCGAGGCCTGCGTGCGCCGGTTTGCGCTCGAAGACGCGAAGCTAGTGATTGCCGACGTGAACGGCGTGCGCGGCCTGGCGCTCGCGCAGGAACTGGGTGCGCTGTATGTCCGCTGCGATGTGGGCGACAAGGCGCAAGTGGATGCGCTGGTGGTCCAAACCCTTGCAGTCTATGGGCGCATCGATGTGCTGGTGAACAATGCAGGAATCTTCCGCGCGGCCGATTTTCTCGATGTCACCGAGGCGGACTTTGACGCCGTGCTGCGCGTCAATCTCAGGGGCGCCTTCCTTGTGGGCCAGGCTGTGGCGCGGGCCATGGCGGCGGCCGGTGGGGGCGCCATCGTCAACATGAGTTCCGTCAATGGCGTGCTGGCCATCCCGACGATCGCCAGCTACAACGTGAGCAAAGGCGGCGTCAACCAGCTCACCCGCGCCATGGCATTGGCGTTGGCCGACAAGAACATCCGCGTGAATGCGGTGGCGCCTGGCACCATTGCCACCGAACTCGCTGCCAAGGCCGTGCTGACCAGCGACGACGCCAAAAACAAGATCCTCAGCCGCACGCCGATGAAGCGGCTGGGCGAACCCCACGAGATTGCCGATGTGGTGGCCTGGCTGGCCAGCGATGCCGCGAGCTACGTGACTGGCGAGATCGTCACGGTGGATGGCGGGCGCATGACGCTGAACTACACAGTGCCCGTCTGACCCAGCGAAAACTATCGAATTGATAGCTGCCAGCGCTTGATGGGTAAGCGCTAGAGCCACGTTTGACTCATAAATCCATCAAGGCTGCGGCGCACGCTTGAGCAAACCTGCCATGCTGCGCGGCCACCCCACGGGGCCGAACCAGGCGCCGCCCGCAATGGCCCAGGCATTGACCAACCCGTAGAGCACCAGCGCCGCAGCCTGCGCGGCAAACACGGCCGCCAAGCCCTCTCCCCAGCGCAATGCCAGCCAGCCGCCGGTCACGGCCACCGCGAGCCGCACGATGTTGCCCAGCACGGGCCAGAGCAGGCGCCCTGCCCCTTGCGAGGCAAAGTACAGCACCAGGCCCAGGCCGAAGAAACCGTACACCGGCCCTACCGTGCGCAGGTACTGCCCACCGGCTTCGAGCATGGCCGGATCGCTATTGAACAGCGACAACCAGACGCCCGGGAAGGCTGCGGCCCACAGGCCGATGGCTTGCGCCATCGCGAACGCCATGGCTGCGCCGATCCAGGTGGCGCGCAGGGCGCGCTCGCGCTGGCCGGCGCCAATGCAGGTGCCGACCATCGCGACCAGCGGTGCGCCCAGGCCGAACACCAGCGGAACCAGCAGGTATTCAAGGCGCGATGCGGTGCCATAGCCCGCAATGGCCGCCGTGCCAAAGCCGCCCACCAAGGCCGTCGTGACGCCAATGGTCACATTGGTGGCCACCGTGGACACCATGCCCACCAGCCCGACCCGCAGAATGTCCTTGAACAAAGCCCAGCGAAAGCGGATCTGCGCAAACGACGGCCGCAGCAGGCTGCGCGGAGACCACAGGTAGCCCGCCAGCACCAGGCTGCCAAGGAAGTAATACGCCATCAGCGCGATCGCGCCGCCCGCAATGCCTAGGCCAGGCAACGGGCCCCAGCCAAAGATCAGCAGGGGCGACAGCGGCACCAGCACGAACGCACCCAGCACCGTGACATAGGCCGGCACCGCCATATTGCCCGTGCCCCGGATCACGGCGGAGAGCGTGTTGAACAGCCAGACCAGAAAGGCGCCCGCAAACACCCAGTTGGAATAGACCAGCGCGGCATCGAGCGCCCCGCCCGTGCCGCCCATGCGGGTGTAGAGCCAGCGCCCTCCCCCCACCACGGCCACCGTGAAAACGAGCGCGAACACCGCCGCAATGGCCAGCGCGTGCAGCACCAGCGCATCGGCATCGTCGCGCCGCCGTGCGCCCAGGGCACGCGCAATGGCGGACGCAATGCCGCCGCCCATGGCGCCGGCCGAGGTCATCTGCATCAGCATCACGACCGGAAAGACCAGGGCCATGCCCGCCAGCGCATCGGTGCCGAGCTTGCCGACGAAGTAGGTCTCGATCAGACCCACCCCGGCCTGCGCCAGCATGACGAGCACATTGGGCGCGGCCAGCCGCAGCAGCGTGGGTGCAATCGGCGCCTCCAGCAGCATGCGGGTGCGCGGGTTGAGTGCGGTGCTCATGCGGCAGTGCCCTGGGGTTTGCGCGGGACCACGATGCGCACGGTGGATATCTGCAACACCTCGCCGTGCTGGTTGCGGGTCTCGCTGCGCACGGTGACCATGCCGCGGTCCGGCTTGGAACGGGAGGGCTGGATCTGCACCACCTCGCTCACCACATGCAGTACGTCGGTAGGGCGTGTGGCCTGGGGCCAGCTCAGTTCGCCGCCCGCGCCGATGATGCCGCCCGCAATTGGCAGGCCGCTGGTCACCTGCAGGCGCATGGTCACGGCCGCCGTGTGCCAGCCGCTGGCGGCCAGGCCGCCAAACAGCGTGGCCCGCGCGGCCGCATCGTCCAGGTGGAACGGTTGCGGGTCGAACTGCGCGGCAAAGGCCTTGATCTGTTCTGCGTCCATGGCATGTTCGCCACTTTTGAACTGGTCGCCCACGGTGAGGTCGTCGAGGTAGACGGGCTTTTGCTGTGGGCGGGATGCTGCGGGCGCGGGAGAAGCAAGCGGGTCTGTCATGGCAATAGCGCTTTCAACAAGGACAGAGGACGAAATGGGTGCAGCGCCTTGCTCAGGCCCCGGCAGGCGCAGGGCGCGCCAGGCGGGCTTCGCGGATCGGCAGGTTGACCAACGCCGCGCCCAAGGCCAGCACGATGTCGATGTACCAGACCCAGTCGTAGCTGCCCGTGGCTTGGAACACGCTGCCGCCCAGGTAAGCGCCAAAAAATCCTCCCACCTGGTGGGCCAGCATCACGATGCCAAACAGCATGGCCATGTTGGCCGTGCCAAACATCTTGGCGACCAGGCCCACCGTGGGCGGCACGGTGGACAGGAAGGTCACGCCCATCACGGCGGCAAACACCAGCACCACCGGCCCGGTCTTGGGCGCGAGCAGAAACGCCAGCACGGCGATGGCGCGCGTGGCGTACAGCAGCGACAGCAGGGATTTCATGCGCCAGCGCCCCACCGCCCAGCCCATGGCCAGGCTGCCGACGATATTGAACAGCCCGATCAGCGCCAGCGACCACCCGCCGAATTCGGGTGCCAGCCCGCAGGCGGCAATCACCCCCGGCAGGTGCGTGGCCAGAAACGCCACATGGAAGCCGCACACCAGAAAACCCCCCGCCAGATAGCGGTAGCTGGGCGTGGCCAGCGCATGGGCAATGGCCTGTCGGGCGCTCAGCGCCTTCTGCCCCGAGGCGGCTGCAGCCTGAGCCGCCAGCGCATTTGCATTGCCGCGCAGTATGAAAACCGCCGGCAGCGCCAGAAGCACGAGCACGCCCAGCCACTGCATTGCGCTGGCCCAGCCCACGGCTGCCGTCAGGCCGATGGCGATGGGCGCCATTGCAAACTGGCCGAAGGAGCCGCCCGCATTGACGATGCCGGTGGCCAGGCCGCGCTTGTGCGGTGGCACTAGCCGCGCGCTGGCCGCCATGAGCACCGACGGCCCGGCCATGCCCGCGCCCCCGGCGGCCAGGATGCCAATGGCAAGGACGAGGCCCGCCGTCGTGGTCATCAGCGGTGTGATGAACGTGCCCACTGCCACCAGCACCACGCCCAGGAGGATCACGCGCCCAGTGCCGATGCGGTCGGCCACCGCGCCGGCAAAAGGCTGCGTCAACCCCCACCAAAGCTGGCCCAGCGCAAAGGCCAGGCTGATGCTGCCCACGCCCAGCCCGGTCGAGGTGTTCAACGCCGACAGGAACAAGCCCATGGTCTGCCGCACGCCCATGGTGAGCGCAAACGCGCCGGCCGCCGCCAGCAGCACAAGCCAGACGGCCCAGGACCTCGCGGCCCCGCCCACACGCTCAGTCTTCGCCATGTTCCTGCTCCGCTGTGGGCGCCAGCAGCGCCAGGGACTCATCGGCCAGCGCATGCAGCGCCGCCACGCGTTCCACACCCAGGGTGTCGTTCAGCGCCCGTTGTGCCACCTTCCAGCAGCGCTGGGCCTCGGCGCGCTTGTCGCTGCCCGCATCGGTGATGTGCACGAGGCGGCTGCGCGCATCGGCGCCGGCCTCCAGCACCACCCAACCCGCCTCCACCAGGGGACGCAGGTTGCGCGTGAGCGTGGAAGCGTCCATCTTCATCGCTGCCGCCAGGTCGCTGGGCCGGATGGGCCCGAGCTTGAGCACGTGCGACAGCAGCGAGTACTGCGTGGTCTTAAGCCCGCACTGCGCCATCTCGGCGTCGTAGTGTTGCGCCACCCGGCGCATCAGCTGGCGCAGCTTGAAGTTGGTGCAGCTCTGCGGCATCGGCGGGGAGGCGGCACGATCGGTGGCGGGTATGGGAGCATCGGCTTGCATGGATTTGATTGTATCTGCAATACTTGCATATGCAATATTAAATGCAGCCCCCAACCCCAGCACAGGAACCCCATGACCCAGCACAACCACCTCAAAGATTGGCTCGCGCAGGAGCGCGAAATCCTCGCGCGCCTGGACCTGGGCCCGGGTCCAGGCGTTGCCCGGCGCGAGCAGATTGCCCACATGAGCGGCCTGGAGCAAATGCAGGCGATGCTGCGCGGCGAACTGCCCTATGCCGCCATTGCCCAGACACTGGACTTTCTGATCGTGGAGGTGGAACACGGCCGCGCCATCTTCCAGGGCACGCCCGGCGCCGCGCACCTCAACCCCATGGGAACGGTGCATGGCGGCTGGTTTGCCACCCTGCTCGACTCCGCCCTGGGTTGCGCCGTGCACACCTGCATGCCAGCGGGCCGCGGCTACACCACGGCCGAACTCGGTGTGAACCTGGTCAAGGCGCTCACGCCCCAGGTGCAGCGCGTGCGCGCCGAGGGCCGCGTGGCCCACTGCGGGCGCCAGCTGGCCACGGCCGAGGCGCGCCTGGTCGGCCCCGACGGCATGCTGTACGCCCACGCCACCACCACATGCCTGGTCTTCGATCTGCCGGCACAATCGAGGCCATGAAATTCCTTCACACCATGCTGCGCGTCGGCAACCTGCAACGCTCGATCGATTTCTATACCCAGGTGCTGGGCATGCAGCTGCTGCGCCAGTCGGAGAACCCCGAGTACAAGTACTCGCTCGCGTTTTTGGGCTTTGACGGTGGCAACCCCGGCCAGGCCGAGATCGAACTGACCTATAACTGGGGCACCGAGAGCTACGACCACGGCAACGCCTACGGCCACATCGCCCTGGGCGTGCCCGACGCGTACACGGCCTGCGAGAAGATCAAGGCCGCCGGCGGCAACGTCACGCGCGAGGCCGGGCCGGTCAAGGGCGGCAGCACGGTGATTGCCTTTGTGACCGACCCCGACGGCTACAAGATCGAATTAATACAAGAAAAATCAACAACTCACGGCAATGCCCGCCAGTCAAACGCCACAGGCGAGAAATTTGACCCGTTGCGTTCTGTTTAATCCACGGTCTTGGCTGCGAGTTTGCTTCGCTCAGTTGACGCCCTTCGACAGCGATCAGACGACTGGTTTGATCTTGAGTTGCGATACGAGATAGTCGACTGCTCGCCCGCGGGTCACTGCGCTCACGGCATGTACTTCGCCGATGGTCGCCCTGATCCGATTAAGCGACTTCGAGAGAAGCGTCGATGCAACCGAAAATGACGGAGGTCGTTTTCGACGAGGAACGCCGCATGATAAGCCACCGTTATTCGAAAGCCGCTGAACATTTGACGCCCCTGGTTGTCAACTCACAACGACAAGATCCTGAACGATTTGGACCAGCAGGTAAACACCTTCAGTCGTATATCCGGCATCTGGGGTGGAATCTGTGGTGATCCGTGCCGACATGGAATCTTCGTCGTCGGATCGCCACACTTTACAAGCGGCTTTCGAACATGTGCTTTTTGAGTCGGACAATTTATCGGCGTGGTGCGGTGTGGAACCCGATTGGCCATGGTGGTCGATCAAATCCATCACAGGTGGTGAACGAAAACCCGTGGGGCGTGACGAGCCTGGACAAAGTGCCAGAGAGCATTGTTCAAGTCTTAGCTTGTGCCGCTGCCACAAACGAGCCGGATTCCACTGCTTGCAAGAAGACTGCCATGCTGGTGAATTTGTCCATAGATTCAAAACCGGTGGTTTGCAATCTATGCATTATGAAAGTATTGATTTAACAATACCCAAAACCTACAGTGAAGGCATTGCAACCCTTCACTGAGTGACACCATGCTGAACATCGATCTGAACGGCAAGACTGCCGTCATCACCGGCTCCACCGACGGCATTGGCCTGGCCATTGCCAAATCGCTGGCCCAGGCGGGGGCCGCGGTGGTCGTCAATGGCCGCAGCCACTCCGCAGTCGATCAGGCCGTGGGCGCCATCAAGGCCCATGCGTCCGGTGCCACCGCGCAGGGCGTCGCCGCTGATCTGGCCACCGCCCAAGGGTGTGAACACCTCGTCGCGCACGTGCCGCAGTGCGACATCCTGGTCAACAACCTGGGCATCTATGGCATCAAGGCTTTCTTTGACATCGACGACGCCGAGTGGCAGCGGTACTGGGACGTGAACATCATGTCCGGTGTGCGCCTGTCGCGCGCTTATATGCCTCAGATGCTGGCGCGCAATTGGGGCCGTGTGGTGTTCATTGCGTCGGAGTCGGCGCTGAACATCCCTGCCGATATGGTGCACTACGGCATGAGCAAGACCGCCATGCTGGGGCTGGCACGGGGCCTGGCCAAAATGGCCGCCGGCACCGGCGTGACGGTCAACAGCGTACTGCCCGGACCGACCTTGTCCGAGGGGGCGGCAAAGATGTTGATGGCCTCGGCACCCGCGGGCCAGACCCTGGAGCAAGCGGGCGTGGCCTTCGTGAAGCAGCATCGCCCCTCCTCGATCATCGGCCGCGCAGCGCAGCTGGAAGAAGTCGCCAACATGGTGTCCTATGTGGCTTCGCCGCTGTCATCGGCGACCACCGGCGCGGCCCTGAGGGTCGAGGGCGGCATCGTCGACAGCATTTAAGTCAGGCACGCCAAAGGCTCACGAATGGCGTAGATGGAGTAGGCTCACGCCAAGGCACTGCGATAAAGGCGTGTTCATCTGAGACGCTTCCAAGTCACCGTCCCGACTCCGCCACTGGAAGCTGTGGGAGTGATGTACTTCAATACGTCGCCGTCAATCGGGGAGAGCAAGCGCTTCTGCTCCGTTCCATTCCAATTGGGAAACGTGGCACTCTCTAC
>NZ_MWOK01000001.1:0-141049 GCF_012932145.1 Acidovorax sp. SRB_14 | reverse complement strand
CACGTCCCCACGAGGTCGCTCGCGCTTTGGGCCGAGGCTGAGGAAGACAAGAACGTGGCGGCCAGAACTACCAACCCTGCCACGACAGCGAGTCTGAAAAGGATTCTGCAAACCATACTTCCTCCTTTCGGTTGAGTCATGCAGTGGTCCAGCGCTGTGTGAAATTGTGACGCGCACTGCAAACGCCATTAATCAGTTATGACACAACGTAAAGATGATAAAAAAATGCCCGGATAAAACTTTTCATCGAATCCTTCTGAAAGCTGATTGCGGCCTCGCTTTATATAACTTACTACCGTCTTGATCGCATCCTTCCCGTGCGTCGCATCCTGAATCTCGCCGGGTTTTCTAAACACTTCCGAACCTCAATATGCGGCCGAACAGGAGGTGCCAAGAGCAAGCAGAGATACCTTGGGCAATTCATGACGGGGCGTTCAAAAATCACCGGACGGAGCCATAAGGTGGCTGATGTGTCCGCGAACAAAGGTGAGCAAATTCACAACCCGTCACTGCTTGCCACTGAATTATTAGACGAATCCTAGGCAGACTTACGCGTTGCTATTATGGCTGAGGCAATACTCTGATAATGACGCTCGTCCTTTGACGATCCGTAGTCTCGACGGTCATTAAAGTGGTCCGAGGAAATTTTACGGAATCCACAGCCTGGACACTGAACTCAGTTGGGCTAATTGGTATATATCGGGCAACAGGTGCAAGAGTTGGATCACGGGGAACATGTGGATCGCACGAATCACGGGGATCGTTCGGATTACACGAATCAGTAAACCAGACTGCAAGACGCTGGCCTGCCACCGTGGGGCCGTTTATAACTTGAAAGGAACGTATCTCGCTCGCACGAAAATTGGCCGATTCGGGGAAAACTTTAAGGGTCGGATTCGTCGGACAAGCCCGAGAGTCGCCAGTCCTTATGGTAGCGGTTACGGTTCGTGAGAGGCCATCCAGTACTGTTAGGGTAGCATCACCGCTATTCGTGGTACTTGCGGTGAAATAGAAAGCGCCTACGGAGGGATCAAAATCCAGTGCTGCACTTACCTGGACGGCGGTGTTGCTCGAAAATATTGTATAGGGTTTAACTCCGCCGCTAAATATAAATGGAACATTAGTAGTGCAACTGCCAACCGTTATCTGCTTAGGCGTTATAGACATGCTTGCATCTGGACTGCGAGGCGCGCTACCGACCATTGCACAGATAGCTGGATTTGGGTTATTGCATACGGCAGGACCGTCGCCGCCACCGCCACAAGCGAATAACGTTAGAGGCGAAATCAACGCTACCGCCCGAAGCACAATTCTTGGCGCCTGTATTTTCATCAGATCACTTTCAAAGTTACTGTATTTACACCAAGCTTAAGCCTTAAGTAATTGCCTTTGACATAGATGAAACGTCTCTAAATCTCTAGGATGAAAGGCTTACGAAAAGGACACTCTTGCAGGACAAAAGTACTGGACGCAAGCAACCATCGCGTTCCTGCAATGTCGAGTGAAGTGCAATAAGATTGCTTATTTGTAAATCTATTCCGACTATTTTCAATATTTTTTCGTCCCTCGCGCCTCATTCGGTCCCTTGAGGGCCTGCCGAATCTTTTGCCAGTCGTCGCCCGTCCAGCGTTGCGAGGTGCACTTACTTCACAGTTTCCAGCTTTGAATAGGTTTTCTCTTCCGCTTGCGCCGTTCTGGCCTTCATCAGCTGGCCCCTTAAAGACAGGATGGGATAGACTTCCCAGCCCTGTCCGATCGCTTATCTTTCAGATAGGAGTAGAACCATGAACACGACTAAGCAAACGGAGTCGGTGGGGATGGTTTGAAAGACCATCGCCGCAGGTGCTGATCCCTCGCCGAGAAGGCCGCACTGGTGCGGCTCAGGCTGATATTTAGCGCAAACCCACCGCCGCCTGGGCCAGCGCGGTGATGCGGCCCCAGTCGCCCTGCTCCAGCGCATCCTGGGGCACCAGCCACGATCCGCCGACGCAGGCAACGTTCTTGAGCGCCAGAAACTCGGCCGCATTGCCCGCATGGATGCCGCCCGTGGGGCAAAAGCACACGTCGCCAAACGGACCTTGCCAAGCCTGCAGCATGGCCTGGCCGCCGGCCTGCAGCGCGGGGAAAAATTTCAGCGCCTGCAGGTCCTCCTCCTGGGCCTGCATGATCTCGCTGGCCGTGGCCACGCCGGGCAGCAGGGACAACTGCACGTCGCGGCAGGCCTGCGCCACGGCGCTCGTCAGGCCGGGACTGACCAGAAAACGCGCACCGGCCGCGGCGGCCGCGCGCGCGTCGCCAGCGCTGCGCACCGTGCCGGCGCCGACCATGGCCTCGGGCACGTCGCGGGCGATGGCCTCGATGCAGGCCAGCGCCGCCGGCGTGCGCAGTGTCACTTCGAGCATGCGGATGCCACCGGACAGCAGGGCGCGCGCCATCGGCACGGCGTGCTTGGCGTTGTGAAGCACGATGACGGGGATGACGGGCGCGTCGCGCACCACGTCGAGCGCGCCCAGCGGGGACTTCAAAGCCATGTGCATGCGCCCTCCTCGGCGGTCAGCGCGTTGCGGCGAAAGCCCGCGAACAGTTCGCGGCCCATGCTCAGGGTGTTCGATTGCTGCAGCGCAGCGGGCATTGCCGCGGCGCTGCGTGCGGCCCAGGTGGCTTCATCGACCAGTGCGGTCAGGGTGCCGGCACGGCCATCCACGCGCAGCAGGTCGCCGTCGCGCACCTTGGCCAACGGTCCACCGGCCGCCGCCTCGGGCGAGACATGGATGGCGGCGGGCACCTTGCCCGAGGCGCCGCTCATGCGCCCGTCTGTCACCAAGGCCACGCGGTAACCCTTGCCCTGCAGCACAGCCAGCGGCGGCGTGAGCTTGTGCAGCTCGGGCATGCCATTGGCCTGCGGTCCCTGCCAGCGGACCACGCAGACCAGGCCGTTGGAAGGATGGCCGGCGCACAGGCGCTCCAGCTCACCGGACTGGAAAGCCGCCAACAACCCCTCCTGGCTTTCGAACACGCGCGCAGGCGCTTCGATGGTGTGGCGGTCGCCGGGCACGGCCGACACCTTGAGCACCGCGCGCCCCAGGTTGCCCTGCAGCAGCTTGAACCCGCCAGTCGGGCTGAACGGCGCCGACGCCGGCCGCAGGATGCTGTCGTCGCCGCTGGCGCCGCTGTCCGCCCAGCCCACGCTGCGCTCGACGCCGGGCACGGCATGCGGCACGCGCGTGTATTCGCGCAGGCCGCCGGGGCGCACCGTGAGCACATCGGCGTGCATGAAACCGGCGTCGAGCAGTTCGCGGATCACGTAGCCGGGCCCGCCTGCGGCCTGGAACTGGTTCACGTCGGCACTGCCATTGGGGTACACACGGGCCAGCAAAGGCACCACAGCGGACAGCTCGGCGAAATCGTTCCAGTCGATGGTGATGCCGGCCGAACGCGCCACCGCGACCCAGTGGATCAGGTGGTTGGTCGAACCACCCGTGGCCAGCAAGGCCACCATGGCATTGACGATGGCGCGCTCGTCCACCAGACGGCCGATCGGCGTGAACTGCTGCGCGCGCGTGATGGACAGCGCCGTGCGCGCGGCCTCGCGCGTCAGCTCGGCGCGCAGCGCCTGGCCGGGGTTGAAAAAGGCCGTGCCGGGAACATGCAGGCCCATCGCTTCGAGCAGCATCTGGTTGCTGTTGGCCGTGCCGTAGAAGGTGCAGGTGCCCTCGCTGTGGTAGGCGGCAGACTCGGCTGCGAGCAGTTCGGGGCGGCCGACCAAGCCTTGGGCCGCCTGCTCGCGCACCTGGGCCTTGGCGTTGTTCGACAGCCCTGTGGTCATCGGCCCGGCGGGCACGAACACCATCGGCAGGTGACCAAAATGCAGCGCGCCGATCAGCAGACCCGGCACGATCTTGTCGCACACGCCCAGCAGCAGCGCCGCGTCGAACACGTCGTGGCTCAGCGCCACGGCCGTGGCCATGGCGATCACGTCGCGGCTGAACAGGGAGAGCTCCATGCCCGGCGTGCCCTGCGTGACGCCGTCGCACATGGCGGGCACGCCGCCCGCCACCTGCGCGGTGGCACCGTGTTTGCGTGCCTCGTCCTTGATCAGGTCGGGGTAGTGCTGCAGCGGCGCATGGGCCGACAGCACGTCGTTGTAGGCCGTGACGATGCCGATATTGGGCGCACGCTCGGCGACGATGCGCAGTTTGTCGTTGCCCGGCAGGCCGGCAAAGGCGTGGGCGACGTTGGCGCAGCCCAGGCGCTGCGCGCCCGGCGGGCGCTGCGCGAGGGCATCGAGCCGTTCAAGGTAGGCGCCGCGCGCGGGGGCGCTGCGCTCGCGGATGCGCTGCGTGACGGCAGCGACGGTGCCATGGAGGGTCATGCGGTACCGACTTTCAAAGGAGCAAAAACAACGCCCCATCGTAGCCGGGCGAGCGGCCGGCGATGGGGCGCGGGGGATGGGCGTGGCTTACTTGCTGGCGCGCACCTGCACGAGCGCACCCTGCACCGCGTCCCAGGTGCCCTGGCCCACGCCCTTGGCGATGCCGGTGTTCACGGTGGCGAGCTTTTCGCGCATGCGGTTGACTTCGGCTGCGGGGAGCTCGTTGATCTGCATGCCCTTGGCCTTGAGGTCGGCCAGCGCCTTGACGGCTTCCTCGCGCGTGTCCTTGCGCTCGAAGTCGCGGCTCTTCACGGCGGCGTCCTGCAGCACCTTCTTTTCGGCCGCGCTCAGCGTATCCCACCACTTCTTGCTCACTGTGACGATCCAGGGGCTGTAGACGTGGTTGGTCACCGTGAGGTACTTCTGCACCTCGTAGAACTTGCTCGACACCACGGTGTTGAACGGGTTCTCCTGGCCGTCTACCGCGCGCGTTTCGAGCGCGGTGAACAGCTCCGAGAACGGCAGCGGCACGGCGTTGGCGCCCAGGGCCTTGAAGCTGTCGAGGAAGACGTTGTTCTGCATCACGCGCAGCTTGATGTCGTTCATGTCTTCCAGCTTGGTGACCGGGCGCTTGTTGTTGGTCAGGTTGCGGAAACCATTTTCCCAGTAGACCAGGCCGACCATGCCCTTGGGCTCCAGCGTGGCCTTGATCTTCTCGCCCACGGGGCCGTCGAGCACGGCGTCGGCCTCCTTGGTGTTGTTGAACAGGAACGGCGTGTCCCAGACCGCCATTTCGGGCGCGATGCCGACCAGCGTGGCGGTGGAGCCGACCATCATCTCCTGCGCACCGCCAATCAGGGCTTGCTGCATCTGCGTGTCCGAGCCCAGCGAGGCATTGCCGATGGCGCGCACCTTCATCTTGCCGCCGCTGGCCTTTTCGACCTCTTCGGCGAACAGGCGCACGGCGCGGCCCTGGTTGGACTGCTCCACCAGCCCGTAGCCAAAGCGCACGATGCGCGGTTTGAAGTCCTGGGCCTGCACGGCGCTGGCGGCGGCCAATGCGGCCACGAGGCCGGCGAGAACGAATTTGATGCGCATGCTTGTCTCCTGAGTGAGGAAGGGTGAGGGAAAAAAAACGGGAAAAATCAGTGCATCCAGCGCAGCGGCGCCGTCACCAGGGCGGGGAAAACCACGAACAGCACCGCCAGCATCACGTAGGCGATGAGGAACGGCGAGGTGCCCTTGATGACGGTCTCCATGCGCAGGCGCCCGACCCCGGCGACCACGTTCTGCACCGTGCCCACGGGCGGCGTGATGAGGCCAATGCAGCCCACGTAGATGAACATGAAGCCGAAGTACACCGGGTCGATGCCCGCCTTGACCGCCAGCGGCGCGCACACCGGGCCGAAGATCAGGATGGTCGGCGTGAGGTCCATGGCGGTGCCGACCACCAGCAGGAACAGCATCATCAGCGCCATGAAAGTGACCGGGTTGTGCATGACGCCCGAAAAACTGTCGGCGAGCATGTTGGGCAGGTCGGCCAGCGTGATCATGTAGGCCGTCACGGTGGCGGCGCCGCACAGGAACATCACCACGGCCGTCGTCTTGCTGGCGGCCAGGAAGACGCCGTAGACGCCCTTCCAGGTCAGCTCGCGGTAGACGAACATCGATACCAGGAATGCGTAGACCGCCGCCACCACGGCGGCCTCGGTGGGCGTGAAGATGCCGCCGCGCAGGCCGCCCAGAATGATGACCGGCATCATCAGGGCCCAGAAGCTGTGCAGCAAGGCGCGCAGGCGCTGCGGCCACGCCACGCGCTCCATCGCCTCCAACTGGTGGCTGCGGGCGATCCACCACCAGGCGAACACCAGGAAGAAGCCCATCATCAAGCCCGGGAACACACCGGCCAGGAACAGCTTGCTGATCGAGGTGTTGGTGGTCACGCCGTAAATCACGAACGGCATCGATGGCGGAATGATGGGCGCGATGATGCCGCCCGAGGCCAGCAGGCCCGCGCTGTAGCTCGGCGGGTAGTTCTGCTGGCGCATCATGGGCAGCAAAATGGTGGCCAGGGCGGCAGTGTCGGCAATGGCCGAGCCGCTCATGGACGCCAGCAGCACCGCCGCGCCGATCGCTACGTATCCCAGGCCGCCGCGGATGTGGCCGACAAACGCGCGAGCCAGGTCGATGATGCGGCGCGACAGGCCGCCGGCGTTCATCAGTTCGCCAGCCAGGATGAAGAACGGCACGGCCAGCAGCGGGAAGTTGTCGAAACCCGCCTGCAGGTTTTGCGCCAACAGCTGGGAGTCGAAGAAGTCCAGGTGCCACATCAGCGCCACGCCGGTCAACACCAGCGACTGGGCGATCGGCATGCCGATCACCATGCCGCCAATCAGCACGGCCAGGAAAATGAAGGTCACGACCATGGTGCGTTCTTACTCAAGGTGCAGCTCGTCGCCGTGCGCTTTGGCGCGCCCGCGCACCAGATCGAGCACGCCCACCACCAGCAGGCCCACCGACAGCACCAGGGTGGCCGCAGCGCCCAGGGCCAGCGGGTAGCCCAGCACGGTGCTGTAGCTGTTCCAACCCGCCAGCACCTGCTCCCACGAGCCGATCAGCAACAGCACCATGCACGCACCCGCGAGCAGTTGGCTGACCCAGAACAGTGCCTTGCGCGCCGGCCCCTTCAGGCGCGAGGTCAGCATATCGAACCCCAAATGCTTGCCCTCAAAGGCGGCCACGATGGTGCCAATGGCCACCAGCCACACGAACAGCAGGCGCGAGATCTCTTCGTACGACACGATGCTGGTGCCGAACGCGTAGCGCAGCACCACGTTGACGAACACGGCGATCACCATGCCGCCGAGGGCAACAACCATGGCCAGTTCGGCCACACGCTGCAGCAGCGTTTTGGTGGGCTCCACTGGCGCAGCGGGCATTTCCACGGTGCTCATGCGCCCCCTCCCGCCATGGTGCTGGCCGCTGTGCCACGCGCCCATGCCACCACCTGCGCCGACAGTTCGGGCACCGGCCGCAACGCATCCAGTGCCAGCACGCACGGTTCGTCCGCGGGCGATTCCAGGGTCGCGAACTGGTCCGCCACCAGGGTGGGCGAAAAGAAATGCCCTGGCCGGGCCTGCACCCGCGCCAGTGCCTGCGCATAGTCCAGCTGCAGGAAAACGAAACCCAGGCCAGGCAGTGCCTGGCGCAGGCGGTCGCGGTACCGGCGGCGCAGCGCAGAGCACGTGAGCACCACGCCAGGCCCTGCCGGCGGCGTCCGGGCCAACAGGTTGGCCAGGCAGTCGAGCCAGCCGCTGCGGTCTGTATCGGTGAGCGGCGTGCCTGCCCGCATCTTGGCGATGCTCTCGGGCGAATGGTAGATATCGCCCTCGTGCAGTCTCCAGCCCAGCGCACGGGCGCACGATGCGCCCACGCTGGACTTGCCGCAGCCCGAAACGCCCATGACCACCAGGGCCGGAAAACGAAAGGGTGAGATAGCGCTATCCATACAAAAAAATAAAAATGCGGTCATGCAAGATGCCGCGCAGGGTCCGCAAGGTTTTTATGGGATCGATCCAGCCCATCTGAAGCAGGCCCACGGGGGGTCCGAATACATCGCGAAGGGCTGTACCGAATGCCGGGATAGCGCTATCCTAGTCCGCTATTGCGCCCCAGTCACTCAGGAAAACCCTTGACAGAACCCCTTCGCCGTCCTCGCCGCTCCAGCGGGCGTACTACCCTGGCTGATGTCGCCCGTGACGCAGGCGTGAGCCCCATCACCGTGTCGCGCGCGCTGCGCGGTGAACGCAGCGTGGACCCGGTGCTGGCCCAGCGCGCGCGCGCGGCTGCGGACGCCCTGGGCTATGTGCCAGACCCGGCCGCGCGCGCGCTGGCTTCGCAGCGCAGCAGCCAGGTGCTGGTTCTGGTGCCTCTGCTATCCAACACCTTGTTCGTGGATTTGCTAGAGGCGGTCCACCGCACGCTTTTTCCGGCCGGTTATCGGCCCCTGATCGGGGTCACCCACTATGACGCCGCCGAAGAAGAGCTGCTGCTCAACACCTACCTGCCCCACCGGCCGGCCGGCCTGCTGGTAACGGGATTCGATCGCAGCGAGACCGCGCGCCAACTGATCGCGCACAGCGGCGTGCCCTGTGTCCATTTGATGGAAACCAGCCGTGCCGAGGGGGTGCACTGCGTGGGATTTTCACAGGTGGATGCGGGCGCCGCCATCACGCGCCACCTGCTGGACCGCGGGCGTCGGCGCATCGCCTTTTGTGCCGCGCAACTGGATCCGCGCACCCTGCAGCGTGGCGAGGGCTACCGGCGTTGCCTGCGCGAGGCAGGCCTGTACGACCCGGCGCTGGAGTTGCTGAGCCCGGAGCGTTCGTCCATCTCGCTGGGCGCACGGCTTTTTGAGGACATGCTGCGGCGCATGCCCGATATCGATGCCATCTTTTTCTGCAATGACGACATTGCCCAAGGCGGCCTCCTGGCCGCCAACCGCTTGCAGGTGGCCGTGCCGCAACGCATTGCAGTCGCCGGATTCAACGACCTGGCGGGCAGCGACCAGATGGTGCCTCCACTGACCACGGTGCGCACCCCACGCGGCGAAGTCGGCCGTGCGGGCGCCGCCATGCTGCTGGGTTTGATGGAAGGGGAGCCCGTTCAACCTAGCTGCGTGACGCTGGGCTATGAGCTCGTGGTGCGCGGCAGCACCTGACCGGTGCCGACGCGCCCCGCAGTTGTTGCCTGTGCCTGCATGAAAAAAGCCCGGCATCGCCGGGCTTGGAAATCACACCAAATACCTGTCGCACGTCAAGGCGCGGACAGCACCACTTCCACGCGCCGAGCCTCTGCATTGCCGCTGTCGGCCTGGTTCTCTTCCGGTTTGCGCAGTTCGATCTTGTCCTCGGCAACGCCCAGCGCCACGAGGGCGGAGCGCACGGCCAGGGCCCGCCGCTTGGAAAGCTCGGCATTCAACGCTGCGTCGCCCGTGGCGTCATGGAACCCGGACACCACCGCTTTCTGCCCTTGGGCAACGCCCTTGACCACGGCGGCCAGCGCCTCGTTCGCGCCGGCTGCCAGATCGGCCTTTCCGGAGGCGAAATAGAACTTGACCACGCCGCCTTCCACGCGCACGCTGGCTTCGCCTTCGTTCACGACCACGATGGCAGGCGCATCGGCCACCACCACCATGTCCGATGCGGGGGCACGCACGATGGCACGCTGGTACACCGTCACACCCACCACGGTGGACACGACCAGCGCAATCAAGGCGAACAGGAACCCCAGAGCAAAACGCTGTTGGCTGTCGTCGTCGGAACTGCTGAATGACATCTTTGAAACTCCGTAAACAATGGGGAATCTGACAAACCCGCCGATTGTAGAGTCCAGGAGATTGCCGATGACCGTGCGCACCGCACCTTTGCCCGATCCCGCGCCTTTGCTTGAGCAGGCACTGAAGACCTGGGGGGGACGCAGCGATCTGTGGATTTTCGGCTACGCCTCGCTGATCTGGCGGACCGATTTCGACTATGCCGAGCGCCCCGAGGCCCGTGTACATGGCTGGCACCGGGCGCTCAAGATGTGGAGCCGGATCAACCGCGGCACCCCCGACTGCCCTGGTCTCGTGTTTGGCATGCTCTCGGGCGGCAGTTGCCGTGGCATGGTGTTTCGCGTCGAGCGGGCGCAAGCGCCGCAGATCATGGCCCAGCTGTGGCAGCGCGAAATGCCCCTGGCCGCGTACGACCCGCGCTGGCTGCCCTGCCAGACCCCCGCGGGCGAGGTGCGTGCCCTGGCGTTCACGCTCTCGCGCAACAGCCCCAGCCACACCGGCAACCTGCCCGAGAACGAATACCGCCGCATCTTTCGGGAAGCCCGTGGCCGGTACGGCACCACACACGAGTATGCGCATGCCACCTACGAAGGCTTGCGCCGGTTGGGCATCCATGACCGGGCGCTGGCGCGGTTGCTGGCCTTTTCGCACTGAAGGTGCCCATGGCAGACATCCAAGCTCCAAGGCTGCGCATTAAGCAGAGGGTTAAGGCAGCAATATGACCGGGGCGGCCCGCGCGTCACGGCGCAGCCGCAGAGCGCTTGGCGCGCAGCATCTGCGCTGCGCGTTCGAGGTCATCGAGCGTGTCGATGTCGGTCACCGCGCCCCCATCCTCCAACAGCACCTCACGCAAGGTCCCCTGGGCGGCGAACTTGCGCACCACGGCGGCCGCGCCTGTGTCACCGTGGAGGGCCAGCAGGTCTGGCAGGCACTGCGCGGCAAACCCGACCGGGTGGCCGCGCTGGCCCGCCACCACGGGCACGGCGACCGCACAGCCCAGCAACGCAGCGGCGACGGCGCGCAACGACCCGGGTTGGATGAGCGGCAGATCGCCCGGCAAAACCAGCCAACCCGCAGCCGATGCCGTGGCGCGCACCGCTGCGGCGATGGAGTCGCCCATGCCCGGGTGGCCTGCGTCTTCCAAGCGCCAGGGCAATCCGCTGGCACGCACGGCATCGAGCGTGTGCTGCAGCACCGGTTTTCCCTCCAGCAAGGCCTGCAGCTTGGGCGTGCCGCCGCCCGAGGCGCGAAAGCGGGCCCCTTTTCCCGACGCCAGCACCAGCACGTGGGGCAGCGCTGCCTCTGTGGAAATGGAAGACGTGGCAATGGATGGTAGAGCGGTCTGTGGCATGGCAGGGCTGAGACGGGCGCGGGAATGGCTGAACTGTAGCGCTGCCCGAGCACTGGCGAAGGGGTTGTGCCCGGGCACAATGCGGGCATGAGCCGACCGACCTCCTCCATTGCCGATCTGCGCAAGAGCTATGAACGTGCCGAACTGCACGAGGGCGCATCGCACGCCGATCCCGTGCTGCAGTTCGACCAATGGCTCAAGGAAGCCCTGGCCGCCGAAGTGCCCGAACCAAACGCCATGACCGTGGCCACGGTGGGCAGCGACCTGCGCCCCAGCACGCGCGTGGTGCTCATCAAAGGCTACGACGCGCAAGGCATCGTCTGGTACACCAACTACGGCAGCCGCAAGGGCCAGCAGCTGGCCGGCAACCCCTATGCAGCGCTGCAGTTCCATTGGGTGGAGTTGGAACGCGTGGTGCGCATCGAAGGCGTGGTGGAAAAGGTCAGCGATGCCGAGAGCGACGCGTACTTTCACAGCCGCCCGCTCGATTCGCGCATTGGCGCCTGGGCCAGTCCTCAAAGCCAGGTGATCACGGGGCGCAGCGTGCTGGTGGCCAATGCGACCAAGTTTGCAGCACAGTTCTTGCTGAATCCTCCGCGCCCTCCGCATTGGGGCGGCTACCGCCTCACACCCGACAGCTGGGAGTTCTGGCAAGGGCGAAAAAGCCGCCTGCACGACCGCCTGCGCTACCGGCAGAACGGGCAGGAATGGGTGCGCGAGCGGCTCGCTCCTTGACACCCGACTTGATCAACAAATGGGTGAATTTGGTAAGAGCTTGTGCGGAGTGGTGGATATTTAAACCATGTAAGTTACATTCAATCCATGCAAGCACACCTTCCAACGCACCCACTTCCCAACGGCACGCAGGTTTTTGCCCGCTGGCTCGAAAGCGAAGGCGGCAAGCCGTTCCAGGCCCTCAGCACCGAGCCACAGGGCGTGTACGAAACCATTTGGCATGCCTGGCTCGAAAGCCTGCAGCCCGCATCAGGCCGCCGCAAGAGCACCCACGGCGCTGCCCAGCCTGCACTGCGCCAATGGCACGAGGCGCGGGTCGAGGATGTCGCCCGCTTTCTGCGCGTGCGCGCCGGCCAGAAAGCGCACCACCAGCCCGATCGCACGCTCAGCGAAGTCACGCGCCGGCGCTACTGGCGTGTGCTCGACCGCGTATACGACTTCGCCGTGCAGCAAAGGTGGCTGCCAACCAATCCGGTGGCCCTGCTGCGCCTGGCCGAGCGCCCGCGCGCCGTGGACCAACTGGGCCATTGCCTGCCCCCTGCCCTGTGGGTGCGGTTGCCGGCGCACTTTCCCACGGCGGACAGCCTGCAGGGTGCCCGCGACCTCGCCATCCTGCTGTTGCTCTACGAACTGGCGCTGGCCCCCGAGGAAGTGCGCGCGCTGTTGGACGACAGCCTGCTCGATGCAGAGCACCGGCCGCTCGCGCCGGCATCGGCCGTACCCCCGGCCTTCCTGCGCATCGAAGGTGCGCGCAAGGCGCAGCAGCGCACGTTGGCGCTGTCGCACCAGGTGGCCGCAGCGCTGTCGGCGTGGCGCCAATACCGGCTGGCCCACGACGCCTCGCTTTCGGGCTGGCTGTTCCATTCGCGCAAGGGCGGACCGCTCTCCATCCGCGCGCTGTTCCATGTGGCATCCAAGGTGATCCAGGAAGCGCACGCCGCCCTGCCCTCGG
This sequence comes from Acidovorax sp. SRB_14, assembly GCF_012932145.1. Classification (GTDB taxonomy): domain Bacteria; phylum Pseudomonadota; class Gammaproteobacteria; order Burkholderiales; family Burkholderiaceae_C; genus Simplicispira. Next base: position 128,304 of record NZ_MWOK01000001.1, on the reverse strand, counting down.
ACGTCCAGCAATGGCCCCTGCAGCGCGTCGGCCCGCAGGTGCTGCGCAACACCGCCATCGTCACCTGGCTGCAGACGGGCGTGCCAGAAAGCGAGGTCGTGCACCGCATCGGCGTGGAAAGCAGCCGCGCCCTGGGCCACCTGCAGCACAAGCTGGCGCCGGTGGTCGCTACAGCCAGCGCGCCACCAGCCACAACACGACCGGCACCGTAACCAAGGCCAGCGCCGTCGACACGGCGATGCTGGCCGTGACCTCGTCCTCCGCCACGCCATAGCGCTGGGTGAACAGGAACACGTTCGCCCCAACCGGCAGCGCTGCGGCCACCACCATCACCGCCATCGGCAGGCCCGACAGGCCCAGTGCCCAGCCGCAGGCCGCCAGCACCACCGGGTGCAGCACGTTCTTGAGCAGTGCAATGCGCAGCGCGGCCTTGAAGTACGCGCCCACGGTGCTGAAGGCCAGCGTGACCCCCACCAGCAGCAGCGCCAGCGGCCCCAGGGCCTGGCCCAGCAACTGCAGCGGCTTGTCGACCACGGCGGGCACCGCCAGGCCGGTTTGCGCAAACAGCAGGCCGGCCAGTATGGGGAGCGGCACCGGGTGCACGATGCCGTTGCGCACCGCCTGCGCCACGGTGCGCAGCATCGAGTGCTGCGCATGGCCGCCAGCGCGGGCACTCTCGCGGGCGGCGGCCAGTTCGAACACCACCGTGGCGGCGGTCAGCAGGATCAGCGCATGCATGGAAATCAGCGTGAACAGGGTCACCAACCCCGCCTCGCCAAACGCCAGCCCAACCAGCGGCACGCCGATCATGATGGTGTTGCTGAACGTATAGGCCAGTCCGCGCGCCGCCGCCAGCGTGCTGAATCCATGGCACAGCATCGCGGCCGTGAACAGCAGGCCGGCCGCCAGAAAATACACCGCGACGGGCTCGAAGTTCAGTGCCTGCACCTGCACGGTGCTCATGGTGCGAAACAGCAGCGCCGGCGTGAGCACCATGAAAACCAGGTTCGACAAGTCCTTGACCGCTGCAGCCCGGATCCAGCCCCAGCGGGCCGACAGGAAACCCAGGCCAATGAACAGGATCACGGGCACCAGGGCCGAAACAACAGGAGAGTCCACAGCGGCAGCCGGCCAGCGGCCGGGACAGGGTTGGTATGGTTTTAATAGCTTCCAACGCTTGCCCATCAAGCGTTAGAGCGCTATTTGACCATTGTTTTCAGAAACGCCCCGGTGCCCGCGCCGCGCCGGGCACCGCCCGCCGGGGCCATGGAGCCGATCGCGGGCGGCAACTCCGTGCCAGCCCCGTGGTGCGCGCTTTTGTCACTTCGGCGCGAGGTCGCCGTACCAGTAGGCTGCCGTGACGCCGCCGTCCATGAGGAAATCGTTGCCCGTGATGAAGCCGCCGTCCGGGCCCATGAGCAGAGCGCCCACGGTCCCCACTTCATCGGGGGTTCCGCCGCGCCCGGCGGCGGACAACGCGATCATGCGCCGGTAGCCCTCGCCGCGCGGCCCAGCCAACTCGTCCTTGGCCAGAGGCGTGAAGATGATGCCGGGGCTGATCGTGTTGACCCGTGCGCCGCGCTTGCCCCAGCGCACCGCCTCGGCCATCACGCGCAGCGAGTTTCCGCGCTTGGAGAGCTGGTAGGCGTGCAGCGGGTCTCGCACCTGCTCCGGCTGGAGCATGGGAAGCGCGAGCAGCTCATCGGCCGGCGTGGTCGCCAGCGCCTTGTCTTGCTCGGGCGTCAGAGCCGGCAGGCGGTGCCCCGACTGCGAGGCGTTCACGACGCCTGCTCCGCCCCGCGCGATGGCGTGGCCGAATGCCTCCAGCACGAGGGCGGTACCGTACAGATCGACCTGGAGGATTCGTGGCCGGCGACGCCTGCGAAGGCGAGACGCCCGCGGCATGGATGAGGCCGGTGACGGTGCCGAGGGCCGTGGCCGCCTCGACCAGCGCGTGGACCGACGTGCGCGACGAGACGTCGACCCGTTGTCGTGCTCACCTCGAACCCGGCGTCGCTGAGGATTTGCGCGGCCGCGGCGGCGTGATCCTGGCGCAGATCGGCCAGCAGCACATGCTTGCCTGCACCAACGCGCCGCGCAATCGCCTGACCGATCGATCCTGCACCAATGACGACCACCCCCTGGTCCATCGCGATGCCCTCTCTGGAACGCCACCGCGCCACTGTGAGTCAAACGCCGCGGATCTGCAAGCGGCGCACTGCGCTCAAAACGCCGCCTTCATCCCCACCGTGATACTGCGCCCCTTCAGCGGCGCCGCGGCCTTGATGAACGAGGTGTGGGCGTAGGCCAAGCGGTCTGTCAGGTTGTGGGCTTTCAAGTAGATCTGCCATGGCATCCCAGTGCTGAACTGACCGTGGTAATTCACGCCCAGGTGGAGCATGCCGTAGCCGGGCGTGGCCGATTCGAACTCGGCCACGCGGTTCTGGCGGGCGACCTGCAGCCATTCGACCTGGCCCTCCCAGGCGTTCCAGTTGGCGTCGAGCCGCACACCGGCGCGCGTGGGCGGAATGCGCGGCAGCAGGCCGCCGCCCTCGCGCTTGGCGCGCACGGTGTCGCCAAACAGCGTGATGCCCAGCTTGCGCGTGAGGCGCTGGCGCACCTGGCCTTCGATGCCGGTGAAGGTCGCGTCGGCCTGGGAATACTGCAGCAACTGCAGGCCATCGCGCTCGTCGAGCGTGCGGCCGTAGATGTAGTGGCGGATGCGGTTGCGGAACACGCTCACGCCCCAGGTGGTGTCGCCACCGGTTTTGCGCAGGCCCAGGTCGATGTTCTGCGAAGTTTCGGTGCGCAGGTCGGCATTGCCGCGTTCGTACGTGCTGGTGGCCATGTGCAGGCCCCGGGCGTACAGCTCTTCGGCCGATGGGGCGCGGCTGGCGCGCGTGAACGAGGCGCCCAGCTGGTAGCCGGGCATGAACTTCCACACCGCGCCCAGCGATGCGGATGTGCCGTTGTGGCTGCGTTCGATGCCGATGGTCTGGGCCTCTGCCGTTTGCCAGTCGTGGCGCAGCGCGCCTTCAAAGCGCCAGTCGCCCAGGCGGTATTCCTCCAGCACGAACAGGCCGGTCTTGCGCGTGACAGTGGGCTGCACATAGGCCTCTTCGCCCTCGGCGCTGAACTTGCGCTGCGACGCCTGCAGGCCGATCACGCCCTTGAAACCGGCCAGTGGCGAGTGCTGCAGCTCGATGCGCGTGTCATAGGCCTTGTTCTTGAAGGTGGTGCTGACGGCCCCCCCTTCGACTTCGTCGTGCACATAGTCGGTCACGCCGGCGCGCAGGCGCAGCGCCGAGAAGCCGACAAACGGGTTGCGCAGCTCGCCGCGGACGTCCAAGCGCTCGCTGCGCAGGTCGACCACCGGCAGGTCGCTGCTCTGGCCTCCGCTGCCATGGTCATGGCCGTCGTCTACCCCGGCATGCGTGCCGCAGTGCAGGTGGTCGTCATGCGCGTGGCAGCCTTCGAAGCTGTGGTTGTGCCCCGGCAGGCCGTAACGAGCTGTATGGCGCGTATAGGCCGCGCCCAGGTAGCCCTGCTCGCCCACCCAGGACAGGCCCACGCTGCCGGTGTCGGTGCGGTTGAAGCTGCCCGGCACCTTGCGGGCCGGCTCGCCCCCGGCTGCCCAGCCCTTGCCCACGCGGTAGTCGCCCGCATCGCGCGCCACGCCTTCCACGTGCACGGCCAGGTGGCCGGCGCCGCCAGTCAGCGAGAAGGCACCGGCGCCCTCTCCTGCGCCGCTGTTGGCGCGCAGCTCGGCACTGCCCTCATAGCCCTTTTGCGGGATGACCGTGGGCACCTTGCCGTCGAGCACGTTGACCACGCCGCCCACGGCACCGTTGCCGTAGACCAGGGCCGAGGGGCCGCGCAGCACCTCGATCTGCGTGGCCAGCAGCGGCTCGGAAACCACCGCGTGGTCGGGGCTGAGGGTGGAGGCGTCGTGCAGCTCGGCGCCATCGCTCAGCACCTTGACGCGCGGGCCGTCCATGCCGCGGATGATGGGGCGGCTCGCGCCCGCGCCGAAGTGGCTGCTGGTGATGCCGGGCTCGCTGCCCAGCGTTTCGCCCAGCGTGGCCTCGCGGCGGCGCACGAGTTCGTCGCCTTCGAGCACGGTGACGGGCGTGGTCATCTCGCTGGCGCCCAGTTGCAGTCCGCTGGCCGAGACGGTCACTTCTGCCAACGGGGCGGCCTCTGCGAGCACCTGGGCGTGGCCCGCGGAGGCCAGCATCAGCGCCACGGCCAATGCCAGCGGCTGCGGCGCCGGTGCGGCGACAGGAAGGTGGCGCTCAGGGCGGGAAAAACGGTGCGGGATCAATCTCATGGTGTCAATTCAACAGAGTTGTGCGGGCCGCGCGCACGCAGCCAGCCACTCCATGCAGCGCATGGAATATCAATAAAAAGCGGCCCAAACGCTTTCTGGACAAGCGTTGGCAGCTATAAAAATGAATGTGAGGCGACACCGGCAGGTGGCCGGTGCCTTCGCGCGACTAGGCGCGCGGGGGTGCGCGCGCCTGGAATGCCGCAATGCGCCGCACGCGCAAGTGCGGCTGCGGACCTGCGCCGGGCCAGGCCTCGGGCAAAGGATGCAGCAGCGCGGGCGCTGCGCCGTGCGGCCCGTCGCCCAGCGCGAGCTGGTCGAGCAGTTGGCATTCAGCCGGGCTGTGTCCGGCGAACAGGATCGATACGAAGGAGGCCGTATCTCCACCAGCGGCTTGCAGAGCGCTGGCGGCGGACGAAGACACAGCGCCCGGCAGGTGCGCGCCATGCAGCACGCGGTGCATCTGGCCGAGCGTGGGCGCCAGCAACAGGGCCAGCAGCAGGCACCACAGCCAGCGGGTGTGCCGCCTGCTGGCCGGCGCGGTCTGGAGGGATTTCAGCGAGGGCAAAAGATCGGGGTGCAGGAGCGCTCAGTCGGGCTTGAGGAAGCGCGCGAAGGTCTTGCGGAATTTCTCGACCTTGGGGCCGACCACGAAGGCGCAATAGCCCGCGCTCGGGTTCTTGGCGTAATAGTCTTGGTGGTAGCCCTCGGCCGGCCAGTAGTTGGTCTCGGGCAGCACCTCGGTGGTGAGAGGCGCGCCAAACACCCGGTCTTCGGTCAGTTGGCGCACCAGTTCGTCGGCCACCTGCTTTTGCTCCGGCGTCGAATAGTAGATGCCGCTGCGGTATTGCGTCCCCACGTCGTTGCCCTGGCGGTTGAGCGTGGTCGGGTCGTGTGTGGCAAAAAAGATCTCAAGAATCTCCCGCACGCTGATCACGGCGGGGTCGTACGCCAGGCGCACCACCTCGTTGTGGCCAGTGGTGCCGCTGCAGACCTGCTCGTAGCTCGGCTGCGCCACATGGCCGTTGCTGTAGCCGCTTTGCACGCTGGCGATGCCCCGCACGCGGGTAAAGACTGCGTCGGTGCACCAGAAGCAGCCGCCGCCCAGGGTGATGGTTTGCAAGGTCATGGGGTAGTCTCTCTGCCGTCGCGTCGTGGGGCACCATTATCGCCTCCGTCCCCGCGGCAAGGCACCGCACTTGGGGTAGAGTGCCGCTCAATTTTGACCGCAGCGCCGTGCTGCAGAAAGATTGCCATGCGCCCTGTTCACCTTCCGGCCCGCCGCCGGACATGGGTCTGTACGCCCGCCGCCGCCTGGTTGGCGATGGGCCTGTGCGCCCCGGTCGCGCATGCGGCGCGGCCCATGATCACCGACGACGCCCGCATCGTCGATGCCAAGGCCTGCCAGGTCGAGAGCTGGGACCGCAAGAACCATGGCGGCACCGAGTTCTGGGCCGTACCGGCGTGCAATTTCACCGGCAACCTGGAGCTGACGCTGGGCGGCGGCCGCCTGCGCGACGATGGCAATCCGTCCACCACCGACACCGTGCTGCAGGGCAAGACGGTCCTCAAGCCGCTGCAGACCAACGGCTGGGGCATTGGCCTGGCCGCGGGCACGGTACGCCATTCGCTGGCCGCAGAGGGCCGCGACTGGTATGCCTACGTGCCCGCCAGCTTCTCGTTCAAGGACGACCGCGTCGTGCTGCACGCCAACCTGGGCTGGATGCGCGAACACGCCACGCAGCGCAACCACGTGACCTGGGGCCTGGGCTCGGAGACGCAGCTGAGCGAGCGCACCTGGCTGATCGCCGAAACCTTCAGCCAGAACCAGGGCCGGCTCTATTACCAGCTGGGCCTGCGGCACTGGATCGTGCCGGGCCATGTCCAGGTCGACACCACCTTTGGCAACCGCTTTGGCAGCCGCTCGGACACGCAGTGGATCTCCATCGGCCTGCGCCTGCTGTCCGCGCCTTTCCTGCCATAACCGCACATTGACCTCGTGGGGACGGCTTGTTATATTTACTAACCAGTCAGTCATTAACATGTCCTCGCCCTCCCTTCCCCACCCCTGCGCGGCAGAACTTCCCAAGCGGGAGCGCCGCAAAGAAGCCCGCCCCGGCGAACTGCTCGACGCCGCGCTCGACCTGTTCGTCGAAAAGGGCTATGCCGCCACCAAGGTCGACGAGGTCGCCGCGCGCGCCGGCGTCTCCAAAGGCACCCTCTTCCTGTACTTCGCGAGCAAGGAAGAGCTGTTCAAGGCCGTGGTGCGTGAGAACATAGCCGGGCGGTTTCAACTCTGGAACGAAGAGTTCGAGCGCTTCGAGGGCAGCACGGCCGACATGCTGCGCTACTGCTACAGCTCATGGTGGGAGCACGTGGGCAGCACCCGCGCCTCCGGCATTACCAAGCTCATGCTCAGCGAGGCGGGCAACTTTCCCGAGATCGCACAGTTCTACCAGCAGGAAGTGGCCGACCCCGGCCAGCAACTGATCCGCCGCATGCTGCAGCGCGGCGTGGAGTGCGGCGAGTTCCGCGCCTGCGATATCGATTGCGCGGTCTATGCGGTGCTTGCCCCGCTGATTTTCCTCACGCTGTGCAAACACACGATGGCCACGTGCGTGCCCGAAGCATTCCGCACGGCGCCGCAGGGCTTCCTCGACATCCAGCTCGACATCCTGCTCCAGGGGCTTTGCGCCCCTGCCGGCACGCCTATCGCTACGCGCTGACCCCTCCATCGCTCTCGTCCTTTCGCCGTCTATGACCTCCAAGAAACGTTGGATTCCGTGGCTTGTCGCAGCCCTTGTGGTGTGCCTCGTCGGCGCAGGCGTGCTGCGCGCGGTGCTGGCGCGCCAGGCGCAGCAAAGGTCCTTGGCGGTGGCATCCGCGCCCGCAGCCGCCGTCGCGATGGAGATTGCGCCGGGCGAAATCTGGACCGTGCGCCGGCAAAACCTGGTGCTGGGCGTGCCCGTGTCGGGCACGCTGCGCGCCGTGCAGTCGGCCACCATCAAGGCGCGCGTGGCAGGCGAGTTGCAGGGCCTGACGCTGCGCGAGGGCGACAGCGTGCGTGCGGGCCAGGAGGTGGCGCGCATCGAAGCGGTCGAGATGCAAGCGCGCCTGCGCCAGGCGCAGCAGCAGGCCGATGCCGCGCGCGCGCAGGTGGACATCGGCCAGCGCCAGTTCGACAACAACCGCGCCCTGGTGGACCAGGGCTTCATTTCCCGCACCGCGCTCGACACATCGCAGGCCAGCCTGCAGGCGGCGCAGTCCTCGTACCAGGCGGCGCTGGCCGCGGCCGAGGTGGCACGCAAGTCGCTGACCGACACGGTGCTGCGCAGCCCCATCAGCGGCCAGGTGGCGCAGCGTCTGGCGCAGAACGGCGAACGCGTCGCGGTCGAGGCCCGCATCCTAGAGGTGGTCGACCTCTCGGCCATGGAGGTCGAAGCGCTGCTGGCGCCGGCCGACGCGCTGGCCGTGCGCGTGGGCCAGGCGGCCCGCCTGCAGATCGAAGGGCATGGCGGCCCCGTCAGCGCCACGGTTGCGCGCATCAACCCCAGCGCCCAGGCCGGCAGCCGCACGGTGCCGGTGTACCTGGCGGTGGAAGGCGTTCAGGTCGACGCCGTGCTGCGCCAGGGCCTGTTTGTGCAGGGCACGCTCGACACCGGCGCCGCCGACCTGCTCGCCGTGCCGCTGGACGCCGTGCGCACCGACAAGCCGGCGCCCTACGTGCAGGTGGCCGACAACGGCCGCGTGGCGCACCGCAACGTGCGCACCGGGGCGCGCAGCCAGGCCGATGGCCAAGCCCTCGTAGCCGTTGAGGGACTGCCCGAGGGTGCCCAGGTGCTGGCCGGCCGGGTCGGGCCGCTGCCCGAAGGCACGGCGCTGCGGCTGCCGCCCGCCAGTTCCGCACCGCCCGCCAACCCCTGAGCGCCCGCCCCCGCCATGTGGTTTACCCAAGTCAGCCTGAAAAACCCAGTGTTCGCCACCATGGTCATGCTCGCCTTCGTGGTGCTGGGCGTGTTTTCGTACCAGCGGCTCAAGGTCGACCAGTTCCCCGACATTGATTTCCCCATCGTCGTCGTTGCCGCCGACTACCCGGGCGCCTCGCCCGAGATCGTAGAGAGCGAGGTCACCAAGAAGATCGAAGAAGCCGTCAACTCGATCGCCGGCATCAACGCCCTGACCTCGCGCAGCTACGAGGGCAGCGCCCTGGTCATCATCGAGTTCCAGCTGCACATCGACGGGCGAAAAGCCGCCGAGGACGTGCGCGAGAAAGTGGCCAGCGTGCGCCCCAACCTGCGCACCGAGGTCAAGGAGCCGCGGGTGCTGCGTTTCGACCCGGCCAGCCGCGCCGTCTGGTCGCTGGCCGTGCTGCCCGATGGGACGGCGGGCACGCAGCGCAGCGCGGTCGAGCTCAGCAGCTGGGCCGAGCAGACGCTCAAGAAACGTCTCGAGAACGTGCGCGGCGTGGGCGCCGTGAACCTGGTGGGGGCCACCGCGCGAGAGATCAACATCTACCTCGACCCGCAGGCGCTGGAAGCGTTCGGCATCACGCCCGACCAGGTGGCGCAGGCGGTGCGCAACGAAAACCAGGACCTGCCTCTGGGCGCCATCCGCTCGCTGGCGCAGGAACGCGTGGTGCAGATCGACGCGCGCCTGCGGCGCCCGGACGACTTCGGCCGCATCATCGTGGCGCGCAAGAACGGCGCGCCCGTGCGCGTCGAGCAACTGGCGCGCGTGCAGGACGGCGCGCAAGAGGTCGAGAGCCTGGCGCTTTACAACGGCCAGCGCACGCTGCTGCTGTCGGTGCAGAAGGCGCAGGGCGAGAACACCATCGAGGTGGTCGATGGCCTGAACCAAGCCGTGGCCGCGCTGCGCGCCGAACTGCCCTCGGGCGTGCGTCTGGAGGCCATCGGCGACAGCGCCCGCCCGATCCGCGTGGCGGTGGACAACGTGCGCCAGACGTTGATCGAAGGCGCGCTGCTCACGGTGCTGATTGTGTTCCTGTTCCTGAACTCGTGGCGCTCCACGGTCATCACGGGGCTGACGCTACCGATCTCCATCATCGGCACGTTCCTGTTCATGAACCTGTTCGGCTTCACGATCAACATGATCACGCTGATGGCGCTGTCGCTCTGCGTGGGCCTGTTGATCGACGACGCCATCGTGGTGCGCGAGAACATCGTGCGCCATGTGCAGATGGGCAAAGGCAACTACCAGGCGGCCATGGAGGGCACGCAAGAAATCGGCCTGGCGGTGCTGGCGACCACGCTGTCCATCGTGGCGGTGTTCCTGCCCATCGGTTTCATGGGCGGCATCATCGGCAAGTTCTTCCACGAGTTCGGCATCACCATCGTCGCTGCGGTGCTGATCTCGATGTTCGTCAGCTTCACGCTCGACCCCATGCTCTCGAGCATCTGGCACGACCCGAGCATCCACCAGCACGGGCAGGCGGCGCGGCCCGCCACGTTCTACGACAAGACCATTGGCCGCGTCACGGGCTGGTTCGACCGCACCACCGAATCGCTGGCCGAGGGCTACCAGCGCATCCTGCGCTGGGCGCTGGCGCACAAGCTCACCACGCTGGCCGTGGCGCTGGCGATCTTCGTGGGCAGCGTCTTCATGGTGCCGCTGCTGGGCACCGAATTCGTGCCCAAGGCCGATTTTTCCGAAACCACGATCAATTTCTACACCCCGGTGGGCTCGTCGATCGAAGCCACCGAGGCCAAGGCGCGGCAGGTCGAGGCGTTGGTGCGCGCCCTGCCCGAGGTGCGCTACACGCTCGCGACCCTCAACACCGGCAGCGCGCAGGGCAAGATCTCCGCCAGCATCTACGTGCGCCTGGTCGACCGCCGTGCGCGCAGCCGCAGCGTGGACGAGATGTCTGGCGTGCTGCGCGAGCGCCTGCGCCAGATCCCGGGCATCACCGTCACACACGTCGGCCTGCTCGACCCCGTGGGCGGGCAAAAGCAGATCGAGTTCTCGCTGCAGGGCCCCGACCTGCAGGAGCTCGCGCGCCTGACCCGCACGGTCACCGCCAAGCTCCAGGCGATTCCCGGCCTGGTCGACCTCGACTCGAGCCTCAAGGACGACAAGCCCGTCGTCGCCGTCGAGGTGCGCCGCGACGCCGCGTCCGACCTGGGCCTGTCGGTGGCGCAGATGGCCAACGCGCTGCGCATCCTCGTGGCCGGGCAGACCGTGGGCAACTGGCGCGCGCCCGACGACCAGACCTACGACGTGAGCGTGCGCCTGGCGCCCGAGGTGCGCAGCACGCCGCAAGACCTTGAGCGCCTGCCCTTTGCCCTCACCATGGCCGATGGCGCCAGCCGCATCGTGCGGCTGAGCCAGGTGGCCAGCGTGCGCGAGACCACGGGCCCCAACCAGATCAACCGGCGCGACCTCACGCGCGAGGTGGCCATCAACGCCAATGCCTACCACCGGTCCACGGGCGACATCTCGAACGACATCAAAAAAGCGCTCGACACCGTGGCCTTCCCGCCCGGCTACCGCTACCAGTTCGGCGGCTCGACCAAGAACATGGCCGAGGCCTTCGGCTACGCCCTCTCGGCCCTGGTGCTGGCCATCGTGTTCATCTACATGATCCTGGCGAGCCAGTTCAAGAGCTTCCTACAGCCCCTGGCGCTGATGACGGCGCTGCCGCTGACGCTGATTGGCGTGGTGCTGGCACTCCTGATGTTCGGCTCGGCGCTGTCCATGTTCTCGGTCATCGGCGTGGTCATGCTCATGGGCTTGGTCACCAAGAACGCCATCTTGCTGGTCGACTTTGCCATCCGCGCGCGCGCGGACCACGTGGGCGACGATGGGCAGCCGGTGGCGGGCCTGGCGCGCAACGAAGCCCTGCTGCTGGCCGCGCGCGTGCGCCTGCGGCCCATCCTCATGACCACGCTGGCAATGATCTTTGGCATGGTGCCGCTGGCCTTTGCACTCAGCGAAGGTTCGGAGCAGCGCGCTCCCATGGGCCAGGCCGTGATTGGCGGCGTCATTACGTCGTCGCTGCTCACGCTCGTGGTCGTGCCCGTCGTGTACTGCTACATGGACGACCTGGCGCGCTGGGCGCGCCGCCGCCTGGGCGGCGCGGCCCATCCTAGAATCAAGGGTTTGTCCTGACCCGCCCGCTTTCCGGAGATTTCCCATGACCTTGCCCCTGAACTCGTCGTTTTTGTACCCCCACGATCCCATCTCGCAGGCCCGCTACAACATGATCGAGCAGCAGATCCGGCCCTGGAATGTGTACGACGCCGACGTGCTTTCGCTGCTGGCCCATGTGCGCCGCGAAGACTTCGTGCCCGCGGCCTACCGCAGCTTGGCCTTCATGGACATGGAAATCCCGCTGCGTGGCGAACCCGAAGAGGCGCTGCGCGGCGGCCAATGCATGCTCTCGCCCAAGGTCGAGGCGCGCCTGCTGAACGACCTGAAGGTGCAAAAACATGAGCGCGTGCTCGAGATCGGCGCTGGCTCGGGCTTCATGGCCGCGCTGCTGGCGCACTGCGCCGACCAGGTCGTATCGCTCGAAATCGTGCCCGAGCTGGCCGACATGGCACGCGAGAACCTGCAGCGCGCCGGCATCGCCAATGCCGCTGTGCGCCTGGGCGACGGTGCGCGCGACGCCGTGCCTGACGGTCCCTTCGACGTGATCGTGCTCAGCGGCTCGGTGGCTGCCGTGCCGCCCGAACTGCTGGCGCTGCTGCGCGACGGCGGCCGCCTGGCCGCGATCGTCGGGCAAGAGCCCGTGATGCGCGCCACCTTCGTGCGCCGCAGCGGCGAGCGCTTTGAAACCACGCGGCCCTGGGACACCAACGCAGCGCGCCTGGTGCATTTCCCCGAGCCCTCGAGCTTCAAGTTCTGAGACAGGCAGCACCCATGATTGCCCATATCCGCCCGACCCAGCTGCAAGACTGGCTGGCCGATGCCGAGCCCGACACGCTGCCCCTGCTGCTCGATGTGCGCGAGCCCTGGGAGCTGCAAACCGCCAGCGTGCGCTGCGCCGGCCTGGAGGTCCTCGCCATTCCCATGGGCAGCATTGCCCAGCAGCTCGCCACGCTCGACCCGCAGCGCCCGGTCGCCTGTCTGTGCCACCACGGCGCGCGCAGCCTGCGCGTGGCGGCGTTTCTGGAACACAACGGTTTTGACCGGGTGGCCAACATCACCGGCGGCATCGACGCGTGGTCGCGCGAGCTCGATCCCTCGGTTCCGCTGTACTGAGCCGCATCCTTTTCTTGCCTTCCCTTTGCGCAGCTTTCCCCCCAAGGACACCTCCATGCACCTGCTCCGGCACCTTCCACTGACCCTGGCGCTGGGCGCTGCTCTTGCTGCCCCCGCCCAGGCCCAAAGCCTCCTGCAGCTGCTGGAGTCGGCGCGCGGCTACGACGCGCCGTGGCAGTCGGCCAAGGCGCAGCTCGATGCGTCGGTGAGCCGCGCCGCGCAGGCGCGCGCCGGCCTGCTGCCCAGTGCCGCACTGTCCGCCGGTGTGACGCGCGCCCAGACCGAGATCAATCCGCGCGCCATGAGCTTGGGGATGACCACGCAGAATGCCGGCATCAACGCCACGCAGCCGCTGTACCGGCCCGCCAACCGCATCACACTGCAGCAGGGCCTGCGCGGCATCGACGTGGCGCAGGCGCAGCTCGACGCCGTCACGCAAGACCTGCTGGTGCGCGTGAGCCAGGGCTACTTCGATGTGCTGGCGGCGCAAGACACGCTCACGTTCGTGCAGGCGCAAAAGGCCGCCGTGTCCGAACAGTTGGCCGCCGCCAAGCGCAACTTCGAGGTGGGCACGTCGACCATCACCGACACGCGCGAGGCCCAGGCGCGCTATGACCTCGTCATCGCCCAGGAAATCGCGGCCGAGAACGATCTGCGCGTGAAGAAACTCGCCCTTGACCAACTGGTGGGCCAGAGCGGCACCGCGCCGCTGCCCCTGGCACAGCCGCTGCCCCTGCCTGCTCTGCAGCCCAGCGACGTGGGCACCTGGGTGCAGCAGGCAGTGGACGCCCAGCCGCTGGTGCGCCAGGCCGCCATTGCGCTCGACGTCGCGCGCCTCGAAACGAAGAAAGCCGAAACCGGCCACCTGCCCACCGTGGACCTGCAGGCCGGCTACAACGTGCAGCGCACGCCCAATGGCACGCTCACCCTGCCCGGCGTCAACAGCCGAACCAACAGCACCAGCGTTGGCGTTGCGCTGAACCTTCCGCTGTTTGCCGGCTTTGCAGTGCAAAACCGCGTCAAGGAAACGCTGGCGCTCGAAGAAAAGGCCCGCGCCGATCTGGAAGACCTGCGCCGCACCGTCGCGCAGAACACCCGCGCCGCGTTCTTCGGTGTGCAGTCGGGCGAGAGCCAGGTCAAAGCGCTGGAAGCGGCCGAACAGTCCAGCCAAAGCGCGCTGGACGCCAACAAGCTGGGCTACCAGGTCGGCGTGCGCATCAACATCGACGTGCTCAACGCGCAAAGCCAGCTCTACCAGACCAAGCGCGACCTGGCGCAGGCGCGCTACAACGTGCTGCTGGGCACGCTCAAGCTGCGCCAGTCGGCCGGCATCTTGCAGGAAGGCGACCTGCAGGCCATCGAGGCACTTTTGGTCAAAAACACGCCGTAACGCTTACCCAGCATGCCCCAAAAGCTATTGAATCAATAGCGCGCGGCCCTTTTGCTGTGCACTGCCCGTGGTGCCGCTCAGCCGGCGGGCGCCGGCTGCGGGTGGGCATGCAGCAGGGTGTCGATGGCCAGCGCCGAGTGGGCATAGGCCGCGCCGGCGCGCATTTCGGCGGCCACCCAGATCGCTTCCATGATTTCCTGCTCGGTGGCGCCCGCCTTCAGCGCCGCCTGCGTGTGGCCGCGAATGCAGTACGGGCACTGGGTGACATGGGCCACCGCCACGGCAATCAACTGCTTGGCCTTGCCCGGCAGCGCGCCGTCGGCGAACACGCTGGCGCTGAAGGCCTGGAAGGCGGCGAGCGGCTGGGGCGCCAATTCGCGGCGCTTGCGCGCCACTTCCGCGCCGGCATGGGGATAGAGAGGTTCGTCCATTGGAAGACTCCTTGCAGGGGAAAAAACGGAACGGGCACGCACCCAGCGGCTCAATGCTGTGCACCGCTGGCGTGCTCGCCAGGCGGCCGGTAGCTTCCGGCCTGCACGCCAAACGACACGGCCAGCCGGTTCCAACCGTTGATGGCAACGATGGCGAGCGTCAGGTCCACCAGGGCTTTTTCCTCAAACTGGCTGCGCACTTCGTCGTATACGGCATCCGGAACGCCGTGTCCGGCCAGCTGCGTCACGGCCTCGGCCCAGGCCAGCGCAGCGCGCTCGCATTCCGAATACAAGCCCGTTTCGCGCCATGCCGCCAGCAGGTACAGGCGCTGCTCCGTCTCGCCGGCGGCGCGCGCGTCCTGGGTGTGCATATCCAGGCAATACGCACAGCCGTTGATCTGCGAGACGCGCGTCTTCACCAGCTCCAGCAGTGCCGGCTCCAGCCCCGACTGGCGCACATATTTTTCCAATCCCTGCATGGCCTGGAAGGCACCGGGCGCGGCTTTTTGGTAGTTGATTCGTTGTTTCATCGGGATCTCCTGAAAACTGCCTGCGGCGTGGCGCCCTTCCCGCTCAGGGCGGCCGTGCGCGCGATGGGCCAATGGACGGCGCCAGCAGCAGCGCCCGCACCACCACAGCGTTGTTGTGCGCCTCGTCGTGCGCGCCGTACACCAGCGTCAGCGGCCCTTTGCGCGCCAGCGTGCGCAGGGCGTCGACCTGCCCGGCGTGGGGCTGCAACTCGGCGGTGTAGCGCCGCTGGAATTCCGCCCAGCGCGCCGGGTCGTGGCCAAACCACTGGCGCAGTTCGGTGCTCGGGGCCAGCTCCCTGTTCCACTGGTCCAGCGCCAGGGCCTCTTTCTTGACGCCGCGCGGCCACAGCCCGTCGATCAGAATGCGCATGCCGTCTTCGGGCGCCGGCGGCTCGTAGGCGCGCTTGATCCGTACATGGCTGGCGGGAATGCGGGCACTCATGGCAGCGCCTTTTCGGCCGCCGCCGCACGGTGGGCCGCCAGGGTGCGTTCGAGCTCCACCTCGGCGCGCAGGCCCGCCAGATCCCGGTGGACCGTGGCCACCGCCAGGGTCCGACCGCCGCGCCGGTAGGTGACGGTGCAGTCCTGCGCGTCCAGGTCGCCGTCGATGGCGGCTTCGTCAAAACGCTCGGCGTGGCCCACATAGGCCAGGCCAAAGTCGTATTGCTCGGTCCAGAAAAACGGCACGGCGTCGTAGCGCTCGCGCCGCCCCAGCAGGTTGCGCGCGGCGGTCTGGCCCTGGCGCCCGGCCACCACCCAGTGCTCGACGCGGATGCGCTCGCCGCTCAGGGCGTCGGGCCAGCGCACGATGTCGCCCGCGGCAAAAATGCCCCGCACGCTGGTCTGCAAATAGTCATCGACCAGCACACCGTGGTCGACGGCAAGGCCCGCCTGCTCGGCCAGATCCAGTGCCGGGCGTACGCCAATGCCGACCACCACCAGGTCGGCGGCCAGCTTATCGCCGTTGCCCAAGAGCACTTCATTCGCACCGATGCGCGCCGGCTCGGAGCCCAGATGGAACACCACACCGTGCTGCTCGTGCAGGGCCTGCAGGTAGCGGCCCACCTGCGGCCCCAGCACCTTCTCCATCAAACAGGTTTCGCGCCCCACTACGTGCACTTCTATGTTGCGCGCGCGCAGCGACGCGGCCACCTCCAGGCCGATGAAGCTGGCACCAATCACCACGGCGCGCTGCGCGTTCTGGGCCGCAGTGGCCAGCGTCTCGCCGTCGGCCTGCGTGCGCAGGCAGTGGACATGCGGCAGCTCGGCGCCGGGAATGGACAGCCGCACCGGCTCGGCACCGGTCGCCAGCAGCAGCGCGCCATACGCCACCCGGCTGCCATCGCCGAGCAGCAAATGGCGCTGCGCCACGTCGATGCGCGCCACGCGCGTGCCCAGGCGCAGGTCGATGTCGTGCTCCCGGTAGAAGCCGGCCGAGCGCAGTGGCAGCCACTCGGCCGGCGCCGTGCCGGCAAGGTAATTCTTGGACAGATTGGGCCGATCGCAGGGCAGCGCCGCGTCGGCGCTGAGCAGCGTGACAGGGCCGGCATAGCCTTCGCTGCGCAGCGTTTCGGCGGCCGCGTGGCCGGCCGCGCCACCGCCGACGATCACGATGGACGGGGGCAGACCCCGATGGGCGGGCAGCTGGCGCGTGGGCGCGGGCAGGCGCTTGCCGGTCACATAGGCCTTGCCCTCGCGCAGCTCCACCGGCCAGCACGCGATGCCGTCCAGCGCTGGCGCGCGCAGCGCCTCGCCTGTGCGCAGGCTGAAGGCCGCGTGGTGCCACGGGCAGCGCACCGTCTCGCCCACCAGCAGGCCCTCGGCCAAAGGCCCGCCATAGTGCGTGCACGTGGCGCCCACGGCAAACACTTCATCACCCCGGCGCACCAGGAGCACGGCCTCGCCGTGGGCATGGCCCAGCAGCCTGTCGTTGGGCGGAATGCGCTCCAGGGCTACGCCCTGGGCGAAGTCGTCGCCCGGCAAGGGGGGGTCGGTATCACTCATGGCACGCTCCTGTGAGAGACGCGGCGCCGCACCCTGCCGGCGGTCCTGCCGCACAGCACTCCACGCGCAAAGGGGGGCGCCGGCACCGCATGCACCACCCGCACAGGGCTACAGCCTACGCCGGCCGCGCCAAAGTGTCACGCAACAGGAACATTTACCGCAGGTCTCAAACGGCATGCTGCAGCGCGCGCGCCAGGTCGGCGATCAGATCGTCGGGGTGCTCGATGCCCACGCTCAGGCGGATGAAGCCCTCGCTGATGCCATGGGCCGCGCGCAGCTCGGCACCGAGCGCGCTGTGCGTGGTCGACGCGGGGTGGCAGGCCAGGCTGTCAACATCGCCCAAGGACACGGCCTGCGCAAACAGCTGCAGCGCGTCGAGCACGGCGGCGGCCGCCGCGCGCTCGTTGCGCGCCAGCTCGAAGCCCACCATGCCGCCAAACCCGCCCTGCAGCAGGCGCTGCGCCAGCGCATGCTGCGGGTGGGTGGGCAGGCCGGGGTAGTGCACGGCGCGCACGGTCGGGTGCGCCGCCAGAAAATCGGCCACTGCGGCCGCCCCCGCGCAGTGCGCCGCCATGCGCAGCGGCAGCGTCTTGATGCCGCGCAGGAACAGGAAAGCCTCCTGTGGCGCGAGGTTGCCGCCCACATGCGCCAGGCCGGTCTTGCGCACGGCGGCAACCAGCGGCGCGGCCCCCGCGACCACGCCGCCCGTGGCGTCGCCGTGGCCGCCCAGGTACTTGGTCATGGAGTGCAGCACCAGGTCGATGCCGAGTTCGAGCGGGCGCAGCAGGCAGGGCGTGCAAAAGGTGTTGTCGGCCACCGTGGTCAGGCCGCGTGCGCGCGCCAAGGCAACCACCTCGGCCAGGTCGTGCAGGCGCAGGTCGGGGTTGGTCAGCGTTTCGACCCACACCAGGCGCGTGGCCGGGGTGAGGCTGGCGGCCAGGCCCTGCTGGGTGGCATCGACCGCGCGGAGGCCCCAGCGCTCGCCCATCGACCGAAAGAGCGCCTCGGTGCCGCCATACAGCGGCCCGAGAAAAGCGATCTCGTCGCCCGGGCTCAACAGGCCCAGCACCACCGCCGACGTGGCCGCCGTGCCGCTGGCGAACGCCACTGCCGCGGGCGCCCCTTCGAGGTCGGCCACCTTGGCCTCCAGCGCCGCCACCGTGGGGTTGCCGAAGCGGCTGTAGCGGTAGCCCTCGGCCGTCCCCGCAAACAGCGCGGCGCCCTGCGCCAACGTGCCGTAGTCGAACGCCGTGCTTTGCGTGATGGGCGTGGTGATGGCCCCGCTGTGGGGGTCGGGGTGCTGGCCGGCGTGGACGGCGCGCGTGCGCAGGTGGGTCATGGCAGAACTCCTGGTGGGGCGCTGGCTGCGGGCGCCATAACTACTTAATTGATAGCACCCAACGCTTTACTGGCGAGCGTTTATAGCCTATTTTCCTCTATCGCACGCCAGCGGTCTCTTCTTCCTGGCCCGCCAGCACCACGCGGTTGCGGCCGGTGTGCTTGGCCCGGTACAGCGCCTGGTCTGCCGCCTTGAGCACCTGCGCCGCCTCGCCCACGTGCAGCGGCCACTGCGCCACGCCTAGCGAGATGGTGATCTGGCCCACGGGCAGGATGGACGTGCGCTCCACCAGCTGGCGCAGCCGCTGCGCCACCTGCTCGGCCGCCGCGGGCGCCACGTCGGGCAGCAGCATCACGAACTCTTCGCCGCCCAGCCGGCACAGCACGTCCTGCTCGCGCGAGCAGCTGCGCATCAGCTCGGCCAGGCGCTGCAGCACCAGGTCGCCGGCATCGTGCCCATGGATGTCGTTGACCTGCTTGAAATGGTCGACATCGAGGGCCACAGCGGCAAACGGCCGTTGCTCGGCCTGCCACAGCGCCAGCGACAGGTCCAGGCCCCGGCGGTTGTCCAGGCCGGTCAGCGGGTCGGTGCGCACGTCGCGGTGCAGCTTGCCGATCTTCTGGTGCAGCAGGTTGACCCCCACCAGCATGGCCCGCCGCAGTTCCGAGGTCTCGAAATACCACGAGCGCACGTGGCGCAGACTGTCTGCCGTGCCTGCACGGTCCATGTGGCGCGCCCCGTCCGCCAGCTGCCACAGCGGCCGGGCGATCAGCCAGGCCGACCACCAGATCAGGCCCATCAGCACGGCCGCCAGCGGCAGCGTCTTGTAGAGCACGCCCTGCATCAGCCCATCGAGCGCCGACAGCGCGGACGCGACGGGGCGCTGCGCCACCACGCCCCAGCCGGCCGTCGCAACGGGGGCATAGCCGGCCAGCATGTCGACCCCCAGGCTGTTGACCACACGCTGCTCTCCGGGCTCGCTGCGCAGAACGGCGTCGATGACCGCGTTGCCGGCCACCTGTTGCCCCAGGCGCGCCGCGTCGGGGTGGTAGATCAGGCGCCGGCTGTGGTCGACGACGTACAGGTAGGAGCCGTCGCGGTAGTAATGCTCGCCCAGCAGGCTGTGCAGGATGCTGGTTTGCTTGAGGTAGATGCTGCCGCCCACCAAGCCGTGGTAGCGCCCGGCGCGGTCGATGACCGGGTGGGAGATGAACACCAGCAGGTTGCCGGTCTGCGCCAGGTAGGGCAGGCTGACAGTGGGGCTGCGCACGCGCAGCGCTTCCTCGATGCCGGGGGAGTGCAGCTGGCGGCCCTTGAGCTGCAGCGTTTCGGGAGAGGTCGCGCGCACCCAGCCGCCGTCGTCCGCGAACAGCACCGAATTGAAGCTGTTCGTCTGCAGGCGCAGGCGCTCGGCCTCGTCCGCCAACAGGCCCTCGTCGCCAAACCGCTCGGCCACCACGCCGGCGCTGTAGGCCAGCTGCTGCTGGGCAGACTGCAGAAAGCCCTCGACCGAGTCCGCCAGCTTGCGCGCATAGACGCGGTTGCTCTCGAGCGCGTTGTCGATCAGCTGCTGGCGCTGCACGGTGTAGCTCGCATACAGGCCGTTGGCCAGGGTCAGGGCCGCGCTGACGGTGGCCAGCAGCAGGATCAGGCTGCGCAGGTGGATGCGGAACAGGGGGGCACGGGTCATGGATGGCGTGGCCGCGCGGGAGCGGCCGCAGTCAGGCAAAGGCGTTCATTCTCGCCCGGACGTGGCGGGCGGGCACTTTGGAACGTGTTTACGATTTATCGGTGGCTGCAGCGGCCAGCAGGGCTGCCACGGCCGCCGCCGTGGCCTGGGCGGCGCCGCGGTGGGTGCGCGCAAAGCCTGCGGCCTGGGCACGGGCACGGTCCAGGCGCGGCGCATCGAGCGCCAGCGCGCAGGCCGCTTCCACGCCCTGCCCCAGGTCGGCCACGCGTTCGGCGGCGCCGGCCGCGCAGGCCAGCTCGGCCGCCTCGGCAAAGTTGAAGGTGTGCGGCCCCAGCACCACGGGACAGGCGCAGGCGGCGGCCTCGATCAGGTTTTGCCCGCCCAGCGGCGCAAAGCTGCCGCCCAGCAGCGCCACATCGGCCAGGCCGTAGTAGAGCGCCATCTCGCCCAGCGAGTCGCCCAGCCAGACATCGGCGCCCTCGGGCTGCGTAGCCCAGTGGCTGCGGCGCGAGACGACCAGGCCCGCGTCGCGCAGCAGCTGGGCCACGGTGTCAAAGCGCTGCGGGTGGCGCGGCACGATCAGCCACTGCACGGCGGCAGAGGACAGCCGTGCTTCGCTATCGATAGCTGCACACGCTGGTGCAGACTGGGCCAGAGCCCGTTTTGGCTGAATTTCTTCCAGCCACATCGCTTCTTCGCCCTCGCGGCTGCTGGCCAGCAGCACGACGGGGCGTGGCGACTGCGCGCGCCACTGCCGGCCCTGGGCCAGCTGGGCGGCATCGGGCACGACGTCGAACTTAAGGTTGCCGAACACGCCCTGCACCGACGCGCCGAGGCTGCGCAGGCGCGCGGCATCGGCCTCGGTCTGCGCCCAGACGGCGGCCAGCGCGGCATAGGCGGGGCGCGCCAGCCAGGCCATGCGCCGGGCCTGGCGCAGCGATTTGTCGCTGAGCCGCGCATTGGCCAGCACCAGCGGGATGCCACGCCGCCGGCAGCCTGCCACCAGGTTGGGCCAGACCTCGGTTTCCATCAGGATGCCGATGGCCGGGCGGAACTGGCGCAGAAAGCGTGCCACGGCCGCGGGCGTATCCCAGGGCTGCCAGACCTGCAGGTCGCCGGGATGCAGCAGCTTTTCGCCCTCGGCGCGGCCGGTGGCGGTGCCGTGCGTGAGCAGCAAGCGCATGCCGGGCCGCTGCCGGCGCAACTCGGCCAGCAGGATCGCGGCAGCGCGCGTCTCGCCCAGCGAGACGGCGTGGATCCAGACCAGGCGGGCGTCCGGGTCGCTGCTGCCCCCGGGCGCCAGGCTGTCGAGCTGCGGCGGGTAGCGGCCAAAGCGCTCCCCGACATGGCGGGCGTAGCCGGGCTCGGCCACGGCGCGGCGGCGCAGCTTGCGCCGCAGCAGCGGCTGGGCGGCCCAGGCAAGGGCCGAATACAGCCAGCGTGCGGCGTGGGCCATGGAAATGCGTGCTCAGTGCGCCGCGCCGCCGACCTCGGCGCCGGGCTTGACGCGGTGCAGCAGCGCGAGCATGTCGGCACGGATGCGCTCCAGCGCCTCGGGCGTGTGGCCCTCGAAGCGCAGCACCAGCACGGGCGTGGTGTTGCTGGCGCGGATCAGGCCAAAGCCGTCGGGCCAGTCCACGCGCAGGCCGTCGATGGTGCTGATCTGCGCGGGCGCGGCCAAGGCGGCGGGGGCCAGCGCCTGCAGCGCGTCGCTCAGGCGGTGCGGCTCGCCCTCGGCGCAGGCGACGTTGAGTTCGGGCGTCGAAAAGCTCGTCGGCAAGCCGTTGAGCACGGCGCTGGGGTCGGCCGAGCGGCTCAGGATTTCGAGCAGGCGGGCGCCGGCATAGGTGCCGTCGTCAAACCCGTACCAGCGCTCCTTGAAGAAGATGTGGCCGCTCATCTCGCCGCCCAGGGGCGAGTCGAGCTCCTTCATGCGCGCCTTGATCAGCGAATGCCCGGTCTTGTACATCACGGGCACGCCGCCGGCCGCCACAATCGCAGGCGCCAGACGCTGGGTGCACTTGACGTCGAACAGGATCTGGCCGCCGGGCACGCGCGCGAGCACGTCCTGCGCGAACAGCATCATCTGCCGGTCGGGGAAGATGTTGCTGCCGTCCTTGGTGACGATGCCGAGGCGGTCGCCGTCGCCATCGAAGGCCAAGCCCAGTTCGGCGTCGCTGCTGTGCAGGGCCTGGATCAGGTCGCGCAGGTTCTCGGGCTTGCTCGGGTCGGGGTGGTGGTTGGGGAAGTTGCCGTCGACCTCGGAAAACAGCTCGACCACCTCGCAGCCGAGCGCGCGGAAGATGTCCGGCGCCGAGGCGCCGGCAATGCCATTGCCGCTGTCGACGACGATCTTCATCGGGCGGGCCAGCGCAATGTCACCGACGATGCGCGCACGGTAGGCGGGCAGCACGTCGGCCTCGCGCAGGCAGCCGCCGGCGGCCAGCTGCCAAGTCTCGTTCTCCATGGTGCGGCGCAGCGCCTGGATCTCGTCGCCAAAGATGGCGCGGCCGTTGAGCACCATCTTGAAGCCGTTGTAGTCCTTGGGGTTGTGGCTGCCCGTGACCTGGATGCCGCTGGCGCACAGCGTGCTGGCGGCGAAGTACAGCATGGGCGTGGTGCAGCGGCCGATGTCGATCACGTCCAGCCCGGTTTCTGCCAGCCCGAGCATCAGCGCCCGCGCCAGGGCCGGGCCGGACAACCGGCCATCGCGCCCCACGGCGACCGTGGTCTGGCCCTCGGCGCGCGCTGCCGTGCCAAAGGCCCGGCCCAGCCCGCGCGCGAGGGCTTCGTCCACCGTGGTGGGCACGATGCCACGGATGTCATAGGCCTTGAAGACGGAGGAAGAGGGTTGCACGGGCGGGCCTTCGCAGGAGGTGAAAAATGGGCTGCATTGTAGGCGTCGCCACCGCCGGCTGCGCCCGCGCCACCCTGGCGGCGCGGGCCCTGGCGCATGTCCGAAAACGGCCAGCGGTGGCACGGCGCCGCCCTATGATGGACTGCCATGCGCACTTCTGTCCCCACCTCCTCCCCACAGCCCGACGCCACGGCGGACGAGGGCCGCTACCTGGCCCTGAAAGCCCGCGACGCGCGCTTTGACGGGCGCTTTTTCACCGGTGTCACGTCCACCGGCATCTATTGCCGCCCGGTCTGCGCCGTGCGCACGCCCCGGCGCGAGAACTGCCGTTTCTTCACGCTCGCGGCCCAGGCCGAGAGCGCGGGCTTTCGCCCCTGCCTGCGCTGCCGGCCCGAGCTGGCGCCGCAGGCGCTGGTGTGGTCGGTGCAGGACGCCTCGGGCATTCTGGTGCGCCAGGCCGTGCGCCTGCTGGCCAGCCCCGACTTCTGGGGCGGCGCGGCGCCGAGCGAAGGCGCGGTGGCGCGGCTGGCCGCGCGCCTGGGGGTCAGCGACCGCCACCTGCGCCGCATTTTCGAGGCCACGCTGGGCGTCTCGCCGCTGCAGTACCTGCAGACCCAGCGCCTGCTGGCGGCCAAGCAGCTGCTGGCCGACACGGCCCTGCCGATCACGCAGGTGGCGCTGGCCAGCGGCTTTGCGAGCGTGCGGCGCTTCAATGCCGCCTTTGCCACGCACTACGGCATTAGCCCCACCGCCGTGCGCCGCGCCGGCACCGCGCGCGCGGGCGACGAGGGCGCCCTGGTGCGCCTGGGCTATCGCCCGCCCTTGGATGCCGCGGCGCTGCTGGCCTTCTTCGCGCAGCGGCAGATCGCGGGCATGGAATGGGTCGAACCCGGCGAGGCCCTGGTGCTGCGCCGCACGGTGCGGATCGCGCATGCGGGCACGGTGGCCACCGGGTGGCTGAACGCACAGTTCGAACCGGCGCGCCACCGCCTGGTGCTGCAGACCAGCGACAGCCTGCACCCGGTGCTGCCGCTGGTGATTGCGCGCGTGCGCGCCTTGCTCGACCTGGACGCCGACCCCGAGGCCATCAACGCCACGCTGCATGCGCACTTTCCGCACGGCGATGGCCTGCGCGTGCCGGGCGCGTTCGATGGCTTCGAACTGGCGGTGCGCGCCGTGCTGGGCCAGCAGATCACCGTGGCGGCGGCGCGCACGCTGGCGCAGCGCCTGGTCGAGCGGTTTGGCGCGCCACTCGCCACGCCGTGGGCGCAGCTCACCCGGCTGTTCCCGGCCCCCGCCGTGCTGGCAGAAGCCGATGGCGATGCGCTTGGGCAATTGGGCATCGTGCGCCAGCGCCAGGCGGCCATCGTGGCGCTGGCCCGCGCCGTCGGCAGCGGCCAGCTTCAGCTGCACAGCAGCGCCGACGTGGGCGCCACCACGGCGCAGCTCTGCCAGCTTCCCGGCATTGGCGACTGGACCGCGCAGTACATCGCGATGCGCGCACTGCGCTGGCCCGACGCCTTCCCGAGCGGCGACGTGGCGCTGCACAAGGCGCTCGCGGTGCAGGGGGAAAAAAGCCCGGCGCGCGCTGCCGCCGAAGCATCGCTGGCCTGGCAACCGTGGCGCAGCTACGCCGTCATCCGCGCCTGGGCGGGCAGCCAAGGGCCCGCGCAGGGAACCGTGAAACTATCAAATCAATAGCTATCAGCGCTTACCCCATAAGCGCCAGAGCACGATTTGTCATTTAATCGAGACCACCATGCAATTCCATCCATCCACCGTGCAGACGCGCACACCCTCGCCGCTGGGCGACATCCGCCTGGCTGCCTCGCCGCTGGGCCTGGTCGGCCTGTGGTTTGACGGCCAGCGCCACCTTCCCGCCCAGCTCGACGGCCCGCAGGCCTGGCCGCAGGATGACCAGCACCCGGTGCTGCAGGCGGCGGTGCAGCAAATCCACGCCTACTTGCGCGGCGAGCGCACGCAGTTCGACCTGCCGCTCGACATCGCCGGCGGCACGCCGTTCCAGCAAACGGTGTGGCGCGCGCTGCTCGGCATTGCGCGCGGCCAGACCCTCAGCTACGCCGCGCTGGGCGCGCAGATCGGTTGCCCCACGGCCGTGCGCGCCGTGGGCACGGCCGTGGGACGCAACCCGCTGAGCGTGGTCGTGCCCTGCCACCGCGTGCTGGGCAAGGACGGCAGCCTGACCGGCTACGCCGGGGGTCTGGAGCGCAAGAGCGCCCTGCTGCGGCTCGAAGGCGCTCTCCTTTCGGCCCCCGAGGTGCCAGCATGAACGTGCCGGCCACCAAGCCGGCGTCGGCCTGGCTGGGCGAGTTCGTCTTGCTCTCGTCTCTGTGGGGCGCGTCCTTTCTGTTCATGCGCCTGGGTGCGGCGGAGTTCGGCGCGCTGCCCACGGCCGGCCTGCGCGTGGCCCTGGCCACGGTGTTCCTGTGGCCCATCCTGGTGCACCAGGGCCAATGGCCGGCGTTGCGCGCGCACTGGAAGGCCATCCTGCTGGCCGGGCTGATCAACTCGGCGATTCCGTTCGCGCTGTTTGCCTGGGCCGTGTTGCACATTACCACCGGGCTCACCTCCATCCTGAACGCCACGGTGCCGCTGTTCGGCGCGCTCGTGGCCTGGGTGTGGCTGGGCGACCGCATCAACCGCCTGCGCTGGCTGGGCCTGGCCCTGGGTTTCCTCGGCGTGGCCCTGCTGGCCTGGCGCGCTCCCGGGGGCGCGGGCTTCAAGTCGGACAGCGCGCTGTGGGCCATGGCGGCCTGCCTGCTGGCGGCGGCCTGCTACGCCGTGGCAGCGAGCTACGCCCGGCGCTACCTCACCGGCATTCCCCCGCTGGCCACGGCCACCGGCAGCCAGCTCGGCGCCGCGCTGGGCCTGGCGCTGCCCACGCTGTGGCTCTGGCCCGCCACGACGCCGGGACTCCGCGCCTGGGGCGCGATCGTGGCGATCGCCGTGCTGTGCACCGGCATTGCCTACATCCTGTACTTTCGCCTGATCGCCAACGCCGGCCCCAGCCGCGCGCTGGCCGTGACCTTCCTGGCGCCGGTGTTCGCAGTGTTCTATGGCGCGGTCTTCCTGGGCGAGACCATTACGCCCTGGATGCTGGGCTGTGGCCTGGTGATCGTCTGCGGAACCATGTTGTCAACCGGACTTATCAGGACACGCGCCGTGGCGAAGCCGGTGCTGGAACGGCCTTAAGAACGTGTTTACGGTTTATCCAAGGCCGCACAAACGCCTTTTCGGGAGGGGATGCAAGGCGCAGTGCGCAGTCCATCGCCCGGCTAAGGGCAAGTGCTGCAACGCCGCAGACCCGAAAAGGCATTTGCCCTGCGGGTTGGGGCGCAATCAGGCGATTTCTTTGGCCCGCTGCTGGCATGGGTATGGGCCCATGCGGCGCAACGTGCCTGCGAACTCATCCCGATTGCGCCCCAACGCGGCCTCGGATAAACCGTAAACACGTTCTACACTCGCCCGATGGTTTTTACGCCGTTTACCATTTTTCTCCGCAGGCCGCGCGCCTGCGGTTTTTTGCTTTTGGACCACCCCACCATCCCCCCTGCACCCGGCAGCAACGCCTTTCGGGACACCGGCCGGAGCGCTGTCCGTGGCGCTTAGCGTTGCCCTGGCCATCGGGCTGCTGGCGCTGTTGGCACTGGCGCTCAGCGCGCTGCCCGTCCCTGCGCTGCTGCACGCGTCCGTGCGCACCCGCCTGGCCATCGGCCTGACGACGGGGCTGGTCACCACCGCCAACATGGTGCTGCCCGCGCTGCACGGCGTGATGGGCCCGGTGACTGCGCCTCCGGTGGGCTCCGCCATCGCCATGCTGGTGTTCGGTCCGGTGGCGGGCCTGGCGAGCGCGGCCACGGTGCTGCTGTTCCACTGCGCGCTGTACCCCGCTACTTGGACGACAGGCTTTGCGATCCTGGCGACCACCGCACTGGTGGCCTTCGGGTCGCACCGGTTGCGCGCGCGCCACGGCCCCCTGCTGGCCCTGGGGGCGCTGGCTGCCGCGCTGCCCCTGGCGTTGCAGGCCGGCATCGAGATCGGCGCTGGCACCACGACCATGGCCGGCGCGCTGTCCTGGCTCGAGGGCGTACCCTGGCGCTTTGCCGCTGCCGTGCTGGTGCTGGGCGGCGGCGTGGAACTCGTGCTCAGCCGCGCCCAGACGGTGCAGGCACTGCAGCGTGCGCACCACGCGCTGCAGCGCAGCGAACAGGAGACGCTGCTCACTCTCGAAGCCGCCCGCGGCGGCCGCTGGGAATGGAACGTCGAAGCGCAGACGCTCACCTGCCACGGCCGCTTTTATGACGCGTTCGACGTGCACCGCGGCGGCGCCAGCGGCCAGGCCGCGCGCTGGGATGCGCTGCGCCACCCCGAGGATGCCGGGCGCATGGCCGGTGACCTGCAGCGCAGCCGGGCGGGACTGGAAGACGCTTTCAGTGCGGAATTCCGTTTGCGCGACACCCACGGCCGCTGGCGTTGGCTGGTCTCGCGCGGCGCCGTCGCCGAGCGCGATGCGCAAGGCCGCGCCCTGCGGCTCATCGGCATGGCCATCGACGTGACGGACTACCGCGACCTCGAGAGCGCGCTGCACACCTCGCAGGCCAAGTACACGGCCGTGTACGAGACCATGCCCGACGCGGCCGGCATCATGCGCGTTGCCGACGGCCATTACCTGGAAGTCAACCCCGCGTTCTGCCAGCTGCTCGGCCACCCGCGCGAGCAGGTGGTGGGCCGCACCGCACAGCAGCTGGGCATCTGGGCCACCGAGCAAGAGGGCCCGAAGCTGCTGCAGGCGCTGCAGCGCGATGGCAAGGTCGAGCGCCTGCCCCTGGTCGCGCAACGCCGCGGCGTGCGCATTCCGGGCCTCATGTCGGCGCAGTCGGTGCACCTCAACGACGAGGACTGCGTGGCGTTCGCGTTTCGCGACATGACCGAGGAAACCCGCATCCACGACACCCTGCTGTCGCGCAACAGCCTGCTGCAGCAGGCCGGGCGCCTGGCGCGGCTGGGCGCCTGGGACGACGTGCGCGGCCAGGGCATCGCCTACTGGTCGGACGTCTGCTACGACATCCACGGCCTGCCCTCGGGCGCCCCCCTGCCGCGCGACTACATCGCCGAGTACGTGGCGCCGGCCTGGCGCGACGCCCTGCGCGACACGGTCCGCGCCAGCATCCGGCAGAGCTCCGACTGGAGCATGGAAATCGAGATCGTGCGCGCCGACGGCCGCCCGGTCTGGGTGCGCTTGCGCGGCGAGCCCGTGGTCGAAGCCGGCCGCGTGGTGCGCATCCGCGGCGTGATCCTGGATATCGACGAATCCAAGCGTGCCGAACAGCTCCTGCGCCAGTCCGAGGAGCGCTTTGTGCGCATCTTCCAGCTGCTGCCCTACCCCATGGGCCTGACCCGGCGCGGCGACGGCCGCTACGTCGATGTCAATGCCGCATGGGAGCAGGCCCTGGGCTACACCCGCGCCGAAGCCATCGGCCAGTCGGCCATCTCGCTGGGCATCTACACGCCCGAGGGGCGCTCGGCCCTGATCGATGCGGTGCAGGCGAACGGCCGGCTCGAGAGCTACGAAGCAGTCATGACCCTGCGCAGCGGCGAGCAGCGCACGGTGTTGCAGTCGATGCGCGCCACAGAATTCGATGGCGAGCCCTGCTGGCTGTTCGCGCTGCACGACATCACGGAACGCAAGCGCAGCGAAGAGCAGGTGCGCGAGCGCGAGGAACTGCTCTCGCTCACCATCTCGGCGGCCTCGCTGGGCCTGTGGGACTGGAACCTGCAGACCGGCCTGGTCACGGGCGACAGCCGTTGGCGTGCCATGCGCGGCATGAAAGCGGACAGCGAAGCCGGCACACCGCCGGTGTCATGGACTGCCGCAATGGGCTCCTCCGACATCCAGAAAATCACCGCCGAACTGGCGCGGCACACGGCCCACCCGGCCACGCCGTTCGATGCCACCGTGCACATCACGCACCCGCGCGAGGGCGGGCGCTGGGTGCGTGCCCTGGGCAAGATCGTGAACACGGACGCCGCGGGCCAGCCGCTGCGCATGGTGGGCGTGGGCATTGACGTGACCTCGCAGCGCGAACAGGAGGAGCGGCTCCAAAGGCTGGCCCACTACGACGCGCTGACCGGTCTGCCCAACCGCGTGCTGCTGGCGCGCCGCCTCGAAGAGGCCATGGTCCACGCGCGCAGCCGCGGCACGCTGCTGGGTGTGGCCTACCTGGACCTGGACAGCTTCAAGCCCGTGAACGACCGCTTTGGCCACGAGGCCGGCGACCGCCTGCTGGTCGTGGCCGCCGCGCGCCTGACGCGTGCGCTGCGCTCGCTCGACTGCGTCGCGCGCCTGGGCGGCGACGAATTCGTCATCCTTCTGCCCGATCTGGCCGACGGGGCCGCCTGCGAGCGCGCGCTGCGCACCGTCATGCAGAGCATTGCCGCGCCCTACACGCTGGACACCGAGCGCGTCACCGTCACCGCAAGCATCGGCTACACCCTCTACCCGCAGGACGACGCCGATGCCGACGCCCTGCTGCGCCACGCCGACCACGCCATGTACGCGGCCAAGCAGGCCGGGCGCAACCGCTACCACCAGTTCGACGCCGCCCATGAGCGCGCCACGCAGCAGGTGCAGGAGCAGCTGGTGCAGCTGCGCGCGGCCCTGGCCGACGGCGAGTTCACGCTGTTCCTGCAGCCCAAGGTGGACATGCGACTGGGCACGGTGGTGGGGGCGGAGGCGCTGGCGCGCTGGCAACACCCCGAGCGCGGCCTGCTCTCGCCGGCGGCCTTCCTGCCGCTGCTGCACGACTCCGAACTGGAATTCGCCTTCGGCGCCTGGGTGGTGGACGCTGCACTGGCCCTGATCCGAGCCCTGGGCCAGGCCGGCCTGCAGCTTCCGGTGAGCATCAACATCGCGGCGCCCCACCTGCAGCAGAGCGGCTTTGCCGACTGGATGGCACAGCAGCTCGACCGCCATCCCGGGGTGCCGGCCCGGCTGCTCGAGATAGAGATCACCGAGACCGCCGCGCTCTACCACATCGACTCCGTGGCCACCACGCTGCGGGCGCTGCGCGAACTGGGCATCCTCACCTCGCTGGACGACTTCGGCACGGGCTACTCGTCCCTGACCTACCTGCGCCGCCTGCCGCTGAGCATGCTCAAGATCGACCAGAGTTTTGTGCACGGCATGGTGGGCGACGCCGGCGACCTGGCCATCGTGCAGGGCGTGGTGGGCCTGGCGCGCTCGTTTGGCTACCGCGTCATTGCCGAAGGGGTCGAGACCGTCGGCCAGGGCCAGATGCTGCTGGACATGGGCTGCCCGCTGGCGCAGGGCTATGCCGTCGCCCGTCCGATGCCGCTGGCCGACTTCATCGCCTGGGCCGCGCAGTGGCAGTCACCGCCCGAATGGCAGTACCACGGCCTGCCAGAAAAAGCATAAAAAGGCCGCTAACGCCTATCCAGCAAGCGTTAGCAGCTATTGATTTTGAATTTTCGCGCCCGACGGGCGCACTTCCTCAGTCGCCGATCAGCTCGCGCACCTGCTGCAGCGCGGCCGGGTCTTCCATGGTGGTCAGGTCGCCCGGGTCGCGGCGCTCGGCCACGGCCTGCAGGGCGCGGCGCAGCAGCTTGCCGCTGCGCGTCTTGGGCAGGGTGTTCAAGAAATGCACGCGCGCCGGCCGTGCCACGGCGCCCAGTTGCGCATCCACCCGCTGCATCACCTCGCCCTCCAGCTTCAGGCGCGCGGCCGGGTCCTGCAGGCCCGAGGCATCGCGCGGCACGGCGAACGCCATCGCCACCTGGCCCTTGAGGCTGTCGGCCACGCCCACCACGGCCACCTCGGCAATGTTGGGGTGGGACGAGATCGACTCCTCGATCTCGCGCGTGCCCAGGCGGTGGCCGGCCACATTGATCACGTCGTCGGTGCGGCCGAGGATGAAGTAATAGCCATCGGCGTCGCGGATGCCCCAGTCGAAGGTGCTGTAGACCATGCGGCCGGGAATGCTCTTCCAGTAGGTGCTGACAAAGCGCGCGTCGTCGCGCCACACGGTCTGCATGCAGCCCGGCGGCAGCGGCCCCTCGATGGCGACCACGCCTTTCTGGTCGGCGCCCGTCAGTTCCTCGCCGCTCACCTCGTCGATCAGTTTGACGTTGTAGCCGTACATGGCCTTGCCGGGGCTGCCAAAGCGCGCGGTCTGCGGCTCGACGCCGTTGGCCAGCGTGAGGATGGGCCAGCCGGTTTCGGTCTGCCAGTAGTTGTCGATGATGGGCACGCCTAAAGCGTCGCTGATCCACTGCGCCGTGGGCTCGTCGAGCGGCTCGCCGGCCAGCCACAGGGCCTTGAGGCTGCTGACGTCGTGCTTCTTGAGCCAGGACGGGTCCTGTTTTTTCAGCACGCGCACCGCCGTGGGCGCCGAGAACATGTGCGTGACCTGGTATTTCTCGACGATACTCCACCACACGCCCGCGTCGGGCCGCGTCGGCAGCCCCTCGTACAGGACGGTGGCCATGCCGGCGAGCAGCGGGCCGTAGATGATGTAGCTGTGCCCGACGACCCAGCCGATGTCGCTGGTGGCAAAGAACACATCGCCCGCCTTCGCATCAAAGATGTGCTTCATGCTGGCCGCCAGCGCCACAGCGTAGCCGCCAGTGTCGCGCTGCACGCCCTTGGGCTTGCCCGTGGTGCCACTGGTGTAGAGCGTGTAGCTCGGGTGCGCGGACTCGACCCATTCGCAGGGCACGGCGGCGTCCAGGTGGCGCGCGCGCAGCGCCGCCCAGTCGTGGTCGCGGCCGGCGCGCATGGCCATGGGCGCGAGCCCCCGATCGACCATGAGTACGGCGGTGGGCTTGTAGCGCGACAGCGCGATCGCCTCGTCCAGCAAGGGCTTGTAGGGCACGACCTTGCCGCCGCGCGAGCCGGCATCGGCACTGACCACCGCCATGGGTTCGGCATCCTCGATGCGCGATGCCAGCGCGCCCGCGGCAAAGCCCCCGAACACTACCGAATGGAGCGCGCCGATGCGCACGCAGGCCAGCATGGCAAAGGCGGCCTCGGCGACCATGGGCATGTAGATGAGCACCCGGTCGCCCTTTTTCACGCCCAGGGCCTGCAGCGCCGCGGCCATGCGCTGCACCTCGGCGTGCAGCTCGGCAAAGCTGTAGCTGCGCTCGGTGTTCGTTTCGGTGGAAATGGCGATCAGCGCTGCCTGGTCGGCGCGCGTGGTTAGATGCCGGTCCACCGCGTTGTGGCACAGGTTGGTGGTGCCGCCCACGAACCAGCGCGCAAACGGGGGCCGGCTGTAGTCGCACACCTGCTCGGCCGGCGTGCGCCACTCGATCAACGCCGCCTGCTCGGCCCAGAAGGCATCGCGCTCGTCGATGGAGCGGCGGTAAAAGTCGGCGAATTTGCGCATGGGTGCTCCTTGGGGCCGGTGTCTGTGCCTGCTGGCAGGCGGATTATGAATTCATAATTATTCAGCACGGCCTTGCGGCAAACTGACGCAGCGACCACCGGCGGAACCGGTGGGCCGCGTGCAGGCCGACGACAATGGGGCCTGCCGGGCTGCGGCCTTCGCCCACACGCCGCGGCCCCTCCTTCTTCGCTGCTTGTACCGCTCCATGACGCCCCTCGCCACCCGCCACGCCCAGCCCCCACCCACCGCACCCGTGCCTTTTGCGCAAGCGCTGCTGTTCTGGTTCAAGCTCGGCTTCATCAGCTTTGGCGGGCCGGCGGGGCAGATTGCCATCATGCACGCCGAACTCGTGGAACGGCGCCGCTGGATCAGCGAACGGCGCTTCCTGCATGCGCTCAACTACTGCATGCTGCTGCCCGGCCCCGAGGCCCAGCAACTGGCCACCTACATCGGCTGGCTGATGCACCGCACCTGGGGCGGCATCGTGGCCGGGGCGCTGTTCGTGCTGCCGTCGCTGTTCATCCTGATCGCGCTGTCGTGGGTGTATGTGCGCTTTGGCGACGTGCCCGTCGTGTCCGGCATCTTCTATGGCATCAAGCCCGCCGTGACGGCCCTCGTGCTGCATGCGGCGCACCGCATCGGCACGCGCGCGCTCCAAAACGGCTGGATGTGGGGCATCGCGGCCGCATCGTTTGTGGCCATCTTTGTGCTGCATGCGCCGTTTCCCGCCATCGTGCTGGCCGCAGGGCTCATCGGCTTCTTCGGGGCGCGGCGCTGGCCCGCCGTCTTCGCGCTGGGGGGTGGTCCGCAGGGGGGCCAGGCAGGCTATGGTCCGGCCCTGATCGACGACGACACGCCCACGCCGGCGCACGCCCGCTTCTCGCGCCGCCATCTGGCCCGCGTGCTCGGGGCAGGCTTGGCGCTGTGGCTCGCGGCCATGGCGCTGCTGCTGGCCACGCAGGGCTGGGAGGGCGCGCTCACGCAGATGGGCTGGTTTTTCACCAAGGCGGCGCTGCTCACGTTTGGCGGCGCCTATGCCGTGCTGCCCTACCTCTACCAGGGCGCGGTCGAGCACTACCACTGGCTCAGCGGGCCGCAAATGATCGATGGCCTGGCGCTGGGCGAGACGACGCCCGGTCCGCTCATCATGGTCGTGGCCTTCGTGGGCTTTGTGGGCGGCTGGCTGCAGCAGGTGTGGGGAGCAGACGCACTGTTTGCGGGCGCCGCGGCGGCGGCGACGGTGGTGACGTTCTTCACCTTCCTGCCGTCCTTCGTCTTCATCCTGGCCGGTGGCCCGGCCGTGGAGGCCACCCACGGCAAACTCGGGTTCACGGCCCCGTTGAGCGCCATCACGGCCGCCGTGGTCGGCGTGATCCTGAACCTGGCGCTGTTCTTTGCCTACCACCTGCTCTGGCCGCGCGGCTGGGACGGGCCGTTCGATGCCCTGTCGGCGCTGATTGCGCTGGGGGCGGCGTGGGCGCTGTTTCGCTGGCGCATCGGCGTGCTGCCGCTGCTGGCGACCTGCGGCGCCGCAGGGCTGGCAGCGCGGTCACTGCTGGCCCTTTTTTAGCTCTTCATTCGATAGCATCCAGCGCTTGATGCACAAGCGCCAGAGCCCTAAAACAGGCTGATCTTCACTTGATCAGCCCCAGCACGTCCTTGAACGCGGGGTGCTCGCAGCTGCCCAGCCATTCGAACGCCACCATCTCGGTCGTCACCAGCTCGACGCCGGCTCCCGCGAGGCGGTCGAATGCGGCATCGCGGCTGCGCTCGGTGCGCGAGCTGCAGGCATCGGTCACGACCCACACCTCAAACTCGTCCTCGATCAGGTCGAGCGCGGTCTGCAGCAGGCACACATGCGCCTCGCAACCGGCGATGACGATGGCACCGCGCTCGGTAGCGAGCGGAGCGGCGGGTTTTTGCAGGTGTTTGGGCAGGCTGCGGGCGTTGCCGCCCTGGGGTTTGGCCGGCGGGCGCAGCCATTCGCCCAGGCCTTCTTCGGCGGCGCTGAAATGCATCTTGGACAGGGTCTTGTGGCACAGGGCGCGCAACTGCGCATCGTTCGGGCCCAGGCGCGAGGGGTTTTGCTCGGTGCCCCAGACCGGCACATCGAGCATGCGGGCGATCTCGGCCAGGCGGCGGGCATTGGCCAGCACGGCCGGGCCTTCGAAGATCGCCGGCATCAGGCGCTCCTGGTAGTCCACCAGGACGAGTTGGGATTCGGTGGCGTCAAGCAGCATGGCAAAACTTTCGGTGTCGGGAAACAAAATCTGGCTGCCATTGTCGCAGCGCCTAGCGCATCCAACCTGGCAAAACGGGGCAGCACCCTGCCCTCAAGCGCCCCAGGCACCGCTGTCGGAACCCGGACCGGCGCCGTGGGCGTGGTACCCTTGCGCCCCATGTCCAGATGGTTATGCATTCTTTTGCTCGCAGGGGCAACCGCCGCCCATGCCGCCCCGCCCCACGCAACGGGCGATGAGCGCGACAGCCAGATCGCCGAAAAGACCCTCCTGACCCAGCTCGACGCCGTGCGCCACAACGTCGTAGACCGCACCTCGGACCTGGTCGTCACCGCCATGGGCTTTCTGGGAGTGCCCTACCGCCGCGGCGGCAACAGCGCCGAAACGGGTTTCGATTGCAGCGGCTTCGTGCGCGCGATCTACGGGCAGACCGTCGGCTTGATATTGCCGCGCCGCGCCGACCAGCAGGCAGCGGCCACCGAATCGATTGACAAGAAGGAACTGCAGCCCGGCGACCTGGTGTTCTTCAATACCATGCGCCGCGCCTTCAGCCACGTGGGAATTTACGTCGGCGACGGCAAGTTCATCCACTCGCCACGCAGTGGCGCACAGGTGCGCGTGGAAGACATGCGCACCAGCTACTGGCAGCGCCGCTTCGATGGCGCACGCCGCGTCACCACGGCCGAACTGCAGACCCAACCCCTGGATTGACTCCAGCGGGGGAAACACCAAGGGCGCGATGGCCCGCCGACCAGTGGAACTTAAGGACCGATCACCGTGGTCGTCTCGGTCGCCTGCACGGGCTGGCCGACTTCATTGACCGGGCGCGCCTGCGGGTTGCGCAGCATTTCCTGGGCCTGTGCCATGTCCTGCTTGTAGTTGGCGCGGGCATCTGCCTCGCAACTCTTGCGCTGGGCGGTCGGCTCGCCACGGCACTCTTGCAGCGCGACCTTCAGCCCGCCGCCGGCTTCCCGGATGGCAGACTGGTAGCGCTGCTGCGGCGTCGTGTCAGGCCGCTCACCGCGCATCAGCTCTGCCGTGTTGTCTTGCGCCAGCGCGGTGGTCGAAATGCCCCATGCCCCGCCAAGTGCGGAGGCAGCCACCAAGGCCATCCAGTGTTTCTTCTTCATTATCATCGTCACTCCCGTGTTGCTGGCGCCGGCAGTGTGCCTGCGCTGTGGCCCGTGGGCTTGGTGTTCCTTGCCTCTAAGCCAGAAACACACCATAGCAAGGGCCGCATCGGCGCGTTGCAGGACGGCGGCACACCCCCCTGTGGGACGGAACGCACAGCGGCGCAACATCCCTGGACAGGAACAGAGGCGCTGCTGTCCGACAGACCCGGGGGGTTGTGCGGCTTAGAGTCAGTCCTCGTTTCCCCCCCGATTGCCCATGCTCTCCCTGCTCACGTCCATCGTCATTGGTTGCGCCACCGGGCTGCTGGCATGGACGGCGAGCCGCACCAGATCCCAGTGGGGCTGGCCCGCGGCCGCGCTCGTGGGCGTGATCGGTGCCTTGCTGGCCGGCTACCTCGGTGTAGCGGTCGACTGGTACCGTCCCGGAACCCTGGGGGGCTCGGTCGCATCGCTGCTGGGCGCAATGGCGCTGCTGGCCGTTTACCGGTTTCTGCAGCGCAAGCTCTGACTGCTCACACGGTGTCGCTCATGGGCCGCTCTACTGCCAATCCAGCCGCCGACGGCGCCGTGCAAGCCGCCGTGCAGCGCGCCCACCGCCTGCTGCACCGCCGCGCGCTGATGGCCGCCGTCGCCAGCACCGTGCCGGTGCCCGGCCTGGACTGGGCCGTGGACGCAGCGCTGCTGTCGCGCCTGCTGCCACGCATCAACGCTGAATTCGGCCTGTCGCCGCAGCAGCTCGACCAGCTCGATCCGCACAAGCGCGAGCAAGTGCAAAAAGCGGTGGCCATGGTCGGCTCGGTGCTGATTGGCAAGTTTGTGACCAAAGACCTGGTGCTCAAGGCCACCCAAGCGCTGGGCATGCGCATGACCGGCAGGCAGTTGGCCAAATACGTGCCCCTGGCCGGCCAGGCTGTGTCTGCGGCGTTGGGCTACGCGACGCTGCGCTACCTGGGCGAGCAGCACATCCAGGATTGTGTGCGGGTGGTGCAAGCGGCACAGCTGGCCCTGCCCGCCCCCGCCCGTTGACAAAAGAAAAAGGGTGGCCAAAGCCACCCTTGCGCACTAGCCACGGTGCCCCGAGGTCAACCCGCGTTCTTTGGCTTGCGGCGTGACGCACCTGCCAGGCCTGCGAGGGCCAGGCCCAACAACGCCAGAGAACCGGGCTCAGGTACCTGGATCGATTCGATTTTCACCACCATGTCCTGGAAGTCGTTGTCGGTGCCATCTTCAAACGCGAAGACCCAGTTGGTGGAAGCGCCGCCTTGGAAGGCCAGAACACGGGTGGCGCCGTCGCTGTTCAGACTGTCAATGGAATAGGCGATCCTTCCATCCCCGGTCTGAAAATAAAACCCAAAGCTGGACGGGTTGATCAGTGCGTTGGTGAAGACGCCGCAATTGATCTGCGTTCCGCACGCGCTCTGGGCGGAAATGCCGCCGCCGATGTACATCACACCATTGTCGATACCGATGCCCGCGGTGCTCATTTGGGACGTGGACGCACCCCCGACCGCACCGCCAAAGAACAGATCGACGCGATAGATATTGGACGAGTCGGTGCCAAACCACATGCCAAACTTTTGGCTCGCAGCGCCGCTGGTTTGCTCCATGACCAGCGTGGGGATGGTGGTGGCGACACCGGTGGCAGACCCCCACATGCCGGCGCTGCTTTGGTGGTTGGCCGCGCTCACGGCACCCGCACCAAACACACTGTCCAACACCGTCTGGAGCGGCTGCTCGCCTGGAGACGAGCCATTGATAGCCACCGGGCGCACATTGGTATTCACGATCGGCGCCGCGTGGATAGCTGCCGAAACAAGCGCTCCTGCAATGGCGGCTGCAAGGGGTCTGAATTTCATGGTCTGTCTCCCTGTAAGTAGATGCTGAAATTTCTGGATTCAACTTACATAGGCAAACACCGTGCCACACCATAAAATCAACCACTTACGCGAATAGCGTGGGAACTTTGTAAGAAATCTCGACGCTTTTACCCGCCAAAACTCACACCGCTTACCGCACCCCGCGCACTGGAAACAGATGCAGCAAAATCCAACATCCCTGCCGAGCAGCCCAATCGCTGTCTCCGCCCGTCAAAGGGGCGCTTGGTAAACCAGCACCTTCAAAGCCTTTTGTGGCGAGACGTCCGCAAACACCGCCGGATTCGGCACCCGTTCCAACAGCGCCAGTTCCGGCACCAATTCCTGCATCTGGTCCTGCAGAAAATCCACGCCCAGTTCAGGCGCATTCAGGCACAGCAGCGCATGGCCGCCCGGCGCCAGCAGGTCGGGAAGCCGGCGCATCAGGCGGGCGTAGTCCTTGGTGGCAACAAAGCTGCCCTTCTGGTAGCTGGGCGGATCGACAATGACCAGGCCATACGGCCCGCCGCGGGTGATCTTGCCCCAGGTGCTGAAGATGTCGTGCGCGAGGAAGCTGGCACGGCCCGTCAGGCCATTGAGCTGGTGGTTCTGCTGGCCGATGGCAATGGCGCCGCGGCCCATGTCTACGTTGACCACGTGTTTCGCGCCCGCCTGCAGCGCCACCACCGAGAACGCGCAGGTGTAGGCAAACAGGTTGAGCACCTTGAGGCCGTAACGGCCGCCGCTGCGTGCGGCGGCATATTCGCGCACCCAGCGGCGGCCCTCGGCCATGTCGAGAAAGAGGCCGTGGTTCTGGCCCTTGAGCACATGCACGCGGAATTGCGCGCCCTGCTCGGTGACCACGTGCGGGTCGGGCACGCTGCCGGCCATCAGCCGCGTTTCGGTCAAGCCCTGCGTGCGCAGCTGCCCGTTGCGGCACTGGAACACCCAGTTGAGCGGTTGCCCTGGCGCCACTTCCTGCCACCGCGCGGCCAGCGCCGCGCCGACCGTGGAGAGCTCGCGTTCAGTCGACTCGTGCGCGGGCGCAAAACTGGTGAGCACGAAGACGGGCGGAAAGGCGTCGAGCACCCACTGCTCACAACCGGGGTACAGGCCGCCGCGGCCGTGGAAAATTCGGCACGCGTCGGTCGGCAGGGGCATCTGGGCGATGGCGGTGAGCAAGGCTTGCATAGGGCGAGAAGTTTTGGCGAGAGCCGTTCAAGGATGATTTTTCGGCCTCATGGAGGCCCAGGCGCTGCCGTTCTGAATGTGCTGCGTCTGCCGCGCAATTAATGCCACACCGTTTGCCGGGAATCTCTGTACGATCGTTATTTTTACTGAGGAAGGCATCCCATGCTGTCCATCATTGGAACCATTGTTGTGGGCCTCATCGTCGGACTGATTGCGCGCGCCGTGAAACCGGGCGACGACAAGCTGGGCTGGATCATGACCATCGTGCTCGGCATTGCGGGTTCGCTCGTGGCCGGTTATGCGGGCACTGCGATGGGCTGGTATGCACCGGGCACCCCGGCGGGCTGGATTGCCTCGGTCCTCGGTGCGATCGTGCTGCTGGTGATCTACGGCTTCATCAAGAAAAAGGCTTAAGCCAGGCGCTTGGCTGGCCCGCGCTGCGCACACCGGGTGCGTGCATCAAGAGGCGGACGGATCGGTGGCCGTCGGGCCACCACCGGCCGCTTCTTCGGGGGCCTCTGCGCCCCACTGCGCCCAGTCTTCGCCAAACAGTTCCACAGGGTGCGGCGTGCGGTCCGAGCCGTTGCCGCAGCGCATGTCCTTGGCCAGACAATAAAGATCGCACCCCCAGCACACGCGCTCGGGATGCGCGGGTGCATTGGGGAACTTCTTTGCCGCCATGGCCGGCTTTCAGTAAAAAAAAGGCGCTGCCTATTTCCGCGCCGGCGGCACGTCAGTGCAGCTGCCGTGCGCAATCTCGGCCGCCATGCCAATGCTCTCGCCGAGCGTCGGGTGCGGATGGATCGTTTTGCCGATGTCCACCGCATCGGCGCCCATCTCGATCGCCAGGGCAATCTCGCCAATCATGTCGCCCGCGTGCGTGCCGACCATGCCGCCGCCGAGGATCTTGCCGTGTCCATGGGCCTCGTCGCTGTCGTCGAACAGCAGCTTGGTGAAGCCTTCGTCGCGGCCATTGGCGATCGCGCGGCCCGAGGCCGTCCAGGGGAACAGGCCCTTCTTGACTTTGATGCCCTGCGCCTTGGCCTGGTCCTCGGTCAAGCCGACCCAGGCGACCTCGGGGTCGGTGTAGGCGACGCTGGGGATCACGCGGGCGTTGAAGGCGGCCGCGGCCAACTCCTTGTTGCCCTGCAGCTCGCCGGCGATCACTTCGGCCGCGACGTGCGCCTCGTGCACCGCCTTGTGCGCCAGCATGGGCTGGCCCACGATGTCGCCGATGGCGAAGATGTGCGCCACGTTGGTGCGCATCTGGATGTCGACCTCGATGAAGCCCCGGTCGGTGACGGCCACCCCCGCCTTGTCGGCGGCGATCTTCTTGCCGTTGGGCGTGCGGCCCACGGCCTGCAGCACCAGGTCGTAGACCTGCGGCGCGGGGGCGGTGCCGCCCGGCTCGGCGCTTTCAAACGCCACCTCGATACCTTCGGGCAGCGCGCGCGCGCCCACCGTCTTGGTCTTGAGCATGATGTTGTCGAAGCGCGGCGCGTTCATCTTCTGCCAGACCTTGACGAGGTCACGGTCGGCGCCCTGCATCAGGCCGTCGAGCATCTCGACCACATCGAGGCGCGCGCCCAGCGTGGAGTACACCGTGCCCATTTCGAGGCCGATGATGCCGCCGCCCAGGATCAGCATGCGCTTGGGGACTTCGGTGAGTTCCAGCGCGCCGGTCGAATCGACCACGCGCGGATCGTCGGGCATGAAGGGCAGGCGCACGGCCTGGCTGCCCGCGGCAATGATGGCTTTCTTGAAGGCGATCACCTTCGTGGTGCCGGTCTTGTCCTGGCCCGTGCCGGTGGTCTCTTCGACCTCGACGTGGTGCGCGCCGACGAAGGCGCCGTAGCCGCGCACGGTCGTGACCTTGCGCATCTTGGCCATGGCCGTCAGGCCGCCAGTGAGCTTGCCAATCACCTTTTCCTTGTGGCCGCGCAGCTTGTCGATGTCGAGGCTGGGCGCGCCGAAGCTCACGCCTAGGTCGGCCATGTGGCTCACCTCGTCCATGACGGAGGCCACGTGCAGCAGCGCCTTCGAGGGAATGCAGCCCACGTTCAGGCACACGCCACCCAGCGTGGCATAGCGCTCGACGAGGACGACCTTCAGGCCCAGGTCGGCCGCGCGGAAGGCGGCGCTGTAGCCACCGGGGCCGGCGCCGAGCACGAGCACGTCGCATTCGAGGTCGGCCGTGCCGGCAAACTCGGCCGCTCCTGGAATAGGAGCAGCTGGCGCTGGCGAAACCTTGGTTTCAGCCGGATTTGATACTGAAACGCTGGATGGACCTGCGCCGGCAGCTACAGATGCAGGAGCAGGAGCAGCCACCGGCGCGGGCGCTGCGGCATCGGCCGCCGCCTCGAGCGTCAGCAGCACGCTGCCTTCGGCGATCTTGTCGCCGAGCTGCACCTGGACCGTCTGCACCACACCGGCGTGGCTGGAGGGAATTTCCATCGAGGCCTTGTCCGACTCCACCGTGACCAGGCTCTGGTCCACGGCCACGGTGTCGCCGGGCTTGACCATCAGTTCAATGACCGTGACCTCGGCAAAGTCGCCAATGTTCGGAACCTTGATTTCAATGCTTGCCATCGTGCGGCTCCTTTACAGCAGGATGCGGCGGTAGTCCGCCAGCACCTGACCGAGGTAGGCGTTGAAGCGCGCGGCCGAGGCCCCGTCGATCACGCGGTGGTCGTAGGACAGCGACAGCGGCAGCACGAGGCGCGGGACAAACTTTTCCTTGTCCTCGTTCCACAGAGGCTTCATGGCGCCGCGCGAGAGGCCCAGGATGGCGACTTCGGGGGCGTTGATGATGGGCGTGAAATGCGTGCCGCCAATGCCGCCGAGCGAGGAGATCGACATGCAGCCGCCCTGCATGTCGGCCGCGCCGAGCTTGCCCTCGCGCGCCTTCTTGGCCAGTTCCGACATTTCCTGGCTGATCTGCAGGATGCCCTTCCGGTCGGCGTCCTTGAGCACCGGCACGACCAGCCCGTTGGGCGTGTCGGCGGCAAAGCCGATGTTGAAGTACTGCTTGTAAACCAGCGCGTCGCCGTCGAGGCTGGCATTGAAGTCGGGGAACTTCTTGAGCGCCGCCACCACGGCCTTGATGACGAAGGCCAGCATGGTGACCTTGGTGCCGCTCTTCTCGTTTTCCTTGTTGGTGGAGACGCGGAAGGCTTCGAGCTCGGTGATGTCGGCCTCGTCGTTGTTCGTGACGTGGGGGATCATCACCCAGTTGCGGTGCAGGTTGGCGCCGCTGATCTTCTTGATGCGCGAGAGCTCCTTGCGCTCGATGGCGCCGAACTTGGCAAAGTCCACCTTGGGCCAGGGCAGCAGGTCCAGGCCTGCGTCGCCACCGCTGGCGGCAGCGGCCTTGGGTGCGACTGCGGCCTGGGCCTGGGTCTGCACGCTGCCGACCATGACGGACTGGGTGAAGGCCTGCACGTCGGTTTCGGTGATGCGGCCCTTGGGGCCACTGCCCTGCACTTCGGCCAGCGGCACGCCGAGTTCACGGGCAAACTTGCGCACCGAGGGCGATGCGTGTGGCAGCGCGCCCGTGGGTGCCACGGTGGGGTTGTGTGCCGGCACGGCGGCCTGCGGAGCCGAAGGCGTGGCAGCGGACTGGGGCGCTGCGGCCGGGGCCGCAGCAGGCGCTATGGCAGCAGCCACGGCCGCCGGAACCGGCGCAGCGGCGGGTGCCGCGGCAGCGCCCACGCCTTCGATCTGGCCGACCATATCGCCGATGTTGACCTTGTCGCCCACTTTGATGCTGAGCGCCGTGAGCACGCCCGCGGCCGGCGATGGGATTTCCATCGAGGCCTTGTCGGACTCCACGGTGAACAGCGATTGCTCCAGGGCCACGGTGTCGCCGACCTTGACGAGCATCTCGATCACGGTGACATCCTTGAAATCACCGATGTCGGGGATGCGCAGATCCACCGTGCTCGCGGCGGCCGGCGTTGCCGGAGCAGGCGCTGCAGCGGGCGCAGGCGAAGGTGCCGCCACGGCGGGTGCCGCAACCGGTGCAGCCGCTGCGGGCGCCGGTGCGGGCGCTGCCGCGTCGGCGGTTTCCAGCACCACGATGACCGAGCCCTGCTTGATCTTGTCGCCCAGGGCCACGCGCAGCTCCTTGACCACGCCCGCGTGGCTGGACGGAATCTCCATCGAGGCCTTGTCGGACTCCACAGTGACCAGCGACTGCTCTGCCTTGATCGTGTCGCCCGGCTGGACCAGCACTTCGATCACGGCCACTTCGTCAAAGTCGCCGATGTCGGGAACTTGAATATCTACCATTGCCATAGTTGTCTCCCGTTCGTCTTCAGGCGTGCAGCGGGTTGATCTTGTCGGTGGCGATACCGTACTTGGCAATCGCTTCGGCCACCTTGGTCACCGGCACCTGGCCCCCATCGGCCAGTGCGCGCAGTGCCGCCAGCACAATGTAATGGCGGTCGATCTCAAAGTGCTCGCGCAGCTTGCGGCGGAAGTCCGAGCGGCCAAAGCCGTCCGTGCCCAGCACCTTGTAGTGGCGGCCCTTGGGCATGTAGGGGCGGATCTGCTCTGCATAGGCCTTCATGTAGTCGGTCGATGCGACCACGGGGCCGGTGCTCTTGGCGAGCTGCTCGGTCACGAACGGCACGCGCGGGGCTTCCAGCGGGTGCAGCAGGTTCCAGCGCTCCACCTCCTGGCCGTCGCGGGTCAGTTCGTTGAACGACGGGCAGCTCCACACATCGGCGGCAATGCCCCAGTCCTTTTCGAGCAGTTCTTGCGCGAAGAATGACTCGCGCAGGATGGTGCCCGAGCCGAGCAGCTGCACGCGCAGGCCGCTTTGCGGCACCTTCTGGCCAGGCTTGCACAGGTACATGCCCTTGATGATCTGCTCTTCCGTGCCGGCTTCGAGGCCCGGCATCGGGTAGTTCTCGTTGAGCAGCGTGATGTAGTAGAAGACGTTTTCCTGCTCCTGCACCATGCGGCGCATGCCGTCGTGCATGATCACCGCCACTTCGTGGGCGAAGGTCGGGTCGTAGGTCACGCAGTTGGGGATGGTGTTGGCCAGGATGTGGCTGTGGCCGTCTTCGTGCTGCAGCCCTTCGCCATTGAGCGTGGTGCGGCCCGAGGTGCCGCCGAGCAGGAAGCCGCGCGCCTGCATGTCGCCCGCCGCCCAGGCCAGGTCGCCGACGCGCTGGAAGCCGAACATCGAGTAGTACACGTAGAACGGGATCATGATCCGGTTGCTCGTGCTGTAGCTCGTGGCCGCCGCGATCCAGCTGCTCATGCCGCCGGCTTCGTTGATGCCTTCCTGCAGGATCTGGCCGGCCTTGTCCTCGCGGTAGTACATGACCTGGTCTTTGTCGACCGGGGTGTACTGCTGGCCCGCAGGGTTGTAGATGCCGATCTGGCGGAACAAGCCTTCCATGCCAAAGGTGCGCGCTTCGTCGACCAGGATCGGTACGACACG
Organism: Acidovorax sp. SRB_14; assembly: GCF_012932145.1. GTDB lineage: Bacteria > Pseudomonadota > Gammaproteobacteria > Burkholderiales > Burkholderiaceae_C > Simplicispira. The sequence goes on along the minus strand of NZ_MWOK01000001.1, from coordinate 84,219 downwards.
CGGACCCAGTTCCTTGTCGCGCAGTAGTTGCGTGAGAAAGCGCACATAGGCCTGCGTGGTCGAGATCTCGCGGCCCTCGGGGGTCGGGTCGAGGATGGCCTTGAAAGTGTCGAGCGGCGGCACATTGAACTGCTCGTCGGCCTTGGTGCGGCGGTGCGGCAGGTAGCCACCCAGGGCCTGGCGGCGCTCATGCAGATAGCGCATCTCGGGCGTGTCGTCGGCCGGCTTGTAGAACGGCAGGTCGGCGATCTGGCTGTCGGGGATCGGGATGTTGAAGCGGTCGCGGAAAGCCTTGATATCCTCGTCGCCCAGCTTCTTGGTCTGGTGCACGGTGTTCTTGCCTTCACCGATCTTGCCCATGCCAAAGCCCTTGACGGTCTTGACCAGCAGCACGGTGGGCTGGCCCTTGGTCTCGTTGGCAGCGTGGAAGGCGGCATAGACCTTCTGCGCATCGTGGCCACCGCGGCGCAGGTTCCAGATCTCGTCGTCGCTCATGTGCTCGACCATCTTCAACGTGCGCGGATCGCGGCCGAAGAAGTTCTTGCGGACGTAGGCGCCGTCGTTGGCCTTGAACGCCTGGTAGTCGCCGTCGTTGCACTCCATCATGATCTTGCGCAGCGCACCGTCCTTGTCCTTGGCGAGCAGATCGTCCCAGCGGCTGCCCCAGATCAGCTTGATCACGTTCCAGCCCGAGCCGCGGAATTCGCCTTCGAGCTCCTGGATGATCTTGCCGTTGCCGCGCACCGGGCCGTCCAGGCGCTGCAGGTTGCAGTTGATGACGAAGATCAGGTTGTCGAGCTTCTCGCGCGAAGCCAGGCTGATCGCGCCCAGCGATTCGACCTCGTCCATCTCGCCGTCGCCGCAGAACACCCAGACCTTGCGGTTCTCGGTGTTGGCAATGCCGCGCGCGTGCAGGTACTTGAGGAAGCGCGCCTGGTAGATGGCCATCAGCGGGCCGAGGCCCATGGACACCGTCGGAAACTGCCAGAACTCGGGCATGAGCTTGGGGTGCGGGTAGCTCGACAGGCCCTTGCCATCGACCTCCTGGCGGAAGTTGTTCAGCTGCTCTTCGGTGAGGCGCCCTTCCATGTAGGCGCGGGCATAGATGCCGGGCGAGACGTGGCCCTGGATGTAGAGACAGTCACCGCCGTGCTCTTTGCCAGGTTCGTTGCTCTCGGCGTGCCAGAAATGGTTGAAGCCGGCCGCGAACATGTTGGCCAGCGAGGCGAAGGAGCCGATGTGGCCGCCCAGGTCGCCGCCTTCGGGCGGGTGGATGCGGTTGGCCCTGACCACCATCGCCATGGCGTTCCAGCGCATATAGGCGCGCAGGCGCCCTTCGAGCTCCAGGTTGCCAGGGCAGCGCGCTTCCTGGTCTTTTTCGATGGTGTTCACATAGCCCGTGTTGGCAGAGAACGGCATGTCGATGCTGCTTTGGCGCGCGTGCTCGAGCAGCTGTTCGAGCAGGAAATGGGCGCGTTCTGCGCCTTCCTTGTCGATCACGGCGGACAGCGCATCCATCCACTCTCGGGTCTCTTGCTGGTCGGCGTCGGGGGCTGGCAATGCGCCGCTGCCGGCGCGAGGATCGGGCTGTGCTGACATGGTTTGTCTCCTGGAGATATAGACCGCAATTTAGTGCGTGCCGCCAAGTTTCTCATATTTTTTTCTTATTTCAAATTATGCTTTTAGATTTCATAATACGATAAATTGCTGCAAACGCACATTTTCCGCACCATCGCGGTGCACCCTGCGCTCCCCTACACTCGGCCCATGCACTCGCCCTCTCTCGCCCCCGCGCCATCGCGCACTGCCGCGCTCGCGCGCTCGTGGCGCGCATGGTGGCGCAGTCTCTCGCCCACGCGTCAGGACCGCTTTGCCGCGCTGGCTCCGCTGGCGGCCGTGCTGCTGTTCATGGCGGCCATCGTGGCGGCTTTCTGGTATCTGCGCATGGAGGAAGGCGAGCGCGAGCAGGAGGCGCTGCGCCGCGATGTGGAGTACGCACAGCAGCGCGTGCGCCTGCGCCTGCTCGAGCGCCAGGAACAGATCATGCGCATTGCACGCGATCTGTCGAACCAGGAGCTGGAGCGCCCCCAGTTCGACCAGCGCGCAGAGGCCCTGATCAGCCAGTACCCCGAGCTCCAGGCCATAACCTGGATCGATGCGCGCGGCCACATCCGTGCCAGCCACGCAGCGCCCACACTCTCGGGCGGCCAGATGCGCGTGCCCGGCGAGGTGCTGAAGAAAGGCGACACCGCCGACGCCTTCGACCTCACGCGCGACCTGCAGCAGCCGGTCTATGTGCAACCCGCCGCCGGCAGTGGCGAGCCCACGCCTTTGCTGCAGCTGCAGGTGCCACTCAATGTGCAGGGCAAGTTTGGCGGCGTGGTATTGGGCGAGTATTCCATCGACAGCCTGCTGCGCTACGGCACTCCCACCGAGGTACTGGCGCGCTATGCCGTGACGCTGCTCGACGCGCAGCACCAGGTGCTCGCCGGCACGCCGCTGGCGCCTCGCAGCGCCACCATGCCCTGGCAGCCCTGGAGCAAGCGCGCCAACGAATACGAAGTGCCCGTCTCGCCCGTGGGCAACGGCTTGGTGCTGCGGGCCCAGGCGTACCGCACCTCGCTGGGCGTGGTCGGCAGCGGCTTGTTCTGGCTGGTGGTCACGCTCAGCACCATGACGGCCTGGATGCTGATTGCCACCTGGCGCCACACACGCCGGCGCATGCAGGCGCAGATGGCCCTGGTGGCAGAAACCAATTTCCGCCGCGCCATGGAAAACTCGGTGCTCACCGGCATGCGCGCGCTCGACCTGCAGGGCCGCATCACCTACGTGAACGCAGCGTTCTGCCAGATGACAGGCTGGAGCGAGGCCGAACTGGTGGGCCAGACACCGCCGTTCCCCTACTGGCCCGACGCCGACCTGGACACGCTGCACGCGCGCCTGCAGGACGAGCTCAACGGCAAGACCGTGTCCGGGGGCTTCCAGGTGCGGGTGCGGCGCAAGAACGGCGCCATCTTCGATGCCCGGCTCTACGTCTCTCCGCTGATCGACGCGCGCGGCCAGCAGACCGGGTGGATGACCTCGATGACCGACATCACCGAGCCCAACCGCATCCGCGAGCAACTCTCGGCATCGCATGAGCGCTTCACCATCGTGCTCGAAGCGCTTGACGCCTCGGTCTCGGTGGCCCCCCTGGGCAGCGAAGAGCTGCTGTTCGCCAACAAACTCTACCGCCAGTGGTTTGGCTCACAGACCGACGGACACCTGCAGCTCGTGGCCCAGGCCGGCGTGCTGCCTGCCAAGAACGCCGGCAGCGACAGCGCAGACGGCGAAGACGGGCTCATGGGGCTGCCCACCGACACCCTGACCAGCGCCCACACCGAGAACGCCGAAATCTTCTTGCCCGAACTGGGCAAGTGGCTGGAAGTGCGCTCGCGCTACCTCAGCTGGGTCGACGGGCGCCTGGCCCAGATGGTGATTGCCACCGACATCACGCCCCGGCGCCAGGCCGAGGAGCAGACCGCCCGGCAAACCGAGCGCGCGCAGTCGGTCAGCCGCCTGATCACCATGGGCGAGATGGCATCGAGCGTGGCGCACGAGCTCAACCAACCGCTCACCGCCATCAACAACTACTGCAACGGCATCGTCTCGCGTATCCACAGCGGCCAGATCACGCAGGAGGCCCTGCTCGCGGCGCTGGAGAAAACCTCGCACCAGGCGCAGCGCGCCGGGCAGATCATCCAGCGCATCCGGGACTTCGTGAAGAAGAGCGAGCCCAACCGCACGCTGGCCGATGTCTCCAGCATGGTCGGCGAAGCGCTGGAGCTGGCGGACATCGAACTGCGTCGCCACAACGTGCGCCTGACGCACTATGTCGCGGCACGGCTGCCGCAGGTCATGGCCGACTCCATCCTGATCGAACAGGTGCTGATCAACCTCATGAAGAACGGCGCCGAATCGATTGCCCAGGCACGCCGCACGCCGGCAAGGCGCAGCGTGGAACTGCGTGTCGTGCCCAAGCAGATCGAGGGCCAGCAGGTGGTCGAGTTTTCGGTGCAGGACACCGGCCAGGGACTGGCGCAGGAAGTGCTCGAGCGCCTGTTCGAAGCCTTTTTCTCGACCAAGCAGGAAGGCATGGGCATGGGCCTCAATTTGTGCCGCAGCATTGTCGAATCCCACCAGGGGAGAATGCAGGCGGAGAACATCTACAATGGTTCCGAAGTCACGGGCTGCAGGTTCTCTTTTTGGCTTCCGCTTGCTGCGCCTGACAACGATGCTACGAATTCTGTAGCTAATGTACATCCCCCGAGGACAATTGCATGAGCTTGATTCCGAAAAAAGGCACTGTGTATGTGGTCGACGACGACGAAGCCGTGCGCGATTCGTTGCAGTGGCTGCTCGAAGGCAAGGATTACCGGGTGCGCTGTTTTGATTCGGCGGAATCCTTTCTCTCACGCTACGACCCGCGCGAAGTTGCCTGCCTGATCGTCGACATCCGCATGGGTGGCATGACGGGTCTGGAGCTGCAAGACCGCCTGATCGAACGCAAGTCCCCTCTGCCCATCGTCTTCATCACGGGCCACGGCGACGTGCCCATGGCCGTGAACACCATGAAGAAGGGCGCACTCGACTTCATCCAGAAACCGTTCAACGAAGAAGAGCTGATTGCCCTGGTGGAGCGCATGCTCGACCATGCGCGCGAAGCCTTCACCGGCCACCAGCAGGCGGCCAGCCGCGATGCGCTGCTGTCCAAGCTGACGAGCCGCGAAGCGCAGGTCTTGGAACGCATCGTCGCCGGCCGCCTGAACAAGCAGATCGCCGACGACCTGGGCATCAGCATCAAGACCGTGGAGGCGCACCGCGCCAACATCATGGAAAAACTCGGCGCCAACACCGTCGCCGACCTGCTCAAGATTGCGCTCGGCCAAACCACCGCCAAAGCCTGACCGCTACACTTTCAATAGCTTCTAGCGCTTACTCCATAAGCGCTAGAGGCTTTTTTCATTGATATTTGACCATGACAGCCCAAACGATAGACGGCAACGCCCTTTCCCGCCAACTGCGCACCGACGTCGCCCAACGCGCCGCCACCCTGAAGGCCCGCGGCGTCACGCCTGGCCTGGCCGTGGTGCTGGTCGGCGACAACCCGGCCTCGCAGGTCTATGTGCGCAATAAGGTCAAGGCGTGCGAGGACAGCGGCCTGCACTCGGTGCTCGAGAAGTACGGCGCCGACATGACCGAGGCTGCGCTGCTGGCACGCGTCGAAGCGCTCAACAACGACCCGTCCATCCACGGCATCCTGGTGCAACTGCCCCTGCCCAAGCACATCGATGCGCAAAAGGTGATTGAAGCCATCTCGCCCGCCAAGGACGTGGACGGCTTCCACATCGCCAGCGCCGGAGCGCTGATGACCGGCATGCCAGGTTTTTGGCCCTGCACCCCATACGGCTGCATGAAGATGCTCGAATCCATTGGCTACGACCTGCGCGGCAAGCACGCGGTCGTCATCGGACGCAGCAACATCGTGGGCAAGCCGATGGCGCTCATGCTGCTGGCCCAAAACGCCACCGTCACCATCTGCCACAGCGCCACGCAGGACCTCAAGGCGCAGACCCTGCAGGCCGACGTGATCGTCGCCGCGGTGGGCAAGCGCAACGTGCTCACGGCCGACATGGTCAAGTCCGGCGCCGTCGTCATCGACGTCGGCATGAACCGCAACGACGAAGGCAAACTCTGCGGCGACGTGGACTTTGACGGCGTCAAGAACGTGGCGGGCCACATCACCCCCGTGCCCGGCGGCGTCGGCCCCATGACCATCACCATGCTGCTGGTCAATACCCTCGAAGCGGCAGAGCGCGCCGCCGGCGCCTGACACACCTCCCGCGCCCCTACCACCTTGAACCGCCCCCAGGCGACGCCATCTAAGCCCGCATGAGCAATCCCCTCCTCGACTTCTCCGCCCTGCCCGCATTCGACCGCATTGCCCCCAGTGACGTGGCGCCCGCCATGGACGCGCTGCTGGCGCGCGCCAGCCAGGCGCTCGAAACCGTCACGGCGCCCGCGTTTCCCGCGCGCTGGGACGACATCGCGCGCGTGCTGGACGTGGCCACCGAACAGCTGGGCCGCTCGTGGGGCGTGGTCAGCCACCTCAACAGCGTGGCCGACACGCCCGAGCTGCGCGCGGCCTACAACGAAGCGCTGCCGCGCGTGACCGAGTTCTGGACGCGCCTGGGCGCCGACGAGCGGCTCTACGCCAAGTACAAGGCCATCGACCCGGCCGGGCTCAACACCGAACAGCGCCAGGCACTCAAGAACGCGGTGCGCAACTTCGTGCTCTCCGGCGCCGAGCTGCAAGGCGCGACCAAGGAGCGCTTCGCGCAGATCCAGGAGCGCCAGGCTGAGCTGCAGCAGAAGTTCAGCGAAAACGCGCTCGATGCGACCGACGCATACGCCTACTACGCCCGTGCCGACGAGCTCGACGGCGTACCCTCCGACGTCCAGCAGACCGCGCAGGCCGCCGCGCGCGCCGAGGGCAAGGACGGCTTCAAGCTCACGCTCAAGATGCCTTGCTATCTGCCGGTGATGCAGTTTGCCCGCAGCAGCGCGCTGCGCGAGACGCTGTACCGCGCCTACGTCACGCGCGCCTCCGACCAGGCCGCGGGCGAGGCCGTGAAATACGACAACACGGCCCTGATCCAGGAAATTTTGGCGCTGCGCCAGGAAGAGGCGCACCTGCTGGGCTACGCCAATTTCGGCGAGGTGTCCGTCGTGCCCAAGATGGCCGAGTCGGCCGACGAGGTGATCGCCTTCCTGCGCGACCTGGCGCACCGCGCCCGGCCCTACGCCGAAAAGGACGTGGCCGACCTGCGCGCCTTTGCCGCGGAGAGCCTGGGCCTGGGCGACCCGCAGGCCTGGGACTGGCCCTACGTTGCCGAGAAGCTCAAGGAAGCGCGTTACGCCTTCAGCGAGCAGGAGGTCAAACAGTACTTCACCGCCCCCAAGGTGCTGGCGGGGCTGTTCAAGATCGTCGAGACACTGTTCGAGGTGGCCATTCGCCCGGATGACGCGGCGGTCTGGAATCCCGCCGTGGCGTTCTACCGCATTGAGCGGGCCGGGCAGCTGGTGGGCCAGTTCTACCTCGACCAGCCTGCACGCACCGGCAAACGCGGCGGCGCGTGGATGGACGACATGCGCACGCGCTGGCTGCGACCCGACACCGGCGAGCTGCAGACGCCGGTCGCGCACCTGGTCTGCAACTTTGCCGGCGGCGTCGATGGCAAGCCGGCGCTGCTCACGCACGACGACGTCATCACCCTGTTCCATGAGTTCGGCCACGGGCTGCACCACATGCTCACGCAAGTGAACGAGCGCGACGTGTCGGGCATTGGCGGCGTCGAATGGGACGCGGTTGAACTGCCCAGCCAGTTCATGGAAAATTTCTGCTGGGAATGGGACGTGCTCAAGCACATGAGCGCGCACGTGGACACGGGCGAGCCGCTGCCGCGCACCCTGTTCGACAAGATGATGGCGGCCAAGAACTTCCAGAGCGGCATGGGCACGCTGCGCCAGATCGAATTCGCGCTGTTCGACATGCTGCTGCACACTTCGCACGATCCGGCGCACGACTTCATGCCGCTGCTGGCGCAGGTGCGCCAGGAGGTGTCCGTGCTGCAGCCCCCGGCCTTCAGCCGCACAGCGCACACCTTCAGCCACATTTTTGCGGGCGGTTATGCGGCCGGCTACTACAGCTACAAATGGGCCGAGGTGCTGAGCGCCGATGCCTATGCCGCGTTCGAGGAAACCGTCGGCCCCGACGGATCGCCCTGCCAGGAGACGGGGCGGCGCTACCGCCAGGCCATCCTGGAGGCCGGCGGCAGCCGCCCGGCCATGGAATCGTTCAAGGCCTTCCGCGGCCGCGAGCCCAACCTGGAGGCGCTGTTGCGCCACCAGGGCATGGCCTGAGCACGCCTTGCACCTTCACCCACTGCGCTGAACGTTCTGGAGATTGAGCATGCCCCTGCCCCGCCCCTTCCTTGCCCTGGCCACCCTGCTGTGCACTCTGGCCTGGGCCGGCCCGGGACAGGCCCAGCCGGTCTACCGCATCGTCGGGCCGGACGGCAAGGTGACCTTTTCCGACCGCGCGCCGGGCAACGACGCGGAGCCCGCCCGGGCCGGGCGGGCCGGCGCCGCACCAGAGGCCGGTCAGGCCACTGCCCTGCCCTACGAGCTGCGCCAGATCGCCACGCGCTTTCCGGTCACGCTGTACACGGGCGCCGACTGCACGCCGTGCGCCAGCGCGCGCAATCTGCTAGTCCAGCGCGGCGTGCCCTTCACCGAGCGCACCGTGGCCAGCAACGAAGACATCGACGCCCTGCAGCGCCTCAGTGGCGGCTCCAGCCTGCCCTTTGGCACCATCGGGGGCCAGCAGCTGACGGGTTTTTCGGACAGTGAATGGACGCAGTACCTGGATGCGGCCGGCTACCCCAAGCAGTCGCAGCTGCCCCCCCAGTACCGCCGAGCCGCGCCCACCCCTCTGGTGGCCATCCAACGCACGCCATCCCCTGCTCCCGCAACGGCGGCAGCCCCTGGCAATGCGCCGCCTGCCGTCCGCCAGGAACCGGCAGTGCCGCGCGGGCCGACGCCGCCCAACCCTGCGGGCATCCGCTTCTGAGGCACCGGCGCTCCACGCTACGTCCCCAAGCCGGCAATTCTCGCCGCGCAAACGCTCAATAGGCCAGCGTTTGCACCCCGTGCGCCGTGCCCAAAAGGCACACCGACGCCTTCTGGTGCGCAAAGATTCCTACGCAAACCACGCCGGGCCACTGGTTCACCTCGGACTCCAAGGCCAGGGGATCGGTGATCGACAGCCCTGTCACGTCCAGGATGTGCTGGCCGTTGTCGGTCACCAGCGGCGCCCCGTCCTTCAGGCGCAATGTGGCATGGCCGCCGAGCGCGGCAAACCGGCGGGCGATGTGCCGAGCCGCCATTGGAATGACCTCCACCGGCAGGGGAAACTTTCCAAGCACGGCAACGCGCTTGGACTCGTCCGCGATGCAAACAAAGCGCTGGGCGAGCGCGGCCACGATTTTTTCGCGCGTCAGCGCCGCGCCGCCGCCCTTGACCATGAAGCCGTGGTCATCGATCTCGTCGGCACCATCGACGTACACCGCCAGTTGCTCCACTTCGTTGGCATCCACCACGTCGATTCCCAGGGCGCGCAGGCGATCGGTGCTGGCGACCGAACTGGAAACGGCTGCGCGGACCTGGTCCTTGATGCCAGCCAGTGCGTCGATGAACTTGTTGACTGTGGAGCCGGTGCCGACGCCCACGATGTCGCCGGGCACGATATAGCGCAAGGCAGCCTGGCCGACTTGGGCCTTGAGTTCGTCTTGGGTCAGGGGGGAGGAGGTCGTCATGGGCGAGAATAAGAAGGTTAGCCCTGAATTATCCCCATGTCCCTGATTCCCTACGCCCTCACCCGCCCGTTTTTGTTTGGCATGGATGCCGAAGCGGCCCACGATCTCACCATGGACATGCTGGCCCGCGGTCAGGGCACGCCCCTGCAGTGGGCCTGGTGCCATGACACCGTGGACGACCCCGTCGAACTGGCGGGCCTGACATTTCCCAACCGCGTCGGCATGGCCGCCGGGCTGGACAAGAACGCACGCTGCATTGACGCACTCAGCGCCATGGGATTCGGTTTTGTCGAGGTCGGTACCGTGACGCCCCAGCCACAGCCCGGCAATCCCAAGCCGCGCATGTTCCGCCTGCCCGAGGCACGGGCGCTGGTCAATCGGCTGGGCTTCAACAACGATGGGCTCGAAGCGTTCGTGCACAACGTCCAGCGCGCCCGATTTCGCTCGCAACAACGGGCCCACCCCATGCTGCTGGGTCTGAATATCGGCAAGAACGCCAGCACGCCGATGGAAGAAGCCACGAACGACTACCTGAGTTGCCTGGACGGTGTCTACCCGCACGCCGACTATGTGACCGTCAACATCAGTTCGCCCAACACGCAGAACCTGCGCACGCTGCAAAGCGACGCCGCCCTCGACGCGCTGCTGGGCGCGATTGCCGAGCGGCGCGAAGTGCTGGCACGCCAGCATGCGGGCACCGGCGGCAAGGAAAAGCGCGTGCCCATCTTTGTGAAGATCGCCCCGGACCTCGAGGAGGCCCAGGTCGCCGTCATTGCCAGCGCGCTCGAGCGCCACGGCATGGACGGCGTCATCGCCACCAACACCACCATACGCCGCGACGCCGTGCAAGGCCTGCGCCATGCGCAAGAGGCGGGAGGACTGAGCGGCGCCCCGGTCCTGGAGGCCAGCAACCAGGTCATACGCCAGCTGCGCGCGGCCCTGGGCAGCCGCTACCCCATCATCGGTGTGGGCGGCATCATGAGCGCGGAAGATGCCGTGGCCAAGGTGCGGGCGGGCGCAGACGTGGTGCAGATTTATACGGGGTTGATCTACGAAGGCCCTGCACTCCCCAGCCGCGTCGCACGCGCTCTCAAGACCATGGCCTGACGTCCGCCCGGGCCTGCGGACTGCCGCGCAACGCGGTTTGCCTTCGATCCGCGGCGCTCCTGAAGCACTTTTTTCCTGCCTTCCAGGCTAGCGCAAGCGCGTTAGCAACGGCAGCACGACACCGGCCCATGCCACGAGCCGCTTGGGTCCGAGCACCAAGGCCAGACCGGCCAAGGCGGCCAGTGCGGCCGGATGCTGCTTGGCAAACACCGCAACGCGCAAAGGCAAAGGCGCATCCGCGCCCAGCCCTCCCTCGGCCTTGCGCATCGCCAAGAACTGCTCGCGCCGCGCACGCCGTGCGCGCAGGCGTTCGCGTTGCGCGGCCATGCGCTCGATGATGCGTTGCTGCGCGGGCGTGGGAACAGGCAGATTCTTGTCAGAGAAAGATTCAGACTTGCTCACAGCTGCTCCTTGATGTCGTGCCAATCCTGGGCCAGTTCGCGGCGCGTGAGCGCAAACGCGCCCCCGGCCGCGTGCACCGTGGCCCACAGCGCCACCAGCGCACCAAGCCACAGCGCAAGCCACACGCCCGCGACGCTCCATGTCGCCACGGTGCGGTGCGGTGTGTCCCAGAACTGAACCACGAGCGCGAGCGACAGCAGCACCAAGGCCACCACCGTCAAGCCTGCGATCGCCAGCGCCAGCAGCACGGTGTTGCGCAGTCGGCGCTTGTGTTCTCGCCACTCCAACTGCGCCAGCTCCAGGCGGTCTTCTGCAGCCAGGGCGCCCTCCATGACAGCGGCACGCCAGCGTGCGACCATGGCCTCCAGACCAAGCAGGGAAATCCAGTTCATGCACGTCCTCCTGTCAGAGACCGGGCGGCCTGCGCAGCCGCCCACACAAGTTCAACGGCGCGACAGCAGGAAGCCGACCAGCGCGCCAACGGCGAGAGCGGCCCCGGCCACGCGCCACGGCTCGTCGTGTGCATAGCGGTCTGCCGCACGGGCGGCCTCCTTGGCTTGGCGCGCGGCCTCTTGCGCAGCTTCCACCGCGGCATCGCGCACGTTGTGCATGCCATCGTCCATGCGCTGGCGCAGGAGCTTGATCTGGGGGATGCTGTCGAGATCTCGGCTGGACAGCAACCCACGCAAATCGGAAACCAGTTTCTCAAGTTCGCTTTGGGTGGAAGAAATGGTGTCGGAAGCAGAGGTCGTCATATCAGCCTTTCGTTGTGTGAAAAACAGGAATCGATAGCGCGCAGCCTCGTGGCGGTGCTGCAGAACCCATCTTAGCGAGCTGTTCGGGCGCCAGGTACCCAAAGAGCGCATGGCGGTGCTTTTTGAGCCCCTGTCCGACAAATTCACGGCATCTTCGCTACCTGCTCCGCGATGGCCAGCGCGCTGGTCAGGCCTGGCGACTCGATGCCAAACAGGTTGACGAGCCCGCGCACGCCATGGTCGCGCTCCCCCTGGATCACGAAATCGGCGGCCGGTGCACCAGGGCCACTGAGCTTGGGCCGCATGCCGGCATAGCCCGGCACCAAGCTGCCTGCGCGCAGGCCGGGCCAGTACCGGCGCACTTCGCTGTAGAAGGCATCGCCCCGGGCCGGGTCCACGGTCAGGTCGTCGGGCGCCTCGACCCACTGCACATCGGGGCCGAACTTGGCCTGGCCGCCCAAGTCCAGCGTCAGGTGCACGCCCAGGCCAGCGGCTTCGGGCACCGGGTAAACAAGGCGGCTGAAAGGCGCCGTGCCGCTGAGGGTGAAGTAGCTGCCCTTGGCGTAATAGGGCGTGGGGACATGCCGTGGATCCAGCCCCTCGAAGCGCCGCGCCAGCAGCGGCGCCGCCAACCCGGTGGCATTGACAACGGTGCGTGCCTGCAGCTGCGTGCCATCCTCCGCTATCAACAAAATAGCATCTTGCGCGCACCGGGCATGGGCCAGAGGTGAATTCAATGCCACAAGCCCGCCCGCATGCTCCAGGTCGGCCTGCAGCGCCAGCATCAGGGCGTGGCTGTCGACGATGCCGGTGCTGGGCGAATGCAGCGCCGCCACGCACTCCAGGGCAGGCTCCAGCGCCCGCGCGGCATCGCGGTCGAGCCATTGCAAATCCACCACACCATTGGCGGCCGCGCGCGCGACGATGCCGTGCAGCTGCGCCAGCTGCTCGGCGCGGGTGGCCACGATCAGCTTGCCGCAGCGGCGGTAAGGAATGCCGCGCGCAGCGCAGTAGCCGTACAGCATCTCGCGGCCCTGCACGCACAGGCGCGACTTGAGCGACCCCTCGGGATAGTAGATGCCCGCATGGATGACCTCGCTGTTGCGCGAACTGGTGCCTGTGCCGATGGCCGGCGCGGCCTCCAGCACGATGACCTCGCGGCCACGCAGCGCCAGGGCGCGCGCAACCGCCAGGCCCACCACCCCTGCGCCGATGACGGCGCAATCCACGGAATCTGTCATTAGTAAGCTCCTGCAAGAGACCAGGGCGCCGGCCCTGGTGCGCCCGCACCGCGCAAGGTGCGGGTCGTCGCCGCCGTCCCGCAGTGCATTGTCTGTACCAATGCACGGCACCCCACGGACCCGACGTGCAAAAGGCAAAAAAAAAAGACCAGCCACTGATGGCCGGTCTTTCGTTTTTGGTGGGCGATACATGGATCGAACATGTGACCCCTGCCGTGTGAAGGCAGTGCTCTACCGCTGAGCTAATCGCCCGATGAGACTGCCGACATCGGCACACTCATAAACACTGGTGGGTGATACATGGATCGAACATGTGACCCCTGCCGTGTGAAGGCAGTGCTCTACCGCTGAGCTAATCACCCGTGCTGTCTCTGTGACAGCCCGCAATTATGGCACAGCTTTTGGAGCGCTCTCTGAAGTCTTCCAAATTGTTTTGCCGCCGCTGGCCTTGTCCAGCTGCACCAGCATCTGTTCGTGGGCGGCGATCTCGGCATCGCTGGCCTGCAGGACCTGCAGCGCGATGCTGCGCAGGTCCACGGCGGCCACGTTGATGGCAGCACCACCGTCATCGCCCTCGTCGGCGATGAGCAGCGCATCCTGGCCGCGCGTGAGGTTGATGTACACGTCCGCCAGCAGCTCGGCGTCCAGCAGAGCGCCGTGCAGGGTGCGCCCCGAGTTGTCCACGCCCAGCCGATCGCACAGCGCATCGAGCGAGTTGCGCTTGCCGGGGTACATCTCCTTGGCCATGGCCAGGGTGTCGGTGACTTCGCCCACAAAGCTGCGCAGTCCCGGGCGGCCGATGAGCTCGAGTTCCTTGTTGAGAAAGCCCACGTCGAACGCGGCATTGTGGATGATGACCTCGGCGTCCTGCAGGTACTCCAGCAGCTCATCGGCCACGGCGGCGAACTTGGGTTTGTCCTTGAGAAACTCGTTGCTGATGCCGTGCACCTTCAGCGCGTCGGGGTGGCTGTCGCGCCCAGGGCTCAGGTAGAAATGCTTGTTGTTTCCGGTCAGCTTGCGCGCAAACAGTTCGACGCAGCCAATTTCGATGATGCGGTCTCCGCCCTCGGCGGACAGGCCGGTGGTTTCGGTGTCGAGAACGATCTGCCGGCTCATCTCAGTGGTTTTCCTTGGCGTGGTTGATCGAGTACTTGGGAATTTCCACCGTCACATCCTGGGCCGCCAGAATGGCCTGACAACTCAGGCGCGACTGCGGCTCCAGCCCCCAGGCGCGGTCGAGCAGGTCTTCCTCCTCTTCCTCTGCCTCGTTGAGCGAGTGGTAGCCCTCGCGCACGATGACATGGCAGGTGGTGCAGGCGCAGCTCATGTCGCAGGCATGCTCGATGTTGATGCGGTGCTCCAACAGGGCTTCGCAGATCGAGGTGCCCGCGGGGGCGGTGATCTCGGCACCGGCGGGACAGTATTCAGGGTGGGGCAGTATCTTGATGACAGGCATAAAGCGCTCTTGGGAACTGTTTTAAAGGGTTTGCACGTTTTTGCCGGCCAGCGCCTGGCGGATGCCCCGGTCCATGCGCTGCGCGGCAAAGGCTTCCGTGCCTTTGGCCAGGGCCTGCGTTGCGGCTTCCAGCGTGGCGGCGTCGCCGCCGTCGCGCAGGCTGTGCAGACGGACCATCAGCGCATCCACGGTGGCGCGCTCGGATTGCGCCAGCAGGTCGCCGTCGGCATCCAGCGCGCTTTGCGTGGCGATCAGCATGCGGTCGGCATCCACGCGCGCTTCGGCCAGCGCGCGCGCCTGGATGTCCTGCTCGGCCGTGGAGAAGCTCTCTTGCAGCATCTGCGCAATCTGCTCGTCGCTCAGGCCGTAGCTGGGCTTGACGTCGATGTGCGCCTCGACACCGCTGAGCTGCTCGCGCGCGCTGACGCTGAGCAGGCCGTCCGCGTCCACCGTGAAGGTCACGCGGATGCGTGCGGCGCCGGCCGCCATGGGCGGGATGCCGCGCAGCTCAAACCGCGCAAGGCTCCGGCAGTCCTGCACCAGGTCACGCTCACCCTGCAGCACATGGACGGCAAGCGCCGTCTGGCCGTCCTGGTAGGTGGTGAAGTCCTGCGCTTTGGCGGTGGGGATGGTCTCGTTGCGCGAGACGATGCGCTCGACCAGGCCACCCATGGTTTCGATGCCCAGCGACAGCGGAATCACGTCGAGCAGCAGCAGGTTGCCCGCCGTGTTGTTGCCGGCCAGTTGGTTGGCCTGGATCGCCGCGCCCAGCGCCACGACTTCGTCGGGGTTCAGGTTGGTCAGCGGCGTGCGGCCAAAGAAATCGCCCACCGCGCGCTGCACCTGGGGCATGCGCGTCGAGCCCCCGACCATGACCACGCCCTGCACCTCGTCAGCCGCCAGCTGGGCGTCGCGCAACGCGCGGCGCACGGCCGCGAGCGAGCGCGCAGTCAGATGCGCGGTGGCCGCATCCAGGTCGGAGCGTTTTACGTCAAATTGCACTCCAGCGCCCGCCAGTTCTGCGCTGAAAGCTATATTTTCAGTAGCAGTCAATGCCTCTTTGCAGGCCCGCGCAGCCAGGCGTGCAGCGGTCTTGTCCGCGGGGCTGTGCACCTGCAGGTCCAGCTGCTGCAGCACCCATTCGGCCAGCGCCGCGTCGTAGTCGTCACCGCCCAGGGTGGAGTCGCCACCGGTTGCTATCACCTCGAACACGCCCTGCGTCAGGCGCAGGATGGAGATGTCGAAGGTGCCCCCGCCCAGGTCGTACACGGCATAGACGCCTTCGCTGGCGTTGTCCAGTCCATAGGCGATGGCCGCCGCCGTGGGCTCGTTGATGAGGCGCAGCAGATGGATGCCTGCGAGCTTGGCCGCATCCTTGGTGGCCTGGCGCTGCGCATCGTCAAAGTAGGCCGGCACGGTGATGACGGCGCCATACAGGTCGTCGTTGAACGTGTCTTCTGCGCGGTAGCGCAGCGTGGCCAGGATGTCGGCACTGATCTCGACCGGCGACTTGACCCCGCCCGCCGTGGCCACGCTGAGCATGCCGGTGGAGGCCGCACCCGCGCCTGCCTCGGCCGCGCCCAGCAGGTCGTAGGGCAACTTCTCGGCGTTCGCAATGTCGTGCAGACCCCGCCCCATGAAGCGCTTGACGGAGGCGATGGTGTTGCGCGCATCCTGCTGCTGCTGCGCTGCGGCTTCGTGGCCAATCTGGCGTTTGCCTCCTTCGAGGTAGCGCACGATGGACGGCAGCAGCACCCTGCCCTGCCCGTCGGGAAGGCATTCGGCCACGCCGTTGCGCACGGCGGCCACCAGGGAGTGCGTGGTGCCGAGGTCGATGCCGACGGCAATGCGCCGCTGGTGGGGATCGGGAGATTGGCCGGGTTCGGAGATCTGCAACAGCGCCATGGATTCCTGTCTTCTGCGTGGGAGGAGCCTGCCTGCGCGGCAAGCCCTCGGGATATCGGGTGGGGCCTTATTGTCCCAGTTGGTCCTGGCGGCGCCCGATGTCCCCGGCAAAACGCGCAATGAACATGAGGGCTCTGACCTGCTCGGCGGCGGCCGCGAAGTCGCCGCGCGCGTCGATCAAGTCTGCGCAGCGCGCCAGCGCGGCACGCCGCGCCTGCTGCACTTCGCCGTCGAGCGCATCGATTTGCGCCATGCTGTGCGCGTCGTCCAGCGCCTCGCGCCACTCCATCTGCTGCATCAGGAAATCGGCCGGCATGGCCGTGTTGTCCTCCGCGCGGATCGGCGCGCCCTGCAGTTCGCACAGGTAGGCGGCACGGCGCAGCGGGTCCTTGATGCGCTGGTAGGCCTCGTTGATGCGCACAGACCACTGCATGGCCACGCGCTGCGCGGCCGCACCCTGGGCGGCGAAACGGTCGGGGTGCGCCTCGCGCTGCAGTTCCTTCCAGCGCGCGTCGAGCACGCTGCGCTCCTGGGCAAAGCGCCGGGGCACGCCAAACAGTTCAAAGTCGTCGGATTGCAGGTTCATATCAACAAAAAACCGCCAGCACGGTGTGCGGTGGCGGTTTCACACAGGGCCGAAAAACGCGAGCATCAAACCCGGAAGCTCTCTCCACAACCGCACCGGTCGCGCTCGTTGGGGTTGCTGAAGCGGAAGCCCTCGTTGAGGCCTTCGCGCACAAAATCGAGCTCGGTGCCATCGATGTAGGCCAGGCTCTTGGGATCGATCAGCACCTTGACGCCGTGGTTCTCGAACACAACGTCTTCCGGGGCGGCCTCGTCCACGTATTCGAGCTTGTAGGCCAGGCCCGAGCAGCCGCTGGTCTTCACGCCCAGCCGCACCCCCAGGCCCTTGCCGCGCCGTGACAGGTAGCGGCTGACATGCCGGGCTGCCGCTTCGGTCAGCGTAATGGCCATGGCGTCCTCAGACCGTGGCGGCCGCTGCTGCGCCGTGCCGGGTCTTGTAATCGTTCACTGCGGCCTTGATGGCGTCTTCGGCCAGGATGGAGCAGTGGATCTTGACCGGCGGCAAAGCCAATTCTTCGGCGATCTCGCTGTTCTTCAGCGCCGCCGCCTCATCGAGCGTCTTGCCCTTGACCCATTCGGTCACGAGCGATGACGATGCAATGGCCGATCCGCAGCCGTAGGTCTTGAAGCGCGCATCTTCGATCACGCCGGTTTCAGGGTTGACCTTGATCTGCAGCTTCATGACGTCGCCGCAGGCAGGCGCACCGACCATGCCGGTGCCAACCGAGTCGTCGCCCTTGTCGAACGAGCCCACGTTGCGCGGGTTCTCGTAATGGTCAATCACTTTTTCTGAGTAAGCCATGGTGTTCTCCTCTTCAATTCGTGTGCAATGCGGCCGGGACGCTCAATGCGCCGCCCACTGGATGGTGCTCAGATCCACGCCGTCCTGGAACATTTCCCACAAAGGACTCAGCTCGCGCAACTTGGCGACGTTTTCGCGGATGGTGGCGATGGCGTAGTCAATTTCTTCTTCGGTCGTGAAACGGCCGATGGTCATGCGCAGGCTGCTGTGGGCCAGCTCATCGCTGCGTCCGAGCGCGCGCAGCACATAGCTGGGCTCCAGGCTGGCCGAAGTGCAGGCCGAACCCGACGACACCGCCAGGCCCTTGATGCCCATGATCAGCGACTCGCCTTCGACATAGTTGAAACTGATGTTCAGGTTGTGCGGTACCCGGTGCTCCAGGTCGCCGTTGACGAACACCTGCTCAATGTCCTTGAGCCCGTCGAGCAGGCGCTTCTGCAGTGCGCGCGCCTTGGCCTGGTCCTGCGCCATCTCTTCGCCGGCCAGGCGAAAGGCCTCGCCCATGCCAACGATTTGGTGCGTGGGCAGCGTGCCCGAGCGCATGCCGCGCTCGTGGCCACCGCCGTGCATCTGCGCCTCGAGGCGCACGCGCGGCTTGCGGCGCACATACAGCGCACCAATGCCCTTGGGTCCATAGGTCTTGTGCGACGCCAGGCTCATCAGGTCCACCGGCAGGGTTTGCAGGTCGATCTCGATCTTGCCCGTGGCCTGCGCAGCATCGACGTGAAGGAGAATGCCCTTTTCACGGCACAGTGCGCCAATGGCCGGAATGTCCTGGATCACGCCGATCTCGTTGTTCACGAACATCACGCTGATCAGGATGGTGTCGGGGCGGATGGCCGCCTTGAGCGACTCGAAGTCGAGCAGACCGTTTTCCTGGACGTTCAGGTAGGTCACCTCGAAGCCCTGGCGCTCGAGTTCACGCATCACGTCGAGCACGGCCTTGTGCTCCGTCTTGACCGTGATCAGGTGCTTGCCCTTGCCCTTGTAGAACTGGGCCGCGCCTTTGATGGCGAGGTTGTTCGATTCGGTGGCGCCGCTGGTCCAGACGATTTCGCGCGGGTCGGCATGGATCAGACCGGCCACCTGGGCGCGCGCCTTCTCGACGGCCTCCTCGGCCTCCCAGCCCCAGGCATGGCTGCGGGAGGCAGGGTTGCCGAAATGTTCGCGCAACCACGGAATCATCGCGTCGACCACGCGCGGATCGACCGGTGTGGTGGCGCCGTAATCAAGGTAGATGGGAAAGTGCGGGGTCATGTCCATGGCTGGCTCAGTAAACGGTTCCGGTTGGCAAAACAGGAAAATTCGGGGCTTGCGATGCTGGGACGGGCCTTGCAGCCCGGTCCAGAACAAAAATGCGGCTCAAGACTTGGCGAAAACGTTGCCCAGGGCAAAAACCGAATTCGGTGCGTTCACGCGGATCGGCTTGACCACCGGGGTGGTGGAAATGGCACGGCGCACGGCGGGCTTGTCTTCGATCTGCACGCCCTTGGCCAGTTGCTCGTCCACCAGCTTTTGCAGCGTGACCGAATCCAGGAATTCGACCATGCGCTGGTTGAGCGCGGCCCACAGTTCGTGGGTCATGCAGCGGCCGGCTTCGCCCAGGCAGTTTTCCTTGCCGCCGCACTGGGTGGCGTCGATGGGCTCGTCCACGGACACGATGATGTCGGCCACGGTGATGTCAGCGGCTTTGCGCGCCAGGGTGTAGCCGCCGCCAGGTCCGCGGGTGGATTCCACCAGCTCGTGGCGGCGCAGCTTGCCAAACAGCTGCTCCAGGTACGACAGCGAAATGCGCTGGCGCTGACTGATGGCAGCCAGGGTGACGGGGCCGTTGTTCTGGCGCAGGGCCAGATCAATCATGGCGGTGACCGCAAAACGGCCTTTGGTAGTGAGACGCATCGCAAGCTCCTTCGTAGGCTTGTTGGTTCAAGAAACCCCTGTTTCGCTAGCTGATCGGCTGCGGGGGCGCCGTCTCCACCCAGTACCCTGAGGGTCTTGTCGCTCAGGGCTCTTCATCGCGGGGTATTTGTTGAGTGTTTGAGGCAAGTATACCACAAATCCCCACTTAATTGGTCGGATAAGAATACCGATCGGTCACGATGTTTTCATTCTGGTCGCAAAACCCCTTTCACTTCTGGGGCAAAGCAATCACGTTGTCGCCACCGTGGGCGCCAAAGGCCTGGTCCTTGAGCCGGCTCAACTGGTCACGCACGCGGGCCGCCTGCTCGAACTCAAGGTTGCGCGCATGGTCCAGCATCTGCTTTTCGAGGCGCTTGATCTCGCGCGCGATGTCCTTTTCGGACATGTCCTCGACCCTGGCGCGCTGCAGTGTCTCCTGCTCCAGGCGCTCGGCATCCTTGCCTGCCTTCTCGCTGTAGACCCCGTCAATCAGGTCTCGCACCCGCTTGACAATGCTGCGCGGCGTGATTCCCTGGGCTTCGTTGTGTGCGATCTGCTTGGCGCGCCGGCGTTCCGTCTCGCCCATGGCTTTTTTCATCGAGTCGGTGATGCGGTCGGCGTAAAGGATGGCCTTGCCGCTCACGTTGCGCGCCGCACGGCCGATGGTCTGGATCAGGCTGCGTTCGGCGCGCAGGAAGCCTTCCTTGTCGGCGTCGAGGATCGCCACCAGCGACACCTCGGGAATGTCCAGGCCTTCGCGCAGCAGGTTGATGCCGACCAGCACATCGAATGCGCCCAGCCGCAGGTCACGGATGATCTCCACGCGCTCGACCGTGTCCACGTCCGAGTGCAGGTAGCGCACCTTGACGCCGTTGTCACTCAGGTAGTCGGTCAGCTGCTCGGCCATGCGCTTGGTCAGCGTGGTGATCAGCACGCGTTCGCCCAGGTCGGCGCGGATGCGGATTTCCTGCAGCACATCGTCCACCTGGGTCGCGGCCGGCCGCACCTCCACGAGGGGATCGACCAAGCCGGTCGGCCGCACCAATTGCTCCACCACCTGGCTCGAATGGACCTTCTCATAGTCGGCCGGCGTGGCCGAGACGAACACGACCTGGCGCATGCGCCGCTCGAACTCCTCGAACTTGAGCGGCCGGTTGTCCAGCGCGCTGGGCAGCCGGAAGCCATATTCGACCAGCGTCGTCTTGCGTGCGCGGTCGCCGTTGTACATGGCGTTGAGCTGCCCGATCATCTGGTGGCTCTCGTCGAGGAACATCAGCGCATCCTTGGGCATGTAGTCGGTCAGTGTGCTGGGCGGATCGCCCGGCGCGCTGCCCGACAGGTGGCGCGAGTAGTTCTCGATGCCCTTGCAGTGCCCCACTTCGCTGAGCATTTCCAGATCAAAGCGCGTGCGCTGCTCCAGCCGCTGGGCCTCGACGAGCTTGCCGTCGCCCACCAGCTGCTGCAGCCGCTCGGCCAGTTCGGTCTTGATGGCCTCGACCGCCATCAGCACCTGGTCGCGCGGCGTCACATAGTGGCTGCTGGGATAGACGGTAAAGCGCGGAATGCTCTGGCGCACGCGCCCCGTGAGCGGGTCGAACAGCTGCAGGCTCTCGACCTCGTCGTCGAACAGCTCGATGCGCACCGCCAGCTCCGAATGCTCGGCCGGAAACACATCGATGGTGTCGCCGCGCACGCGAAAATTGCCACGCGCGAAGTCGGTGTCGTTGCGCTGGTACTGCATGCGCACCAGCTGCCCGATCACCTCGCGCTGCCCCAGCTTGTCGCCCACGCGCAGCGTCATCACCATGCGGTGGTAGCTCTCGGGGTTGCCGATGCCGTAGATGGCCGAGACCGTGGCCACGATGACCACGTCGCGCCGCTCGAGGATGCTCTTGGTGCACGAGAGGCGCATCTGCTCGATGTGCTCGTTGATGGCGCTGTCCTTCTCGATGAACAGGTCGCGCTGCGGCACGTAGGCCTCGGGCTGGTAGTAGTCGTAGTAGCTCACGAAGTACTCGACGGCATTCTTCGGAAAGAACTCGCGAAACTCGGAGTACAGCTGCGCCGCCAGCGTCTTGTTGGGCGCGAAGACGATGGCCGGACGGCCCATGCGCGCGATCACGTTGGCCATGGTGAAGGTCTTGCCCGAGCCGGTCACGCCCAGCAGCGTCTGGAACACCTCGCCGTCGCGGACACCCTCGACCAGCTTGTCAATCGCCTCGGGCTGGTCGCCCGCCGGCGGATAGGGCTGGTACAGCTCGAACGGCGAATCCGGAAAGCTGACGAACTGCCCGGTGGCGGGCGCGGCAGAGACTTCGTGCATGGCGTGTGGTGTGGCTGCGCAGCCTGCGCGGCGCCGCTAAAATTCATGGGTTAACCCGAAAGCCTACCGTAGCTTGGGGCTAGCAGACCAATTTCCACCTCCCAAGGACTTTTCATGTCTCTGTTCTCCGCCGTCGAAATGGCCCCCCGCGACCCCATCCTGGGTCTCAACGAACAATTCAACGCCGACACCAACCCCCACAAGGTCAACCTCGGCGTGGGCGTGTATTTCGACGACAACGGCAAGCTGCCGCTGCTGCAGTGCGTCCAGGCCGCCGAAAAGGCCATGATGGACAAGCCCGCCGCACGGGGCTACCTGCCGATCGACGGCATCGTGGCCTACGACACCGCGGTCAAGGGCCTGGTGTTCGGCGAAGCCAGCGAACCCGTCACCGCGGGCCGCGTGGCCACGGTGCAGGCCATCGGCGGCACGGGCGGCCTGAAGATCGGCGCCGACTTCCTGAAGAAGGTCAGCCCCGATGCCAAGGTGCTGATCTCCGACCCCAGCTGGGAAAACCACCGCGCCCTGTTCACCAACGCCGGCTTCACGGTCGAGACCTACGCCTACTACGACGCCGAAAAGCGTGGCGTGGACTTCGACGGCATGCTGACGAGCCTGAATGCTGCCGCCCCCGGCACCATCGTGGTGCTGCACGCCTGCTGCCACAACCCCACGGGCTACGATATCACCGCCGAGCAGTGGGACCAGGTCATCGCCGCGGTCAAGGCCCGCGGCCTGACGGCGTTTCTCGACATGGCCTACCAGGGCTTTGGCCACGGCATCGCCGAGGACGGCGCCGTGATCGGCAAGTTCGTCGCCGCCGGCCTCAACTTCTTCGTCTCGACCTCGTTCTCCAAGAGCTTCAGCCTGTACGGCGAGCGCGTGGGCGGCCTGTCGGTGCTGTGCGCGGACAAGGAAGAAGCCGGCCGCGTGCTGAGCCAGCTCAAGATCGTGATCCGCACCAACTACTCCAACCCGCCCATCCACGGCGGCGCCGTGGTCGCTGCCGTGCTGGGCAACCCCGAGCTGCGCGCCCTGTGGGAAAGGGAGCTGGGCGAAATGCGCGTGCGCATCAAGGCCATGCGCCAGAAGCTGGTCGACGGACTCAAGGCCGCGGGCGTGAAGCAGGACATGTCGTTCATGACGCAGCAGATCGGCATGTTCAGCTACTCGGGCCTCTCCAAGGACCAGATGGTGCGCCTGCGCAGCGAGTTCGGCGTCTACGGCACCGACACCGGCCGCATCTGCGTGGCCGCGCTCAACAGCAAGAACATCGACTATGTCTGCCAGTCGATTGCCAAGGTGATCTGAGCGCTGAACGCAGCGTGACCCTGGACGAATGAAAAAACCGCCCGAGGGCGGTTTTTTCATGCTCATTCAGGGCCCTAGCCCAATGCCATAAAGCGCCGTCAGCTATTCATTCAATAGCATCCACCCTCAACCCCACACCACCGAACGCATCGAAATCGAGGCCGCCTGGTAATTGGCATTGAAGAACCGCGGCATCTCGCCCGCATCGGCCGCGCCCGCGGCGTAGAGCAGCGGCAGGTAATGCTCATGCGTTGGGTGGGCCTGCAGCGCCACCGCGCCCAGCTTCTGAAAATCCTGCAGCGCGCCCAGATCACCCTTCTTGATCTGCTCCTGCACCACCGTGTCGAACTCCACCGCCCAGTCGTAGGCCTCGTGCGCGGCCGTGCCGCGGCGCGTGGCGCGCAGGTTGTGCACGATGTTGCCGCTGCCCACGATCAGCACACCGCGCTCGCGCAGCGCCTTGAGCTGCAGGCCCAGCGCGTAGTGCTCGGCCGGCGCCCGGCTGTAATCCATGCTCAGCTGCAGCACCGGGATCTCGGCCGCGGGGAACATGGGTTTGAGCACCGACCAGGTGCCGTGGTCCAGCCCCCATTCGCCCTCGTCCACGCCGAGCGCCTTGCCGGTGGACGGCGCCTTCAGCTGCGCGGCCAGGGTACGCGCCACGGCGGGCGCGCCCGGTGCGGGGTACTGCTGGTCGAACAGCGCCTGCGGAAAACCGCCAAAGTCGTGGATGGTCTTGGGCCGGGCCATGCCCGTGAGCTGCCAGCCGCGCGTGAGCCAGTGCGCCGAGATGCACAGAATCATCTGCGGCTGGGGGGCGCGCGCCGCGATTTCGGCGCCGAGCGCCTGCCAGCTGCGGCGGTAGGCGTTGTCCTCGATAGCGTTCATGGGGCTGCCATGGCCGACGAACAGCACCGGCAGGCGAGGCGAGGGTTTCAAGGACTGCAGCGCAGGCAATACGGCGGCGTCAGACAAGGGGGTCATGAAAGCTCCTGGAAATGTGCTCAGGCCCGCCAAGGCGGCCAGGGAGGTTCTGCGGTGCATGGTGGGGCTGATAATCTTTCGGTTTGGAGCCTCTGAGGGAGCGGGCCCGCCGCCCGAAGTTCCAGGCGCAGCCGATTTCCTTCACGCCCATCTTGCCCCATGAGCCAGCCGACCACACCCCAGCCCCTCCAAGGTTCGCGCATCCTGAGCCTGGCGCTCAACCTGCCCGGCCCGGCAGCCCTGCTGCGCTGCGCCCGCATGGGCGGCGAATGCACCAAGCTCGAGCCGCCCGCGCCTGCCGGCCAAGCCAGCGCCGATCCGATGGGCGTCTACAGCCCTGCGGCCTATGCCGCGCTGCACCCCGGCGTGCGTGTGCTGCAGGCCCAGCTCAAGACGCCCGAAGGCCAGGCCGTGCTGCAGGCCGAGCTGGCGCGCACCGACGTGCTGATCACCTCGTTTCGCCCCTCGGCGCTGGCCAAGCTCGGCCTGGGCTGGGAGACGCTGCAGGCCCGCTACCCGCGGCTGTCGCTGGTGCGCATCGTCGGCGCCGCCGGCGCCCGCGCCGAAGAGCCGGGCCACGACCTGACCTACCTGGCCGAGGCCGGCCTGCTCACCGGTACCGAGATGCCGCCCACGCTCTACGCGGACATGGGCGGCGCGCTGGTGGCCAGCGAGGCCGTGCTGCAGGCGCTGCTCGAGCGCGCGCGCACAGGCCGCGGCGTGTGCATCGAGGTCGCATTGGCCGACGCGACGGCCTGGCTCGCCCAGCCGCGCGACTGGGGCCTGACCACGCCGGACGGAGACGTGGGCGGCAAGCACGCGGGCTATCGCATCTACCCCTGCGCCGACGGTCGCGTGGCCGTGGCCGCGCTCGAGCCCCACTTTGCCGCACGCCTGTGCGCCGCCGCTGGGCTGACCGCCTCCGGCGATGCGGACACGCTGCGCGCACCCGCCACCCACCGGTCCGTGGCCGACTTCGTGCGCACCCAGACCCGTGCCCAGCTCGATGCCCTGGCCATCGCGCAGGACATCCCGCTGCACACCTTGGCCTGACCGCATTGGCCCGCATGCGAAAGCAAGGCACCCTCGGCCGCTGGGACGCGCCGCGCGCCCCGGTGGTGTTGCACTGTGCCCTCCCAGCAGCGCGGGTCATGGGCCTGGTCCGCTAGAGGAAATCCCGAGAAGCTACTTCAATTTTGATAGCTTCCAGCGCTTACCCAACAAGCGCTGGAAGCCATTTTTATCAAAACTCCGGCCGGGCTAGCCCCAGCAGGCCATCGGCTGGACGCTGGGCTCTGCCGAGGTTCCAGCCCTGCGCCCGCGGCGGCTCTTGGGCATCCCGGCGACGGCGGGCCGGGCCGGTCCTGCAGCCTTCAGTCGAGCCATTCACGGCTTGACTTTCCGATGGCCGAGGCCAGCGCCTTGAGTGCGGGAACAAAACGCATCTGCAGGTCGGCCGGGGAGACCGCCGCCTTGGGAAATATCATATTGAGCACACCGAGCAGACGCTCCCCGCTGCGCAGCGGCACAGCCACTGCGGCAAAGTGCTGCTCGTGGATCCACTCGCCATCGTTGTAGGCATAACCGCGCTTCTGCGTTTCAAGCACCGTCTTGGCGACGGCCGCTTCATCACGCGCCATAGCACCGATCCAGTCGTTGCGCTGCGCCAGCATCGCCAGCAGTGCATTACGTTCGTCGTCCGAGCACGCCGCGAGATAGGCCCGCCCCAGCGCCGTCACAAACACCGGCATCTTCTCGCCGATCATGGCGCGGTGCTGCGACAGCGCGCTGTAACGGTGCGTCGATTCACGCACCACCATGAAGCCTGACTCCATCGTGCCCAGATCGCAGGGCCACAGCAGTTCGCGCACCGAGGCCCGCATCAGCGGCGCCGCGACCTGCGCGACCCAGGCCTCATCCTCGAAACCCTCGCTGAGGCGGCGCACCTCGAACGTGAGGTAGTACTGCCCTTCGCGCTCGCCGCGCCGCACAAAGCCCTCGGCGCGCAGGGTTTCGAGCAGCCGCTTGACCGTGGTGCGGTGCATGCCGCAGGCCTCGGCCAGCTCGGTCGTTGTGGCCATGCCGGCCGGTGCGCTGTTGAGCGCCTTCAGCACGTCCAGCCCCCGCGCCAGGCTGCGCACGTCCTTGTACTGCGATTCGGTCACCAAGGGCTTGATCTGGGGCATGGGTGGGGGCTTCAAAGTCGACAATCTGCGGAAAAAACGGGGCTCAATGGCCCTCGAAATCAGGGTTAACCCGTTCGTTTGTGTGCACCTGGTGCACGCAGTTTACGACTTGATATAGCGCAAACACAATCGCCTCCACTTGCGCTAAAGGCGCCGGCGACCCGGGCTCTCCCCGGGCCTCCAGGCTTCCGACCCCGCGTGTTTCAACCGCCCCCAGGAGCAAGGCCCATGGCCACGAAAACCGAGAAGACCCCCGCAGGATTCGATGCCGACGTCGTCATCGTCGGCGCAGGCCCCGTGGGCCTGACTATTGCCAACACGTTGGGCGTGGCCGGTGTGCCTGCGCTGCTGATCGAAAAGCTCGACAAGATCATTGACTACCCGCGTGCCATCGGCATCGATGACGAGTCCCTGCGCACGTTGCAGACCGCAGGCCTGGTCGACAAGGTGCAGGCGCACATCACGCCCGACCACTGGATGCGTTTTTTCACGGCCAGCGGAAAGTGCTTCGCCTCCATCGAGCCACGCACCGACGAGTTCGGCTGGTCGCGCCGCAATGCCTTCATCCAGCCCCAGGTGGACGAAATCCTGTACCAGGGCCTCGCGCGCTTCAAGGACACCCAGGTCGTTTTTGGGCAGTCGGTAACCGGCGTGGTCCAAGACGCAGAAGGTGTCACGCTCACGCTGGAAGACAGCCAGGGCGGGCAGCGCACCGTGCGCGCACGCTACGTGGTGGCCTGCGATGGCGGCAACAGTTTCATCCGCCGTGCGCTCAACGTGCCGTTTGAAGGCCGCACCAAGCCCAACCAGTGGATCGTGGTCGATGTGCGCAACGACCCGCTGGGCACACCCCATATCGACATGCATTGCGATCCCGAGCGGCCCTATGTGTCGGCGGCGCTGCCGCACGGCATCCGCCGCTTCGAATTCATGGTGATGCCCGGAGAGACCGAGGAAGAACTCTCGAAGCCCGAGAACCTGGCCAAGCTCATGCGCAAGGTGGTGGCCGACCCGGACCAGGTCGATTACATCCGCAAGCGCGTCTACACCCACAACGCCCGCCTGGCCTCCACCTTCCGGGTGGACCGCGTGCTGCTGGCCGGGGACGCCGCGCACATCATGCCGGTGTGGCAGGGCCAGGGCTACAACAGCGGCATGCGCGACGCCAGCAACCTTGCCTGGAAGCTGGCCTGGGTGGTCAAGGGCCTGGCGGGCGACGCCCTGCTCGACACCTATGGCGACGAGCGGCGTGACCATGCCCGCTCGATGATCCACCTGTCCGAAGTGGCCGGTGACATCTTCGCACCCGAAAGCCACACCGCCGCCAAGCTGCGCGACACCGTGATGCTGGCGCTCAATGCGCTGCCCCCCGTGAAGCAGTACTTTGCCGAAATGCGTTTTAAACCGATGCCGCGCTACGAGCGTGGCGTGGTGGTGTTGCCCGAAAAACGCGCGAGCCAGCCCCTGCTGGGCAGCCTGCTCGACCGTGCGGGAGACCACCCGCTGGGCCGCCTGCTGGGCCTCATGGCCGAGAAGAAGGAATCGCCCCTGGGCCGCCTTCTCAATGGTTTCGAGGCACCGCTGGAGACGCCCGTGGGCCGCATGTTCATCCAGCCGCGCGTGACCACCGCAGCCGGCGACACCGTGCGCCTCGATGATGTGATCGGCCTGAATTTCGCCATCCTGGCGTGGGGCACCGATCCCACATTCAACCTGAGCCCCGAGGCCCGCGCCTTCTGGGAGAAGCTGGGCGCCAGGTTCATCACCGCCAAGCCCCAGGTGCAGATGGCCTATACGGGCGACCCCGCCGATGCCCGCGCCGGCGTCATCACGCTGGGCGACACGCAAGGCCGCCTCAAGGAATGGTTTGGCAAGCAATCCAAATCCATCGTGTTCGTGCGTCCGGACCGCTTTGTGGCGGCCCTGTGCTCGCCCCAGGAAGTCTCGGCCGTGACCGCGGCGCTGGCCCGCAAGCTCGCTGCATCTCTGGAGGCCTGAATGCCCAGCGCTGCCAACCGCGCCTTTCTCGGCATGTCGCACTCCCCCCTGCTCGGGCTCAACGCCATCGGCGCAGACGCCCAGGTCGCGCTGGACACCGCACTGGAGCAGGCACGTGCCCAGGTCCATGCTTTCAACCCCGCGTTGATCGTGCTGCTGGGCCCCGACCACTACCACGGCTTTTTCAACGAGCTGATGCCGCCTTTTTGCATAGGCAGCGCGGCCACTTCCGTGGGCGATTACCAAACGCCGTCCGGTGCCCTCAACACCGACGCGACGGTGGCCCTTGCGCTGACCTCGCACCTGATGGACGCGGGCTTTGACATCGCCCTGTCGCGCCGCATGCAGGTGGACCACGGTTTTGCGCAGGCCCTGCAGTTCCTGTGGGACGGCCTCGATACGCCCCCCGTGGTGCCGATCTTCATGAATGCCGTGGCCCAGCCCGGCATTCCGCGCCTGGCGCGCTGCCTGCAGTTGGGCGAGTCCATCGGCGGGTTTCTGGACACCCTGCCGCAGCGCACCCTGGTGATCGGCTCGGGCGGGCTGTCGCACGAGCCTCCCGTGCCGACGCTGGCCCACCCCGATGCGGCCGTGCGCGAACGCATCACCGTCAAGCGTGAGCCCACCGCGGCCGAACGCGACGCCCGGACCCAGCGCGTGATGGCGGCAGGCATGGCACTGGCGCGCGGCGAGTCCGGCATGAAGCCGCTCAACCCCGCATGGGACCGGCACTGGATGGACGCTCTGGAACGCGGCGCCTTTGGAGAGCTGACGGCCATGACGGAAGACTCGATCGAGCAACTGGCCGGGCTGTCGGCCCATGAATCCAAGACCTGGCTGATTGGCCGCGCCGCGCTGCCCGCCCGACCCCTGCCCTGCACGCTGCGCCACTACCAGGCCCTGCCCGAACTGATTGCCGGTTATGGCTTGCTGTTCCAGCACACCGTGTGACCGTTCCGCCCCCGCCTCGCTTCAACCCCACCGAAAGATGCCATGAGCACTCCTGAACAGATCAACGCCTGGGCCGAGCGCCTGCGCGTGGCCGAACAGACCGCGACACCGATGGCGCCGCTGCGCGAAGAAATCGCCGATGCCGCCGACGCGTATGCCGTGCAGTTGGCCAACGTGCGCCACGCGCAGGCAAAGGGCCGCCGCATCGTGGGCCGCAAGATCGGCCTGACCTCGACCGCCGTGCAAAAGCAACTCGGTGTGGACCAGCCCGATTTCGGTACGCTGTTTGCCGACATGGTCTATGGCGATGACGAGGAAATTCCCTGGTCACGCACGCTGCAGCCCAAGGTCGAAGCCGAAATTGCCCTGGTGCTGGAGCGCGACCTCGACCTGCCCGACGCCACGCTGGTGGACGTGATCAACGCGACGGCCTATGTGCTGCCCGCCATCGAGATCGTGGGCAGCCGCATCGCGAACTGGAACATCAAATTCATCGACACCGTGGCCGACAACGCCTCAAGCGGGCTGGTCGTGCTGGGCGCCGTGCCTACACGCCTGAATGCGCTGGACCTCAAGCTGTGCGAGATGACCACCGAGCGCGCTGGCACCGTCGTGTCTCAAGGCAATGGCAGCGCCTGCCTGGGCCACCCGCTCAACGCTGCCGTGTGGCTGGCGCGCAAGCTCGCCACGCTGGGCCAGCCGCTGCGCGCGGGCGACCTGGTGATGACCGGCGCGCTCGGCCCCATGGTGGCAGTGCAGCCCGGCGACGCCTTCGAGGCCCGCATCAGCGGCGTGGGTACGGTGCGCACCCGGTTTGGCCAGTAGCCGCCATCGCGGCTTGGCCTCACACCCCCCAATTCAGTCGTTCATTTTCCTTCCCCCACCCTAGACAGCAAAAGAGACAAACATGACACATCGCCGCACCCTCCTCGCCGCATTGGCTACCACCATCATGGCCAGTGGCGCCTGGGCCCAGGCGCCTGCGTTTCCTTCGCGCGCGGTCACCATCGTCGTGCCGTTCCCGGCCGGTGGCATTACCGACACCATCGCCCGCGCCCTGGCCCAGAAAATGGGCGACACGCTGGGCAAGCCCGTGATCGTGGACAACAAGCCCGGCGCCGGTGGCCAGATCGCCGCGGCCCAGGTCAAGCAGGCCGAGGCCGACGGACATACCGTCTATGTGGCAGCGACCGAAATGTTTGCGATCAACCAGAACCTGTTTCGCAAGTTCTCCTACGACCCGCTCAAGGACTTCGCGCCCGTCACCTCGCTGATCGCATCGCCCCTCGTGCTGGTGGTGCCCAGCAACAGCCCCGCCAACTCGGTGGCCGAGCTGGTGCAACTGGCCAAAACCCGCAAGGACGGCCTGAACTTTGCATCGCAAGGCATGGGCTCCATCGGCCATCTGCTCGGCGAGGTGTTCCGGGGCAAGACCGGCGGCACCTTCCAGCATGTGGCCTACAAAGGATCGGCGCCGGCGCTGCAGGACGTGATGAGCGGCCAGGTCGACATGATGTTCGACCCCATCATCAGCACCGGCCCGCTGATCGCCGGCAAGAAGCTCAAGCCCCTGGCCATTGCCGCAGCCAAGCGCGCCGTCCAGATGCCCGATGTGCCCACGCTGGACGAACTGGGCATCCACGGCGTGGACGCTGGCGTGTGGTTTGGTGCCGTGGTCAAGGCCGGAACGCCGGCGCCCGCCATCGCCAAGCTCAACGAAGCCTTTCTGAAGGCGCTGAATGAACCCGACATCCAAAAGCGCTTTGCCGACCAGGGCATGCAGGCCTTCCCCTCGACCTCCGCACAGTTCGGCAGTTTCATCCAGTCCGAAGTCTCGCGCTGGGCGCCACTGATCAAGGCCAGCGGCGCCACCGTTGACTGAACACGAAAGGCCCCCCATGACCCGCAAACTCCAAGCCGCCATCATCGGCAGCGGCAACATCGGCACCGACCTGATGATCAAGATCCTGCGCCACGGCCAGCACATCGGGATGGGCGCCATGGTCGGCATCGACCCCGCCTCCGACGGTCTGGCGCGCGCGGCGCGCATGGGTGTGGCAACCACGCACGAAGGCGTGGCAGGTTTGACCCGCATGCCCCAGTTCGCCGACATCGATGTGGTGTTCGACGCGACCAGCGCAGGCGCCCATGTCCAGAACGACGCCTTCCTGCGCAGCCTCAAGCCCGGCATCCGCCTGATCGACCTCACGCCTGCGGCCATCGGCCCGTACTGCATCCCGGTGGTCAACGGCGACGACCACCTCGACGCGCTGAACGTCAACATGGTCACCTGCGGCGGCCAGGCCACCATTCCGATGGTGGCCGCGGTCTCGCGCGTGGCCAAGGTGCAGTACGGCGAGATCGTCGCGTCGATCTCCAGCAAGAGCGCCGGCCCCGGCACGCGCGCCAATATCGATGAGTTCACCGAAACGACTTCCAAGGCCATCGAGGTGGTGGGGGGCGCAGCCAAGGGCAAGGCCATCATCGTGCTCAACCCGGCCGAGCCGCCGCTGATCATGCGTGACACCGTCTACACCCTGAGCGACTTTGCCGATGAGGGCGCCATCGCCGACTCCATTGAGCGCATGGCCGCCGACGTGCAGGCCTATGTGCCGGGCTATCGCTTGAAGCAAAAGGTGCAGTTCGACCGCATCGAGGGTCTGAACATTCCCGGCGTCGGCAAGGGCCTTTGTGGTCTCAAAACCTCGGTGTTCCTGGAGGTAGAGGGCGCCGCCCACTACCTGCCCGCTTACGCGGGCAACCTGGACATCATGACCAGCGCCGCGCTGCGCACCGCCGAGCACATGGCCGGGCGCATCCTGGCCTCTGCAACAGCCGTGGCCGCCTGAAGGAGAACCGCATGAGCGCCCCCATTTCCAAGAAGATTTATATCTCCGACGTGACACTGCGCGACGGCAGCCACGCGATCCGCCACCAGTACAGCGTGGCCCAGGCCATGCAGATCGCCAAGGCCCTGGACGACGCCAAGGTCGATTCGATCGAGGTCGCCCACGGCGACGGCTTGCAAGGTGGCAGTTTCAACTACGGCTTTGGCGCCCACACCGATGTGGAGTGGATAGCCGCCGTGGCCAGCGTCGTCCAGCACGCAAAGATCGCCACCTTGCTGCTGCCTGGCATCGGCACCGTGCACGATCTGAAGGCCGCCTACGACGCCGGCGCGCGCATCGTGCGCGTGGCCACGCATTGCACCGAGGCCGACATCAGCCGCCAGCACATCGAGTACGCGCGCCACCTGGGCATGGAGGCCGTGGGCTTTCTGATGATGAGCCACATGCAGACGCCGCAGGGCCTGGCCCAGCAGGCCAAGCTGATGGAGAGCTACGGTGCCACGGTGTGCTACGTGGTCGATTCGGGCGGTGCCTTGAGCATGAACGACGTGCGCGACCGCTTCCGCGCATT
Organism: Acidovorax sp. SRB_14; assembly: GCF_012932145.1. Taxonomy (GTDB): domain Bacteria; phylum Pseudomonadota; class Gammaproteobacteria; order Burkholderiales; family Burkholderiaceae_C; genus Simplicispira. Next base: position 51,478 of record NZ_MWOK01000001.1, on the reverse strand, counting down.
CAAGGATGTCCTGAAGCCCGAAACGCAAACGGGCATGCACGCCCACCACAACCTGAGCCTGGGCGTGGCCAACTCCATCGTGGCGGTGGAGGAAGGCTGCGACCGCGTGGACGCAAGCCTGGCGGGCATGGGCGCGGGTGCGGGCAACGCGCCACTCGAAGTGTTCATTGCCGCCGCCGCCCGCCTGGGCTGGAACCACGGCTGCGACCTGTACCAGCTGATGGACGCGGCCGACGACATCGTGCGCCCGTTGCAGGACCGCCCGGTGCGCGTGGACCGCGAGACACTGGCGCTCGGCTATGCGGGTGTGTACAGCAGCTTCCTGCGCCACTCGGAAGTGGCCGCGCAGAAATACGGACTCAAGGCCGTGGACATCCTGGTGGAGCTGGGCAAGCGCCGCATGGTCGGCGGCCAGGAAGACATGATCGTGGACGTGGCGCTCGATCTGCTCAAGGCGCGCGAGCATGACCGCATTCATGCGCAGCCGGTGATGAGCGAAGCGGGCTGAGGCCCTGCGCCACCGAGCCCAGTCTTTCGCGGCACCCATCTCAGTGCCAAATCAGCCTCCAGCGCTTATTCAGTAAGCGATCTAAGCTATATTTTTGATAGTAAAAGCCACCCACACAAGGAACTCCCGTGACTGTCAACACCCCCGCCATCATCGAATCCGGTACCAGCAAGTTCGTCCGCATCAAGGAAGGCGATCTGGACCTGCAACTGCACTACAACGACGTCGGCCAGGAGGCAGAGACGGTGGTCATGCTGCATGGCTCTGGCCCCGGCGCCAGCGGCTGGGCCAACTTCAACCGCAACATCGAACCGCTCGTGAACGCGGGCTACCGCGTGGTCCTGATGGACTGCCCCGGCTGGAGCAAGAGCGACGCCATCGTCAACACCGGCTCGCGCTCGGAGTTGAACGCCCGCGCATTGAAGGGCCTGATGGATGCCATCGGCCTCGACAAAGTCCATATCGTCGGCAATTCGATGGGCGCGCACAGCACCGTGGCGTTTGCGCTGGCCCACCCCACGCGCGTGGGCAAGCTGATCCTGATGGGCGGCGGCACCGGTGGCCCCAGCCAGTTCGTGCCCATGCCCACCGAAGGCATCAAGCTGATCGGTGCGCTTTACCGCGACCCGACGATTGAAAACCTCAAGCGCATGATGAATGTGTTTGTGTACGACACGAGCCACCTGACCGACGCGCTGTTCCAGGCACGCCTCGACAATATGCTGGCCCGCCGCGACCACCTGGAAAACTTCGTCAAGAGCAGCACGGCCAACCCCAAGCAGTTCCCCGATCTGGGCCACCGCCTCGGCGAAATCTCGGCCGACACGCTGGTGATCTGGGGGCGCGACGACCGCTTCGTGCCCATGGATGTGGGCTTGCGCCTGATCTGGGGCATCCCCAACGCACAGCTGCACGTGTTCAACCAGTGTGGCCACTGGGCCCAGTGGGAGCACGCCGACAAGTTCAACCGGCTGGTGCTCGACTTTCTCACGCACTGATGGGTGCGCCGCACTGACGACCCGGCACGCCGGCCGCGGCACGCGCAGCAACAGCACACCACGTCCATCGGTGGTGGGCGCTTCAGCCCTCCGCCAGCTGACGGGGCCGAGGCTGCGACCGTACCTCCCCGGTGCGCGCCGAGGTGAAGAGGCCTTTTCCTACATGCTGCCGGGTCGTTGCGCAGTCCAATGCAGAAACTGCACTCTGGGAGATTGGTATGCAACCGCTTGTCGTCACCTCGGCCATGACCACCCTGAACGGCGTCTTCTACCCGAAAGGACACGTGTTTGCGCTGTTCAAGGACGAAGACAGCGCAAAGCAGGCGGCAGATTCGCTGTACTCCTCACACCACCAGGGCAACATCGTGCACGCCGACCCCGACTGCATCCGGCGCGAGATCACGCACACTATCGAAGGGATAGAAACGACCTTGCCGTCCCCCGGCGCCGACAACGACCTGGTGCGCCGCATTGACGACCTGGCTCGCCGCGGCTTCCACGGCCTGCTGGTCGAGGTGCACGGCAAGGACAACATCGAGAACCTGCAGGCCGCCGTGGAGGCCCACGGCGCGGCGGCGGCGTTTTACTACCGCACCTTCATCATCGAAGAGCTGGTGGCCCAGCCCAAGGACATGGACGACCAGACGGTGGTGTCCGGCACCCACGCGGCCGGTCCGCACCCCGACGCAGGCACGCCGCCACGCACTTCAGGCCGCTCCTGACACCGCGGCAACGCCCGTTCCGCAAACGGTGTCCGCTATGTTCTCAAGCGGGAAATATCACCGTGGCCGGCGCGCCGCGGGCTTGGCGCTGCCGGTTTCGCGCGGCGGCAGGCCGGTGTGCTGCGTGAGCAGCCGACCCTTCTGCGGCTTGCCGGGCGCAGCAGCCTTGCCAGTGGTCGAATTGGTGCGGCGCGCGCTCTGGTAGCTGCCGTCCGTGGCCGGCTGGAATGTCGGGATCAGGTGGTGCTTGCCGTTGCCGATCAGGTCGGCGCGGCCCATGGCCTTGAGCGCCTCGCGCAGCAGCGGCCAGTTGTTCGGGTCGTGGTAGCGCAGGAAGGCCTTGTGCAGGCGCCGGCGCTTTTCGCCGCGCACGACAGACACCTCTTCGCTGTCGCGCGTGATCTTGCGCAGCGGGTTCTTGCCCGTGTGGTACATCGCCGTGGCCGTGGCCATGGGGCTGGGGTAGAAGGCCTGCACCTGGTCGGCGCGGAAGCCGTTCTTCTTGAGCCAGATGGCGAGATTCATCATGTCCTCGTCGCTCGTGCCCGGGTGGGCGGCGATGAAGTACGGAATCAGGAACTGCTTCTTGCCGGCCTCTTCGCTGAACTTCTCGAACAGCTGCTTGAACTTGTCGTAGCTGCCAATGCCCGGTTTCATCATCTTGTCCAGCGGACCGGACTCGGTGTGCTCGGGCGCGATCTTCAGGTAGCCGCCGACATGGTGCTGCACGAGTTCCTTGACGTATTCGGGCGACTTCACGGCCAGGTCGTAGCGCAGGCCCGAGCCGATCAGGATCTTCTTGACGCCGCGCAGCGCACGGCCCCTGCGGTAGATCTGGATCAGCGGGTCGTGGTTGGTCGTGAGGTTCTGGCAGATGCCGGGGAACACGCAGCTGGGCTTGCGGCAGGCGGCCTCGATCTCGGGGCTCTTGCAGCCCAGGCGGTACATGTTGGCCGTGGGACCGCCCAGGTCGGAGATGGTGCCCGTGAAGCCCTGCACCTTGTCGCGGATGTCCTCGATCTCCTGGATGATGGAATCTTCCGAGCGGCTCTGGATGATGCGGCCCTCGTGCTCGGTGATCGAGCAGAAGGTGCAGCCGCCAAAGCAGCCGCGCATGATGTTGACCGAGAAGCGGATCATCTCCCACGCCGGGATCTTGGTCGCGCCGTCGTGGCGCCCCTTCTCGTCGGCATAGCTGGGATGCGGGTTGCGCGCATACGGCAGGTCGAACACATGGTCCATCTCGGCCGTGGTGAGCGGAATCGGCGGCGGGTTGATCCACACATCGCGCGCCGTCGCGCCCTCGCCGTGCGCCTGCACCAGGGCGCGGGCATTGCCGGGGTTGGTTTCCAGGTGCAGCACACGGTTGGCGTGGGCATAGAGCACGGGGTCGCTCTTGACCTGCTCGTAGCTGGGCAGGCGGATCACGCTGCGCTCGCGCGGCGGCACCTTGAGCTTGGTGCGCAGCGCCGGGTTGGGCACGAAGCTGATGGCCTGCACCGACGGCTGGGCCGCTACGCTGGCCAGCGCCTTGGGGCCATTTTGGCCTGTAACGCAAGCTGCGCCTTCGTCATTAGCTCCTGAATCGGGAGCATCTTCCTTGCTGCAGCTGCTGCCCTGGGCCGCGGCCTGTTCGCTGGTCGTCTGGTAGGGGTTGATGTGTGACTCGACACGGCCGGGCTCGTCGACGCTGCGCGAGTCGATCTCGAACCAGCCGCCTGGCGCGCTGCGGCGCACAAAGGCGGTGCCGCGCACATCGGTGATGTGTTCCACGGGCTCGCGCGCGGCGATGCGGTGCGCGACCTCGACCAGGGCGCGCTCGGCGTTGCCGTACAGCAGCAGGTCGCACTTGGCGTCGACCACGATCGAGCGGCGCACCTTGTCGCTCCAGTAGTCGTAGTGCGCGATGCGGCGCAGGCTGCCCTCAATGCCGCCGAGCACGATCGGCACGTCCTTGTAGGCCTCGCGGCAGCGCTGGCTGTAGACGATGGCCGCGCGGTCGGGGCGCTTGCCGCCCACGTCGCCGGGCGTGTAGGCGTCGTCGCTGCGGATTTTGCGGTCCGCCGTGTAGCGGTTGATCATCGAATCCATGTTCCCGGCCGTCACGCCCCAGAACAGGTTGGGCTTGCCCAGCGCCTTGAACGGCTCGGCGCTCTGCCAGTCGGGCTGGGCAATGATGCCGACGCGAAAGCCCTGGGCCTCGAGCGTGCGGCCGATCACCGCCATGCCAAAGCTCGGGTGGTCGATATAGGCGTCGCCCGTGACCAGCACGATGTCGCAGCTGTCCCAGCCCAGTTGCTCCATCTCGGCGCGGCTCATGGGCAGGAACGGGGCCGTGCCAAAGCGTTTGGCCCAGTACGGGCGGTAGCTGGTCAGCGGTTTAGCGGCGCGCGCAAAAAAGGAAACGTCGACGGGGGCGTTCATGGGGCATGCATTCCGGGGGTAACCCGGCAGTGTACATTTTAAAGGTTTCCGGCCCTGGGTAAGGGTTTCTATGCAGGATCTGCCACCGGCCCGCCGCCGGCCACGGTGCTTATTTGGCCAGCGCCAGCGTGCCCTTCATGAGGGCGGCATGGCCCGGGAACGAGCAGAAATAGGCGTAGGACTCACCCGCCTTGAGCACACTGGTGGCAAAGGTCACCGAGTCGCTCTCGCCGCCACCCACCACCTTGGTGTGCGCGATGGCGCGCGCATCGCCCGCTTTCACGTAGTTGTTGCCCAGGCCCGCGGCCGCTCCGTCGGTCACCACGCCCTGCATGTCGGCCGCCTTGCTCAGCACCCAGTTGTGCCCCATGGATGCCTTGGGCAACTTGCCCACATGCTTGAGCGTCACCGTGAACTGCTTGCAGCTCGCGGGCACCGCAATGCTGCTTTTGTTGAACTGCATCGCGTCATTGCCGTCGATTTCGGTCGCGCAGTCCGCTGCCCATACGGGCGTTGCCGCCACCAGCGCGAGCGCGAATGCCACAGGTTTCCAATGCTTTGCCATGACAAACTCCTTCAAAAATTGAAGAACAGGCGCTGCGCAGAACCAGCCCGCCGCAGCGGCCTGAAGGGAGCAGATCATGCGCTCCGGCCCGACAAGGCGCCACCACACCGCCAAAGGCTGCTTCACTGTCGCCGTCTTTCGCAGCAGGGTGCCGGGCTGCGCGCACAGGCCCCTGCGTTAAGCTCGCCCGCCCATGCCTTTCACCGTCTCCGCCCCCACCCACAGCGACCTCACCATCAAGAAAAGCCGCTTCATCGGCTGCGTCCAACCCATGGCCGACCGGGCCGCGGCCCAGGCCCATGTCGATGCGCTCTGGAAGCAGCACCCGGGCGCGGCGCACATCTGCTGGGCGCTGATGGCGGGCGGCCAGTCAGCGGCGGTGGACGACGGCGAACCCGGCGGCACCGCCGGGCGCCCCATGCTCGATGTGCTGCGCCACCACGACCTCGACGGCGTGCAGGCCACGGTGGTGCGCTACTTTGGCGGCGTCAAGCTCGGTGCGGGCGGCCTGGTGCGCGCCTACACCGACGCCGTGGCCCAGGCCCTGCTGGCAGCAGACAAGGTGCCGCTGCAGCGCATGGCAACGCTGCAATGCCTGGTGCCCTATGCGCTCGAAGGGCTGCTGCGCCGCGAGGTGGAAGCCGCCGGCGCCACGCTGCTGGACGTGCGGCACGGCTCGCTCGTCACGCTGCAACTGCGCCTGCCCGAGGCACAGGCTCACGGCTTCGTGCAGCGCGTCAACGACCACGGCCAGAGCCGTGTCGGCTGGACCGACGCACCGGATTGAGCGCGGACAAATAACAATTTGTTTCGCGCACTACACTTTCGCGCAAACTCACTTCGTCGGTTCAGCGCAACGAACCCGCCAGTCCATGCTGACCCATCCCAGCCACCAACCTGAAGCCCGCCACACCTTCCGTGCCGTGGGCACATTCTTGGTGCTGCTGCTGGCGATCTGCTGGCTGCCGTCCCTGCCGGGCACCAAGGGCGTGGCGCACTATCTGCCGTTGCACATGGCGCTGGAGACGCTGGCGATCGTGGTGGCCGGACTCACGTTTGGCGTGGTCTGGAGCGCGCGGCACGAGCAGTTGCCACGCAACGCATTGCTGCTGGCCTGCGCGTTCCTGGGCGTGGGCCTGCTCGACTTTGCCCACATGCTGTCTTACGAGGGCATGCCGGCCTTCATCACTCCCAACTCCCCCGAAAAAGCCATTCGCTACTGGCTGGCGGCACGGCTGCTGAGCGCGCTGGCCTTGATCGCGGTGGCTTGGCTGCCTTGGACCGCGAGCGCCTCGCAGCCGCGCGCCTTGCCTGTGCTGATGGTGGCCCTGGTGCTGCTGCTGGTCACTGCACTGCACGGCCTGTTTTTCTTTGACCCGCACCTGCTGCCCAACACCTTCGTGCCCGGAGAAGGGCTCACCGCCTTCAAAATTTTTTTTGAGTATGCGCTGATGGCGCTGAACCTGGCCGCGGCCGCCCTGCTGCTGTGGCACATGCGCCAGCCGCGCAGCTTCAACGCCAGCGGCCTGTTCGCGGCGGCGTGCGTCATGGCACAAAGCGAGTTCCTCTTCACGCGCTACGCCGGCGTCACCGACATCTACAACCTGGCCGGCCACCTCTACAAGATACTAGCCTACGCCTTTCTGTACCGCGCCGCTTTTGGCGAAACGGTGCAGCACCCTTATGCCCTGCTGCGCGCTTCGCAGAGGCAGTTGCAGGCCACACTGGACGCCCTGCCAGACCCGCTGCTCGAGTTCGACGACGAGGGACGCACCCTGGATGTGCGCACCGGCCACGCCGGCCACCTGCTCGCTCCGTCCCGCCGTTTGCTCGGCAAAACCGTCCAGGACATTCTTCCTCCCGCAGACGCCCGGATCGCCCTGGCCGCTCTGAACGAGGCACGCCAGCACGGGTTCTCCCGCGGCCGCATCGTTGCGTTGCAGGTGCCCGACGGCACACGCTGGTTTGAACTGTCCGTGGCACGAAAGGCCCTGCACCCGGGGCAAGGACAGCGTTTCGTGGTCATACCGCGCGACATCACCCGGCGCAGGCACAATGAAGAGGCCATGCGCACTCTGTCTCAGGCGGTGTCGCAAAGCCCGGTCCCCATCGTCATCACCGACCTGCAGGCGCGCATCGAGTTCGTCAACGACGCCTTCACGCGCACCAGCGAATACACGGCAGCGCAGGTGCTGGGTAAGAACCCGCGCCTGCTGCAGTCGGGCAAGACCCCTGCATCCACCTATCGCAGCATGTGGGCCGAGTTGACACAAGGCAAACCCTGGCAGGGCGAACTGGTCAACCGCAGCCAAAGCGGGCGCGAATTCATTGAATCGGTGCTGATCTACCCGGTGCGCAACGCCGAAGGCGTGGTGACGAACTACCTCGCGCACAAAGAAGACGTGACCGAAATGAAGCGGGCGGCCGAACGCATCCAGCGACTCTCACACTACGACCAACTCACCGGCCTGCCCAACCGCACGCTGCTGGACACCCGGTTTCAGTACGCCATCCGCCAAAGCGCAACCCTGGCGGTGCTGTGGATCGACCTTGACCGCTTCAAGGACGTGAACGATTCGCTGGGGCACAACGGAGGCAACCTGCTGCTGCTGGAAATATCCCACCGCCTGCGCTCAAGCCTGCAAGACCACGACACCCTGTCGCGCCACTCGGGCGATGATTTTGTCGCCCTGCTGCCCCACACTGGCCAGGGCGAGGCGGCCAAGCTCTGCGTCCGCCTGCTGGACGCGCTTGCACAACCGATGCTGGTGTCGGGGCACGAGGTGTTCCTGACCGCATCGATCGGCATCGCCATCTTCCCCGACGACGGCGACCACCTTGAAGCCCTGCTCAAGAATGCCGAGACCGCCATGTACCGCGTCAAGGACGACGGGCGCAACAACTACCGCTTCTTCACGCCCGAGATGCAAGTGCATTCCGCGCGTGCGCTGGCCCTGGGCAACGCCCTCAAGCAGGCCCTGCACCGGGGCGAGTTGCACTTGGTGTACCAGCCGCAGATAGCGCTCAAGGACGGCAGCGTCGTGGGTGCCGAAGCCCTGCTGCGCTGGAACCACCCGCAATGGGGCGCCGTGTCGCCGGCGGAATTCATTCCGCTGGCCGAGGCCAGCGGGCTCATCGTTCCAATGGGTGAATGGGTATTGAACACCGCGCTGCATCAGCTGCGCGCCTGGCTGGATGGCGGCCTGCCCATGATGACCATGGCGGTCAACCTCTCGGCCGTCCAGTTCGGGCAGCCCGGCCTGCCCGAACTGGTCGGAGAACTGTTGGAGCGCACCGGCGTGCCCGCCGAAGGCCTAGAGCTGGAACTGACCGAAGCCGTGGCCATGAAAGCGCCAGAAGTCGCGGCCCAGAAAATGCGGGAATTGCGCCAGCGCGGCGTCCGTTTGTCCATCGACGACTTTGGCACCGGCTACTCGTCGCTGAACTACCTCAAGCGCTTCAAGATCAACAAGCTCAAGATCGACCAGTCCTTTGTGCGCGACATCGGCACCGACCCGGACGACCAGGCCATCGCCACCGCCATCGTCCAGATGGCCCACAGCCTGGGCATGGCCACCATCGCCGAAGGCGTGGAAACCGCCGAGCAACTGGCCTTTCTGCGCGCGCGCGGCTGCGACGAAGTGCAGGGCTACCACTACAGCCGACCGCTGCTGCCTGAGCAGTTCGAATCTTTTGTGCGCGCCAACCTGCAAGAGCGCTCCGCCAAGGCCGCGCAAACGGGCCTCCGTGTGGCGGAATATTCTGCTATCTAAAAGATAGCTTTAAGCGCTTACCCTGTAAGCGATACGGGCCAAAAACCCGTCCATCCAGCGCAGGAACTCTGAAGTGGATCTGCAGCCTGGCCGTGCCCGTGCAGACCTGCCCTTCGCCTACACCGCAGCGCCATTGCCTGCGCCACACTGGCGCCTTGCCGTGCTTTCGGAGACAACCCATGGACAACGCCCCCCTCGACGCTGTCATCGTCGGCGCCGGCTCGGCCGGCCTGGCCGCGCTGCGCGAGGTGCGCAAGCGCACCGACCGCTTCCTCATCGTCAACGACGGCCCCTACGGCACCACGTGCGCGCGCGTGGGCTGTATGCCGTCCAAGCTGCTGATCGAGGCGGCCATCGCGTTCCACCGCCGCCACAGCTTCGAAGAGTTCGGCATCACCGGCGGCGCGGCCCTGGCGGCCGATCTGCCTGCCGTGCTGCGCCGTGTGCGCACGCTGCGCGACAGCTTCGTGGCCGGCACGGTGGGCATCACCGACGCGCTGGGCGCACGCAGCGTGGCCGGCCGCGCGCGCCTGCTCGGCCCCACGCAGGTGCAGGTTAACGGCCAGACCTACAGCGCCAAAAGCGTCGTTCTGGCGCCGGGATCGCAGCCCGTGCTGCCGCCCGAGTGGCAAGCGCTGGGTGCGCGCGTGCTCACCACCGATACGCTGTTCGAGCAGACCACGCTGGGCCCGCGCATGGCCGTGGTCGGCATGGGTCCGCTGGGCCTGGAGATGGCGCAGGCACTCGCCCGCCTGGGGGTAGAGGTGCACGGCTACGCCACACGCGACCTGCTCGCCGGGCTGAGCGACGCGTCGGTCAACGCCGCGCTGCGCGAGGCGCTACAGGGCGAATTCACGCTGCACGTCGGCGCCCAAGCCACGCTGCATGCCGTCGACGGCGGCATCGAAGTGCGCAGCGGCACGCGGCGCACCGTGGTCGACCAGGTTCTGGTCGCCATCGGCCGGCGCCCCCAGCTCGCCGGCCTGGGGTTGGAAACGCTCGGCGTGGCGCTCGACAAGCACGGCATGCCCCCCGTCAACCCGCAGAGCCTGCAGGTGGCCGACCTGCCCGTGTACCTGGCCGGGGACGCGCACAATCACCGGCCCCTGCTGCATGAAGCGGCCGACGAAGGCCACATTGCCGGCATGAATGCCCTGGCGCCTGCGCCGCGCTGCTTTCAGCGCCGCACGCCGCTGGCCATCGTGTTCTCCGAGCCCAATGCCGCCGTGGTCGGCCAGGGCCTGACGGCGCTGCAACAGCAGGACGGCCTGGTGTTCGTCACCGGCAGCGTGGACTTTGCCCGCCAGGGCCGCGCGCGCGCTGGCCAGCGCAACGCAGGGCGCCTGAACGTCTATGCCGACCAGGCCAGCGGCCGCCTGCTGGGCGCCGAGCTCTGCGCCCCGGCCGGCGAGCACCTGGCCCACCTGCTGGCCCTGGCCATGGCCCAACAGCTCACCGTGGCGCAGCTGCTGGGCATGCCCTTCTACCACCCCGTGTTGGAGGAAGGCCTGCGCACCGCCCTGCGCGACGCGGCTCGCCAGCTGCCCCAAACCAGCGAATCCGACCTCGCCACCTGCAGCGCCATCGGCTCAGACGCGCTCGACTGAGGCAGGCACACGGGCTGAACCATGCCATCTCGGTACCGGGGCCATGGCTGGCAGGTGGTCTGCGCCCTGGGCACAAAAAGCGTATAAAACTGCACATGGACCCCGATCTCATTCCCAGCCTGGCCCGCGCGCGCAAGGCCCACCACCTCACCCAGGCCGAACTGGCCGAACGCGCGGGCCTCAGCCGCATGACCGTGCAGCGGCTCGAAGGCGGCAGCCTGGACCCGCGCCTGTCCACCCTGCAGGAAATGGCCCGCGTGCTCGGCCTGGAGTTGGTCGCCGTGCCGCGCCACCTGCGCGCGGCGGTGCAGGACTTCATCCAGTCCGGCGGCGCCCCCCTCGGCCAGCCCGGCGGCCTGGACGCCTCGTCTTCCGCCGAGGGCAACCCGGGCACGGTGTGAGCGCAGCAAGCGCTTCTCTATTTGCAGCTATCAACGCTTACCCAGCATGCGCTAGAGCCCATTTCGGCTCATATTCTGGCGGGCACGGCGCCCTCATCCCACCGGCGCCCCGAACAGCGCCCCGACGCCGGCCGTGATGGCCATGGCGAGCGCGCCCCAGAAGGTCACGCGCCAGGCGCCCACCCCCTGGCTGGCGCCGCCGGTGCGCGCGGCCAGGGCGCCGAGCAGGGCCAAAAAGACCAGCGCGGTGCCGGGCACCCAGACCAGCAGGCTGCCCGCCGGCGCCGCGACCGCCACCAACAGGGGCAAGGCGGCGCCCGCGGCAAAGCTGGCAGCCGACGTCAGCGCGGCCTGCACCGGGCGGGCGGCCAGGGCCGGGGAGACTTCGAGCTCGTCGCGCGCGTGCGCGCCCAGCGCGTCGTGCGCCATGAGCTGCCGGGCCACCTGCTGCGCCAGCACGGCGTCCAGGCCGCGGCGCTCGTAGATGGTGGCCAGCTCGCGCTCTTCGGCCAGCGGGTCGGCCGCCAGTTCGCGGCGTTCGCGGTCGAGGTCGGCTTTTTCGGTATCGGCCTGCGAGTGCACCGACACGTATTCGCCCGCCGCCATCGACATGGCACCGGCCACAAGGCCCGCCACCGCCGTCATGACGATGGCAGACGGGCTGACCTGCGCCGCCGCCACGCCCACCACGAGGCTCGCGGTGGAGACGATGCCGTCGTTGGCGCCCAGCACGGCGGCGCGCAGCCAGCCAATGCGGTCGCTGCGGTGGCGCTCCAGGTGCAGGCGGCGGGTGGCGGAGGTCATGCGGTCTTTCGTCGTGTGGAGCCCGGCAGGTTAGGGGCCACAGGGAGCCTCCGTCAAGCGCGGGCGGTGGCGGTGGGTAGGCGGCGTCCCCGCGGGCTCGGACACAGCGAAGACGCGGAGAGACAGGGAGTGGTGATGCCGGGCGACTTTGCGATCGAACGGGGGGACGCGGTGAAGGGCTGATCCCGGGCGCGCTGAAAGCTATTATATTCATAGCTACAAGCGCATGCCTGCATTGATCAAAAGGCCTTTTTCATTCATAAACACAAGAACAGGGGCGGCGAGTGCGCGCTGCCTTGGCTCGTCGCCGGCCGCTAGCACCGCCGTGCCATCCGCGGCTGCGCACTATTCGCCGCGCTTGCCGGAGCGCAAGCGGTGGCGAGCGTGCTTGCGCCGCTTTTCGTAGCGCTGCATCAGCGGCGTGACCGAGATGCCGTGCAGCACCACGGAGGCGACGACGACGGTGAGCGTGATGGACAGCAGCTGGCGCGCCAGCGCCGGCTCCAGCGCGTGGCCGATGGCATACACCAGGTAGTACACCGAGCCAATGCCGCGAATGCCGAACCAGGCGATCAGGCGCCGCTGCGGGCGTGCCACGGGCGCGCCCCACAGCCCGCTGACCACGGCCAGCGGCCGCACCAGCACGAACAGCAGGGGCACGAACCACAGCATGCGCCAGTCCCATTGCACCCAGGTCAACAGCGCACCTACCACCAGCACCACGGCCACCTCGGCCACGTGCTCGAGTTCGGTGTTGAAGCGGGCCACGGCACGCATGAGCTGCTCGGGCACGTCGGCGCCCTCCGCGCTCGGGGCGTGTTCTGCCGACACTGGCGCCCCCGCAGGGCTCTTGCGCACGCGCGCGGCCACCGGCGCAGCCTGCGCCACGGGTTCGAGCCGGCGCAGTGCCAGGCCGGCGGCAAACACCGCCAAAAAACCGTAGGCGTTGAGCCACAGCGCCACGCCGTACGCCAGCGCAATCAGGCCCAGTGCGAGGAATTCGTCGGCCCCGAGCGCTTCGTGGTGGCGCGTGCGCAAAACCAGAATCGCGCGCCCGACCAGGGCGCCCAGTGCATAGCCGATGGCCAGGCCGCCAGCCGCGGCCCACACCACGTCCACCGCCCACCAGCGCCAGCCTCCCGTGCCCAGGTCGTGCACATGCAGCAGGCCCAGCCCCAGCATGACGAACGGAAAGGCGGTGCCATCGTTGAGCCCGCCCTCGCCGGTCAAGCCAAAGCGCAGGCGGTCGCGGTCGCCGCCCCGGGCCACCTGCACATCGGACGCCAGCACCGGGTCGGTGGGCGACAAGATGGCCGCCAGCACCACGGCCGCCCCCAGTGACAAGCCCAGCAGCCCGTACCCCAGCGCCGTGACGACCCCCACGTTGATGCCCATCGACACCGTCGCCAAGCGCACCGGGATGCGCCAGCGCGGGTCGCGCAGCGGCAAATCCAGCTTGAGGCCGGCAGTGAACAGCGAGATCAGCACGGCAATTTCGGTCAGCCGCTCGATCAGCGCGCGGTCATCCTGGAACGGATCAAGCACCAGCAGGCCCAGACCCGCAGGCCCCAGCCCCACGCCGACCAGCAGGTAGAGCATGGACGCGCTGACCGGCAAGCGCGCGATCAGCGAGTTGCCCATGGTCATGGCAATCAGCAGCGCGCCGATCACCATGAACCCGACGGTGGCGGGCTCTACCGCCATGGGAGCCCCACCGCGCCTGCCGCCGAACGGCGGTGGCCACCGTTCGCAGAGCGCGCAAGAACCCGCCCCAGCGGCGCAAACAGAGGCTCAGGCGGGCACGGGGCAGGCCGCAGCATCGGTGCCTTACCCATTCGCGGCGGCCTGCGCTGTGGCTCAACGTTTGCCGGGCTGTGCGGCGCTGGCAGCCGATGCGTTGGCGTTGAACTGGCCGCCGGTGACGCGCCAGACCACATTGCCGACATCGTCGGCCACCAGCAGCGCGCCACGCGGGTCGATCGCCACGCCCACAGGGCGGCCAAAGGCCTTGCCGTCTTCACTCAAAAATCCCGTGAGCACGTCCAGGGGCAGGCCGCTGGGCTGGCCCTTGTCAAAGGGCACAAACACCACCTTGTAGCCGCTCAGGGGTTTGCGGTTCCACGAGCCGTGTTCGCCAATGAAGGCACCGCTGGCGAGCTGCGGCGCAAGCGCCTGGCCTTGGGCAAATGCCATGCCCAGCGGGGCCACATGGCTGCCCAGCGCGTAGTCGGGCGCAATCGCCTTGGCCACCAGGTCGGGCCGCTGGGGCTTGACGCGCTCGTCCACGTGCTGGCCGAAATAGCTGTAGGGCCAGCCGTAAAACGCGCCGTCTTTGACGGACGTGAGGTAGTCGGGCACCAAATCGTTGCCGAGCTCATCGCGCTCGTTCACCACCGTCCACAGCGCGCCGGTGTCGGAAGCCCAGTCCATGCCGTTGGGGTTGCGCAGGCCGCTGGCAAACAGGCGCTTTGCGCCGCTGGTGCGGTCGATTTCCCAGATGGCGGCACGGCCCTCTTCGGCCGCCATGCCGTTTTCGCCAATGTTGCTGTTCGATCCCACGGTGGCATAGAGCTTCGTGGCGTCGCGGCTGGCAATCAGGCTCTTGGTCCAGTGGTGGTTGATGTTGCCGCCGGGCAAATCGGTCAACAGGGTGGGCGCGGCGGTGATGCGGGTCTGGCCCTCGGTGTACGGAAAACGGAGTACGGACTCGGTGGTGGCGACATAGAAGTCGTTGCCGACCAGCGCCATGCCAAAGGGCGAGCGCAGGTTCTGCAAAAAGACGCTGCGCGTATCGGCCACACCATCGCCATTGGTGTCGCGCAGCAGTGTGATGCGGTCGGCCGATGCCACGCCGGCACCGGCGCGCTTCATGACCTTGCCCATCACCCAGCCCTTGATGCCCTTGTTGTCCTTGTCGGCATCGGTGGGCTTGTCGGGCTTGTTGCTCTCGGCCACCAGCACGTCGCCATTGGGCAAGACATAGACCCAGCGTGGATGGTCTAGCCCGCGGGCCAGCGCCGTCACCGTCAGGCCCGCCATGGCCTGGGGGCCCTGGCCCTGCGGCCAGCCCAGCGCGGGGGCAATGTTGACGGTGGGCAGGAGGCTTTTCTCGGGCGCGGGCAGCCGTGGATGCGGCCCGACACCCACGGGCGCATCGGGTGCCGCGCCGGCGTCCGGAGCGGCCATGGAGCACCCGCACGCCATGGCCGCCATGACCACGGCGGTCGTGCAGCGCACGGAAAAAAGCGAAGACAACATGACCGGTCCTTCGAGGGCGCCGCCCATCGCAAAAGCCCCATGCCGTTGCCACACGGTCAAGCGCGCGTGCTGCGATGGTGCGGCAGGAATGCGCGCCACCGTGTCGGTCAAATGCTGATATGGATGTCGGGCGCTACACGGCAATCGCCGCGCCTGTAGGCATGGGGCTACGGCGCGACACGGAGTCCGCCCACCTGCGCGCCTGCAGGCCACCTCTACAGTGAACGCATTCCCACCAACCTATCAGGAGATATCCATGCCCGTGATCCTCTGGATTCTTGGCGTTCCACTGACCGTCGTTCTGCTGCTGATGCTTTTTGGCGTTTTTTAAAACGCCCCGGCGCGCGGCAGCGATCTGCCTGTCGCCTGCGGCCTGGAACACCGCGCACCAGACCTCGCGTCCTGTGCGTTTTTTTGGCTTGCATGGCTGGCGCTACCACCGGAAAAACACGGGGCGGCAGCGCTCACCTCCTTACCTTAGCTTCCCACGCAGACCTGCGTCTGCTCGCCCAGGCCAGTGGCGCCCAGGCGCATGGTGTCGCCGGCTTTCAGGAACCAGGGTGCGGGCTTCTGGCCCAGGCCGACGCCGGCGGGCGTGCCGGTGAGCACGATGTCGCCGGGCTCCAGCGTCATGAACTGGCTGATGTAGGCCAGCACCGAGGGCACGCCGAAGATGAAGTTGCGCGTGTGGCCGTCTTGCATGCGCCGGCCGTTCACCTCCAGCCACAGCGCGATGGCGTGCGGGTCGGGCACTTCGTCGGCCGTGGCCAGCCAGGGGCCGATGGGGGCGAAGGTGTCGCAGCCCTTGCCTTTGTCCCATTGGCCGCCGCGCTCGATCTGGTAGCTGCGCTCCGACACGTCGTTGGCCAGCACATAGCCGGCGACGTGGGCGAGCGCGTCGGCCTCGGCGATGCGGCTGGCGCGGGTGCCGATGACGATGCCCAGCTCGACCTCCCAGTCGGTCTTTTGCGCGCCCGGCGGAATGCGCACCGGGTCGTTGGGGCCGCTGAGCGCGGTGATGGCCTTCATGAACAGCACGGGTTCGGCCGGTGTCGGCATGCCGGCCTCCAGCGCGTGGTCGGCATAGTTGAGGCCGACGCAGACGATCTTGCCCACGCCGGCCACGGGGCAGGCCAGGCGCGGGGTGCCGTCCACGGCCGGCAGGCGGCTGGCGTCGATGGCGGCCAGAGCCGACAGCGTGCGCGGGCCCAGTTGCGCCGGCCCCAGGTCGGGCAGCAACATCGACAGGTCGCGCAACACGCCCTGCGCATCCACCAGGCCCGCGCGCTCGGCGCCGGGCTGCCCATAACGAACCAGTTTCATTGTGTGTCTCCCTTGATGTGCTTGGCTTGAAAACCGATGGCGCGCTTTTTGGGGCGCACGCTGCATCTTAGAAGCCTGCGTGCAAATCCGAGGCGCAGCATGCCTCTCACGCCCACCCTGGCCATCAGCCCTGCCGATGACTGCATCGCGGTTCGCGATGCCTGCAGGGCCAGCGCTCGCGGCTTCCGACGTACCATTGGCCTCAAACGCGCCAGCGTGCGGGGGATCCCGGAACTTACTCTTTATTTGATAGCTATCATCGCTGGCCACCATTACATTTGAGACTGATTTCGTTCTTTTTATGCCAGTGCCATTGCCCTCCCCGGCTGCTCTCGAAGCCCCTTTTCCCTGCATTGGCGAGCGGCCCCGGCCGCGCAACCCCGCCGACCTGTTCTGGTCCTTCACCTGGCTGGCCCTGCAGGGCTTTGGCGGCGTGATGGCGGTGGTGCAGCGCGAACTGGTCGAACACAAGCGCTGGATGACGAACGAGGAATTCATCGAAGAATGGGCCGTGGCCCAGGTGATGCCCGGGCCCAACGTGGTCAACCTGTCGATCATGATCGGCGACCGCTACTTCGGCCTGCGCGGCGCCATGGCGGCATTGGCGGGCATGGTCACCTTTCCGCTGGCGCTGGTGCTGGCCATTGCCGTGCTCTATGCGCAGTGGGCCACGCACCCGGCTGTGGCGGGCGCGCTGCGCGGCATGGGCGCCGTGGCGACAGGGCTGATCGCGGGCACCGGACTCAAACTGCTGTCCGCGCTGCGCCTGCACCCGCTGGGGCCGCTGCAAAGCGCAGCCTTTGCCGCCGCCACGTTTGCCGCCATGGCCTTGCTGCGCGTGCCGCTGCCATGGGTGCTGCTGGGGCTGGGCAGCGCAGCGTGCGCGCTCAGCTGGCGAAAGCTCGCGCCATGACCGGCCTGGTGCTGCAGCCTCTCGACTGGCTCAACCTCTTTGTCTACTTTCTGTCGCTGTCGCTGCTGGCCGTGGGCGGCGCCATCGCCACCGCGCCCGAAATGCACCGCCTGCTGGTCGAACGCCAGGGCTGGCTGAGCGAGATGCAGTTCAACGCCAGCATCGCCCTGGCGCAGGCCGCGCCCGGGCCGAACGTGCTGTTCATCGCGCTGCTGGGCTGGAACGTGGGCCTGAACGCCGGCGGCACCGGCGCCATGGGGTGGCTGTACGGGCTGCTGGGCATGGCGGTGTGCATGCTGGGGATCATGGTGCCCAGCTCCACCCTGACCTGGTTGGCCACGCGCTGGGCGCACAAGCACCGCGAGCGCCGCGGCGTGCGCGCCTTCAAGCAGGGCATGGCGCCCATCGTGATCGGCCTGGTCATGGCCACCGCCTGGGTGCTGGGCCGCGCCCAAGGCCAGCTGGCCAGCGACTGGCCGCTGTGGCTGCTCACCGCAGCCACCATGCTGCTGGTGTGGCGCACGCGGCTGCACCTGCTGTGGATGCTGGGCGCGGGCGCGTTGCTGGGGGCGATGGGCTGGATCTAGGCGCGTGGAGATTTATCCGAGGCCGCGCAGGTGGGCGATGATTTTTTCCGAATCGTAGAGCCAGCGGCTGGCGCCGGCGGCGTCGGTGATCTTCAGGCAGGGCACCTTGGCCTGGCCGCCGCGCTCCAGCAACTCGGTCCGATCCGGGCCCGCGTGCTGCGCGTCAACGCGCCCAATGTTCAGCGACAGGCGGCGCATTTCCTGCCTGACCTTGATGCAAAAAGGGCAGGTCTTGTACTGGTACAACGCCAGGCTGCGGCACGCCAGGTCCACGCGGTCTTGCGCGGCCTGCGAGCGCACCAGGCCCCGGGGCCGGGTCAGCGTTTCCCTCAGCAGCATCACCGGGCCCAGGACGGTGCGCAGGGTCTTGAAAAAGAGTCGGATAAAAAATTTCATGGGCGATTCTAGGTAATTGTCCAGGTCCGCGAATTCGCGGCCTGACAGCAGCAGCAGCCCGCTGTCCTGTGTCCGGCCCACGCGCATGCGCGGCAACAATGGCGTCTGGCGGGCGCTCGGTCCCGCACAACCCACGCAAGGAGAATCCCATGCAACTTCGCTCCCTGGGCCGCTCGGGCCTGCAGGTATCGCCGCTGTGCTTTGGCGGCAACGTGTTTGGCTGGACGGTGGACGAGGCGACCGCGTTCTCGCTGCTCGACGCATGGTTGGACGCGGGGTTCAACTTCATCGACACCGCCGACGTGTATTCGCGCTGGGCGCCCGGGCACGTCGGTGGCGAGTCCGAAGCCATGATTGGCAAATGGCTTAAAAAAAGCGGCCAGCGCCACCGTGTGGTGCTTGCCACCAAGGTCGGCAAGGACATGGGCGGCGGCAAGCACGGCCTGCGCCCCGAGTACATCCGCCAGGCCGTGGAGGCGTCGCTCCAGCGCCTGCAGACCGACCACATCGACCTCTACCAGTCGCACGACGACGATGCCAGCGTGCCGCTGTCCGAGACGCTCGAAGCCTATGCCGAGCTCATCAAGGCCGGCAAAGTGCGCGCCATTGGCGCCTCCAACTACAGCGCTCCGCGCCTGCTCGAAGCGCTGCACACCAGCCAGAAGCTGGGCCTGCCGCGCTACGAAAGCCTGCAGCCGCTCTACAACCTCTGCGACCGCGCCGTGTTCGAGAACGCGCTGCAGCCGCTGTGCGTGGCGCAGCAGGTGGGCGTGATCAATTTCTATGCGCTGGCGGCAGGCTTTCTGACCGGAAAGTACCGCAGCGCAGCCGACGCAGCCAAGAGCGTGCGCGGCAAGAACACCACCAACAAGTACCTCAACGCGCGCGGCCTGCGCATCCTGGCCGCGCTGGACCAGGTGGCCGAGCGCTATGCGGCGACACCCGCCCAGGTGGCGCTGGCGTGGCAGCTGGCGCAGCCGGGCATCACGGCGCCGATCGCCAGCGCCACGTCGCTCGCGCAGTTGCAGGAACTGGTGGGCGCGGTGCAACTGCAGCTCGACGGCGACGCACTGGCCAGCCTGAGCGACGCCAGCGCGGAGGCGTGACGCGGCATCAGGAGCGCTGGCGCAACGCCTCGTAGAGGCACACGCCGCTGGCCACCGACACGTTGAGGCTCTCGACGGCCCCCTTCATCGGGATGCTGACCAGTTCATCGCAGGTCTTGCGCGTGAGCTGGCGCATGCCATCGCCCTCGGCACCCAGCACCAGGGCCACGGGGCCTTTCAGGTCGACCTGGTAGATGGTCTTGGGCGCATCGTCGCTGGTGCCGATGATCCAGACGTTGCGCTCCTTGAGCTCGCCGAGCGTGCGCGCCAGATTGGTCACCATGAAATAGGGCATGGTCTCGGCCGCGCCGCTGGCCACCTTGGCCACCGTGGCGTTGATGCCGACGGCGTGGTCCTTGGGGGCAATCACGGCGTGCGCGCCGGCGCCATCGGCCACGCGCAGGCAGGCGCCAAGGTTGTGCGGGTCGGTCACGCCGTCGAGCACCAGCAGCAGCGGCTGCGCCGTGCCGGCGGCTTCGAGGTCTTCGAGCAGTTCGTCGAGCGAGGTGACCTGCGCCACCGCCTCGACGCGCGCGGCCACGCCCTGGTGGCCGTGGCTGCCGGCCAGTTTGGCGATGCGCAGGCTGTCGGCTTCGATCAGGCGGGCGCCGGCCTCGCGGGCGCGGTCCAGGAACTGGCGCATGCGCGCGTCGCGCCGCGTGGCCTCGTAGTAGATCTCGATGATGGATTGGGGCGCGGTCTTCAGACGCACGCCCACGGCATGGAAGCCGAACAGGACTTTGGGGGAGGACATGGGGCGATTATCCGGGCAGCGGCGGGGCCGCGCCGCCGCCGGTCCGCGGGGATAAAGGCCCTCGCATAAAATCGCCGCCTCTCCCCCGCCCGCAAGCCACGCCGCCCCGGTGCGCTGCTTCGGACCTTCGAAGCCTGCGGCGGTGGTTCTTGCGGGTGGCGCGGCGCGCCACCTTTTCTTCGTTGACTGCCACCTGGCTCCGGGGTTTGCACGCACAGCGTGCAGGCCTTGCGAACCGCCCTTTCTTTTTTCCATCACCATGTTTTTCACCCCCCTGCTGCGTTGGCTACAGCGCACGAGCCTGGTCGCACAAATCGTGCTTGGCCTGTTGGCCGGCATCGTTCTGGCAACGGCTTTCCCGGCCGCCACGCCCCAGGTGGCCATCCTGGGCACCCTGTTCATCTCTGCCCTCAAGGCGGTGGCGCCCGTGCTGGTGTTCATCTTGGTGATTGCGGCCATCAGCAACCACCGGCCCGGTGAAGCCACGCACCTGCGCGGCGTGCTGGTCCTGTACCTGGTGGGCACGCTGACTGCCGCCATCGTCGGGGTGGTCGCGAGCATGTGGTTTCCGTCCACGCTGGTGTTGCAGGCGCCGGCAGACGCCGCCAACGCGCCCGCGCACATCGAGGAAGTGCTGCTGGCGCTGGTGCGCAACGCCGTGGACAACCCGGTGCATGCGCTGCTGGAGGCCAACTACATCGGCATCCTGACCTGGGCGGTGGCCTTTGGCATGGCGATGCGCCACGCCAGCGCCGGCACGCGCGCAGTGATGGCCGACCTGTCGGCCGGTATCACGCTCATCATCCAGGTGGTGATCCGCTTTGCGCCGCTGGGCATTCTGGGCCTGGTGGCCAGCACGTTTGCCGAAGCGGGGGCGGGCGCGCTGTGGGTCTATGTGCACCTGCTGGCCGTGCTGATCGGCTGCATGCTGTTCGTGGCGCTGGTGGTCAACCCGCTGATCGTGTTTACCATGCTGCGCACCAACCCCTACCCGCTGGTACTGACCTGCCTGCGCGAGAGCGGCGTGACAGCGTTCTTCACGCGCAGCTCGGCGGCGAACATCCCGATCAACCTGGCCCTGGCCAAGCGCCTGGGCCTCAACGAAGACACCTACAGCATTGCCATTCCTCTGGGTGCCACCATCAACATGGCGGGCGCCGCCATCACCATCAGCGTGCTGTCGCTGGCCGCAGCCAACACCCTGGGTATCGCGGTGGACCTGCCCACTGCCATCCTCCTGTGCGTGGTGTCGGCCGTGTGCGCCTGCGGCGCCTCGGGCGTGGCCGGTGGCTCGCTGCTGCTGATCCCCCTGGCCTGCAGCCTGTTCGGCATCTCCAACGATGTGGCCATGCAGGTGGTGGCGATCGGCTTCATCATCGGCATCCTGCAGGACTCGGCCGAGACGGCATTGAACTCGTCCACCGACGTGCTGTTCACCGCCGCCGCCTGCGGCGCCGCCGAACGCAGGCTGGCGCGCTGAGCCTGGCCGCGCCGCACCCGTGCGGACCGGCGCGCTGCGTCAGGCCCTCGCGCGGCCCGCTTCGATGGTGATGCAGCGCTCGCAACGCTGCGCAATGCCCCGGTCGTGCGTCACCAGCACCAGCGTCGTGCCCTGCTCGCGGTTGAGTTCGAACATCAGTTCCATGATGGTCTCCCCGGTGGCAAAGTCGAGGCTGCCCGTGGGCTCGTCGGCCAGCAACACCGCGGGCTGCACGACAAAGGCACGCGCCAGCGCCACGCGCTGCTGCTCGCCGCCGCTGAGCACCTTGGGGTAGTGCCCCAGACGCTGTCCCAGGCCCACGTGGTCCAGCATCTCGGCGGCCGCCTTGCGCGCGTCGCGGCGGTTGGCCAGTTCGAGCGGCAGCATGACGTTCTCCAGCGCCGTGAGGTTGCCCATGAGCTGAAAGCTCTGGAAAACGAAGCCCACCTTCTGCGCACGCAGGGCGGCACGCGCATCCTCGTCGAGCGCGAACAGGTCCTGCCCGTCCAGGCGCACCGTACCGCGCGTCGGCGTGTCGAGCCCTGCGACGATCGACAGCAGCGTGCTCTTGCCCGAGCCCGAGGCGCCGACAATGGCCACGGTTTCCCTCGGTGCCAGCTGGAAATCGATATCCCGCAGAATGTCGAGCGTGCCAGTGGAATCGGTCACCGATTTGTACACATGCTCGACCGCAATGATGGGTGTGGCGGGTGCGGCGGAGAATTCGGACATGAAAGGCCTTGTACTGTGAATCAAAACGCGTATCGGCGCGACTTTATCCGGAGCCTGGCCATGGCAGCTGCCGGGCTGTGCGTTCTGCCAGCCCTGGCGCAAGGCACGAAGGCAGGCCCGGCGACGCAGCCCGCCACGCAGACCATCTTGGTCGTGGGCGACTCGCTGAGTGCGGAATATGGCCTGGCGCGCGGCACGGGCTGGGTTGCGCTGCTCGAAAAGCGCCTGACCGCGCAAAACGTGGCCGCCAGGGTGGTCAATGCCAGCGTGAGCGGCGACACCACGTCGGGCGGGCGGGCGCGTCTGGCAGCGCTGCTGGCGCAGCACCGGCCGGCGGTAGTGGTGATCGAGCTCGGCGCCAACGACGCGCTGCGCGGCCTGGCGCTCAAGAACACGGAGGAAAACCTCGCTTGGATGGCGCAGGAAGCACAAAAATCGGGGGCCAAGGTGGTGCTGGTGGGCATGCAGGTCCCGCCCAACTATGGCAGCGACTACGCCGCAAAGTTTGCCGGCCTGTTCGAGACCGTGGCACGGAAGAACAAAACGGCGCTGGTGCCGTTCCTGCTCAAGGGTGTTGCCGATGCACCCAACCCCACTGCCCTGTTCCAGGCCGACCGCATCCATCCGCGGGCCGAAGCCCATCCGCAAATGCTGGACAACGTCTGGCCCGTGCTGCGCAAGCTGCTGCGCTGAAAACCGGCTCAGCCGGGTTGGTTGCCCGGCCCGGTCCCGGAAGCATCGGACGCGCCGGCGGGGGCGCTGTCCTGCTGTTCAGGCGCATAGCCATCCGGCCTGCGCACGGCAGCGGACTTGGCCCGCAGCTTCTCTTCCTTCTTCTTCTTTTTGGCCAGCTCGCGCTGTCGTTTCTCGTATCCGTAGTTGGGTGTTGCCAAGGTAAGTGCTCTCCAAAGTGATGGGCCACTGTAACAGCTTGGTCTGGAGAGGCGCCGGGCGGCGCCATCAACCCCACGCCCCGGTGCGCTGCTTGCCCTCAGGCGGTGCCAAAGGCGCTTTGCATGGCTTGCTGCAGGTCGCACTGCAAATCCGCCACGGCTTCAAGGCCCACCGCAAAGCGCACGACCGTACCGGAGCGCAGGTGCGCACAAGGCTGGCTGCGCATGCTGGCGAGCTCGTAGGGAACGACCAGGCTCATCGGACCGCCCCAGCTGTAGCCGAGCTTGAACAGGCGCAGACCATCGCAGAATGCATCCACTTGCGCTTGCGAGTAGCGCGCATCAAAGACCACACTGAACAAACCCGCGGCCGCGCCATCGCCTCCCTTTGCGGCACCGCACAGCGCCTGCCAGTGCGCGTGTCCCGGTGACTCGGGCAAAGCCGGGTGCAGCACCTGCGCTACGGGCGCCTGCTGCTGTATCCAGCGCGCCAGGGCGCGTGCCGCCACGTCGTGCGCGCGGTAGCGCAGACCGATGCTGGGCAGAGAGCGCAGCACCGCCTCGGCATCGTTGGCGCCCACCCCCAAACCCAGGTGCATGTGCAACAACTTGATCTTCAAATGCAGCGCCGGGCTGCGCGTGATGGCGCTGCCCATGAGCACATCGCCGCCACCGCTGGGGTATTTGGTCAGCGCATGCACCGACACATCGACGGCCAGGTTGCCGCTGCCGTCCCCCTCCAGGTCGAACGGCGCAAACGCCAGCCCCGCCCCCCACGTATTGTCCAAGGCCGTAGGGACTCCGCGGGCTCGGCACAAGCGCACCATTTCGCACAGGTCGGGGAATTCCAGGGTGACCGAGCCGGGCGCCTCCAGCCATACCAAGCGCGTGGCGGAGGTGATCTTGGCGGCCAGATCGGCCAGGTCGAGCGGGTCGTACAGCACATGGCGCACGCCAAACTGTGCCAATGTGGCTTCGGCCATGGACTTGTTCGGGCCGTAGGCATTGTCGGGAATCAGCACCACGTCGCCAGTTTTGAGCAACGCGAGCGAGACGAGCGCAATGGCCGCCAAGCCGCTGGGCACCAGCACACACTGCAGGCCGCCCTCGAGTTCGCACAGGCGCTCTTCCAGGACGAACGTGGTCGGTGTGCCGTGCAGGCCGTAGGTATAGCCGCTCTTATCCTTCCATTCGCGCGTGCGCATGGCGGCCACATTCGGAAAGATGACGGTAGAGGCCTTGTAGACGCCCGGTGCGGGGGCCACAAAACCTGCCGGCGCGGTGTAGCCGTGGTGGACGATGCGGGTGGACAGTTCGTGGACAGAGTCGTGCATGCCGCGATGTTAGCGTCCCGTGGCGGCCGCAGAAATGGCGGCCCCAAGGGCACCGCCTCAAACTGGCGCGTTGCGCCCCTCAGCCCGGCTTGATATCCAGCTGGTTGAGCACCGAACTCACGCCCTTGACGCCCTGGGCGATGGTCGCCGCTCTGTCCTTCGCCGCTTGGGAAGGGGCCGGCCCCTTGAGCGTGACCACACCGTTGTGCGTGTCCACATCAATTTTCAATGCGCTGAGATCGGGGTCCTTGGCCAAGCCCGAAGACACCTGGGCGGTGATGGCTCCGTCATCTGCCATGGCCAGGGCCGAATTGCCGGCCTGGCGCGCTGCAGCTTCCGCATCGCGCGCGGCCGCCTCTGCCTTGGTTGCGCCCTCTTCCACTTTCACCTGCGCCGCCTGCATGGCCTTCTGGGCATCTGCCTTCGCTGCTGCCGCAGCTTGCTCGGTCCGCTCCAGCGCCGAATCGATCTTCTGGCCGGTCGTGGGCTCCTTCATTTTCTCGCATGCCGCCAACCCCAGGGCCACGGCACTGACAGCCAGCAGGTTGGCAATGCGGGCGGCCGCAGGATGGCGCAAAGCCGATCGTTCTTGCATGGTATTTCTCCTATTTATGTAACTTCCGGCACTTTAGGAGATCGGTGGAGCCCGGCTGGTCGGAAAGCGCCGAAGTGCCTGTAGGACCAGGGCGACAGCCACGCGACAATACGCACCATGTTGAGCGTTGCCGTCCTTCACCGTTGGTTTCCTTTTCTTTCGTGGCCCCGGCCAGACCGCCAGCTGTTGCG
This sequence comes from Acidovorax sp. SRB_14, assembly GCF_012932145.1. Lineage (GTDB taxonomy): Bacteria > Pseudomonadota > Gammaproteobacteria > Burkholderiales > Burkholderiaceae_C > Simplicispira. The sequence goes on along the minus strand of NZ_MWOK01000001.1, from coordinate 26,114 downwards.
GGGCGAGTTCTGGGCCGGCATGACGGTGGGCCTGATGCTCGTGCCGCAAGGCGTGGCTTATGCGGCGCTGGCCGGCATGCCGCTGGTGACCGGCATCTATGCATCGCTCGTGCCGGCCATCGTGGCCGTACTGTGGAGTTCGTCGACGCGCCTGGGCGTCGGCCCGACCGCGTTGACCAGCTTGCTGATCGGCGCTTCGCTCACGGGACTGGCCGCGCCGGGCAGCGCGCAATGGGTGGCCCTGGCGGCCTGGATCGCGCTGCTGTCGGGGCTGCTGCAGTTGGTGCTGGGCGCGGTGCGCTTTGGCTGGCTGCTGAACCTCGTCACCTCGCCCGTGCTCAGCGGCTTCACGCAAGCGGCGGCCCTGCTGATCCTCGCATCGCAACTGCCTGCGCTGACCGGCCTGCGCGTGCCGCTGGAGACGCTGGTGAGCGCGCCCCAGTGGGCCCAGTTCGACTGGAGCGCCGCTGGCTATGGTTTGGGCAGTGTGGCGGCGCTGGTGCTCGCCAAGCGCCAGTGGCCGCAGTTTCCGGCCGTGATCGTGGTCATGGGCGCAGCGGGCGCCCTGAGCTGGGCGACCGGGTTCGCCGGCCGCGGCGGCGCCGTGGTGGGTGCCCTGCCTGCGGGGCTGCCACAGCTGTACTGGCCCGGAGCCCTGACCTGGGACACGCTGGGCGCGCTGGTCATGCCGGTGCTGGTGGTGACGCTGGTGAGCTTTCTGGAGACCGCCTCCAGCGCCAAGGTCGACCACCAAAGCGGCGGCACACGCTGGGACGAGAACCAGGACCTGATCGCCCATGGCATGGCCAAGATCAGTGCCGGCCTGTGCGGCAGTTTCGCCACGAGCGCTTCGTTTTCGCGCTCGGCCATCAACCTGTATGCCGGCGCGCGCACCGGCTGGGCCACGGTGTTTGCGACCGCCCTCGTGCTGGTGGCTTTGCTGTGGCTCATGCCCGCGCTCTACCATGTGCCGCAGGCGGTGCTCGCCGCCGTGGTCGTGACGGCCATCACCGGCCTCATCAAGCCCTCCATGCTGCCCAAGCTGTGGCGCATCTCGCGCGTGGAAGCGGTCATCAGCGCCATCACCTTCGGCCTCACCCTGGTGACGGCCCCGCGCATTTACTGGGGGGTTCTGGCGGGCCTGCTGCTGAACCTCAGCCATTTTCTCTACCAGCGCCTGCATCCGCGCATCATTGAAGTGGGCTTGCACCCCGATGGCAGCCTGCGCGACCGGCACCTGTGGCAGTTGCCGCCGCTCGCAGACCATGTGCTGGCGCTGCGGATGGACGCAGAGCTCGACTTTGCCTCTGCCAATGCGCTCGAGCGCAGCGTTTCGGACCGGCTGGCCGAGCGGCCCGGCATGCAGCATGTCTGCCTGTTCGCGCTGCCCATCAACCGCATCGACGTGACCGGCGTGGAAACCTTTGCCCGGCTACAGACCTTGGTGCAAATGCACCACTGCACACTGCACCTCAGCGGCCTGAAACTGCCGGTCGAACAGGTCCTGCGCCGCGCCCAGGTGTTGCAGCCCGGCCCGCACCTGCGCATGTACCGCTCGGACACCGAGGCCCTTCAGGCGCTGCAGCAACTGCCCGTACCCGATGCCGAAGGAACAGCAACGGGCGTGGCGGCGTAAGGCTTCCGGGCCACGGTTACACTTGCGCCATTGCCCAGTCTCACCCGTGCCGCACACCGTCCCCCCTGAACCCATCGACCTGCGCGAGCTGCGCTTGGACACGGCCCGCGCGCTGGTCGAGCAGGCCGGGAAACCGCTGGACGCGCGTTCGCCCCAGGCCTATCTGCAGGACCTGATCGATGGCCTGTGCGAGCTGTCGCTGCGCGACCCGCTCACCGGGCTGGCCAACCGGCGCCATTTCTATTCGGTGCTGGAGCGCGAAATCGACCGCGTGACGCGCTCGGGCGAGGCGGCCTTGCTGCTGATGCTCGACATCGACAATTTCAAGCGCGTCAACGACACCTACGGCCACCTGGCCGGCGACACCGTGCTGCAGTCCGTGGCCCAGACCCTCAGCAGCTGCGTGCGCCCCATGGACACCCTGGCGCGCTATGGCGGCGAGGAGTTTGCCGTGGTGCTGCCGGCCTGCCAGGGCAGCTTTGGCCGCGTGATCGCCGAGCGCATCCGGCGCGCGGTGGCCGACACGTCCGTGCGCATCAACGCCCACACCGAGCTGCAAGTCACGGTGAGCGTCGGTGGCGCATTTGCACTGCAGTGGATACGCTCCACGACCACGCTGTGGACCGACCGCGCCGACCTGCAGCTCTACAAGGCAAAATCCCAGGGGCGCAACCGCGTATGCCTGGAAGACCCACCCGACAGCACGGTGAGTGCCGAGGAGAAAAGCCTGCTGTTCGGGCCGCTCTACACCCCTTCCGGCTGGGGCGACCTGCCCCCCCTGACTTCCACCGACAGCGCCTACTGAAAGCGATGAGATGAGTGACGCGCCGTCCCCCTCCCTCCCCACCCGCCCCTCTGCGGGACACGCCCCTGCGCCCGCCCCACAGGGCGCCCGCATCATTGCCATCACCAGCGGCAAAGGCGGCGTTGGAAAAACCTTCGTGTCGGCGAACCTCGCTACCGCGCTCACGCGGCGCGGCCAGCGGGTGCTGGTGCTCGACGCCGACCTGGGCCTGGCAAACCTCGACGTGGTGCTGAACCTGCACCCCAAAGTCACGCTGCACGACGTTTTCACCGGCAAGGCGCAGCTCGAAGATGCGCTGGTCGCTGCCCCTGGCGGGTTTTCTGTGCTGCTGGCGGGCTCGGGCATGGTCGAGTATTCGCGCCTCACGCCCGAAGTGCGCAACCAGCTGCTCCAGGTGATTCAGACCCTGGCGCCCCGCTTTGACGTGATCTTGCTCGACACCGGCGCCGGCATCTCCGACGTGGTGCTGTTTTCGGTGTCGCTGGCCTCCGAGGTGCTGATCGTGGCCACGCCCGAGCCCACCTCGCTGACCGATGCCTACGCGGCCATCAAGGTGCTGGCCTTGCAGCAAAAACGCCAGCATGTGCGCCTGGTCATCAACCAGGCTGCGCGCCCGGGCGATGGCCGCGCCATCACCGGACAACTGCAGCAGGTGCTCGACCGCTTCGTCTCCACCGAATCGGGCCGCTCCATGCGCCTGATCCACATGGGCGACATCCCTGCCGACCCGGCCGTGCGCGATGCCGTCATGCGCCGCCACCTGCTGCTGCTGCACACGCCAGGCTGCCCGGCAGCGCTGGCCATTGCGCAATTGGCCAACAAGATAGAAGACGCGCTGCTGGTGCGCGTGTCCTGAGTGCGCCCGAGCCTCCACGCCCGCAGTGCGGGCCTGCATGAGAACTGCACCGTGAATCCGATCCTCAACATCTCCTGCTACAAGTTCGTGTCCCTGCCCGATGCGCAGGCGCTGCGCGAGCTGCTGCTGGCCCGTGCCGTCGCGGCACAGCTCAAAGGCACCATCCTGCTGGCGGGCGAAGGCATCAACTTCTTTCTCGCCGGCGCCGCCGATGCGGTGCGCGGCTTCGTCGCTGCGCTGCGCGAAGACGCCCGCTTTGCCGACCTGGAGCCTAAGGAAAGCTGGTCCGCGCAGGTGCCGTTTCGCAAGATGCTGGTCAAGGTCAAGCGCGAGATCATCCGCATGGACCACCCGACCATCGAACCCGGCCGCGGCCGCGCGCCCTCGGTCGATGCCCCCACGCTGCGGCGCTGGCTGGCCCAGGGCCACGACGACGCCGGCCGCCCCGTGGTGACGCTGGACACGCGCAACGACTTCGAGGTGGACGCCGGCACATTCGACGGCGCCATCGACTGGCGCATCACCAAGTTCACCGAATTTCCGCCGGCGCTGCGCGAGCACAAGGTCGAGTTGGCCGGCAAGACCGTGGTGAGTTTCTGCACTGGCGGCATCCGCTGCGAGAAAGCCGCCATCCTGATGCGCGAGGAAGGCGTCGAGCATGTCTACCAGCTCGAAGGCGGCATCCTCAAGTACTTCGAACAGACCGATGGCGGCCACTACCACGGCGGCTGCTTTGTGTTCGACGAGCGCCGCGTGCTGGAAACCGACCTGTCGGCGAATGCGCAAAACGCTATGGATAAGTGAGCTTCAAGCACTTGACTGGCAAGCGCTAGAGGCCGATTTGATTCGTATTTTGGGCATCAGGGCCTGAACCGGCGCTCGGGCAACGCAATCCACTCGTGGTCGCCCGGCACCTGGCCCATGCGCTGGTGCTCCCAGTCGCCAGCGGCCTGCACGATGCGCTGCTTGCGGCTGGAGACGAAATTCCACCAGATGTGGCGCGGCGCATCGAGCGCATCGCCGCCGATCACCACCAGGCGCACGCCCTGGCGGGCGGGCGCCTGCAGCCGCACGGCGCCACCAGGCGCCAGCACCGCCAACGTGTGGGCTGCCACGGCCTCGCCCGCGATGTGCAAACCGCCATCGACCGCATAGACCGCCATTTCAGGCGCCAGCGGTGGCAGTTCGAGCGTGGCGCCTGGCGCCAGTTGAACGTCCAGGTACAGCGTCGGGGCGAACGTGGCCACGGGCGAGGTCTGGCCGAACGCAGCGCCGATGAGCACGCGCACGGTGGCGCCGCCCTCCACCACCTCGGGGATGGCGGCAGCCGGCGTGTGCGCAAACGCGGGCTCGGTTTCTTCGTGCGCCAGGGGCAGCGCGGCCCAGAGCTGAATGCCGTGGTTGACATGGCTGCTCGCTGCCAACGCTTCGGGACGGCGTTCGGAATGCACGATGCCGCGCCCCGCCGTCATCCAATTGATGGCGCCAGGCTCGATCTGCTGCACGCTGCCCAGGCTGTCGCGGTGCAGCATGGCGCCCTCGAACAGATAGGTGACCGTGGCCAAACCGATGTGCGGATGGGGGCGCACATCGAACTGGTCGCTGGGCGCCACCGTGATGGGGCCAAAGTGGTCAAAAAATACGAACGGCCCCACAGCGCGGCGCTGCAGCGCCGGCAGCAGGCGCCGCACGGTGAAGCCCCCGCCCAGGTCCTTTTCGTGCCCCGCCAGTTGCAGGGAAACGCTCACGGCAGCCGCTCCTGGAACGCGGTGGTCAATGGGGTACGCATCACACAAGCTCCTTTAAGAGGCACCGAAAACAATCCCCGGTGCGCGGGCCGCTATGCAGGCACTCTGTGCCCGGCGCGCGCGTTGTCCACGCTCCAGGCGCCCGGGCCGAACGCAGCCAGCACCAGCAGGCCGCCAACCACGGCGATGTTCTTGAAGAACAGCAGCTGCGTGATCATTTGCTGCTCGGCCGGCACAGCCCAGTAGGCATGGAAGTAAAAGCTGGCCACCAGGGTGAAGAAGGCCAGCACCAGGGCGGCAAAGCGGGTGCCCCACCCCAGCACCAGCGCCAGCCCGCCCAGCACTTCAATGGCCAGCGCGAGCGCTGCGGCGACCGTGGGAAGCGGCATGCCCACCGAGCCGATATAACCCACCGTGCCCGCAAAGCCGGTGATCTTGCCCAGGCCGGCGGGCAGGAACAGCAGGGCCAGCAACAGGCGGCCGGCGAGGGCCAAGGGGTTTTGCAAGGATGCGAACATGGTCAACTCCTTCTGTGGAAAAAAGGGGATGGGGTGTCAGGCCGCAAGATCAAACACTAGCACTTCCGCATCTTTTGCGTTGCCCAGGCGCAAAAACGATTCGTTTTCGAGCAGCGCGGCGTCGCCCCCCTTCAGCGCCTGGCCATTGGCCTCCAGCGTTCCGCGCACCAAGTGCACATAGGCCTTGCGCGCCGGGTCGAGCGCCAGGTCAACGGTCTCGGCGCCGTCGAACAAACCCGCATACATGGCCGCATCGGCGTGCAGGCGCACCGAGCCTTGGGCGCTGTCGGGCGACGCCACGAGGCGCAGGGTACCGCGCTTTTCGGCCTCGGGAAAACGTTTTTGCTCATAGCTGGGCTCGATGCCCGACACATTGGGCTCGATCCAGATCTGCAGGAAGTGCGTGGTCTGGCCCGCCGCGTGGTTGAACTCGCTGTGCACCACGCCGCTGCCGGCGCTCATGCGCTGCACGTCGCCCGGCGGGATGCCCTTGACGTTGCCCATGCTGTCCTTGTGCGCCAGCTCGCCGGAAAGCACGTAGCTGATGATTTCCATGTCGCGGTGGCCGTGCGCGCCAAAGCCGGTGCCGGGGGCGATGCGGTCTTCATTGATCACGCGCAGGTTGCCAAAGCCCATGTGCGCTGGGTCGTAATAGCCGGCGAAAGAAAAGCTGTGGTACGAGCGCAGCCAGCCATGGTCGGCGTGGCCGCGGTCCTGCGATTTGCGAATGGTCAGCATGGAAACCTCCTTGGGGAAGCCCCCACTGTAGGCCTCCCGGCCGGGCATGCGGTGCAAGGGCATTGACGGGATAATTCAAACAATTTCAACCGAATGATGCCTACCATGCAAAACGCACGCAATGTCCTGACCCCCGACAGCTTGGCCATGCTGCAGTGCATCGCCCAGGCCGGCAGCTTTGCCGCCGCCGCGCGCCAGCTTGGCTTGGTACCCAGCGCCCTGACATACCGCGTGCGCCAGATCGAGGATGCGCTCGACGTGCTGCTGTTTGACCGCAGCGCGCGCCAGGCGCGGCCCACCGAGGCCGGTGCCGAACTGCTGCGCGAAGGCGCGCGCCTGCTGCAGGAAATCGACGCCGTGGCCCACCGCGTGCAGCGCGTGGCCACAGGCTGGGAGCCGCAGCTGACCATTGCCGTGGACGGCGCCATCTCGCCCCACACCCTGCTGGAGCTGGTCGAGTCGTTTTACGCCCAGGCCCCGCCCACGCGGCTCAAGCTGCGCGACGAGATCCTGAGCGGCACGCTCGAGGCTTTGACGTCGGGCCAGGCCGACCTGGCCATCGGCGTGGCGGTGAACGCGTCCAACGTGGCGGGCCTGCAGCAGGGCCTGCTGGGCGAGACGCCCTTCATCTTCGCCGTGGCGCCGCACCACCCGCTGGCCCGCGCGCCCGAGCCGCTCAGCGACGCCACGCTGCTGCAGCACCGCGTGGTGGCCGTGGCCGACTCGGCCCGGGGCGACAACGTCAGCATGGGGATGCTCGGCGGGCAGGACGTGCTCACCGTGGGCTCCATGCAGGCCAAGGTGCAGGCGCAGCTGCGCGGCCTGGGCTGCGGCTTTCTGCCCGAGCCCATGGTGCGCCCCTACATCGAGGCCGGCCGGCTCGTGACGCGCCGGGTGGAGCGCTCGGCGCGCAGCATCCGCATGCATTACGCCTGGAACGGCACCCCGCACGGCCCCCAGGGCCGCGCGCTGCAGTGGTGGCTGGCTCAGCTGCAAAGTCCAGCCACCCAGGCCGCGCTGCTCGAGAACCACCACCATTTTTAGGCGCTGCGCTTCGCCAGGCGTGTAGAGTGGAAACATGAGACCGTGTTACGCGGCCATCGATGGCTCGCACCCCACACGTCTTTAGACTGCCGCATCCCTATCCCGAAAGGCCGCCATGCCCCCCCGCTCCCCCGCTTCCGCCACCCGCCCCCGACGTCCCCGTGCACCCAGCGCTGCGCGCCATTTCGCTGTCATCGGCGCCGGCATCGCCGGTATCGCCTGCGCCCGCACACTGGTACAGGCCGGGCACCGGGTCACGGTGTTTGAAAAATCCGACCGGGTGGGCGGACGCACGGCCACGCACGACACGCCGTTTGGCGGCTTCGACGCCGGCGCGCAGTATTTCACCGTACGCGACGACCGCTTCGCGCAGGCCCTGGCCACGGTGCCCGGCGTGTGCCGGCCCTGGAGCGCCACCACGGTGCGCGTGCTCGACGCGGCCGGGCGCGTGGCGGCGGCGAGCCAGCCGCCCAACGAAGCGCACTGGGTCGCCTGCCCCGGCATGGACGCCCTCGTCGGCGCCTGGGCACAGCCGCTGCAGCAGGCGGGCTGCCTGCTCACCGGCGCCCGGGTAGTGTGCATCGAGGCCGACCCCCTGCGCCCCCGCGGCTGGCAGGTCTGCACCGAAAGCGACGACGGCTCCCAGCAGGTGGTGGCCGGCTTCGACGCCGTGCTGATGGCGCAACCGGCCACGCCCGCACGCGCCCTGCTGGTGTCGTCCGACCTCTACACCCCGCTGGCCGATGCCCTGGCCGATGTGTCCATCGCCTCCTGCTGGACGCTGATGCTGGCCTTTCCCCAGGCCGTGCGTCCGGGCCTGACCACCCTCGGCCCGCAGTGGAACGCCGCGCGCAGCACGCACCACCGCATCGCGTGGCTGGCGCGGGAGTCGTCCAAGCCCCAGCGCAGCAGCGTGGAGCGCTGGACCGTGCAAGCCAGCCCGGCCTGGTCGGACGAGCACCTGGAAGACAACGCCACGCGCGTGCAGGACAAGCTGCTCAAGGCCTTTGCCGAGGTGACCGGCATCCGCGCCACGCCCAGCCACGCGCAGGTGCGCCGCTGGCGCTATGCGCAAACCCAGCAGCCGCTGGGTCGCAGCCACCTGTGGGATGCCGATGCGCAGCTGGGCGCCTGCGGCGACTGGTGCCTGGGCCACCGGCTCGAAGACGCGTTCATCTCCGGACTGGAACTGGCCCTCGCGGTCGCATGACGCCGGCGGGCTACGTGGGGCGCTTTGCGCCCTCGCCCACCGGGCCGCTGCACGCGGGCTCCCTGGTGGCGGCGCTGGCGAGCTGGCTCGATGCGCGCGCATGGAACGGCGGGCACGGCGGCCGCTGGCTGGTGCGCATCGAAGACGTCGACACCCCCCGCTGCGCGCCCGGTGCTGGCGAACACATCCTGGCCCAGCTGGCCGCCTGCGGTCTGCACCCTGATGCGCCGCCGCTGTGGCAGTCCACGCGCGCCGCGGCCTACCAGGGCGCGCTGGACCGACTGTGCGCCAGCGGCCTGGCCTACCCCTGCGCCTGCTCGCGCAAGGACATCGCCGCCGCCCACGCCGCGCGCGGCCGGGCCCAGCAGCGCCACGTCGAGCACCCCTATCCGGGCACCTGCCGCCATGGTCTGCACGGGCGCAGCGCGCGCGCCTGGCGCTTCAACACCACAGATTTTTGGCCAAAACAGCCTCTAAGCCTTATGGATCAAGCGCAAGCAGCTATCCATAACGAAGCGCCGCAGGTGCTGCACTGGCACGACCGGCGCCTGGGCGCGCAGCAGCAGGACGTGGTGGCCAGCGTGGGCGACTTCGTGCTGCGCCGCGCCGACGGCCTGTGGGCCTACCAGCTGGCCGTGGTGGTGGACGACGCCGCGCAGGGCATCACCCACATCGTGCGCGGCGAGGACCTGGCCGACAACACACCGCGCCAGATCCTGCTGCAGCGCGCCCTGGGCGCGCCCACGCCGCAGTACCTGCACACGCCGCTGGTGCGCGCGGCAGACGGCGAAAAACTCTCCAAGCAGCATGGTGCGCCGCCGCTGGACCTGCAGCGGCCGCTGCAGGCGCTGGCGGCCGCGGCGGCCGTGCTGCAACTGCCCGCAGTGGCGCATCCCGACAACACCACGGTGCCCCAAGCGCTGGCGCAGTGGTGCAAGGCCTGGGCCGGTCTCTACAATCTCGCACCGTGACAGAACTTCCCTCCCCCTCCGCCCCGACGGGCACGCCCCCCGACCCCGACGCCGCTGCGCGCGCTACCCCTGTGGCGCCCGCGCCCAGCGAAGGCGTGACCCCGGCCGGCGTGGCCCACCCCAAGACCATCAAGAGCTTCGTGCGCCGCGCCGGCCGCACCACGACCGGCCAGGCCAAAGCCTTCGAAGACCTGGGGCCGCGCTTCATCCTGCCCTACCGCGCCCAGCCGCTCGACGCCACCGCCGCCTTTGGCCGCTCCGCGCCACTGATCCTGGAGATCGGCTTCGGCATGGGCGAGGCCACAGCCCACATTGCCCGCGTGCGCCCCGACGACAACTTCTTGTGCTGCGAAGTGCACGAACCCGGCGTGGGCGCACTGCTCAAGCGCCTGGGCGAGCAGGGCCAGACCAACGTCCGCATCGTGCAGCACGACGCAGTCGAGGTCATCGACCACATGCTCGCGCCCGCCAGCCTGGACGGCGTGCACATCTTCTTTCCCGACCCCTGGCACAAGAAAAAGCACAACAAGCGCCGCCTGATCCAGCCGCCGCTGGTGGCCAAGCTGGCCGCGCGCCTTAAGCCCGGCGGCTACCTGCACTGCGCCACCGACTGGCAGCCCTATGCCCAGCAGATGCTGCAGGTGCTGTCGCAAGAGCCGCTGCTGGCCAACAGCGCAGAAGGCTACGCACCGCAGCCCGGCTACCGGCCGCTTACCAAGTTCGAGAACCGCGGCCTGCGCCTGGGCCACGGCGTCTGGGACCTGGTGTTCATACGCAGCCGCTGAGCGCACCCCCCCCTGCCCGCCCCGCCATGACGCACCTCCTGCAGAACCTGGTCGAGATGACGGGACACCGCGACCATCTGCGGCTCGAAGCGTCGGTGATGGCCACGCTGCACAAGCTCACCAGCGTCGTCGAGGTGCGTGCGCTGGAAGTCTTCCAACGGGAGGGTGAAACCTGCCTGCGCCCGCGCAGCTGGATGGAAAACGGCCAGTGGGTGTCTACCGAAGCCGAGGCGCAGGCCGATGCACGGCGCCAGCCGCTCACGCACTTCCCGGCACTCCAGGCCTGCTTCGAGGCGCGCACAGAGCATGCGCGCTCGGCGCCCCAGAAGGGGCGCTATGTGGTCTGGCTGCCGGTGTGGGTGCACGACCAGGTCACCAGCTGCCTGGAGGTGAGCCAGTCGCGGCCGATTTCGGCCCACCGGCTCGATGTGCTGATGGGCATCTTCAACGTCTACAAGAATTACCAGAGCCTGCTGGACTACAGCGAACGCGATGCGCTGACCGGCCTGTTCAACCGCAAGACCTTCGACGAGCAGTTTGCGCGCCACGCCTCGTGCGGGGATGAGCGCGCTCGCGCGCCCCAGTCCGCCCCCGGTGCGCCCGCAGCACTGCCCGAGGGCGGCGGAAACCGCGAGCCGCTGCGGCAGTGGCTCGCCGTGATCGACATCGACCATTTCAAGCAGGTCAACGACCGCTTCGGCCACCTCTATGGCGATGAAGTGCTGATCCTCATGGCCAACCTCCTGCGCAGCTCGTTTCGCAGCCACGACCGCATCTTCCGCTTTGGTGGCGAAGAGTTTGTGGTGCTGCTGCGCGCCACCACGTTGGAGACGGCGCACAAGGTGTTCAACCGCTTCCGCCAGACGGTCCAGGACCACCACTTCCCGCAGGTGGGCCAGGTCACGGTGAGCGTGGGCTTCACCGCGAGCGCGTCGGGCTCTCCGGTCGAAATTCTGGGCCAGGCCGACCAGGCGCTGTACTTTGCCAAGGAAAATGGCCGCAACCAGGTGCGTTTCTATGACGACCTCGTGGCCAGCGGGCACCTGCAGTCGCGCATCAGCCACGAAGACATGGAACTGTTCTGATCTTCCGCCTGTGCTGCGGGCACAAAAAAAGCACCCGGCCCACACCGGGTGCTTCAACCACAGCGGGGCGCGAGCGCCCCGCTCCTTTCAAAGGCGCTCTGCGACCCAGCTGGCCACCGACGCCAGCGCCGCCGGCACGCCCGCCGGATGCATGCCGCCCGCCATCGCCATGTCGGGCTTGCCGCCGCCCTTGCCGCCGACCTGTTGCGCGACAAAGTTGACCAACTCGCCGGCCTTGACCTTGCCCACCACATCCGGCGTCACACCCGCGGCGATCTGCACCTTGTCGCCATCGACGGCGACGAGCACGATAGCGGCGCTCTTGAGCTTGTCCTTGAGCTTGTCCATGGTGTCGCGCAGCGTCTTGGCGTCCGCGCCTTCGAGCCGCGCGGCCAGCACCTTCAGGCCCTTGACATCGACCGCCTGCAGCAGCAGCTCGTCGCCCTGCGAGGACGCCAGCTTGCCCTTGAGCGCAGCCACTTCCTTCTCCAGCGACCGGACCTGCTCCAGCACCTGGCCAACGCGGTTCTGCAACTCCAGCGGATGGGCTTTGAGGCTGCCCGCGGTCGACTGCACGGTGGCTTCGAGCGACTGCAGGTAAGCCAGCGCGTTTTCGCCCGTGACGGCTTCGATGCGGCGCACGCCCGAGGCCACGCCGCTCTCCGCCACGATCTTGAACAGACCGATGTCACCGGTGCGGCCGACGTGGGTGCCACCGCACAGCTCCTTGCTGGAGCCAATGCTGAGCACGCGCACGGTCTCGCCGTACTTTTCGCCAAACAGCATCATGGCGCCGGTCTTCTGCGCCGATTCCATGTCCATCTCGCTGGCATCGGTGGCCTGGTTGGCGAGGATTTCGGCGTTGACGCGCGCTTCGATCTCGCGGATCTGCGCGTCCGTCACAGGCGCGTTGTGCGCAAAGTCAAAGCGCGTGCGCTCGGCGTTGACCAGGCTGCCCTTTTGCTGCACATGGCCGCCGAGCACTTCGCGCAGCGCCTTGTGCATCAGGTGCGTGGCGCTGTGGTTGCGCACGGTGGCGGCGCGCAGCGCGGTGTCGACGCGCGCGCTGACGTGGTCGCCGACGTTCAGCGTGCCCTGCTCCAGCGTGCCATGGTGGCCGAACACATCGGCCTTGATCTTGAGCGTGTCGCCGACGGCAAAGCGGGCCGAGCCGCTGACCAGCTCGCCCTGGTCGCCGACTTGGCCGCCGCTCTCGGCGTAGAACGGGGTGCTGTCGAGAACCACCACGCCGTTTTGACCGGCTTTGAGTGCTGCAACGCTGATGCCATCTGCGTAGAGTGCTACGATTTTTGAAGCATCCTGCTCCAGTTGCGCATAGCCAACGAAGGCATTGCCACTGCCGGCGTACTCGAGCGCCCGGTCCATCTTGAACTTGCCGGCGGCGCGCGCCTGGGTTTTCTGCTTTTCCATGGCCACGGCAAACCCGGCCTCGTCCACGCGCAGCCCGCGCTCGCGGCAGACGTCGGCCGAGAGATCGAGCGGGAAGCCGTAGGTGTCGTGCAGCTTGAAGGCCACGTCGCCCGGCAGCACCTGCACACCGTCGGCCAGCGCCGCGTCCAGGATCTGCATGCCGACTTCGAGCGTCTCGAAAAAGCGCTCTTCCTCGGCCTTGAGCACAGCCGTGATGTGCGCCTCCTGCGCGCGCAGCTTGGGGTAGGCGTCGCCCATCAACCGGGCCAGCTCGGCCACCAGCTTGTGAAAGAAAGGCGTCTTCTTGCCCAGCAGGTAGCCGTGGCGGATCGCGCGGCGGATGATGCGACGCAGCACGTAGCCGCGGCCTTCGTTGGACGGGTTGACGCCGTCGGCCACTAGGAAGGCGGTCGCGCGGATGTGGTCGGCAATCACGCGCAGGCTCTTGTGGTCCAGATCCTGCACGCCGGTCTCTCGGGCGGCGGCCTGGATCAGGGCGGCGAAGATGTCGATCTCGTAGTTGCTGTGCACGTGCTGCAGGATGGCGGCCAGGCGCTCCAGACCCATGCCGGTGTCCACGCAAGGTGCGGGCAGCGGCGTGACCGAGCCGTCCTCGGCCATGTTGAACTGCATGAACACGTTGTTCCAGATCTCGATGAAGCGGTCGCCGTCTTCATCGGGGCTGCCTGGCGGGCCGCCGGGGATGTGGTCGCCATGGTCGTAGAAGATCTCGCTGCACGGGCCGCAGGGGCCGGTGTCGGCCATCATCCAGAAGTTGTCGGACTTGTAGCGCCCGCCCTTGTTGTCGCCGATGCGGATCACGCGCTCGGGCGGCAGGCCGATTTCTTTCGTCCAGATGTCGTAGGCCTCGTCGTCCTCTTCATAGACGGTGGCCAGCAGGCGGTCGGCCGGCAGCTTATAGACCTCGGTCAGCAGCTCCCAGGCCCATTTGAGTGACTCGCGCTTGAAGTAGTCGCCAAAGCTCCAGTTGCCCAGCATCTCGAAGAAGGTGTGGTGGCGCGCCGTGTAGCCCACATTTTCCAGATCGTTGTGCTTGCCGCCGGCGCGCAGGCAGGCTTGTACCGAAGCTGCGCGCACGTAGGGGCGCCTGTCGGTGCCCAGGAACACATCCTTGAACTGCACCATGCCCGAGTTGGTGAACATCAGCGTCGGGTCGTTGCCCGGCACCAGCGAGCTCGACGGCACCACGGTGTGGCCCTTGGAGGCAAAGAAGTGCAGAAAGGTCTTGCGGATGTCGGCAACGGTGAATGTGGGGTGGCTCATGGTGTGTAGATATGGTGTGCACGGGGCCGGCAGGCTCGGGGGCAACCGCAGATTATAGGTTTGGCCCTGTCGCCCAGGCTGCTGTACGCGGGGGCCTGAAAAGCTATCCTCATGGGCTTGTTTCCTCTTTATCGCGGAGCCCACGCAATGCCCACCACGTCCCCCCTCGCCCAGCTCAAAGACCCCAGCCTGCTCAAGACCGACGCGCTCATCAACGGCCAGTGGGTCGCGGGCGCCAGCCGCTTCGCCGTGCACGACCCGGCCACCGGCTTGAAGTTGGCCGACGTGGCCAACCTGGGCGGCGCCGAGGCCGAGGCCGCCATTGCTGCCGCCAACGCCGCCTGGCCGGCCTGGCGCGCCAAGACTGCCAAGGAGCGCAGCATCCTCCTGCGCCAGTGGTTCGACCTGCTGATGGCGAACCAGGACGACCTCGCCCGCATCATGACCGCCGAGCAGGGCAAGCCTTTCCCTGAGGCCAAGGGCGAAGTGGCCTACGGCGCGAGCTTCGTCGAGTGGTTTGCCGAAGAGGCCAAGCGCGTCAACGGCGAGACCCTGCCGCAGTTCGACAACAACCGCCGCCTGATGGTGCTGAAAGCGCCGATCGGCGTGTGCGCGGCCATCACGCCGTGGAACTTCCCGCTGGCCATGATCACGCGCAAGGTGGCGCCCGCGCTGGCCGCCGGCTGCCCCGTCGTCATCAAGCCGGCCGAACTCACGCCGCTCACGGCCCTGGCCGCCGCCGAGCTGGCCGTGCGCGCGGGCATCCCGGCCGGCGTGCTCAACATGCTCAGCGCCGACGCGGCCCACTCGATCGCCATCGGCAAGGTGCTGTGCGCCAGCGACGTGGTGCGCCACATCAGCTTCACGGGCAGCACCGAAGTCGGCCGCATCCTGATGGCCCAGTCGGCGCCCACGGTCAAGAAAATGAGCCTGGAACTTGGCGGCAACGCACCCTTCATCGTGTTCGACGATGCCGACATCGACTCCGCCGTCGAAGGCGCCTTTGCCAGCAAGTACCGCAATGCGGGCCAGACCTGCGTGTGCACCAACCGCTTCTACGTGCAGGAAGGCGTCTACGACCAATTCATCGCCAAGTTCGCGGCCAAGGTCAAGACCGCCAAAGTCGGCAACGGCTTTGACGAAGGCGTGAACCAGGGCCCGCTGATCGAGGAAGCGGCGCTCGAGAAGGTGCAGCGCCATCTGGATGACGCCGTGGCCAGGGGCGGCCGCGTGGTGGCGGGCGGCAAGCGCCTGTCCACGCTGGGCAGCGGCCAGTTCTTCGAGCCCACGGTGCTGGCGCACGCCACGCCCGACATGCTGTGCGCGCGCGAGGAAACCTTCGGCCCGTTCGCTCCCGTGTTCCAGTTCAAGACCGAGCAGGAGGCCATTGATGCGGCAAACGCCACCGAGTTCGGCCTGGCGAGCTACTTCTACAGCCGCGACGTGGGCCGCATCTTCCGCGTGGCCGAAGCGCTCGAATACGGCATGGTGGGCATCAATGTCGGCATCCTGGCGACCGAGCATGTGCCGTTCGGCGGCGTCAAGCAGTCGGGCCTCGGGCGCGAAGGCTCGCACCACGGCATGGACGACTATGTCGAGATCAAGTACCTGTGCCTGGGCGACATCCAAAAATAGACTGAACCGCTCTGCTTTTGATAGCTTTCAGCGCTTTATTCATAAACCCTGGAGTAAAAAAACACTTCGCATTTCGCGCATCCCCGCCAGCCAGTCCGCGGCGGCAGGGTGCGCAAAAGACGCACCCTTGGGCAAACCCTGGGCCGACGGGCTTCACTCCGGCGGGCGCAGGGTGCCTATAATCCGCAGCTTCGCGGGTGTCGTTCAATGGCAGGACTCTTGCTTCCCAAGCAAATAACGTGGGTTCGATTCCCATCACCCGCTCCAGTTTTTGCGCTGCGTGCCCCGATCGGGGGCCACTGGCTGCGGCCCCTCCCGCAGCCGCAGACCGCAGCCCTTTGAAGTGGCCCAGGCCCCGGTGTTCCAACGCCCGCGGCACCAGGCGCACGCACTCTGACAGAATCGACCGCTTGCCACCGCGTCCGATCCACCTGATCTTTGAATGCGCATGACTTCTTCCTCTTCGTCTCTTGTGGCAGACCCAAGCTGGCGCGACCGCAATACTTTTCCCTACCGCCTCCTGGTCTGGTTCATGCTGGCAGCGATGGCCACCGTGCTGATCGCGCTGGTGTCGTACCGTGCTTCCGAAGAGCGCACGCGCTCGGTGCACCAGATGAACCGCTCGGTCAAGGCGATCGACCTGACCCAGCTGGTGCTGCTGTCGCTGCGTGATGCGGAAACGGCCCAGCGCGGCTATTTGCTCACCAACGACATGCGCTACCTGCAGCCCTACCTGGCGACCAAGGAAGGGTTGGCGCAGACCTTCAAGGGTCTGGATGCCCTCGAATGGTCGGAAGCGCAGAAAACGCAGTTGCAGCAGTTGCATGCACTGGCGCAGCAGAAGATGGACGAGCTGGCTGAAACGATCGCCCTGCAACGCGACGGAAAGCGTGACGCGGCAATGGCCGTGCTCGCCACGGATGTGGGCCGCCTGACCATGAACAGCATCCGCACCCTGGTGCGCGAGATGCTCGTCGCCGAGCGCGAGGAATGGGAAAAGCGCCGTCTGCTCTGGGAGGATGCGTCGCGATTTTCCACCGCAGCGACGTGGCTGGGGGCCGCGGTGCTGCTGGTGCTGATCCTGATATCGGCAGTGATCAATGCGCGCGACCACCGGCTGAAAATGCAGCAAAGCTGGATCAAGTCCGGCCTGATGGGCTTGAGCGCACGTCTGCAGGGCGACCTGCGGCTGAACGATCTGGGCCAGCATGCGCTGGATTACCTGGCGCGTTTCATGGATGCCAAGGTGGGCGCGGCCTACGCGGCCGACGGTGCACTGGCGCTGCAGCGCTTTGGCCGCTACGCGATCGCCGAAGCGGACGCGCCGGCCCATATCGCCCCCGGCCAGGGCCTGGCGGGCCAGGTGGCGCAGTCGCGCACCTTGTTGCACCTGCACGATGTCCCGCCGGGCTACCTCACGGTCTCATCGAGCACCGGACGCGGCACACCGGCCGAGTTGACGGTCGTGCCCGCCGTGCAGCGCGACCAGCTGCACGCCGTGCTGGAGATGGGATTTTTTCGCAAACTCGACGCCACCGATCTGGAGTTCCTGGTGCGTGCCGCCGAACTGCTGGCCACGACCATCCGCTCGGCCACCGACCGCTCGCAGCTGGAGGAATTGCTCGAAGAGACGCAACGCCAGTCGGAAGAACTGCAGGCGCAGCAAGAAGAATTGCGCGTCAGCAATGAAGAGCTGGAGCAGCAAAGCCGCATCCTGCAAGACTCGCAGGCGCAGATGGAAACCCAGCAAAACGAACTGGAGCAAAGCAACCATTTCCTGGAAAAGCAGACGCGCCAGCTCGAGCGCCAGACCTCCGAACTGCTGCGGGCCCAGGAGGCCTTGTCCGAAAAGGCGCGCGACCTGGAAGCGGCCAGCCAATACAAGAGCGAGTTTTTGGCCAACATGAGCCACGAGCTGCGCACACCGCTCAATTCGAGCCTGATCCTGGCCAAGCTGCTGGCAGACAACAGGACCGGCAACCTGACGGACAGCCAGGTGAAGTACGCCCAAACCATTTCGGCGGCCGGCAACGACCTGCTGCGGCTGATCAACGACATTCTGGATTTGGCCAAGATCGAGGCGGGGCAGGCGACGGTCACGCCCGAACCGGTGGCGCTGGCGCGCACGGTGCAGGCACTGGTCGAGCCGATGGTGCCCCTGGCAGAAGAAAAGCACCTGGCGTTGCGCTGGACCGTGACGCCAGGCGTGCCCGAGCGCATCGACACCGATCCGCAGCGCCTGGGCCAGGTGATCAAGAACCTGCTCTCCAACGCCATCAAGTTCACCAGCCACGGCGAAATCACCGTGCGGGTCAGCGCGCCGACAGATGCCAGCGTCTCGTTTGCGGTCAGCGACACCGGCATCGGCATCCCTGCGCACCAGCAGCAGCTGATCTTCGATGCCTTCCGCCAGGCCGATGGCAGCACCCACCGCAAATACGGCGGCACCGGGCTGGGCCTGTCGATTTCCCGGAACCTCGCGCACCTGCTCGGCGGCCACCTCACGGTGCACAGCGTGCCGGGTGAAGGCAGTGTCTTCACCCTGACCCTTCCCACGACGCTGGTGGTGGCCGACCACGCGGAGGCGATGGCAGAGGCCCCTTCGCCCGCAACCGCGCCCCCCGCGTCGGGCGCGCAGCCTCCCGTGCCGGCGCAACGCGCGGCGGCCTCGCCAGCCTCGGCGCCGCCTGCGCTGGCGCCCTCCCCTGTGCCCGCGCCTGCCGCCGGCAGCGGGGCCCTCGACGACCGGGAGCACAGAGACCCGCGTGCCCGCACCATCCTGGTGGTGGAGGACGACGTGCGGTTTGCCCGCATCCTGCATGAGCTGGCGCACGAGATGGGTTTTCAGTGCCTGATGGCCGCCAGCGGCAGCGACGGCCTGGCCGCGGCCCTGCAGTACCTGCCCGACGCTGTGGTACTGGACGTGAACCTGCCGGATTTTTCGGGCCTCGGCGTACTCGACCAACTCAAGCGCAACCCGCTCACGCGCCATATCCCGGTGCACATGGTGTCCGTCGCCGACTATGCCCAAGAGGCCATGGGACGCGGCGCCGTCGGCTACGCGCTCAAGCCGGTCAAGCGCGAGGAACTGGTGCATGCATTCCAGCGCCTGGAGGCCAAGTTCACGCAGGTGCTGCGCCGCGTTTTGGTGGTGGAAGATGACGAAAACCAGCGCGAGAGCATGCGCGAGCTGCTCGGCAACGGGGAGGTGGAGATCGTGGGCGCAGAAAATGCGCAGCGTGCGCTGGAGCTGCTGCGCAGCACCACCTTCGACTGCATGGTGATGGACCTGAGCCTGCCCGACATGAGCGGCTACGAGCTGCTCGAACAGATGGCCGAGCAGGAAGACGTCGCCTTCCCTCCGGTGATCGTCTACACCGGGCGTTCGCTCTCGCACGGGCAAGAGCAGCAGCTCAGGCGCTTCTCCAAATCCATCATCATCAAGGACGCGCGCTCGCCCGAGCGCCTGCTCGACGAGGTCACGCTGTTCCTGCACCAGGTCGAGTCGACGCTGCCGGCCGACCACCGGCGCATGCTGCAGGTGGCGCGCGACCGCGACGCATCGCTCGAAGGGCGCACGGTTCTGGTGGTGGAGGACGATGTGCGCAATGTCTTCGCGCTCTCGAGCGTGCTCGAACCGACCGGCATTCGGGTGGAGATCGCACGCAATGGCCTCGAGGCGCTGGCCGCGCTGGAGCGCTCGCAGGCGCCGCAGGGCACGCCGGTCGATCTGGTGCTGATGGACATCATGATGCCCGAGATGGATGGCTTTACCGCCATGCGCGAAATCCGCAAAAATGCGCAGTGGCGCAAGCTGCCGATCATTGCGCTGACCGCCAAGGCCATGAAAGACGACCAGGAAAAATGCCTCGCGGCAGGCGCCAACGACTACATCGCCAAGCCCCTGGACGTGGAAAAGCTGCTGTCTCTGGTGCGGGTGTGGATGCCCAAATAGCAGGAAGAGCGCATTGCCGCACCGCAAAACGACCACCCTCGACATCGAGCAGCGCCTGCTGATCGATGCGATCTACTACAAGTACCATTTCGACTTTCGCGGCTACGCACAGGCCTCGCTCAAGCGGCGCCTGCAGGCCGCCTTGGTCCATTTCGGCTGCAAGACCGTCTCACAATTGCAGGACAGCGTTTTACACGACCGCGAGACCTTTCCCGCGCTGCTCGAATACCTCACGGTCCAGGTGAGCGAGATGTTCCGCGACCCCGGCTATTTCCGCGCCTTGCGCGAGCAGGTGGTGCCGCTGTTGCGCACCTACCCTTCGCTCAAGGTCTGGGTGGCCGGCTGCAGTGCGGGCGAAGAGGTCTATTCCCTGGCCATCCTGCTGCGCGAAGAAGGCCTGTTGGAGCGCTCCCTCATCTACGCGACCGACATCAACCCCGCGGCCCTCAAGAAGGCCGAAGCCGGCGTCTATGACATTGCGCGCATTCCGGCCTGCGCCGAAAACCATGTGCGCTCGGGCGCGCGCTCCTCGCTGTCCGACCATTACAGCGCCGCCTACGGCCGGGTCGTGTTCGACAAGTCCCTGCGCCGGCACATGGTCTTTTCAGACCACAGCCTGGCCACCGACAGCGTCTTTTCAGAAGTGCACCTGGTGTCGTGCCGCAATGTGTTGATCTACTTTGACCGCGACTTGCAAGACCGTGCCCTGGGGCTCTTCAAGGACGCGCTGTGCCGCAAGGGATTTCTGGGGCTGGGCTCCAAGGAGTCGCTGCTTTTTTCATCGCATGCAGCTGCGTTCGACAACTTCGTGCCGAAAGACCGCATTTACCAAAAGAAGGCTGTGCTGTGATCCCCCGATTGCCATCTGATTCTGCGTTCAAGGCCATTGTCATCGGTGGCTCCGCAGGCAGTGTCGAGGCGCTGGGCATCTTGCTGCCCGCACTGCCGGCGACATTGCGCGCATCCCTGCTGGTCGTTCTGCACCTGCCGCGCGAGCGTCCCAGCCTGCTGTGCACCATTTTTCAAGGGCGCTGCGCCTTGCCGCTGCGCGAGGCCCAGGACAAAGAGCCCATTGCGCCCGGAACGCTGTACTTTGCACCGCCGGACTACCATTTGCTGGTGGACACCGGGCCAGCCCTGGCCTTGTCGGTCGATGCGCCTGTGCACTATTCCCGCCCTTCGATCGATGTGCTGTTCGAGTCGGCTGCCGACATCTATGCGCGACAGCTCATCGGCATCGTGCTCTCGGGCGCCAACGAGGACGGCGCGCGCGGCCTTGCTGCAGTGCACGGCGGCGGCGGACTGGCCCTGGTGCAAGCCCCTGCCAGCGCGCCCATGCGCACCATGCCCGAGGCCGCGCTGCAACGCACCGCGGCGAGCCAGGCCTTGGAGCCGCAAGCCATTGCGGCGCTGTTGACGTCTTTGCATCTGGAGGGAAGCCTGTGACATACCGCAGCGCGGAACCGGCAGCACCCCCGTCTCCGCGGGTCAAATGCCTGCTGGTCGATGACACCGAAGAAAACCTCACGGCGCTCGAAGCCGTGCTGCAACGCAGCGACATCGAGATCCTCAAGGCCAGCTGCGGCTCCGAAGCCCTGGAACTGCTGCTGCAGCACAACGACGTGGCACTGGCCCTGCTCGATGTGCAAATGCCCGAGATGAATGGCTTCGAGCTGGCAGAACTGATCCGCGGCAGCGAACGCACGCGCCACGTGCCGTTGATCTTCATGACGGCCGGATCGCGCGACCAGAACTGGCAGTTCAAGGGCTATGAAACCGGCGCCGTGGACTTCCTCTACAAACCGATCGACACGCATGCGCTGGTCAACAAGGCCAACATTTTTTTCGAACTGCACCGGCAAAAACGCGCACTGGCCCACGAATTGCAGGAACGCACCGAAAGCCTGCGCCTCAACGAGATGTACATGGCCGTGCTCAGCCATGACCTGCGCAATCCGTTGACGGCCATTTTGACGGGCGCCATGGCCCTGCAACGCCCGCTGGCCGACCCGGATAAGCTGCTCGCCCTGGCCCAGCAGATACAGAGCAGTGGCCGGCGCATGGGCCAGATGATCGAAGACCTGCTGGACGTGGCACGCGTTCGCCAGGCCGGCAGCATGCCGCTCAAGCGGGGCCCGGCGTCGCTCGACACCCTCGTGGGCCGCGCAGCCCAGGAACTGCGCGAGGGCGGCACCGGCCGCCGCATCGAAGTGGCTGCGCGCGGTGACCTCGCCGGTGTATGGGACAGCGAGCGCATGCTGCAGGTGGCTTCGAACCTCATCGGCAACGCGCTGCAGCATGGTGTCACCGGCACTGCGGTGCAGGTCACGGCAGACGGCACCGCAGCACACCACGTGGTGTTGACCGTGGACAACGAAGGCGCCATTGCCGAGAGCCTGATGGCGCATTTGTTCAACCCGTTTCGCGAGCGCATCCACCAGCCCGGTCGCCACCAAGGCCTGGGCCTGGGGCTGTACATCGCCCAGCAGATCGTGCTGGCGCACGGCGGGACCATCGAGGCGTCCTCCGGTGACGCACGCACAACGTTCCGGGTGCAATTGCCCCGGATAGCGTGCGAATCAGACGGCAGGGGTGGTTTTTAGGGTAGCGCCGATCTCGGCAAGCAAGGCGTCCAGGTCTTCCAGTTCGAAGGGTTTGACCAAGGCCCGCACGCGCGGCCCCAGAGACGAAAGCGCAGCGCCGAATTGGTAACCCGAGCACAGCACCACCCAGCGGGTCGGGTCTTTGGCCAGCACCTTGCGTGCCAGGTCCGTGCCAGACATGCCCGGCAAACTCACATCGGTGACCAAGACATCGAACGTTTCTTGGGTTTCCAGCTCCAGGGCAGCCTCTGCGGTCGCGCACTTGGTGATGAAGCGCCCTTCCAGCTCCATCAGCATGCCGATGGTCTCTCTGAGTTCCTCGTTGTCTTCGACGTACAGGATGCGCAAGGGAACCTTTCTCAGATGCGTTGAACAGGCCAACCGGGAGCCGCATGGATGCGCAGCAACCCTCTGGCGGCAGAGCCGGCATCTTCGTTCAAAACCCGATGCGGCCTTGTAGGACAAATGGCCGGGCACTGCGTTGGCGGGTGGCGCGCGCTCATCCGGGCAGCGGCAGCAGTTCGCGCGCGCTCTCGAAGCAACGCGCCTGGCCCGTGAGCGGGTCGGTGAATTCCAGTGTTTTCGCCAACAGCTGCAGCGGGCGCGAAAAATCGCCTGCCGGAGGATCGTTGACCACGGGATAGAACGCATCGTGGCGCAGCGGCAAGCCCAGCGCCGCCATGTGCACCCGCAGCTGGTGGCGCTTGCCCGTCACAGGCGAGAGCCGGTAGCGGGCCCACGCGCCCGCCACCTCCAGCACCTGCATGCGTGTCAGGGTATTGGGCTCGCCGCGGACCTCCTGCATGCGAAAAAATTCGGCCCCCTCTTGCATGCAGCTGCGGTGCTCGCGCGGAAAATCGACATCGCCACGCCAAGGCGCTACCGCTTCGTAGTGCTTGGTCATCAAACGGTCGCGAAACAGGCTGTGGTAGGTGCCGCGCGTGCTGCGCTGCACCGAGAACAGCACCAGCCCGGCGGTGTCGCGGTCAATGCGATGCAGGGGCACCAGCGCGGGCAAACCCAGGCGCTGTTTGAGCCGCACCAGCAGCGTCTGGTGCAGGTAGGGGCCGGACGGGGTGACCGGCATGAAATGCGGTTTGTCGGCCACCAGCAGGTGATCGTCCTGGTAGACGATGGTTTCGTCAAACGGCAGCGGCGGCTCGGCAGGCAGGCTGCGGTAGTAGTACAGGCGCAGGCCGGGCTCGAAAGCCCGCT
Organism: Acidovorax sp. SRB_14; assembly: GCF_012932145.1. Lineage (GTDB taxonomy): Bacteria > Pseudomonadota > Gammaproteobacteria > Burkholderiales > Burkholderiaceae_C > Simplicispira. The sequence goes on along the minus strand of NZ_MWOK01000001.1, from coordinate 2,595 downwards.
CGGGCGTCACCTGGGTGCCACGCTCGTCCACCACCTCGGCCGCGGCCATGCGCAGGCGCCACTGTTCGCGCCCGACGCGCGGCAAACGTTCGTCCAAAAAATCCAGCATGTTGCCGTGCCCGGTCGGCGGCAGGGCCACACAGCTGGCGGAGACGCCATCGCGCATGGGCAAAACAAAGGGGTGGCTCGGGTTGTGCATTGACCTTGATTCTAGAAGCCCGGCCTTTCCGGGCGCAGACGGCTGGAGGTTCGCTGCTGCGGTAGCACCCGTGCTGCGCCAGGCATCGATACCCGCCCCGTGCCAGCGCGTTGTGCATGTTGTAGGACAAGCGCGCCAATGCGGCCCGGCCGCCGCAGCAGGCCTTCTGCCGCCGTGCGTCACGGGCTAGCATGGCCGCCATCAGCTTTTGTGCCCTCCTCTCCCTGCCCATGCCCCACGCCACCCCGACACCTGCTCCGCCCCCGAGCGCCCCTGCTGCTTCCGCGCGGCCGCCCCACCGTGCCCTCCGCTGGGTGCTGGGCACCGTGGCTGCCGTGCTGGTGCTCCTGGCCGTGGTGCTGGTCGTGCTGTCGCAATGGGACTGGAACCGTGCGCGCCCCTGGATCAACGCCAAAGTCAGCGACACCACCGGCCGCCACTTTGCCATCGAAGGCGACCTGACGGCCCAGTGGCAATGGCCCCAGCCGCTCGAGCCCGGGTGGCAGCGCTGGATACCGGGCGTGACCGTGCATGCCAAACAGCTGGTGCTGGGCAACCGCGCCGACTTGGGCAGGCAGGGGGCGCTCGACCCCGCCGATGCGCGCGCCGCGCCGCCCACGCTGGCCGAGGCCGCCCCGGCGCGCGGCGAAGGGGTGCCACGCGGGGCGGCGGCTGCCCCGCCGGTGCCGGCCGACACGGCCGCAGACACGGCGCCACCGATGGCCACGGCGGCGGAGGCCAGCGCATCGCTGCGGCTGCTGCCGCTGCTCAAACGCACGCTCGCCTTGGGCACGGTGGAGCTGAGCGCGCCCGACGTGGCCCTGGCGCGCCTGGCGGATGGCCGCAACAACTGGACCTTCACACCGCGCCATGCGCCCCCGCAAAGCGCCAACCCCTGGAACGTCACGGTCGATCAATTGCAGGTGAGCGAAGGACAGATCGCCTATGCCGATGGCCTCAAGGACCTGGCGCTGCGCGCCCAGGTGGCCACCATCGCTGAAGCGCCCGCATCCCCAGCCGGCGCCAACGCTCAGGCAGGGGCGGGCGGCGGCCCTGCCCCCGGCGCAGAAGCCGGCGCCCCGCCTGCCCAGGGCGCCGCGCGCTACGGCGTGCAATTCAAGGTCCGCGGGCGCTTTGCCAAGGCCGATCTGGAGGGCCAAGGCAAGGCGGGCGATCTGTTGAGCTTGCGCAACAAGGTCCTCGACTTCCCGGTGCAGTTCAGCGCGCGCGCGGGCGATACGCGGGCCGAGGTGGAGGGCACGTTGACCAACCCCACGGCCCTGGCCGGGATGGACCTGCGGGTGCTGCTGGCCGGTGCGACCATGGCCGACCTGTATGCGCTCACCGGACTGGTGCTGCCCAACACCCCGCCGTACCAGACCAATGGCCGTCTGGTGGGCAACCTGACACCGGAGCGCGCCACCTGGGATTACCAGGACTTCCATGGCAGCCTGGGCAAAAGCGACTTGCACGGGCACCTGACATACACCTCGGGCAAGCCGCGCCCGCAACTGCGGGGCCAAGTGTATTCGAACACCCTGCGCCTGGCCGACCTGGGTCCGGTGCTGGGAACGCCCGCAGGCGCTCCCGCCAAGAACACGCCGCCTCCGCCGCCCGGCAAGGTATTGCCCAGCAAGAAATTTGCCACGGAGCGCTGGAATGCGATGGACCTGGACATTGTGTTTGATGGCCAGAAAATCATCGAATCGGACCACCTGCCCCTCGAGAACCTTAGCGTGCATGCCGTGCTCAACAACGCGCGGCTCACGCTCGAACCGCTGCGCTTTGGCGTGGCGCGCGGCAAGATCGATGCGCAGGTGGTGCTCGACAGCCGCCAGGACCCGCTCAAGGCGCAGGTGCGCGCCACGGTGGATGGGCTGCAGCTCTCGGCGCTGTTCCCGAAGGTGGAGCGCATGCAAAAGAGCCTGGGCCGCATGGACGGCGCCTTTGCGCTCAGCGGCCAGGGCCATTCGGTGGGCCAGATGCTGGGCAGCAGCTCGGGCGAAGCGCGGCTGTATGTGCGCGATGGGACGCTGAGCAAGCAGCTGCTGGACATGGCCGCGCTCAACGTGGGCAGCATCGTCTTCGCCAAGCTGTTTGGCGAAACGCGCGAAGTGCACCTGCGCTGCGCGGTGGCCGACCTGGCCGTCAAGCAAGGCATGGCGCAAACGCGCACCGCCAAGCTCAGCACCGAGGAAGCCATCGTCGAGGCGGTCGGCACGGTGGACCTGGCGCGCGAGCACATCGACCTGCGCGTCAAGCCCGAGTCGCTCCAGTGGAAATTCTTTTCGCTGCGCACCCCGCTGTATGTGCGCGGCTCCTTCGCCAAGCCGGACGTGGGCGTCGAGCCTGGGCCGCTGCTGTTGCGCGCCGGCGCGGCGGTGGCCGCCGCTGTG